>CBDDKW010000024.1:142500-207884 GCA_965230425.1 Gammaproteobacteria bacterium | reverse complement strand
TATAACCACCTATACACAACAATTCTTTGAAGAGCAATTTGATAACATTAGTGATAATTACCAGACGGACGAATGTTTATCTGACCTTAAGCCATACTTAGATTATTCACTTGGAATGGACAATGAGATTGCTGCTCGCTTATATGAACTTTATAAGGCAAAAGGACAGCCTCTGCAGGCTTGTCATTGGTTTAATTATCTATGTCAGCAAGGGCGTATTCGGACCTCTGATAATCCAAAATCATATTATGCCAATGAACGTAAGCACTTATTTAAAGAACTAAGAAAGATTATGCTTTCTGAAAAGACACCTAATGATGTGGATGTCTTATGGGTCAAATTGCCGGGTATTTTCTGGGATGATTTCAGGATATATTTAACAACAAGTATGGAAAATGCAAGAACGAAGTACCATAAACAATTAGAACAATGGCAGGACAAGCAAAAATATACAGAAGTAGTGTATGCGCTTAAACATTTGATGCGGATTTTACAGACAGCTTATGTATTACCAGACTCAGAACGTACAACAGCACTTGAGGAAAGATATAAATATGAAGCAGATAAATTAGCTCAGTTTGCAGGCATGGTGGTCAAAGGCAATAAAATCAAAAAAGAAGTTGTCGCGTTACTAGTGCAGACGCCTCGTTTAATGCGCTATGTATTCTATGAGCTAATTGCAAAACAGTTAATACAGCAGGATGAGAGTCAAGGCTCGCTTAACTTAGGTCAAGATCCTGATGGTGAGGAAATCACACTTAAGCAAAATAACTGGTTAGCATTGTCCAGTGATCGCCAGGCAGAGGATGTGACAATGGAAACGAGCATTTGGCAAAGGTTTCTCGACAATATTTGGGATAATGTGCCAGTACATCAGGTTAATCAAGAGTTGCTCAAAGAAATTGAGGATTATTTTACTGCCTGTTCTGCTAAACACAGATTAATGTCCATAACTTCACCGCTGGCTTCTCCTGCAACACCTGGGAGTCTTGATGGTACACCAGGGGGTGTTGCATCTTTGTCTACTTCACCAGTAGATGCTTAATTATTGCTATTCACTTCTATTCTGCCCGCATGTACTCTCACATCGAATGTTTCAATATCTTCATAGGCTGGTGGCGCTGTGACAGCCCCTGATTTAATGCAGAAACGAGCGCCATGCCGAGGGCATACGATTTCATCACCCTCGATTTCGCCGCCATCTGATAATACGCCACCATCATGAGTACAGTGGTCTTCAATAGCATAGTAAGTGCCATTTAAGTTAATGACCATGACTTCCATGTCATCTACCCAAACAATTTTCCATTCACCGGCTGGGATCTCTGTTTCTGCTGCTACGTCTATCCAGTTTTCCATTATCCTACCTATTATGTATGAGACGCTATGGGTCTATCGTGTTGTGCACAATGCCCGTCTTTAAAACATGCCGAGCATGACTCTGGCTTCTTCTGTCATGCGATCCATGGTCCAAGGTGGATCCCAGACTAATTCTACAGTAGCATCGGTTACACCCTCTACATCACGTACAGCATCAGCGACGCTGATAGGAAAAGATTGTGCTACAGGACAGCCAGGTGTAGTGAGTGTCATGTCAATTTTGACTTCTTTTTCGTCATTAATATGGATCCCGTAAATTAATCCAAGATCATAGATGTTCACAGGGATTTCAGGATCATAAATTTCTTTTAAGGCCGCAACAATAGTTGCTGTGAAGGGGTCGTCAATATTAATCGTCGGATATTCAGCAGCTTGAATAGAGCTTGTTTCGCTAACGGCTGATTCTGTTTGAACTGTATCTGTTGCTGCAGATGAGTTATCAACTTCTGGTTCAGGAAAGTGTTCATCAATAAAATTCTTTTCTGTCATTGTCTTATCCTCATTCAGTTGTCACTGTACTCTCACTGCAGTCGAGGGCTGCATGAGCGGCATGCCAGGCCAGTGTGGCGCATTTAACCCGCATAGGGTAGTCTTTCACGCCAGCTAGAGCGATTAATTTACCGAGCTTATCAGGATCAAGTGCTTCATCTTTAGTGAGGATCCCATGAAACTGTGCAAATAATACCTCAGCTTCAGCCTCAGTTTTACCTTTTAATTGTTCAGTCATCAGCGATGCGGAAGCAATGGATATTGCGCAGCCCTTACCCTCAAAACCCACGTCAGTAATAATGCCATCTTCAACGTGAAAATAAATAGTCAAGGTATCACCACACAGGGGGTTAAAGCCCTCAGCGGTGCGGTTTGCATTGTCTAGCTTACAAAAATTACGCGGACAACGATTATGATCCACGATGACCTGTTGATAAAGTTCACGTAAATCATTCATCGGGCAAATACCTCTTTGACCTTATCTAAACCGTTGAACAAAGCATCTATTTCTTGCTGAGTATTATAGAATGCAAAGGAAGCACGCGCTGTGGCTGCAACATCAAAATGTTCCATGGCTGGCATGGCACAGTGATGGCCGGTACGAATTGCAACACCTTCATGATCAAGAATAGTGCCAATGTCATGAGCATGAATGTCTTCTAAGACAAATGATAGAATACTTGCTTTTTCCTTTGCCGTCCCAATAATTGTTAAGCCTGGATATTGCAGCGCACGTTTCGTTGCATAGTGCAATAATTCTTGCTCATAAGCAGCGATATTATTAATACCGATGTGTTCAATATAATCTAGAGCAGCACCTAAGCCGATCACTCCGGCAATATTTGGTGTACCTGCTTCAAATTTATGGGGCACTATATTATAGAGTGTTTCGGTAAAGCTTACTTTGGTAATCATCTCACCACCGCCTTGGTAGGGTGGCATGGTCTCTAATAAATCTTTTTTGCCATATAAAATACCTACGCCGGTTGGGCCGTAAGCCTTATGGCCAGATAAGACATAAAAATCACAATCAATCGCTTGTACATCAATCTTCGCATGAGGTGCGGCCTGGGCGCCATCGATTAACACCTTCGCACCCACTGCATGCGCTAGCTGTGTCATTTGTTGCACCGGATTAATGGTACCGAGGGCATTGGATATATGCACAATACCAACAATTTTAGTTTTTTCACTGAGTAATTGTTTATATTCTTCAATAATAATCTCACCCTGATCATTCATGGGGGCTACTTTTAAAACAGCGCCAGTTTGTTCACAGAGTAATTGCCAGGGGACAATATTAGAGTGATGCTCGATTTCGGTAATAAGAATTTCATCACCTGCTTGTAATTGGCTACGTCCGTAACTATGTGCAACCAGATTAATCGCCTCAGTTGCACCACGGACAAAGATAATTTCCTTAGCATCGTGGGCGTGAATAAAGCGTTTTATTTTTTCTCGAGTTTGCTCATATTGAATGGTAGCTTTCTCACTGAGGCTATGTACGCCACGGTGAATATTTGCATTAGTAGTTTCATAGTAATCATTGACTACACTGATAACGCTTTTTGGTTTCTGAGCAGTGGCCGCATTATCTAAATAAACTAAAGGCTTACCGTGGACTTTTTGTTGCAGAATGGGAAAATCTGCACGCACAGCATCTACGTCTATCCAGGTATTTTCTGAGGGAGTAATATGTTCTACTGTATTCATAATAAGCTCTCAATGTAGTTGCCAGAATCAAATTTCTTCAACATAGTTTGGGAAATATACTGCTGTATTGATTCATGATTAATATAATTTAACATTTCATGAGCAAAACCAAAGCTAAGAATATCCTTTGCTTTGTCTAGTTCAATACCGCGAGATAGTAAGTAAAATATGCTATCTTCATCCAGTTGACCGATAGTGGCACCGTGGGCGCATTTTACATCATCAGCATAAATCTCTAGCTGTGGCTTAGTATCGATCTCTGCTTTATCAGATAATAATAAGTTTTTATTTTGTTGCTGGGCATCCACTTTCTGTGCTTGCTCTTGCACGAATACTTGGCCATTAAAGACGCCACGGCTACGATCAGCCAGAATACCTTTGTAAAATTGCTTACTAGTAGTGTGAGCTGATTGATGCTCAATACAGGTATGATTATCTATATGCTGTTTGCCACTAGGCATGTATACACCATTTAAGTCGCAGTGTGCGCCTGGGCCTAATAGCTGGGTATTGATATCGTGACGTACCAGTTGACCACCAAAATCGAAATGGTGATGTGTCAAGCGACTGTGATCACTTTGGTAGATTTGAGTCTGTGTCACCAAGTATGCCTGTGTGGTGGTATTCTGCAGGGTGTGTAATTGTAAGTGCGCATTGTCGTCGAGATAGACTTCATTAACATAAGTATTAAAATGTGTGGCTTCAGTCAAACTATGATATTCCATAATGATATTGGCTTCAGCATGAGTACCTAATAAAATAAAATTACGTAAGTGGGACATAACTTCAGTATCATGCTGAGTTGACAGCATGACTACACGAATAGGTTTATCACACTGGGTATTGTCACTGACTTTAATGAATAAACCATCATCAAAAAAAGCATGGTTTAATTTATCAAAACTGGAAATACTGTCTTCATCATGAAATAAATCAGTCATGAGCTCGGGAGTATCCGCCAGTGTTGTTGCTAAATTTTCAACAATAACATTTTTAGGCAGATCGGCAAGCTGCGAATGTTCTGGGCTAAAACGTCCATCAACAAAGGCAATTTGGTAGCATTCTAGTGTGAGAGGGTGAGTGTCAAACCATTCACTTACATCTTGAGAGGCATCATCAATAAATCTAAATTGATAACGTGTTAGAGACTTTGTATTGGTATATTTCCAGTCTTCTTGGCGCGTAGTAGGAAAGCCATGCTCACAGAATGCTTGCATAGCTTGTTGACGTGAATCTTGTAGCCATTTAACGTCAGCACCAACTAGTTGCTTTTCATGCTGGTTGAATAGCTGTTGATAATGTTCAATTGTGTCTGTCATAATAAAAACCTCGTCGGCATTATGCCGTGGCTTGATCGTCAATCCAGCCATAGCCGGATTGTTCTAATTCATGGGCTAGCTGACTGTCGCCTGATTTAATAATTTTACCTTTGGATAACACATGAATATGATCGGGCTTGATGTAATCTAACAAGCGTTGGTAATGGGTCACCAAGACAATAGCGCGATCTGCACTGCGTAAGGCATTGATACTTTCAGCGACAATTTTTAACGCATCAATATCTAAACCGGAATCTGTTTCATCTAAAATAGCAAGCGCAGGTTCTAAAATAGCCATTTGCAACATTTCATTACGTTTCTTCTCGCCACCAGAGAAGCCAGCATTCACATCACGATAAAGCATGGTTTCATCCATTTTTAATTTTTTCAACTGGCTCTTAACTAATTGCAGAAAATCAAAGGCGTCAATTTCTTCCAAGCCTTGTTGTTTGCGTTTAGCATTTAAGGCAGCTTTGAGTAAATAGACATTATTGACGCCTGGGATCTCCACCGGATACTGAAAAGCTAAAAATATGCCCGCACGAGCGCGTTCATCAGCATCTAAGTCTAATAAATTTTGTTGTTGATACTCAATATGACCCTTAGTAATGTCGTAGCCTTCACGACCAGCGAGTACATTACCTAGTGTACTTTTGCCTGAACCATTAGGTCCCATAATGGCATGTACTTCACCGGCATTGACCTGTAAGTCGATACCTTTGAGAATGTCTTTGTCGTCGACACTGACATGTAGATTTTCAATTGTTAACACGTTGTACTCCTAAAATGATACAATTCGGTAGGTCTTAACCCACACTACCTTCTAAACTAATACCTAATAATTTTTGTGCCTCTACAGCAAATTCCATCGGCAATTCTTTTAATACCTGTTTACAAAATCCATTCACAATCATAGATACAGCATCTTCCATATCTAGGCCACGTTGTTGTAAGTAAAATAATTGATCTTCGCTTATCTTCGATGTGGATGCTTCATGCTCAATGTGGGCGCTGGCATTTTTCGCCTCAATATAAGGGAAAGTATGCGCACCGCATTGGTCGCCCATCAGTAAAGAGTCACATTGCGTATAGTTACGTGCATTGTCTGCACTGCTTAATACTTTGACTAAACCGCGATAGGCATTTTGTGCTTTACCTGCAGAAATACCTTTAGCAATAATTGTACTTGAGGTGTTTTTACCGATGTGGATCATCTTGGTGCCTGTATCGGCTTGTTGATAATTATTGGTAAGTGCTACTGAGTAAAATTCGCCAATACTATTATCGCCTTCTAATAACACACTAGGATATTTCCAAGTAATGGCAGAACCGGTTTCGATTTGAGTCCAAGAAATTTTTGCTTGATTACCGCGACAGGCGCCACGTTTAGTAACGAAATTATAAATGCCGCCTTTACCTTCCTTATCACCAGGATACCAATTTTGTACAGTAGAATATTTAATTTCAGCATCACCAAGTGCCACTAATTCTACCACAGCAGCATGAAGTTGATTTTCATCACGCATGGGTGCTGTACAGCCTTCTAAATAACTAACATAGCTACCTTCATCAGCAATAATTAAGGTACGCTCAAATTGGCCAGTGTTCGCAGTATTAATACGAAAATAGGTGGACAATTCCATGGGGCAACGTACGCCTTTCGGAATATAAACAAAGGATCCATCAGTAAAGACTGCAGAATTGAGGGTGGCATAAAAATTATCCGTGTAAGGCACTACGGAACCCATATATTTTTCTACTAACTCTGGGTGCTCCAGTACGGCTTCAGAAAATGAGCAAAAGATAATACCTAATTCAGATAATTTAGCTTTAAAGGTGGTGGCCACAGAGACGCTATCAAATACGGCATCCACAGCAACACCGGCAAGTAATTCTTGTTCTTTAAGTGGGATCCCTAGTTTTTCATAAGTGGCTAATAGCTCTGGGTCCACTTCATCTAAGCTCTTAGGCGCATCAGCTTTACTTTTTGGTGCTGAATAATAGCTAATGGCTTGATAGTCAATGGGAGGGTGCTCGACACTGGCCCACTGTGGCTCTTGCATGGTTTGCCAATGTGCAAAGGCTTTTAAACGCCACGCTAACAGAAATTCTGGTTCATTTTTTTTCTGTGAAATAGTGCGGATGACGTCTTCATTTAAGCCGCAGGGCAAAGTGTCAGTTTCCACATCAGTAACGAAACCGTGTTGATAATCTTGTTCAATGATCGCTTCTAATTCGCGATTTTCAGTGTTCATGATGATTTATCCAGTTGCTTCTCATTGGGTTCATTGATATTAAAATTAAAATCCATCGGCGTACGGCTGATGAGTTGTGCTAGTGTGACTTGTTCCAAGGCATCACCAACAACTTGGCTAATAAATTGCCAGTTGGAGCGGATGCTACAAAGTGATTCGATACTACAATGGCTTTCTTGGTAAGCACACTCTGTGAGTCCTAAATCGCCTTCAATAGCTTTGATAATGGCGGCGATGGAAATCTCTTCAGCGGGACGTGCCAAACTATAACCACCGTTCATACCACGGTGCGAAGTAAGTAATTCGCCTCTGGCTAATAACTTTAAAATTTTACTCACAGTGGGCAGAGCAATATGGGTGTGGTCAGTAATATCGCGGGCATTATGTAGCACGTCTGGACGCCTGGCTAAGTAGGCCATCACCACCGTACTATAATCTGCTAACTTACTGATTCTAAACATCTTTATGTCCTTGTAAATGAGTCATACCGTGTTCTTGCCGCGCTAGATATATGACTCACTTAACGCTCTATTAAGTGCCCAAATAAATAGGACCGCTATAGTACTAATTATAATACATGAGGGCAAGTTAAATTGTATTGTGGGTATATCTGCTGATTTTCAGTTTATTCTTCTGTTCGGGCTCGGCTACATCCATGTAGCTTGCGCTATCGTCGCTGATAGCGCTTTTTACTCGCCCGGACAGAAGAATAAACTGAAACTCAATGTAGGTAGCTTAAAGAGTCTTATGTCAATGAGGCTGCGAGACAGTTCAAGCTTGGCTACTAGGATCTCCAACGTGTAAGGTAAGTGCGGCAACCTGTGAGATTATCGCATTAGATGGGTTTCACATACTTAGCCCGTTGTGGGATGGTGTATAGTTGTAACTCTACACGACGGTTTAGGGCGCGGCCGTGGTCAGTATTGTTACGTTGTACAGGATGATGTTCGCCGCGGCCAACCACGTGGAGTCGGTCGGGTAGAATCCCTTGGTTTTCTAAATAGGTGGCAACATTATAGGCACGTTTTTCCGAGAGTTGTTGATTGCTAGCAGTGCTGCCTTGATCATCGGTGTAACCAGCAATTTCTAAGGTGCTATGGGGATTTTGTTTTAATACTAAGGCGACAGCATTCAGCATAGGGTAGTAGTTTTCGCTGATATAGGTACTTTTGGGGGCAAACTCAATATTACTTGGAGTCACTAATTCTAGATGGTGGTCTTTTTTAATGACACTGACACCGGCTTCGTGGATTTCTTCAGCAATTTTTTCTTGCGACTGGTCTACATAATAGCCAATGGCCGCGCCTGCAGCTAAACCTGCTGCGGCACCAATGGCCGTTGATTTACTGGACCCGCCTAGCATGCCAACACCACCGCCCGCTAGTGTGCCAAGTGCTGCGCCTTTAGCCGTATTATTGACATCCATGTATTTACCTTCAGGGGGCGTGCCATCAGGATTAGGTTCCATGCTCTTGCAAGCGTTTAATAGAACGGTTGTGGTTAGTAAGCTTAAACCAAGTAGCCGAAGGATTTTATGCATGCCATTGCTCCTGAATGTTGAATATTGGTTCATCTATTTTGTGCGCATATACTTCCACAGATAGTATGTGCTTAATGTAGCATTCCAGCTATTAATTGTCGTCTATTTTCATATTTGTTTAGCAAAGTTCTGAAAACGTCCATCTTTGGACCATCTTGGACAAAAAATCCGCTCAAAGTGCTCATGTATTAGTATACACTGCGCGCTTTTCACCAATTTTTTGTCCAACCTTGCCTCAAAGCTGAACGTTTATAAGGCGACAAGTTCTTCTGTTATCATGAGTCATTGGTAATTTTCTTATACTTCACACGGTGTGGGTTCAAAGCATCCGTACCGAGGCGCTTACGTCGATCTTCCTCGTAGTCTGAGTAATTACCTGGGAACCATTCTACGTGACTGTCATCTTCGTAGGCCAAAATATGTGTGGCAATACGATCTAAGAACCAGCGATCATGGGAAATCACAATCACACAACCAGGGAAGTTAAGAATTGCTTCCTCTAGTGCGCGCAAGGTTTCTACGTCTAAATCATTGGTAGGTTCGTCTAGTAATAGGACGTTACCACCTGTTTTTAACAGCTTAGCCAAATGTAAGCGGTTACGCTCACCACCAGATAAGTCTTTGACCAATTTTTGTTGGTCGCTGCCTTTGAAGTTAAATCGGCCAATATAAGCGCGTGATGGTGTTTCATAATTACCTACAGTAATTAAATCTAAGCCATCGGATACTTCTTCCCATACAGTTTTCTCACCATTTAAGTGATCGCGGCTTTGGTCAATATAGGAAAGTTGTACGGTTTCACCAATGCGGATTTCACCACTATCTGGTTGTTCCTGTCCGCTTAGCATCTTAAATAAAGTGGATTTACCGGCACCATTAGCACCAATGACACCGACGATGGCGGCTTTAGGAATATTAAAGCTGAGATTTTCAAATAATAGCTTGTCGCCAAAATGCTTACTGATATTGTTGGCTTCTATGACTAAGTCGCCTAAACGCTGGCCTGGTGGAATATAAATTTCTTGGGTTTCATTACGTTTTTGGAATTCTTTCGTGTTTAATTCTTCAAAACGAGCTAAACGTGCCTTACTTTTCGCATGGCGGCCCTTGACTCCAGAACGTACCCATTCTAATTCTGATTTGAGAGTTTTTTGGTGAGCTTGTTCTTGTTTTTCTTCAATGACTAAGCGTTTTTCTTTTTGTTCTAACCAGGCGGTGTAGTTACCTTCATAGGGGATCCCCTGGCCGCGATCTAATTCCAATATCCAGCCTGCTACATTATCGAGGAAATAGCGATCGTGGGTTACGGCGATGACTGTACCGGAATATTCATGTAAGAAACGTTCAAGCCAAGCGACACTTTCTGCGTCTAAGTGGTTGGTAGGTTCGTCAAGTAATAGCATATCGGGTTTTGATAACAGCAAACGGCAGAGTGCTACGCGGCGACGTTCACCGCCAGAGAGTTTGGTGACATCGGCATCCCAGGGGGGTAATCTCAAGGCATCAGCAGCAATATCCAGATGTCGATCCAGTTCCCAACCATTCACTGCGTCGATTTTATTCTGTAGGTCAGCTTGTTGTTCTAATAGGCTGTTCATTTCATCGTCGCTCATAGGTTCGGCAAATTTCATGCTTAATTCGTCGAAATCCTTGAGTAATTGCTTGGTTGCGGCCACACCGTCTTCCACATTACCACGTACATCTTTGGCAGGGTCAAGTTGAGGTTCTTGAGCGAGATAACCAATATTAATGCCTGCCATGGGGCGTGCTTCACCATCAATATCTTGGTCAATTTGCGCCATAATCTTAAGGAGTGTGGATTTTCCGGCACCATTTAAACCTAGGACGCCGATTTTAGCGCCTGGGAAGAAAGAGAGGGTAATATCCTTGAGAATGAAGCGCTTCGGTGGAACGAGCTTGCTTACTCTGTTCATGGTGTATATATATTGTGCCATTACTTTGCCTTATGCCAACTTGAAATGCCGCTAAATTACCCAATTTATGTGATAAAAGCAATTTTTTAACAAATTCTTAAGGCAATCTTAAGTATTTGTGGGTACAATCGCCGCTCCTTTGTGAGTGTTCAATAATAATAACGAGGAGTCTTCCATGGCAGGTACAGAAAATAATAAAGTCAAAGTGTGGTTACGTAATATTTTAGATGCAGTGCGTGAGTCTTTGGGCTTTGTCGGTGGTGTGACTGGCTTAGTTTTTACCGTTGGGTCTTTTTTCCGTATTTCTGAAGTAGTGGATGATTATGGGCTGATCGGATCGACATCTACTATTGCTGTGGGTGTATTTGTAATTACGATTAAGTTAATTAGGGATTTTATTTTTCGTAAAGAAAATGCCTTTGCTGCGCAACAGGTGCAAAAGGAGATGCAAGCGTCAGTGGTGACGATTATGCAAGAATTAATGAGTGAGCCAGAGATGGCATATGAGTTTTTGCATGGTAATGGTTTGACATCGGCGGGGGCGTATAATTTATTACTGATGCAACAAAAGGCTGTTGCCGCGCTACAGGGGCGAAATTTTCTGGATTTTGTCAAGGGGGACTTATTTACAGAGGATGCAGATACTCGAGCAGATGCTTTAGTGCATGAGGTTTTCAAGAATTCACCTAATCAGGAAAGTATGGCTGTACTGCTGGGTGATGCTGAAATTGATGGCTTAGATACCATGAGTGATGCAAATGCCTATTTTGCACTAAGGCAAGCGGGCGTCAGTGCTGAAAACGCGGCTAACTATATTTTACAGCGTATTTACCAGCGTGATTATGAAGGTAAAGCCATTGAGCTATTACAGCAACTTAATGTTGCGGAACCACAAAAAGAATTTGAGTATTTACAAGACTTAACTGAAGAAGATATGCATAAGTATTTGCAAAATGTCTATGTGGGTTTGCAGAAAAATCCAAAGGGATATATCAAACAAGCCGGCCATGTGATTTTAATGTTAATATTTACAGCTTTTCAGTTTGGGGCACCCTTTGGGCCATTATTAATTGATGGCGCTTATGATGGCCATATTGATTTAGATCCAGAGCATCCGAAAATTTTGATGTTTTCTGCATTATTTGCAGCGGTAGCTGCTGCCAATGCCCTGCATTATGGTTACGAAAATATTAAACCTCAAGCACCCGGGCCACAGCAATTATCCAATGAGTTATTATTTGCGTTGCAGAAGCTTCGCACTGAACGTAGCCAAGAAACCCCACAAGAAACCCCAGCACATGAGCAAACTCCGTTAATGGAAGTCAGGGTAGAAGGTGATAGCAGAACAGGTCATGAGATGCAGCCCATGCAGGGAGGATAAGCTTGCATGATTGAGAATTTCTAGGGGGGAGCGTCTACTCTCCCTTAGTCGTATCATTACAGCAGGAAATCTCCACCTGTTGGTTAGTTCAAACAAGGAATACATAATGCTTCAGTGACGGTTTATAAGCTGTGAAGCAGATAACCGATGGTGCCACTTATGCCGGTGACGGCTGTGATGCAGCAAAATGTGAATTTGATTAATTTGCGATAAATATTCATTTCTTGTTGGACAATTTTTTCACCTAGTTGTGAGATCTGTGTGGTAAGTTGTGAAATCTGTGTGTTAATCTTGATGAAGTGATCATCGATTTGGGCGAATTTCTTATCGATTTCGGCGAACTTTTTATCCATTTTGCTTTCAAGCCGGATGAATCTATTGTCGATTTCGGCGAATTTTTTATCCATTCTGCCATGAACCTCAGCAAATCCCTTATCCATTTTGCTGTGAACTTCAGCAAATCTCTTATCCATCTCGTTGTTGAAGGCAGTAAATTTCTCATCCATTTTCTTTTCAAGCCGGATGAATCTATTGTCGATTTCGACGAATTTTTTATCCATTTTGCTGTGAACTTCAGCAAATCTCTTATCCATCTCGTTGTTGAAGGCAGTAAATTTCTCATCCATTTTCTTTTCAAGCTGGATGAATTTATTGTCGATTTCGACGAATTTTTTATCCATTTTGCTGTGAACTTCAGCAAATCTCTTATCCATCTCGCTGTTGAATGCAGTAAATTTCTCATCCATTTTATTGTTGGTGTCTGTAAGTTTCTTATCCGTTTTGTTGTTGGTATCAGTAAACCCCTCATCCATCTTGTTGTTGATGCCGTCGAGTTTTGTATCGAGTTTAGTTTCAGATTGGACGACGAGATTTGTGATTTTGCTATCAAGTTTAGCGATTTTAGCATCAACTTCGCTGCTAAGGCTTTTTAGTTGGCCTTGAAATTCAGTGCTAAAGCTTTGCAATTGACTTTGGAAGATGAGATTTTGTTGCTTAAATTGCTGGCGTATGCTTTCTTCATTGTTCTTACGTAGGGCATTGATATCATTTTTAAACATGATTTCGATGTGTTTTGCATCGTCTTTAAACGTATTTTCGATATGTTTCACATCGTCTTTGTTTGCTATTTGGTCAGATATTAAGTAGTGCATAATATTTAAGTATATCTTAGCTTGTACTTCAGCTTGACGCTGATCGAAGCCACCTTGTTTCAATTCATTTGTGATAGTGAGCGTGTCTATTGCTGATGCCATCATTCTATCCTTACTGTTGAGTTTAGCAAGCATTTATCAATTATGCGCTATATTTTTTCACATTATTTTGTAATCAATCAGAATATATCACAGAATTATAATTGTTATATCAATTAATGCAATATTTTTTTGTGCATAAGATAGGCGACGGCTGAATATTTTTCAGATATACTGACGCCACCCCAAAATATCAAGTTTTAGTGGTTTTTTACTACAGTGAGGTATGGATTTATGTTTAGTAAAGAGATGCGTATTGCAGATTTCGACTCAGAGTTAGCCAAAGCGATCAGTGATGAGCAGCAGCGCCAAGAAGATCATATTGAGTTAATTGCTTCAGAAAACTTTGCCAGCCCGCGAGTGCTGGAAGCGCAGGGCTCCGTCCTCACTAATAAATATGCTGAAGGCTATCCAGGTAAACGCTATTATGGCGGCTGTGAGCACGTTGATGTGGCAGAACAGCTAGCCATTGACCGTGCTAAGGCATTATTTGGTGCTGATTATGCCAATGTGCAACCACATTCAGGTTCGCAAGCGAATGCTGCGGTCTACATGGCTTTGTTGAACCATGGAGATACTGTACTCGGTATGAATCTCAATGAAGGCGGGCACTTAACTCATGGTTCTAAAGTCAATTTTTCTGGCAAAATGTATAATGTTTTTCAATATGGTTTAAATCAAGAGGGCATTGTTGATTACGACCAAGTAGCAGCCTTAGCAAAAGAACACCAACCCAAAATGATTATTGCCGGATTTTCTGCCTATTCTCGGGTGATGGATTGGCAGCGTTTTCGTGAGATTGCTGATAGTGTGGGTGCCTATCTAATGGTAGATATGGCCCATGTAGCAGGTTTAGTGGCTGCTGGTGTGTATGATTCCCCTGTACAGATTGCCGATGTCACCACGTCTACCACACACAAAACCCTGCGCGGTCCTCGTGGTGGTATTATTTTAGCGAAAGCTAATCCAGAGATAGAAAAGAAAATTAATTCTCTGGTTTTCCCCGGTATTCAAGGTGGCCCATTAATGCATGTGATTGCGGCTAAAGCGGTTGCATTATATGAAGCTATGCAACCGGAATTTAAAGTGTATCAGCAGCAGGTTATTGATAATGCTAGGCTATTAGCACAAGTATTAATGGAGCGAGGTTATAAGATCGTATCTAATGGTACAGATAATCACTTATTGTTGGTTGATTTAATCGAAAAAGATATCACTGGTAAGGATGCGGAAGCGGCATTGCATGCGGCTAATATTACCGTGAATAAAAATACAGTGCCTAATGAGCCGCGTTCACCTTTTGTCACCAGTGGTTTACGTATCGGCACACCAGCAATTACTACGCGTGGCTTCAAGGAAGAGCAAGTGGCTGAATTAGCTATTTGGATCAGTGATATTTTGGATGATATTAGTGACCAAGATAAAATTGCGACCATTAAACAAAAAGCCATTGCCATGTGTCAGCAATTTCCAGTCTATCAATAACGCTAAGGAATCATTATGCATTGTCCGTATTGTCATTATGCAGAAACTAAGGTGGTAGATTCACGCTTAGTCAATGAAGGTGACCAAGTGCGCAGACGTCGTGAATGTCTATCATGTCAGGAGCGTTTTACAACCTATGAAGTGGTTGAATTAGTATTACCCCGGGTGATTAAGCGAGATGGTGTACGCTCAAGCTTTGATGAAGAAAAATTACGCTCAGGTATGTTAAAAGCCTTAGAGAAACGTCCAGTTAATACCGATGCCATGGAAGCATCCATGTTGCATATCAAACATCGCTTACGTAGCTGTGGTGAACGTGAAATTAGTTCCCAACTATTAGGTGAATGGGTCATGGAAGAGTTATTAAAATTAGACGAAGTAGCTTATGTGCGCTTTGCCTCGGTCTATCGTAGTTTTGAAGACTTAGAGGCATTCCGCAGTGAGATCCAACGGCTTCGTCGTTCAGCAGATACAACGCTTGTATCTGACCCACAAGAATAGAGGTAATACCTTAGTGTCCGAGTTTAATCCAAAGTTGAGGCGAAAAGCCCGTCATCTAGCCTTGCAAGCATTATATCAATGGCAAATATCCCAAACTAATATTCAAGACATTGAAATGCAGTATTTAGAGTATCATGAACCCAGCAAGTTCGATGTTGAGTATTTTCGAGAACTATTAGCGCAAATACCCAGCACCTTTGACCAATTGGATGAAATACTCAGCCAATATCTTGACCGTACTGTAGATGAATTAACACCTATTGAGTTAATCATATTACGTATGGGTGCTTATGAGCTTCAGCACCGTTTAGATATACCTTATCGTGTAAGTATCAATGAAGCTATTGAGTTAGCTAAAGAGTTTGGTGCCAACGAAAGTCATAAATATGTTAACGGTGTGTTAGATAAATTAGCAGCGGTCACACGAACTACTGAAATGCAAAAGCAATAGCGTGAGCATAAGCTCATTCCATTGAGGTCAGTTCTGCCCAGTTCTGCTTGGATCCGAGATGGAGTTCAGGTTAGTTATTCTATAGCGTGGTGACATCAACCGATAAAAGTGATCCTATGGATGAATTCAACTTAATTAAAGAATTTTTTCAGCGTACAGTTACAGGCGATGTAGTCTTGGGCATTGGTGATGATTGTGCGATTACTCAAGTGCCTGCGGATAAACAACTAGCCATAACTACCGATATATTAGTAGCAGGCGTACATTTTCCTGCAGATACTTCGCCTGAAGATATTGCTTATAAAACAGTAGCCGTTAACCTCAGTGATTTAGCAGCCATGGGAGCTGAGCCTGCTTGGTTAACTCTGAATTTAACTATACCTGAATTTGATAAAACCTGGTTAGAAAAATTTCGCCAAGGTTTTTTTAATTTATTAGATAAATACCGAGTGAGTCTGATTGGTGGCGATACAACCCGAGGTCCCTTGAATGTCAGTTGCCAAGCCACGGGGTTTCTACCAAAGCAGGGTAATGTCTTACGTCGTGACCAAGCACAAGTAGGTGATGCAATTTATGTTACTGGGCAATTAGGTGCTGCGGCTTATGGACTGCATTGTTTACAGCATGAACTCACCGTGGATCCTGTGTGTTTGCAAAAATTAAATCGACCAACACCACGTGTTGAAATTGGGATAGCTATGCGCGATATAGCACATGCTGCGGTGGATATTTCAGATGGTTTAGCCGCAGATTTATCGCATATTCTAGCCGCCAGCAGTGTGGGTGCAACTATCTATAGTGAAAAATTACCCTTAAACGATACTCTAGCACACTGTGGTGATGCTAACTTGATATTACAGTGTGCACTTGCAGAAGGTGATGATTACGAATTATGTTTTACACTAGCGCCCGAGTATCATGAATCATTATTGCAAATAGCTCGGCAGTATAATTGTGCAGTAACCTGCATTGGTCAGATTGAAGCACAATCGGGTTTACGTATTATCGATGCAGCAAATAACCGGATCGATTTGTCCAGTTTAGGTTACCGGCATTTTTAAGGAGACATTATTATATGGCTAAGCAGCATCCTATTCCTAAAACGATATGGACAAATCCCATTCATTTTTTAGCCTTTGGGTTTGGGGCCGGTGTGAGTCCTATTATGCCAGGGACTTGTGGTACCTTAGTTGCGATCCCTATCTATTATTTACTCATGCAGGGCCCACTCTGGCTATATGCAGCTATTTTGTTATTCGCTGCAATTATCGGCGTCTGGATTTGCGGTATAGCTGCTCGCGATACGGGGGTGCACGATCATCCTGGCATAGTCTGGGATGAAATCGTCGGTTATTTATTGACAATGATTTTAGTGCCACTCACGTGGTATTGGATCCTTATAGGGTTTGGCTTATTTCGCTTGTTTGATATTTTAAAACCATGGCCTATCCGTTGGGTTGATAGTAAAGTCAGTGGCGGTGTTGGGATCATGTTGGATGATATCATCGCGGGTTTTTTCGCTTGGGTGGTGATGCAAGGCTTAGTGTATGCGGTATATTTTCTTAATGCCCCATACTAACGGGTTTACTGAAATCTGTTTTACTGAAGAAAAATGTGAGTGGAATAATTACTAAAAATCCGATGGCGGTAAACCAGTAACAATCTACGAAGGCAACCATACTGGCTTGGCGTGATAATTCTTGGCCTAATAATTGGGGTGTTAATGGATTGGAGAGCGTGAGGTTTTGTGCAGCTAGCCATTGCATGAGAGCTGGATTACTGGGGTTGATATGGCCACCTAAACGATTCCAGTTAATTTGTGTGAGTTCTGATACGAGGGTACCGAGAATCGAAATGCCGATAGAGCTACCTAAGCTACGACCGAAGCTGAATAATCCAGAGCCTTCCGCCGTATCTTTAGGCGATAGTGTGCTTAGAGCAATCGCGGATATTGGCACAAATAGTATACCCATGCCTAAGCCCTGTACCGCACCACTTAAAGCAATAAAATAAGGACCCGTGGATAAGCTCACTTCAGCCATTAAATAGGATCCGTAGGCGGATAGTAGTGCGCCTATACCAATAAACCAGCGATGATCAATACGCTTCATCAAGGGTACGACAATAGCCATGCCTACTGCTGAGGCGAAGCCACGCGGTGCCATGACAATACCTGTGGTTTCAGTAGGGTAATTCATGAGGTTTTCTAACATCATGGGTTGTATGGCCATCAAGCCAAACATATTCAAGCAATAGAGCGTTAATATAATGCAGGCTAAGCTCAAATTACGATCTTTGAATAAATGTAAGTTAATAATGTTGTGGGAATATCTTGCACCGCGATAGGCAAAGAGTGCTAAGCTAAAACCTGATATCGCAATCAAGGTGATTATATAATCTGAGCTTAACCAATTATATTCATTACCTTGGTCTAGAAATACTTGTAATGTGCCAATGCCCAAAGCCATCCAAAACAAGCCTACCCAGTCGATAGATTGTTTAATGCGCACGGTTTCTTTAATAAATTTTATTGTCATAAAAAAAGCAATAATACACACCGGAACATTAATATAAAAAATCCAGCGCCAATCTAAATTTTCAGTGATATAACCACCCAAGGTGGGGCCAAGTACAGGTGCAGCCATAATGCCGATACCCCAAATTGCCATGGCTTTGCCTTGCTCATCATGGCTAAAGGTATCGCGCAAAATATACTGCGACAGTGGTACCAGAGTGGCACCAAAAGCGCCTTGCAAGGTACGGAAAATCACCATGGTAGTGAGATCATTAGTAAGGCCGCATAACATGGAAGATAAGAGGAAACCCACAATATCGATTAACAGTAAACGTTTACGACCCACACGATTCACTAAAAAACCAGTAAGCGGCATACAAATAGCCGAAGAGACAATATATGAGGTGAGCACCCAAGTGATTTGATCGGCATTGGCACCTAGCGCTCCCATCATATTGGGTAATGCCACATTGACGATAGTCATGTCGAGAACTTCGACAATAGCTACTAACATTACCGCAACGGTAATCCACCAGCGTTTGTCGTATTCTGAAGGACTATTCATGCGTCTGTGCGGGTTCAGGTTGGTAGGTTTTGCGTGTGTTAACTGTTACTGTGCTGCTGGATCCTACGCGTAGTGGGTATTTGCTACTAGTGTTAGTAATCACTATTTTGATGGGAAAGCGTTGTGTGACCTTGACCCAATTTCCCGTTGCATTTTCAGGCGGTAGTAAGGAAAAAGCACTACCACTACCCCGACTAATGCTTTGTACATAACCTTTAAATTGATAGTGGGGATACATATCTACCGCAATGCGAGCGGTTTGATCGGGTTCTATGCGTTGCATTTGGGTTTCTTTGAAGTTTGCATAGACCCACCATTGGTTATTTTCAACTAACTGGAATAGGGCTTGTTGCGCAGTGACCATGGTGCCCTTACGTACTTCAAAGTTTGTGACGTAACCATCTGCTGAGGCGACTATTTTGGTATAGCTGACGTTTAATTTTGCATCCGCTAAATTAGCTCGGGCTTTTTGGATCTGCGCATTGCGCTCACCCACATCACCAAGGTTTGCTTCAGCTTGCAGTAATTGTTTCTTTGCTGCCACTAAGGCTGCCTTTGAATTATCATAAGCACCTTTAGCATTGTCGCCATCAGCAATGGAGGCATTGCCAGTTTTTACTAAGTCAGAGACGCGCCTGTAATTTTGTGCATTGACAAATAATTGGGCTTTAGCTTGATTAACTTGTGCTGTGGCGACTTCAACGCTATCTACATCTGCTTGCATTTGTTGTTTTGCAAGTTTTAGATTCGCTTTTGCCTCATTCACTGCATCAATAAAAGGGCGCGGGTCAATATCGAATAAAGGCTGATCTTTTTTAACCGTTTGATTATTTTTTACGTAGATTGCTGATACTGGGCCGCTGACTTCAGCAGCAATATCCACCACATTGGCTTGTACGTAGGCATCATCGGTGGAGGGGAAATAGTTTCGGTATAAAATATAACCATAAAGGCCAGTGGCAATTATGATTGCTAAAATAATCCACAATATAATTTGTTTGATGCTCATCTTGCCAGTTTTTACTTCAGGGTTATCAGTTGTCTCAGACATCAGGGACCTACCTATCACATAATATAGTCTTAAGATAGCATAGTTAATTTTGCAAATCTGCATCATCATAGATATATACCTATAGCGTCTCATATTTAGGGTTTTATAGGTAGAAGCTATGAGCTTGATAGGATCTTTGACATGGCTGGTTTTGCATATCTTGGTTATACTCTCATCATGTCAGTGAGAATATCATGTTGAAAGGAGATGATGATGAACATTAATACAGGTATTTCTGAAACCCAGCGCGCTACTATCGCGCAGAATTTGAGTAAGTTGTTGGCTGATAGCTATACACTTTACTTAAAAACACAAAACTTCCATTGGAATGTCACAGGTCCTATGTTCCAAACACTGCATGTATTGTTTGAAGAACATTATACTGAATTAGCCGCAGCGGTTGATGAGGTGGCTGAACGGATCCGCGCCCTAGGACATACAGCTCCCGGTAGCTATCGTCAATTTTCAGAATTGAGTTCAATCCAAGAAACTGTGGAAGTGCCCAATGCTGAAGCCATGGTTGAGCAATTACTGGAAGGCCATGAAGCGGTGATCCGTACAGCACGCTCCATTGTATCCATTGCTGAAGAGGGTGGTGACCAAGTGTCTGCAGATTTATGTATTGGTCGGATTGCCGTACATGAAAAAGCAGCTTGGATGTTACGTAGCTTAGCGAGCTAGTAAGGTTCGAGCACAGCACCAAACATCCACCGTTTCTGCACCTGCTTGCTTGAGAGTCGTTGCTAGTTCAGAGACGGTGTGGCCGGTGGTGATGACATCATCAATAATAACCACATGTTTTGCCAATAGAGCGCGCTGCAGTGCAAATGCACCTTTGATATTAGCGGCTCGTTGTTTTTCTGGTAACTCTGCTTGAGCCAACGTTGCTTTAACACGTTTGATACTGCTTATATCCATAGGCAGACCTAAGGCTTTGCCAATCGGTCGTGCTATTTCTATGGCTTGATTGTAACCACGTTGGCGCAAACGTTTTGTATGCAAAGGGACAGGAATTAAACATTCGGGTAATGCTGTATGTTGATACCAGTCTTTAATTTTCTCTAACAATAATTTTCCGAGTAAATCTGCAGTGCTTAACTGCTGCGCGAATTTTATTCCCATAATCATGCCATCAATAGGATAATCATAGCTGAACAGTGTGTGTATCTTTCTAAAGGGTGGTGGTTCCCTTAAGCATTGACCACATACGGTGTTGGTTTGTGTATTTAGCAGTGCATGACAAATACCACAGCAGGATGTACTAATATGCGGTAAATTACTACCACAGGCGGAACAGAGTAAGTTATGGTTTAGTTTACAATGGCACAGGTGACATTGCCCGGGTAAGAGGATATTAGTCATTGTGTTTATCAGGCGAGTTAGCATATTATAATGATCTTCATATTAAGGATAATCTTATGAACATAACACAAAAAAAATATCAAAGCATTCTCTGGAGTCAACATCCATTGCGCTGTGTGTATTACTGTGGCTTGGTGATCTTTGGCGCTTTAGCCATTGGGGTAGCGACACAATTGTCTGTTGCATTATTTTCTTCAGCGGCGGTACTGCAAGCTTTTGTTGGACTGTTGTTGGGCATGATCTATGGTGTGCGTCTAGGCGTATTAACCATGTTAGCTTATCTCGCCATGGGCTGTGCGGGTTTACCTATTTTTGGTCATCACCAAGGGGGAGTTGAAGCTTTTATGGCGTCTTATAATGGTTATCAGTTAGGTTTATTACCGGCTATTTTTTTCACAGCTTATTTTATCGAGTATAAATACGCTGCTTCTACCACAGCCATTGGCGTCATTGCTTTTATCGGTTTATTTATCACCTACGCTACGGGTGTTTACCTGTTACACCATGGCGAATTACTACAGATCCGTGGTATTCACTTGGTCGGCTTATTTTTATTTCAAAGCCTGGTGCAGGTTGTGCTGTTCATGATCATCGTGCCGCGTTGCTGGCAGCCACTTACTCGTGGGCAAACACCACACCGCCTTTCGGCTTAACAAACAAATAGGTTAATAAAGCCAATATTGCGACACCAATCAGGGTAATGGCCATAGGTAATGCGGTACGTTCATGTAAGGCACCGATGATAATACTAGAACCCGAAGAAGCCAGCCCTTGAGCGACACCAAATAAGGCGGCTCCTGTACCAGCGAGCTGGGGCAAGATAGCCATGGATACGGCTTTACTGGTAGGTGACATGATTCCAGCACCAATAAAAAATAAACATGTGGGTCCCATAATATTAATGACTGATGCTTTCATCGTTGCGGCTAGAATTGCCATAATAATTCCACTGACGAGTCCCACTAAGATCCCAGTAAGCATAATGCCTTCAGTTTTGATAAATTTACCAAGGCCAGTGGCGACAAATTTTCCTGTGAGTAAACCAGCCACGGTAATAAAAGAAAATAAACCGTAGATAGCGGGTTTAATATGCATGGTATCGACGAACAAAAAAGGTGAGGCTGTGTAATAAACCACAGTACCGCTAAATAATAAACTAAAGCAGAGCAAATAACGCCAAAAGGTGACGTTTTTCATGAGTGCAACATAGTTCTTGGCAACTTGCACAATCACTTGTTTAGCCGGTTGGCGATTGTCATTGGTTTCTTGCAATATCTTTAAGCTCTGTAAGAATAATAAATAACCACAAGCAGCTAAGAAAATAAAACTCACACGCCAACTAAAAAAGTGAGTAAAAATACCACCAAGGGTAGTGGCTAGAGCCGGCGCCCACGCAGCAAATAAACTTAAGTAAGTTAATGCCTTGGTTGTACCTTTAATATCATATAAGTCACTTAAAATTGCCCTGCCGATGGATGTGACACAACCGATCCCCAGTGCTTGTACCATTCTTGCCATGAAGAAGGTCAAAATATGATGTGACATAGCCGCCATCAAGGAGCCAATAATAAAAATAGGGATACTAGCGAGAATAATCGTTCTACGCCCATAAATATCAGATAAGGGGGTCCAGATGAATCGTGACAGTGCCAAACCAAAAAAGTAAGCAGAGACAGTATACTGTACATTGTCATTACTGGTGTGTAGTGCAGAAGCAATTGCTGGTAATGAGGGTAAATAAATATCCCGGGAAAACTTAGTCACATACCAAGAACAGATAATATTAAAATTAGCGGCAAATTCCTTACTGCGCTTAAACCATTTCATTGATAATGTCCCTTCTATTCTTAGTCTATTATTCTGTTAAGCCTGTTTATAACGATCACAATAATTGCGCCAGCTAGCTAACATTTCCTGTTGAATTTGACGTGCACATTCAATCAGAGTGTCGAAGTTTTCATGGACATGTTTGACCATGTCATCAGAACCAATTTGTGCCAAGGATAAACTATGGCCACGACCTAATTGAGTACTGCCCGCATAAGCAAAGTCTTCAATCTCATCTTTATCTAAGAGTTTGTTCGGTTTGCGATTCAAGGTTGGAATTTGCCGTCCCCAATAATCAATGCCGTTCACATTCGCAAAGCCTTCACGTAAGGAGCAGCTAGGTGCATATAACTGTGAAGCGGTGATCATACGTTTTGCTTGATGATCAAAGCCATGACGATACCACTGATTATGTGACCAGGCAGGGATCATATAGTCACGTGTATGTTTAATATCAATGAGAATATCATCTTCAGTTTTATCTTTGGCGATTAAGGCATATAAAAAGCGTGGGCGCCCAAAGGTGCCATGACAGTGTGCCATTTTCTCTAAACAATGAGTTTTGAGTAAGCTCGTATCTTGACGAGACAATAAATACTGTTGGAAAACTTCATTCGCCATGGGGTCTGCTAAATCGATGGCGCACTTATCTAATTGTTTTGCCCATTTTTTACCCGCTTTTAAGTAAGCACGGGTATTCATCTCCCACTTCTTTGGCTCGATGTTTTCTAAGGCTTGGAAACGGTGATAATCACTGCGCATTTGTAATAAACCCTGCAGATATCCTTCTTTTAATACCTTGATGGCTTGTGGTTCCAGAAAGTTTGCAATGGCATCCGGGTTGCGTAGCGACATGGCGATGGTTAAACACAGTAAATCCCAGGTATAAGGTCCATCATGGGCACGGTCAAAATCAACAATGCCAGCGCCTGTGTGGGTTTTGGCATAATTATCTACATGGGGACTACCATGTAAAAATACAGTGGGAATAGTGCTATGGTCCATTAATTGTGCATGACGCGCTTGAATCGGCGTTTTGACGCGACGAAAGAACACGTAAGGGCCAGTGTCAGGATCAATAATCTTTTTATGGATAGATTCAGGGTCGTCCGTGCGGTAACGCCAAAATAATAGACAAGATGAGTCATCAGCAGTTGCAAGTTTTTTTGTCATTGAGGTATCCTATGCCAATTCCTTTTGTACATCGGATATCATACTTAATAAGTACTACTACCGACACTTTCTTAGGATAGCATAACAGTAACATGGCCAAACCAACCCTGTCGACAGCAGCACAACAATCTCTGGATAAGATGCCCGTCTCGGTTTTGCGTGGCGTGGGTGCCAAGCTCACCGAACAATTGGCTAAACGTGATCTACATACTGTACAAGATTTGTTATTTCATTTGCCTCTACGTTATCAAGATCGTACCCGAGTCACCCCCATGGCTGATGTACAGCTCGGTGAATTTGTCGTGGTCGAGGGGGAAATTCTTAGTACGGAAACCAAGCGTGGCCGCAAAATGAGTCTTTATTGTACTATCCAAGAAAAAGGTTGGCGTTTAGGTTTACGCTTTTTTCATTTTAGCGGAGCGCAACGCGATAATTTAAAGGTAGGTCGGCGTATTCGTTGTTTTGGTGAAGTGCGCCGTGGTGCCAGTCGATTTGAAATGATACACCCAGAATACCGTTTCGTTGATGCTGATAAAATTATGCCTGTGGCCGAAACCCTCACGCCTATTTATCCAACGACGGAAGGGTTATCACAGCACTCATTACGCCAGTTAGCTGATCAGGCATTACAGTTTTTAAAAAATGGCGCGGTGTTACAAGAACATTTTCCCCAGGTCTTGCTGGAACAATATGATCTGGCACCGCTGGCAGCAGCGGTGGAATATGTACATTGCCCACCACCCGATGCTAATCAAGAGCAGCTACTCGAAGGCATCCATCCCATGCAACAGCGCTTAGCCTTTGAAGAATTAGTTGCGCATCAAATTAGCTTACGACGCTTGCGCGATAGGGTAAAACATCAACAGGCATGTGCGTTAACGGGCCAAGGTAGCTTACAAGAGAAGTTTCTCGCCTCTTTACCATTTAAGTTAACCGCAGCTCAAGGGCGTGTGGTCGACGAAATAGCCACGGATCTTGCCCAAGCTTCACCCATGCTACGTTTAGTGCAAGGCGACGTAGGATCGGGTAAGACGGTTGTTGCCGCCATGAGCATGTTGCAAGCCATAGAGCAAGGTAAGCAAGCAGTGTTAATGGCACCTACTGAATTATTAGCGGAACAACACTTTAAAACCTTTGAACGCTGGCTGGCAGAGCTAGATATTAAAGTTGCTTGGTTATCTGGTAAAATGACCGCTAAACAACGCAAGCCCATTTTAGCGCAAATCGCTGCAGGAGAAGTGAAAGTGGTTGTAGGCACACATGCTTTGTTCCAAAAGGATGTGGAATTTGCTGATCTTGTTTTAGTCGTGATTGATGAGCAACATCGTTTTGGCGTGCATCAGCGCTTAGCTTTAAAAGAAAAAGGTGAGCAAGCCAGCATCCATCCTCATCAGTTAATTATGACGGCTACGCCGATCCCTCGTACACTGGCCATGACTGCTTATGCGGATTTAGATACCTCAGTGATTGATGAATTACCGCCAGGGCGCACACCAGTGACGACTGTTGCTATCTCCAATGAAAAGCGCGGTGAAGTGATCCAGCGAGTACGCCAAGCCTGCGAACAAAAACGTCAAGCCTATTGGGTGTGTACGCTGATTGAAGAATCTGAAGTTTTACAATGCCAAGCCGCAGAAGCCACAGCAGCAGACTTACAAGAGCAATTACCTGCCTTAAAAGTTGCTTTAATTCATGGACGCCTAAAACCAGCAGAAAAAGAAGCCATTATGGCAAGCTTCCAAGCTGGCGAGACGGATTTACTGGTTGCAACCACTGTGATCGAAGTAGGGGTGGATGTACCCAATGCCAGTTTAATGATTATTGAAAACCCAGAACGCCTAGGTCTGGCACAGTTACATCAACTACGTGGGCGTGTTGGCCGTGGCTCAGTGGAAAGTCATTGCGTGCTGTTATACCAATTGCCCTTATCACAAATGGCAAAGTCACGCTTAGGTATTTTACGTGAAACCAATGATGGTTTTAAAATCGCTCAGCGTGATTTAGAGTTACGCGGCCCTGGTGAAGTCCTAGGTACCCGCCAGACAGGTAACATCCATATGCGCATTGCTAATATTGTGCGTGATCAACGCTTGTTACCTAAAGTACAGCGCGTAGCCCAAGAGTTATTAGCACAGCAACCACAAGCAGCAGAGTGTATTGTTGAGCGTTGGTTGGGTAGTAAGGAACAGTATGGCATGATAGGCTGAAATTGCCCATGATTTTTCGCTACACGAGCAATTTACTATGTGCGAAATTAGGCTTAAGCTCCGGTTTGGTAGACTGTTAATAGTTAAATCCAGAAGTAATCCAGAAGTAATCCAGAAGTAATCCAGAAGTAATCCAGAAGTAATTTGGGAGTAATATATGACACAACAGTTTGCTACGTAGTGTCATCATTTAATCCATCTGTTAGCCAGCCAAATAAAGAGGGTATTTTACTCCAATAGTTTTCGCAAGGTGGTAAATTAGCTATCTGATGTGACAACATATATTCCCAGTCACTAAAAAGCTCATTTTTTTTAAGTTCTGTATTGAGTAGCTCAGTTTTGATATTTTTTATACCTTTATGCTGGCACTTTTTGATGAAGATAGATTGTACGTTACCTTTATTTAGTACAAGTTCATCATGTGAAAATATGCTGATAATATCAAATAAATCACGCGGACGAGTGCGTTCAATAAAAGCTCTCATTTTTTCTGCAAATAATTCGTCGAGGCAATATGATAGTGCTTTTAGATTATCAAAATCTTCACTATCAGTGTAGTGATGCAAAATTGGTGTGGGTTTTGGAGGAGTAACGAGGATTTCATCAAATGTTAAATTTAATTTAACATTAGGATTGTTGCCTCGTCTCTGCAGAGGCCCTTTATATGGAACTTTACCTTCAATAGATTCTTGTGCTCTAGGATTAATGTATTTTTCAAATTTTACTTCATGGAATGGCACTTCAATGCCTGAGTGTTCGTATATCCACTCACTAATGGCTTGAAATTCAGACTGTAAAAATGAGGTGTCAATCTGTTTAGGATCTAAGATAGTAAAATCAAGATCTTCTGAAAATCGGTAAGTTTCGATGAAACATTTTTTTATACAAGTACCTCCTTTAAAAACCCATTGGTTTTTTAACGCATGTCTGTTATAGATACCAGCTAAAAGCCAACTGAGAATATAATCTTTTTCAATGGAGTTCTGAGGTAATGAGAAAGCCTGTGCTACTCTTTGAATTTCATTTTTTTTGATCATAATGCACCACTATTTATAATTTAAGCTATCCATAATCGCCATCTGGTACTTAATTTAGTTTGTTGGATAGATGGTTCGATTTTTGAATAACCTTGTGTTAAATTATTTTGACAGAACTGAATAAATTTTTTTTCATCTGGAAAAAGCTTTTCTGTAAGGTAGCCAATACGTTTAAAGGCTGTACCATTTTCTGATTGCTCCAAATATTGCATCAAGAGTTGGAGATCTTTAAGTTCAGACTGCCAATACGCTATCAGGACATCTTCTATAAATCGAATACCACCACAAAATTGAGGAAAAATACCCATATCCACAAGCGTGCGAGTCGGATCTGAAATTTTTATTCTTACGGAGTCTATCCAAGTTGATTTAAGCCCATAGAAATATCGCGAGTTAATAGTATGTATTTTATATTCATTCCCCGCAATTATTGGATTACGATCTCTAATAAGTTTTTGAGTCATGACCGTTGTTGTTCGAAACAATTGGTCGGTTAACCCCCAATAATTAGCTGCATTCATACCGGCTATATAGCAAGGTGAGAATAGTTCATTTACGATAAGAAATGGTTCATTAGCTATATACTCTGTTGTAGAAGACTCAATCGGAATTGGAATGTAAACACCATATCCAATACGTTTTAACCAACCTTTCTTTACCAGTAATGACAGAAACATAGAAGTTTTGCTATTAGTTTGGCGTAAAATTTTAGCTGCTTCACTGACAGTTATGGTGCCATTAGTATTTCTGAGCAAGCTAGAGTAGTGTCTTGCCTGTGTTTTACCAAGTCCTTTGCGAGCAAAATCTGTTGAATTACTATATTTCATATGTAAAAATTTAACAAAATTATAAAATTTTACTTACATTATATACCAATCAATGAGTTTTGCTATATTTTATGCAATATAATTTATTCTATAATTAAAAATTGACATACAATATATAGTTCATATTGAAGAAGAATAAAAGATTTAGTAGAAATATCATATGGTTAGGGGAATTGAGGGACAGATCATCACATTTTGGATACCTACTGAAAACTAGAGTATCTAGATTTAGTGTAGTTACAGTATATTACATGGGCGCGTTGATCGAGGCCCAGTAACAATTAGCGTTTCCTAAGTACCTTGTCTATACATCGTACCGACTGAGCCAAATAACAATGAAGCCTGTAATTAATAAGATAATGCCCATAGTCACAATAGATAATGGTACTAATAGTGCTGCAATGAGTCCGCCGATGGCTGCTGAAGAAGACTCTGCGAGTGTGAGTAAAGCATAGTTACTTGCATCTGCTGTATTTTGTTTATCATCTTTTGCTTGCTGGAATAGCCAAGCACTACAAATAGGTATAGTCATTACAATGGGTATCATTGCTATTACGTAAATTACCCAAACTTGTCTAAAATCGTAGGGGATGACAAGACTGAGTATGAGTATGCCGCCGATTAATAATAAACTACTCAATAATTTAGGTAGTGAGAAACGTGTTACAATTCTTCCTAATATGAACGAAGTTGTTAAAAAACAAACGTAAGCTACAGAGTAAATTAATAGAGAGTAGGTTAGTAATGATGGATGCCACTTGTCAACAATATATAAGGGCACCATTCGATAAATCCCTCGTGCGGCAAAAAATATGAGAAAATTAAGTAAGTAGAAAGGAAGAAGTCTTTTTTCACGAAATATTGATTTGAGAGCTGTAAATGAATGAAAACGTATGCCAGAGGAAGCTTCAGAAGTCATCTTATGTTCAGTTAAGCTATAGCTTACCCAGATAATTAGACCAGCAATGCAGAGAGCAGTTATCCAGAAGGGGATACTATAAGTAAGTAGCATACCGCTAGTGCCACCGAGTAGTGGGCCGATGATATAGCCTAAGCTACAAGCAACATATAGATTATTAATCAATTTCGTCTTTAGTGCAGGTTCTTCAGTTCTATCAGTAATAATAGCTAAAGAGAGTTGCATATTAGATTCACACATTCCAGTGAACAAAGAGCTGAAAAAGAGTAGGCTGATTTGCTGAAATCGAATACTTATAGCGATACCTGCGAATCCAAGGGCACAACCGAATAGACTGATTAATAATGCACGCTTATGTCCAAAGTTATTGGAAAGCTTGCCTATTATGGGTGAGCCAATTAATTGGCC
This sequence comes from Gammaproteobacteria bacterium, assembly GCA_965230425.1. Classification (GTDB taxonomy): domain Bacteria; phylum Pseudomonadota; class Gammaproteobacteria; order UBA1113; family UBA1113; genus CBDDKW01. The sequence continues at coordinate 178,295 of CBDDKW010000024.1, read as the reverse complement.
AAGTGGGTACGTAGCAAGCAGGGATCCAGTCAGAGCAATGCGTAGTGGTAATGATGTTTCCACTGGTAAAAAATTAAAGTGTGGACTCAAGAGCATAGGGATATACATGGTTATGGTCAGTGCATAACCCAAGAAACTCAAAAATATTACAAAATAAATAGGTAGTAATTGACGAAATTTCATGATTTATCCTTTGGCACGCGCTCATCGTCGCTAAAGTTAATATCAAGTAACAGCACAATAGCCTGCTAATCACAGGCTATTGTTTATGTCAGCAAAGAATCAATCTTATTAATGCGTATAGTAAAAAGGATTAGGTAGTTTAATCGTTTTTTTAGCATAACCACCGTTTAGATCACTATCCTGGTCACCGATATTCAAAATTATGTCATAACCTTGATGCGTAATCGCTTTACGAGCTGCAGTTTTAAAGGTGCTCATAGAAGGTTGTGTGTATTTATTCGGTGCTAGGCTTAAACCCTGCCAGTCTTTAAAACCTGCTCTATGCAAGTTTTTAATCGTACTGTCTCGCATGTCGCTTGGGCGGCCCGTGATGAAAAATACTGCCACATGATTTTCTTGCGCTAGTTTGGTGAGTGCCAAGGTTGCGGCGATAGCAGGTAATTGCGCTTTATCCATAATGGCTTCTCGTGCTTGTCGAGTCCCACCAAAGTCCATCTTATACATACGCGCATAATTAGATAACGCTGTTTCATCGATATCTAATACGATTGCCAATTTTTGTGGATGGGCCGATTGTTGGTTTGCTTTGACTTGCTGGAGTAAATACAGTTCTGTTTGCATAATTTTTGCATTGAGATCTTGCATATACTCACCACTGTCATGATAGTTAACCAGCGCTTGTTTAGCCGTATCTAAGTTTTCAGGCTCAGCGCCATAGACAGTAGAGATGCTTACAAATAAGCCAATTAACAGTGCGATCGTACGGTTGAAGATTTTCATTTTGTTATCCTTGTTTTTATGAAAAGGCTGTGCATTTTATAGCTCTTTTGCCAAAAGATCTAAATTATTTACAGTTTTTTTAAAACTCTCAGGAAAAACACATTTTATCCACAGCATTTACCCAAGAAGCTAACTTGAGTTATTGCAGACTAGGTTCTATGTTTTTTATCCTACTTTCAAAAACCAGTTTATGGCCATGATTGTTAAAGTAAAAATGGAAAATAATGACGGATAAAATAAGGAAAAAAAATGACAACAATAGGGAGACAATCAATGAGACGGAGCTTTTTGCTGGAGACACTCAAAGGCTCAAGTACTAGCTGCGAAGACAGCGCTAAGGCTACGTCTACAGCAAATACCAAAAGTAAAATGCAAAGTGATAGGTTTGTGCAATTAAAAGCAACGTACTTGTCTAATACACAGCAAGAGTTACTCGCTGCATTTCTCGCACCACTACCAGCAGCGCAGATGTCCTTAGAGGAAATGTTACAGTTATCCTGTGCCGATAAGCCTAAAAAAGAGCTGTTAAAGATTGTACATTCTTTTGCCTATGGTTATATCGACCAAATGCATGCTGCCCGGTTATTAGAGCATTTTTGCTTTAATTATATGCCCGCAAAATGGCAAGTGTGGAATGTGCTCGCCCACCGCAGATATGCAAAATTAGAGCGTTTTGTAGAGGCATTTAAAGCTTATTGCTTAAAGGAAATTGTCACTCGCAATATTGTGGGCTATTCTTCTCGTATACAGGCAAAAATTGGAGGTAAATCTGATATGTCTGAAACGAGCGATAGCCTGAGCGAAAAAGAATATCCTAACCGCGAATTCATGGAGCAATACCATTCTTTATTCGTGCGTCCTGGTAAAAATATGTCAACAAAACACTGCCATGATACAGCCTCTTACCTAGAGAGCTATGAGCATGGTGCGGCTGCTGGAGCAGAAGCTTAAAAGCATAGGCTGAGTTGCTTAATGGATGACTTGCAGTTTATAAGCTGCGTCATCCTGTGGCTCAAAGTTGGCTCTTCTAGTTCTTTATCATCTACAGGGGTATTGAAGTGGGCAGTGAATGCTGTCTCCGGTAAGGACACAAAATGAATGGTGGCTATGGGTGGACTCGAACCACCGACCCCAGCATTATGAGTGCTGTGCTCTAACCAGCTGAGCTACATAGCCACGAGGGGTGCTATTCTCTCCTCAAGCGGACTTTTTGTCAACTTGCTTTTTAAGGCTATAGCATCACATATGACGCAAACAGCTTAGACATTAAACAAGAAGTGGATCACATCACCATCTTGGACAATGTATTCTTTACCTTCTGCGCGTAATCGGCCCGCTTCTTTGGCACCTTGTTCGCCCTGGTATTGAATATAGTCGGCAAAGCTGACGACTTCAGCACGAATAAAGCCGCGCTCAAAGTCGGTATGAATACGGCCTGCGGCTTGTGGTGCGGTGGAGTGTGCTGTGATGGTCCAAGCGCGGACTTCTTTAACACCGGCGGTAAAATAAGTTTCTAAGCCTAAGAGCTTATAACCCGCATGAATAATACGATTTAAGCCCGGCTCTTCTAGGCCAATACTGGCAAGAAATTCTTGTTTATCGGCTTCTTCAAGTTCAACTAGCTCTGCTTCAATGGCGGCACAGACAGGTACTACTTGGGCATTTTCTTGTGCGGCGTGATCCATGACTTTTTGTAAATGCGGATTATTCTCAAAGCCATCTTCGTTAACGTTGGCAATATACAGGGTTGGCTTTTGTGTGAGTAAGTGCAGTGATTTTATCGTTACACTTTCTTCATCGCTTAATGTTAATGTGCGAGCCATGGCACCGGTGTCTAAGTGTGCTTTCACTCGTGTTAGTAGCTCTTTTTCACGTACTGCCTCTTTGTTGCCACTTTTGGCATTTTTACCCACGCGTTGTAGTGCTTTTTCAACGGTGTCGAGGTCGGCTAAAGCAAGTTCGGTATTAATGGTGGTAATATCATTAATCGGATCAATTTGACCGGAGACATGGACAATATCGGTATTTTCAAAACAGCGTACTACTTGTGCAATGGCGTCGGTTTCGCGGATATGGCCAAGAAATTTATTACCTAAGCCTTCACCATCGGCGGCACCCGCCACTAAGCCAGCAATATCAACGAACTCCATACTGGTTGGGATGATTTTTTGTGGATTAACAATGGCGGCGAGTTGATCCAAACGCGGATCGGGCATCGGCACAACCCCCACATTAGGCTCAATGGTACAAAAGGGATAGTTCTCTGCGGCGATACCGGCCGTTGTCAGTGCATTAAACAGGGTGGATTTACCCACATTAGGTAAGCCAACGATGCCACATTTAAATCCCATTGTTTATTATCCTCTACTCGTAGTATGAGTTATCCATAAGGTCGTACAGTGAGGTTTTTCTAGCTTGCTATGCTGCGCCAGATAAAACCCTGACTATAAGACGCTCTGGCTTATGCTCTTGGCCAACGACTAATTTGGTGTGCTGTGTAATTGTAGAATGGCTTTTTGAATATCGCCTTCTAATAATAAGTTCAACACATGACTTGCAGCGTCGATGGCATGATTAATATTGTCTCGATCAGCTTGGCTTGGTTTGCCAAGTACGTAATTTAACACGGCATCTTTATGACCTGGATGACCGATACCCAAGCGCAAGCGTAAAAAATCTTTGCTGCCTAAGTGGGTAATAATGTCGCGTAGGCCATTATGGCCGCCATGTCCACCTTGTTGCTTTAGTTTCACTTGGCCAGCAGGCATATCTAATTCATCATGGGCCACAAGAATGGCTTGTGGTTCAATTTTAAAGAATTTTGCTATGGCAATGAGGGCGCGACCGCTGTGATTCATAAACGTGGTGGGTAGTAATAAACGACATTCTCTACCATCAAGATTGATTTTACCGGCGAGACCTTGGAATTTGGTTTCCGGTCGTAAGCTTGCATTGGCTTGCTCTGCAATATGCTGGACAAACCACGCTCCGGCATTGTGTCGTGTTGTTTCATATTGTGGGCCTGGATTACCCAAGCCCACAATCAGCTTAATTGGCGTACTCAAGCTTAGTCTTCTTTTGCAGCGTCACTTGACTCATCAGCATCAGCAGCAGCTTCTGTATCTTCTGCTTCTGCTGTTGCTTCTACGGCTGCTCTAGGCATGTGCGCAGCAACTACAGGTAAGTTGTGCTCTTCACCCTGTTTAAGCTGGACTAACTCAACACCCTTAGGTAACACTAAATCAGATAAGTGAACTACCTGGTCCATTTCTAAATTGGCTAGGTCAACTTCGATGTATTCAGGCAAGTTGCTAACGCTACAGGTGATTTCCACATCTTTCATGTGATGAGTGATCACGCCGCCTTGCTTAGCCGCTGGGCAATCTGCTCCGCCTAGGAAGTGTAAGGTCACATTGCGGTGCAAGGTTTCTTTACCCGTAATACGCTGAAAGTCCATGTGTAAGACTTTAGGCTTGTAAGGATGGCGCTGGATATCTTTTAAGATGGCTTGTTCAGGTTTGCCATCTACGTGGATCGTTAAGATATGTGAGTAGAATGCTTCATTTTCTAAAGCTTTAATCACTTTCTTATGATCAAATGTTAACGGTTGAGGATCGTGACCGCCGCCATAAATGACGCCAGGTATTTGATCCGCTAGTCGACGTAGGCGGCGGCTCGCACCTTTCCCTATATCGCTGCGTGATTGCGCGTGTAATTCAAATTCAGTAGACATTGTATTTCTCCTGCTGTAGTCAGCCTTTACTAGGAAATTTATTGCCAAAATCAGCACTTTCCTGTGGTAGACCGCTACGATTAGTTTAACTTGATTCTCCTTATATTTATGCGACCTAAATATAAGGGTGGGGCAGTATACAACGCTGTTTAGTCAATGTCCATCTTATGTGGTGGCTGGCTGTAGCGCTTACCATATCGAGCGTAGCGAGATATCTCCAGGTGGTTGAGTTAATGTCAACAAAATAGCGTTCTAGGTAGTCAAGTTGTAAGGGGATATCTCGTCGCGCTCGGTATGACAGCATTCATCCATTGGTAGAATTGATTGTAACTCATTGATTTAAAATAAAAACACTATATGATAGCGATTCTTTGTTTAATTTATGGTCTATAATCCGTGACATCCGAACATTCTGGTCGTATAATGCGCAGCGCCTAATATGTTGCTCAGGCTTTCATTACGAATCCCTCATGGTTTCATGTCCGGCTGGTTATTTGTTTACTATATCCGCCAATAATGTTGGGTATCACAATTAGGATCTATCTATGAGTCAATTTAATGAATTGGGCCTTGCCTCTGCACTGTTAACAGCTTTAAAGACCTTGGGCTATGAGACGCCGACACCAATCCAGGCACAAAGTATCCCGGTTTTAATGCAAGGGCATGATCTATTAGCGCAGGCGCAAACAGGCACGGGTAAGACAGCCGCCTTTGCTTTACCTGCATTGTCGCAATTAGATCTATCCATGGATGAACCACAGGTATTGATTATTGCTCCAACCCGCGAGCTAGCCATCCAAGTGGCGGAAGCCTGCCAAAGTTATGCTAAAGATATGCCTGGTTTTCATGTTGCGCCTATTTATGGTGGTCAGGAATACAGGATCCAATTACGTGCTTTGAAACGTGGTGCACACGTGGTGGTGGGGACGCCAGGGCGGGTGATGGACCATATGCGCCGTGGTACTTTGAGCGTTGACGCACTACAAATGGTGGTGTTAGATGAGGCAGATGAAATGCTGAATATGGGGTTTGTAAAGGACATTGAATGGATCCTTGAACAAATTCCTCATCAACACCAAACGGCACTGTTTTCTGCGACCATGCCTGCACCGATTCAAAAAATAGCTAAGCGCTATTTAAAACATGCTGAAAGAATTCATATTGAGCCACAACACAATACAGTGGATACCATTGAGCAATGTTTTATTCGAGTTGCCAGAAATCAAAAGCTTGATGTTTTGACCCGCTTCCTTGAGGTGGAAGATATCCAAGCTGCGATTATTTTTTCACGCACGAAGACCTATTCAACAGAGCTTGCTGAGAGGCTACAGGCACGCGGTTATGCAGCGGCTCCACTCAATGGTGATATGAACCAAGCTGCGCGTAAAAAAGTGGTTGAACGCTTAAAAAATGGCTCTTTAGATATTGTCGTGGCCACAGATATTGCTGCACGGGGGATTGATGTAGAGCGAGTCAGTCATGTGATTAATATTGACATTCCCTATGATGCTGAATGCTATATTCATCGTATTGGTAGAACTGGCCGTGCAGGACGCAAGGGTAAGGCGCTGTTGTTTGTGACTCCAAGAGAGCAACGTTTATTAAAAGATATTGAGCGCGCTATCAATAAATCAATTACACAAATTGAAGCACCCACCCTACAAGAAATGAAAGCCATACGCAGTAAACAGCTCACCGAAAAAGTAACGGGTATTATTAACAAGAGTAAGCGTTTGGATACCTATCGGGAAATGGTTCAAGAGATTATGCAAGAAGATGAAGGCTATGCCGCAGAAGATATTGCTGCAGCACTGGCTTATTTGATGGATCAGGCGAATGAATTACCTACCCATGATATTGTTGCCGTTGACGCTGAGCCTGAGAAGCGACGTCATAAGCCTGCTCGCTCGAGAGGGAAGCCATCTAGTCGTTCTCGTAACACAAAAGATCGTGAATTCAAGAAGGAACGCTCATTTAAGGGTGCAAAGAAGAAAGCCCCGTCTTCTGCAAAGCGAAAAGTAGGCAAGCGACAAAAACCTGAAAAAATACGTTCACGCCGCAAATAGGCAATAAAATACCCCGTGGCTTGCCTCGGGGAGTTTTATTTCTTGCGAGTGATTACTGTGATAAGCGGTGTTAATTTATTCGCCAACGAACATGGAACTAATGGATTCAGATTCACTGACGCGATGAATTGCTTCAGCAAGCATATGTGACAGAGAAATCTGTTTGATCTTGTCACATTGAGCAGCTTCTGCGGTTAAGGGGATAGTATCCGTGACCACAAGCTTATCCAGATTAGATTTATTGAGGTTATCAATAGCAGGGCCAGATAGCACAGGGTGAGTACAGTAGGCTGAGACAGTAGCAGCGCCATTTTCTTTTAAAGCGCGAGCAGCGGCACATAGCGTACCGGCAGTGTCGACAATATCATCTATTAACAAGCAATCGCGACCGGCCACTTCACCAATAATATGCATAACTTGAGCTTCATTAGGGCCAGAACGGCGTTTATCAATGATAGCTAAGTCAGCGCCATTCAAACGCTTAGCGATGGCTCGTGCACGCACAACCCCACCTACATCGGGGGAGACTACCATCGCATTTGCAAAATTATTTTGCTGAATATCTTCTAACATCACAGATGTTGCATAGGCATTGTCTACGGGCATGTAGAAAAAGCCCTGAATTTGGTCAGCGTGTAAATCCACAGTCAGCATACGATTAATGCCCACAGATGCCATCATATCTGCAACAATTTTGGCGGTGATCGGTACTCGGGCTGAACGTACTCGCCGATCCTGGCGTGCATAGCCATAATAAGGCACAACAGCAGTAATACGTGTGGCAGAGGCGCGGCGCAGAGCGTCAGCTAAAATCACGAGTTCCATGAGGTTATCATTTGAGGGAGCGCAGGTAGGCTGGATAATAAATACATCATTACCACGGACATTCTCTAAGATTTCCACCATGACTTCGCCGTCGCTGAAACGGCCAATATTTGCTTTACCTAGGGGGACATTCAAGTGCTCAGAAATGCTCTTTGATAGTTGGATATTGGCATTTCCGGTGAATAACATTACTTTTGACACGTATTTTTCCTTAGCTCAGTCATGCGACTACCTAACCTGTCTCAGCGGCTTCGCTGAGATATATTTCTATACTTAGATGATTCGCGTTTAGTCAGCGAACCATGTGTTGAAATTTTGTATACAGTCAGGATGAGATGGCTGGGGTGCCAGGATTCGAACCTGGGAATGCGGAGATCAAAACCCCGTGCCTTACCGCTTGGCGACACCCCAAAATCGGGGCTATTGTGCTGGTAAGTTGGGCAGATGTCAACCTTGATGTGCAGTAAAAAATAATATGTGCGGTGGTGTGTAGAAGTAGTGTACTGCGAGGTGTGGGTCTATAATATAATGAATTGCATGAAACAGAGGTAAGAAGTTATTTATTATGGATTGGGTTACCTGCATTAATACATTTCGGTGCTGTGTAGAGCAAGGCACCTTTACCAAAGCGGCTGATGTATTATTTACCACCCCTCCTGTGGTGAGTAAACGTATCGCTTGGCTGGAAGATAAATTAGGTGCGCAATTATTTCGCCGTACCTCGAGAGCGATTTATTTAACCGATGCAGGCAAGCTATTATGCTCTCAGTCGAAATTATTTCTCGATCAATTAGCTGAAATCCAAGAAACGGTGTGTGCTACAGAGGTAGAGCCTGCGGGTGATATCCGCCTAGGCACCCCTGCAGGGATAGGCCAACGTACTTTGACAGCAATGATGACAGGCTTCTTGGCAAAGTATCCAAAGGTCAATTTGCATCAAAAATTTGTCTCACCGAATATGAATTTTTATGAAGAAAATATTGATATTTTAATTACTCACCTCGGCAAACCGGTCTTAACCGAAGGCTTATATATAGAAAAAATTATGGAATATAATTTAGCCTTATATTGTGCACCTAGCTATATAGAGCAGTATGGTGAGCCAACTACACCCAAAGAGCTAGCGCAGCACAATTGCATTTATGCGACGGTCAGAGAGAAGCCGAATGTTTGGGAGCTAAATGGTAAAAAAATTCATGTGAAAGGCAATTATACTTCTTCACATGTGGATGCGGTGGTGTATGCGGCAGCCCAAGGCTTGGGTATAGTGTATGTAACACGCGGGCTTATATATCATCAATTACAAGCCGGGGAATTAGTACCGATAATGCAAGATTATCAATCCAAACCCATTACCGCCTACCTTTGTTATCCTGATACAGATTATTTATCTGCTAAATATAAAGCATTGCTGGAGCATGTGAGACGGACTTACCATGAGTATGTGAATGTCTATATGATCGGTGAAGAGTGATTTAGTGTGTTCACAGCATCACTGCGGCTAATGGGCCAGATTTCTATAGTTGCCAATGACTAATGATAATACGGATCCTGACATTGCCTTGCTGTAGCGACAGCTTGCTTGGTAAATCTATGCCATTCACTGCTGTATAGCGTATATAACGAATATTCCAGCCTTGTTGCTGTAATGCGCGTAAGTGCCCGTAGCGGTCACGTTTCACATGAGTGCTGGGTATACCAGGCACTGCCATGCCCTTGATCCAATAATTGAGGTTGCTAATAGGGACATTCCAACCGGTTTGTTGGACAAATAATGCCTCGGGTGTCGCTGCTGTATAGGTTTTCTTATCTGAGGTTGTGAGCGTGACTTTCCCAGGACGCCCACTAATTTTGATTTTACCGGCACCCATAGGACCGAACAGTTGGATACTATAAGAGGAGCCGCGACGTTGCCAATTGAGCGAAGCACTCCAAGCGTCTTTATCGTTACGCACAGCTACAGCGCCTTTGAGGACCCAGTGATTAATCTTGCTCAATTGTTGTGCGCGTGATTCAGTTGAGAGAGGTTTGTTGATTGGCTGCGGTTTTGCTGGCATAGTTTGACAAGCGCTAATGGATGTTATCAGTAGTAGAGCGCAGAAAAGCTTTATGAAAGTTGTCATTGTATGCCTTAGATCAGTGTTAGATGTGCAACAGTAGTTTAATTTACATGCAAAACCACGTACAATTGCGCAAAAATTGCAATTTCACTATGAAATGCTGTTTACTATCGTATATCGATATACGATAGTATAGCGATATATTGCAGGGATTAAAGAGTAGTTATTCATAATAGGGTCAGTTAACAAATGGGACTTTTTGTTTGTGGCGTTAATCATAAATCGGCTTCAGTGGAGATGCGCGAGCAGCTTGCTATTGGTCATGAGCATGTGGCAGTCGCTTTAAAAAATCTTATTGATCAAGAGCATATCCACGAAGGGGTAATTTTATCCACCTGTAATCGTACCGAGATGTACTGTATTGCCGATGATGAAATGGCCTTACTCCACTGGCTACAATCGCGTCATTGCAATACCTTATCTGCACAAGAATTTTACTCTGTGGTGTATAGCTATAAAGATGAGGCCGCCCTTGAGCACATGATGCGCGTAGCGAGCGGTTTAGATTCCATGGTGGTCGGTGAGCCACAAATTTTAGGTCAAATCAAAGATGCCTATGTGCAAGCCGATGATTGTGCCACCATTAGCACACAGTTAAAGCGGATCATGCAAGCGGTGTTTGCTACTGCTAAAAAGGTGCGCACTGAAACAGCAGTGGGTATGAAGCCGGTATCTGTAGCTTTCACTGCAGTGAATTTGGTTAAATCCATGTTTACTGATTTAGCCGCTGTTAAAGCGCTCTTCATTGGCGCCGGCGATACTATTGAGTTAGCGACCAAGTATTTGGTTGAGCAAGGTCTGCATAATATTTACACGGCGAATCGTACCTTAGCCCATGCGCAGTCATTAGTGGCTGAGATAGATGGTGTAGCCGTAGGTTTAGAAGAAGTCCCTCGATTGTTAAGCGATGTGGACATAGTCATTTCAGCCACCAGTAGTTACCGCGCAATCATCGAACATGATATGGTCGTGAGTGCCCGTGAGTCTGCGCAAAATCCATTGTATATTATTGACCTTGGTGTTCCACGAGATGTGGAAGCATCAGTAGCTGAACTTGCAAATGTACATTTATATAATATCGACGATTTAGAAAAAATTATTCAAGAATCCTATGCTGAACGTGAAGAAGCGGCGCAGCAAGCTAATTTAATTATCCAAGATGCTACTGTGCAATATCGTCATTTAGTACGTGAGTGTGAATTTATTGATACAATCCGCGCTTACCGTGAGCAAGTTGAGCAATTACGTGATGATGAGATTAATAAAGCTTTACATGCCTTACATACTGGTACAGCAGCAGAAGAAGTGCTAAATCAGTTGGCACATGCACTAACCAAAAAATTAATGCATCATCCTAGTATTCAATTACGCCAAGCGCGTAATCATGGACAAACAGAATTTCTACACGTAGCAAAACAATTATTTAATATCGCAAACGAAACATGAATCAATCCCTATTAGTTAAATTACAAACGCTCTTAGAGCGGCACGAGGAGATCGCGGCGCTGTTGAGCGACGCAGATGTCATTACTGACCAAAACCGTTTTCGTGATTTATCCAAAGAATACGCAGAGTTAGAACCGGTGGTAAATTGTTATCGTCAGTATCAGCAGGCTCAAGAAAGTGTCACGGCAGCGCAACAGTTACTCAAAGATGATGATCCTGAAATGCGTGAGCTCGCGAAACTAGAATTAGAAGAAAACCAAACAAAAATTGCCGATCTTGAAGCGCAATTACAAATATTATTGCTGCCTAAAGATCCCAATGATGAGCGCAATGTTTATTTAGAGATCCGTGCTGGTACTGGCGGGGATGAAGCTGCAATTTTCGTTGGGGATTTATTCCGCATGTATTCACGTTACGCAGAACAGCGTGGTTGGCAAGTGGAAATCATCAACGAGAATATTGCTGAACAGGGTGGCTATAAGGAAATCATTCTGCGTATTATTGGTCAAGGCGTGTATTCAGCATTAAAATTTGAATCAGGGGCACACCGTGTACAGCGCGTGCCTGTCACCGAGTCACAAGGTCGGATCCATACTTCAGCTTGTACCGTGGCTATTTTAGCTGAAGTGGATACCATCGATGAAATTACCGTCAACCCAGCCGATTTAAAAATTGATACCTTTCGTGCCTCTGGCGCTGGTGGTCAGCATGTGAATAAAACTGACTCGGCCATTCGGATCACACATATTCCCACCGGTACGGTGGTGGAATGCCAAGAAGAACGCTCGCAACATAAAAATAGAGCCAAGGCTATGGCCTTATTGCAATCACGATTGCTTGCCACTGAACAAAATAAACAAAAGACTGAACAAGCAGAAACCCGACGTGATTTAGTGGGGAGTGGTGATCGTTCAGAGCGTATTCGTACCTATAATTATCCACAAGGTCGTGTGACTGACCACCGCATTAATTTAACGCTTTATAAGTTATCTGAAATTATGGAAGGTGAGTTAGAGCAGGTGGTGGGGCCTTTATTACGTGAATATCAAGCTGATTTATTAGCTGCCATGTCAGAATGACCATTGAAGAATTAATTCACTTTGGCTCTCAACAATTGGCAAATGCTAAGGCACTTGCTGAGCAAGCAGAGCAAAATTTTCGCCTTGAAGCTGAGTTATTATTAGTGCATGTCTGGAATATTCCGCGGGTGCAATTATATACTTGGCCAGAGCGTGTTGTACCTACTGAAATTGAGCAACACTATAAACAATTACTGGCAACGCGTTGCCAGGGTGAACCTCTTGCCTATATCTTAGGGCAACAAGCATTCTGGTCTCTGACTTTACAGGTGACACCCGCGGTACTGATCCCGCGTGCCGATACTGAAATCTTAGTTGAAACCGCCTTAAGTGTGTTAGCCGACCATGATGAATGTAAACTTGTAGATTTGGGTACAGGATCTGGTGCTATTGCCTTAGCTCTGGCAACAGAGCGTCCCCATTGGGATATTACGGCTGTTGATAAGAGTGACGAAGCTTTAGCGGTTGCTAAAAGTAATGGGAAGCACCTACAGTTAGATCACATTAAATTTGTTCAAAGTGATTGGTACCAAGCCTTAAGCGGACAGCGATTTCATGTCATTGTCAGCAACCCACCTTATGTGGCAGCCGATGATCCGCATTTAAAGGATTTACGCCATGAACCACAGACTGCCTTAGTGGCAGCAGATGATGGCTTAGCTGCTTATAAGACAATTATCGCTTCAGCTTACCTTCATCTTTATAAAGCGGGTTGGGTTATTTTAGAACATGGATGGCAACAAGCGGCGTCAGTACAGCAATTATTAAAACAACATAATTTCAAAGAGATAAGGACAGTGAAAGATTTAGCAGGCTTAGAGCGAGTAACATTGGGTAAATATTCTGCAGAATAGGCCTATAATTAAGCTAGTGTATGATCAATAATTTTGTATAGAATATAGGCGATAGATGCTGAGGATAAAAAATAGGGGTAGTGTCATGGGAGTAGATTGCGAGGTGATTTTAATCCTGCTATCCTAACGAACTTAGCGTTGACCTTCATATATGATCACACTCAAGATGACTTATTAGTGTGCGGAGAAAATACAGATGGCACAGACAAAAGGTAAAACAGAAACAAGCACCACAATTGCTGGTGTCGAAGGTATTACACCTTATAAACAAAAACGTGGTGAAGATTATATGAGTGCGGAAATGCGAGAGCATTTTCGCAACATCTTGATAGTGATGAGACAAAATATTCTGGATGAAGTTGATCGTACCGTGAATGAAATGCGCGAAGTTGACCGCGCAGCAGATGCCCTCGATCGTGCCTCTGCGGAAGAGGATATGGTTATTACCCTGCGAACACGCAATCGTGAAGGTAAGCTACTTAAGAAGATTGAAGAATCTTTGGACACCATCGAGAGTGATGAGTACGGTTATTGTGAATCATGCGGTGTTGAGATCGGCGTCAAGCGTTTAGAAGCCAGACCAACGGCAACCTTGTGCATTGATTGTAAAACTCTTGATGAGATCAAAGAAAAGCAGCATAAGGGCTAATGAAGTTTCAGTTACCCATACATCAAGGTAAATTCATAAAGCGCTATAAGCGTTTCTTCGTTGATGCTGAAAATCAACAGGGTGAGCCAGTAACCATCCACTGTCCAAATACTGGCTCTATGAAAAACTGTTGCTTTCCAGGGAATCAAATCTGGTACTCTGAATCAGATAATCCTAAGCGAAAATTACCCTATACTTTTGAAATGATTGCCATGCCTGATGGAGCCATCATTGGTGTGAATACCCACCGTGCCAATCACTTAGTACGTGAAGCTATTGAAACAGGTATTGCGAGTGAATTAGCTGGTTATGCTGAACTACGTGCGGAAGTGAAGTATGGTGATAATAGCCGCATTGACTTTTTACTTACTGATCCTGATAAAGCCGATTGTTATGTGGAAGTGAAAAATGTCACACTCCGTGAAGATAAGGATCAGGGTTACTTTCCTGATGCTGTATCTCAGCGAGGTACCAAACATTTACACGAATTAATGAATATGAAGCAACAGGGGCATCGTGCAGTATTATTTTTCTGTGTCCAACATACTGGCATCAAACAAGTCAGTCCAGCGGCACATATTGATGAAAAATATACGCAAGCTTTTCACGAAGCAAGGGCAGCAGGTGTTGAAGTCTATGCCTATGGGGCACATATGTCGGTAGCAGAGATCACATTACAGCATCCACTGCCAGTACTTGTTGCTTAATAAGTATTACTCATGTACTTTGTATCATATAGCAACGTATCTGTTGTTACATTCTTATCGTTGTTCTGGTTCGATCCTCCGCCGTTCCTGCTGCGCTTCGGCTTTGGAACTGGTGTTAATTTCAGTTAAATATTGGCAGAACGCTTGCTTTGCTTTACCTTTGATATCTTTATCAGACGGTAAACCAGACTCATCTAATAGTGCTAACTCGCGCAGTAGATCTGTGAGTATTGTTGTAAAAGGCGTTGCAGTGTTGAGAAAACTAAACATCGCCTGCTTCGCTTTAGCCTCAAGTTCTGAATGGGTATCTCTTGTGGCCAGCAGACAGCCGATGCAGGTGACATAGGTACGGTTATCATCGCCACAATGCTCACGGATATGTTGCATTTTTTGAATAATAAAATTTAAGTTTGCCTGTTGCGGCTTATGCTCTGACAAGTTATTGTTAGCCCGCACAAGTACCTCATCCATACATTCATTAATGAATTGTTGACGCAGAATCTCTATTGATTGTATCAATGCCTGATTGCTAGCTGTACCAGCGTTTTGCAATAATGCTAAGGCTTTATCACAGCAGTAAATACCATAAGTATTGACATTGACAATCTCGGTATTACATTGTTCAGCGCGTAAGTTTTTTGCTATATGGAAATAAACATCGGCAGACGTAAATTCAACGCCTTGCCTAATGGATAAACACAGCAACGTAACTAACCATCGTAGTGCATCCCGATATTCGTTTCCTGTTGTAGCTGCTGTATTATACACAGTAGTGTCTGAATGTTGATAAATAGTAACTGTTGCAAAGTGTTTATGGTAGTTGTGCTCAGCGACAGCGTTTGCGCCCGTTAGCCAGCTTAGGATTGCAACGGTGACTAAGTTCTTATGGGGGCTTGAAAGTAGTATTTGTAGGGATAGACCGTCGTTTGCTCCCACAGAAATTTTATTTTGTCCTGACTCCAGTAAATCATGCAAGTTTGAAATTGCGTGTAGTTTATCTCCACATGCTCTGATGTCCTCTGCGACATATTCAATCTGACCACCAAAAAAATCGAATATTTTTATTGTAACCGTACTCGTAGTGCTATATCTATAGCATTTAAAGTCTCTTACTTCAGTACCAATAGGTGCACCATGAGTTAATAGAAGAGTGAGGATTGTTGTAAAGGTAGCAGTTAATTGAGTAGGTGAGTCATATACTGACGGTTTATAAGCTGTTGTAATAGCGAAATAAAATTGTTCTCTTACTAGATTTTCTCTGTCTTTGGTGGGCAGGATATAAGGCATAGCCCCTCGAGTCAGTAATTCGGCTATCTTGTCTGTATCGCGTAGATAAATTGCAAGGAATAATAAACAAACGTAGGGTACAGATTTGTCATTGTGTCTTTCTTCTCTATGCAAATTAATGTCTGCACCTGCAGAGAGAAGTTGATTGGCTATTTCCCAGTATGGTGCAAAGTCTTGTTTATCTTTGAGATATTCACCCTTTTCACCACCATGACCTTTTTGCAGCTTATTGAACATTGTTGAGATGAGATGATGTAATATTGTATTTATCACTTTTTCTATTTGAAACGCTGGAATTCTAAGTATAAAGGTACATATTTCAGAATCTTGACCGTCGATACAGGCTATTAGCCAATTCAGAACTTGATGATAATCGAAGTGGTAATGTGTATTTTCATTGCCTACAGGTGAGAGTAATGCCGCTTTAATGCCATGTTCATAACCTTCTGGCCGAGTTGCACATAACTCAGCAATAAAACGTTCTCGTACTGCCTGGTAGTCAGCCTGTAATGGTGTTGTAGCATCAGCGTCACCGCAATCTTCTTTTTTAGACTCACTAGTACTATCATCTGTTCCTTGAGTTTGCCCAGCACCTTCTAGCTTAATGTGTTCCAAGCCGCTAGCACTTTCTTCAGGATACAAGTGTTGTACTAGAGACGGAGAGTAATGCATTAGAATAAGCATATCGGTAATATTATAGCTGTGTAATTGCTGTATATTAGCAGCGTCAATATCGGGGTTCGCAAACAACTGGCTGAAATCTGCAGAAGGCTGTGGTAGAGCTCTATTTGCCTTAAAATCATTGAATTCAGAAAGGCCATCTATATTCGTTAACCAGTTAAGCATGATATGCGGTAAAGTTATTTGACTTGCAAGTTGCGTAAACAATCGCAGTAGTACTCTTTGTTGTGTTACTGATGCTTGTTTAATGGAGCGTTGTATAGCCTTAAAAAGTTTGCCGAGTGATTGAGATACTTTGGTCGCATCAAAGTTAAACCGTTCATAGTTTTCAACTAATTGCTGCAGTATATCAATTAAGATAACTCGTTGTTGTGTTTCATCTGTGATTGTTCGTATAGCCAGTATTTCATCTAAAATTGTATCGCAATAGATATTCATGCAAATCAATGCCAAATAAAATCTGAGGCGACAATGACCAAGGGGAGCCGAGCTTTCTGATGTTTGATAAGGTGCGGCGCCTAGCTGATCTAGCTGAGCTTCAATATCATGCAAGCGTTGATGCTGGGGGTGTTGGCTCCTTAAGGTATTATAATAAATAATTAATTTGGCATATATTTCATTGTCAAAGCTAGCTTGTTCGTCAGCGCGTATACATTCTGCAAACAGGGCCTGCAGCATCTGCCAGTGTGATAGTGAGACTTCTTTTGTTAGCACATCGATATAGCGAGGAAAGTGAGCGGGATTAGCAAGCTGCCTCGTCTGATAACCTCGCGTAAATGCACGTTGATAATGGCCAGTGATGAGTTCCTCTGTATTAGGGATATGAGCACGTTCATTGTCAGATAGGTTTACTAAGCACTCGGCTAAATGGGCATCTAAATAGCCTGGGAGGTCCATATAGGGTGATGGTTTAAAGCGAGTAGCCATACTTTCATGCAATAATGCAACGATGTTATGTTCACAGGCTTGAATAAATTCATTATCTGGGTTTTCATCTTCTAGTGCGTAATGACGCATAATAACCAAGGCCCATAGCATGGTTGTTGATGCAGTCTCTCCTAAGAATTCACGAGTCATAAAGTCTGTTGGTGTGCGTTCTCTACCAGTTGGGCACTCACTCACAAGATCGTAGCTTATGAGCTCGGCACTGAGAGGAATATCTTCGCGTAGCACATCCAACATCATTTGACGGAATGTCTGAATATTATCGACATCACTAAATTTCTCATCTGCTAATTGCTGTTTTCCGACGAAGCTTAAGAAAGTACTGCGCTGAGTTAATTTGAATAATGTGGGGCGGTGTTGTCCATAGTATTTTGCTGCCAGGGTTGTTTGTTTACTAAGTGCATCTGCTATTTCTTTAAATTCAGTATCTGCTTCAAGATCCTCACCATAAAAGGTCTGTATCATATAAGACAAATAGACTAAGCGGCCTGTTTGCTTGCTATCATCTTTAAAGTCATCTCGTAGTTGTTGTCTAAGCTCAGGACAAAAAATAAGTATCTGGCTAAGGTCATCTCGTGTGAGTACGTAACTGTGATATTTATGCGCATGATAAAGCACTTGTGCATAATTAACTTGCATCTGCGGCGTTGAGTTGGGTGATACCTTCAAATGCGCTAATAATTTTTGAACAGTATCTGATCTTGTTTCATTCTGTTTAAATTTCTTAAGCAATGACCAAATGGTTAAATCTTGATAACAGTCGAATATATTTACTAAATTGTCTATAAATGGACTAGTCAACTGCATTAGCGGTAGCTTGCTGACTAAAGATTTATAGATAGTTTTAAGTGCATCGCTAGGTAATTCAGAATGATCAGTGGCAAGCTCTTGTGTCTTATTCGATTTTAATAAGGGCATCATTGCTTCCAGAAGATTACGAATATAACCTTCATAAGTTTCTTGTGATGTACTTCCATCATTCCATCGTATGGCATCTAATAGTGCGTGAAAATAATCTATGCATTTTTTCAAGAGTTGATTTTGTAACTGTATCTTTGCGTTTAAGCTATCCATGATTTGTATCAATTCTTCGATGACGTCTATGGCTGTAATAACATATGTTTGTGCGGTCTTTATGTATTTACGCTCAGTTACTAGCGGAGTATCTTCAGTTAGCAGTAAAGGTGCACGAGTAACTGGGCAATCCATATTATGCAGACAGAGTACCTGGCTAACTGTTGATGTTTTATCTGCTGGTAATGTGTTCGGAATAGGGGCAGTGAAGTTCATAAAGTTGCGTATAGGATTAAATACAACATCTATTAGATAGAAATAACGTACAAGCAACGCTAGATTATCTACATTGTTCTCAAGAATAGGGTTGGCATTTTCAGGCCAAAGTGATTGGTAACGTGCAATGATTGCAGATAATAGTTCTGTGTTCCTGTTTGAAGCAGGATGATTTTGTATGTTAGCTATTGCTTGCTTAATCTGATAGCCGGAGCATTGAGCGAATATGTCAGCAAAGGGTTCATCAACTTCTATATTCTGAATACTGTGTAGCTGGCTCAATAGTTGATGTTTCGCCAGTAATAAACGGCCATGTTTTGAGGTGATACTTTTGAATTGACTTAAAAATTCTGTGCATAATGGCTCTATGATGCGCTCATTTTGAAAAAATTGTTCGACCGTGGTTTGGTAACATCCGTCTTTTTTACAAAAACAATCTAGGAAATCAATAGTTGCAGTAGCATCAGCATAAATCATAATTCGCAATAGATAAGAATATTCATTTTTATCTTCATGATCTCTGCTAGCAGGGGTATTGGCTAGCCGAAGTATCTTGATAATACCTTGCTGGAATTTTTGAGTATTTTCTGCCGTTTGGTCCATTGTGACGATTTGACAATCATCGATGTTGTACAGACTAAGTATGAATACTAGTAGCGTCTCAAATTTGTTATCCTGGTTTCCACATGCTTCAAATAATTGATAACTTTGTTCAATCTGCTGTAGTTCATATTGATTTAATGAAGCTTCTGGTTTAGCTAGGTACGACAAAGGATATTTATGACCTGCACAAAAAATGATTCTTGTGAGTTTTGTAATAGTAGCATTTGTGGTTTGGTTGCGCAGCGCATAGAGATGGCGAACAATATCAATAAATTGAGGTGAGTCTTGTTCGAGTAGCTGGATAAGTTCACTGGTATTTTCATTACTTTCAATAACTTCTTTATTATTTTCATAGGTCGATTTAATTGCAGCAATCACTGCAGGAAGATGCTTTGCCACTGTTATTATCCTCATAGTGTGGTTTCATCTCACTCTCGTGCTCGATAATAAAGGATATGTATTTAAAGTCAACAAGGTGTGCTTTTACAGAAGAGTGATATAAGTTTTTCTTGATGCGATGTTGCCTACTTAGAAAGTTTCTGTTGATGTTGCTCCAAGCTGAGTGTGTGATCTTCCCTTAGCAAAGCCCAGTGTTTGATTCTCTGATAGCGTGGGGGATGTCTCATGCCATAAAACCTTAAATATGAGACGCTATGGATATAGTTTTCTGACACTGTTGGTTTATGCTTGTTAATATTTTTTATTTATCCTATGATGGGCGAGTAATTGACGTTGTACTCCACTAGAGGCTGATTAGCCTCGTGTCAGAACAAGCACGATAACTGTAAAATGAGTAATTAACTCCATTAGAATAACTAAATGCTATGTATATCAACAATGCCAGTATAGCAACGGGTTTAACTGATTCTTTAGTCGAGTTAATTACTCTAGTGAAGCAACGTAAAAGTTTAGTTCATAAGGCAGATTGGTTGCGTTGTGCTAAGCAAGAGTATTTGAGTTATGGCTTAATTGCTGATGATTCAAGTCTACCCATGAATAATTATGAAAAACGTCTTATTGATTTAATGCAGCGAGCTTTACAGCCCTTACTCGCACAGTATAAATCAGATAAGCACATTACCATTTATTTATTGATGCCTGAACTGTCTGCAGAACGACGTGATTATTTTAGTGAATCGTTGTTTAAATTCATTTTAACGCTGTGTGATGTTGGCGATTGCCAGGTATCGATTCAATTTAAGGGAATGGATACACCATTTAATCTACTGTGTCAGCAGATGTATACTGATCTAAAAAATAATGCAGAGAATAAGGTGTTACTAGGTGCTGTGGATAGTTTTATTGACAGTGAATATTCTATATGCGCTGATGCGACAAAATAAATTACTCGATAATTATGCGCAAGAAGTAGGGTTTATTCCAGGCGAGGCGGCAGCATTTGTGGAGATATCTTTAGCCGATAAGGCCAATAACCTTAAAATAAGATCTTCCAAACAATCTAATAGAGGGAAATCATATTCTAATTGGACAGATAGTATAAAATACAGGTGTCAAGCATGGTCTATTACTACAGATGCTATTAATGCTGTATATCTTGATGCACTTGCTTCGAAGCAGCAAGCTAACAAGTGGCAGATTATACGCCGAGATGTATTTTTAAACTCACGAAAAACTGATCCCCGTCAACCCGAATTGTTTTCATTAGAGTATTCTTTGGGTTATGTAGGTGCGGCGAGTATGCCATTGTTGCTTGCATATCATTATCAACTACGCAAAATACGACAATGTAAGCACCATATTTTGATTGTTCAATCACAAGTCGGAATAGGAGAGAGTGTATGTTTGATAAGGTAACGGCCTTTTGAGCGAGCGAGTGAAGCTGAAGACCTAGAGTTTTCAACACAGCTTGAAGATTATGTTTATATCACTCGAGATACGTTGATTCTCAAATTTGGTGATGCGGAAATAAGGCTGACACAGCAAGGTCAGATCCAATTGAAAAATACTCATAGTCAAATTGAGCTATCAGAGTCAGGCAGTGTGCAAGTTAATGGGAAACAAATACAACAGAAGGCACAGCAAGATATTGTCCTTACAGGTGAACGACACATCCATTTAAATTCACCGACGCTAGAACAAGAGGAGTCGCAGTAGCGTCATTGCATGCCTCACAGTATTACATATTAGCTGCAGCTAGAATAAGATCCCTAGGCCTTTATCATAGACAAGATTGAGTAACTTTAAGGATGTGCCTCGTGGGTTTTTATCACCTTGTTCCCATTGTTTTACTGTGGATGGCGTAGTATTTAAGCATTTTGCAAACACAGGCTGGCTGATATTCTCTCTGAGTCTTAATGCTTTAATGTCTTGTGCTGATAGTACTTTGACCTCCGGCAAGCAATCAGCATCAAACTCTCGCATGGTAACAGCATCAATGACGCCGGCTTTATGCAAGCCTTGTGCTAACTCATGTGCAACCTCAAGGGCTGACTTATCCTTTTTTTTGATAATAGACATTTTAAACCTCCATTAAGTCACCATTGTTAATCAATGTACGTAATTCATCATTCTTACTTGTCAAAAATAATTTGGCTAATTGTTTATAAACTTTTAGCTCTATAGTTGATAAGTTTGCTTTATCTTTTTTATGAAAACCATATAAAAAGATGGCTCGCTTATCTTCTGCAAAGGCTAAGACAGTTCTATAACTACAGCGTTTGCCGAAGCCTTTTTTAGCAATACGTTTTTTGTATAATCCATTGCCAAGATGAACGTCGAATAATCCTACTTCAACTTGATTCCCCGCAGCTTGCTGCGGGCATTTTACGCTTGGGGATTCTTAAGGGGAGTCAGTGTAGACTCCCCTTAAGTCGCCGTCGCGCGAACTTGGTTCGCGCAGGCGAAATATGACTAGGAAATAAAATACCCCGAGGCTTGCCTCGGGGATTTTTATTTTCCTTCACTGCATGTTCTAGTTGAGTGTCTTTGAGTCCTGCTGATTTTGCCCACTTTGTGAACGACTTACCCTTTAAAATAACCATACTATGTCCTTATGTTTTAAATATACCACTAAGTGTTATAATTACAAGTATTATTTGGAATTTATTTTTTTATACATTTTTTATAAGTTAATTGATTATAGCAGAATTATTCTCAAGGTAATTAAAAATATATCCTCTGTTGGGGCTGGAGGGTAGTATGAGGTGAATGAGCTAGGCAAAGAGCCAGAAAACTTTGCATACTTGCTAGCACAGTTAATGGATGCTTGTTTGGGCTGTCTAAGCGAGTAATCTACTTCTTTTTAGCAAGAATTGCTTGCAATGCAGCATCAATGTGGGGGTATTGGAACTTAAAACCGCTATCGAGCAAGCGTTGTGGTTTTGTATGTACACCAGTGAGCAGTAATTCTTTAGCCATCTCACCGAAGATCCATTCAAAGATAAACCCAGGGGTGGAAATAAAGCAAGGTCGGTGTAATTGGGCTGCAATGGCAGAGGCTAGTTGTTTTTGCATGAGGCATTGCGGGGCGACTAAATTTACTGGTCCACTGATTTCTTGATGATCATAAAGAAATTCAATAGCGGCAATGAGATCATCAATATGGATCCAACTAAAGGGTTGATGGCCTGTACCTATGGGGCCGCCGAGACCGAATTGGATGGGACGCATGATTTTAGCCAAGGCGCCGCCTTTTTTACCTAACACTACACCAAAGCGTAAGTTAACCACATGCACGCCATGAGCTTTAGCTGAATTAGTGGCGCTCTCCCAAGCTCGCCCGACTTTTGTGAGGAAGCTGGGAGCTGTAGCAAAATCAATATTAGTTGATTCATCCACCGCAGGAGGTAATTGATCAGCTAACTCCTCTTGTCTATCATAAACACCAATCGCACTGGCATTAAATAATGGTGGTGCATGATCTGCTAAGGATTCACAGGCAGAGGCTAGTATCTTTGTTGTCTCAACTCGACTATCAAGAATTTGTCTTTTACGCTCAGTAGACCAACGTTTGTCACCAATATTAGCACCGGCTAAATTGATGACTAACTGGCAGTCATGCAGCAGAGCATGGCTATGTCGACGAAAATCCGCCCAACTGACAACATTGACCGTCTTGCCGAATAAACGCTTAACTTTTTTTTCAGAACGGCTGATAACGGTGATTTCAATTTCTTTTTCCAGCCAACGCTTGATCAGTACCCGGCCAACAAAACCGGTACCACCAGCGATAATACATTTCATCAGCGTTTCTCCGTGTTATCTATTGTCAAAGTAATAACTACATATGTAGCGTTCTACTGTGATATCCTGCGCTCCTACAAGCCGATATTGTGCTTATGCGACAGCCTCATTTTCTTTACTGAACAATCGACTTAATTCCTCAAGGACTGTATTTATATCATGAAATTGTTCCATGTCCACAGCGATTGTATAAGTTTTTTCAGTGTTATCTAAACTATCCATAGTGTCCTGCTGCATTTGCAAGATATCTGGCCTTGCTTCAGAGGGATGATTGCCTTGCTGGTGGCGCGTATGCAACCATTTTTCTAATGTTTCTGCTGATGCTTGGCAGTGCAGTATAGCGTGTGGTACTTGCAGATCTTGAGCTAATTGGTTAAACATCGCTCGATGTTCTTGTCTAATGAAAGTCGCATCAACGATCACCGGATAGCCATAACTGATGAGCTGTTTAGCCAACGCATACAAACGCTCATAAGTTTGTTGATTGATGTCTTCATTATAGATACCTTGATTGAGCGGGGAATTAGTTTTGGCATGAGCATCAAGATTGAGCATACGTTTACGTTCTAAGTCAGAGGAGAGAGATATACAACCCAGTGTAGAAACGAGCGCATTACTGAGGGTTGATTTGCCTGAGGCAGCCACACCATGAGTGATTAATAATAGAGGTTGTGCCGGTTCTCTATAGTAATCAGCAAGATCAGCACAGCGTTGGTATTTTGATTCTAGCTCTAAGCGTGCAGTATCTGATAAGGTATCATCTTGTAATTGGAATAAGGTGATTTTAGCGCGGACTACGGCGCGGTACGCTTTATAGTAGCGTAAAACACTCAAACCATGATAATCACCACTGGTTTGTAAGTATTGATTGACGAGAAGATTGGCTAAATCAGGGCGTTCCACATCTTCTAAATCCATGGCAAGAAAACCTAAATCTGCCATAGTGTCAGTCCAACGAAAAGCTTCATTAAATTCAATGCAATCAAAAATCATCGCCGCATCATCCACTAAGGCAATATTACCTAAATGCACATCGCCATGACAGGCACGGATGAAATTATTTTCACGACGTTTGCTTAATTCTGTTTTTATTTTCTTATGTTCGAGATTAGCCCAATGAGATAAAGCCTGTAACTGTGCTAATTGTCGATCAAGATCAAGCATTGGTGCAATTTGATCGAAATTTTGTACAACAGGTTCGTGGACTTGCTCAGCGGTACCGTAGGGTGAGTCATCCGCAACGCAAGGTACCTTACTATGAAAATCAGCCAATGCTGTGGCTGTTTGGAGTATGTGGGTGGCTTGTAATTTATTCTGAGACAATAATTCTGTGAATAAACATTCTTGGGAGAACTCGCGCATTTTAATGACGTATTCAATGGCATCACCGCTGCCATTTAATTCAGGTGCGGTTTCACTACCGGTAATAGGTAATACATCTAAATAAATATCCGGTGCTAAGGTTTTATTTAATTCCACTTCTGCATTGCAATAGTGTTGACGCTTTTCTAAGGAAGAGAAATCTAAAAAACCTAAATCTAAAGGTTTCTTAATTTTATAGACATAATCACCGGTTAAAATAACCCAAGAGATATGTGTCTCGATCAATTCTAAGTGTTTTACAGGATGAGGATAGAAGTCCTCAGTTAATAAATGGCTCAAAAGTGGGTTGTCAGACATATTAATCCTCAATCGGTTAATGTATTAAAAACTTGCTCTGCAGCAAGCAAGGTGGTTTCAATTTCATCGGGACTGTGGCTGCTTGATACAAAGCCTGCTTCATAGGCAGAGGGTGCAAAATATACACCGGCATTGAGCATTCCATGGAAGAAGCGATTAAAGTGTTCTAAATTGCAGGCCATGACTTGTTCGAAGTAATTTACGCTAGGTTCCTGGGTAAAGAAGATCCCAAACATGCCACCAATTGCCTGCGTAGCGAGCGGTATATTCGCTGCTTGTGCACGCTCTTGTAATCCCTGCATTAATTGCTCGGTAGTTTGAGATAATTGTTCATAAAAACCCGGCTTAGAAATTTCAATTAAATTAGTTAAGCCTGCAGCCATGGCAATGGGGTTCCCCGATAGTGTGCCTGCCTGATAAACCGGGCCAACAGGAGCCAAATATTGCATAATGTCACGCTTGCCGCCAAAGGCGCCCACAGGCATACCACCACCGATGACTTTACCAAGCGTTGTTAGGTCTGGGGTAATGCCGTAATAGGCCTGAGCACCGCCTAGGCCAATCCGGAATCCGGTCATGACTTCATCGAAAATTAATACGGTTTTGTATTGATCACACAGATCGCGTAAGCCTTGAATAAACGCTGGCTCGCCAGGGACACAATTCATATTGCCAGTGACAGGTTCTAGAATAATACAGGCGATATTATCGCCATGTTTTTCAAAATGCGCTTGCACACTGTCAAGATCATTAAAGGTTGCCACCAGGGTATGTTCAGTAAAACTAGCTGGTACGCCAGGTGAGCTGGGGACACCAAAGGTGAGAGCGCCAGAGCCTGCTTTTACTAATAGTGCATCACTGTGGCCGTGATAGCAGCCTTCAAATTTGATGATTTTATCGCGACCGGTGTAACCACGAGCTAAGCGGATCGCTGACATGGTAGCTTCAGTACCTGAGTTTACACAACGCACTTGTTCAATATGGGACATGATTTTGCAGATTTTCTCGGCTAATTTAACTTCGGTTTCGCAGCATGCGCCGTAGCTAAGGCCATTGTCTACAGCAGTATGCACTGCTTGCATAATCTTCGGATGGCAGTGACCAAGGATGAGAGGACCCCAAGAGCCAACGTAATCGATATAGCGTTGACCATCCACATCCACCATATAGGCGCCTTCGCCCTTGCTGAAAATCAGGGGATTACCGCCAACGGCAGCAAAGGAGCGCACGGGTGAATTCACCCCGCCTGGGATAAATTGTTGTGCTCGATCAAAGATTTGCTGAGATTTTGTCATGCTCTCTATCCTTTTAGTCTCAATTATGGTAGTTTCTGTGCAAACAGCGAGCATTATAATGATAAATGTTTATAATGTCAGCAGGATTTTTAAGTAATTAGTTAATCTAGTGGCAGTATGCTCGGGGCTAATAACTAAGACACACATGAAGGCTTCGGGGAAGCCCATACTATAATATAGTGGAGATTAAATGAAACGATACATGTGCCTACTATGCGGCTATATTTATGATGAAAGTGAAGGTTGGCCTGAGGAAGGGATCCCCGCAGGCACTAAGTGGGATGATGTACCGCTTAATTGGCGTTGTCCTGAGTGCGGGGCCATGAAAGAAGATTTTGAGATGGTTGAAGTTTAGAGCAGATTAATCTTTTTTTACTCGACTTGATAATGAAAATGACTAAAAAATGCAAGTTCATCTTGTTATCCGAATGGATACAGTTTCCGGAATGGTGCAGACCAAGAGGATGTAGAGGACGATGTGTTCCCAGGTTCAACAATTATTTCTCCAACTTCTCTGGTATCTTCTCGTGGCACCTGCTCCCACTGATCATCCTCTACGTTTGATCCTGCACCACCAAACTGTGCTAAACCTTCTAAACTACGGCGCATGAAGTCTGGATCACTGCCTGATTGTGCAGCAGGTGCTTGATCTGCGCAGTCGCTAGCAGGTATACGGACAACGACGCTAGTGGTTAAATCCACTTCGTCAGGTAAAGCAATCGTCGGGGCCATAAAATCTTTGAATCGAGTATCTTGTGCGGCAATATATTCAGCAAGTTGTGACAAATTTTTCTGAATATCACGCATGATATCGCTATTATTTTCGACCATTTTATACAAATCATTTAGAAAAGTTTCATCGATAAAGAGTTTAGCGAATGCTATGTTAACATTGGCTAGTTTTTTAATTATTGCTAATTTTTCTTCAGGTGTATTATCATTTAATTCTTGCTGTAAGATGCGCACAGACTGTGGAGATTGCACAATATGCATGGCTTCTTGTGTCTTATTAATGGCGTAGGTGGTGAATCGTTCTAGTAACGGTATTTGTGCATAGGCGGGTATACAAAGTTTCGCTTCTATTGCACAGAGAAGCTGGAGTGCAATAATGATATCTGTTAGTTGAACACTTACCTGGTGAAGTTTTTGTATAGTATTTTTAGTTGTGAAACTACGTGCAACCATAAGACTTAGCTCTTCAGGTTTTTCCACAGTAGCTAGGGCACTAGGACTTGTGAGTAATAAATTTGCTGCTGCTGGTGCTTGTTTGGCGAAAGCAATAAAGTCATCCGCAATAGTCGTTCTTTTTATTTTTTCTGATAGTGTATACCGTACCATAGCACAAACAAAATCTAGGTTAGCTAAAGCTTCGACAATTTGAGGACCAATATTCTTATCAATAGCTAAGATATCACGCAGTCTAGTCTCATGTGCATGTAGCTTTGCTAAATAAGCTAACTGAGCTTGGATATTATTTTGTGTGTGAAATAATGTTTCGGGTTTCACGAGAAGTTGTAGCGTGAGTTTAGGTTCAAGCCAAGCGAAATTATTAAACCTGGTAACCGGGTCATCATTTGTGGCACGCACTGAGTTAGCAGGTTGATAATTTAGTAGGTATAGAGGGAAATATATTTGACTAAGATGCTTGGCTGTTTTGGGACATTTCTTAAATATTGTTGTAACATCACTAGACTTTGTTAATTCTGTTGCCATGCGTAATTGTGTTTTAAATAATAATTTAATAGGAATAATAGGGTGCTCGCTGACCGCAAAGCATTCCTCACTGGATGCGCCAGTTTCTGCATTAGCATGAAAGCGTTGGGCTATATTGCCTGCAGTAAACTCTTCTATACAAACGTCTGCAAAGACAGCAAAGTCTAATTGACGTTCTGCCAGAGTGGTGATCACCTCTGGTGAAAGAGCATATAGCTCTCGCAGCTTGCTTGGTAATGCTTCTTTGGCTGCGTCATTAAGCGGATCTTGATCGTGTAAATCTAAAATATCATCATTTTCTTTAACTACCTGTAAGGCAAGTTGGGCGTCGCGCCTTGTTAATTCAAGCAAAAATAGTAATTGTTGAGGAACATTGTAGCCAGACAAATGATCATTAACATTCTTTTGTAAACAGGAGCCTAGTGTGGCATTAGAGTCGATATGTGCATAAGACATAATCAGATGTATTGTGGCAGTGATATCTATTGCTTCATTAGGTGCAAGCTTATTTGCAAGAAAGGTAATGACGTTTGTTAAATTCCCTTTTTGAGCTAGAGCTTTTAGCTCCCTAGCTGTGATTTTTAATAAACGGTGAGTGAGAGTCTTCGGGATAGCTTTGCACATACTTTGAAAGAAATTTTCATTGTTTACGATAGCCGTGATAATCCGCTCATACGTTTGAAAATCTTTTGTTTCTTGTAATTGCTTTCCAAATTCACATTTTTCTTGACGTGATGTGAAGTTGTCACCCTCAAATTGGTATTGGTTTGAAAATGCCTTGATGATGTCTAACGCTTCAGAAAATCTTTCTTCTGCCATGAGTTCATCTATTTTTTCAAGAAATATTCTAGCAGATTGGAATTTTTTGCGTTCTGACTGACTGATTTGTGGCGTTTGGTTGGCTGGTGCTCGTTCTTTACCTCTTGGCATGTATGCTTCCTTTATTATTTATTATGTCTTGTGCAAGTCTTTGTTATAGATATTTAGAATATGACTGTACCATCAGAATGATATAAAGAATAGTGCAACGTACCTTTTAGAGACGTTGTTTAATGGCCGTTCGGCATTTTGCATTCAGCGGAAATGGAGCGTAGCTTTCTAAGGAAGTGCAAAAGGATTGGGGTTCTAAAAAGGTCG
Source organism: Gammaproteobacteria bacterium (assembly GCA_965230425.1). GTDB lineage: Bacteria > Pseudomonadota > Gammaproteobacteria > UBA1113 > UBA1113 > CBDDKW01. Next base: position 149,019 of record CBDDKW010000024.1, on the reverse strand, counting down.
AACAATCACTAATATAACAATAGCTACTAATAAAAATACGGGTAATTCGTTAAAAATGCGATAAAACTTATCGCTGCGTTGATTGCGATCATCACGAAAGACTTTGCGTAAATGTCCGCAATAAAGATGATAGATCCAGAGAATAACTACGAGTAACAATTTGAGTTGCAGCCAGCCCTGTTGCAGATAACCACTCAGGTTGTACATGAGTAGCCAGATCCCAAAAAAAGTAGTCAAAATACCTGCCGGGGTCATAATGCCATAATACAAGCGACGCTCCATGATTTTGAAATGTTCGATACTCAGAGTATCTTTGGCTAAGGCGTGGTAAACATATAATCTGGGCAAGTAAAAGATCCCACTAAACCAAGTGACCATAAAAATGACGTGAAAAGCTTTTACCCAGAGCATACGGACCTCATGTGATTGACTCACATTTGATTTTTGCAAATGTGAGTGCATTTATGCTTGCTGCAAATCATACGCCGTCCTCTATGAAATTGCTATGGTTGAGGTGACTAGCGCGGGTGATTTACTTGTTTGCATTCGCTAAAAATTTATGTCGTGCGAATTCGAACAAAGGTGGCAGCAAAGAAATGATAATAATGAGTAAAATAACAACTGGAAAATTGTCTTTAATAATCGGTATATTCCCAAAAAAATAGCTGATATAAATAAGCGAACAGACCCATATAATTGCACCTGCTACATTAAAGCACATAAATCGTAAATAAGGCATGCGACCGATTCCGGCGACAAAGGGGGCAAAGGTACGAATAATAGGGACAAACCGTGCGATAATGATCGTTTTACCGCCATGGCGCTGGTAAAATTCATGAGTGCGCTGTAAATACGCTTGTTTCAAAAAGAAGCTGTCTTGCTTATGAAAGACCTTAGGGCCCAACCAGTAGCCTATCCAGTAATTCACTGTATCGCCTAATATCGCGGCAATAATAAGTAGCACAGCTAAAATATGTGGATTAAGTCCCCCTAATGCAGCGACACTGCCAGCAGCGAATAATAATGAGTCACCGGGCAGTAGTGGGGTTATTACTAGTCCAGTTTCACAGAAAATAATTATAAACAGCACTAAGTAAATCCAGGCGCCGTAATTTAAGCTTAAATTAAGCAAATGTTGGTCAATGTGTGCAATAAAACCATATAATGCGGTGAGATATTCCATATTTACAAAAATTCTACTGATAAATGAATATTGTTGTCTTATACTCGTAAGATTCCATGTTTTCGAGTTTATAACACAAAAACCCGTAATGCTATGAGTATCCAGTATATACTTATAGGTATGGTAGCATTTACCCTGTATACAATAGAGGGGTTTACCTAATGCAGTGTTTTAATTAGAATTAGGTTTCTATGAAGCGGAGAATTAATAGTGGCAAACAATAGCCCACAAATACAACCATCAATGCCAGCAACGGAGCCGCGTGTAGTGCTGACCCTAAGCGCAGCGCGACGGGTACATGAATTATTAATGGAAGAAGGTGATGAGCATTTAAAACTACGTGTTTCTATTGAAGGTGGTGGTTGCTCAGGATTTCAGTATAAATTCAAATTTGATGCAAAAGTGCGAGCGGGAGATCAGGTTATCACCAGGCTATTAGATGATGATGAAGAGGGTGATGGCGGAAGCGGTGGAGACACCCATGTTGAATTACTCATCGATCCGCTTAGTTATCAATATTTGCTAGATGCTCAGATCGACTATGAGAATACTCTAGAAGGTGAGCGATTTGTGATCCGCAATCCGAATGCAACCGTGACTTGTGGTTGTGGTTCATCATTTTCTGTATAAGCTAATGTGAAATGGAGTAAAAATACTGTGACACAGTAGAATGGACATGATTTCGGCAAAACGGTATGATTTTGTTTAAATCTTGTGTGTTTATACTCATCGTTCGGTGAAAATGCTAAATAATTCATTGCTTTTCAACGAAGACTCAGTTATTTAATGAGATTGGATGCTTGTGACGTTAAAGGGTAGTCACAATGAGAGAGGATAAAAAGCATGGTTGCAAAGAAAATGGACAAAGAACAGCTTGTTGCTAAAGCAGCAGAATTGTTTCGAATTAACGGGTATCATAATACTTCAATTTCTGACATAGCGTCTGCCTGTAATCTCAGTAAGGCGAGTATATATCACCACATTCCTAGCAAAAAAGAATTAGCAATTGCTTCAATACAGCAATTACATCAACATTTCGATCAAAACTTATTAGCTATAGCTTACGATGATTCGCAAAAACCACGCGATCGTTTAGAGCGGCTGATGCTCAATACAGAAGAGTTTTTTATTGACCGTCGTGGCGGCTGTATGATGGGCAACTTAGTATTAGAAGTACTGGAAACAATTCCAGATTTCGTAGAATTATTTCAAGCCTATTTTACCAGTTGGATCGATGCTATTGTGCATATCTTGAAATATAAATTTGAATCTGAGCGTGCTAGAGAAATAGCTGAAGATGTAGTCTCACAGTTACAAGGTGCAATCATGTTTGGCCGCTTATATGGCAATAACGAGCCTCTTAAACGCGTGCGCATTAGCCTGTTAACATTATTTACGGAATCAGCGGCGAATCGCATCAAAGATCGTAGAGCTGATGAAGATACTGTTGAAGCTTAATCGAGTGAATGAGCATGATTCATCATAAACAGCTTTCTTAAAGCATGATGTGCTCTCCTGAGTGCACATGCTAACTTTTGATAGGGTTTATAAGGTATGTGCGCCTGATGTGCGTGCATACCTTACTCTACTTAGTTCTTGCAGAACTTAAGCCCGCCTTTTAATCAGCACTTAAGCAAAAACGCATAGCCTGTAGCCCTATACGCAAAATAACTGTAATTTTTTATTGACTATTATTTTACCATCCCGTACAATTTATTCCGACCGTTCGGTCAAAGTGACTTCATTAGGGGAAGTCTGATGAAGTTAATTCATCAATTGTTAAGTAAATCGAGGAGAAGGCTATGGAAGCGATATCAAATACACAAGAGTCAGTAGACTCAAGTAAGGTAACTTCTGTGGATAATAATGTTTATGAAACGGTTGATGAGGCGAAGCTTATACAGTTACAAGAAACACATGCTTGGATTGCTGATCCAATTGTTCGTGCCAGTGAGGCAGTGGTTGAGATGCCTTTTTACCAATGGGTAAAAGAGCAGAAAAACCCACGTGCCTTTTTAAGGGTAGCAGAACAATTGTATTATCATTCAGCTACCTTTCCAAAAGTGCTTGGATTAATGCTAGGGATGACTGCAATGGCAGAAAATCATATGATGCCCTACTATTCTAAGCATGCTTTTGGTGAAGCTGACCATAGTGAATTATTGCTGCGTTGGATGCTAAAGCATGATTTGCTTGATAATAGTCAAGATATTAATAATGTTATTTTGACACCAGAAACCAGCGCATGTATCAATATGTCGTATCAATTAGCTTGTGAACGAGATCGTGAAAAGTGGATAGTTGCCATTAACTGTGGCACTGAACGCTGTTCTAACGATTTCTTCAAAGTTATTTCTAAACGTATGCATGAAATCGGTGCAGGTGATGTCTACTTTGATATCCATGTAGAAGCCGATGAATTTCATAGCATCATGGGTTTAGAATATATAGATGTGCACGACGCAGAGTCTATTAGAGGTCGCCAGTTGATAGCAAAAGCAATGGAGTCAGTCAGTGTTTGGGCTGCAATGCTGCACTCTTGGATTGATATAGATTATCATCCTAAATTTGATTTACAGGGAAACTTGCTGAATAAGCAATAGTAAATAGTCATGCCTGCTATGTTATAGAGCACCATGGAACTTCGGTTGAGTGGTGCTCTTGACAAGGACCTGCTACAGAAAATCTCCCCACTTGCAGCCGAATTGTTTAAGCTTATTTATTGATATGCAAAACGAAGCTCCCTGCATTCCAGACAGGAAACATCATGGGTTTATCCGTGGTTGTTTAATTTCGTTACCCAGTCTTTTGTGTAGATTCAAGGCTTAGTCGTGCATAAGCTGTTGGATTTGCATCTAGCTTTTCAATCAATCCTTGTGCTGTTGCTAAAAATGCCGCTTGTTCATGTGCAGGTATTGCATGTGCATCAGGCAATTTAACCGTCATGGGATCCACAGGATGACTTCTAATACGATATTCATAGTGTAAGTGAGGGCCTGTTGCTAAACCCGTACTACCAACATAAGCGATCGTTTGTCCCTTTTTAACTCGTGAGCCGCGATGCATGTGTTTAGCAAATCGTTTGAGGTGCCCATAAACAGTAGTGATTTGGTTGCCATGATAAATTTGAATCATATTTCCGTAGCCACCTTTTTTACCGATGAAAACAATGCGGCCATCACTGCTCGCTTTGACAGGTGTTCCACTGGGCGCGGCAAGGTCAACACCCCAATGAGGTCGAATCGTATGAAGAATAGGATGTTTTCTATGGGGGCTATAAGGATCGCTAATGCGCTTATATTTAATCGGTGTGCGTAAAAAAGCTTTTTGCATATTTTCACCATCAGGTGAAAAGTATCCCACCGTGTGATCAGCCATTTTATAGCGTACAGCTTTATAGGTTTGCTTATGGGTTGTCAGTTCTGCAGCAGCTATATCTTCTGTGTGAATGGGTTGATTACCTTGGTAGTCCACTGTATAGACTACTTTAAATGTATCTCCAGTTTTTAAATCGCGGGCAAAATCTATTTTATTACCAAAGATACTAGCTAATTGCATCGTAATTTTTGTTGGTAAGCCTGCTTGCTTACCTGCGCTATAGAGTGAGCCATGAATGGTGCCGGTGACGGTGACCATGCGCTTTTCGCTAGGAACATCAGTAAACTTAGCGTGGAATCCCTGAACATCACGGTTAATTTCCAATATTTTATTAGTATTGGTCTGATAGGTCATTGATTGTAGTTGATGTTGCTTATCGAATGCCAATTTAATCGTTGCATTAGCCTGTAGTCCAACTAAATGTTTTTTTGCAACAGGTAAAGATAAAATGCTCTGTAAATCATGTGCGGGGATATGATTATGCAGGAATATACCTGTGAGAGTGTCACCATTTTTTACTGTCACAATAGTGAAATCAGTAGGAGCTTTTTCAGCTAAGGGTTGGCTGTTATCTGTATCGGTGGAGGCGATAACAGGAAGTGGTTGAGTGTCAATGTACGTACTTGGCTTTTGCGGGCTAATGACTTTGAGTAAGATAATAACCACTAAGAGGGCCCCAATAATCACTGCCATAGGAAATAAGGGGGTAGTATTCGTAGAGTGAGGGCTGTGATTATTTGTATTTTTATAGTCCATTCGCACTTGCGTCATCCAATGCTGTAGAAAAATTATGCTTTGTTTGAAATCCTCTGGTATTATGACCAGCATTCCTACGAAGTGACCATTGTAACCTGACTTTGGATAACAATAGTAGAGTTTTTTTTATGTTACCAAATGACTAGCGTGCTCAGACCGGTCTGGGCTGAGCATGAGCTGTGTAACATGGCAACAACAGATTTGTCAGTATGCGCTTAGTAAAACGAAGCCAACCGATGATTCTGAACGTTATGTAATAAAATTGAACAGAATGCTAGGAGTATAGAGTGTCCATCGATGATGCTATGGCCCTGATCAAGCGGGGTACAGAGGAAATATTAATTGAAAATGAATTGCGGGAGCGTTTACAACAGAATACGCCCTTAGTTGTGAAAACAGGCTTTGATCCAACGGCTCCTGATATTCATTTAGGTCATACCGTACTTATTAATAAAATGAAGCACTTCCAAGATCTGGGGCATAAAGTCATCTTCCTCATTGGTGATTTTACCGGCATGATTGGCGATCCCTCAGGTCGTAGTGAGACGCGCAAACCCTTGACTCAAGAACAAGTGGCAGAGAATGCTAAAACTTATCAAAAACAAGTATTTAAAATTCTTAATCCAGAAAAGACAGAAATCATGTTCAATTCACAGTGGATGGCAGGCAAATCAGCAGCCGATATGATTGAGATTGCCTCCAAAGTCACTGTAGCGCGTATGTTAGAGCGCGATGATTTTCATAAGCGTTATAGTTCAGGACACGCTATCGCCATTCATGAGTTTTTATACCCATTGATTATGGCATATGACTCAGTGGCAATGAAAGCCGATATAGAATTAGGCGGAATTGACCAAAAATTTAATTTACTGATGGGACGTGAATTACAAAAACACTACGGTATAAAGCCACAGACCGTCCTCATGATGCCATTGCTGGAAGGTTTAGATGGGGTGCGCAAAATGTCAAAATCCTATGGGAACTATATTGGCATCAATGAACCAGCCGCAGAGATCTTTGGTAAGCTGATGTCAATCTCTGATGAATTAATGTGGCGTTATATTGACCTATTAAGCTTTGAATCAAATGCTACGGTTGCCAAGTGGAAAAAGCAGGTGGCCGATGGCCAGAATCCCATGGAAATTAAATTTACTTTTGCTAAAGAAATTGTGAGCCGCTTTCATAATAACGAGGCAGCCGAA
>CBDDKW010000024.1:0-140000 GCA_965230425.1 Gammaproteobacteria bacterium | reverse complement strand
AGGCATGGCTTGGCGTTTTTGAAGGAGTTTAGACTGCCTAAATGACTGAAAAAACGCCATGCCATAACAAAGCTCTGCGGCAAAAGACGCAGCTATTAGAGGGTCTGTAGCTCAGTTGGTTAGAGCGCACCCCTGATAAGGGTGAGGCCGGTGGTTCAAATCCACCCAGACCCACCATTTAAATACGAAATAACGGGGCTATAGCTCAGCTGGGAGAGCGCCTGCTTTGCACGCAGGAGGTCGACGGTTCGATCCCGTCTAGCTCCACCATTCAACGACACCCTATATATCCAAAGTCATACTGTTTTTTTTAAATTTTTAAGTTCTTTAACAATGAAGAGAGAAATAACTGCATTCAATAAAGCGTTGAATGTTGTTTTGATTTAATGCAAGTTAATTTAAGACAACATCAAGTAAGATTAAATGTTACAGCAATGACATTTAATCACCAAGATTGACAGCCGTTATGAGGATTGTATTGAGGTTTGCCTAGAGATAGACGAATGTTGATCCAAGAGACGTAATGGCAACGAAAGACTATTTAGTTTATATGGTCAAGAAGGTAAGCGCATACGGTGGATGCCTAGGCAGTAGAAGGCGATGAAAGACGTGATAGCCTGCGAAAAGCTCCGGCGAGTTGGCAAATAAGCATTGACCCGGAGATGTCTGAATGGGGAGACCCACTTACTTTGAGTAAGTATCCTATACATCGGTATAGGAAGCGAACGCGGGGAACTGAAACATCTAAGTACCCGTAGGAAAAGAAATCAATTGAGATCTTGTGAGTAGCGGCGAGCGAAAGCGAGAGAGCCCAGTCACATCAAGCAATAATGTTATAGAGGAATACGTTGGAAAGCGTAGCGGCAGAGGGTGATAGCCCCGTACTTGAAATGACATAATTGTGGGTGACGATGAGTAGGTCGGGACACGTGTTATCTTGACTGAAGATGGGGGGCCCATCCTCCAAGGCTAAATACTATCTACTGACCGATAGTGAACCAGTACCGTGAGGGAAAGGCGAAAAGAACCCCGTTTAGGGGAGTGAAATAGACCCTGAAACCGTGTGCGTACAAGCAGTGGGAGCCTTGCACCTTTGTGTTTTTTTTATGAGAGACACAAAGGTGCAGGGTGACTGCGTACCTTTTGTATAATGGGTCAGCGAGAGACTGTGTGTGGCGAGCTTAACTGATTAAGGAAGGCATAGGGAAACCGAGTCTGAACAGGGCGTTAAGTCGCACGTAGTCAGCCCGAAACCGGGCGATCTAGTCATGTCCAGGGTGAAGTTCAGGTAACACTGATTGGAGGCCCGAACCCACTAATGTTGAAAAATTAGGGGATGAGGTGTGACTAGGAGTGAAAGGCTAATCAAGCCCGGAGATAGCTGGTTCTCCCCGAAAGCTATTTAGGTAGCGCCTTATGTTGACACCCTTTGGGGTAGAGCACTGTTTCGGCTAGGGGGTCGTGACTGACTTACCACCCCGAGGCAATCTACGAATACGAAGGAGTGCATGCATAGGAGACACACGGCGGGTGATAAGGTTCGTCGTGGAGAGGGAAACAGCCCAGACCGCCAGCTAAGGTCCCGAAATAATGGTTAAGTGTGAAACGAAGTGGGAAGGCAGAGACAGCCAGGAGGTTGGCTTAGAAGCAGCCACCCTTTAAAGAAAGCGTAATAGCTCACTGGTCGAGTCGGCCTGCGCGGAAGATGTACCGGGTCTAAAACCATTTACCGAAGCTGCGGTTCTCAACTTTTAGGAGTTGAGGAGGTAGGGGAGCGTTCTGTAAGTTGCAGAAGGCGAACTGAGAAGTTTGTTGGAGATATCAGAAGAGCGAATGCTGACATGAGTAACGATAATGCGGGTGAGAGACCCGCACGCCGAAAGTCCAAGGTTTCCTGCGCAACGTTAATCGGCGCAGGGTGAGTCGGCCCCTAAGGCGAGGCAGAGATGCGTAGTCGATGGGAAACAGGTTAACATTCCTGTACTTGTTGCAAGAGTGATGAGAGGACGGAGAAGGTTATGTTATCTGGCTGTTGGAATAGCCAGTCTAAGTATGTAGGGAGGGTTTTTAGTGAAGTACGGAAGCCCGTTAATCCTGAGATACGATGGGGATTTCCCTTTGAGGGAGAGAAGTAACAGATACCCTGCTTCCAGGAAAAGTCTCTAAGCATATGTTGCAACGAACCGTACTGTAAACCGACACAGGTGGACAGGTAGAGAATACTAAGGCGCTTGAGAGAACTTGGGTGAAGGAACTAGGCAAAATGGTACCGTAACTTCGGGAGAAGGTACGCCTTTTCTGGTGAAGAGTGCACACTTGGAGCTGGAGAAGGCCACAGAAACTAGGTGGCTGCGACTGTTTATTAAAAACACAGCACTCTGCGAACTCGTAAGAGGAAGTATAGGGTGTGACGCCTGCCCGGTGCCGGAAGGTTAATTGAAGGTGTGAGAGCACGTGATCGAAGCCCCGGTAAACGGCGGCCGTAACTATAACGGTCCTAAGGTAGCGAAATTCCTTGTCGGGTAAGTTCCGACCTGCACGAATGGCGTAACGATGGCCACGCTGTCTCCACTCAAGACTCAGTGAAATTGAAATTGCTGTGAAGATGCAGTGTACCTGCGGCAAGACGGAAAGACCCCGTGCACCTTTACTATAGCTTTGCCCTGTACTTTGATTAAGTTTGTGTAGGATAGGTGGGAGACATTGAAGTAGACTCGCTAGAGTTTATGGAGTCGACCTTGAAATACCACCCTGGCTTGATTGGAGTTCTAACCTGATGTGAACGACATTAGGGACAGTGCATGGTGGGTAGTTTGACTGGGGCGGTCTCCTCCCAAAGAGTAACGGAGGAGCACAAAGGTACCCTCAGCGTGGTCGGACATCACGCGAAGAGTGCAAAAGCGCAAGGGTGCTTGACTGTGAGAGTGACAATTCAAACAGGAACGAAAGTTGGTTTTAGTGATCCGGTGGTTCTGAATGGAAGGGCCATCGCTCAACGGATAAAAGGTACGCCGGGGATAACAGGCTGATCCCGCCCAAGAGTTCATATCGACGGCGGTGTTTGGCACCTCGATGTCGGCTCATCACATCCTGGGGCTGTAGCCGGTCCCAAGGGTATGGCTGTTCGCCATTTAAAGTGGTACGCGAGCTGGGTTTAGAACGTCGTGAGACAGTTCGGTCCCTATCTGCCGTAGGCGTAAGAAATTTGAGAGGAGCTGCTCCTAGTACGAGAGGACCGGAGTGGACATACCTCTGGTGTACCGGTTGTTACGCCAGTAGCACAGCCGGGTAGCTAAGTATGGCCGGGATAACCGCTGAAAGCATCTAAGCGGGAAGCCCCCCTCGAGATAAGATTTCTCAGGAACGGAAGTTCCCTGAAGGTATGTTGAAGACGACGACGTAGATAGGCAGGGTGTGTACGCACAGTAATGTGTGAAGCTAACCTGTACTAATATACCGAGAGTCTTGGCCATATAAATTAAGTGGTTTGAAGACGAGGCGTTGACTATTTTATTACAGTGAGGTTAGGGTTATCTTTTTTGAAGGTAGCGTTAATTGACCTGTTTAAACAAAGGGCCTTGTTGTAGACGACGACGTGAAAAGAATGCTGTTATATTCTCTCTAAATTGTTATTGTGTGATTGCTTGGCAGGAAGAGCCGATAAGAGTAGACACACATGAAAGATACGCTGTTAAGACAGCGCCAGTTTCCCTGGCGACGATAGCAAGTAGGTACCACCTGACTCCATTCCGAACTCAGAAGTGAAACTGCTTAGCGCCGATGATAGTGTGGGGTCTCCCCATGTGAAAGTAGGACATCGCTGGGATTAAACACGGTGATGACAACTGATAGTTCAGTTGCATGACCAACCGATAAAGCCCGGACGTAGTACATACGCCCGGGCTTTTTTTTTGCGTGCTAATTCAGCATTTCTTATTTCCCACGCTTTATGCTATCGTAAACTTATGGATACAATAAAAAAAATAATTAGCTTACTCGCAGATGGCCAACTCCATTCCGGAGCGGAAATAGGCCATGTACTTGGGGTAACTCGCAGCGCGGTATGGAAATCAATGAAACGTTTAGCAGACTACGGACTTGAAGTTGATAGCATTGCTGGACAGGGTTACCAGCTCTCAGGAGGTTTAGAGCTACTCGAAAAAGATAAAATCAGTGCGAACATCCCAGCCCCACAACAGACACTGATTGACAATTTGATCCTTCTATCTGAGGTCGACTCAACTAACCGCTATATTCTCGATTATATTAAAGCAAATCCAGATACTATGAATATCTGCTTAGCCGAACACCAAACACAAGGCCGCGGTCGCCGCGGCCGGCAGTGGATCTCGCCCTTTGGCAAAAACATTTATCTATCTTGTAATTGGAGTTTTACTGAGGGCCCCTCAGCACTCACCGGTTTAACCATTGTCATGGGCATTGCCACAGTTAAAGCATTACAAGCTTATGGCGTAAAAGACGCACAATTAAAATGGCCTAACGATGTCTTTTGGCATGGGCGTAAGTTAGCGGGCATATTAACTGAGATGAATATTGATTCAGTAGGTGTCTGTCATGCTGTCATCGGCATAGGTATAAATCTCGCCTTATCTAATAGTTGCGCAGAAAAAATCAGCCAACCCTGGGTGGACTTAAGTCACATTCTGCAACAGAGTATTCAACGAAATCACTTAGTCGGATTATTGATTACGGAATTGCTGCAGGCATTACAACAGTTTGAGCAATCAGGATTGGCAAGCTTTATGAATGAGTGGGCTGAATATGATTTTCTCAAAGGCAAGTCTATTACGCTACAAACCATAACGGAAGATGTCTCAGGGGTAGTCGAGGGTATTGACAACAAAGGTGGCTTGCAAATACATACTCAAGGTGGCCTGAAAAGCTTCCATGCTGGCGAAGTATCAATAAAATGGTAATTGCATCATCCCTATTTGGGTCATATTGCACGAAATCACCCCAGCATTGTCTAAAATATGAACGCCGTGTGAATTCGAGTCTTATATAAAATTGCTTATTTTTCTCCTAAGATCATTGCATAATTAGCCCAAATTCACTAAAATTGCCCCTCTTATTTAGTCTTATTAAGGCTGGCGTAGCTCAGTTGGTAGAGCAGCTGATTTGTAATCAGCAGGTCGTAGGTTCGACTCCTATCGCCAGCTCCAATTTCAGGGTATCCTTCCCGGAGACATGGGTAACACATTAGCTCCAAAATGATTAAGTCTTTCATCCTACGCACAACAATACACTGAGAGTATGTGCATTATTACTGTCAACTGCTATCTCGCTTTCATGAGCTAGAAGTTTTCTCTGTGTCATTGTACCTAATCCTTTGCATCTAACTTTTTGACCCAAAATGATAAAGTATTGTCTAATGAACAAGACTCATCATCGTTAATGTAGGTTTGCCAAGCTAATTTGATTTTAGTGTTTGTGCGCTGGAAGCCTAATTTTTGCCACAAGATATCGTTTGATCCTTGGTAATTTATCGGTTGTTGAGGATGGTTTTCTTCACGATCAACAGTTAACAAGGTAGCGTAATGGTAACCTCTTTGTCTAATTTCATTACATAGTGTTTTTAGCATATGCTTAGCGAGGCCATGTCCGCGATAATTAGGTTGGATAATCAGCTCACCAAAATAGTAGTATTTTGTAATATCATGTTCAGCTTGGAAATACGTGTCCAACCCATGAAAATGCTTAAGCATTTGAGATAAAGGTGTGCCCGTGAAAATTCCAATCGGATTAAAAATATTAATGACTTCTTGCTTATTCTTTTCAAGGTATATACTGATGAATCCATCATCATGACGAATCAATGAATTAGCATAGTTAATTTCATCTTGCTCATTGCCCTCATATAAATAAGGAAACTCACGGAAATAAGTCAACCTGAAATCTACAACAGTTTGCGTATGTGGTGCTGCATCGCCTGCAAAAAATATTTGTAACTCAACCGGTTGCATCGTTTTGTTAGTTTCCTTAAATTGTATGGTAGTAAATTCTAAATTAATATTACTTTGGTTAAAGCGTTAACCTTCATGCAAATTAACGAGATAGTTTATTTCTCGTTGCCAAAATTCCTGCAAAAACCGCCTCGGCAATATGGGCAGGAAATTCACTTGGTATCATTAAAACAATAGTTAACTATTCCTCAATATTATGGGATACGTAATGACGCGCAATGACGCGCAATGACGCGCAATGACGCGCAATGACGCGCAATGACGCGCAATGACGCGCAATAACACGCAATGACGCGCAATCGTGCGACTATCGATGATATGAAATGCAGATTATTTTGCATTTACTAGCCGGTAGCTTGTCGTAATGCTCGCTGTCCCAGATGTCGTTAGTTTTCCTTCATTCACTAATTTGTTAAGGTCTCGAAGAGCTGTGCTTTTAGAAATATGAGTTAGCTTTTGATATTGGGCAGTTGTAATAGAACCATGTTCATCAATATAGTTTAGAGCTTTTTCTTGGCGATGCGAGATAATTAGCAGGGCAGAATCATGTTTAATTGTATTAGCTTGATGAATAATAATTTTAAAGTGACCAGCATTTGATTCAAACTTGGGTGGTGGTAGGTTGGCTGAAGCCAACTCCTCTTTTATTCTCAATGTGCCGCTACCCCAACGCTCAATAAATCCTGCATAGAAAAAAGCTTCTGCAATTTTACGATTGCGGGGCATTGAGTCATGTTCATCTAACAATAGTTCAGGTGTTAGTGCTGTTGGTAAGTTGCCTGCATTTTTAATTTCCAGCCTTTCGTCGTAGAGTTTAATTTGACTATGAGCAAGACTTGTATAATCACGATGACAAACTGCATTAGTAATTGCTTCTCGTATTGCTTTTAAAGGATATTCCCATATTACATCTCGTGTTGGCGTGTCTGTGATGATGAATTCTGTTTGTAAACGTTCACGGAACCATGTCATCGTATTATCAACCTGTTCAAATAGTGGTCCATGAATTTCACGATCGTCGACTATATGTGTAAGTGAACGGAATCGTCCTAATTTTAGAAATGCGGAAGAAAAAAATGTTTCTGGTTTTTTGCCAAAGAGAAGCAGCGCTGCTCGTGTAGGAGTATTATCTCGGATCAAGTGTAATTTACGTAAAGTTTCAGTTAAATTTGTTTGCTTGGGAATAGGAAATCGACCTTTATTTTTTACATTATTAATAAACTGCTCTATTTGGAGTTTGTCTAAGTCATTAAGTGTTGCTGAGGGCTCAAGCATTGCATCCCAGCTTAGACCTGAACCTAAAATCATGCGCTGCATGATTTCTTCGTGACTCATGCGCTGATTAGTTTTACCTACACGCCGGAAGTATCTACCTCGCACACTCACTGGAACCCCACTAATTGCTGTTACTTGTATAGCAATGATAGACATAGTGCCATAGCTAAGTGATGAGATAGAAGGTTGGAGGCGGGGATCAGTAGCATATTGGATGCGGTTAGCAATATCTTCTATAGATTTTTTACCAAGTTTAAAACCAGTTACTCTGCCTGAATCTTCTACGCCAATAAGAATTGTACCGCCTTTAGCATTAGAAAATGCACCTATTGTCTCAATTGCTTCGTCATTACATTTTTCTTTAAATTCAACAGATTCTGTTTCACCAGATGCAATTAATTCTGTTAGTTTCATTGTTGTGATATCCATATGTCGCTACTCGCTTAACTGATTAACAAAGTCATTGTTATTTTTATAAACTAGTACGGTATGAGTGTAATGCTGTGTTATAGAGGCTTCAGCATCCCCAAATCAGACTAATATCATCATACATTAATTCTCAAGTGAATAAAATAATTTATTTTTTATATTTTTTATATTTTTTATTATGATGCAAGGGGCTTTATAGAAGTTACATTGTGCAATAGTAATAAAATTATGCTGTTTCAGACTAACGTATTAACTTATTTTTCGCTGCCAACATTCCTGCAAAAACCGCCTTGGCAATATGGGCAGGAAATTCACTTGGTATCATTGAAGAGACTGTATTAATCACTTTCTCAACAGCCTCTAATGTTTCATTAAGAATATTAGTTGCCTGTTGTGATGAATAATCTGCATGTTTTGCTGTTTCTATGAAGTTGCGATATTGTACATCATGCCAGTGATAATGATTGTTTTTACCTCTCAATGCCATAGCCATTTTTATTTTTTTAGCGTGTAATTGCTTACTCGCCATCAATGGATGTGCTGACATAATGTCGTAGAAAGGTGTAAGTGCATATTTCCCCTCTGGCCCAATAAAAATACTAAAATTTTTCCCATGCCCATCTATTGCAGCTAATAAGTGAAAGACAACTTGTGATTTATAAAATACATCTCTATCACGGGCGGCATATTGAGCGTTTAATAGTAGCTTCATTACTTCTACTATACCTGGCCCACCATCAGCTTGATATTTTAAATTAGGCGAATAACCTAATGCTTGGCATATATCTTCTTGAGGTAAGCGAATGATATGAGAACCATCTTTTGAAAACTTTCGGTCGAAGCGCTCAACCACTAATACTTTAGTATCAGCAAAGTGCTGAATCTCACAAGCAGCCACAGGTAAGCCAAATTCAGCTAAAATTTTTGCGCAAAGCCACTCATTTTCACAACTTTCACTTAAGCCTAAGGTTTGATCATGATGCTGAATAACACCAATAGGTAATTTAAATATATGGGTCGTTGGTGTAGTGCCTGACGGTCTATTCCATTGGCCATTAAAATGTAAAAAAGCAGATTTTTCTTGGACGCCAGCAATCGAGATCCGAAAGTCATCGGCATCAGTTAACATGCCTAATGGTGCCTGCTGGTAATGTGATAATACGTAGGCAATATCCTGGTCAGTCAGCAGCGTGCATTGAATATTAGTATAAGTATCATCAAAAGTCTCAGGAACTAGCTGTAATGCACCAATACAATCTTTGCCGATTTGAGTTAATAAATCAAAAGGCCGATCAGATGCTGCTTGAAAGCGTGCTTGAATACGAGCGCGTATTTGTGGATTGTCAGGCAGTAAGTTATCAAAAAAGTTATACACTAAATTGCCAGTGAATTGTTCACCAGCCAAGGGCATGGATAATGAAATAGGTCGTGCTTGTGGATCGGCTAACCAATCGGGATCATAAATGAAAGTTAAATCCATGGTGGATTTTTTTATCAGTCTGCCTACAGTGATATCGTTCATGCGGACTTGTAGGCTTTGTGTCGTGGCTCTTACCATTCATCCACTCCAATCGTTTCCTCAGGATCTTTCTGATTAATGCGCAATTCCAAATTGACTGCGGAGAGTATCGAAAAAAATGTTGCTAATTTTGTTGCTTCCGGCTTATTTTCAAAGGCTGATACCGTGGCTTGCTTTAAACCTACTAAGTCAGCCACGGTGGCTTGACTGAGTTTTTGTTTCTTACGCAATGTGGTGACATACATGGCTAAATCTTTGGGTGTGTGTATGAGCATCTGTATTCCTTTTTTTTTCAGAGAGTGATTAAATGAGTTTCTATCCCCTCTAGTTGTTAAAACTAATTTTATACCCTTAAAAGGATAAAGTCAAGTTTAACCTTTATAAAGGATAATTTAAGCTTGATGCTGATGGCTATTTTGAGTTTGATAAAATATCAAAGTTTAAAAAATTCACCATTATTCTAGTTAGACTAGAGTTTTCGAAATATATTTAAACTTACCCGAATACATCCCAAGGTTTATTATTATTTAAATACATAAACCCACAGTATATTTAATTTAGTAATATTAAACTATTATAAAAATTACATCTATATGCAGTTAAAACGTTTGTATTTTGAATTTATGGGTGTATATAATAGTGATTAATTTATATTTGAATTAAAATAATATTTCTTATTAATGTTTTTGATTAGCTCATGTGTCATTAATTTGGTAGAGACGAAGCAGGACTAGAATATGGTTGTTTAAGCGTAATAGTTTACTTCTAATCTAAAAGTTCTAGTTTAACTAGAATTTTTTATATATTTATAAACTGATCTTATGGGAATAGTTTATAAATATGCTATTCTTTCTAGTATGACTAGAAAAGAACGATCAAAATTAAACAGTTTTATAGCATCTGCTCCGCCAGGTGTGGTGCTGACTAGCCAGTGGTTAGAGCAACATAATATTTCGGCTAAATTAGCCTGGTGGTATGTTCAAGCAGGCTTTTTAGAGAGAGTTGGAATAAAAGCATACAAGAAGGCCGGTGATACCGTGACATGGGGAGGCATTATAAATGCATTGCAAGTGCAGCAAAAACTGCCGTTACATGTTGGTGGCAAAACTGCATTACAGTTATTAGGTTTTGCGCACTTCCTACCTATATGGGGAATAAAGCGGGCGATGCTATTTGCCCCGCAAGGTATGAAAGAACCCAGTTGGTTAAAAAATAGCGAGTTATGTGATGTAAAGTTTGAGATTATAAAAACGTCATTATTTGAGGAACCGTCGTTAGGAATAATAGAACGGCCAATTGAAGGTCTAACACTGAGATTAGCTTGTCCAGAAAGAGCAGTGATGGAGGTGTTACACCTCTGCCCGAGAAAAGAATCTTTTGAGGAAGCGAGTCTACTAATGGAAAACCTTGCGCAAATGCGACCAATGATGATACAGCCATTGTTGGAGAAATGTAATTCAGTCAAAGTGAAAAGGTTATTTCTGTATTTTGCTGAATTGTATGAGCATCCTTGGTTAAAGGATATTGATTTGCAGCGAATAGACTTGGGTAGTGGGAAGCGAGTTATTGGAAAAGGTGGTGTATATTCAGCAAAGTATATGCTATCAGTCCCAAGCATCGAGGATGAGGAGTATGGACAATAGTGAAAAATATATGCGGCAGGTTGAGTTATTACTCGATGTTTTGCCGTTCTTGAATGAGCTTGAATGCTTTGCTTTGAAAGGTGGCACAGCAATTAATATGTTTTTTCAGGATATGCCACGCCTGAGTGTAGATATTGACTTGAGTTATTTACCGATAGAGCCTAGAGCCGAGTTCTTAAAAAATATCACCAGGGCAATACTTGAGTTAGAGCATTTGTTACTTGGGCATCAGCTAGAGGTTCAGAGGGTCTACACTAAGGCCAGACAATTATCTAAATTGATAGTGCATTCGGGTGACATTAATATAAAAGTAGAGCCAAACTTAGTTTTAAGAGGCTCAGTTTTTAACTGTGAAACTCGGGCACTGTGCTCAAGGGCTCAGGAACAATTTTTGCGAAATACCTATACTAAAATACTATCCCTTGCAGATACGTATGCAGGTAAAATATGTGCAGTTTTGAGCCGTCAGCATCCACGTGATTTATTTGATATAAAGTATTTATTGGAGAACCAGGGGCTTACTGACGAAATAAGACAAGCCTTTATTATTTATTTGTGTAGCGCTAACAAGCCTATGTATGAAATGTTGCAGCCAAAAGTGAATAGGGCAGAGCTTGAAGAAAATCTTATTAACAATTTTAGTGGTATGACGCAAGAAAACATTACTTGTGATGAATTAATTGATGTGAAAGGTATATTGCTTGATAAAATATTCAATGAATTTACAAAAAATGAAAAAGAATTTATTTTATCTGTTAAATCGGGGGAGCCTGACTGGAAATTATTACCGCTCGCTGGTATTGAGCATTTACCAGGTATCCAATGGAAAGTGACCAATATCAGAAAAATGGAATCCAGTAAGAGACAAATGGCATTTAAAAAGTTGCAAGCAATTTTAAGTGCATAAAAGCTATTTTATTAGATTAAGCACTCTGAAGTTTATATGTTGCATTCCATTGTTATTGTAGTCATGGCTATAGCTAACCTATAGCCATGCATAATGTCATGTCGAGTCTATCTGATAAATTTAAATACAGCAACTTTGCTGTATGCAAAAGAAACAATCAACCAAAAATTTCTTGTACTTTATACTTCTGCAAAGCACTGAATTGTTGACGCAAATCTTTTGTTAAATACGCTTTCTGCTGTGGGGTTAAATGCACATTAGCTTTATCTTTAGTCCATAATTCACCCTCGTATTTTTGATATTGTAATGCACCTACGTTACTGAGGTAGGGATCAGAAAGATAAGGTGTATACACATAGATACTATAACTAATGTAACTTTGCACGCCGCTACCGATTAGTGCTTTGTGTTTTAACACGCCATACCCGTAGACTGATGCTGGTGTTGAGCGTCCAGTCGTGACATAGGTATTAGTGCCGGCATCGTAATAGCCTGAAGAATCATCAGGCAAGTATGCAGGTAAGATCACAATTAAAGCGTAAACATGATTGGCTTTGGCAGTGCTTGCTGCCCAGTTACGCATGTGGTAATTGAAATGTCCACTGATAAGTGATCGCACATGCATAGGATCGGCTGGTAGTGGGTACTGGGCGCGGCTGATGGGAATAGCGCGATAGCCATGCTGTTTTAGTGCATTGACTGTTTCGTATGTAAGGAGTTGATCAATATGGGCATTAGGTAGTGATACTAACGCCGAGTTATTGGTGAATGCAGTAATGCCATTATAAAAAATCTGTGCTCGATTTCCCAAGGCAGAATAAACACCAATCGTTTTGTCGGTGGGTAGTTTGGTCTTATCAATATGCGGATTGACGCAGGCGCTTAAACTGATAATTAAAAAAATTAGGCTTAATATTTTTGTTTTCATATGACGCTACTCTGTACTAGGATTTGAGCGGCAAATTGTAAGGGATATGTACAGTTGTTGCAAGGTGCAATATGTGCATTTTATGAGCTTTCATTATTTCTCTAAGTGCTGACGAGCTATAAAGTAACAAGAGCTTGCTTGTTTCGACACAACTAGCATCCTTAGATCAATTAAACAGACATTTCTAGGGGTAAGATACTTGCTCAAATTCTTGCATGTGATAGCATAATCCGCTGATTTAGACGAGTAGTCATAAGGGCTTATTTCCACCATGACAATTGAAGATTGTGATATTGCCGAGGTCAATAGTAAAACCGCACCTCATTATGAGCGAGTCAAACACCATATTCCTGATGTAGAATGGCAAGCTTATGCGCCGCATATTGCTGCTATTGAAGAGCTGAAGCGCAAGCATAATGCGGTAATTTTGGCGCACAACTATCAGACACCGGAAATTTTCCATACAGTCGCTGATATTGTCGGTGACTCCTTAAAATTAGCCATTGAAGCTGCAGAAACTGATGCCGATGTGATCGTCATGTGTGGTGTTTTATTCATGGCAGAAACAGCGAAAATTCTCAGCCCTGAAAAGACGGTGTTGATCCCCGATTTAGAAGCAGGTTGTTCCTTGGCTTCGTCGATTACTGCTGCTGATATTCATTTATTACGCGAGAAATATCCCAATACGCCGGTAGTGACTTATGTCAATACCACCGCAGAAGTCAAAGCTGAGTCTGATATATGCTGTACCTCAGCTAATGCTGTTGCCATTGTTGAATCACTCAATGTGGATCGGGTGATTTTCTTACCCGATGAATATCTTGGCCAATACGTAGCAACGCAAACAGATGTTGAAATTATTACCTATAAGGGCCATTGCGAAGTGCATGAACGTTTTACTGGGCAACAGTTAAAAGATTATCGCAAGAACTATCCAGGGATTTGTGTACTGGCGCATCCAGAGTGCCCACCAGATGTGCTTGCTGAAGCGGACTTTGTGGGTTCCACGGGTAAAATGATTCAATACGTTGGAGATGCACAGCCTTCACGTGTAGTGATGGTGACAGAATGCTCTATGAGTGACAATGTCGCCATTGAGTATCCAAATGTAGATTTCATACGGCCCTGTAATTTATGCCCACACATGAAAACTATTACCTTGCCTAAAATTCATGATGTGATGAAATCGCAGACTAACCAAATCAGTGTCGATCCTGAAGTGGCTAAGCGCGCACGACAAGCCTTACATAATATGATGGCCGTCACCTAAGGAATGCGGAGTAACTATGGCTGTATCAATGGATGCTTTGCAAATTGACGACACACTCATAGAGCTTGCGTTGGCTGAAGATATGGGCGCTCCCTATTTTGATGCTGCGTCCGCATTAGTATTTAGTGATAGTAAAACTTCTGGGGCTACCCAGCTCATTTCAAAACATGCCGGGCCTATTATTATTGCCGGTTTGCCTTTAGTGCCAAGAATTTTTGCTAAATTCTCTCAGGCGATCACGGTAGAAATGTATCGCCAAGATGGTGATACAATTATGCCAGGGGATGTGGTCATGCGCATGAGTGGCGATACACAAACATTGATGATGGCAGAACGGGTGATATTAAATTTTTTGCAGCGCTTAAGTGCCATTGCTACCAAGACGGCTAGCTTAGTAGAATTAATCAAACACACACCAGCACACATTCTTGATACACGTAAAACCACACCAGGTTGGAGACATTTAGAAAAGTATGCCGTGCAATGTGGTGGCGGTATGAATCACCGTATGGGTTTATATGATGCCATGATGTTGAAAGATACTCATATTGATTTACTCGGCGGTATGACTGCAACGCTTAGTTATTTACCTGAGAATAATGATTTACCGGTTATTGTCGAAGTACGTAATGAAGAAGAATTGCGTATTATCCTAGAGCAGGCAACAGCTAAGGTGACTCGTGTGTTACTGGATAATATGTCATTAGCCAGCTTAAAAGCCTGCGTTGATAAATGCCGTGGATGTATGCCAACCGAGGCTTCTGGCGGTATTACTGCAGATACGATTGTCGCGATTGCCGAGACCGGTGTTGATTACATTTCTGTAGGTTGCATTACCCATTCTGCGGGCAGTGTGGATTTATCCATTAAGGCGGTAACTTAATCCTTTTTTAAGCTCAAGCCTTTATCTGGATAATTTTTGCTCTATACACTACGCTTATACAAATGGCGAATAGTAGGTAAGGGCATAATGAAAAAATTCTTGATTGCAGTTTTTCAGCCTATCAATAAAATCTTTGATGTTTTAACACCCGTGGGTGAGCTCATTGCCCGCTGTTGGGTTGCTTATGTCTTCTTTAAAGCTGGTTGGCTCAAATTGATGAGCTGGGATTCTACCCTGACTTTATTTACCTATGAATTTAGTGTACCTATTTTATCACCTTATTATGCCGCTGTGCTTGGTACAGGTTTTGAATTACTTTTGCCTGTATTACTCGTCTTAGGCTTAGGCGGACGCCCGACTATTTTTGTCTTCTTTATGTTTAACGTTATCGCAGTGATCTCATACCCTGTATTATTCACACCGGCAGGGGCAGAGGGGTTAGCCGACCATATTAATTGGGGGTTGATCCTGATGTTGCTCATGTTCCATGGTCATGGCAAATTATCTTTAGATTATTTATTAAACAGAAAATTTGGGTATAAATTCAAAGCGTCAGATTAACAGGGTGTTTTTGCTTATGACCGCAGGGTTTCTAAAAGAGACTGTGCTTTACTTGCAATAATGCCGACGATGGCAAATACTATACCGGTAACTTGCATAATTTCTTCATATTCTTTAACAGTATAAGGGGTAATACTCATGGATAAACGTAAAAAATTAGTGAATTTAGCGTTAACAGCCGTTGTTAGCTCAGGCTTAGCCGTTGCTTCAACACAAGCTGTAGCCGCAAGCCATACACAAATGGAAAAGTGTTATGGTGTAGCTAAAGCTGGCATGAATGACTGTGGTGGTCCGGGTACGGGTCATAGCTGTCATGGTCAAGCTAAAACCAGCGGTGATAAAAATGAATGGTTATATTTACCCAAAGGTACCTGCGATAAATTAGTTAATGGTAGTACAACACCGGGCGGCCAAGATAGCCAAAATGGTAACTCATAGTTGTCTCAATTAACTGAAAATACGACACCAACGCCTGCAACCATTCAAGGTGCAGGCGTTGGTTTACGTGCCTGTCACTATCAGCATATCTTACAATATCGTCCTGAGATTCCGTGGTTTGAAACCTTAACTGATAATTACTTAGTTCAAGGTGGCCCAGCCTTACAGTATCTTACAGCTATCAGAGAACACTATCCCATGGTATTACATGGCGTGAGCTTATCTATAGGCTCTGTTGACCCTCTGAATCAAACTTACTTGCAAGGCATTAAGCAATTAGCTGATCGCATTGAACCGGCATGGATTTCTGATCATTTGTGTTGGTCATCTACTCAAGGTCAGTATTTACCTGACTTACTGCCATTACCTTATACCGAAGAAGCGCTTGACCATGTGGTGACGCGTATCCAACAGGTGCAGGAGACTTTAAATAGCCAAATTCTCATTGAAAATGTTTCTAGTTATCTCCAGTATGAGTGTAGTGAAATGACTGAATGGGAATTTATTAATACTATTGCTGAGCGAGCTGATTGTTATATCTTATTAGATGTGAATAATATCTATGTTAGCGCTCACAACCATCAATTTGATCCTACTATTTATTTAAATCATATTAATACTGACCGTGTGAAACAATTTCACTTGGCAGGCTTTACCGATAAACAAGATTACTTATTTGATAATCATGGGGCAAAAGTCCATGAACCAGTTTGGGATTTATATGCACAAGCATTACAACGTTTTGGTAATATCCCTACCGTCGTCGAATGGGATGATACTATCCCACCATTTACTGTGTTAGAAGCAGAGGCGAAACAAGCACAAACATTTATGGACCAGGCAGAGGAAGCATTGCTATGTTGCTAGCAGATATTCAAAGTAATTTTCTCAGTGCCTATACGGGTGAAAGTGTAAAAAACAATTTTTTAAAATATATCAAAACTACAGATACGCTCAGTCCGGAACGTAGTTTTGCTATTTACGCTGATAGTATAACTGAATGTCTTGCTAATGCCATGCGAGAGAAATTTCCTGTCTGTCAAGCCCTAGTAGGCGAAGACTGCTTTAATCATCTGATCTATAAATATATAGAAGTCACGCCCGCATTAACGCCAAGCTTGTTTGGTTATGGCGATGAATTTGCAGAATTTATTACTGAATTTAGTATGGCTAATCAAGTGGCTTATTTGCCTGATGTCTGTCGTTTAGAGTGGGCTTGGTTGCAATCCTACTATGGTGCAGATATGCATGTTTTTGATGTGTCAGCACTGATGAATGTGAGTGAAGAAGAACAAAATAATATTATCTTTAGCCTGCCACGTAATAGTACCTTATTACAATCTGATTATCCCATTGATGAAATATGGTATGTAAACCAAGCTGATTATTCTGATGAACCCTATGTGGATCTCGATATGGGAGGGGTGGATTTATTAGTCTGGCGTCCGCACAATGATGTGGTGATCCAAACATTGAGTCAGGATGAGTGGTATCTGTTGGACTTAATGCAGCAAGGATTCAGTCTCGGTGAAATTTGTGAAGCATTTACTGAGCTAGATGAAGCTATTGATGTGGTGGATTTGCTTGCTGGCGCAGTTAATCATGGTTGGATTGCTGGTGCAAACAATTAATACCTAATGTGGCCTCAAATAATATCCATGCCGCCGCAGTACATCCCACAAACATATAAGCTAAGGGAAGTTGATTGGCATGAGGTAGATGTGCAAGAATAGCACCCATTAATGAACCACCTGCGATAGTAAAACAGCCGTATAGTGCTCCAGCATAGCCTGCAATCTTACCTACATCCTCAAAAGCACCTGGAAACGCATTAGGAAAAACAAAGGCAATACCAAAATAAAATAGTGCTACAGGTAGCACAACGGCATAAAGATTAAGTCCTACAACCAAGTAGCCGAGTAATAATAATAGTCCTGCGGAGAGGGTCAGTGTCCAACCTACACGGAGCATGTTTTTAGTCCCAAAACGTTCCACAACACGGCCATTAATAAAACCAGCCAAGCCAATGGTGGCTCCTCCTGCAAAGAAAGTGATCCAACCAAAGGCAACGGTGCTAATACCGAGACTATCTATCAATATGGCAGGTCCAGCAACATACCAAGAATAAAAGCCGCCATAACTCAAAAATACACAGCTAGCATAGATGATGAATTTTTTATTTTTAAATAGTGCCCAAAATGATTGAAAAATCACTTTAGGTTTTAAACGTTCGATATGATGATGTTGGCTGGTTTCAGAAAAATAAAATAGTATCGTTACCAGAGCTGTAATGGCATAGAGTGTTAGAAAGGCAAAGCTTGCGCGCCAGCTAATATAATGTTGCAGGTAACCACCTAGGGTGGGTGTGGCAGGTATGACAAAGGTGATGACAATGGACATATAAGAGCCATATTTAGCCATTTCTGTATTGGTGAAGCTATCGCGGAAGATTGAACGCCAGAGACAAGATGATGCGCCAGCACCGCAACCCTGAATAAGGCGGCCAAAGATCAAGAGAGTAACATTATGGGCAAAGAAACAAAGCAGCGAGCCTATACACATAGTCGTTAAGCCAATGATGAGAGAGTGCTTACGGCCAATACCTTCGGAGAGTGGGCCATAAAATAATTGTGAAAAAGCTAAGCCAAACATATACACAGCCATACTGAACTGAATTTTATTAATTGATACGCCAAACACCTCAGCAATGGCAGGGATCGAGGGTGAATAAATATCAGAACCTACTTGACCCAAACAAGCAATCAGGGTGATGACGACTAGAAATAATATTTTGTTTGAGTTCACACTTGTTACCTTACACATGGAGTAGCCAAAACAGTCTATACTTATTGATACGACATAAAACGGCAAGTCTTAGGGGTATATTAATTCATAAGCTAAGTTAACATAAGATACGCAATAATGCGCTTATATTCAATAGTAAAAGCCAGAGGTCTTGCCATAGATTAATTGATACGGCATTGGGGACTAAGCAGTGAAGAGGGGTAACTTGCTTAAGCTTACACTCAAACCTTTAGTGGTGTCTTTTTCTGCCGCCTGCCTCATGTTACCTAACGCAGTCTATTCTGATCAAGAGATTCTGTTAACACCACGTCAATTAGTCAATATTCAAGAGATTCATGGAGATGATGCTTATTTCAGGGTGTTGTTGTGGCAAACGATTATGTCAGTCAATCGACGCACGCCAGAATTAGTCAAATTACGTATGGTCAATAATTTCTTTAATCAAATTCCCTATAAAACTGACCAAGAAGTATGGGATGAAAAGAATTATTGGTCCACACCTTTAGATCTATTGATTAAAAATGGTGGAGACTGCGAAGATTATGTCATTGCAAAATATTTTACATTGCAAGCATTAGGTATACCCAAGGACAAGTTACGTTTAACCTTCGTCAAAATAAAAGGTAAAAGCAACGCTCACATGGTGCTCACATACTATGAAACGCCAAGCGCCGATCCCTATGTATTAGATAATGCCACCGATAAAATATTATATGGTAGTGAACGGGCAGACTTAATACCTATTTACAGCTTCAATGCGGATAATCTATGGATGCTATCAGGTGACTTATCAAAAGCGGGTGATTTAGTTAAAACCGAAGCGAGACAAACAGCGATTAGTCTGTGGGTTGATTTAAAAAAACGTATTAGCAAGCAGGGTGATGTGTTTAAGGACTAAACTTGTTATTTACAAATTTTCTATTGATGTTTACACAAAGCCGTTCTATGATAATAAACATCCCTGCATTATGTGTAAAAATAATATTCAGAATATTACAATATGAAAGAAATCGCCAGTTTTATTTATCATCAATACATTCAGGATGCCTGTGTGCCCTTGGTTGAGTTGGGATTATCACATTGTCTTATGGTACTGGTGTTTAATAACAGCGATAGATTTGTCTTGTCCAATGCGCCATCTGTGACAAAGGCAGCTTACGTATCCACATTTTTGCATGACTTTGAATACGCGCGTGAAAATGATGACGCTAGATATGATTATTATTTATATGACCGTAAACCAGCATTACCACGGACAGAAGCTTTTAAAATAAGTGATTCAATTTACCCTGCCTATTATATTGTACGTGAGTGTCCCGAGTGTACATTGCTGTTTAGTGCTATGCAGAATACGCCAATTAATGATTACCAAGCGGTTTATTACCATACTATCCAAGGTTTTGAAGAGTTTTGTATTGAGTTTATTGACAAATTTATTGATATTATCAAAAGACACAATGTAAATTATCGTTATTCAATGATATTAAATAACCCGACGCTAAGACGAGAGGTCATTAAAAAAAATAACACAAGCACGCATATTGAATTAACCGATAAGGAAAAATATTGTTTATTACTCGCTTCGCAGGGATATTCTTCAAAACGTGTAGCCACAGTACTAGGGATCAGCCCTTATACCGTTGAGACGCATTTTAAGCATATCAGAGAAAAATTGCAGTGTTCTTCACTGATTGAGGCAGTCACTAAAGCGCTCTATAGTGGCATGATTGGATCATTAATAACAAATCATCGTGCTTC
Organism: Gammaproteobacteria bacterium; assembly: GCA_965230425.1. Classification (GTDB taxonomy): domain Bacteria; phylum Pseudomonadota; class Gammaproteobacteria; order UBA1113; family UBA1113; genus CBDDKW01. The sequence continues at coordinate 119,600 of CBDDKW010000024.1, read as the reverse complement.
CCATGGAGCAGTTCGCCCACATGCTTCATATACCTCTCAGGTAAGCCGGACTAATATAGAGTCATTACCTACTATAGCCCCCTTACATCTCACCTTGTTTACAAAAATACCCAAATTTGGGGATATACAGTTAACGTCCTCTTCTATTTAATAACACCGAATCACACGGGTGATAAGTGTCAATGCTAGGAGAATGACGATGCCACAATTAGAAAAGCCACTATTTAATGATTTACTAGATTCTGTCCATCATGTAATGAAGCGATATGACCTCGATGAAGACCATCCACAGATAGCGATTGACCTGTGTTCAGATTTTGTGGGTGAATTGATTCATAAAGCAGCAGATGAGTATTATGCTCCCTTACTCATTCTGCAAAGCCAGGACCGTATCCGCGATGTGGTGAGTGCGAGGTGTGTAGATAAGTGGTGCTAAAAGAGTCTCATTGTCTAAAATAAATGCCCTGATGATTTAATATCATGTAGGTGAAGACTAGTGCTTGCTAATTTAAAGAAAATACCCTATATAATCAATTTGGAGACAAATTGCGATGTAATTACTATGAATTTAGTAAAGCAGTATAAATTTATTAGCGAATTGATGAAAAAACCTTATATTGAGGCTATCTATTTATATGGTTCAAGGGCCAGGGGTGACCATCAAGAACGTTCTGATATCGACTTAGCGATAGTATGTTCTACAGCTACAAGTACTCAGTGGGCTGAAGTTTTAGATATCATAGATGATGCAGATACATTACTTAAGGTAGACTGTGTCCGTTATGATAGGCTGACAAATATCCCATTAAAAAGGAATATTGATAGAGATAGGCAAGTTATATATGAAAGCAAGAAATAATATGAGTTATCATGAGCGGGTGAATAGTTTACATAAAGCGATTGCCAATTTAGAAAGAGCATTAGCTCAAAGCTTGAGTGATGATGAATTTATATTAGATGCGACAATTCAACGTTTTGAAATAGCATATGAGTTACTGTGGAAATGTTTACGGCTAAAATTACTGCAACACGGTATTGAAGCAAATAGTCCACGTAAAGTTTTTCAGGAAGCGTATCAACTAAAGTGGATAGAAGAAGAAAAAATATGGTTGGATATGATTCAAGATAGAAACTTGACAACACATACTTATCTTGAAGAATTAGCTCTACAGGTACGTAAACATGCAAAATTATATTTACCTTATATTAAGCAACTTGTTGCGGAGCATTTAGATATTTAGTTACATTGTCGCCTGTCGTGAGCAAACAGGCTGCTCTGCTTCGATATTTCCTATTTGTGAGCCGACTGTATTTTGTCGTTTAGGCTGTGTTGCACCTGCAGAGTCTTTTCCTGCGTTCATCTGTATTATAGTTTTTAATAGAGCATCTGCATATTGCATTTGAAATCGCGCATAATCCTGATTGGCAATGGCCGTACTAGTGTCATTAGGAAAATAAATTATCTCTAATAATTGCTCAAGTATTATAGTATATGCTGCGGTATTTTATATTTATTGCCGAACGCTAGGTTTATGAAGACAGTGCTCTCTTCTGTATGGGGCTTGCATACGGGATATATATAGTACACTTTCTAGCTAATACGAGCTTCCCCGTAACTTGCGGCGAGGCAAGCATTCCAGTCAGGGAATTCCACGGTTTTCCTCGCGGTTATTAATTTGACTGTAAGGTTTAAGCCTTGGCCTTGGCGAACTACTACCATTAGGATCAGCAGAAGGAGCTGGTGGAAAAACAAAATGCATGGCTAGTTCTTGTGCTGCATGTTCATTGTGAGCAAAGGCGTATTGCGCCGCATGAGCGAAATTTTTATATTCATCTTTAGGATCAGACTGCTGGCCTGGATAAGGTTTTTGCATTTCAGCAAACACATCACGGTATCGATTAGCTGCTGCACCACTGAGTTTGAAGAGTTTTTTCTTATCTAATTGATCGGCAGGTAAACTATCATTATATTCACGAATAGTATTAATGCATTCCATGACGGCTGTGAGATTATTATTGAAACTGTTTATTTCAATTACTTTTACCTGAGGATTATGTTCAATATAAGCTCTTGTCATTGCACGCAAGGTGCTCTTATATGCAGTTTCATCTTTAGCATCTTCTGTTTTAGTTTGGTAATGGAATTGGTTCTCTCGTTTTTGTACTGAGAATTTACCCACAGTAGCATGATTACTATCAAAAATAGCAAACATTGTTTGATTTGGCGTCGGTGAGTGCTGAGCTTTAATATGGAAAATATTACTAAAGACTTTAACTTGCGCCGTATTTACTACAGGTGGGCTAGCTGCGTTGGTATTTGCAGGATAGGCATCACTTAAACCAATCCCTGATGCTGCTGCTGGAGTTGCTGAGGGTACCGCTGCTGCTGCACCAGCCATAGTATCAGGGATCACGGGTGCGTCAGGTGCCTGTCTTCCTGGTGTATTTACAGGCCTTGGTTTTTGGTAAGCATATTTTTGTAACAAATCGTAAGTGGTAACAATGGGGTCTCCCAAGCCATCAAGCAGCGCGTCTGCAAAGTGCTCATTGTCTAAACGTGCGATTATGTCATATCTCTTTTGTGGGTGAGCGTTGTTCCAATCGGTGATAAATTGCTGTAATTTTGCCAATTCTTCCAGATAGAGTTTGGGCAGATTTTTTTCTTTTTCTTGCGGCTGGGCATTCACACCACCCCAAAAGGATGGCTCTATACGGTGTTGGATATTACCATCAAATTGTTCATTAAAGCTGTTGAGTTGTTCATCGAAGTTGCTAAAGACAGTATTGCTATCTTGTGTATCACGTACAGGCAGCACGGGGATGTATCCCTGGCCAACAGCTCGCCATAAATGCACTAATTGACTCTTGGCATGCTCTTCGCTGATATACGGAATACCGTAGGCGGTAGTAGGTAAGCCGTGCGATGGTGATGGAATGGTATTGTTTCGTAAACTAGCAGCAGCAGCCGCTAAGCCACCACCAGTGTGTGGTGCAAAAAAATCTGTATTTGAGTGACCATTATTACTGGGAAACAGGAATAAATGGAGTATAGCTTCTTCGCCATAGTTATTCTGTAGAGTTTTCCCCTCAATCTTACCCCTAACAGATTGAATGTTATTCAATTTTCGTCGAAAAACTGGGTCATTTCTTATCGAAGCAAATGGGTCATCTGTTGTTGGCATTGTAATGCCTCCACTGGCAGTAGTGTAAATTATGCTGCATATCTTAGCATAGATCAGCTTAAGAATCGATTAAAAAAAATACCCTGCCACAACCACCGCAACAACTATCCCAACTAAATCTGCCACTAACCCTGCGGCAATGGCGTGGCGAGTTTTCGTAATGCCTACTGCAGCAAAATATACCATGACCACATATAAAGTCGTCTCTGTGCTACCCATCATGATCGCTGCAGTATGCGCAAGCTTAGATGAACCACCATAAGTATGCGCTACATCGACAAATAAACTGGTAGCTGCTGCGCCAGAAAAAGGCCGAATCAAGGCGATAGGTAATAATTGTGGGGGGAAGCCTATATGTGACAGCAAGGGATCTAATGCTGATTCTAGCAACGTAAATCCGCCCGCCGCACGAAACATACCAATAGCTACAAGAAAAGCAACGAGATAAGGAATAATTTTAATCGCGATACTAAAGCCTTCTTTGCCGCCGGTGACAAAGGATTCAAACACATCAACTTTTTTATACCAAGCATATAATGGAATGCCACCGATAAATAAAAATAGTAAACTATTAGAAATTAAATCACTCAGATGTTGGAAGTTCATGCTGATTGCCTTCTTTGTATTGGAAGAAAGAGAGTTTCTCTAAACATTTCACCGTGATAATTGCAGCGGTGGTGGAACAGCTTGTGACAATCAATGTCGGGAAAATAATACTCGTTGGGTTCGGATCGCCATTAGCGGCTAAAATTGCAATCACAGTGGCAGGGATCAATTGGATACTTGACGTATTAATCGCCAAGAATGTACACATAGCATTAGTGGCGATTTTGGGATAGGGATTTAATTTTTGTAATTGTTCCATAGCGCGTAAGCCTAAAGGTGTTGCTGCGTTACCCAGACCCAACATATTGGCAGAGCTATTCATCATGATTGCTCCCATGGCAGGGTGTTCAGGAGGTATTTCAGGGAATAAACGTTTTAATATAGGTTTGACGAATTGACCTAATTTTGCAACTAATCCAGCATTCTCGGCAACCCGCATCAAACCTAGCCAAAAGGTCATGATGCCCACAAGACCAATCGCAATAGTGACCGCATGAGTGGCCGAGGTGGTGACGGCATTCACTACTGCAGTAGTCGTGCCATTAAGATAGCTCAGGGCAATAGCCGAGAGTAGTAAAAAGAGCCATAAACCATTAATCATTATTCTGTCCTTAGTGCATCACTATAGCTTTTGACCTTCTCACTTCTCTGAAAATAAGAGGTCTCTAAGCGCGCTAGGATAAATGCATGAGAGCCTTTGCTGCTAACCTATTGGCATCATACCCTGTGGTTGTAACTTGGTAAATGATCCGTTAGTATCGCTATCTCGTTAATCGTACAAGAGATGTGCAAAGTGACTATGAGCAGTAATGACATAACCGTTGATATTGATGGCTTTCAATTAGCCGCAAAGACATGGGGGGATCCAAGCCAACCACCTATTTTAGCTTTGCATGGATGGTTAGATAATGCCGCCAGTTTTGAATTACTTGCGCCCTTATTATCAGGATTTTATGTTATCGCTGTGGATTTGCCCGGTCATGGTTTATCTACTCATTTGAATGAGCAATACAGTATGGATTTTTATTTAGACTGTATGTTAAAGCTGATCGACACGCTAGGATGGCAAGAATATTATTTATTAGGTCATTCTTTAGGTGGTGCAGTCAGTAGTATGTTAGCAAGCCATGATCCTGAGCGGGTAATAAAAACTGTATTTATTGATTCTATGGGACCTATCAGTGCTGAAGTCATAGAAGAAGCCATGGGATTTGTGGACGACATGAAGATAGGTAAACCACGTAAAAATATTGTGAAAACCTATTCATCTTTAGAGCGAGCCATTCGTACTCGCACTGCTGCGGGCGATGTGACTGAAAAGATCGCAGCGATTTTAGCCAGTCGCGGCGTACAGCAAGGTGAGAAAGGTTGGTACTGGGGCCATGATCGTGCTTTATTACAACCATCAAAACGTTATTTACCCGAGGAAGAAATTCTTGAACTTTTTTCGCAAATTACTTGTCCTGTGCTTTTAATCGAAGCCAGCGAAGGTATTTTAGAAGAGCATATTTTGGTTGAGCAGCGGATGGAGTGCATTAAACATTTTACCAAAGTACGGCTATCAGGTACTCACCACTTACATATGCAAACACCAGAGCAAGTGGCAAAATATGTTTTAAATTTTTTTGCACCACAACAGATGAATAGTTGCGAGCAAGTTAAGCACTCAGCATAAACGTCACTGGGCCATCATTACAAATCTCCACTTGCATGTTTGCACCGAAAATACCGGTTTCAACATGTGGGTATGTTTGTTTTGCTTGAGTGACCAAGTAGTCAAATAACTCTTGACTAGCAGCAGGTGAAGCGGCAGAGGAAAAGCTCGGGCGTAAACCTTTTTTTGTGTCGGCAGCCAGCGTAAATTGCGGCACCAGTAGTAACCCACCTTGAATATCTAGCAAGCTAAGATTCATTTTATCTTCTACATCAGAAAATATACGGTAGTTTAATAACTTGTATAAAATTTTATCAGCCGTGTCTGTAGAATCAGTTTTTTCAATACCGATCAAGGTGACGATACCTTGTTTAATCGCTCCTGTAATTTCATTATCTACAACAACCTTGCCGTGTTTACTACGTTGGATCAGAGCTAACATATTATTCCTTATAAGTTTTTTAGTTTCTAGTTGGCATTGTACTTGCAGAGTTTTAACCATGCGAAACCATGTAACACCGCGCTTACATGATTAGCACAGCAATTAACTATTATATTATGTAGCCATCCAAAGGAGGAAGGGGGCGGCGTATGGACATTTGGGCAAAAGTAACAAAAAAGGAAGGCTTGGAGCAATTACAGCTCGTTGAGCTTGCCCAAAATATTATCAGAGCTGAGTCTATTGCAGAAATCTTAGACGTCGGATCTGAGCCACAAACGATTGTGCAAGATGATGCTGATATCGTGCTCGTGCATGAAGATAGTACGGAAGTACGTCTCGTTAATCTTGCGGAAAACCTGATTAACAATCCCCTTGAATACAAAGCCATTACGCTTAATGATACAGAATATAAAATTGGTGACATCATTCAAGCTGAATTAGAGTTTGATGATGAGCGTTTTAAGCGGGATGAATTATCAGATTTAAATACTCAAAGTGATGACCTGGTTGATTTAGCTCAAGATACCCCAGGCCATAACTTTAATTTTACTAGCCAGATGCGATTCCATACAAATACACAAATGGATTCACAGCAAAGTGATACATTCAATGATTTTCAAAATACAGTATCCACATTTTCAGAACCATCAGACAATACAAATGTTGATATGCAAGCACCTGATGCGCCAAGGATATATGGTTTTATTGAAGGCGATAATATCGTTAATGCTGCTGAAGATAATTCAGTATTAGTAACAGGTTCAGCAGAAGCCTATAGTACGGTGACTTTAACATTTAATGATGGTTCTGGGAATGCAATTGTTACGCAAGCAAGCGTAGACAGCATGGGCAATTGGAGTATTGCTGGTAATGAAGTTGATATCAGTGGCTTAGACAATGGCACAGTTACCGTGACGGCTGTGGCTGTCGATGCGTCTGGTAATATGTCTGCAGCGTCATCACTTGACATTGTTCTAGATAACCAGGGTCCAGCATCGCCAATAATGAGTGGCTTTATTGAAGGGGATAATATTGTTAATGCCGCTGAAGACCTAGATGTTAATATCAGTGGCACAGCAGAGCCAAATAGCGCCGTTGATATAACATTTACAGATGGTTCAGGCAATACAGTCATTGCACAAGTTACCACCGATGGTGCGGGTAACTGGAGTTTAACGGGTAATGAAGCCGATATCAGTGGTTTAGATAATGGTTCGATTACGGTTTCAGCGACAGCGACGGATGCGGCGGGTAATACGTCTAGCACGGCCAGCACGAATATTACCTTAGATAATCAAGGCCCCGCAGCACCGACGATCGCCACACCCATTGAAGGCGATAACATCGTCAATGCGGCCGAAGATAATGATGTGATGGTCAGTGGTACCGCCGAAGCCAACAGTACCATCGATGTGACCTTCACGGATGGCAGTGGTGATACAGTGACGGCGCAAGTGACTACTGACGGAGCAGGTAATTGGAGTTTAACCGGAAACGAAGCGGATATCAGTGGTTTGGACAATGGTTCTATTACCGTGTCAGCCACGGCTACCGATGCGGCAGGTAATACGTCATCCACAGCCAGCACCAACATTACCTTAGATAATCAAGGGCCTAATGCACCGACGATCACCACGCCCATTGAAGGTGACAATATCGTCAATGCTGCGGAAGATAATGATGTGATGGTGAGCGGCACGGCCGAAGCCAACAGTACGATTGATGTGACCTTCACGGATGGTTCCGGTGATACCGTCACTGCGCAAGTCACCACCGATGGTGCGGGGAATTGGAGTTTAACCGGAAACGAAGCGGATATCAGTGGTTTGGACAATGGTTCGATTACCGTGTCAGCCACCGCTACCGATGCGGCAGGTAATACCTCATCCACAGCCAGCACGAACATTACCTTAGATAATCAAGGACCTAATGCACCGACGATCACCACGCCTATCGAAGGTGATAACATTGTCAATGCAGCAGAAGACAATGATGTAATGGTCAGTGGCACCGCCGAAGCCAATAGCACGATTGATGTGACCTTCACTGATGGCAGTGGTGATACCGTCACCGCACAAGTGACCACCGACGGTGCGGGGAATTGGAGTTTAACCGGAAACGAAGCGGATATCAGTGGTTTGGACAATGGTTCGATTACCGTGTCAGCCACCGCTACCGATGCGGCAGGTAATACCTCATCCACAGCCAGCACCAACATTACCTTAGATAATCAAGGGCCTAATGCACCGACGATCACCACGCCCATTGAAGGTGACAACCTTGTTAACGCGGCGGAAGATAATGATGTGATGGTGAGCGGCACGGCCGAAGCCAACAGTACGATTGATGTGACCTTCACGGATGGTTCCGGTGATACCGTCACTGCGCAAGTCACCACCGATGGTGCGGGGAATTGGAGTTTAACCGGAAACGAAGCGGATATCAGTGGTTTGGACAATGGTTCGATTACCGTGTCAGCCACCGCTACCGATGCGGCAGGTAATACCTCATCCACAGCCAGCACGAACATTACCTTAGATAATCAAGGACCTAATGCACCGACGATCACCACGCCTATCGAAGGTGATAACATTGTCAATGCAGCAGAAGACAATGATGTAATGGTCAGTGGCACCGCCGAAGCCAATAGCACGATTGATGTGACCTTCACTGATGGCAGTGGTGATACCGTCACCGCACAAGTGACCACCGACGGTGCAGGTAACTGGAGTTTAACCGGAAACGAAGCGGATATCAGTGGTTTGGACAATGGTTCGATTACCGTGTCAGCCACCGCCACCGATGCGGCAGGTAATACCTCATCCACAGCCAGCACGAACATTACCTTAGATAATCAAGGTCCGGCAGCACCGACGATCACCACGCCCATTGAAGGTGATAACATCGTCAATGCAGCAGAAGACAATGATGTGATGGTCAGTGGTACCGCCGAAGCCAACAGTACCATCGATGTAACCTTTACCGATGGTTCCGGTGATACCGTCACTGCGCAAGTGACGACGGACGGTGCGGGTAATTGGAGTTTAACCGGTAACGAAGCGGATATCAGTGGACTCGACAATGGTTCTATTACCGTGTCAGCCACGGCGACGGATGTGGCAGGTAATACGTCTAGCACGACGAGCACGAACATTACTTTAGATAACCAAGGACCAGCCACGCCGACGATCACCACACCTATTGAAGGCGATAACATCGTCAATGCCGCCGAAGATAATGATGTGATGGTCAGTGGTACGGCGGAAGCGAACAGTACCATCGATGTGACCTTCACCGATGGCAGTGGTGATACAGTGACGGCGCAAGTGACGACTGACGGAGCAGGTAATTGGAGTTTAAGCGGAAACGAAGCGGATATCAGTGGTTTGGACAATGGTTCTATTACCGTATCTGCTACAGCAACCGATGCGGCAGGTAATACGTCTAGCACGGCGAGCACGAACATTACTTTAGATAACCAAGGACCAGCCACGCCGACGATCACCACACCTATTGAAGGCGATAACATCGTCAATGCCGCCGAAGATAATGATGTGATGGTCAGTGGTACCGCCGAAGCGAACAGTACCATCGATGTGACCTTCACCGATGGCAGTGGTGATACAGTGACGGCGCAAGTGACGACTGACGGAGCAGGTAATTGGAGTTTAAGCGGAAACGAAGCGGATATCAGTGGTTTGGACAATGGTTCTATTACCGTATCTGCTACAGCAACCGATGCGGCAGGTAATACGTCTAGCACGGCGAGCACGAACATTACTTTAGATAACCAAGGACCAGCCACGCCGACGATCACCACACCTATTGAAGGCGATAACATCGTCAATGCCGCCGAAGATAATGATGTGATGGTCAGTGGTACCGCCGAAGCTAATAGTACGATTGATGTAACTTTTACTGATGGTTCCGGTGATACCGTCACTGCGCAAGTGACGACGGATGGTGCAGGGAATTGGAGTCTTTCTGGCAATGAAGCGGACATCAGTGGTTTGGACAATGGTTCTATTACCGTATCTGCTACAGCAACCGATGCGGCAGGTAATACGTCTAGCACGGCGAGCACGAACATTACTTTAGATAACCAAGGACCAGCCACGCCGACGATCACCACACCCATTGAAGGCGATAACATCGTCAATGCAGCAGAAGATAATGATGTGATGGTCAGTGGTACGGCGGAAGCCAATAGCACGATTGATGTAACTTTTACTGATGGTTCCGGTGATACCGTCACCGCGCAAGTGACCACCGACGGTGCGGGGAATTGGAGTTTAACGGGTAATGAAGCGGATATCAGTGGTTTAGATAATGGCTCCATTACCGTATCTGCTACAGCAACCGATGCGGCAGGTAATACGTCTAGCACGACGAGCACGAACATTACTTTAGATAACCAAGGGCCTAATGCACCGACGATTACTACGCCTATCGAAGGTGATAACATCGTCAATGCGGCCGAAGATAATGATGTGATGGTCAGTGGCACGGCGGAAGCGAACAGTACCATCGATGTGACCTTCACCGATGGCAGCGGTGATACGGTGACGGCACAAGTGACTACCGACGGTGCGGGGAATTGGAGTTTAACGGGTAATGAAGCGGATATCAGTGGTTTGGATAATGGTTCGATTACCGTATCTGCTACAGCAACCGATGCGGCAGGTAATACGTCTAGCACGGCGAGCACGAACATTACTTTAGATAACCAAGGACCAGCCACGCCGACGATCACCACACCCATTGAAGGCGATAACATCGTCAATGCCGCCGAAGATAATGATGTGATGGTCAGTGGTACCGCCGAAGCCAACAGTACCATTGATGTGACCTTCACGGATGGTTCCGGTGATACCGTGACGGCGCAAGTGACTACTGACGGAGCAGGTAATTGGAGTTTAACCGGAAACGAAGCGGATATTAGCGGATTGGACAATGGTTCGATTACGGTGTCAGCCACCGCCACCGATGCTGCGGGCAATACCTCCAGTACGGTGAGCACGAACATTACCTTAGACAATCAAGGCCCGGCAGCACCGACGATCACCACACCCATTGAAGGTGATAACATTGTTAACGCCGCGGAAGATAATGATGTGATGGTCAGTGGTACCGCCGAAGCCAACAGTACCATCGATGTGACCTTCACGGATGGCAGTGGTGATACAGTGACGGCGCAAGTGACTACTGACGGAGCAGGTAATTGGAGTTTAACCGGAAACGAAGCGGATATTAGCGGATTGGACAATGGTTCGATTACGGTGTCAGCCACCGCCACCGATGCCGCAGGTAATACCTCATCCACAGCAAGCACCAATATTACCTTAGATAATCAAGGACCTAATGCGCCGACGATCACCACGCCGATTGAAGGTGATAATGTGGTAAACGCGGCCGAAGATAATGATGTGATGGTGAGCGGCACCGCCGAAGCGAACAGTACCGTCGATGTGACCTTCACCGATGGCAGTGGTGATACGGTGACGGCGCAGGTGACCACCGACGGTGCGGGTAATTGGAGTTTAACCGGCAATGAAGCGGATATCAGTGGACTCGATAATGGCTCGATTACCGTGTCAGCCACGGCGACGGATGTGGCAGGTAATACCTCCTCCACCGCCAGTACCAATATTACCTTAGATAATCAAGGACCTAATGCACCGACGATCACCACACCCATTGAAGGTGATAACATTGTTAACGCCGCGGAAGATAATGATGTGATGGTCAGTGGTACCGCCGAAGCCAACAGTACCATCGATGTGACCTTCACCGATGGTTCCGGTGATACCGTCACGGTGCAAGTGACGACGGATGGTGCGGGGAATTGGAGTTTAACGGGTAACGAAGCGGATATCAGTGGTTTGGACAATGGTTCTATTACCGTATCTGCTACAGCAACCGATGCGGCGGGCAATACTTCCAGTACAGCTAGCACCAACATTACCTTAGATAACCAAGGCCCAGCAGCACCGACGATCACCACGCCTATCGAGGGTGATAATGTGGTGAACGCAGCAGAAGATAATGATGTGATGGTCAGTGGCACCGCCGAAGCCAACAGTACCATCGATGTGACCTTCACCGATGGCAGTGGTGATACAGTGACCGCGCAAGTGACTACTGACGGAGCAGGTAATTGGAGTTTAACCGGCAATGAAGCGGATATCAGTGGTTTAGATAATGGATCGATCACGGTGTCAGCCACGGCGACGGATGCCGCAGGTAATACGTCTAGCACGGCGAGCACGAATATTACCTTAGATAACCAAGGCCCAGCAGCACCGACGATCACCACGCCTATCGAGGGTGATAATGTGGTGAACGCAGCAGAAGATAATGATGTGATGGTCAGTGGTACCGCCGAAGCCAATAGTACCATTGATGTGACCTTCACCGATGGCAGTGGTGACACCGTTACTGCGCAGGTGACGACGGATGGTGCGGGGAATTGGAGTTTAACGGGTAACGAAGCGGATATCAGTGGTTTGGATAATGGATCGATCATGGTGTCAGCCACGGCGACGGATGCGGCGGGCAATACCTCCTCCACTGCCAGCACGAACATTACCTTAGATAATCAAGGGCCTAATGCGCCGACGATCACGACGCCCATTGAAGGTGATAACATCGTCAATGCCGCCGAAGATAATGATGTGATGGTCAGTGGTACCGCCGAAGCCAACAGTACCATCGATGTGACCTTCACGGATGGTTCCGGTGATACGGTGACGGCGCAGGTGACCACCGACGGTGCGGGGAATTGGAGTTTAACCGGAAACGAAGCGGATATCAGTGGTTTGGACAATGGTTCGATTACCGTGTCAGCCACCGCCACCGATGCCGCAGGCAATACCTCGTCCACAGCCAGTACGAATATTACGTTAGATAATCAAGGGCCTAATGCGCCGACGATCACGACGCCCATTGAAGGTGATAACATCGTCAATGCCGCCGAAGATAATGATGTGATGGTCAGTGGTACCGCCGAAGCCAACAGTACCATCGATGTGACCTTCACGGATGGTTCCGGTGATACGGTGACGGCGCAGGTGACCACCGACGGTGCGGGGAATTGGAGTTTAACCGGAAACGAAGCGGATATCAGTGGTTTGGACAATGGTTCGATTACCGTGTCAGCCACCGCCACCGATGCCGCAGGCAATACCTCGTCCACAGCCAGTACGAATATTACGTTAGATAATCAAGGGCCTAATGCGCCGACGATCACGATGCCGATTGAAGGTGATAATGTGATTGATGCCAATGAAGATGGACATGTGAATGTAGCGGGTACTGCTGAAGCTAATAGTACCATTGATGTCACTATCACTGATAGTTCTGGTAATTCGGTTGTAGCACAAGTGACTGCTGATGGTAGTGGTAATTGGAATTTAGTAGGCAATGAAGCTGATATTAGTAGCTTAGATAATGGGAAAATTGCAATTTCTGTTACTGCCACTGATGCGGCAGGTAATACTTCTGCAGTTGCATCAACTGATGCGGAATTAGATCAAATAATTTTACAGGATAATAATGTTAATATGACAGAAGATGGTGCGGCAACCATTTTTGTCTTAAGTAATGATACTGTTGATGGTTCAGCAACGATTACTGCTTTAGGTTCGCCCGCTAACGGAACTGTGAGTTTAAATCCAGACAATACTGTTAATTACACACCTAATGATGATTTTAATGGTAATGATAGTTTTACGTATACCGTAGAAGTCAATGGTGTTACGGAAATGGCAACAGTGAATATCACCGTTGATGCTAAAGCTGATGTGCCCATCATTGCTACGGTTTCTGAGGTAACGGGTGTCAATAACACACCGCTGAGTTTTGATACTGGTTACACTGGCTGGGAAGTATCTGGGGGTAAGATACAAATTACCGAAACTCATATGGGTTATACGGCGACAGAAGGTAGTAAGTTTTTAGTTATGCAAGCGGGCGATAAAACGCAGGCCTATATGGAAACAAACTTAGGTTTAGATTCAGGAGCCTTGGATAACCTTGGTGTTGATGTCATTAATGGCACCTATGTGCAAACAGCAGTGCAAGTTGAAGCCGGTGATATATTATCAATGGATTGGAATTTTTCCAATTGTGAAACTGCTGGATACATAGCTAAGGGATATAATGATGTTGCCGCAGTTGTGGTGAATGGACAAGTAATCAAGTTAACCGATAGTACAGAAATTGGTGATCTCGGTACTTCAGGTTGGAATACCTTTAATTATACTGCCACAGAAAGTGGGGTAGTGGAAATTGCCTTTCTTGTCTCAAATGGCGTTGATACCGGTGCGCCCTCACAATTATTCTTAGATAATATGCAAGTGAATGGCAGTGCTGTATTTACTTCACCGATTGATTTAGATTTTACGGTTTTTCCAGATAGCGATTATCCAACGGAAACTATTACTGTCAGTATTAGTAATGTGCCTGCTGGCGCTGTCTTAAGTAATGGAACGGATCAGGGCAATGGTGTGTGGGAGTTAGATGCAGCAGATTTAGCGGATTTAACCATCACGCCGCCATTGGGCTATACCGGCTCCTTTGATTTAACAGTGACAGCCACTTCCACAGAGCCTTCTAATGGTGACCAAGTCCAATCCGTAGAAACCGTTAAAGTCAATGTGTCTGAAGTGGATATGATCAATATTGGTACTGATGGCAATGATACCTTAGCAGGGAACTCCGGCGATAACATTATGTCAGGCCGAGATGGTGCAGATACCATGTCAGGTGATGGCGGTGATGATTTAATGGAAGGCGGTGAAGGCACTGATAACATTAGCGGTGATGCTGGCAATGATACCTTAAAAGGTGATGCTGGTAATGATCAACTGGATGGTGGCTCAGGCAGTGACGTACTTGTTGGTGGTGCTGGAAATGACACACTCACCGGTGGTGATGGCGCGGATACGTTTGATTGGGATTTGCTCGATCAAGGTACAATTGATGTGCCTGCCGTTGATACAGTAACAGACTTTACCGTAGGTGAAGGTGGCGATGTGCTAAATTTAGGTGATATGCTGCAAAATGAGTCAGTTGATAGCTTAGATGACTACTTACATTTTCATCAGGAAGGTGCAGATACGGTGATTGATGTGAGTGCAGACGGTAGTGGCGCCTTTACTCAGCAAATTATTCTTCAGGATGTCGATATTACCGGTGGCGGAACCCTATCAGATTCAGAAATCATCGATAATCTGCTGGGTGATGGAAATTTAAACATAATGTAGATATAAAAATAACATAAATGAGTCTCGTAGCGTGCTTTTTATCAAAACTTAGTATTGACAGAATGGTTACCATGAGTAATTTTGTTCCCATGAGAATATGTGCATAGCAGAATTTTACGTTTATTCATGATTGTTTAACTGATTCTGTTTTTTTAGAGGCTAAATAAGAGATAATTTGTTGACATTACTATAACTCTCTAGGAAAATACGCAGCTTGATTTTAGGAGGGGTTCCCGAGTGGCCAAAGGGATCAGACTGTAAATCTGACGGCTCCGCCTTCGTAGGTTCGAATCCTACCCCCTCCACCAAGACGAAGGCAGCAGATAAAAGGCTAGAGAGATAATGTGCTATGTGATTGGTATTTCACATATTTTTTAGTGTGGAATACTATTGATCAGCTCATTTGTTGCTCGCTATGTTTTGTCTTTTGTTTTTGAAGGCGGGTGTAGTTCAATGGTAGAACCTCAGCCTTCCAAGCTGATGGTGTGGGTTCGATTCCCATCACCCGCTCCAATATTGAGTGTGTTAGCTCGTGGAGCTTGCGTATTTGGATTGGGCCCACATAGCTCAGGGGTAGAGCACTTCCTTGGTAAGGAAGAGGTCACCGGTTCAAATCCGGTTGTGGGCTCCACTGTATAAAAATAGTGTTCGTCGGTGGCTTCTCCTGCTAGTGGGGAGGTAAAATAAGATGACTACTAAATTTATACTAAGGTAGCCAGTATATAGGGTTTTACTGGTATTGGTTTACGGTATTAGTCATTAATCTGACAATGAGGAGAATTTTCAATGTCAAAGGAAAAATTTGAACGAAATAAACCGCACGTAAACGTGGGTACTATCGGGCACGTAGACCATGGTAAAACCACATTAACCGCGGCGTTAACGAAGGTATTTGGTGATTTCACGGCTTATGAGGATATCGATAAGGCGCCAGAAGAAAGAGAACGTGGTATCACGATTGCGACAGCGCACGTAGAGTATGAGTCAGAAGGCCGTCACTATGCACACGTAGACTGCCCCGGGCACGCGGATTATGTGAAGAACATGATTACGGGTGCAGCGCAGATGGATGGAGCGATATTAGTTGTATCAGCAGCGGATGGTCCAATGCCACAGACCCGTGAGCACATACTGTTAGCGCGCCAAGTAGGTGTTCCTTATATTGTTGTATTCTTAAACAAAGCAGACATGGTAGATGATGCAGAGTTATTAGAATTAGTAGAAATGGAAGTACGTGATTTATTAAGTCAATATGACTTCCCAGGAGATGATACTCCGTTAGTTGTTGGTTCAGCGTTGAAAGCGTTGGAAGGCGATGAAAGTGACATTGGTATCCCCGCAATCCAAAAATTAGTAGAGCACATGGATTCTTATATTCCGGAGCCAGAGCGTCAAATCGACAAGCCATTTTTGTTACCGATTGAAGATGTATTCTCAATTTCAGGCCGAGGAACAGTTGTGACGGGTCGAGTAGAGCGTGGCATCGTGAAAGTAGGTGAAGAGATAGAGATTGTCGGTATCAAAGAGACGACGAAGACGACCTGTACAGGTGTAGAGATGTTCCGTAAGTTACTTGATGAGGGACGTGCGGGCGATAACGTTGGTGTATTACTGCGTGGAACGAAGCGAGAAGAAGTGGAGCGAGGCCAAGTATTGGCGGCACCAGGGTCAATCACTCCCCACACTCACTTTGAGTCAGAAGTATATGTATTGACGAAAGATGAAGGTGGTCGTCACACACCTTTCTTCAAAGGTTATAAGCCACAATTTTACTTCCGCACCACAGACGTGACCGGAGAAGTCAAGCTTCCAGATGGTGTAGAAATGGTGATGCCAGGAGACAATATCAAGATGGTAATTAACCTGATTGCACCGATTGCGATGGAAGAAGGCTTACGTTTTGCTATCCGCGAGGGTGGTCGAACAGTAGGTGCTGGTGTAGTTGCTAAGATAATTGAGTAAAAATAATACTTGATTTATGGATGGCCCGGTTAGTATAATCGGGCCTTTTTCGCGTGTGGAATATTACGAAGTATTAGGCTAGTAGCTCAATTGGCAGAGCAGCGGTCTCCAAAACCGCAGGTTGTGGGTTCGAGTCCCTCCTAGCCTGCCATGCATCAGCATAGTTATTATTAACTTATAGTATAAATTTGAAAGTGTAGCAATAAATGAAGAATGTACAGGAAAGTCAGAGTTCGAAGTTTGATTTCATCAAATGGCTCATTGTAATTCTGTTATTTGTCGGTGGTTTAGTTGCTAGTTATTACTACCAAACTGTGCCTTTGCCCATACGAACCATAGGTTGGATCTTTATCTTTGCCTGTATGATCGGTATGGCTGCGATGACTGCTAAAGGCAAGAAGGCACGCAAATTTGCCCGTGATGCACGGATTGAACTAAGAAAAGTCGTTTGGCCATCTCGCCAAGAAACAGTACAAATGACTGTAACAGTGGTCATTATAGTCGGCATAGCTGCCATTGTTTTATGGGGTTTTGATACCTGTCTGATGTGGGGTATGGGCTGGCTAACCGGACAAGGGGGTTAACGCATGGCTGATAAGCAAGATAAAGATAACATAAGAGACAGGCTTGGCGAAGATTCTAGCGGGCTTGGCGACGATACTGGCGGTAAGAAGCGCTGGTATGTGGTACATGCTTATTCTGGTTTTGAGGCATTTGTGCGTGATGTGCTAGAAGAACGTATTAAATTAGCGGGGATCGAAGATAAATTCGGTGAAATTTTAGTTCCCAAAGAAAAAGTAGTGGAAATGCGTAATGGCCAAAAACGCGAGAGTGAGCGTAAATATTTTCCTGGCTATGTGCTAGTACAAATGGAAATGAATGATGAAACATGGCATTTGGTGCGTAAATCACCAAAAGTGCTCGGTTTTATTGGTGGTACCAGTGACCGCCCAGCACCATTAAGTGATAAAGAGGCGGCTTCAATACTTCAGCGTGTAGAAGAGAGTGTTGATAAGCCTAAGCCCAAGGTTCTATTTGAGCCTGGTGAAGTGGTTCGAGTGGTTGATGGACCATTTGCTGATTTCAATGGTGTGGTTGAAGAAGTGAATTATGAGAAGAATCGTCTGCGTGTAGCAGTGTTAATTTTTGGTCGTTCGACACCTGTGGAATTAGAATTTTCTCAGGTTGAGAAAGGCTAAGATTGGTAAATACCAATATATGTAAGTAACAGGGGAGCTATTTACTTAAGAAAATCGGTGATTTTTTTAATACCAGAATAGCGTTTGTACCCATTTTGAGGAGTCTATAATGGCAAAGAAGAAAACTGCAGAGATTAAGTTACAAATCCCTGCAAATCAGGCGAATCCAAGCCCACCCGTGGGGCCAGCATTAGGCCAACATGGTCTAAATATTATGGATTTTTGTAAAGCATTTAATGCGCAAACACAATCCTTCGAAGCAGGCTTAAAAATTCCTGTTGTGATTAGTGTATATCAAGATAGAAGTTTCGATTTTGTTACCAAATCTCCACCAGCCGCTGTATTACTTATGAAAGCAGCCGGTATTGCTAAAGGTAGTGGTGTACCACACATTGAAAAAGTGGGTAAAGTTACTCGAGCTCAACTAGAAGAAATCGCCAAAGTAAAAATGGCTGATTTAACAGCGGCAGATTTAGATGCTGCCGTGCGTACAATTGCAGGTACAGCTCGCAATATGGGTCTAGAGGTAGAGGAGTAATTACCATGGCAAAATTAACAAAACGCATGAAAGCGATAAAAGAAAAAGTTACTCCTGGTAAAGCTTACGACATAGTAGAAGCTGTTGAGATATTACAGTCAGTGAGTTCAGTAAAATTTCCAGAGAGTATGGATGTCAGTATTAATCTTGGTGTTGACCCTCGTAAATCAGATCAGGTAGTACGTAGTGCAACTGTATTACCCCATGGTACAGGTAAAACTGTGCGCGTTGCTGTATTTACTCAAGGTGCTAATGCTGAGGCAGCAAAAGAAGCCGGAGCCGATATTGTCGGTATGGATGATTTAGCGGAAACGGTTAAAGCTGGCAATATAGATTTTGACGTTGTTATTGCTTCACCTGACGCTATGCGTGTGGTTGGTCAATTGGGCACAATTTTAGGTCCACGTGGATTAATGCCAAATCCAAAAGTAGGTACCGTAACACCCGACGTTGCTACCGCGGTAAAAAATGCCAAAGGTGGTCAGGTTAGATACCGTACTGATAAGAATGGTATTATTCACTGCTCAGTCGGTAAATTGAATTTTACCCTGGAGCAGATTAAAGGTAATTTAGAAGCTTTAATAGCAGATTTAAAGAAAGCCAAACCCGCTGGCACAAAAGGTACTTATCTGAAGAAAGTAAGCCTTTCTTCAACGATGGGGCCTGGTTTAGCCATCGATTTAGGCACAATAGAAGTATAGTTTTTTTGATTTTTGCGGCCTGCATGTACTCGCTGTAGCTTTGCTCAGTTAGTATACGCGGCTGTCAAAGACCGCAGGTGCACGAAAGTGCTTAATGCAAAAACGGGTATTTGAAATGTTATCAGCGTTTCTTTCTCAGTGAGGAAGATAACAAAGTTAGCAATGAAAAGCCGATGAATTAAACGAGGATTTTTGCTGTTATCGAGGCATTTTCCGAAGCGAGCAGCGCAGTGAGGAAGATAACAAAGTTAGCAATGAAAAGCCGAAGTTTAAGATGAGCCTGCGCAGACAGTGGTGAAAACTACTAGAGCATACACAACCGTGTATTTGCAAACATGTATCAATATCATTACTACGATGATATTGAGAAAACCTGGAGATTGTAACGTGGTACTTAAATTAGACGACAAAAAAGCCATCGTTGCTGAAGTATCTGAAGTCGCAAACAATGCTCAGTCATTAGTAGCGGCAGAATACCGAGGTTTAACGGTGAATGAACTCGATAATTTACGTGCTCAAGCCCGAAATTCAGGGGTTTATTTACGTGTTGTGCGTAACACATTAGCTAAACGCGCTTTTGAAGGTACAGAGTTTGCGTGTATGAATGAAGCCTTAGTTGGCCCATTACTACTTGCGTTTTCTGAAAATGAATTAAGTGCGGCAGCTAGATTACTAAAAGACTTTGCTAAACAACATGACAAGCTTGTTGTTACAGCACTGGCTGTTGGTGGTCAAATGTTACCAGCTACGCAACTGGATGTTGTTGCATCCTTACCAACACGTGATGAGGCATTGGCGCAATTATTAGCTGTAATGAAAGCACCTATCAGCAAATTTGTGCGTACTGTCGCTGAACCTCACGGGAAATTAGTACGGACGATTGCCGCTGTCCGCGATAAAAAGCAAGCAGCAGCATAATCTGAGTTTTTATTAAAATATAGTTAATTTTAGGAGCATTGAAAAATGGCCGTATCAAAAGAAGAAATTTTAGACGCAATATCACAAATGAGCGTGATGGATATTGTTGAATTAGTAAAAGACATGGAAGAAAAATTTGAAGTGTCTGCTGCTGTAGCTGTAGCCCCAGTGGCTGCTGCTGGTGCTGCGGGTGGTGGTGAAGCTGCTGCTGAGCAAACCGAATTTGATGTCGTTATGACAAGCTTTGGTTCTAACAAGGTAGCAGTGATTAAAGCTGTTCGAGGTATTACAGGCTTAGGCTTGAAAGAAGCGAAAGAGCTTGTTGAAGGTGCACCTGCTCCAGTGAAAGAAGCAGTGAGTAAGGAAGAAGCTGAAGACTTCAAGAAACAACTCGAGGAAGCAGGCGCTTCTGTTGAGGTTAAATAATTTACCCAATCTTGGGAAAATTAATAGGCTGGCAGTATTTTTAGCTGCCGGCCTTTGTCCGTTTCAAAGACAGAAAATTTTAAAACTGTCATTGCAACGGGAATAATTAAGTGAATTGTTAATATAACGTTGAGGAACCCTGATGGCTGAAGCATATACTGAACAACGTCCCCTGCGTACGAATGAGCAAGAGCGGCCTCGCTTGAACTTTGGTAAACGTAGGGATACGATGGGAGAACCTTCCTTATTGGCTGTGCAAGTTGCATCATACGAGGCATTTTTGCCAGCTTACGCAAATAAAGAATCTCGTGAGCAGTCTGGTTTGCATGGTGCATTCGCATCAGTATTTCCCATCGTTAGCTACTCAGGCTATGCACTGCTTGAATATGTTGACTACAGTTTAGGTGAGCCAGCCTTTGATGTTAGAGAGTGTAAGTTGCGTGGTGTGACTTATGCAGCACCATTGCGAGTTAAAGTACGCTTAGTCATCTACGATAAAGATTCACCAGCGGATAATCTTGTTGAAAAAGAAATTAAAGAACAAGAAGTTTACATGGGTGAGATGCCTTTAATGACCAACTATGGTACCTTTGTTATTAATGGTACTGAGCGTGTAGTTGTTTCGCAATTACATCGGTCACCCGGCGTTTTCTACGATCATGACCGTGGTAAAACACACTCATCAGGTAAGTTATTATTTTCTGCTCGCGTGATCCCTTATCGAGGTTCATGGCTTGATTTTGAATTTGATCCGAAAGATGCTATTTATGCACGTATCGATCGACGACGTAAATTACCTGTGACGATTATTTTGCGTGCGCTTGGATATACGACACAAGAAATTATCGATTTATTCTTTGATACGAATACGATTACAGTCAAAGATGGTAATTTCACGCTCGAACTTATCCCTGAACATTTACGTGGTGAAACAGCATTTCTTGATATTAAAGACAGTAAAGGCAAAGTTATTGTAGCTGCAGGACGACGTATTTCAGCTCGGCATGTTAACTTAATTGAAAAAGCAAAGATTACTAAATTAGAAATACCACAGGAGTATTTAATTGGTAAAGTGGTTGCAACAGATATCGTTAACACGGAAACAGGTGATATCTTGGCCCATGCGAATGATGAAATTGCAGAAAGCCATTTGCAAGAAATTATTGAAACAGGTATTAAAAGCTTTAAAACTCTACATATCAATGAATTAGACCATGGCCCCTATATCTCGGATACCTTACGCATTGATCCAACGACTAATCAACTAGAAGCTTTAGTTGAAATCTATCGTATGATGCGACCAGGTGAGCCACCAACGAAAGAAGCCGCAGAAAGTCTCTTCGAAAATCTATTTTTCACTGATGATCGTTATGATCTGTCTCCTGTAGGCCGTATGAAATTCAATTTGCGCGTTGGTCGTGAGGAAATTGTAGGCCCAGGTACTTTATCAAAAGAAGATATTTTAGATGTATTACGTGTATTAATTGATATTCGTAATGGTAAAGGCGTTGTTGATGATATTGACCATTTAGGTAATCGACGGGTGCGTAGTGTTGGTGAAATGGCTGAAAATCAATTCCGAATTGGTTTAGTACGGGTAGAGCGAGCAGTGAAAGATCGCTTAAGCTTAGCGGATTCCGATAATCTAATGCCTCAAGACTTAATTAATGCAAAACCTGTGTCAGCGGCAATTAAAGAATTTTTTGGTTCCAGCCAGTTATCACAGTTTATGGACCAAAATAATCCTTTATCTGAAATTACCCATAAGCGACGTGTTTCAGCTTTAGGTCCTGGTGGTTTAACACGTGAGCGTGCTGGTTTTGAAGTGCGCGACGTACATACAACACACTATGCAAGATTATGTCCGATTGAAACACCAGAGGGTCCAAACATTGGTTTGATTAACTCATTGGCTGTTTATGCACGGCCTAATGAATATGGTTTCTTAGAAACTCCGTATCGAAAAGTTGTTGACGGCAAAGCCACCGATGAAATTCATTACCTTTCCGCTATTAAAGAAAGTGAATTTGTTATTGCCCAGGCTAATGCGACATTAGATAGCAACAATAAATTAGTCGACGAATTGATTGCTTGTCGACACAATAACGAGTTTGGTTTGACTACTGCAGACAAAATTCAGTACATGGATGTCTCACCAAAACAAATCGTCTCCGTAGCTGCGTCACTTATTCCATTCTTAGAACATGATGATGCTAACCGTGCGTTAATGGGATCAAACATGCAACGTCAGGCTGTACCTACGCTGATTGCCGAAAAGCCTTTAGTGGGTACGGGTATGGAACGTATTGTTGCTACTGATTCTGGGGTGACGGCTATTGCTGAGCGTGGTGGTATTGTCGATTCTGTCGATTCTTCACGTATTGTCATTCGTGTGAATGATGATGAAGCTACAACCGGTGAAACCGGTGTGGATATTTATAATTTGATTAAGTACACCCGCTCTAACCAAAATACCTGTATTAATCAGAAGCCTTTGATAAAAGAAGGTGACATTGTTAAACGTGGCGATGTTATTGCTGATGGACCTTCAACTGACATGGGTGAGTTGGCCTTAGGACAAAATCTACTGGTAGCGTTTACACCATGGAATGGTTATAACTTTGAGGATTCTATCCTTATCTCTGAGCGTGTTGTAAAAGAAGATCGTTTTACTACCATTCATATTGAAGAGTTAACCTGTGTTGCTCGTGACACTAAGCTAGGGCCTGAAGAAATTACAGGTGATATACCTAATGTGGGTGAAAGCGCTTTATCTAAGCTTGATGAGTCAGGCATTGTCTATATTGGTGCCGAAGTACAAGCAGGCGATATCCTCGTAGGTAAAGTAACACCAAAAGGGGAAACTCAATTAACGCCGGAAGAAAAACTACTGAGAGCTATTTTTGGTGAAAAAGCCTCTGACGTAAAAGATACCTCATCCAGAGTTCCAACAGGGATGAACGGTACAGTGATCGATGTACAAGTCTTTACACGTGATGGTGTAGATAAAGATGAGCGCGCATTAGAAATTGAACGCGCGCAATTAGCTACAGCTAAGAAAGATATTGATGACGAGTTGCGTATCCGTGAAGCTGATATCTACCAACGTGCAGAAAAGCTCTTACAAAATCGTATTATCACAAAAGGTCCGGCCAGTGTAAGCGCAGGAGCTAAGATTACTCCAGCATTATTGTCTGAATTGTCACGTGATCAGTGGTTTGAATTAGTGCTGCAAAATGATGAAGTCAATCAACAATTAGAAAAAATTGCTGAACAGTTGCAACAGCTCCGCACAGATTTCGAGGAAAAATTAGAAGCTAAGCGTAAGAAAATCATTCAAGGAGATGATCTTGCCCCTGGTGTCCTGAAAATTGTTAAAGTTTACATGGCAGTTAAGCGCCGCGTGCAACCTGGTGACAAAATGGCAGGACGACATGGTAACAAAGGTGTGATTTCAATGATCGTACCTGAAGAAGATATGCCTTATATGGACGATGGTACTCCTGTTGATATTGTCTTAAATCCTTTGGGTGTACCTTCACGTATGAACGTGGGCCAGGTACTTGAAACCCACTTAGGTTGGGCTGCAAAGCACATGGGTAATCAAATCAATGCCTTACTACAAGCACAAGCGAAAGCCGCAGAAGTGAGAGACTTACTGAAGAAGATTTACAGTAATGCCGGTATTAACAAAGTGGATATTGATGGTTTGCCTGATGATGAATTATTTACTATGGCTAGAAACCTGCGTAAAGGTGTACCTATCGCTACACCTGTGTTCGATGGTGCTTCAGAAGCTGAAATCAAAGCGCTTTTAGAGCTAGTCGGCTTACCCACCTCTGGGCAGGCAAGATTGACAGATGGACGTACTGGTAAACGCTTCGACCGACCGGTCACAGTGGGTTATATGTACATGCTGAAATTAAATCACTTAGTTGATGATAAAATGCATGCACGCTCCACTGGCTCATATAGTTTGGTGACACAGCAACCTCTCGGTGGTAAAGCACAGTTTGGTGGTCAGCGTTTCGGGGAAATGGAAGTATGGGCGCTAGAAGCCTATGGCGCAGCCTATACACTGCAAGAAATGTTGACTGTGAAGTCAGATGATGTAGGAGGACGAACTAAGATGTATAAAAACATTGTCGATGGTAACCATGCGATGGACCCTGGTATGCCAGAATCATTCAATGTATTGATACGCGAGATACGTGCTTTGGGTCTAGACGTAGACTTAGAAACCCTTTAATTCCCTTTTGATAGTGAGATATAGCTAATGGCGGAAAGAAGAGAAAATGTTGCAATGGCAAATCGTCTAACAGGTGCTCCAGTAATGGGCGATTTATTGTCTTACATAAAACAACAAGGTCACGTCACGGAAGTTGATGCCCTGCGTATTGGTTTAGCATCACCCGATATGATCCGTGCGCAATCCTATGGAGAAGTCACCAAACCAGAAACCATCAATTATCGAACCTTTAAACCAGAGCGTGATGGTTTATTCTGTTCTAAGATTTTTGGTCCAATGAAAGACTATGAATGTCTTTGTGGAAAATATAAACGCTTAAAGCACCGTGGTGTTATCTGTGAAAAATGCGGTGTTGAAGTCACATTATCAAAAGTACGCCGTGAGCGCATGGGACATATCGAACTAGCCAGCCCAGTAGCCCACATTTGGTTCTTAAAATCATTACCTTCCCGTATTGGTTTGTTACTCGATATGACGTTGCGTGATATTGAGCGTATTTTGTATTTTGAAGCGTTTGTGGTAATTGATCCAGGTATGACACATTTAGAACGCGGTCAGTTACTGTCTGATGATGAATACTTAGATGCCATTGAACAATACGGTGATGAATTTGATGCACGTATGGGTGCAGAAGCCGTGCAAGAGCTATTGTTAGGGGTTGACCTAGAAACTGAAATTGCTGCAATTCGTGAAGAATTACCTACGACATCTTCAGAAACAAAGATCAAGAAACTAACTAAACGTCTGAAACTAATGGAGTCATTCTTTGCCTCAGGTAATAATCCACAATGGATGATTATGACAGTATTACCTGTCTTACCACCTGATCTACGACCATTAGTTCCTTTGGATGGTGGACGTTTTGCTACTTCTGATCTGAATGATTTATATCGCCGAGTGATCAACCGTAATAATCGCTTAAAGCGTCTCTTAGATTTAAATGCGCCAGACATCATCGTACGTAATGAAAAACGTATGTTGCAAGAGTCAGTGGATGCGTTATTGGATAATGGTCGTCGCGGTCGCGCAATTACAGGTTCAAATAAACGCCCACTAAAATCATTAGCAGATATGATTAAAGGTAAGCAAGGACGTTTCCGTCAGAACTTATTGGGTAAACGTGTAGATTACTCTGGGCGTTCTGTGATTGTGGTTGGTCCAACCTTGAAGTTGCATCAGTGTGGTCTGCCGAAGAAAATGGCACTTGAGTTATTTAAGCCTTTTATTTTCAGCAAATTACAATTACGTGGTTTAGCGACAACTATCAAAGCTGCGAAGAAGATGGTGGAAAGAGAAATCCCTGAGGTATGGGATATCCTTGCCGGTGTCATTCGCGAACATCCTGTGTTATTGAACCGTGCGCCTACGCTACATAGATTAGGTATTCAAGCCTTTGAACCTCTATTGATCGAAGGTAAAGCGATTCAATTACACCCACTCGTTTGTACAGCTTATAATGCTGACTTTGACGGTGACCAGATGGCGGTACATATTCCACTTACCATCGAGGCACAATTAGAGTCACGTACCTTGATGATGTCAACGAATAATGTCTTATCGCCGGCAAATGGTGAGCCAATTATCGTACCTACACAGGATGTGGTATTAGGTCTGTACTATATGACTCGTTCACAGGTCAATGTGCAAGGTGAAGGTAGCTGCTTTGCAAATATCAATGAAGTAGTGCGCGCATATGAAACTGATAATGTGCATATTCATGCGAGTATCAAAGTACGCATTAAAGAATTTGAAAATGTAGGCACAGAAGATGAAAAGTCCTCGTATAATTTAATTGAGACAACCGTAGGTCGTGCGTTGCTTTCACAAATTTTGCCAAAAGGTTTACCTTTCAAGCTAATTAATCAGTCGCTGACCAAGAAAAAGATTTCTCAGTTAGTGAATACGTGTTATCACCATGTTGGTTTAAAAGAATCTGTCATTTTTGCTGACCATCTCATGTATACCGGTTTCTCCTATGCAACTCGTGCAGGTGTATCCGTTGGTATTGATGATTTAGTTATTCCAGAAGCGAAACCTGAGTTAATTGAGAAAGCTGCTGACGAAGTTAAAGAAATTCAAAGTCAATATGCTTCCGGTTTGCTGACACATGGTGAGCGGTATAACAAGGTTATTGATATTTGGTCACATACTAACGAACAAGTCGCAAAAGCAATGATGGATAAGTTAGCTTATGATACTGTGACTAATGCAGCCGGCGAGGAAGTACAGCAAGAATCATTTAATTCTATTTATATGATGGCTGATTCCGGTGCGCGGGGTTCGGCTGCACAAATACGTCAGTTAGCCGGTATGCGGGGCTTGATGGCTAAACCAGATGGCTCGATTATTGAGACGCCGATTACAGCAAACTTCCGTGAAGGGTTAAATGTAGCACAATACTTTATTTCTACTCACGGTGCACGTAAAGGTCTTGCAGATACTGCGTTAAAAACTGCGAACTCAGGATATCTGACTCGCCGTTTAGTGGATGTTGCACAAGATATGGTAGTGACTGAAGAAGATTGTGGTACCACCGAAGGCATCTTGATGACACCGCATATTGAAGGTGGTGATATTGTAGAGCCATTACGTGAGCGCGTCTTAGGACGTGTGGTTGTTGATGATGTTATTCATCCACGCACGAATGAATTAGTTCTACCAGCTGGTGTTCTGTTAGATGAAGCTAAAGTAGACTATCTGGAAGAAATGGGGATCGATCAAGTTTTGGTAAGATCTCCGATAACCTGTAGAGCCAAATTTGGTGTCTGTGCAGCGTGTTATGGTCGAGACTTAGCTCGTGGCCATCGTGTCAATATGGGTGAAGCTGTTGGGGTCATTGCCGCGCAGTCCATTGGTGAGCCAGGAACACAGTTAACCATGCGTACCTTCCACATTGGTGGTGCCGCTTCTCGGGCATCTGCGGTTAATAATGTTCAAGTGAAAAACCAAGGTGTCTTGAAGCTACATAATGTCAAATCAGTAGAGCATAGTAGCGGTAATTTGGTAGCAGTATCACGGTCAGGGGAATTAACCGTATTGGATGTAAATGGCCGAGAAAGAGAGCGTTATAAGATCCCATACGGTGCAATGTTATCTGCTAAAGATGGCGATGAAATTGAAGCTGGGCAAATTGTTGCAAATTGGGATCCACATACTCATCCGATTATTACTGAGGTAGCAGGTAGGATTGCTTTTGTAGACTTAGTCGAGTCAGTGACGATGAATCGTCAGGTTGATGAAGTGACAGGTCTGAGCAGTATTGTTGTGACCGAAAGCAAGCAGCGTAGCTCCAGTGGTAAAGAATTACGACCCATGGTGAAATTAATTGATGCTGATGGCAATGATTTATGTATCACGGGCACTAAAGTACCTGCTCATTACTACTTACCGGTAGGTTCTATTGTTAGTGTTGAAGATGGTGGCGATGTGGAAATCGGTGACGTAGTTGCAAGAATTCCACAAGAAACCTCAAAAACACGTGATATTACTGGTGGTTTGCCGCGTGTTGCTGACTTGTTCGAGGCACGTAAGCCAAAAGATCCATCAATTCTGGCCGAAATAACCGGTATTGTGAGTTTTGGTAAAGAAACCAAAGGTAAGCGTCGCTTAGTCTTAACCGCAGAAGACGGTTCTACCTATGAAACATTGATACCGAAATGGCGTCATATGGCTGTATTTGAAGGGGAGCATGTTGAAAAAGGTGAGGTAATTGCTGATGGAGCACCAAATCCTCATGATATCTTACGTCTCCTAGGTGTAAATGCATTGGCGAATTATATTGTTAATGAAATTCAAGATGTATACCGCTTACAGGGTGTGAAAATCAATGATAAGCACATTGAATCTATCGTGCGACAAATGTTACGCAAAGTCCAAATTACCGATCCTGGTGATAGTACTTTGTTGGCTGGTGAGCAAGTAGATGATGTGAAATTACGTGAAGAAAATGAGAAATTACGTGAAGAAGGCAAAGTGAAAGCACAGTATGAACGTGTTCTCATGGGTATCACAAAGGCTTCATTAAATACCGAATCCTTCATCTCAGCGGCATCATTCCAAGAAACCACGCGTGTACTCACTGAAGCGGCCGTGTGTGGCAAAGTCGATGACCTGCGTGGTCTCAAAGAGAATGTTATCGTGGGCCGTCTGATCCCTGCTGGTACTGGCCTGGCTTATCACTTAAGTCGCCAAGAACAGGCTGTGGTTGAAGAAGAAGTAGACCAAGAAGCAGAGAAAGAAATAACAGCAGCAGATATTGAGCAAGCTTTGAGTGAGGCATTGAAGTCACCCGATGATTCAACGCCACCAGAGCAAGATCAGCAATAGTCGTGTGGATTCAAGCTTAAAGACTTGACATAAAAGGCATAGCTATTTAGAATCGCGCCTCCTTCATATGTGTGAGGAGGCTAGGCTCGCGCATTGTTATTGGAAATAGTAAAAAAATATACAGACATACATGGCTCCATTAAAAGCCGGGAATGTCGCGTAAGAAGTTGAAAAACTTGGAGTTAAATAGAAATGGCAAGAATTAGTCAGCTGGTTAGAGCCTCTTGTAAAACAAGACGTAAACGGCCAAGACGTAAAAGCAAGGTTCCAGCGTTAAAAGCCTGTCCACAACGACGTGGCGTCTGTACACGGGTATATACAACTACCCCGAAAAAACCAAACTCAGCGCTGCGTAAAGTAGCTCGTGTGAGATTAACCAGTAGTTATGAGGTAACCGCTTATATTGGCGGTGAAGGCCATAACTTGCAAGAGCACTCCGTGGTATTAATACGGGGTGGTAGGGTAAAAGATTTACCAGGTGTTCGTTACCATATTGTACGTGGTAGCTTGGATACCGCCGGTGTCAGTGGACGCCGACAAGGCCGGTCGAAGTACGGTGAGAAACGACCAAAAGAGTAACTAGAGATAAATTAGTGCATATTTAATTAATCCATTAGGAAGTGATAGCATGCGTAGAAGAGCTGCCGAAAAGAGAAAAGTAATACCTGATCCCAAATTTGGTGATGAGCTGATTGCTAAGTTTATTAACCGTCTTATGACCAGTGGTAAAAAATCCATCGCTGAGCGCGTTGTTTATACCGCATTAAATGTCATGGTTGAACGCAGTAAAGATATTGCGGTAACCGACGAAGGTGAAGCTGGAACTGATACTCCAGCGGTTGCTCTATTTAACCAAGTACTAGACAAGGTCAGCCCACTCGTGGAAGTACGTTCACGCCGTGTTGGTGGTGCAACTTACCAGATACCTGTGGAAGTGCCTGAAAATAGACGTCTGGCTCTGGCTATGCGTTGGTTGGTTGAAGCTGCACGTAAGCGCAGCGAAAAAGGCATGGCGCTACGCTTAGCTGGTGAATTTGTTGATGCTTTAGCCGGGCGCGGTGAAGCTGTGAAAAAACGTGAAGATGTGCACAGAATGGCGAAAGCTAACCAAGCCTTTGCACATTATCGCTGGAATTAATAATTGAGGATTACATAAAGTGGCACGCACTATCGATTTATCAAAGGTACGCAATATTGGGATTATGGCCCATATTGATGCCGGTAAAACAACAACAACAGAACGTATACTATTCTATACTGGGCGCTCCCATAAGATTGGTGAAGTGCATGAAGGTGCTGCTACCATGGATTGGATGGAACAGGAGCAAGAGCGTGGTATTACTATTACCTCAGCGGCAACCACTTGTCACTGGTCTGGTATGGATCAACAATATCCAGAACATCGCATTAATATCATTGACACCCCTGGTCACGTAGACTTTACCATTGAAGTAGAGCGTTCATTACGTGTACTTGACGGTTCTGTGGCTGTATTTTGTGCTGTTGGCGGTGTCGAGCCACAATCTGAAACAGTATGGCGCCAAGCTAATAAATACCAAGTTCCACGTATGGCATTCGTCAACAAAATGGACCGTGCGGGTGCAAACTTCTTACGTGTGGTTGGTCAAGTTAAAGACCGCCTTGGCTCAAACCCAATACCTGTACAGTTACCTATTGGTGCAGAAGAAGGCTTTGAAGGTGTTGTAGATCTAATCCGCATGAAAGCCATCTATTGGGATGACTCTACTAAAGGTATGAAATATGACGAGCGTGACATAGCAGAAGATATGTTAGCTGATTGCCAAGAGTGGCGCGAAAAAATGGTTGAAAGTGCTGCTGAAGCGTCTGAAGAGCTAATGGATAAATATCTAGAGGCTGGCGACTTAAGTGCAGAAGATATTCGCGCTGGTTTACGTCAACAAACACTCAATAATGAAGTGGTACCAGTCTTCTGCGGTTCAGCATTTAAAAACAAAGGTGTTCAAGCACTATTAGATGGCGTTATTGATTATCTACCAGCGCCAAATGAAGTGCCTGCCATTAAGGGTATCTTAGATGATGCAGCAGGCACTGAATCCGCTCGCGAATCATCAGATGATGAAGCTTTTGCTGCTCTTGCATTTAAGATTGCAACAGATCCTTACGTGGGTACACTCACCTATATCCGTGTGTATTCAGGTGTGTTAAATGCGGGTGATTCAGTTTACAACCCAGTTAAAGGTAAAAAAGAACGCGTCGGCCGTATTTTACAGATGCACTCCAACACCCGCGAAGAAATTAAAGAATTACGTGCTGGTGATATTGCCGCAGCCGTTGGTTTAAAAACAGTGACCACCGGTGATACATTATGTGATGTTGATAATGTCATTACCTTAGAGCGTATGGAATTCCCAGAGCCTGTTATCTCAGTCGCTGTGGAACCAAAAACTAAACCCGATCAAGAAAAAATGGGTATTGCGCTTGGCAAATTAGCGCAAGAAGATCCTTCTTTCCGCGTTTGGACCGATGAAGAGTCTGGCCAAACAATTATTGCAGGGATGGGTGAGTTACACTTAGAAATCATTGTCGATCGCCTCAAGCGGGAATTTTCTGTAGAAGCTAATGTAGGTAAACCTCAGGTTGCCTATCGTGAAACCATCCGTCAGCCTATCGAACAAGAGGGCAAATTCATTCGCCAATCAGGTGGTCGTGGGCAATACGGTCATGTTTGGTTGAAGATCGAGCCACAAGAGCCAGGCTCTGGTTACGAATTTGTTAATGCTATTGTCGGTGGTGTTGTACCAAGAGAATATATTCCCGCTGTGGATAAAGGCGTGCAAGAGCAAATGGAAAATGGTGTGATTGCAGGCTATCCGGTTGTGGATGTAAAAGTTACCTTATATGACGGCTCATATCATGATGTGGACTCCAGTGAGATGGCTTTCAAATTAGCCGGTTCAAAATGCTTTAAGGAAGGTGCTTTGAATGCATCACCTGTATTACTTGAGCCTATCATGAATGTGGAAGTCGTTACCCCAGAAGATTATATGGGCGACGTCATGGGCGATTTAAATCGTCGTCGTGGCATCGTACAAGGTATGGAAGATACTCCAAGTGGAAAAACAATTCGTGCGCAAGTGCCGTTGTCTGAAATGTTTGGTTACGCTACTGATGTACGCTCCATGTCTCAAGGACGTGCGACGTATTCCATGGAGTTTGCTAAATACAGTGAAACCCCAGCAAATATTGCTGAAAATGTTATTAATAGTTAAATAGAAGAGGTATAAGGCAGTGTCAAAGGAAAAATTTGAACGAAATAAACCGCACGTAAACGTGGGTACTATCGGGCACGTAGACCATGGTAAAACCACATTAACCGCGGCGTTAACGAAGGTATTTGGTGATTTCACGGCTTATGAGGATATCGATAAGGCGCCAGAAGAAAGAGAACGTGGTATCACGATTGCGACAGCGCACGTAGAGTACGAGTCAGAAGGTCGACACTACGCGCACGTAGACTGCCCAGGACACGCGGATTATGTGAAGAACATGATTACGGGTGCAGCGCAGATGGATGGAGCGATATTAGTTGTATCGGCAGCGGATGGTCCAATGCCACAGACCCGTGAGCACATACTGTTAGCACGCCAAGTAGGTGTTCCTTATATTGTTGTATTCTTAAACAAAGCAGACATGGTAGATGATGCAGAGTTATTAGAATTAGTAGAAATGGAAGTACGTGATTTATTAAGTCAATATGACTTTCCAGGAGATGATACTCCGTTAGTTGTTGGTTCAGCGTTGAAAGCGTTGGAAGGCGACGAAAGTGACATTGGTATCCCTGCTATCCAAAAATTAGTAGAGCACATGGACTCTTATATTCCGGAGCCAGAGCGTCAAATCGACAAGCCATTTTTGTTACCGATTGAAGATGTATTCTCAATTTCAGGCCGAGGAACAGTTGTGACGGGTCGAGTAGAGCGTGGCATCGTGAAAGTAGGTGAAGAGATAGAGATTGTCGGTATCAAAGAGACGACGAAGACGACCTGTACAGGTGTAGAGATGTTCCGTAAGTTACTTGATGAGGGACGTGCGGGCGATAACGTTGGTGTATTACTGCGTGGAACGAAGCGAGAAGAAGTGGAGCGAGGCCAAGTATTGGCGGCACCAGGGTCAATCACTCCCCACACTCACTTTGAGTCAGAAGTATATGTATTGACGAAAGATGAAGGTGGTCGTCACACACCTTTCTTCAAAGGTTATAAGCCACAATTTTACTTCCGCACCACAGACGTGACCGGAGAAGTCAAGCTTCCAGATGGTGTAGAAATGGTGATGCCAGGAGACAACATCAAGATGGTAATTAACCTGATTGCACCGATTGCGATGGAAGAAGGCTTACGTTTTGCTATCCGCGAGGGTGGTCGAACAGTAGGTGCTGGTGTAGTTGCTAAGATAATTGAGTAAGAATAATGGATAAACGACAAAGAATACGTATACGGTTAAAGTCATTTGATCATCGCTTGATCGAAGTTTCTGCAAAAGAAATCGTAGAGACAGTAAGGCGAACAGGTGCTCAGCTAAAAGGGCCAATTCCTTTACCGACTCGCTTCGAGCGATTCACAATTTTGATTTCACCACACGTCAATAAAGATGCGCGTGATCAGTATGAAATCAGAACACATAAACGTCTACTAGATATACTAGATCCAACTGATAAGACAATGGATGCATTGATGAAGTTAGATTTAGCAGCAGGTGTTGATGTACAAATCAGTATTGATAGTGTTGATTAATATTGGCACTGATGAGGATGTTCGTGTCAACGAGCTAAATCAAATGATTTCATAAAAATGTAACACGCTAAGCATGAATGCGGAGCGTACGAGGTTAAATAAGATGTCTGAAGCAACAGCAAATGATATTGCAAAAACAAATAAGTTAGGCTTGGTTGGCCAAAAAATTGGTATGACTCAAGTGTTCACTGACGAAGGTGTTTCAATACCTGTGACAGTGATCCACTGCGACGATAACCGCGTCACCCAAATCAAGACGAAAGAAACTGATGGCTATAATGCAGTGCAAGTCACTACAGGCACTCGTCGTGCTAGCCGCGTGACTAAACCAATGGCGGGTCATTTTGCGAAGGCAAATACCGAAGCAGGACGCGGTATGTGGGAATTTCGTGTATCTGACGCAGCAGAGGCTAATCATCATGAAATAGTACCTGGTGCTGGGATCACAGTTGAGATTTTCGACGAAGGTCAAGTCGTAGACGTTGTCGGGACATCTAAAGGTAAAGGTTTTGCCGGTGTTATTAAGCGTCACAACTTTTCGATGCAAGATGCAACTCATGGTAACTCCTTGGCGCACCGTGCAGCAGGCTCTATCGGTCAAAACCAAAGCCCTGGTAAGGTTTTCAAAGGTAAGAAAATGGCAGGTCAGATGGGTAATGTACGCAAAACTGTACAAAACCAACGAATTGTCCGTGTTGATGCTGAGCGTAAGTTAATTTTGGTCAGAGGTGCTGTGCCAGGAGCGCCAGGTTCAGATGTCATCATAAAACCTGCTGTGAAATCTGCTGAAGAGGAGAAAGCATAATGGAACTTCAGCTCATTAATCAACAAACAAACAAAGCTGATGGTAAAGTCACTGTTTCAGATATTATTTTTGAACGTGAATACAATGAAGGCTTAGTTCATCAATTGGTAACTACCTACCAAGCTGGCATGCGCCAAGGTAGCCATAGACAGAAAAACCGTGCTGCAGTCAGTGGTGGCGGCAAAAAGCCATGGCGCCAAAAAGGTACAGGTAGAGCACGTGCTGGTACTACTCGCGGACCAATCTGGCGAGGCGGTGGTAGAGCATTTGCTGCGGATAATCGTGACTACAGTCAAAAGCTTAACAAAAAAATGTACAAAGCTGGCCTACGCTCAATTTTATCTGAGCTAGTACGCCAAGATCGTCTTGTGATTGTGAATGAATTCACCGTAGAGGCGCCTAAAACAAAATTATTAGTGCAAAAGCTAAATGCACTGGATTTAACCGATGTGCTCATCATTACTCATGATTATGATGAAACATTAATGTTAGCTGCGAACAACATTCCCTTAGTCGGTGTGGTTACGCCAAGAGAAGCTAATCCACTATGTTTAGTAGGATATGCCAAAGTCTTGATAACCTCAGAAGCGCTTAAGCAGCTAGAGGAGAGATTAGCGTGAATAAAGAACGTTTAATGAAAGTATTGTTAGCGCCACATGTTTCTGAGAAGGCAACCATTGTTGCGGATAAGAACCGCCAGTTTGTTTTTAAAGTCGTGCCAGATGCCAACAAAATAGAAATCAGACAAGCAGTTGAAATGCTGTTTAATGTAAAAGTAGATGCTGTGCAAATCAGTAATGTTAAGCCAAAGATAAAAAGAACCGGGCATCGTCTTGGTACACGCAAAGGCTGGAAAAAAGCTTATGTATGTTTATCCGAAGGTCATGACATTGATTTTACTGGCACAAACAAAGAGTAAGGTGAAACAATGGCTGTAGTTAAATTAAAACCAACATCACCAGGTCGCCGTCACGTTAAGCGTGCTGTGCGCAAATTACATAAGGGTAAGCCACAAAAAGGCTTAACGCGTAAGCAGAGTAAGTCAGGTGGTCGTAATAATACAGGTCGTATAACCGTTCGTCATAGAGGTGGTGGCCATAAACGACGCTACCGTATTATAGACTTTAAGCGTACTAAAGACGGTATACCAGCTAAGGTTGAACAAATCGAATATGATCCAAATCGTACCGCTGATATCGCATTGTTACTCTTTGCAGATGGCGAACGACGTTATATTTTACGTCCACGTAACTTAGAAATTGGTGATAAAGTCGTTTCAGGTGAAGAAGCACCTATAAAAATAGGTAACTGTTTGCCTATGCGCAATATACCTTTAGGTAGTGTGATTCACTGCATTGAATTAAAACCAGGTCGCGGTGCACAGATTGCACGCAGTGCGGGTACAAGTGCACAGTTACTTGCACGAGAAGGTGCTTACGTTACTGTACGTTTACGTTCTGGTGAAATGCGTAAAATTTTAGCCGAATGCCGAGCAACTATCGGTGAAATCGGTAATGCAGATCATAACTTAATTTCATTGGGTAAAGCAGGTGCCTCCCGCTGGCGTGGTAGACGTCCAACGGTACGTGGTGTTGCGATGAACCCAGTTGATCACCCAATGGGTGGTGGTGAAGGCCGTAGCTCTGGTGGACGACATCCTGTGAGTCCATGGGGCATGCCAACCAAAGGTTATAAAACACGCAAGAACAAACAATCTAATAAATACATTGTACGTTCACGTCATAAAGACAAATAGTTGAGAGGATAGTAGAGTGCCACGTTCACTAAAGAAAGGTCCATACGTATTTTATAAGCTGCTGAAAAAAGTATTAGCAGCAGTGAGTAATAATGACAAACGACCCATCAAAACTTGGTCGAGAGGGTCAATGATCATTCCTGAAATGGTAGGTTTAACTATTGCTGTACATAACGGTCGTGTTTTCGTGCCAGTTTATGTTACAGAAAACATGGTAGGCCATAAGTTAGGTGAATTTGCACCAACGCGTCTATTTAAGATGCACTCAGGTGATCGTAAGAGTAAGTAAATAATTTTCGGCAAGAGGTAATAGAAAGATGGAAGTAGGCGCAAAATTACGTCACGCAAGAATATCTGCAAGAAAAGTCAGATTGGTAGCAGATCAGATCCGTGGTTTGCCCGTTGACAGTGCGTCTGAATGCTTAGCATTTAGTTTGAAAAAAGCAGCAAAGTTGATGAAGAAACTATTAGATTCGGCTATTGCTAATGCGGAACACAATGAAGGCGCTGATATCGATGAATTACGAGTTGCCAAAGTCTATGTGGACGAGGGACCAACAATGAAACGTATTCGCCCACGCGCAAAAGGAAGAGCAGATCGCATCTTCAAGCGTACAAGTCATATAACAATTGTGCTATCTGATAGCTAGGAGTAAATAAATAATGGGTCAAAAAGTTCATCCAACGGGTATTCGCCTAGGTATAGTTGAAGATTGGTCATCCGTTTGGTATGCAGAAAAGCACTATGCCGATAATTTGCATCAAGACCTCCATGTCCGCAACTTAATTGCTAATGAAATAGCAGATGCAGGCATTGCTGGTGTTGATATTGAACGTACAGCTAATAATGCAAAAGTGACAATACATGCGGCTCGACCTGGCTTGATTATTGGACAAAAAGGTAAAGGCGTGGAAGCACTACGCGATAAAATATCACAACATATGCAAGTACCTGTACATTTAAAGATTGATGAAGTTCGTAAACCAGAAACAGATGCCACCTTAGTCGCAATGACTGTTGCTAAACAATTAGAGCAACGTGTGATGTTTAGACGAGCAATGAAACGTGCTGTGTCAAGCGCACTTAGAGCGGGCGCTATTGGTGTGAAAATTTGTGTCGGCGGCCGTTTGGGTGGTGCTGAGATTGCACGAAGCGAATGGTATCGTGAAGGCCGAGTGCCCTTACATACATTACGCGCTGATATAGATTATGGTACGGCTGATGCGCACACAACCTATGGTGTTATCGGCGTAAAAGTGTGGATTTTTAAAGGCGAAAAGTTTGCTCAATCAAACAAGCAGCAAAAAGCCGAGGCTAGCGAAACCGCTGCAGCCTAATCGAGGAGAATAACCAGTCATGATGCAACCAAAACGAAATATCCGTAAACGACATAAAGGTCGTAATCGTGGTTTAGCCACTCGCGGAAATAAAGTAAGCTTCGGGACTTTTGGCTTGAAAGCAGTGACCCGCGGTCGGGTTACCGCACGCCAAATCGAGGCAGCACGCCAAGCAATGACACGTCATATTAAGCGTGGCGGTAAAATCTGGATCAGAATATTTCCAGATAAGCCCATTACCAAAAAACCTTTGGAAGTACGTCAAGGTAAAGGTAAAGGGAGTATTGAGTATTGGGTGGCTTTGGTCCAACCAGGTCGTATGATGTTTGAGATGGAAGGTGTATCTGAAGAGCTAGCACGTGAAGCATTTCGTTTAGCCGCAGCTAAGCTTCCAGTAAAAACTATATTCGAAAAAGAGACGATAATGTGATGAAAGCAAGTGAATTAAGACAAAAAAGCACCAGCGAATTAAACGAAGAGTTGCAGGCATTGCTAAAAGAGCAGTTCAACTTAAGAATGCAGCAGGGTAGTGGCCAGCAGGTAAAACCACACTTATTCGGACGTGTTCGTAATGATATTGCTCGTATTAAAACTATATTGACTGAACAAGCTAAACAAGAAGGTAATGCCTGATGAGTGAACAACAAACAAGCCGCAAGAGGACCCTCATAGGTACAGTAGTCAGCGACAAAATGGATAAAACCATCGTCGTAGAAGTCGTACGTCGTGTCCCCCATAAACTATATAAGAAATATATTAAGCGTAGTAACAAATTTCATGCACATGATGCTGAAAATCAGTGCAGAATTGGTGATACGGTGAAAATTGCAGAACATCGCCCCATTTCTAAGAAGAAAACCTGGATGTTGCAAGATATCCTTGATAAGGCTAAATAAACAAGAACTACCCTAGAAGGGCTTTTCTAGGTGGTCTAACAGTGGTATACTTGCGCCCCTTTGCGCTGGTAGCAAATATTTTTAAGATTTTTGGAGTATCACAATGATACAAATGCAGTCAATGCTGGATGTAGCAGACAATAGCGGTGCACGACGAGTACAGTGCATTAAAGTACTAAAAGGACGCTATGCAAACATTGGTCAGATCATCAAGGTGACAGTAAAAGAAGCCATACCCCGCGGTAAGGTGAAGAAAGGTGATGTACTTTTTGCTGTGATCGTACGCACAAAAAAGGGCGTTCGCCGTCCTGATGGCTCCATAGTGCGTTTTGACCGTAATGCTGTGGTTATCTTGAATAACCAGCATCAGCCATTAGGTACACGTATTTTTGGCCCAGTAACTCGAGAGTTACGTAGTGCTATGTTTATGAAGATAATTTCGCTTGCACCTGAAGTGCTTTAATAGAGATAGTGAGAGGCAGTAATGAATAAAATAAGACAAGGTGATGAAGTTATTGTCATCGCTGGAAGAGACAAAGGCAAGCGTGGCATAGTGCAAAAACTGGCTGTGCATAAAAAAAGTCGTGATAAACGCATGAGGGCGTTGGTGGAAGGTATCAATCTTGTATCCAAGCATGTGAGACCTAACCCTAACAAGGGCGAGCAAGGTGGTATAGTGAAACGCGAATCATTCATCGATCTATCGAATATAGCGCTCTGGAACCCAATGACCAAAAAAGCTGATCGTGTTGGCATCAAATTCTTAGAAGATGGCACAAAAGTCAGATACTTCAAGTCAAATGATGAAGTGATCGATATTTAAGTTTAATAGGAAATATAATGGCTAATTTACTTACGCAATATAAAGATAGTATAGTCAAAACACTGTTTGAGAAGTTTCAATATACTTCTGTTATGCAGGTGCCAAAGATTACTAAAATTACTCTAAACATGGGAGTAGGTGAGGCTGTCTCTGATAAGAAGATCTTAACAGCGGCGGTGGATAACCTGACTCAAATAGCAGGACAAAAAGCGCTTGTAACAAAAGCACGTAAGTCTATTGCTGGTTTCAAAATCCGTGAAGGCTGGCCAATTGGTTGCAAGGTAACCTTGCGTGGTGAGCGTATGTACGAATTCTTAGAAAGACTTGTACACATTGCTATCCCTCGTATACGTGACTTCCGAGGTTTAAATCCTAAATCCTTCGATGGTCGTGGTAACTACAGTATGGGTATCCATGAGCAAATAGTATTTCCCGAAATTGATTTCGATAAAATTGATAAAATTCGTGGTTTAGATATTACTATCACCACTACAGCAAAGACAGATGAGGAAGGGCGTGCTCTATTAGCCGCGTTCAACTTCCCCTTTAAAGATATGGAGAGGCAAAACTAATGGCGACTAAGGCAGTTATTGCAAGAGAAAATAAGCGTGCAAAGCTAAACCGCAAATACATTGCTAAGTACAATAGTTATAAACAGGAGTTACAACGCCTGTATGTTTTGCTAGATGATCAAAATCAAGATCACGATAAGATAATCTCACAAATCGATGAGTATCAAACGTTACTACAACGTATACCCCGTAATGCGACTACTAAAAGACGTCGTAACCGTTGTTACTTGACGGGAAGACCTCGGGGTGTTTATAGAAAGTTCAAGTTGTCACGCAATATGCTGCGCAAGCTTGCTATGTTAGGTTTAGTGCCTGGTGTGCGTAAAGCAAGTTGGTAATGTGACTATAGTGGAGTAAATTGAATAATGAGTATGCAAGATCCGGTAGCTGACATGATAACCCGCATTAGGAATGCGCAAGCGGTCAATAAAAGCCAGCTAAATATGCCATCTTCAAAACTAAAAATAGCTATCGCTCGTGTATTAAAAGACGAAGGTTATATCAATGATTTTGAAGTGTTCGGTGAAGGTCCCCAAAAAGATTTGGTGATATTTCTGAAGTACTACCGAGGTAAACCCGTTATTGAATCGATTAAACGAATCAGTCGCCCAGGTTTGCGCGTATATCGCAATCACAAGAACTTACCTCAAGTGATAGGTGGTTATGGTGTTGCCGTTATTTCTACCCCTAAGGGTGTGATGGCTGATAGAGACGCACGTAAAGCGAAGCTTGGCGGCGAAGTATTGATTGAAGTTGCATAGGAAATAAATAACATGCCATCACGATTAGCAAGAAAACCAATCGAACTGCCTAAAGGTGTTGAAGTCACCGTTAGTGATGTTCAAATCGCGGTAAAAGGTCCCAAGGGTACCTTAGATATGCCTCTATCACCTTTAGTGGCGGTAGCACAAAACGATAGTAGTTTAGCACTGAGCTTGGCACAGGAAACTCGCGAAGCAAATACAATGCTAGGCACTACGGCAGCCTTAGTTCGCAATATGGTTCAAGGTGTCAGTGATGGCTATGAAAAAAAATTACAATTGGTAGGTGTTGGTTATCGAGCCCAAGTAAAAGGTAAAGTATTAAATCTTACCCTAGGCTTCTCACATCCCGTTGATCACGCTATTCCTGAGGGGATCACCATAGAATGTCCCTCACAAACGGAGATCGTCATAAAAGGTATCGATAAACAATTAGTTGGACAAGTTGCTGCTGAAATTCGCGCATATCGTCCACCAGAGCCTTATAAAGGTAAAGGTGTACGCTATGCAGATGAACGAATTAGCCTGAAAGAAACGAAGAAAAAATAGGATATTGACCCTATGAGTGATAAACATACAAGTCGATTGCGCCGAGCCAAACGCACGCGCATGAGAATAAAAAACCTACAAATGCGACATGCAGATTTGCCATGCATCACTGTTCACAGGACACCACGACATATTGGTGCCCAAGTTGTAATATATGATGCACTGACTAAGCACACACGTGTTGTGTGTACTGCATCAACTTTGCAAAAAGATATACGAGAAAAATGTAAATACACCGGCAACGCAGATGCTGCGAAGGTTGTAGGTGAAGAACTCGCTAAAAAAATGCTAGCGAAAGGGTATAAAAAAGTTGCCTTCGATCGTTCAGGGTTTAAATACCATGGTCGTGTACAAGCACTTGCAGATGCTGCAAGAGAAGGTGGAATAGAGTTTTAAGGGTGTGTACTGATGGCAAGCTTTAGTCTTGATACAAAAAGTGATGGTTTAAAAGAAGTCTTAGTCAACGTACGACGTGTCGCTAAGGTTGTAAAAGGTGGCCGTATTTTCGGTTTCTCAGCGGTAGTGGTCGTTGGCGATGGTCAAGGTCGCATCGGCATTGGTTGTGGTAAAGCACGTGAAGTGCCCGCTGCCATTCAAAAAGCTATGGAAAGTGCTCGTCGCAGTATGGTTTATATCGACCTCAATGGCGATACACTGCACTACACAATCATTGGCCGCCATGGTGCAACAAAAGTATTTATGAAGCCTGCTGCAGAAGGTACTGGTATTATTGCCGGCGCAGCGATGCGTGCAGTTTTTGAAGTGCTTGGCGTTAAAAACGTACTTGCTAAAGTGATGGGCGCCAATAACCCAATTAATGTTGTGCGTGCTACTTTAGATGGATTACAACGGATTGCATCACCTGACATGATCGCAGAAAAACGTGGTAAATCTGTCTCTGAAATTTTGGGTGAAGAAAATGTCTAGTAAAAAACAAGTCAAAGTAACCTTAGTGAAAAGCGTGATAGGTGCGTTAAAAAATCACAAAGCCTGTGTCAAAGGACTAGGATTACGTAAAATGCACCATAGTGTGGTTGTAGAAGATACGCCAAGTGTTCGTGGCATGATCAATAAAGTAATACATTT
Organism: Gammaproteobacteria bacterium; assembly: GCA_965230425.1. Lineage (GTDB taxonomy): Bacteria > Pseudomonadota > Gammaproteobacteria > UBA1113 > UBA1113 > CBDDKW01. The sequence goes on along the minus strand of CBDDKW010000024.1, from coordinate 76,770 downwards.
GGTTCAGGTAGAGGAGTTGTCATAATGCGATTAAATACACTGAAGCCAAGTGCTGGTGCTAAGCGCACAAGAAAACGTGTAGGCCGCGGTATTGGTTCAACCTGGGGTAAAACCTGCGGTAAAGGCCACAAAGGTCAAAAATCACGCGGTAAAGGTAAAGTAGCATTAGGTTTCGAAGGTGGTCAAATGCCTTTGATCAGACGAGTGCCTAAATATGGTTTTACCTCTTGGAAGCAAAAATACACACATCAATTACACGTGAGTGACTTAGAAAAATTATCTGAGTCAGAGATTACATTAGATGTGTTAAAACAAGCATCTATGGTTAAAAATTATATCAAGTTCGTGAAAGTGATTGCAGGTGGAGAGCTATCCAAAGCTGTGACTCTTAAAGGTATTGGCGCATCTAAAGGTGCACTTGCAGCAATTGAAGCTGCTGGCGGAAAGGTTGAAGAGTAATAATGGCAAAGCCTGGTGTCGGAGTACCAAAATCCCAAGGCGGATTAAAGGAATTAAAACAACGATTATTATTCGTGTTAATCGGTGTACTGATTTTTAGAATTGGTGCACACATACCTGTTCCAGGTTTAGATCCCAATCGCTTAGCTGAGTTATTTAAGCATTCAGGAGATGGCATACTCGGTTATCTTAATATGTTTTCCGGTGGTGCGCTGAAACGCTTAACCGTGTTTGCATTAGGTGTGATGCCTTACATATCCGCGTCCATTATTATGCAATTGTTCTCTGTTGTTTCACCACGGCTAGAACAAATGAAAAAAGAAGGTGAATCAGGCCGGCGTAAGATCAATCAATACACACGCTACGCAACACTGGTATTAGCTCTTTTTCAAGCATTAGGTATGTCACAGTTCTTAGGTAGATCTGGTGTCGCATTAAGCTCAGGCTTTAGCTTTTACTTTATTGCTACTATCACATTGGCTACAGGCACAATGTTTTTGATGTGGCTAGGTGAACAAATGACAGAACGCGGGGTTGGTAATGGTATCTCGCTGATCATTTTCTCAGGGATTGTTTCAGGTTTACCAGCAGCATTAGCTCGTACCTTTGAACAAGTACGTCAAGGACAGTTACAGGCAATAGCGATTATTTTGCTATTCGCGCTGGTCTTGGCAGTGACCGGCTTTGTGGTCTTCATGGAGAGAGCACAACGTCGTATTACAGTGAATTATGCAAAGCGTCAGCAAGGGCGACGTATGTATGCAGCGCAGAGTACCCACCTGCCATTAAAAATTAATATGGCTGGTGTGATACCGCCAATTTTTGCATCAAGCATCATATTATTCCCAGCCACCATAGCGCAGTGGTTTGGTAAAGGAGACGGTTTACACTGGCTAGGTGATATTGGCTATGCACTGCAACCAGGCCATCCCGTATACATTGTATTGGAAGTAATAGCCATTGTATTTTTCTGCTTTTTTTACTCTGCTTTGGTGTTTAACCCCAGAGAAACAGCAGATAATTTGAAGAAATCAGGTGCGTTTATCCCAGGTATACGACCCGGCGATCAAACGGCCAACTATATTGACGGTGTAATGACACGACTAACTTTGGTCGGTGCTGCCTATTTAGTCGGTGTGTCATTATTGCCTCAGTTTATGATATTAGCGTGGAATGTGCCTTTTTACTTTGGTGGGACATCTTTACTGATTATCGTGGTTGTGGTGATGGATTTCATCTCACAGGTGCAATCACATATTATGTCCAGCCAGTATGAGTCTCTATTGAAAAAGGCTAATTTAAAAGGTGGCAGTTCAACAGGTGCAGGTTTGCTGCGCTAGGTTAGATTTGGAGTATATAAGATGAAAGTAAGAGCATCAGTAAAACCAATATGCAGCAATTGTAAAGTAATCCGTCGTAACGGTATTGTACGTGTTATTTGCATAAATCCTAAGCATAAACAAAGACAAGGCTAATTAGCAGCAAAAGCCCATGAACAGGGGCTTTTTGTATAAATTGGTTGATTTTTAAGTGGTGTGGGGTTATTCTACGCTGCTTTTTGATTGGCTGTAAAAAATATTGCAGAATAATTAATTGATGCAATTTAAAGTTAGGTTTTTAAGTATAATTTTAGTGGTCGTTATAAATTATATTTAAGTGAATTTAAAAAGAGGAAAGAGTATGTATCGCATTGCCGGTGTCAATATCCCGCAAAACAAACATATCGAGATCGCTCTCACAGAGATCTACGGTATTGGCCGTAGTACGGCAAAAAAGCTTTGCCAACAATTGGATATTAATCCAGCAACTAAGGCTAAAGACTTATTAGACGCTGAAGTTGAGAAATTACGAACAGAAATCAGTAGCAGCCAATTAGTCATTGAAGGTGATCTGCGTCGGCAAGTCTCCAGCAATATTAAGCGCTTAAAAGATATCAACTGCTACAGAGGCATACGTCATCGACGTGGTTTACCGTTACGCGGTCAACGTACAAAAACAAATGCACGTACACGCAAGGGCCCTAGAAAGAGCATTGCAGGTAAGAAGAAGTAAAGTCCCTTAGGAAATAATGACTTATGATGAAGAAACGCACAAAAAGAAAAGTTCATGATGGTAGAGTTAGCATTCAGGCAACGTTTAACAATACCCTGATAACCGTCTCTGATATGCAAGGCAATGTCTTATCTCAGTCTTCGGCAGGTGCTTGTGGCTTTAAAGGTTCACGTAAGAGTACACCTTATGCAGCCCAAGTAGCAGGTGAGACCGTTGGTAAAGTAGCCAAAGACATGGGCATGATGTCAGTAGAAGTGTATGTGAAAGGTCCAGGACCTGGTCGTGAGTCTGCTATTAGAGCATTTATTAGCCTAGGCTTTAAAATTACAAAAATCGTAGATGCAACGGGCATACCCCATAATGGAACCCGTCCACCTAAAGAACGTCGAGTGTGAGGAGCTGCTAAACAATGGCTAGACAGATTGGTAAAAGTTGTAAATATTCTCGTCGTGAAGGCACAGATCTATTACTTAAAAGTAGGATCCGCTCCTTAGAGACTAAATGTAAATTAGATACGCCTCCAGGCCAAACAACTGGTCGCAAAGGGCGCTTATCAACCTACGGAGTGATGTTACGTGAAAAGCAAAAAGTGCGCCGCATCTATGGTGTACTCGAAAAACAATTCCGCCGTATTTTCAAAAAAGCAGCACGTTTAAAGGGCTCAACGGGTGAAAACTTAATTATGTTATTAGAGCGTCGCTTAGATAACATGGTGTATCGTATGGGTTTTGCAAGTACACGTGCAGAAGCACGCCAGCTTGTTAATCATCGTGCTATCTTAGTGAATGGCCGAATTTTAGATATCGCCTCAGCAATCGTAGATAAAGACGATATCATCGAAGTGAAAGAGAAGAGCAAATCACAATTACGTATCAAAGCTGCGTTAGAAACCGCTCAGCAAATAGGCTTTCCTGACTGGGTGAAAGTCGAAGTGGCTGAGATGAAAGCGAAGGTGATGTATATACCTGAGCGTAGCGAGATCCAATTAGATATTAACGAAAATCTAGTCGTAGAATATTATTCCCGATAGTGATTAATTGAGAGAGGCGCAACAATGTCATTCAACGTAAACGAATTTTTAACTCCACGTTCTATTGATGTACAATCAATTGACAAATTTCGCTCTCGAGTGACGCTCGAGCCTCTCGAACGTGGTTTCGGTCATACTCTCGGTAATACCTTACGCCGTATTTTGTTATCATCAATGCCCGGATTTGCTATCACAGAAGTAGAAATCGAAGGCGTGCTGCACGAATACAGCAGTATTGAAGGTGTACAAGAAGACGTTATCGAAATTCTACTGAATCTTAAAGAAGTTGCATTCATCTTACACGAAAGAGAAGAAGTCATGCTAACTTTATCAAAATCAGGTGCTGGTGCTGTCACTGCTGCTGATTTTGAATTAGAGCACGATGTAGAATTAATCAATCCTGAGCACCACATCGCAAGCTTATCAGAAAATGGTAGCCTAGCTATGCGAGTAAAAGTTGCCAAAGGTCGTGGATATCAAGCAGTGGTACATCGTCCCAAGGATGAAGATGAAGAAATCACCATTGGTTTACTACGTTTAGATGCCTCATATAGCCCAATTCGCAAAGTCGCTTATACAGTGGAAAGTGCACGTGTAGAACAGCGCACTGACTTAGACAAACTAATTTTAGAGTTAGAAACTGATGGCACTTTAGAGCCAGAAGAAGCGATCCGCCAATCAGCGACATTACTACAACATCAGTTAGCGTCATTTGTTGATTTACAACAAGACATTATCAGTCAACCTGAGAAGCAAGAAGCAGAAGTTGATCCTATTCTACTTCGCCCAATCGAAGACTTAGAATTAACAGTACGATCAACAAACTGCCTCAAAGCTGAAAATATTTACTACGTCGGTGATTTAATTCAACGCACAGAAGTTGAGTTATTGAAAACACCTAACTTAGGTAAAAAATCATTAACAGAAATTAAAAACGTATTAGCCGCAAATTCTCTATCCCTAGGCATGCGCTTAGAGAATTGGCCGCCAGCACAATTAACAGCAGGCACAGGCGAAGCGGAAGAATAAGACAAGCTATTCACTAGAATAGTAACGAAGAACGATTGAATTAGAAGGTAACTACCATGCGTCATCGTAAAAGTGGAAGACATTTAAATAGAACCAGCAGTCACAGAAAAGCTATGTTTAAAAATATGGCTGCCTCACTGATGCAACATGAAATTATCAAAACCACATTACCCAAAGCAAAAGAATTGCGCGGTATCGTTGAGCGTATGATTACCATGGCTAAAGAAGATACCGTAGCAAACCGCCGTATCGTCTTTGCTCGCTTACGCAACAAAGAGATGGTTGCTAAACTCTTCAACGAATTAGGTCCACGCTACAAAGAGCGTCCAGGTGGATATACCCGTGTTCTCAAATGCGGTTTCCGTCCTGGTGACGCAGCGCCAATGGCTTATATTGAGCTTGTCGATCGCCCACAGGCAGATGACGACGCAGACGTAGAAGATGCTGCTTAATTAAAATAAGTCTTCATCAGCGCTTATACATTTAACTTCTCGCCAGCCCGAGACAAACAAAGCCATCTCCCCTGAGATGGCTTTGTCGTTTGCGGACAAAAATCATACTCATCCTAATACAGCACAACAGTAATAGTAGAGATTAGACACATGCCAAATTTTGCTTCAAATATCATTCAGGACGCGGACGAGCAAACCTTTAGTTATAGCTTTGCTTTTTCAGTATTATTTGAACTCACTAGTGTTGTCGTCGCAATACTCAGTGAAGTAGAAGCCATTAATAATCGACTTGCAGCTAAGCTCTTATTCAAGTTCGCTGCTTTATTTTTCTTCGCGGTCGGTATCATTTCAAAAGGGTGGGATATAAAAGGAAATTTTGGTCATCTTCATGTTACTAAAGTTAAGCTTGAAGAATTAAACCACCTCGCCGTTTCAAAGAACTTAGGTGCTAGTAGCTTCATAAGTGCCGATAACAAGAGTACGATTGCTAGCTTGACGAGTGCAAATAATGGTATTGCGTCAATGAGGACACATGGAAAAGTAGTAGGCTACGGTATCATAGGGAGCATATTACTTTTAGTAAGCACTCTTGCAGAATTAGTAGGATTATTTTACTTTACACTGCCTATTTATCTTATTGTCGGACTTACTAGCGCCGCGCCATTATTAGCTTCATTGACGTTAGAAACATATGAAAATTTTATTAAAAATATTATCAAATATGGTTTTGCGCAGGGACTAGTTGTCCAGGAAATAATGTACGCGGATATTATAGGTAGTATGGCTGTAGCCCCACCAGCAACAACTCCTTCATTTCCTTTTAGCGGTAGTGATTTGCCCGACTTAGTTGAGACAGCAGCAGTAGGACCAGAGCGACGGGATGAGCGTGAAGAAGATTACTCTGATGATGATTTACCTGAGTCTGGCGGATCATCAAGGACTAGAAGCCGAAGTCCTAGGCTTACTTCTTAACTGTAGTAGTTTAGAGTTGGTACTTACTCTTAAAATATAAAGCCAAATATCCTATCTAAACTCATTCACTTTATGCCGCATCATTCAACTCAACTGTAAAATGAAACCCATCACGGTCTAATGCATCTTGTATGGCTAATTTTATAAATTGTCGCTCACTATAGCCCAGCCTTTTAGCAAAATCTGCTGCCATTTTAGGACTAACCACTCTACGGTCATGTTCAATATGACATAAATTTTGTTTTGAGATCCCTAATATATCGGCAAATTCAACTTGGGTTAATTCTTCCCCTTCCCGAATAGAAAGTAAGAAGTGCCCAAGTGTCAAAGTACCACCTGCTAAATTTTCAAGGTATTTTAGTGTCTTATGAGACTTGCTATTAATACTCATGTTTGTTTACCTCTATAATCTCGATAAAGTGAATGGTCTCTGACTTATCAATTTCATATATTGCTCTATAGGCTTTACTAAGGCGTATTGACCGCTGATTTTTACGCCTACCCTTTAATGGCTCATCGTGATATCCAGGAATTTTTTTTGTCTCTGACAAGCCAAATTCAGTAATATGCTGTGTCCAGCCAATTAATTTGTTAATAATGTATTTCGGAACTTTTTTTAAATCACGCTTTGCCTTAATCGATAGCTCAACCGCATAAAATTCCATTAGTAATCCTTACGTTTAATAAAAATAGTCTTATTTTGACTACTTGTCAAATTTTTGCCATCTTCAATACACAGTGAGCCTGAATTAGAGTAGAAGTAGGCGCTTTTAATAAAAACATAAATTTAACTTAATAACTTCTTTAAAAGTATATTATAAATATGTTTATAAAGAAATGGCAGATCTATTTATTGCAAAAAGCGACAAATAGTGTCACTAGCTGCATATGAAAGTAGAAATAACTACGTTACGACAATACATAATAATGACTGTGTGTTAATTAGATTTGCACACCATTTACTCTTGCCAAATTACACCTCAAAATATCGGCCTCACTAAGTAATATCATTAGTTGATTAATACATATATTTATAGAATAATGTCCCTTTGTATAAAAACACAATAAAATAATTAAATATCCAACCATTATGACTTCCTGAATAGGGAAGTATTCTGATTATGCTAAATTTGTACTATATATGTGCAGAGGAGATTTAATAGTGAAAAATGCAAAAGATATGTCCCATGAAGAATTATTAGCCGCCTATGAATTTCTCGAAGAACTAGTAGCCAAATTACCTGGTCACATTTATTGGTTGGATACTGAGTGTCGTTATTTAGGCTGTAATGATGAACAAGCCAAATCAGCAGGATTAGAGTCTCGCCATGATATCGTTGGAAAGCGTAATGAAGATTTGCCATGGAATCAAAATGCAGGTGATTTAGCGCATGAGCTAGATAAGATAAATCAAGCTGTAATGGAAGAGGGTAGACCAATTACCATCGAAGAAATCGGTTATTATGAGAATGGTACAGATAAAAAAGTGTTTCTATCAATCAAGTATCCCTTATCGATCAAAGCTCATGTCAATGGCATGCTAGGTATGTCTGTTGATATCACTAAACAAGTGACTAACCGTGCCAAAGTAGATATCCAACAAAACCTGGCCCACACGTTAAAAACACCTTTAAATAGTATCGTTGGTTGTTTTGAATGCATCAAAATGATGTGCCCAGATAAGCCTGACGTACTGCAGATGTGTAAAGATGGTATAGAGGCTGCAAAAGAAATTGTTGCAATTACTGATCGCATGATTGGTTATGCAAAAGTTGAAGCAGGGGATATCCCTATCCGTCAAGAAGCTTTTAATCTAAGAGAGTTATTAGAACCTGCTATTAAACATTACTCTAAGAAAGTTCACGATAAAAATATTGACTTACACTACTCCTATCCCACTGATATGCCCAATATGCTTATCTCAGATAGTGATAGAATTCTCATTATTGTAAAGCAGTTAGTTGATAATGCTGTGAAATTCACCACTGAAGGTAGCGTAACACTGCTGATTGATATTAGGCGCACAGAGGATAATAAGGCAAATTTTCATATCGAAGTACGCGACACAGGGCGAGGTATCCCTGTAGAGCATCAAGCTTATATCTTTGAAAGATATACCCGTATCGAACCATCTTATAAGGGCTTACATGAAGGTGAAGGATTAGGACTAACTATTGTTAAACAATTTGTAAATGATCTTGAGGGTAAGATCAGTCTCATGAGTAAGGAAAATGAGACAACCATTATAAGTGTTACATTGCCTGTGATGCTACAAAATGAAATTGCGGCAGTACAAACTGCCTGGGATGAATTATACCCAGATGTATCGATGTTAATTATTGACGATAATGTAGGTGGTGAAATTGTTGAGCGTCAAATGGCATCTCGTCAGGTACATGCCATGACAGTTGAACGTGCCTTAAATCATTTATTATTAGCAGATGGTCAGACATTTGATATGATACTGATTGATGACTCCCCCCAAGATTATGATTTACTTTCCTTATGCAGGCTTTTGAAAAAGCTACCTACAGTGCAAGACAGTATGCTATTACTCTTAACCCAGCCTGCCACAGCTTCAACAGTTACACGTTGGAAGCAGATAGGCATATATGACTACATTGTTAAACCGTACACTCCTTCAGAGTTTTTAGATAAATTGGCAGACTGCTGGCAGCGGTTTACGAATTAGTAAAATAATATGTTAGAAAGCCCTAAATATGAGACATTATGGGTGTATCTAAGTACATTTTGCTCTGGCTGCTAGGTGGTTTGCTGAGTGTGCTCTCCTATCTTGATCAGCAACGAACTGCTCTAATGGTTTTTTATTTACAAATAACTGGCCATTTTCTATGGTCAAAAGATCGGGATAATCTCCCCAAAGCGTTCGTTTCCTGTAATAGGTTTCTAGCTGTTTAGATATGATCACTGTGTCATAAACTCTATTAGGATCAGCTTTTCCTAGGGCCTGAGCCACTTCATCACAGTAGCGTTTATGATAACTGGGTGCTGAATGTCTCTTTAATAAGTAGGCAGTTAAGATAAAAGCGATCATTGAGGCGCCAAATTTTTCGGTTGTCAACGCATTATAGATAATGATGGCAATCATCAGCGGTACTGCCAACTCTTTGGCTGAGTTTTGCCAAAATGGAGAAGGTCCTACTGAGTTGCTTGGGAGCTGATTTAGATCTTGATAACGACGTTGAAGATGTAGTATAGGTCCAGTGAAAAGCATTTTGGCACTAATGTTAAAATGCTCTCTGTTTGCGGGTGTAAATTCCATACTATCAGGCAATTCAATTTTATAAAGGGGAGATGAGCAATGCATATAGCTGCCTTGAGAATCGCCCATCTGACATAGGCTGCTTACTATATGTGTCTGAGCATCTGCTTCGGTATCAAATATGTTAACACTTGTTTTTTTGATATTTCCTTTAAATATGCCATCAAATAAAGCCTTCATTTCAGATGTTGAGGGTTTTATACACCTAGGAGCTGCGCTGAATTGCTCATATATACTAGTAGGGTAGTGTGCGGCGGTTACTAGAGTACGATTTAGGGTGACGTATAAGGTTGTCATAGGTTTTACCTGCTTGATTATCACATTCGTTTAAACAGTATATTACTGTGATTATATAAAGTATATTTAAAAAAATTTCTTGTAGTTAGTTTTTTGTATAGAAATTAGTGCTTTAATTTTAGAGTATTTTAATGAGTTAATATAGCAAAATAAAAAAATAGATTGGCGAGATATTTTGAACACAAAGAATTGTTCATGAATAAAGCAGGTGTGGTATGTATGAACTGTATGTAACGGTAGTGAGCAATTAATTTTGTGTAGAGGTTCCTGTCAGCTCATTATAAAGTTTTAGATTTGAGCTAAACTATGTAAAGCTTCTATTCAATTAAGGATAATTCAATGATAGTTAAGGACACTATTAATATATTTTTTGTACTCAGTTTAATCGTGAATGCAGGCCTCTTTATTCCACAAGCACTCAGATTAATCAAGTTTAAAAATTCAGAAGAACTCTCAGTGATTACTTTTTTCGGATTTTGGTTAATTAATATATCAATAGTATTACATGCACTTATTACCAAAGACTTACTATTATTTTGGGGCACTATGTTAAGTGTGATTACATCAGGCGTAGTGGCTTGGTTGATATTATATTATCGGTACATACTTAAGAAAAAATGATGAGCTAATTGCTACAAATATTTTTGAAGATGGCGCTGTCAGCTAGCATGTTAAATAGAGAAAAGAACAACCCAGCCTACGTGTGATTGGCTTCTCCTGATATTGAGTTTGGTGCAATAATTGCACACCCCGTCGCTATTAAAAATAAGTCATTATATACCGTAGTTTTTTGTTAAAAATTCCCGTTTAGCAGTGCGGTTTTATGTAACTCGTATATAATATATTAATGAATTGTTCTATATTTTGATTGTGCAAAACTTAAAGGGTAGAGCCATGAAACCGTCTAATTTTGTTAACTTATTATTTGATCACCTTCCCGAAGCTGTATGTCTGGTAGACAGTAGTAATAAAATTTCATTTTGTAATCAACCATTTATAAGCATTATTAATGCTGACAGCCTTGATAGCATCATCGGTAAAAATGCTGCAGATCATGAATTTCTCAATAAGGCAATCAGTCTCTATCACCATGCAAATAAAAATGGCAACATCGTATTCAAGCATGAAAATAGTGAATATATTGCATTGTGTCGACTAATTACACCTGAAGACAATGATACAGTATCTAGTTTATTTACCTTTTATGATGCAGCAATTTTTAGTGATTATATTGAAGAACGTGAGGGAGCACATAGACTACATGAATTTCACTTGAAGCAAATTATTGCCATGATGCCAGGCCATATTTATTGGCAAGACGAAAATTTAAATTTTTTAGGCTGTAATGACGAACAGGCAAAAGATGCGGGATTAGAATCTGCTGATGAAATCATTGGTAAGTCAAATTATGATATGCCATGGAAGGATGAAGCTGAAGATTTAAATAAAATTAATATGGATGTGATGTTAACAGGTAGACCACATGTGGTTGAGGAAGTTAATGTAAGGCCAGATGGCACGAGGAGAGTTTACCTATCCCAAAAAGTTCCGTTAAAAGATTTGAAAGGCACAAATGGTGGCATCATAGGCGTTTCACTGGAAATCACGCAACAAAAAGAATTAGAGAATAAACTGCGTGCAGAGTTGGGTGAGGCGATCTCTGCTGCAAATATTGCGAATAAAGTTAAAACAGACTTCCAACAAAATCTTTCTCACAGTTTAAAAACACCCTTAAATATCATTGTGGGTTGCTTTGAATGTGTCAAGTTGATGAATCCCAGTAATGCTGAAGTATTACAAATGTGTAAGGATGGTATAGAGGCAGCAAAAACTATGGTAGCCATGGCTGACCGTATGCTGGGTTTCTCTAAAATTGAATCCTGTGATATTCCTATCCGTCAAGACGAGTTTAATTTACGAGAGGCGTTAGAACCCCTTATTAAGAACTATGCGACAGTTGTACATGAGAAGAAGATAGACTTACATTATTCATATCCTACAGATTTGCCAGATATGCTGGCTTCTGATAGTGACAGGCTCTTAATCATTATTAAAGAGCTGTTAGAAAACGCCATAAAATTTACCAATGATGGTGGTGTTACACTGATTATCGAGATACGAAAAGTTGAAAAAAACAAAGCGACTCTTTTTATGGAAGTACGTGATACAGGTATCGGTATTGCGGAAGAGCATCAAAAAACCATATTTGATAAATATACTCGCCTTGAACCGTCATATAAGGGACTACATGAAGGTGAAGGTTTAGGCTTAACGATAGTAAAGCAATTTGTTGATGATTTAGATGGTGAGATTACTCTTTTTAGTAAAGAAGGTGAATCTACTGTAATGAGTGTCAAACTGCCTATCACTTTACTGCATGAAGTCGATATCGTACAAACTGCCTGGGATGAATTATACCCAGATGTATCGATGTTAATTATTGACGATAATGTAGGTGGTGAAATTGTTGAGCGTCAAATGGCATCTAGCCAAGTACATGCCATGACAGTTGAACGTGCCTTAAATCATTTATTATCAGCAGATGGTCAGACATTTGATATGATACTGATTGATGACTCCCCCCAAGATTATGATTTACTTTCCTTATGCAGGCTTTTGAAAAAGCTACCTACAGTGCAAGACAGTATGCTATTACTCTTAACCCAGCCTGCCACAGCCTCAACAGTTACTCGTTGGAAACAAATCGGCATTTATGACTACATTGTTAAACCGTACACTCCTACAGAGTTTTTAGATAAATTGGCAGACTGCTGGCAGCGGTTTAAATATTAGTAAGAATTTTCTGCTACATGCTGTCAGTGTATCTCTTTCTCTAAATGGCTGTATATTGAACCAAGCAAAACTTATAGGTACTGTAAGTCAACAATCAGTTACACAGGAGTTAAGGTTGAGTATATTCTTCGTGTTTTTCTTGTGAAATTTTTTATCACTATTGTTCTGCAAATCTGGCCATGACCTTTTTGAAGTATATTTTCATAACTAATTGATTTTTCGCCAATTTGCTTTTTACCCTGCCTTGAAACAGGATTTATTTTGTAACAGAACTCAAATAAAAGTTGATTTTAGATATTTTAGGTCTAGTATATGCGTCATCACATTACCTACACAGTCAAGTAAGATTATAACAAGCGCAGCAATAGCTAATATGCTGGATAAGGAGATAACGCCCATGAGTATTTATATGAAACTACCGGATGTGAAAGGCAGCGTGCAGACAAAGCACTATACAGGTTGGATAGAGATAGAGGATTTAGACTTCAGTGGCTTAACTAATCCACTGGATATGACTGTAGGTAATCGCATGAATCGCTCAGGCACACGCCCAAGCTTTGGCCAGATAGCATTACTGAAGTGCTTAGATGACAGTTCCATTCATTTGTTTGATGCGGTGCACAGCAATAAAGTATATCCGAGTATTGAATTTCACTATGTCACCACAGGTGATGAGCCGTTTACCTATGCTAAAACCACTCTCAGCAATGGGGCTATCACTCATTACTCAGAAGTATTTAACAAGTCTGTAGGACAACCTCGGGAATCAATACATATCGCGTATACGCAAATTGAACGTAGCTTTACTCCACGGGATGCACAAAATAGGGCCAGTAGTCCAATGATAGCCGGTTATAATTTAGAAACTGCTACTAAGTTGTAGGAGCACTTCAGTAATGATGACATGGACAGAGCCAGGGGATACAGCGGCGAGTATCACTGCACGCGTACTAGGACGACCCGATACCAGTTATGCCGATAAATTACTCGCTGCCAATCAGACCAGCTATGCCTATATGCTCATGCAGGGTAGTGGCTTCTACGCGCCTTACCGTGCTATTTGGTTGCCTGAGTATTCGCGCATTGATGAAGACCCTATGAAACGTAACGTCCTACTACATCGGATGGATGTTATCCCCTCCTATGGCCGACAGTTCTTATACAGACTACAAAAACAAGGTATCGACTTAAATGAACTAGTGGGTGCGGGCAAGTGTGTCCAAGAGTATAATCGCCTACACTATGATGAAGGTGCTGATATCATTGAGATGCTACAAGCTGAAACACCTTTAGAAATCACTCATAGAGTCATTGAACGCGCTAGCTATCCGGCTGAGCAATTTGCTCACCACATGCATAAACTTAATACCCAATTAAAGGCATTAGTCAATGCACGAGGCACTAGCCATGAAGCCATTACTTCTGCTCGCGCTGCTTATCGACAAGCCTATAAAGAAGCAACCATTGCTCTGAACAAAGGTGCTCAATTATATGCACGCCATTTATCCAAACACGCCAGAAAATATTTACAGTCGGCAAAACACAGTGAGTTAATGGCTTACAAAAAAGGTATTTTCATTAATGACCTGGCCGATGTGGAAGTCATGGGCAATATTGCCGAGTATGGTAAAATGGCGGGACGTACGTGCTTTATCTTTTCTGCTGTACTAGGTGCTTCAGAAGTCTACCATGCATTTAAAGAGCATGAGGATTGGATTGCGAAAATGGTGGGGGAAGCAGGGGCAATGGCTATTATCGGGGGAGTTGGCAGAGTATTACTATTATTCACACCAGAGGGATGGGTTTTGACCATATGTGTTGGCGTTGCCGAAGGTATAGGGCTCTCTTTAGGAACCAAGTGGATAGCTGATCAATTAGAATATGCTGCGCATTGGATCCATGAAAATCTGAGAAAATGGCTATGAACCTTATGCCTATTGGTATAAAAGTGAAAATTTATTTGATTGTAAATATGAGCTTAGTTATAGCAACTATCATAGCTACTTTTGTGCTTTGTATTGCACTACCAAATTATACTGACTGGTTATCTGGTATGCTAAATATATCTGCGGGCTTAATATGTATTGCTTTTATACTAATGATTGTCAATGGCTGGATAACAGGAAAAACATTTGACCCAGAGTTCAAAAATATACTTACAAAAGATACTATTGCAAATGAATATTTCTCAAACTCATTTTCAGGAACTTATTTTTTTAGCTCTAAAATGATAAGAGCTGCATTCTATTCAGCACATGTTGTATTTAGATACCGTTCTAAAAGGAATGTACTGTCAAGATATTTATTTCATGGCTATGATTTCAGAGGCAATGCACGAAGAATAGATATTATTATTAGTATATTTATGGTATATGTGTTTTTTATTGGCACTGGTATATTTTTTGTATCAATTGTTCTACGTTATATTTTAGCCCACTACTTCGGAATACATTATTAATACAAACAAAGGTGCTCAATTATACGCACGCCATTTATCCAAACACGCCAGAAAATATTTACAGTCGGCAAAACACAGTGAGTTAATGGCTTACAAAAAAGGTATTTTCATTAATGACCTGGCCGATGTGGAAGTCATGGGCAATATTGCCGAGTATGGTAAAATGGCGGGACGTACGTGCTTTATCTTTTCTGTTGTACTAGGTGCTTCAGAAGTCTATCATGCATTTAAAGAGCATGAGGATTGGATTGCGAAAATGATGAGATTATTGTGATCAAATAAAACCGTACACGCCTACAGAGTTTTTAGATAAATTAGCAGACTGCTGGCAGCGGTTTAAGCCTCGTTAAGATCAACCCATTCAAAAACTACAAGCCTGTAATTGACTTAAACTGTCAACTAATTTTGATTAAGGGTTGATCGGATCCTTATTCCATGGAGATGTGTTGTAATATTTTTGAGCATATTAAATAGAAATTATACGTAGTTAATTGGCTAATAGGCAATTAACTATATATTTGACCTATAAAAAATCATTATTAATTTTCGTATTCAGTGATGGAGCTTGCTTATGAAATCATGTCATACACAACACAAGAATGGCACAATATTCGTATAAACATTGACAAATATGATAATGGAAGTCATAGTGACAGCTCATATTAAGAAATGATGCTATGCCATGAAAAATAAGGATATTGATAATGGCAAAGAAAAATACACCCACGCAAGCACAACAAGATGAATTACAAAAAATAATGACTGCACCCTTTGATGTTTTTCAACGTTGGGTGGCTAAACACGCACAGAATGAAAAGCAGATGTTAGATGTTATTAAAGAATTTTTAACTTACAACATGGTGATGACAGCTAAGTTCTTAGAATTAAATAAATCTAAAAAAACTGCTGAGCTTTTTGCACATGTGGAAGCGGTTGCTAAGCAGCATGGGACGGATATCATTAAGAATCGAGTCACGGAACATACCTCTGCAGAACATTATTCTGTTGCACAATTAAAAGAAGACGACTTCGAAACGGCAATTAAATACATGGCTGGTGAACTGTTAGGTACAGTAGAGAAAACCATGTATGAATATCCAGAAGCATTACGTAGCCCTGAAATTTCCCTAAGAGCCATTGAATATATGTTTGTGAATTTATTGGCGCAACAGTGGGAAAATGCAAATGAGACCTTGGAAGCTTCCAATAAGCGCGTAGCTACAATGTTGGTCGAGGCGCAAAGTAAACTTCATTGATATGAATTTTACCTTATAAATTTGATCCCCTCGCAGCGTGCTGCAGCCATCCCACGTAGGCAGCATTACGAGTTTATCTGCGACTGTTTATTTATCGAGGCTGCATCGTTTGTGCATATGCTTCGCTCCACTCTTGCCGATATCCAGCGTCAGTACGTAGTCTGTGTTGTTCCTCGCGCATTCGAGCGGCAATAGTTTTAATTTCTTCCTCTTCTTGCTCTGGAGTAGTGGATGCTTGATTTGCGCGCGTTCGTAAAGTATCAATTTCTTGTTGTATGAGAGGTGCTAGTAATTTATTAAATGCAGTACGATGTTTTTCAATAAAGCGCTGGCGGCCGCTATTATGGGGACAAATTACTTTTGCATCTAAAATGATTCTTTTTAAAATACCCAATTCTTCATCTAATTCTGTCGTCGGGTCGAAATTATTATCCATAAATGTCTGTAATTGTGCTGCATAGCTTGCTAGGTCACCTGTTAGAAAATGACATGCCTGGCTAATGCTGGCGACTAATGAAGTTTTAATATCAGCAAAGACACGCTGACAGTTATGCCGGTAAAGTTCCTTAAGCTGCTGATAAATTTCAAGTAATCTAGTTTGCTGGTCATCGGGTATTTCAATGACCTCAGCCGCTGTTGCCAAACGATTCAAGGCTAGCTTAATAATAAGTTTTTTTGTAATAGCTAGAGCAGGTTGACGGCTTTCATGTAAAATGAAAATGATTCTCCGAAATGCAATGAGCAGCTCGCGTAGACGTTCAATCTCATAGGTGTAGTTTCTATCTCGGTAATAACATAAGGAATCAATGGCATAAAAAATCAGTACCCTAGTACGATTATAATATGGAGCATTGCCTAAGGCATTTTGTAGAGCATGCAGCTTTTCAATAACAGGCCATACTTTGTTATCAATTGCATCGTTAGAGGAGTGTGCCGGATTTAAGGCGAGCACGACTAACTCCATTCCAGAGACATTCATACGTGCACGAATAGCACCATTTGCCATTATTTCAGTAGATATTTGTTCGGCTATTAATCTATTCAGCGATAAGAAGGGAGTCTCTGTGTGACCCTGTGCTATGAGATTACGTTCTGGCACATGAGATGCTAGGATGTAGGGCATTACTCTGACCTGTAGATTATCTATGAGTGTTCGAGTGATAAGCCTACTGATACGATCACCAAGTGAGCGAGCATTCATTGTCTCAAGAGGTTGTGGAGCTGACGGCGTATCTAAGCGAGCATTCACTGTCTCACTGGCCTGGGGAATTGCTTGTGTATCTGACAAAATACGCTGTAACTGTGCCGGGCTTAGATAATCAACATATGGCATATATTCGCTATTAAAACCAAAATTTTGCCTTCTTGAAAAATTTAAAAAAAACACTTCACGCTCATAGGGGCTTAAACGCTGTATACGCTCAATAAATGCTACAAGTTGATCTAAAATACGTATCAATGTTACACGCATTCTGATGCTTTCCGCTGATAACTCATGAGAAGGTGTTATGCATGCGGCAATGGTGTAGTAGATATTTTCCAAGAAATGCCACAAGCCATTACGTTCAGTTACTGGTACAGAGGAAAGTGTGGCAGAATCATCACCTATCAGTTCGATACGTGGACTTTGTGATTGCGAAGGTGGGGGTGGTGGCGGTTCAGCAGGATGAGTAGATAATAGGCTAGCAATGCTCGTATAACAGTATGATATAAGTGCTAGAGTATTTTCAGGCTGTGAAGAATGATTTACAGGTGGTTGTGTCATGTTAATTTGCCTATGATATTGATTTACTAACACTACGATATCAAGTGGCCTGTTTTGGGCGTTCTTAGCCAGGAACTTTAAAACAAAGCTATTGACTAGTGCGCCAATAAAATAGTATTTAAATTCTGGAGCTAAGGCATTCTTACTGGTATTTTTTAAAATAACGCAGAGTGCTATAAAATAAGCCAAAAACCGTCCAAACAATCGTAAGTTATTGCGTAGCTGGAGTCTAGTGATAAATCTAAATGCTCGGTTATAGACTGTATAAAGTTTACCGAACAATGTTTGTCGCTGCTCTGGCTCGGCCACAAAAAAACCTATTATTCTTGTTATTTAAATATCTGGTACAGTTCTTGGTAAGGAGAAAAATCCCACCATCAGACGTAGTGGTGGGATTATAGATCAGGACGAATTAGAAAGGAATGTCGTCATCAAAATCATCAGCACCAGCAGGCGCTGCTGCTGCGGGAGCTGACTGTTGTTGGGGTGCACTATAAGATTGATTACTGCCACCGCCCATGCTGCCGCCACCACTGGCGCGGTCAAGCATTTGCATTTCATCAGCGATAATTTCAGTGGTATAGCGATCTTGGCCATTATTATCTTGCCATTTACGTGTGCGTAATTTGCCTTCGATGTAAACTTTGCTACCTTTGCGCAAGTATTCGCCGGCAATTTCACCTAAACGTCGGTAGGCAGTGATGCGATGCCACTCGGTACGCTCTTGTTGTTCACCAGTTTGCTTATCTTTCCACGCTTCTGATGTAGCGACGGAAAAGTTAGCGACTGCTTGCCCATTGGGCATGTAGCGCATCTCAGGATCATTACCTAAGTTGCCTACTAGGATGACTTTATTAATACCTCTTGCCATGATTTACTCCTGTTGATT
This sequence comes from Gammaproteobacteria bacterium, assembly GCA_965230425.1. Classification (GTDB taxonomy): domain Bacteria; phylum Pseudomonadota; class Gammaproteobacteria; order UBA1113; family UBA1113; genus CBDDKW01. Next base: position 58,035 of record CBDDKW010000024.1, on the reverse strand, counting down.
TGCAAAAATTTCCAGTTGTTTTTTATCGATGATTTTATTGTCAACTTTAAGGTAAGCAATACCATCATCCGTCATAATCGCAGCCTCAGCGACGCCAGCGATTTGTAATAATTGGGCCGTTAATTGTTGCGCTTTTTCTTCTGAAACTTGGCCAACTTTTAACAAAAGCGTGCCTAAATGCGGCGGTCTTTTCATGAAGCTGGCGGTAAATAACCAGATCCCAGCAATCACTGCACACAGTAGAAACACACTCATCACATGGTGGTGGCCGTAGCACCAACCACCCAAGGTGCCGCCGACGAAGATCCCCAGAAATTGACTGCTTGAGTATACGCCCATCGCCGTGCCTTTGCTACCAGAGGGTGCAACTTTGGAAATCAAAGAAGGCAGACTGGCTTCGAGCAAAGTAAACGCTGTAAAGAAAATAAACAGTAGCAATGCAACCGATAATAAACTATCGTGAAAGAACCATAGCCCTAACTGTGATAGACCTACCGCAGTGATAGCACTAAGAAAAATAGGGCGCATTTTACGTTTCTTTTCCGCGGCGATAATAAAAGGCACCATGGCAAAAAATGCCAAAATCAACACTGGCAGGTACAAATACCACTGCTTTTCTTCAGGTAAGCCCACAGTGTTTTGTAAAATAATGGGGATAGCGATAAAACAAGCAGTTAAAATTGCATGTAAGCTAAAAATACCCAAATCTAAGCGCAATAGCTCAGGTTGGCTAAGTACTTTACCAAATTGGGCAATTTCCGGCTCTGCATCGCGGTGAAAGATAATATGCGCCGGATTGGGCACAACTTTAGCCACGATCAATACGCCCAGGATCGCTAAAACCGCGGTTAACCAAAAAATGCCGGATACGCCAATGATGCCGTTTAAAATAGGGCCTAATACCATAGCAATGGTAAAAGACATACCAATCACCATGCCGATAATAGCCATAGCCTTGGTACGGTGCTCCTCACGAGTCAGATCAGCCAGTAGGGCAATAATGGTACTACCCACAGCACCAGCACCCTGTAAAGCGCGACCTAGGATGACACCTGTGATAGAATGCGCGGTTGCCGCGATAACGCTGCCACAGGCAAAGAGCAGTAAGCCAGTGATAATAATCGGTTTACGGCCAATTTTGTCTGAGAGCATGCCGAAGGGGATCTGCAATAGGGCTTGAGTTAAGCCGTAGATACCCAGGGCAAGACCAATCAAAGTAGCGGTGGCGCCGTTTAATTGGTGGGCGTAAAGAGAAAATACTGGTAAGATCATGAACAATCCGAGCATGCGAAAAGAAAAAATCCCTGCTAGGGAAAAGGCGGCGCGACGTTCGCTCGGTGTCATAGGTTCGTTAAACATAAGCTTATTCTCATGTAGTCAGTTGAGAACAGCATTATATATTGGAAAGTAGTGTGGATACCATAGCAGTTCGTGGGGCACGTACCCATAATTTAAAAAATATCAATGTGACCTTACCACGGGATCAACTGATCGTCGTGACAGGACTTTCTGGTTCAGGTAAATCTTCCTTTGCCTTTGATACCTTATACGCCGAGGGCCAGCGCCGTTATGTGGAATCCTTATCCGCCTATGCGCGTCAATTCTTATCCATGATGGAAAAACCTGATGTGGATCATATTGAAGGCTTATCGCCGGCGATTTCCATTGAACAGAAAGCCGCATCACATAATCCGCGTTCTACGGTAGGCACCATTACTGAAATTTACGATTATCTACGTTTACTTTTTGCCCGTGTCGGTCAACCACGCTGTCCTGAGCATAATACTGATTTGACAGCACAAACAGTCAGTCAAATGGTGGATCATGTCCTCGCCATGCCTGAGGGCACGAAGCTGATGATTCTAGCGCCCGTAGTACAAGCCCGTAAGGGTGAGCATTTACAAGTATTCGAGCAATTACGTAGCCAAGGTTTTGTACGGGTACGCATTAACGGCGAAGTATACGAGTTAGATGATGTGCCTAAATTAGCCTTACGTAAAAAGCATACCATTGAAGCTGTGGTAGATCGCATTAAAGTACGTGAAGATTTGCAGTTACGCTTGGCAGAATCCTTTGAAACAGCTTTAAATTTAACGGACGGTATTGCCCATGTGGCTTATATGGATGAACCTGAAAAGCCGGTAATGGTGTTTTCTGCAAAATTTGCTTGTAATCAATGTGGTTACAGTTTAGTAGAATTAGAACCGCGCTTATTTTCCTTTAATAATCCTATGGGTGCTTGTCCCGAATGCGATGGTTTAGGTACCGAGCAATTTTTTGATCCGGATCGAGTGGTTCAAGATACCAGTTTAAGCTTAGCTGCCGGCGCTATTCGTGGTTGGGATCGACGTAATGGTTATTATTTTAATTTATTGCAATGTTTAGCCGATCATTACGAATTAGACATTGACACACCCTTTGAAGAATTATCTGAAGATATACAAGAGATTTTATTGTATGGTTCAGGTGAGGAAGAAATCGAATTTCGTTATCTTACTGGGCGCAAGAAAGTTGTCTATCGCACGCATCCCTTCGAAGGGGTGATTTCAACCATGGATCGGCGTTACCATGAGACAGAATCAAGCACGGTGCGCGAGGAATTATCCAAATATATTAGCACGACGAAGTGTCAAGCCTGTCAGGGACAACGTTTACGTACTGAAGCTCGGCATGTATTTGTGGATGATGTGACACTACCAGAATTAACAGCATGGTCTATTGAAACCAGCTTAGCTTTTTTTGAAAAGTTATCATTACCCGGCCATAAGGGTGAAATTGCTGCTAAAATCCAAAAAGAAATTATCGAGCGCTTGAGTTTTCTGGTGAATGTGGGGTTAAATTATTTAAATTTAGAACGTAGTGCCGATACCTTGTCAGGTGGTGAAGCCCAACGGATTCGCCTCGCTAGTCAAATTGGTGCAGGTTTAGTGGGGGTGATGTATATCTTAGATGAACCCTCTATTGGCTTACATCAGCGCGATAATGATCGACTGCTAAAAACCTTATTTAAACTACGTGATTTGGGTAATACAGTAATCGTAGTTGAACATGATGAAGATGCTATTCGTAGTGCGGATTATGTGTTAGATATCGGCCCTGGTGCGGGTGTTCACGGTGGTGATGTGGTCGCCCAAGGAACCCCCAAGGAAATTATGCAGGTGGATGATTCCATTACCGGCCAATACCTCTCCGGCAAACAGTGTATTGCCGTACCCACAGAGCGTTATGTGCAAGATAAGCAATATATGATCCGTATCCGTGGTGCTGAGGAAAATAATTTAAAGAAAGTGAATGTGGATATTCCCATTGGTTTGATCACCTGTGTGACCGGTGTTTCTGGTTCAGGTAAGTCCAGTTTAATCAATGATACCTTATATCCCTATGCGGCAACTGAATTAAATGGTGCAACTCATATTAGATTAGGTGCTTGTAAAGAAGTGCGCGGTTTGAGCTTTTTAGATAAGGTTATTGATATTGACCAAAGTGCTATCGGTCGTACGCCACGTTCTAATCCATCTACGTATACGGGGATGTTCACTGCCATTAGAGAATTATTTGCCGGCACACCAGAGGCCCGTTCACGGGGGTATAAAGTAGGGCGGTTTAGTTTTAATGTTAAAGGTGGTCGTTGTGAAGCCTGTCAAGGTGATGGCTTAATTAAAGTAGAAATGCATTTTCTGCCAGATATTTATGTGGTGTGTGATGTGTGTAAAGGCAAACGCTATAACCGTGAAACACTTGATATCCGTTATAAAGGTAAAAATATTCATGAAGTGCTAGAAATGACGGTGGAAGATGCCCATGAATTCTTTAAGCCGGTGCCGGTGGTGGCGCGTAAATTACAAACTTTGATTGATGTGGGTTTATCCTATATTCGTCTTGGCCAAAGTGCGACGACTTTATCCGGTGGTGAAGCGCAGCGCATTAAGCTTGCCAAAGAATTATCCAAGCGTGATACCGGCAGTACCCTGTATATTCTCGATGAACCCACAACGGGCTTACACTTCCACGATATTAAGCAATTGCTCGGCGTACTACATCATTTGCGTGAAAAAGGTAATACCATTGTTATTATCGAACATAATCTCGATGTGATTAAAACTGCTGATTGGATTATTGATTTAGGCCCTGAAGGTGGTGAAGGTGGCGGTACAGTGGTAGCAATTGGCAGCCCTGAAGATATTGCAGAACATGAGACATCGCATACGGGACGTTTCTTAAAAACCTTATTAGTAGATTACCAAGAGGTAGCCCATGGAAATTAATCCAACTCAATACCCAGAGGTTGATGCATGTTTCTTGTTGCAAGGCCCAGCAGGGCAATTAGAAGTAGAGACGTATAGTCCGCGTCAAACCGCTCGGGACATTACCGCTATTGTCTGCCATCCGCACCCTTTGCAAGAGGGTAGCATGGGAAATAAAGTCGTGACTACCTTAGCGCGGATGTGCCGTGACGAGGGGATCCGTGCTGTACGTTTTAATTTTCGCGGTGTTGGTGCGAGTGAAGGGGAATTTGATAATTCCCGTGGTGAAGTGGATGATTTACTGGCGATTCATGCCTGGATACAACAGGTGCGACCTCAGGATAAAATTATTTTAGCCGGCTTTTCTTTTGGGGCGTTTATTGCTGCCAGTGTAGCAGCACAACAACCACCCGCACAGCTAATCAGTATTGCGCCAGCCGTGCACCATCAAGCCTATCATGATTTACCGCCTATGCAGTGTCCTTGGGTAGTGGTTCAAGGTGATGCGGATGAAGTTGTGCCGCCTGATCAAGTATTTGCCTGGATTGACAGTGTGGCAAACCCACCTACACTCATAAGAATGGCTGATGCGGGTCATTTCTTTCATCGGCGTTTAATTGAAATGCGTGAATTGCTATTGCCTTATGTGAGTCAGTTATAACGATGCCCACACCCACTGAGAAATATCAGGCTGATCTTAACGCAGGTACTTTAATGCCTGATCCGGCTCAAGCAGCAGCCGTAGCACAGTTACAGCGAGTTTATGATGACTTTCTCGCTGAGCAACAAGCTTCTCAACGTCTGTTAAAACGCTTCGAGCGTAGTTTAGGTTTTTGTGATCTGCAACCTGTGCAGGGATTGTATCTTTGGGGGGGGGTAGGTATTGGTAAGACTTATCTGATGGATACGTTTTTTAATTGTCTGCCTACGGGTAAAAAGAGTCGTTTGCATTTTCATCGGTTCATGAAAGAAGTGCATGATGATTTGCAGCGTCTGCAAGGTGTTAAAGATCCTCTGAAAATGGTGGCCCAAGATATTGCTGATCAAGCAGATATTATTTGTTTCGATGAGTTCTTTGTATCTGATATAGGTGACGCCATGATTCTTGGTAATTTATTAGATGCTTTATTTAAACGTGGAGTCACCTTAGTGGCTACATCTAATGTGGTGCCTGATGAATTATATCGTAATGGCTTACAGCGCGAATTATTTTTACCCGCGATTACTTTGTTAAATGAATATACCCAAGTCTTTCATGTGAATACGGATAAAGATTATCGACTCAGGGAATTAAAAAAAGCTGGAGTGTATTATTCGCCATTAGATGCTGCTAGTGAGACAAAAATGACAGATATGTTTGCGCGGATGGCCCAGGGGTTTGATGTTCTGACGCAACCCTTAATGATTGATTCACGTGCGATACCCACTATTAAATATGCAAGCAATGTGGCTTGGTTTGCCTTTAAGGATTTATGTTCAGTCCCGCGCAGCCAAGTGGATTATTTAGAGATTGCCAGTCAGTTTCAAACGGTGCTAGTGAGTCAGGTACCTAAGATCAGTGCTAAGGAAACCAATGCCGTGACGTATTTGATTAATTTGGTTGATGTATTTTACGATGCCAATGTAAAGTTAATTTTATCAGCAGCGGTGGGGATTGATGAGTTGTATACGGAAGGGGCTAAGGTGTTTGAGTTCCAGCGCACGCAGAGTCGTCTATGGGAGATGCAGTCCCATGAGTATCTTAGTAGGCCGCATCGGTAGTGAGATGACAACCATACTAATGCTGGTTATACTTAGGTATTATGACGTTTAAACAGTGTGGAGCAGCATATGGCAGATAAGGATGACCAGGGCCAAGGTGGTAATGAGGGTGAATTAAGCCCTACAGGGGCTACACCCGGTAAAAATGCGGCTGCTGATAAATTAAAGGATGATATTTCTAAAGCTTATGAGAGTATTTTCTCGCGTCCGATTACTCCGCAAGAGTTTTATTTCTTACTGAGCCGTTATCCTTTCTTGCAAATCTGTGATGCGGATTACCCGTATATTGATGCAGGTACTGAAGCAAAAGTCGTGCATGCTCAAAATGGTTGGATTATGCACAGCTATGGGACAGTGATATATTCTGGTGGTCATGAATTACTCCTGCAACAATTAGTGGAGATGAAGCAGCGTCAACGTCAGCAAGAACGTGAAGATGAGGGCGGCGACGGGGGGGATGAAGGTGGCAGTGGTACGATCGTCAAACAATATACTGATGTTGCCTTTGAAATGATTGAACTAGCTATGTTACTAGGCTGGCGCGCTGCTGAAGTGATTACTGGTTTTTACCCTATGCAACGTATGGCTTGGATTGCTGCCTCTGAACATGGTTTTAGCTTAAAGGGCTTTGAGCCGAGTAAGGAAGACCAAGTAGTGCGTAATTGGGTGATGAAACTTCGTACGGGTACTTTGTATCCACCTGCCAAGCCTATTGTCACTGGCACCGGCGCGCCTACTAAGCGGCCTGGCTGACAGCTTGGTTTCATTATCTACTACCTGGGCCTTTGCCTCTTAATGCATCCAATCGACGTTTAAGGTCTTGATCTACTGGATCCTCTGTAGCAGTGTTATTATCACTTTCCGTTGTTGCACCGCTCTGTGATTGTGATGCGGTACTTAACATAGAATCTTTAAGAGAAGGTGTGCCAGTAGGTTGATGTTGTCGTGCTTTAGCGGCTGTATTTTCCCCAAATTGCTCTCTTGCACCACTGGGAAGTGCGCTACTTTCAGGGTTAGCAGAGCTTCGCATCAAGTTCTGCAATGCTGCAGCTAAATCATTTGCAGGAGGATTACCAGGATCAGGGACGTTGCGGCTAGCTTGTCCACCGCCAGGATTACTGCCACTTGGCGGTGGTGGTGTACCTGGACCATCATTGAGGTTTGGACCTGCGGGACCTGGGTTTTCACCACTCGCGGGACCTAAGCCGATGCCGCCGCCAGGTTGGCCAGCATTGTGTTGGTTGCTAGGCGCTTGAGCTTGTTGTTGTTCTAATTGGGTTATTTGTGCATTAAGTTTATCGATTTCTTCTTGTATATCCTGACGATCTTGACGTAAACGAGTAGCATCAGCCGGGTTTAATTTACTTTGTGGGCTAAAGCGAGCACGTTCCTGCGCTGCTTTTAATTCCTGTTTGCCCATGCCAGTGGTATCAATAGGTGCTTGTGTTGCTTTAGCAAAACTGTCGATAGCTGCAGCGGTTTTTTTATTTGCTTCCATATTAATAGCTGCCATATCTAAACCACCATCAGGATCATTACTGAAGGGGATGGGTGGTTTTTCTATGGGTTTGTTATTGGCATCACGTTTAGGTTTGCCGCTGTCATCACGCTCAAATTCTCTGCGAACAAAGATTTCCGCCTTAGGATTATAGGTTTTGATCAAAACAGCAAGATCATGACGACACTTTGGTGGGTTAACTTCACCAAGGAAAAAGCGTGTTTTGCCCTGCGCTAAAAAGCGTAAGGTTTCTGCCTCATAGGCTGCGTACTTATCTTCATATGAAGTCCCTGCTTGGAATTGGAAAGTTGTTTTGCCACTGCCATCATTACTAGGAGTGACCTTAATATAATGTATGCCTGGCTTAATATAGTAGTGTCCATGTTGCTGTATATTACGGTTGATTTTTGAGTCTGCGTAATTTGTGAAGGGAATATCAGCGACTAATGCCCCAGGAACGTCTTCAGACCATTTAACGTTTTTGGGGATCCCTTTTACTTTTGCGGAGTAGAGCGCATGATTGTGTTTACCTTGCAACTCTTTTAGGGCGGCCATTTGTAACATACGTTGACGTTCAGGCACAGTGAGTAAATTATCGATCCATTGGGTGTGTAACTCATAGGCTGCGACAGCTTCTTTTTTAATGACAATTTGACGTTCTAATTCAATGCGGCGTTTTGCTTCTTCTAGAGCTTGCTGTGCTTGCTGAGCGGTGGTTTTTTTATCATCAATTTTGCCTTGATCATCAGGAGTGAAGGCTTGAGTAAATTTCGTTGAATTGATAAAGCTTGTTGCTGCATCTGATACTGCTCTACCATAGGATTTGCCATCAGCGATGCCATCAAAACCTTCTTTTAGGAGCAGGTTATTTACATTGGTAATCTCGTCGGTGATTTCAGTACCAGTTTGGTAATCTTGACGTTGTGCAAGCGTATACTCTTTAGATGACTTGTATGTTTTTCGCCATTCAAAGGCTTCAGCTTTGATAGCTGCTGGCTCGCTGTCTTCGGCTGTTAGGCTGGCTGTATAGGCTGCGACTTGCTTTTTAATAAGCGTTTGCAAATGTTCTGGCAATGTTGATTCTGGAGCAACTGGCGGCATGGTCTTTCCTCGCTATTTGACACTTTATACTAGTATAGTATGGCAGGATTATAGCCGAATTTTATTAAGTCTGCATTAAGGAAGAGTCGCCTAGTATACGGTCTTAAGCATGCCTGCTCCAAAAATCTGCGCAGTTGTAACTTTGTAGCTTGCGCCATACTCGTAATTTGCATAATTTAGGTTTTATAGCACAGGTATTTTTAGTCAAATGCGTACTTTAAATAGCAGTTAATAGCGACTCTATTGACAAGATTTAAAGTACGCATTTGGCGGAAAAGAACATGCTAGAAAATTGAAATTATGCATATTACGAGTATTTATCCCTGATAGCGCCTTTTACTCACCTTGACAGAAGAACCAATTGAAACTGCCAAAATATTGAGTAACTTATTGATAATGCTTATTACTTAGTTTTAATAAATGCGCTGGCATGCTTAAAACGCTACAGTAAATACTAATGTTGGAGCAAGATTATGCTATTCAGGTGTGGGGTTATGAGGTTGTTATATAAAAAAACCGCCGGGAGTGGGACTCGCGGCGGTTTTTTGTTAAGGCTCTATGAAGTGGTGATTACTCAGCCATTTCTTTGAGTTTTTTCAGAGGTTTGATTTTCACGACGCGGCGAGCTGGTTTCGCTTTAATCATGATTTCTTCACCTGTGAATGGGTTAATGCCTTTACGTGCTTTAGTAGCTGGCTTTTTCTTAATATCGATGGTGAATAAACCAAAGAAGTTGAATTTACCAACTGCACGTGGACGTACGTGGCCATTGATGATTTCACCGAGGCATTCAACAACAGATACAACGTCTTTCTTAGGAACGCCAGTCATATCGGTGATGGTTTTCATAATTTCAGTTTTTGTTGAAGCTTCTTTGTATGTAGGAATTTTGGTCACAGTTGCTGCAACTTTTTTCACTGCTTTTTTAGCGGTGGTTTTTTTTGCTGCTGTTTTCTTGGCAGTGGTTTTTTTAGCTACTGTTTTCTTAGCTGCTGGTTTTTTAGCTACAGTTTTTTTCTTAGCTGTAGTTTTCTTTGCGGTAGCTTTTTTAGCAACTGTTTTTTTCTTAGCAGGTGCTTTCTTAGCTGTTGTCTTCCGTGTTGTTTTCTTTGCTGTTCTAGCCATGTTTATATCCTCTAATAGTTCCCCAAAAGGTTAAAAGTAAAAAAACTAAATGGCTGCGTGCGATTAAACAAAAAGATAAATGCAAACAGCAAGTTAGTTGCTATGTAAAGATAACACAATATTTTCGGATGTATAGGTTTTTTTAGGCTTTTTTCACTATTTTTTAAGGTTTTTTTGTGTTTTTTTGCTGTTTTTTCGCTTTTTTACCCTTTCGGGCCTGTTTTTTTGTGAAAATTGTGATGAGAATAAGGGCTTGAAAATAGTAGCTAGAGGCATTAATTTAGAGGCCTAGAGCAATGAGGTGACTATGAGTTTTTATCAAAAGCATATTTTCTTTTGCACAAATCAGCGCAGTAATGGTAAAAAATGTTGTCAGCAGGCTGATGCTGAAACCATGTGCGCTTATGCCAAGCAACGGTTGCGCAGTCTGTATCTTGCGGGTGAGGGCAAGGTGCGAGTGAGTAAGTCCGGCTGTTTAGGCCGCTGTGATGAAGGCCCTATGGTGCTAATTTACCCTGAGGGCACATGGTATAACTATGCAAATCAGGCAGATATTGAGGAAATCATTCAAGTACATATTATAGAAGGGGGCGTAGTTGAGCGATTATTGGTGGATAAGAGAGAATAATTAGCTCAGGGTCTTGTTTATTTGTGCTGGCTTATGTAGAATCCGCCCTCATTTATAAAAATATGTATGGTTTCTGTTCAGGATATATTCAATGAAAACCTTTAGCGCTAAAAATGAGACAGTTGAACGTAATTGGCTGTTGGTTGATGCCAAAAATGCAGTACTAGGTCGTTTGGCTAGTGAGCTTGCTTTCCGCCTACGTGGTAAGCATAAGCCAGAATACACTCCACACGTTGATACCGGTGATTACATCGTTGTTGTTAATGTGGATAAGATGCAAATCAAGGGTAACAATAAGCCAAAACAAAAGATGTATTATCGTCATACTGGCTACCCAGGTGGTTTAAAATCAATAAGTTATGAAAAGTTAATTGAAAAAGATCCTCTTCGTGTCTTAGAGGCTGCAGTGAAAGGCATGTTGCCTAAGAACTCTCTCGGGCGTGCTATGCTGAAGAAACTTAAATTGTATGTAGGTACTGAGCACAATAACGAAGCTCAACAACCTAAGCCAATCGAACTATTTGCGGAAGAAAAGTAATATGGCAATTAAACAAAATTATGGTACAGGTCGTCGTAAAGAATCCGTTGCTCGGGTGTTTTTGCGTCCCGGCAGTGGTGAAATCACCGTTAACGGTAGAGCCATTGATGACTATTTTCCTCGTGAAACAGCACGCATGATCATTCGTCAACCCTTAGAAGCGGTTGAAATGACTGATAAATTTGATATTTATGCGACGGTGAAAGGCGGCGGTTTAAGCGGCCAAGCGGGTGCTTTACGCCACGGTATCGCACGCGCTTTAGTGGATTTTGACGAAGAAGGCGGTTCTGAAGGTGGCGATGGCGAAGCCAGCAATGAAAACTCTATTCGTCGTACCCTGCGTCGTAAAGGTGACTTTTTAACACGTGATGCACGTATGGTTGAGCGTAAGAAAGTCGGTCGTCGTAAAGCGCGTAAAGATAAGCAATTCTCCAAACGATAATCGTAACGTTTATATTTGGGCTTGTGGTCCGAGATTGTGAATACAGCAAAAGGCAAACCAAATACTAGTTTGGTTTGCCTTTTTCGTATTTAGCCCTAGAGAAATCCATGAAAGACTTGTGACTTTGGCCCAGTTGTTGTAATTTTCAGGGGGTGTTCTTCTTGAAGGATAGGGACAAGGAGCCAGGATGGCCACTTTTGATAAAGATCGACGACGTTTTCTTAGCTATGGGACTAATTTACTTGCTGGTATAGGCGCCGCTATGGCGGCTGTACCTTTTGTAGCTTCGTGGATGCCTAGTGAGCGTGCGATGGCTGCAGGTGCGCCGGTAGAGGTAGATTTGAGCCAATTAGAAGCTGGGGAGCGCATTGTCGTAGAGTGGCGCGGTAAGCCGGTCTGGATCATTCGCCGTACCCAAGCCATGCTTGATAGCCTTGCTGAGGTGACTCAAAAGCTACGCGATCCGAATTCTGTGGCTGAGCAGCAGCCTAATTATGCTAAAAACCTGCACCGCTCGGTGAATCCTGAATATTTAATTTTGGTGGGTATTTGTACCCATCTTGGCTGTGCGCCAACATTTGTGCCTGGTATTGGGGAATTGGGTCCGGATTGGCCTGGTGGCTTTTATTGCCCCTGCCATGGGTCTAAATTCGATTTAGCTGGGCGCGTATTTACTGGGGTTCCAGCGCCTATCAACCTAGAAGTACCTCCCTACCGTTTTCTCAATGAGACCACCGTGCTTATCGGCGATGACCAAGGGGTGGCTTAATGGAGCATAATCAATCCACTGAGCATGAAATGCCAAAGAGTCGCTTATTTCATTGGTTCGATGAGCGTTTCCCGCTATGTAAATTATGGCGTGATCATTTATCTGAATATTATGCCCCGAAAAATTTCAATATGTGGTATTTCTTTGGTTCTCTGGCTTTGCTATTAACTGCCACGCAATTTCTCAGTGGTATTTGGCTCGCCATGTTTTACGTACCCACGCCAGAGCACGCCTTTGCCTCTGTGGAATATATCATGCGTGATGTGCACTTAGGTTGGTTATTACGTTATGTCCATTCAACGGGAGCCTCGGCCTTTTTTATCGTGATTTATTTACATATGTTTCGGGCCTTATTGTATGGCTCCTATAAAAATCCGCGGGAAATGCTTTGGCTCGTAGGGGTAGTCTTGTATGTCATTCTCATGGCGGAAGCCTTCATGGGATATTTATTACCTTGGGGGCAAATGTCTTATTGGGCTGCGCAAGTAATTACGTCATTGTTTTCTGCCATACCGGGGATTGGTGATGGCTTAGCTATGTGGGTGCGAGGCGATTATAACGTCTCTGGTGCGACCTTAGGGCGTTTCTTTGCCTTACATGTGGCAGGGATACCTTTGTTGTTTATTGGCCTTGTCTGGCTACATATTACTTCTCTCCATCATGTGGGATCGAATAATCCTGATGGAGTGGAGATTCATGATAATGTCGATGAACAGGGAGTTCCAAGGGATGGGATCCCCTTTCATCCTTATTACACCAGTAAAGATTTGCTGGGCTATGGGATTTTTATGGTGTTGTTTTTGGGGATTGTATTTTTTGCTCCCGAGATGGGTGGTTACTTTCTCGAGCACGCGAATTTTACCCCCGCTGATCCATTAAAAACGCCGCTGTATATTGCCCCTGTATGGTATATGACACCTTTTTATGCCATGTTGCGCGCGATTCCGGATAAGCTGGTGGGGGTCATCGTCATGGGGGCGGCAATTGTGATCCTGTTCTTTTTGCCTTGGTTAGATCGCTGTCCGGTGAAGTCCATTCGTTATCGCGGCGTATCTTACAAAATCGCCTTAACGCTATTTACCCTAAGTTTTGTGATGCTTAGCTATTTAGGCACAGTCCATGTGACACCGGTCGCTGCGTGGCTGGCGCGTATCGGTACGGTGATTTATTTCGGGTTTTTCTTATTAATGCCACTGTATACACGCTATGAATCCACTGCGCCAGTGCCAACACGGGTGACAATGAAGTGAAGAAATTAACATTGATTGCCTGTTTATTTTGTTTATTCAGCACCGCTTGGGCTGCCAGTGATGCGGGGATTAAGCTACAAAAACCCTATATCGATGTGGGCAATCAGGCGGCATTGCAGCGAGGAGCTAAGTACTACATGCAGTATTGTGTGAGTTGCCACTCGCTGAAATACATGCGTTATCAGCAACTGGCTCAGGGTCTTGGCTTAATCAACAAAGAGGGACAGCTTGACTCAGGATTCTTGCAAGAGTATCTCACATTCACTGGGGCAAAAATTGTCGATCCCATACGCAATGCCATGAGTAAGTCTGATGCTGACCAATGGTTCGGCATGGCACCACCGGATCTTTCCTTAATTGCTCGGGAGCGCGGGGTGGATTGGTTATATACTTATCTGCTGAGCTTCTACGCAGATCCCAACCGCTTGATAGGCACGAATAATTTACTATTCCCTGATGTGGCTATGCCAAATGTACTGGAAGGGCTACAAGGTGTTCAAGTTCCGGTCTATAAGCGTAAAAAAGTCGCTATTGATGGACAAAAGCAGAAAATTAACGAGATAGATCACTTAAAATTGCTAAAAAAAGGCACATTAACCCCAAAACAATTCGATCAAGTGGTACAAGATCTGGTAAACTTCCTCTCCTATGTAGGTGAGCCTAAACAATTAACTCGCATCCGCATTGGGGTTTGGGTAATCGCATTTTTGCTGATTTTTATTATTGTTGCTTATCTACTCAAAGTTGATATATGGCGTGGCATTAAAAAATAGCCAATATGCCTGTGTTATAGCTCTATGCAACTGAGGCTGAATCAAGGTCTTGATTGTGTATGGCCAATGGCCGTTTGTAAGACTTTGCTAAATAGTTTAGTTATGTATTTTCCATAGGAGAACAGTCCATGGCGGTAGTAGCCAGTAAACGCTCAGTAATGATTTTGTATTCTGATCCATTGGATCCTTATTGTCACCAAGTACGTATTGTCTTGGCAGAAAAAGGAGTCAATGTTGAGGTCATTGATGTTTTACCTGAAGATAAGCCTGAAGATCTGATTGATTTAAACCCTTATAATTCTGTGCCTACCTTAGTGGATCGGGATTTAGTGATTTATACCGCACGTATTATCACTGAATACTTAGATGAGCGTTTTCCGCATCCACCGTTAATGCCCGTTTATCCTGTTGCGCGTGCTGAGCATCGTCGTATGATTTATCGTTTGGATCGCGATCTATGCAGTTTAATGGATACTGTGTTGTATGGTGAAGGTGATGCCGTGGCTATTGCACGTAAGCAATTAGAAGATAGCTTAATCAGTATTGCTCCTGTATTCGCTGATAAGCCTTTCTTCCTCAGTGAAGAGTTTACCATTGTGGATTGTTGCTTAGCACCTTTATTGTGGCGTTTACCCAGTATGGGGATCCAACTGCCTAAACAAGCTAAGGCTATTTTTGATTATTGTGATAGGATTTTTGCCCGCGATTCATTCCAGGCCAGCTTGAGTGAAGCAGAAACAGAATTACGAGATTAATTATGACACCTTCTAGACCTTATTTAGTGCGTGCATTTTATGAATGGATTTTAGACAATGATATGACTCCTTACTTGGTCATTGATGCGGAAGATCCAAAGGCAAATGTACCAACAGAATACATTGAAGATGGTAAAATCGTTTTAAATATTTCTCCCCACGCTACTGAAGGCTTACACATCAGCAATACTACCCTGGAGTTCAATGCCAGCTTCTCTGGTGAAGTATTCTATATCTCAGCGCCTGTATCAGCCATATTAGCCATTTATTCTCGTGAGAGTGGTCGAGGTATGGTTTTCAATGAAGATGAGTATGACGAAGATGAGATGGAATCTGGCAGTGGTGATGGCGATGATGATGATACACCACCACCACAAAGTGGCGGCGGTGATGATAAAGGTGGTGGCAAGGGTAAGAAAAAGTCACCGCACTTACGGGTAGTGAAGTAGTTACGCTCGTTTGCTTGGACTAGCTGCTGCTGTAGCGTTCCTCAACAGTTGCTCAATTTCAGAAGGCGGTCGCTTGTTTTCTGCATGTATTGTAATGGCTGCTCGCCAACATCTTCGACGAATGTTATTTCTTTCAGTGGTGTTAAAATGTCTTGCATCAGCTTTACTCTAGGGTTCGAATAAGCTGCGGATGGTAATCTGTTTGTCATAAAAACCTGCCAAAGTTGCTGGGTAAGCTCTTGGGAACGGAGTATTTTTAATAAATTTTTCTAAATAACTGTTTTCAAATGAGTTTTTTAAGTGTATAAAGGAATGAGTCGTACTCATGGATATGTAGTATGACAGGGAACGATGGTTAGGATGACCATTTAACTTAGGTAAGTCGTTGTCACACAGTCTGTGTGGTGGTGATTTATCTGAGTATATTAGCTTGGGCTATCTTATAGGTATTATGCTATGGAATATGAAGATGAGCTCGTCGATGAAGTCGCTGCTGCAACTGATACAGAAGAAGTTGTAGAAGAAGTCGTCGAAGTAAAACGCACTAAAGCTGAAAATCGTAAACTACAGCACCAGCGCCAGGTGGATGTCCGGCGCCGTGTTGAAGAAATTCTCATGGATAAAATGCTCAAAGAGCGTTTTGGCGATCCCTTTGAGATGGAAATATAGCTTTACTCTTTTCGTAAAGGTCTAAAATGAACTTTCTTACCATGCTATCTGGTGGCTTGCTTGTCATACTGTGCGGCTTTTTACTTTGTTTACCGTTGGTGCCTTTAGCTGCAGTATTCTTTATGTGGCTTTGGAATGATGCTTCAATTTATTTGCATACCAATTACAGTATCACCTATTGGCAAGCATTAAAATTATGTTTCTTTATCTATGTACTGAAAGGTCTTCTTACCGCTAGAGTTAATGTATCCACTGGAAATTAGTAGATTCAGGGTTTTACATATTCAAAGAGTGTAACCACCTTTTGTACCCCAGAGACATTGCGGGCTGCTGCTGTAGCAATTTTCGCCTGTGAGTGAGTAACCTTACCGATTAAATACACCACACCATTTTCCGTGACTACCTTAATTTGCGCAGAATCTAAGCCTTTGGCTGCGATCAAATGGCTTTTTACCTTGGTTGTGATCCAGGCATCGCTGGACTCTGTCATGGCAGAGATGGGGCCACTAATGACGATTTCATTGTAAACGCGCTTAACGCCAGGGATGCTTTTAACCATTTGTTCCGCTTGTTGTTTGTAATGAGGGTAGGGTGTTTGGCCTACTAGCAATACCGTGCCGTCATAGGTGGCGGTGACAATACGGCTGCTTTTCATCATTTGCGGATCAGATTTGAATTTCTTGTCGATGCTGGATGATATCTTCATATCTTGCTTGATAACATCCATATTGCGGCCTTCGTAAGCCACAGCACCGCCCACTGCTGCACCGGCCATGAACGAACCAACACAGGCTTGTAGACTCACAGATAGCAAAATAATACTGATTAGTCGCATCATGGTGGTCATCTTAAACTCCTTGAGTGAAAAGCTTGTAATCTATTAAATCACATAAACAGTGGACAATTAAGATATGAGTTTCTTGTATTCTTGCCGTTGATTGTGCGGGTACACAGATTTCTACATCTTGGTTTTTCAGTAGTGAGCGCATATTGCCGCCATCACGGCCAGTGAGGGCAATGACAGTCATGCCTTTTTCTTGGCCTGCTTCCACGGCCTTTAAGATATTATGTGAATTACCGCTGGTAGAGATGGCGATTAAGATATCACCCGCTTGGCCAAGGCCCTTAATCTGTTTGGCAAAGACTTCTTGGTAGGAATAATCATTGGCCACTGAAGTGATGGTTGATGTATCTGTGGTCAGGGATATAGCCGGTAAACTGGGGCGTTCGGCTTCGAAGCGATTCAGTAATTCAGAGGAAAAATGCTGCGCATCAGCAGCGGAGCCACCATTACCGCAGGCAAGGATTTTGTGGCCTTCCAATAGGCATTCAACCAAACGGTCACCAGCTTGAGCGATAGCTTCAGGCAATGTATCAGCGGCAGCGATCTTGGTTTCTATACTATCGCTGAAATGGCCTTGGATGCGGTCTATGATTGTCATTTAAGTCCTCTGTCTATGTTTCATCTATATAGTCATTTTCGTAGTTATTGCGGCTTGTGTGTTGATTATGCAGATAAGCTCTAAATTTCAGTCTGTCTCAAAGGCATGCTGAATCCACTCTATACTGTTTGCTTGATCTCCGGTTAAACACACCACATCAAAACGACAGGGTATTTTTTCGTACAATCTACGCCATTGCAAATAAAATTGGGCGGTTTTGATGATTTTTTTCTGTTTACGCCGATCGATCGTTTCCACCGGGTGGCTAAAGTGAGTTTTTTGCCGGTAGCGCACTTCCACAAAAACCATATTGTCTTGATCGGTCATGATGAGGTCAATCTCTCCCAAGCGGCATTGGTAGTGATGAGTGACGTATTGCAAGCCCTGCTGTTCTAGGTAGCGGCGTGCACGTACTTCAGCGGCATCGCCAATGCGTTTGGGGGTGAGCGGGTTCATCTTCTTGTGTTTCTATTTATTTATGTGATGGGGAATAATATCGTAAGTGAGGCTGTTTGTCATTTTTTTCTTGGGATCTTTACACGTTATGACACCTCTGGCACACCCTCTTTAAATTGCGCCCACTCTAGACGACGTAGTACCCGGTGATCTTGGCCCAGATACAGTGTGCCCGTCATGCCATTAATACCGAAGTCGGGGTACATACTTAAATGATTGAGCTGGGTTGAGAGATTATATGCATCTAAACCAAAGGCATATAAACGTGACATTTGTGAGGTGGCATTAGGCGCGATTTCATGCATGTCCTTTTGCGCTTGTAGTACGTTCTCGTCTTTTTTAAAGGCCCAGGGCGAATCGCAGAATTTAATGCCATTTAAGTCTTTATCACGCATAGGATTGGGGGTACCGGCATAGACTTGTGAGGTGGTGTAGATAGGTAAATCCGCAGCATAATAAAATTTAAATAATGGCCGAATTTGTCGTGCTTTTACCGGTGAGGCAACTAAAAATACTATGTCGATATCTTCACGGCGTCGTGGTACGGAAGCGACTTTTTCACCAACCATTTTACTGACGGTGTTTTTGCGGCTAATGCTTTTATTAACATCCAATGCCTTTTTGATGCTATTGCTCATGTTGGTTTTGTTGGTGTAATTGATATTATCAACAACTTTGCCACCTAGACTTTCCCAGCGTCGTGTGAAGGTATCAGCGATACCTTTACCCCAGTCATTATCGGGTACGATGACAATAGCGCGTGAATGACGATCTTGCCAGGCATGATCGGCTACTTGGCGAGCTTCATCTTGGGGCGAGAGTGCGTATTGATAAAGATTACTATTGAGCTTTTGATTAGGTACATAGTTCAGTGCTAAGGTGGGTACGGGTAGCTTGCCTTGATTGGCAAGTTGGCTGACATTGGTTTTAGTCAGTGGGCCAACTACTAGCTTAGCGCCATCAGCGACAGCTTGGTCGTACACTGCGCGGATATTTTTACCGCTGGTATTATAGACTTTAACTTGTTGGTCACTGTCTTGCTGCTTATCGTAATAACCAGCCATGAAGCCATCGTTAATCATTTTACCAGAATTACCTAATTTACCTGATAGGGGCACTAACAGGGCGATTTGTGAAGGTTTATCTGCTGCTTGGTTTATGGATTGGGTGTTATTCCAGCGACTGTATTTAGTTTTACTTGGCAATAAGCTATTAGCTGGGTGTTGTGGATAGCGTTGACGCCACATGCGTAGTTCTGAATTTAATACTTTGGGATCTTGTTTATAGGATTTTTCAATGAAGGCAAGCTCTAACCAACCGCTGGAGTCTCCATGAGCGGCTTCATGCATGCGCTCGTTTAATTCTTGTTTGGGTAGTTTCTGTAAGTCATTCCAAATGAGTTGTTTATTACGTTTTTGAGCGGCTGGGTCTTTCAATAGTGGAGCCAATGACATACGCATGTGTGCACTGTGTAAGGGATCGCCTTGCTGTAAATACGCTAATGCAGCGATTTCATAGTAGGCGGTTTGAATTTTATTATTTTGCTGATCTATTGAAGGGATGCTTTTCACCGTGGTTAAAGCTTCACTGCTGTGTTGAGTTAGTAACGCGTAATTAGCATCGAGGATTTGCTTTTCTATCTGTAGGTTAGCGGGTAACTGTTGGGTGTCGATTTGATCGAGTACGGCTTTTGCCTGTTGTGGCATACGTTCTTGTAGCATGCGGCCGGCAGCTTGTAATTCGTAAGTTTGTTTCTGCGGTGCTTGAGCTTGTTTGGCCAGTTCTAAGTAATGATTGGCCGTTTGAGAATAGCGGTTTGTGTAGCCAGGGGGGATTTGCTGGCTATTCATGGATGTACAACTGGACAATAAATATACTGACAGGCTGATAAAGATAAGCGTTGAAATCTTGCTAAATTGTTTGCGTACCATGGTTGTGGATCTCTTCTTACTAACTTCCCCAGGGTTGAGTTTAGCAGATTCGGGAGCATTGCCCTAGGTGCGCTGACGCTGATGAGTAGTAAAAGTTGATTTTAGGAAAACTTCTTTTTTAGTCAAAAACACTTGATTAGCAAGCATTTTTTGTATATATGTATATATTGCCAATATATGCTAATATTTAGTAATATATGTTACATATATTGCAAATATATATCTAGTAATAAACAAGGGGACTACTATGCCAACATTAAATGTTTCTTTACCTGAGCAGTTAAAAAGTTGGATAATGCAACAAATAGAAGCTGGCAAATATTCAAGTGCGAGTGATTATCTTCGTGATCTTATTCGTGAAGATATCCGCCATCAAGAGCAAGGAGTAGAGTGGCTGGCAGATTATTTAAAACCATTATTGGAAACGCCTGCCGAGGAGTTTGTGTCAGTTAGTGCTGATGACGTAAAAAAACGAGCGCGAGGCAAGCTTAAGGATTAATTTTTGGATACATTGCTATATAGTTTCCACCCTGCTGCAGATGAGCAGCAAATCGAGATATGGCTTTATACCTATAAGTTTTGGGGAGTAGAACAAGCAGATAAATACATTGATGGGCTTCATCGCCAGTTAGCAATAGTTGCTGAAGATTTTGAGCATCTTAGAGAATTACCAGGGGCGGTCTTGCCTGGGGTAAAGTATTTTCATTACGGGCGTCACTATGTGTTTATACGGGAAGCTGCAACGTATTTGAATAAGGCAATACAAGTACTGGCAATATTGCATGATAGTATGGATATTCCTGCGAGATTATCTGAAGTTCTGGAGCGCGTCTAGTCGTAGCTAGACTTGGAATTAAGTGTATTTTTCTGATGAGTAAACAAGGCATCCTTTATATTGTTGCAACACCGATTGGCAATCTTGATGATATGAGTCAGCGGGCTATCGATATTTTGAAGTCCGTGGATGTGATTGCGGCAGAGGATACTCGGCATAGCCAGAGTTTGCTAAGTCATTATGCCATTTCAGCGCGATTAATTTCGTTGCATGCACATAATGAAGCGGAGCGTAGCTCAAAATTAATACAAACCTTGTTGGCCGGTGAGGATATTGCCTTGATTAGTGATGCGGGTACGCCTTTAATCAGTGATCCGGGGTTTAATTTGGTCGATTTGGCACATGAGCATGCGATTAAGATTGTCCCTATCCCTGGGGCTTGTGCGGTCATCGCAGCCTTGAGTGCCGCAGGTTTAGCCTGTGATAATTTCCAGTTTTGTGGTTTTCTCCCCGCTAAGCAATCAGCACGTCGGCAGCACTTAGACGCCTTACTTGAAGTGCCACATACCTTGATTTTCTATGAGTCACCCCATCGTATTGTCGCAAGTTTAAAGGATATGCGAGACAGCTTCGGCGCTGAGCGATTAGCCGTACTTGCACGTGAGCTAACCAAAACCTTTGAAACCATCAAGCGTATGCCCCTAGCTGCGCTAGTGGATTGGGTCATTGAGGATGACAATCAACAAAAGGGAGAGTTTGTAGTCATTGTCCAAGGGGCTACTCAACCGCCTCGTGAGACGCAGGCTATCGCATGGCAGCATGTGCTTGAAGTGCTTATGCAGGAATTGCCTTTAAAGCAAGCGGTGAAATTAACTGCTACTATTACAGGGATGAGTAAAAATAGTGTATATGATTATGCATTACAGTTAAAAGGGGAAGCTCAATGACGACAAGTGGTCCAGCGGATATACATCAGGTGCAAATGCAATATTTAGCTGATGAAGATCGCTTATTATTGCGTTTAAATACCCATGATAAGGTGGAAATACGTTTGTTGATCACACGACGTTATTTAAAAATCCTCTGGCCTAATTTGACAAAAGCCTTGGCAGATAGCCCGGGGATGCAACAGTATGATCAGAATACCCGTCGAGCTGCTGCCGCATTTGAGCACCAAAATGTCATGTCTAGTGCTGATGTAAGTAAACAATTCAAAGAAGAGCAGCAGCAATTAGCCTGGGGTGAGGAAGCCTTGCTGTTAACGAAGGTAGCGGTGCGAAAAAGTAAAGAAGGTGTGACGATTTTAAATCTGGCTGGCAGTCGTGGCAATGGCATGGATATTGCCCAAGGTAGTCAGGTGCTGCATTATATTTACAAGCTCATTTTAGATTCTATTGGACACACTGATTGGGACTTACGTTTGCAGGACCTTTCTGCGGGAATTGAGCAATTTGATCCGAGTAAGTTGAATTAACCCTATTCGTTATAAGTCATAACTTAGTGAAGTTTCAAGCTTGCGTATGTGTTTACCAAGCCTCGGCTACATGGATGTAGCCGAGGCTTGGTAAACACATACGCAAGCTTGAAACGCCCGAGTTTCTCCTATTCGTTTTTTGTAGATGGTTTTGTTATACTTGCTACCGAGTTGACCAGGCAGTCGCTGGTATGAGGGTGTTTCTATGTGGTGGTGTGATTAATCATCCTATAGATGCACCTTCATGCTGGAGGAAAGTCCGGGCTTCACAGGGCAAGGTGCCAGGTAACGCCTGGGGGGCGCGAGCCTACGGAAAGTGCCACAGAAAATATACCGCCAGTTTTTTAATTGGTAAGGGTGAAATGGTGCGGTAAGAGCGCACCGCGCTGATGGTAACATTGGTGGCAGGGTAAACCCCACCTGAAGCAAGACTAAATAGGGATCTACAGCCGTGGCCCGCGGTAGATCCGGGTAAGTTGCTTGAGGTCTGTGGCGACACAGATCCCAGATGAATGACTGTCCACGACAGAACCCGGCTTATCGGTCAACTCATTAAATTCCTGTCCTATAAAACCCTAAATATGAGACGCTGTGGGTATATTATCTAGTGCCAGGACCCCGAGGTTTAGGTGCTTCATCACCAAATTCTTGGTAATGTTCCGTTTGCGCTTTTTCAGTATGCTGAGGTTTTAACAGAGAGCGTGCTTGTTTTTCATGTAAGGCATGATGGGCGTCTAAGTAGCCTAATATAGTATCATACAGTGTACGCTGTTGATGATTGGCCTCGGCTTTATCTTTGGATTGTTTGGTTTGGTTAATGCCGACACCTTGGCCTTGAGGTACTTTGTGGTAAAAATCAGATGATTTAGTGTTGTCGTATAATTCCGTAGCATTAATCTTTTGATCTGACTCACGTACATCGACAATTTGATCAGCTTTAATACCTCGGGCTTTGGCCACGAGCATTGCTGTCATTACTTCGTCATCAGTGCCAGAGAATAACTCAATTCTGCCAACACCACGGTAGTTTTCCACAAGGTCATACGTAGTATGGATGATAGTTTCTTGGCGTTTAGTTAATTTGCCTAGAATATCATCATTCTCATCAACATGATTGTAGACTATGTCTGAACTTTGTTCATTAACCTCATCGGTGACGAATTGTAAATATTGTTCTGAATCAGTGACACTATCTAAGCCTTTGGTGTAGCTTGTGCCATTGTGCAGTGATATCGTCGTCGCAGAGTTTGCATCAAATGTTTCAATGATGGGGGCGTCTGCTTTTTGGGTTACTGCATTGTTTTCATCAGTTGGAGGAGGGTTCAGTCTCGCAGTAACCAAATGCAACGACTGGGTTGCTTGGGGTAAGCTGTTTATTGCATTATTAATGGCTGTTTGTGCAGACTCAATATTGTCAGCCAAACTTTCAAGCTGTGCTTGTAAGCCCATTACATGCTGATCATCCCCTGTTAAACCTAATCCATTTACTTCAGTTTGTAAGTCTGTAATTTTCTGATTCCATGAGTCGATATTATTTTTTAAAATAGTTAGTTTTTCCTGTTTAACACGGTTTTCACGACGTGTAGCAGCACTAGTGAGTTGCTGAGGGTTTTGTCGAATATCTTGGCTAAAGGCATTAACATTTTGTTCTAATTGTTGCAAATGCCCAGGGAGATTAATTTTATCGGTGGCTTTAATAAAATCGATTTCTGCTTGGATAGCATCTAATGGATTTTGATCGGCTGTGTTAGATGGTTGTGTATTACTACTGCTTGTATCTAGTGTCGTTAATTTTGCTATATCAAGTAAATCACCTGTAGCGGGTATAGGTGCAGGATCACTGCTAGATACTGTGGGCGTCGAGGGATTTGTTGAGGTGGTTGTTTGTGTATGTGTGGTAGGCGTTTTGCTGCTAGGTGTCCTTGTAACCTCTGATAAATCAACTAAGGGATCTGTTGTAGCTGTCTGTGGTGGATTCGTAGGGCGGCTAGGTAAAGGACTATCCCAATCACCGAAAGCGTTGGGATTTGTGTGCATTGTATCTGTATCTGCAAGTAATGAAGCTGCATCAGAAATATGGGCAGTTGCATCTGGTTGTGTTACGAGTGGTGTTTGTGGTGCTCCTGGAAAGTCCAGATCTAGCAAAGGACTTCCTACTTTTGAACTAGGGCTTTGTTGTGTAGTAGATGCTTTGCTAATGGAGCCTAATAAGGTTGCACTGCCTGTTGCGCCGCTGCTATGGGCTCGATGTTGGCCTGCACTCGTAGAGTCTTGAGTAATAGGCGGCGTTTGAGCTGCTGGCATCTGAGCGCCAAATGGGTTAAATGATTGCGCCATTGCAGCAACAGTACCTTGGCTGTCACTGCGTATTTGTGCTAATTCCGCATTAAGTGCAGCTTTTGCACCGCCTTCATAATGGCGAACATCAATAGTAGGCTTATTTAATTCTGCTTCAAACTCAGCTTGTTCTTCAGCAGATAGTTGAGTATCTTCTGAGATTCTTTGGCCAAAACGGTCAACGCCAGTCCGCTCTGGTGTTGCATCAGCCCATGGATCGGGAGAGCCTGTTCTAGTCAATCCAGGAGTCTGGGGAGGTAAATTATCCCACCAGGGTTTTTGGCCAGTACTATTGCCTTGTTGAAACCCGAATACAGTTTTCATATCAACGGGGCCTGATTGAGATTGACCCAAAGGTGGCTGTCCAGATTTTCTTACAGACGCATATGCCGCCGGTGTTGGTGGAGCAGAGAAGGGTGTCATAGGGCTTGGCATGGGGGAGCTTTCTGAAACAGGGTTTCCTGTTTGACGGGCCACCCATGGTGTGTTCGGATTAAACGCAGTTCTTCTGCCTTGAAGATTTATTTTTGTGCCGAATCCAGTGAGTTTTACACTCAGGTCATTTAATACAATTTTTTGTTGCGCATTTAAAGTGATTTCTGGATTACTTAAAGAGGCGATAGTAGTCTCTAAGTCTTTTAATAGTTCTGTATTGGATTGTTCCTGAGTAACTGCTGGTGAAGACGTACGTCTATTTGTTCTAACAGTTTTTCTACTTAAACGTCGGTCTAATGTTGCTGCTAATGCTTGAGCTTTTTGTAGTGCTAAATTAACATGTTGTTTTGAATCTGTCTTATCTTGCTCAGGCATAACATCTAGTTCTATCCGTGTACCTGGGCCTGCATTTTCTTTATCTGCACCTGCTTGGGTTGGTGATAAAGTAGCGGCTGCATCTTCTGCTGATGCTGATGTTCTTGTTGGAGTCATATTCTCCATTTCTATTTCAGGCCCAGTGGTTCCATTGTCTGAACCACTTAAAATGCTACCTGGGCGTTGAGGCGTTGCAGGGGCTGAGCTAGTTCGTTTTTTTTGACCCATACTGCCCATTTCCTGTAATTCAGTGTCATTTGTCATTGTCTTGTTTTCCTTGCCTGCTGAATTTTGGCGTTTAATTCTTTGCCGCTTACGTGGTGAAGCGGGTGCCGAAGCTGAGTGTTTTGCTTGTGTTAATCTATGTTGTGCATTAACCAATTGCTGATATTGTTTACTCATATCATCCAATTGTTGGTTGGTGGTGGCTAATTGTGTTTTTAATGTTTTAAGTTGTTCTTGTTGTTTGCTGTCTAGTTGACTGCTTGCTTTCTCTAAAGCTTTTACACTGGATTGTAGTATATCTTTAAAGAGTTGGATAGGTTGATGAGTTGCATGATAGCGATTTTTGACAGCATTGAAGTGCTGTTGTTGTTGTTTGTATTTTTTTAACGCAAAATGTTTAATGCGATCTGATGCGTGTTCATTACGAGCTTGAATAGCTGCAGATTTTGCTGTTTGGGTTTCTCTATGCCATCTATCCATAGCTGTAAGCCAGGTTTGCGGATTTGTATCTTGACCTGCTAGTCGATTTTGGATTTTAGATGAAATTTGATTTGCCTGTGCTAACAAATTTTCGGTCTTTGAATTAGCCATAATGTGTACCTGCTCTCACTCTCACACTACTGTTCACGCTCTAAGGTCCCTTTATAGCGACTATATGAGTAGTTTAATTTAAAGAAAGAAATCTCCTCCGCTCCCGGAGGAGTCATAAGCGCTGGGGTATCCCAAGGGGAGAGCGCCATCTCCCCTTGGGTCGCCGTTTGCGCGGGTTTCCCGCGCAGGCGAAATCATACCAGGAAACAATCTCGGTCGCTTGCGGCCGAGTTGTTGAAAAATTGTACTTATTAATAAGTATATACTGATTGAGTCGTATTCTTATGTTGACTTAAAAAAGCCTTAAGATTTACCCCTATTTTCTTACAGTATTGTGCCAATTTTTGTTGATCATGAGGGGATTATATAGATTAGAGATTAATGGAGTATTAAGGCGTGAAAGTGTGGATTGTCTCTGTTCACGGCAAAAACATTTATGCAAGACTAGAGCGTACAAAGTTTCAAGTTGGCTAGTTCTTTAACCAAGCCAACTTGAAAGGGCAACATGCAGTACTCTACTTGAATAACATGAGTTTTTGCCGTGCATAGGGCTGCATTGTCAGCATACTTTTCCTGATGTATGCGTGTTACTGCCAAAGGCTGGGCCGGCTTCTGCTGCGCAACTACCGTGGGGTTGTTGTACCATTGGTGGTAAGACTGACTTACCAGAGTTTGTTGCGTAAGCAGTGGGGTCTTTACGATACTCTTGTTCTGACTGGAAGAATGCAGCCCAGTTTTGTCTTTTATTAGGTGCATCTTTTAGTACTTCATGAGATAAATTTAATTCTGCCGTGTCAAGTCTTGGGCTACGTAAGGGAACTTTTGTATTTGATAGGTGGGATTGGTGGAGTTGTTCGCTTATTTTCTGCATTAGTTCTTGATGGTTATCAAGGGTGTTCCTTGGTACTTTTTTTTCATCCCAAACTAAATTGGCTAATGACATATGATGCTGTAATGCTGTTAATAAAATGACTTTTACAAACTCTGGTTTTCCCTCTATCTTGAATTTTTCACGGGGGTCAATTTGCCAACTGCGGTGCATTTGCGCCACCATGTTAATGGCTGCGGTAATGTATGGTTCTTTATTGGCTTCGCTATCGCCCTTATTGTCATACAGATCAAAGCGTGTTTGTGTTTCAAAGAAGTCTACGTCGCCATGTTGGCTATGGCTAGTGTGAGTCAGTTGCTGTCTTCCTGCCGGTGCCTGGATATTGTTGCCAAAGGCATCAATGTATTGACCAGTTACCTGTTGATGTGCTTGGGTTAACTCGTTAATACGTGAAGATACGGAATTTATAGCTTGTTTTAAAGCATCAGTGGTTTGTAAAGCCTGGATGGTTTTTCCTAATTTTTGCTGAGCTTCAGCTTGTAAATTATCGCTGGAAATACTCTTTAAGCTATTTTGAATGTCATCTAAAGCTACTTCTGTTGTTTCTACAGCTTTTTGCCATATGGTTAATTTCGTTGCTGATAAATGAGCTAATTGTCCAGGTAAGCGACGTAATTCATTAAGTTTATCATTACCGAGTTGGACCGGTCCCTGTGGTATATGCAAATGTCCTTGAGGGTTTTGCACAGTTTGAATACCATAAATCTCACGGATGAGGGTATTGATATGTGTGTGTGCGTCATCTATCTCTGTGTTTAGATTACCTTTGAGTGCATTGCTGATAGCTTGTAAACGTCTTGAGGCAATTGCCATGGTGTGGTTGTCATTGGCACTACCGAAGTTGAAAGTTGTAGTACTAGGCGTAACGGATGGAGCTGTGGAACCAAAGTTACCAGCAGCATTATGTCCAAAGCTGCCATCGCCGCTTGTGCCAGAATCGCCACCTAACTTTACAGGGATAGCTGTTGGTAGCGAGGCTTGGCTTGCTGTAGAATCACCAACACTTAAAGTTGGGCTAGCAAGCAGTGCTTCACCCCAATTACCAAAGGCAAACCTATTATCTTCTGCAGAGTCTGGAGTGCCTGAAGAAGGTGGCGTTGCAAGGGTAGGGAGAGAGAAGCCTGTTGCAAAGGGAGCTGCTCTGTTTGTAGAGCTACTATCAGGAGCTGGAAAGCCAAATGCTGGAGCTGCTCCTGTCTCAGTGTATCGATTACCTGCCTCACCGTGAGGACGACGAGATCTTCGAGCAAATGGGCGTTGTACGGATGATGGTGCAGCTCCACTGTTAATTGTAGTTGCGCCAGGTCCGAATGATGAGTCACCTTTTGTACGGTTCGTAGCTGAATCGCCAAATAAAGCTGCTTGTGTACTTGCACCACCAAGCACTGAGTCTGATTGAGCTGTTTGGCGAGATGTTGCTGAGTTACCAACACCACTGTCATCGCTAGTACCAGCAAATTGTGCTGCGCTGCCTGCTTGATTTCCGCGGCTGTACAGTGGGGTGGCTGCATCATCACCTTGAGTATCTGTTGCAATCGCTGTTGCGGATGGTAAGCCAGCTTGGTCCGCTGACTCAGTATGTGTTGCTGATTGGGTGGCTACATCAGCGCCTGGTAGTTGCCCACTAGTAGAATCTGTACTTGCTGGGGCTTGTTGAGTTGATGGTGTTGTCGTAGCGTCAGTTTTACCACCAAGTTTAGCATTGCCAATATCGTATTGTCTTTGTGAGGACCTAGGGCTGGTTGTTCCAGTCTCTGAGTCTGTAAGTGCTGCTGGAGAGCTAGCGTCAGCATCTGCAGTTGCTTGCGCTCGTCTAGCAGCTTGACTAGCCGCCATTTTTGCTTGTAATTCATCCATGAAGTTTACAGCGCCAGTCTTTGATTTTCCTGCAGCACCTTGATCTGAAGGTTTTCCTGCTGCTGAGCGTTTAGCTGGTTGTGCAGATTCTACAGGCTTAGCCGTAGCACTAGCGGCAGGGGCTGCGGCGGCAGTTTGAGCGGTTCTGGTTCTTGTGTCGTCACTGCTTGGTAGAGGTGGTGGCGGTGGTGCACTGCCATCTCTAGTTTGTGAATCTGCATCGTGGCTGGCACTACTGTTTGATGCACCTGAGGGGATTGCAGCGGCTGATGAAGCTTGTCTTGTTGCTTCGTGTTCGCGCTGACTGCTTGATGCTCTATCTATTGATGCAGATTCTGCTGAAGGTGGTGCTGCATCAGCAACGGCCATTGTTGCTGGGGTTTGTGTGTCTTGTGCGCGTCGCTTGCTACGGGCATCTGCCTCTTCGTCGGCTTTGGTTAAGTCAGCTCTCTCTCTTCTTTCACGTATTTTTTGTTGGAGTTCAGTTTCAGCAGATGCTGTTGATCTTGTGTGGGGTGTACTGGCTAGGCTTTTTCTAGCTGCGACCTCTAATGCTCCAAAGCTATCCTCATCGCCATCACCCGCATGACTGGCGCGAATTGCGGCTGCTGCAACTGTTTGTGCTGAACGAGATGACGGTGGCAAGCTGCCATTTTGTTCGGTCCTTTCTGCTTGAGCTTGTTGTCTACTTAGGCCGGTAATCCTGACAAGTGGTTCTGTGTCTGGGTTGCTTGAGGTGGTAGGGCCAGTCATTCTTTGCGCTTTTAATGCGCCAGAAGGGGGTGCGAGTGGTAGTCTCAACTGGACGGGGGTCGGTTGACGTTTTCTATCATTGCCATTTGCGGTTAGATCTTCGCCTTGACCTTGAGATTGTCGTCTGGGATCGCCTGAGCCAGTTATAGGTTGGTAATTGTAATGTGGGTTTGTAGGTGGACCAACTTCCACTTCTCTTTGTTGACCATTCTGGCCTTGAAATCTGTTAGCAATCCCACGGCCTGCCTTCAGTGTTTGTCTAGCTAATTTCTTAGTGCCGCTTGCTGCTGCATCCACACCTGCATCAACTCTTTCCTCAAGACTGCGGGGGCTAATCTTTGTTGCTGATTTACCGGTATGAGTGCTTGGATCTCTATCAGTGTTTTGACCATGTGGCATGACGTACCTCGTTATAATAGTTGTATTGATGTAAAGCGTTGCGCCGTCTATAGGGCGCTTACGTATTTGTTATTTTGATACTGGTAAGGTATAGCACAGGGGGAATTTTTCTACAAATATTTTGTCTTTATGTATGCGTAGATTTGTAATTAAAAAATTAAAAAGTGGTTGTTTTTTGGGCTGTGTTATTGGGTGGCATGGCATGACTATGAGTTTTTGAGCTAGCGTTGTTCGGTAAGATGAGTATGGTGCAAGCTACACGGATCTAGCCGAGTCTTACCGAACAACGCTAGCTCAAAAACAATTGGTTATCTAGATTGCAAGCTTTTAATTAAGTGTAGCGAGCCCATGGCATGATAGAACTGAGTGAGTCAAATCGGTGGGAGATTCTTCGCCGCGGCTAAAGCCACGGCTCTGAATGACAACATTTTTTAACGTAATAAAGCCTGGTTGATGACAATAGCTTCGCTATTGTCATTTTAAGTTCAGCGAGAAGTCTCCTGATGATTTAGTTACTTTCCATGATGCTGTTACAGGGTTGCTCTATGTGTACCCGAACTCGAAGTTGATGCTACAGCAGGTTCGAATACTGTGCGCTCTTTAGCTTCTGATTTATTACTATAGAAAAACATCGTGCGGCTGAGTTGCTGCGGTGGTGTTGGTAGTGAGTATTGTTCTAATGCATCTTCTGCTTCATCTAGTGCTGCTGATCTTAAAGGTAATCCGTTTGTTCCATTTGTGTGATGAAGATGTTCAATGACTTTTAGCATGAGCTCTTGATTTTCCATGATGTCATCTTCGCTAAGTTCATTTTTATCCCATACTAAATTCTCTAGCGGCATATTGAACATAATAGCGGCTATGAGCATGGCGTTGAGAACCTCTTTATCATCAGCTTCTAATTGGAATTTTTCATTGGGGTCAATTAACCAGCTATGATGCATTTGTGCTACCATTTCTACAGCATCGAGTAGGTTATCGTCCTGTTGATTATTAGCATTTGCGTAGAGTGTTAGTTGTGATTGTGTTTCTGCAAACTGACTGCCATGCGTAGTTGTATGTTCTACCGTTTGGTTTTCTTTGGGGGCTGCTTTCGCACTACCGAAGGCATCTATGTACTTGCCTGTTGTGTTGTCGTGTGCAGTTTGTAGCTCTTGTACTCGGTCTAGCGTGAGCTTTAATAAGGTGCCAAGTTCATTTGCCTTTTCTATGTCTGCTTCGCTAGTATTTTGCATAGAGTTGAGGTTATTTTGTGTTTGCTTTACAGCATGTCTCCAGGGTTTTAACATACTCTCTAGCGTTTGTAGTAAAGCTGGCATATGACGTAATTCATTCACCGCGGCGTTTGATAGCTCTACATCAAAAATACTAATGCGTTTATGCCCATTGAAATCAACGGCGTGTTTGTCGTATGTGCTTGTAACCACAGTATCTAGATACGCATTTATTTCAGCGAGTTTACTCGAGATGTCAGCGTATTGTTGTGCAAATTCCCGCTTGATATCTCTTACTTGTTTAGCTGCAATGTTATTGCGTGCTTCTTTCAGCATTTCTTTTGTGAAAGGTGATTTTTGTGCACGAGCGGCTTCAGCTTCTTGTTGCTCAGCCAGTAATTGTTTCTGTGCTTCTGCAGCGGCTTGCTGTTCAGCCAGTCGTTGTTTCTGTGCTTCTTCAGCGGCTTGTTGTTCAGCCAGTCGTTGTTTCTGTGCTTCTGCAGCGGCTTGCTGTTCAGCCAGTCGTTGTTTCTGTGCTTCTGCAGCGGCTTGCTGTTCAACCAGTCGTTGTTTCTGTGCTTCTTCAGCGGCTTG
The DNA here is from genome assembly GCA_965230425.1 of Gammaproteobacteria bacterium. Lineage (GTDB taxonomy): Bacteria > Pseudomonadota > Gammaproteobacteria > UBA1113 > UBA1113 > CBDDKW01. Next base: position 26,286 of record CBDDKW010000024.1, on the reverse strand, counting down.
TTGCTCAGCGAGTTGTTGTTTCTGTGCTTCTTCAGCGGCTTGTTGCTCAGCGAGTTGTTGTTTCTGTGCTTCTTCAGCGGCTTGTTGCTCAGCCAGTAATTGTTTCTGTGCTTCTGCAGCGGCTTGTTGCTCAGCCAGTCGTTGTTTCTGTGCTTCTGCAGCGGCTTGCTGTTCAGCCAGTCGTTGTTTCTGTGCTTCTGCAGCGGCTTGCTGTTCAACCAGTCGTTGTTTCTGTGCTTCTTCAGCGGCTTGTTGCTCAGCGAGTTGTTGTTTCTGTGCTTCTTCAGCGGCTTGTTGCTCAGCGAGTTGTTGTTTCTGTGCTTCTTCAGCGGCTTGTTGCTCAGCGAGTTGTTGTTTCTGTGCTTCTGCAGCGGCTTGTTGCTCAGCCAGTCGTTGTTTCTGTGCTTCTGCAGCGGCTTGTTGCTCAGCCAGTCGTTGTTTCTGTGCTTCTTCAGCGGCTTGTTGCTCAGCCAGTCGTTGTTTCTGTGCTTCTGCAGCGGCTTGCTGTTCAACCAGTCGTTGTTTCTGTGCTTCTTCAGCGGCTTGTTGCTCAGCGAGTTGTTGTTTCTGTGCTTCTTCAATTGCTTGTTGTGCACGGATAGTTTTAGCAGTTTCCTGAAGTGCTGCCAAGTTTTCAGCTATTGTATCGACACTGATAGTGCGTGTTAATTCTGGCTGAGATATTGCAGCAGGTTGCCCTGTGAAACTTGTAGATCGTTGTTGTCTAGTTCTTGGGCTATCTATAGCATTATCATCTAGAGAATTAGCTCTGGAGTGAGCTGGGCTAATAGCTGGTGAAGTAGCTGGACTTGAATGTGCGGAACCAATGTGACTTGCGGGATTTGAAGCCTCACGTGCAACTTCTCTCTCCATTTCTGGTGAGTCGGAATTTTCTGCTAAACTGTGTCTTGGAGCAATTGGACTAGAGGTTACTGATGAAGTTGTACTTGAGCCTGATGCACTAGCGCCATTATCCGGATCTGAATCCACAGAACCCATGAGTGAATGATCAGTGTCTGAATTTGATGAAGCACCTGCTTCTGGTTTTGCTTGAGGTGCTGGCGCGCTTAGACGAGTAATCTTTGCTTTGCTTCTGTGTTGTCCGCTTGAAGATCCGTCGCTAGTCGTTGATGTTGCTGCGGCTGAGAGCATAGATGACTTACCATCAGCACCGGTTGCGACACCGGATAGTGAGGTTGTGCTTACTGATACAGGTATGCGACGTTGCGAATTTGCTGCAGTGCTAGCTGCTTCAGCCTTGCCATTCTTGAGCGTTAAAAATGCGCGTTCTTTTTGTTCAGCTCGCTCTTTCGCTTTTTCTTCTGGATCACGCTTTTTTCTGACTCCAGCAAGATTTCCTGCACCTTTTATAGCTGATCGTACTTTGTGTTGTGCGGATTTTTTCACAGTGGCTGCATCTGCCCAACCACCTAATTTAAAATCATATTCTTGGTCAATTTTGACTGGCTTACCTTTAGATTTAACCAGGGGTAATTGGATATGACGTTGTAAATCTGTTGTACCTGGCGCTAAGGTGAGGGTGAACGTAGTCAAATTGGCCTTATTGCCAATTAAGCTAAATTTCGTTTCGCCATTGAAGTATTCATCTTGCTTTTCACCCAGTTGTTTCCATGACTTGCCACGATTTTTTGAGCGATAGATATCTAGCATATTTGTTGTAGAATTTTCGACAATTTTTAACCATGTACGTTGGTGGCCATCCAGTTTAACGATGAGTTCTTGAGCCTCTGTTGTCGGAACATCATATTTAGTTATATCTTCGTTGCCTTGTGCTCTTTCGTTGAATTGGCGTTTAAGGCGAACAATAATGGCTTCGAAGGCGTAGAGTTTTTTTAATTCTGGTAAGAGAATTTTTAATGCTTTATCTGGTGTTTTTTGTTTTTTTGAGCTGGGTTTGATGGAGTTGGAGCATAGATCATTGTGATATTTTGTGAGTTCCTCAACAAGTGCATTAATTTTATTCTGTACTTCACCCAGATTAATGTTTTCAGCAGCTTCACTTGTGTTAAATAAACCAACTAAATTTGTGATGCCATTATTTAAGTTTTGAAAACGTTTTTGTTCTGATAAATTCGTGTTATTAGCTTTCTGTTGTTTAGATTTTGCCATGGTCTTAGTCCTTTCTCTCCGGTTTGTACTCTATTAATACAGTTGTTTCGCTGCCTTTAGGGCAGGTTGTTTACGATCAAATCAGGTATTTTGCTCTCTGTGATCGGTAATGTGAGCACATTTTGCCAGAGTGAGCTTAAGATAATATTAGGGATGAGGACTTTTTAGGCAAAAAGTTTCTGTTTTATTACATTTATCTGCCGTTTCCGCCGTCAATGATCGAATAATTTGCATTCTTTGCTTGACAATTCACCGATCAAGTTCCTATAGTGTAGGAATGTGGGAAAAAGTGGATAATAGTGGGAAGAATAGGTGTTTCGTGGTATTAACAGCATCAATATCGATGTTAAGGGTCGCATGGCTATGCCGACCCGCTATCGTGATCGTCTTAGTGAGGAATGCGATGGTCAGTTAGTGGCCACGATTGATACGGAAACCGCCTGCCTTCTCCTTTATCCCCTCACAGAATGGGAAATTATTGAACGCAAAGTGGAAGCTTTGCCTAGTTTTAATCCAGCCGCACGGCGGATCCAGCGTTTGCTGATTGGCCATGCCACGGAGATGGAATTAGACGGTAATGGACGCATTCTGATCCCACCGGTATTACGCGAATATGCGGGTTTAGACAAGAAAGTCATGTTAGTTGGACAAGGGAGAAAGTTTGAAATTTGGAGTGATGCTAATTGGCAACAAGAGCGAACGGATTGGTTAGCCACTAAAGGTGAAGGTAAGATCCCCCCAGAGTTAGAATCATTGTCATTGTAGCCATGAATGACGATAATTCCTTACATCATCAGTCTGTTCTGTATTCTGAAGTTATTGACCAGTTGGCGCTTGTACCCGAGGGTGTTTATATCGACGCAACCTTTGGTCGCGGCGGACATTCTCGGGGTATTTTATTGGGATTAGGCTCAACCGGACGGCTTATTGCATTGGATCGTGATCCAGAGGCAATTAGCTACGCACAGTCACATTTCTCAGATCCACGTTTTGAAATTGTTCACAGCTCTTTTAGCTGTTTACAGGACATTGTCGCCGCAAAAAAGTTAACCGGCCAAGTAAATGGAATCTTACTTGACCTTGGGGTGTCGTCACCCCAATTAGATGACCCCGATAGAGGGTTTAGTTTTTTACGTGATGGACCACTGGATATGCGCATGGATTGCAATCGGGGACAAACAGCCGCGCAATGGCTAGCAGTAGCTGAGGCGCGAGAGATTGTACGAGTACTACGCGAGTATGGCGAAGAACGCTTCGCTAAGCGTATTGCTAGTGCCATTGTTGCTGCGCGGGCAGAATCTGAGATTACCCGCACGGGACAATTGGCTGAGATTATTGCTGATGCGGTGCCAACACGAGAACAAAAAAAGCACCCAGCTACCCGTAGCTTTCAAGCGATCCGTATCTTTATAAATGAAGAATTGCATGAATTGACTCAGGTATTGGAACAATGCCTTGAGGTGTTAGCCATTGGTGGGCGACTGGTGGTGATTAGTTTTCATTCTTTGGAAGATAGAATTGTAAAACGATTTATGCGAAAACAAGCAAGCTGTGATAACTATCCTAAAGACTTGCCAATCCAAGCTGCGGAGATCACACCTCGTATGCGTGTACTAGGGAAAGCAATACGTGCAGACGAAGCAGAATTACAGGGGAACATCCGCTCGCGTAGTGCGGTATTACGTGTGGCGGAAAAATTATCATGAACGCAGTTACTAAAACATTACAGCAGCACTCGTGGACATGGCGTATGGGCCAATGGTCGCTAACGAAAGTTCATGCGTGGCTGTTTTTATTGATTTTATTGGTGATAAGCTCAGCATTTGCTGTAGTTTATAGCCGTGATCTTGATCGTCGTTTGACAAGTGAATTACAACAGATACAATCCACTCGCGCTGATTTGCAAGAAGAGTGGAGCCAATTGTTATTGGAACAGTCTACGTGGTCAACTCAAGCGCGCATTCAACGGATTGCGCAAACTCAACTACAGATGCGTGAACCTGAACAGTCAAGCATCATCATGGTAAGGTCGTGACTAAGAGATATGAAGCACAGGTAAAGGCGTGGCGTTTTTGGTTTATTGTGATTTTATTATCACTGGCGGCTTTCGGCCTATTCTTACGTATGCTACAACTCACCGTTTTCGATCGACAGTTTTTACAACAGCAAGGTAATGCTCGTACTTTGCGCACAGTGAGCATCCCTGCCACACGCGGGATGATTACTGATCGTAACGGTACTCCCTTGGCCATCAGTTCTCCGGTAGAGTCTGTCTGGGTCAATCCACAGCAATTTGATGTCAAGAATCAACAAGATCTAGATGCTTTGGCTAAACTCTTGCACGATACGCCGAAAACATTAAAAACCCGTTTAAAAAAAAATAGCCAGCGTGAATTTGTTTACTTAAAACGTCATGTAGAACCTGCTGTGGCTGAAAAAGTCATGGCATCGCAAATCCCAGGTATTTATTTAAAACGCGAATATCAGCGCTTTTACCCAGAAGGTGAAGTGACTGCCCATGTTTTAGGCTTTACCAATATTGATGATCAGGGCCAAGAGGGTATGGAGTTGGCCTATGACCAATGGCTCCGCGGTGCACCAGGTAAGGAGCGGGTGCTGAAAGACCGACTTGGACGAGTGGTGGCTATTGAGGATATTATTAAGCCGGAGCAGCCAGGACATAAACTAGTATTAAGCATTGATCACCGTTTGCAGTATTTAGCTTATCGCGAATTACAACGTGTGGTAAAACAAAGCAAAGCTAAATCTGGTTCGATTGTCATTTTAGATGTACAGACCGGTGAAGTCCTCGCTATGGTAAACCAGCCAGCCTTTAATCCTAATAAACAGCATCGACACAGTGGCAGTCGTTATCGCAACCGTGCCGTGACGGATGTGTTTGAACCTGGTTCAACGATTAAAGCGTTCAGTGTTGTTAATGCTCTACAAAGTGGTCATTATGGGGCTGATAGCATTGTGGATACTTCGCCAGGTAAAATTATGGTACATGGCCATGAGGTATCCGATGGGCATAGAAACAACGGTCGCATTACTGTGACACAAATTTTACAGCGTTCCAGTAATATTGGAGTAAGTAAATTAACTTTATCTTTAGCACCTAATAGCTTATGGAAGACTTTACATAATTTTGGCTTTGGTCAGCGTACCCACAGTGGTTTTCCTGGCGAGGTTACCGGCAGTTTAGTTGAGCATGATCCTTGGGATCCCTTTGTCTTGGCTACTTTATCCTTTGGTTATGGTATGTCGGTGACGCCATTACAGTTAGCACAAGCGTATGCGATTTTAGCCACAGGTGGAGTAAAACATCCTGTGAGCTTGATCAAGCTCGATAAGTCACCCAGCAGTCAACGAGTGATTAGTGAACATGTTGCGCACAGTGTTTTAGCTATGTTGGGTACTGTGACAAAAAAAGGTGGGACGGCCACGCGCGCGCGTATTCCAGGGTATAGCGTAGCAGGCAAAACTGGTACAGTCCGTATTGTGGGTGAGCATGGTTATGAAAAAGACCGTCATATTGGAATTTTCGTTGGGGTAGCGCCTGCTAGTGAGCCGCGGATCGTGACTGCTGTTGTGGTCAATGATCCGCGTGCAGGTGGTTTTTATGGTGGCTTAGTTGCTGCGCCTTTATTTGCAAAAGTAACTGGAGGTGCATTACGTATGTTAGATGTGCCACCGGATGATTTAAAATCGAAACAGTCATAAAGGGAAGGCATATGCGATTATCAGAAATTTGCCAAGGTGTGATAACGCTTGATGAGAGTATGGACCTGGAGGTTAATGGTATACAGAGCGACAGCCGAGAAATTAGTCATGGTGATGTCTTCTGTGCTTGCGTGGGGCAAATTATGGATGGCCGGCGTTTTATTGCCAAGGCCATTGAAAAGGGTGCGGTCTGTGTCTTAGCTGAAGCAGAGAGTGAGCAAGAATTACAAGCATTTTTACCTGAACCGTGTGCTGTGCCAGTGATCCCTGTAGCTAATTTATCAACCCAATTAGGTTGTTTAGCGGATAACTTTTTTCAGCATCCCTCTGCACAAATGACGGTGATGGGTGTCACTGGTACCAATGGTAAAACTTCAGTAGCGCATTTTTTTGCAAAAGCTTTGACTGTTTTAGGGGTGAAAGCTGGCATTATGGGTACTAATGGCTGTGGTTTTCCTGATGCCTTAGAAAAAAGTCGTTTTACCACGCCTATGCCAGTTGAATTCCATCGACAATTGCATGACTTACATCAGCGTGGTGCTGAAGCCGTGGGCATGGAAGTATCCTCGCATGGATTAGATCAACATCGAGTGCAAGGGTGTCATTTTAGTATGGCTGTGTTTACTAATTTGACCCGCGACCATTTAGATTATCATGGCGATATGCAGCATTATGCTAATGCAAAACGTCAATTATTTGATTTTCCAGATTTACAGTGTGCCATACTCAACGGCGATGATCCCTATGGTACAACTTGGAGTAAAGAATTAGCGGAGCGTTTGCCTGTGTATGTGTATAGTACACGCGCTCATTGTCCTTTACCTAAAAATGCGACCTTAATACAAGCTCGGGATGTACAGCTTGATCATGCAGGTATTAGCGCGCGAATTTGTACGCCGTGGGGTGAAGGTGATTTTACCAGTCCTTTGTTCGGACGATTTAATTTACAGAATTTATTGGCGGTTTTAACCTGTCTGTGCGTGATGGGTTATGAATTTAATAATGTATTAGATTGTTTAAGTCATATTAATGGTATTGATGGTCGTATGCAGGTATTTGGTGGTGGTGATCATCCAACCGTGATTGTTGATTATGCTCATACACCTGATGCTCTTGAAAAAGCCTTGATGGCTATCAAGGAACATTGTCATGGTCATATTACCTGTGTGTTTGGTTGTGGTGGTGAGCGTGATCAAGGTAAGCGTCCTTTAATGGCAGCAATGGCAGAGCAATTTAGTGATCAGATTATTGTGACAAATGATAATCCCCGCCATGAAGATCCTCAACAAATTTGCCGAGATATTATTGCAGGGATCCGTGGCCATGGTAAAACTATTATTGAGTTAGACAGGCAACAGGCTATTTTTGCTGCTATAAAAAATGCGAGTGCCAAAGATGTGATTTTAATTGCAGGTAAAGGTCACGAAGATTATCAAATTTTGGGCGACGAGCGCGTACATTTTAGTGATCAACAACAAGTACTCGCTGCATTAGCTGAATGTTGGCCAGCCGATGAGAGAAAGGATTAGAAGTTATGAAGAAGTTATCGGATTTTAGTACTGTAGTTGGGGGACGGCTCATTAATGGTGATGCACGTTTTACCAGTGCCAGTATTGATACACGTACTTTAGCAGTAGGACAATTATTTGTAGCCATAGAGGGGCCAAATTTTGATGGTCATCAATTTATTCGTGATGCTGAGGCAAAATTTGCCGCGGCGGTTATGGTGAGCAAAGTTGCGGATACAAAATTGCCCCAATTATTAGTGCCAGACACACGCATTGCACTTGGTCAGATGGCGAAGGCATATCGACAACAGTTAACCATACCGGTGATTGGTATTACTGGCAGTTGTGGCAAAACTACTACGAAAACCATGATAGCGAGCATTTTAAGTTGTGCGGGCAATGTTTTGGCCACTGAGGGCACGTTGAATAACGACTTTGGTTTACCTGTGACGGTGATGGCTATTCAAGAGGAACATGAATATGCGGTACTCGAAATGGGCGCAAATCATTTACAAGAAATTGCTTATTTAACTGATATTGCCCAACCTGATATTGCTATGATTACGAATGCCGCTGCTGTGCATTTAGAGGGCTTTGGTGATGTAGCCGGTGTGGCGAAAGGTAAGGGAGAAATTTTTCAGGGATTAACGGCTCAGGGTACAGCGATTTTAAATGCAGATGATGAGTATTTCAGTTACTGGCAGAGTATTACTCAAGATAAACAGCAAGTGAGTTTTGGTTTATCTGATACGGCTGATGTGCGTGCTGAGAATATTGTTGTGGATGCACAGGGGCAAATTGGTTTTGATTTAATCACTCCCAAGGGTGAAGTGGCTGTACAGCTATCAGTCATTGGTGAACATAATGTGATGAATGCATTAGCTGCAGCAGCCGCGAGTCTGTGTGCTGGAGCAAATTTGGACAATGTCCAGCAGGGTTTGCAGAATATGCGTGCTGTGAACAAGCGATTAGTAAAAAAAGTGGCTGCCTGTGGTGCACAAATCATTGATGACACTTATAATGCCAATCCTCTCAGCATGGAGGCGGCACTGGTGGTCTTGGCTCAGTGTGAGCAGGAGGCAGTGTTTGTGATGGGTGATATGGCTGAGTTGGGTGACAATGCGGCTTTTTATCATCAACAGTTAGCGGAAAAAGCACAACAATACGGTGTGAAGAAATTATATGCCGTGGGTGAATTAGCGAAACATACGGTTGAAGCATTTGGCCCTGGGGCATGTCATTTTCAGACGCAGGCGGATTTGATTGCACAATTACAGGGTGATTTAACAAAAAATATGTGTGTACTAGTGAAAGGGTCGCGGAGTATGCAAATGGAAAAAGTGGTCGCAGCAATTAGTGGCGAATGAGCAATGGTTATCGTCAGTCAAAGCATAAGGGGATCCCTCGCGTTGTTCGGATTCACAGCAGCTTTGTTGTCATTGCGAGCGTAGCGAGAAATCTGCTGACGGTTTAGCGACAGGGTAAAAAGTAAAAAATGTAAAGAGGAAGCATATGCTTTATTGGTTAACTCAATCCTTAGAACATGTTTATCATGGTTTCGGTGTATTTCACTATATTACACTGCGAGCTATTCTAGCAGCATTAACAGCACTCACTATTGCTATCTTAGCTGGACCAAAAATGATCCGTTGGTTGTCCCAATACCAAGTGGGACAAATGATCCGCGATGATGGTCCACAGTCACATTTGGAAAAAGCCGGCACACCGACTATGGGCGGGGTATTAATTTTATTTGCGATCACGATTGCAGTATTGCTCTGGGCTGATCTGAGTAATCGATATATTTGGTTAACCTTATTTATTGTGATTGGATTTGGTGCTATTGGTTATATTGATGATTTTCGCAAATTAGTGAAAAAAAATAGCAAAGGCTTACCTGGACGTTGGAAGTATTTCTGGCAATCTGTTTTAGGATTGTTAGCAGCGGTTTATTTATTTGTTCTAGCCCCATCAGCCACCGAGACGCAATTGGTGATACCTTTTCTAAAACAAGGCCATATTCAGCTAGGTTTGATGTTTATTGTCTTAACGTATTTTGTCATTGTTGGCTCTAGTAATGCAGTGAATTTAACCGATGGTTTGGATGGACTCGCAATCTTACCGACGGTATTAGTCGGTGGTGCCTTAGGTATTTTTGCGTATTTGACGGGGAATGCTCACTACGCACATTATTTATGGATCCCCTATGTGCCGGGTGCTGGTGAAATGGCAGTGTTCTGTGCGGCCTTAGTGGGGGCAGGACTAGGGTTTTTGTGGTTTAACACTTATCCTGCTGAAGTATTTATGGGGGATGTGGGATCTTTATCCTTAGGTGCAGCATTGGGTATTGTGGCGGTAATCGTGCGTCAAGAGTTAGTGCTATTTATTATGGGTGGTATTTTTGTCGTAGAAACTTTATCTGTGGTTTTGCAGGTAGGGTATTTTAAAGCCACGGGTGGTAAGCGTATTTTTCGTATGGCGCCTTTGCATCATCATTTTGAATTGAAAGGGTGGGCAGAGCCTAAGGTGATTGTACGGTTTTGGATTATTACGGTGATTTTAGTGTTGCTGGGCTTGTCGAGTTTGAAATTAAGGTAAGGATTATTAATGGCACAGGTAGAGGTTCCTGCCGATGCGCGGGTTGTGGTTGGTTTAGGACCAACAGGTTTATCATGCGTGCGCCATCTAGTTTCTTTAGGTTATCCTGTCATTGTTAATGATAGTCGTGATGAGCCACCAGGCTTAACCGAGCTACGTGAACAATTTCCAAATGTGCCCTGTGTGTTGGGGCATTTCTCCCGTGAATTAATGCTGGCTGCCACAGAGTTAGTACTCAGTCCTGGTACTTATGTGGCTGAACCCAGCCTAGCAAAGTGTCATGCTGAAAATATGATACCGAGTATCATTGAAGATGTGATTCATGAATGTCAGCAACGCGGTATTCCCTGTATTGGTGATATTGAATTATTTGCCCGCGCTGTGTCTGCTGATGTCGTCGCCATTACTGGGACTAATGCAAAGAGCACGGTGACAGCTTTGGTAGGTGAGTTAGCGCGTGCTGCAGGGGTGAATGTGCAAGTGGGCGGTAATATTGGCACGCCCGCATTGGACTTGTTGTTAGCAGCTCCTGCTGATTTATATGTATTGGAAGTCTCTAATGTTCAATTAGAGTTAACTCATAGTTTGCAAACAAAAGTAGCGACAGTTTTAAATATTTCCCCTGACCATATGGATCGCTATGTGGATGTGGCAGAGTATGCTGCAACTAAGCAACGCATTTATCAAGATTGCCACTGTGCTGTGATCAATAAACAGGACCAAGCCACGTGGGTGCAAGCCCCCAATCAAGCTGCTCATACCGTACAATTTTCTAATGATGCGCCTTTGGCGGGTGAATTTGGCCTGCGCGCTGATAATGGTCAGTATTTTATTGCCTATGGCGAAGAAAATATAGTGCCAGTGTCGGCGTTAAAAATTCAAGGTCGACATAATTGGGCGAATGCTGTCGCGGCTTTGGCCATTGGTCATGCTTGTGGATTAGCTTTACCTGCTATGATAGACGCATTAACTGCATTTCCAGGATTGGCACATCGTTGTCAGTGGGTAGCCGAGCAAAATGGCGTGACTTGGTACAATGATTCCAAAGGTACAAATGTTGGTGCCACCTTGGCTGCATTGGAGGGCTTAGGCCCGACAATTAAAGGTAAAATCATTTTATTGGCTGGTGGCTTGGCGAAGGGGGGAGATTTTCAGCCATTGCACAGCGCTACTAGCCAATATGTGCGAAGCGCGATACTATTTGGACAGGATGCAGCAGCGATTGCCGCATCACTAGCGGTGGTGACCGATATTGTACATGCGCAAGATTTAGCGCAAGCAGTCAGATTAGCTGCAGCACAAGCACAGCCTGGCGATATTGTATTACTATCACCTATTTGTGCGAGTTTTGATATGTTTAAAAGTTATGCTGATCGTGGTGAGCAGTTTTGTGCATTGGTTAAGGATACAGTGAATGAGTTATAGCACGCCTGTGGCGGCATCTTCTGGTAAAACTGTCTTGCAAGGTCCAGGTCATGACCGCTTGTTGATCACTGCCATTATTTGCTTAATCGCTATCGGTTTGATTATGGTCAGTTCTGCATCAATGGTGATTTCTGATCGTCAGTACGGTGGTTCTTTTCACTATTTGCTGCGTCAAAGTATTTATTTAGGTTTAGGCTTAGTTATTGGTTTTGCTTTATACCGTGTGTCCTTATCATTTTGGGAAAAATCTGGCGGTGTTTTGTTGTGTTCGATCTTTGTGCTTTTGACGTTGGTATTAATCCCAGGTATCGGACATCAAGTAAATGGTAGTATGCGTTGGCTGGGCTTTGCGGGTCTAGGTTTTCAAGTATCTGAATTAGCGAAGTTATTTTTTATTATTTATTTGGCGGGCTATTTGCAGCGCCATGGCGATGAGGTGCGTAATCAAGCCAGTGGGTTTATAAAACCATTTTTATTATTACTGATCATTGCAGGGTTACTGCTGAGCGAACCTGATTTTGGAGCGACGGTGGTAATTTTTACTGCGGCATTGGGGATGTTATTTATTGCTGGGGTGAAGTTAAGGCATTTTCTAGTTTTAGTGGCATTAGTTGGTTCTGGTTTTACCTATATGGCGTTAACCTCAGCTTATCGCTTGCAACGATTAACATCATTCTTAGATCCGTGGGCGAATCAATTCGGCAGTGGCTACCAATTAACACAATCATTGATCGCCTTTGGGCGGGGTAGTTGGTTTGGTGTTGGCTTAGGTGACAGTATCCAAAAATTATTTTATTTACCAGAGGCTCATACGGATTTTTTGTTTGCAGTAATTGCTGAAGAATTAGGTTTGTTTGGTATCTTAGTAGTGATGGGTTTATTTATTCTGTTAGTGGCTTGTGTGATGCGTATTGCTTACCGGGCATTTACACAACGGTTTTATTTTGCGGCTTATTTAGCCTTTGGGTTCGGTTTATGGTTGGCCTTCCAAGCGATGGTTAATATGGGCGTTAATTTAGGTGTATTACCTACTAAAGGCTTGACGCTGCCTTTTATTAGCTATGGTGGTAGTAGCATGCTAGTGAATTGTATGATGTTGGGTATTCTCTTTCGTATTGATCACGAGTCGCGTAAGCATGCCATGCAGGATAAGCATAGAGGGGCCGTATGACAAAAACTGTGGTGATTATGGCGGGCGGTACTGGTGGACATGTGATGCCAGGTTTAGCGATTGCGGAAGAGTTTAGTCAGCGCGGCTATAAAATTGCCTGGCTTGGTACACGTGATAGTTTTGAAGCACGCGCTACCACTCAAGCGGCGATCCCCTTTCATGCTATTAGTGTCCGTGGTGTTCGTGGTCATGGTGTCTTGCGTAAGTTATTAGCGCCGTGGCAGTTAATCAGATCACTGTTGCAGTCCATGGCTATTTTACGACACCTTAAGCCTGCGGTGGTGATTGGTATGGGAGGTTATGCTAGTGGGCCAGGGGGATTGGCTGCTTACTTGTTAAGGTATCCCTTAGTGATCCATGAGCAGAATACCGTGCCAGGTATGACGAATCGTATTTTAGCGCGTTGGGCGAAGTCTGTATTAGAATCTTTTCCAGAGAGTTTTCAGCTAAAGAAAAAAGTATCCTACAGCGGTAATCCCCTACGTAAGGATATTTTAGCATTACCTGAGCCGGAGCAGCGTTTTTCACCGCGTACGCAAAAACTGCATTTATTAATTTTAGGTGGTAGCCAAGGTGCGCGAGCAGTGAATACGGTGATACCTGATGCTTTGCTGCAATTAAAGCAAAAATTTCCAGACCAAGAATTTTCTCTATGGCATCAAACTGGACAATTAGATTATGAGGCAGTTAAACAAGCTTATGCAGATAGACAATTAACAGTACGTGTTGAGGCATTTATTGATGATATGGCGGCTGCCTATGCATGGGCTGACTTTGTGATTTGTCGGGCGGGTGCGACTACCGTTGCTGAATTAGCGGCTGTTGGTTTGGGAAGTATTTTAATCCCTTTTCCTCAGGCTGTGGATGATCATCAAACTCGTAATGCAAAGTTTTTAGTAGAGGCTGGAGCGGGGATCCTCTTACCGCAGGCAGAATTAAGCAGTGATAAATTAGTCCATCATTTAGAAAAATTTATTCAACAACCGCAACAACGATTACACTATGCCCAAGCTGCCTATCAGCTCGCAAAGCGTGATGCTGCACAGACAATCGTTGATGCTTGTTTAGGAGTGTGTCGTGACTGAAGTCCTTAATCATCGCGTTGATTTACCCTTATTAGGTCGAACCAAGCATATTCATTTCGTTGGTATTGGTGGCGCTGGTATGAGCGGGATAGCCGAAGTATTGCTGAATCAAGGCTACAGTATTTCTGGTTCCGATATGGCGAAAAGCCCGACTACAGAGCGTTTGCGAGAACAGGGTGTTGTCATGTACCAAGGCCATGCTCATGAACATGTAAATAATGTTGATGTGGTTGTGATATCTACGGCTATTCCTGATGATAATCCTGAGGTAATAGCTGCCCGTGAATTGCGGATCCCGGTTGTACCGCGCGCGGAAATGTTAGCGGAATTAATGCGTTTTCGTCATGGTATTGCTGTGGCAGGTACTCATGGTAAGACGACTACAACCAGTTTAATTGCGAGTATACTAGCTGAAGGTGATTTAGATCCTACTTTTGTGATTGGTGGTTTGTTGAATAGTGCGGGCGCGAATGCACGTTTAGGTGCGAGTCAATATTTAGTGGCTGAGGCAGATGAAAGTGATGCGTCATTTTTATATTTGAAACCCATGATGGCTGTTGTCACTAATATTGATGCCGATCACATGGAAACATACAATGGTGATTTTTCTGTCTTGCGTAAGACTTTCGAGAAATTCTTACACCATATCCCTTTTTATGGGCTGGCGGCACTATGTGTTGATGATCCTGTAGTGAGAGATTTATTACCTGATATTTCGCGGCCTGTAGTCACTTATGGTTTTGCTGAGGATGCGGATTTTCAAGCCTTAGATCACCAACAAATGGGGACACAAAATCATTTTACTGTACTGCGTAAACAGCAGGACTCCAAATTAGACATAACTTTAAACTTACCGGGACGCCATAATGTGTTAAATGCTTTGGCGGCTATTGCTATTGCTACTGAGGTGGGTGTCAGTGACAAGGCCATTGCACATTCTTTGGCGAATTTCGCAGGTATAGGCCGACGTTTCCAAATGTATGGTGAGTTTATGATAGAACAAGGCCGAGTCTTAATGATTGATGATTATGGCCATCATCCTCGTGAAGTGGCGGCGACAATACAAGCTATTCGAGCAGCTTGGCCTGATCGGCGTTTAGTGATGACCTATCAACCGCATCGTTTTACCCGTACGCGAGATTTATTTGAAGATTTTTCACAAGTATTATCTGAGGTTGATGTCTTATTAATGTTAGAAGTGTACCCTGCGGGCGAGGAACCTATTAAGGGAGCAGATAGCCGAAGCTTATGCCGGACTATTCGTCAACGTGGTCGTGTTGATCCTATTTTTGTTGGTAAGGGCGATGATTTGTTTTCAGTGTTGCAAACAGTATTAAAAGATAATGACATTTTGCTAACGCAGGGTGCAGGCAATATTGGTGCTATCGCTGCTAAATTAGCTGCAAATTTACAATTCGATGGGCAGGGGTAAACCGTGTTAATGGAACAAATGCAGGGTCTTTATCGTGGTAAATTACAAGCCAATGTGAGTCTTGATAACTTTACTACTTGGAAAGTGGGTGGACCTGCCGAATATTTTTTTCAGCCTGCGGATTTAGACGATTTAGCCACGTTTCTTCAGCATTTACCGGCTGAATATCCAGTGGTGTGGTTAGGTTTGGGTAGTAATACCTTGATCAGAGATCAGGGATTACCAGGTGTGGTGATTGCACCACTAGGCAAACTTAAACAATTATCCGTACTGGAAGATGGCTTAGTACGAGCAGAGGCTGGTGTTTCTTGTGCCCAAGTTGCACGTTTTTGTGCTCGCCAAGGCCTAGAGGGTGCTGAATTTTTAGCCGGTGTGCCTGGTACCATGGGAGGTGCTTTGGCCATGAATGCAGGCTGTCATGGCAGCGAAACGTGGGAGCATGCGGCTAAGGTTGAAACAATTAACCGCCAAGGACATATTCAATGTCGGCCTGCGGATGACTTTCATGTGGAGTATCGTTATGTGGAAAGCCCGGCCAATGAATGGTTCGTAGCGGGTTACTTGCAATTGCAACAGGGCGAACGAGAGGCATCCTTACAAAAAATAAGAGAATTGCTGGATAGGCGGGCGCGTACTCAGCCCACCAGTGAACCAACCGGCGGTTCCGTGTTCAGAAATCCACCTGGTGATTATTCTGCCCGTTTGATTGAGCACTGTGGTTTAAAAGGCTTCAGTATCGGCGGTGCCAGGGTTTCAGAAAAGCATGCCAATTTTATTGTGAATGAAGGTACAGCAACTGCCGCAGATATAGAATCGCTAATTTCGCATGTTGCTGATGTGGTTGAACAAAAAAGTGGCATTCGTTTGATCACGGAAGTACATATATTGGGCAAGTAGCCAATAAATTACAAGAAAGTGCCGATAAAATTTGTCAAATGTGGGAGAAAAAATTACAATCGTCTCTGGTTGTTGTTGGGAATGTCATTGCGACAAAAGGACAAGTAGGCATGGGAAGAATATTGGGGATATTAAATACAAAGCGTTCCCAAACGGCACAGCGCAGTGTTGGATCTCAAAGTCGTCCTATTAATTGGCAAAAATTTACCAAAATTTCTATTGTTGCTTTACTGACCAGTATTTGTATTTGGTTGTATTGTCATATGACCAGCGCCCGTTCTTACCCTATTAACAATGTGACCGTCAGTGGTGATTATCAGTACACAAACCCAGAGATTCTTAAAGCCCATCTTTTGCCTTTTGTTGATAAAAGTTTTTTTGCCCTGAATGTGGCTGCAATCAAGCATGAAGTAGAGCAATTACCCTGGGTTGCTCATGCCAATGTAAGACGCCATTGGCCAGATAAAGTCAGCATTACTTTACAAGAGCATGAACCCGTAGCTCTGTGGAACCATAACACCGTCATCGTGGAGTCGGGCCAAGTGATTACACCGGCAAAGGGGACTTTGCCAGTAGGCATACCTGAGCTATCAGGGCCTGCGGATCAAGAAAAAGAAGTCATGCAGCGTTACCAAGAAATGCTTGCCTTGCTAAAACCATTAAAATTACAGATTGATTCTTTGGTATTATCGCCACGATTGGCATGGCAGTTAAAATTGAGCGATGGTACCCAGCTACAGCTAGGGCGTGAAGATGTCATTGGACGTTTAGTGCACTTTATTAGTGCTTACAAGAAAATTTATGCAGGCCATGCGCAGCAGAATGCTATCGTGGATATGCGTTATGACAATGGTATGGCTGTGAGCTGGCTTAAAAAGTGAATTGCTTGTTTGCATTGAGCAGATTGCTCAGGCAATAAGGTATTGGAGTGACTAAGAGGGAATAACTTTTAGTGTAGGGTGACAATTAGATCACCGGTAATAAAGAGCAAAAGTGAGAATAGAGTAAATGACAAAAAAGGTGGAAAAGAATTTAATTGTTGGTTTGGATATAGGCACCTCAAAAGTCGTTGCACTGGTGGGCGAGATTGGTATCGATGGTGGTTTAGATGTTATTGGCGTTGGTAGTCACCCATCCACTGGTTTAAAACGTGGGGTGGTTGTCAATATAGACTCAACTGTACAATCTATACAGCGCGCCATAGAGGAAGCTGAGTTAATGGCAGGCTGTCAAATACATTCAGCATTTACCGGTATTGCTGGTAGTCATGTGCGTAGCTTAAATTCACACGGTATTGTTGCTATTCGTGATAGTGAAGTGATGCACCATGATGTGGATCGTGTGATTGACGCTGCTAAAGCGGTTGCTATTCCTGCGGATCAGAAAATTCTGCATGTATTGCCGCAGGAATTTATCATTGACAGTCAGGAGGGTATTCGTGAGCCTGTTGGCATGTCTGGTGTGCGTTTAGAATCCAAAGTCCATATGGTCACAGGTTCCGTAAGTGCGGCGCAAAATATTATCAAATGCGTACGACGTTGTGGTTTGGAAGTGGCCGATATTATATTAGAGCAATTGGCTTCTAGTTATTCAGTACTCACAGAAGACGAGAAAGAATTAGGTGTTTGCTTAATTGATATTGGGGCTGGTACCACTGATATTGCTGTATTTACCAATGGTGCCATCCGCCATACTGCGGTGATCCCTATTGCTGGCGACCAAGTGACGAACGATATTGCTGTAGCAATGCGTACACCCACTCAGGCAGCCGAAGAGATCAAAGTCAAAAATGCGCGAGCATTGGCAAATTTAGCAAACCCGAATGATATGATAGAAGTGCCTAGTGTGGGGGATCGGCCTGCACGACGTATTTCACGACGAGTACTCGCCGAGATTGTAGAGCCACGTTACGATGAATTATTTGCCTTAGTGCAAGCTGAATTGCGACGTAGTGGTTTTGAAGATTTAGTGGCGGCAGGTATTGTGCTCACTGGGGGCGCGTCCTGTGTGGCTGGAGCTGTTGAATTAGCAGAAACGGTCTTTAGAGTACCTGTACGCTTAGGTGTGCCGGATCGCGTTACCGGGATGGCTGACGTTATTGGTAATCCAAGCTACGCTACAGGCGTTGGTTTATTACTCTATGGCTTGCAACAGCAGCAACACCGACAACCATCCAATGATATTATCATGGGTGCAGGCGTGAAAAGTTTATTTGGTAAAATGAAAAGTTGGTTTCAAGGTAGTTTTTAACTGATGTTCAGCACAACTTGTTGTGCGAATATTTATTTTTAATGGAGACACATTATGTTTGAATATATGGATGCTAGCCACGGGGCTGTCATTAAAGTAATCGGTGTAGGTGGCGGTGGCGGTAACGCCGTTGAGCACATGGTAATGGAAAAAATTGAAGGTGTAGAGTTTCTCGTAGCTAATACAGATGCTCAAGCGTTGATTAATTCTTCCGCTCCAACCATGCAATTAGGTGAGCAAATCACTAAAGGTCTTGGGGCTGGTGCCGATCCTGAAATCGGTCGCCAATCGGCTGAAGAAGACAATGAAAAAATCCGCGAATTCCTTACTGGCACTGATATGGTCTTTATTACTGCCGGTATGGGTGGTGGCACAGGTACAGGTGCAGCACCTATTGTTGCTAAATTAGCGAAAGAGCTCGGGATCCTCACCGTTGCTGTAGTCACTCGTCCCTTCTCCTTTGAAGGTCGTCAGCGTATGGCGGTTGCTGATGATGGTATGCGAGCATTGACCCAGTATGTGGATTCTTTGATTACTATCCCGAATAATAAATTACTCAGTGTTTTGGGTAAGAATATTACCTTACTGAATGCCTTCAAAGCGGCGAATAATGTCCTCTTTGGTGCGGTGCAAGGTATTGCGGAATTAATTACTCGCCCTGGTTTAATTAATGTGGATTTTGCCGATGTGCGTACAGTGATGTCTGAAATGGGTATGGCGATGATGGGTACTGGTGTGGGTGCTGGTGAGAATCGTGCACGTGAAGCTGCAGAAGCTGCAATCCAAAGCCCCTTATTAGAAGATGTGAATCTTGGCGGAGCTAAAGGTATTCTAGTAAATATTACCGCTGGCTTGGATATGTCTATCGGGGAATTCGAAGAAGTGGGTGAGGCGGTTAAAAACTTTACATCAGAACATGCCACAGTGGTGGTTGGTACTGTGATTGACCCTGAAATGAGTGATGAAATGCGGGTGACCGTCGTCGTGACTGGTTTAGGTCAAGGCCAAGAATCTGGTCGATTATCTGCCAGTATTAAAGCCGACGGCTCTCTGGATTATGAGAAATTAGAACGACCAACCGTTATGCGTAAGCAAACACCAGCGACAGCAGCAGCAAAACCAAGCCTTGAAACCGAAAAAGATATGGAATACCTTGATATTCCTGCATTTTTACGTCGCCAGGAGGAGACAATTGCCGATTAATGGTTTATTATTACGCTATGGTTAATAAAAGGGCCAGTAATTTTAAATATGGAGACTCGAATGTAAACAACGTTCAGATTTGAGGCAAGGTTGGACTAAAAATGGAGCGAGCAGCGCAATGTATATGTAATACCTGAGCAGCGGAGCGACATTTTTCGTTCAAGATTGTCCAAATATGGACGCTCTAGTTCATGTTGAGAATAGTTGAAGCATGCAGTCATATGACTGCGTGCTTTTCTTGTGGTAGACTGCCGCCCCTAAGTATATGAGGAAAACTACAGTAAAATGGCAACAGCGCGTATCAAACAGCGAACTCTCAAGAATGTCATCCAGGCCACGGGTGTGGGTTTACACACGGGTGAAAAGGTCTATTTGACACTTCGGCCTGCGCCCGTAAATACGGGTATCGTCTTCAGCCGAGTTGATTTAGATCCAGTGGTTGATATCAAGGCTACGGCTCATAATGTGGGTGATACAGTGCTTGCCTCTACTCTTATTAAAGATAATGTACGTATTTCTACCATAGAACACCTTATGTCAGCCTTTGCAGGCATGGGTATTGATAATGCCTATGTGGACGTGACCGCACCAGAATTACCCATCATGGATGGCAGTGCTGGACCTTTCGTATTTTTGATCCAATCAGCCGGTATCGAAGAACAGTCAGCTGCCAAGAAATTCATCCGCATTAAAGAACCTGTGCTCATCGAAGTAGGCGAGCCAGGTACAACCGAGTATAAATCAGCAGCCTTTGAACCCTATGATGGTTTCAAAGTAGATTTTGCTATCGATTTTGATCATCCCGTGTTCGTCAATAGAGATCAACGTGCCAGTCTTGATTTTTCCACTATGTCTTTCGTGAAAGAATTAAGCCGTGCTCGCACCTTCGGTTTTATGTCAGATTATGAAAAGCTTCGACAAATGAATCTTGCCCTCGGTGGTAGCTTAGATAATGCCGTTGTCGTGGATGAATACCGCGTCTTGAATGAAGATGGCTTACGCTATGAAGATGAATTTGTACGTCATAAAATGCTCGATGCTATCGGTGACTTGTATCTTCTCGGCGCCAGCCTCATAGGTGCTTTTAAAGGCTATAAATCAGGTCATGCACTCAATAATCAACTATTGCGTAAGTTGCTTGCCACAGAAGGGGCATGGGAATATGTCACTTATGAAGAGAATGAGCGTGCGCCTATTAGTTTTGTTAAGCCTGCGTTGGTAGTGCCTGCTTAAATCCTCTTAAAGCTTCGTCTTTTTGTCCACAGCGGCGTTATTCCATTCGCTGCGTTGCTCATTTATTACCTGCGTAAACTTGCGCTTTTTTGCTGAGGGTCGTATTTCGATAGTTAGACGTATGTCCAGAGTACTATTCTTCTATTCACTGGGTTGTTATTGTTCTGACTTGGTATGATTGGTGAGTCGTTTCAGCGTGGCTTTGAGTGCCTCATCTTTGATGCCATTGGCGATACTATTGAGTAAATTAGCATTGTTATGTGACAGTAGTTTGCGTTGTATTTTGATAGGCGCTTTAACTTGCTGTGGAGGTTCGATATAAAACTCTAGCCTGCGTAAGCCCTGTAAGCCATCAATACGCCTTAAAGCCTGCAATATATCCGGTGAGCTGTAACGTAACTTAGTCAACCAAGCGGGACTATCTGTCTGTATCACTAAACAACCATTACGTAGGTTGGCTACCTTACAATGCTCTGTGAGAGGGGCAGGAATACTTGCATCCAGCGCCGCTTGTAATCGCTGGTGTTGTTGAACTTTAGCAACCAGGTAGTTTAAGCCCTTA
Organism: Gammaproteobacteria bacterium; assembly: GCA_965230425.1. Lineage (GTDB taxonomy): Bacteria > Pseudomonadota > Gammaproteobacteria > UBA1113 > UBA1113 > CBDDKW01. The sequence continues at coordinate 5,069 of CBDDKW010000024.1, read as the reverse complement.
TTATCGCTGTTCAATAAGTCGTCAATTGATGTGTGGTTTTTGTTCTTCATAGGGCATTATTTGAAACTAAAACACCGGTTTAAGCAAGAAACTTCTATCAGCTATATTCGCTGCCACTGCGTGAATAAGCGTTTAGTACTGAAATTAGTCTGTGGAGTTGTTTAGAAAAATGAACCTGTGGTGAATTTTACGGCCATACTGGGAAAAATGCATACTCTATAGTGCTTAGCTATAGTGCTATTGACAATAATTCGCTACACTACTGCGCACGCAACAAAAATGCACGTAGGGAACAAACTTTCCTAATGAGTGCCTATATTGTTGATTTGCAGTGAAATCGTTAACAGCCATTAAATCGTTGACACAAAGTTAAATGATTGACTGATAATGGACATTGTCCGATAGAGGTGTCTTTTGTGTGCATTCACTGCAAGAATGATAGCACATATTGTGAACAAGTTATCCGTTGATTTTAAAGAGTGTATATGATCGCAAAAATATTCAAATCTGTATTTGGTAGTCGAAATGAGCGTGTTATTAAGCGTTTAACAAAAAATGTCGAAAAAATTAACCAACTAGAGCCCGAGTTTCAAGCGCTAACTGATCAACAATTGCGAGCTAAGACGGATGAATTCCGCCAGCGCATCCAAGCGGGTGAAAGCTTAGACTCGTTGTTAACTGAGGCGTTTGCCGCAGTACGCGAAGCTTCATCTCGTACCTTAAAAATGCGTCATTTTGATGTACAGTTAATTGGTGGCATGGTGCTGCATGAGGGCAATATTGCGGAAATGCTCACGGGTGAAGGTAAGACACTTGTAGCGACCTTGCCAGCCTATCTTAACGCCTTAACAGGAAAAGGCGTACATATCATCACCGTAAATGATTATCTTGCTAAGCGCGATGCTAGCTGGATGGAACCAATTTATAATTTTCTCGGCATGACCGTGGGTGTCAATATTCCTGATATGTCTAAGGAAGAAAAACAAGCAGCCTATAAAGCAGATATCACTTACGGTACCAATAACGAATTTGGCTTTGATTTTCTACGTGACAATATGGTGTTTACATTAGAAGAACGAGCACAGCGTGGATTGCATTTTGCTATTGTGGATGAAGTTGACTCTATTCTTATTGATGAAGCGAGAACGCCTTTAATTATTTCAGGCCCATCAGATGATTCTTCAGGATTATACATTAAGATTGACAGTTTGATCCCTAAATTGTCTAAACGTGAAGAAGAAGAGGGGCCAGGTGATTTCTACCTGGATGAAAAATCCAAGCAAGCCTATCTAACAGATGATGGTCATCAACGTATGGAAGAGCTGCTTGTTGAGGCAGAAGTGATTACGGAAGGTGAAGGTTTGTATGACCCTGCCAATATTACCTTGTTATACCATATTACTGCTGCGCTACGCGCACATGCATTATTCCAACGCGATGTAGATTATATTGTTAAAGATAATGAAGTAATTATTGTTGATGAACATACAGGTCGATTAATGTCAGGGCGGCGTTGGTCTGATGGTTTGCATCAAGCGGTTGAGGCAAAAGAGAAAGTACAGATCCAAACAGAGAACCAAACCTTAGCATCCATTACTTTCCAGAATTATTTTAGAACCTACGAGAAATTAGCTGGCATGACAGGTACTGCGGATACAGAAGCCTATGAATTCCACCAAATCTATGGCTTAGAAGTGGTTGCGATCCCACCGAATGTACCGGTAATACGTAAAGACTTGACTGATAAAGTTTACGTAAAAATGCAAGATAAATTTAAAGCTATTGTTACTGAGATTAAAGCTCGCCAAGAGGCAGGGCAACCGGTATTAGTCGGTACTACTTCAATTGAAGCATCAGAATTATTATCGAAATTTATGCAGCAACAAAAAATTAAACATGCGGTGTTGAACGCTAAGCAGCATGAGCGTGAAGCTTATATTATTGCTGAAGCTGGTCGGCCAGGTGTCGTGACCATTGCAACCAATATGGCAGGCCGAGGTACAGATATTGTCTTAGGTGGTTGCGTGGATGCGGAAATTGCTGCATTGAATAACCCAACTGAAACGCAAATTGAAAAACTGCGCTCAGACTGGCAGCAACGCCATCAACAAGTGGTTAAAGCGGGTGGACTGCATGTCTTGGGTACGGAGCGACATGAGTCACGGCGTATTGATAATCAATTACGCGGTCGTTCTGGTCGTCAAGGCGATCCTGGTAGCAGCCAATTCTATTTATCATTGGAAGATAATCTATTACGTATTTTCGCAGCGGATAGATTATCTGCATTTATGCAAAAATTTAAGATGGAAGATGAAGCTATGGAGCATCCATGGCTAACCCGCGTTATTGAAAATGCGCAGCGTAAAGTAGAAGGCCACAATTTCGATATTCGTAAACAATTATTAGAATTCGATAATGTGGCGAATGACCAGCGTAAAGTTGTCTATGAACAACGTAGTGAATTGATGCAGAGCACGGATGTATCTGAGACGATACAGAGCATTATGAATGATGTGGCAAATGCCGTCGTAAGTATGCATGTGGCTCCTCAAAGCTTCGTGGAACAGTGGGATTTGCCGGGTTTAGAGCAGCAGTTAGAACATGATTTTGGTTTATCTTTGCCGGTACAATCGTGGCTAGCGGATAATGAAAATTTAACTGAAGAAGAGATCCGTAGCCGAGTCCATGAGGCTTTAGAAAGTAGTTATAAAAACAAGTTAGAACAGGTGGAACCCGAGGCTATGCGGCAATTGGAGAAGTCCATTGTATTGCAAAGCCTTGATATGCATTGGAAAGAGCATTTAGCCGCCATTGATCATTTGCGTCAAGGCATTCATCTGCGTGGTTATGCACAAAAAAATCCAAAGCAGGAATATAAGCGCGAAGCCTTTGAATTATTCTCCATGATGCTTAACAGTCTGAAACTCGATGTGATTGGTATTTTAAGTAAAATACAGATTCAAACCGAGGAACAAGCCGCCGAGTTTGAGCAGCAACGATTGCAAAATGCTAATATACCATTGGATTTTCAACATGGTACTGATCCACATGCCCCTAATGCATTGGAAAGTGAAAATGCTGAGCATGCAGAGTCCTCAGCGGCGGCAACACCTTTTGTCAGGCATGAGCGCAAAGTGGGTCGTAATGAGCCCTGCCCCTGTGGTTCTGGCAAGAAATATAAAGTATGTCATGGCAAAATCACTGCATAATTGCTGACTATATTTTCAGGTATTATGAAATCTTAGTGCCTATAGGATGCTATTGTTGAGTCTTATTAGTTTTTTTATCATGTAAATTAGCATGTGACTGGTGCTGAAAAGGTGCGATACAAATTGTATAGGTTGTGATGGTGGTGGCACCGGGTAATAATGCATGTGGATAGATGCATAATTCATCAGCCTGTATCTTATTACTTTTAGGCCTAGCATTGGCATTGAAATAGGTGATTTGATACTTTAATAAGCTAGTTTCGGGGATCATATAACCAAACTTATCTCTGCTTGCCTTGTTGAAGTAATCCATGACTTTATCCTGCACTGTTGCGTAGTTATTGATAAATGCCGCAAGTGAACCACCCTGGTAGGTACTTGTTTTTATATATTCATTATCATTTGGATTGATAGGGTAAAAGGCTGGTGCAGCTAAAGCAACAGCAACAGGACTTAATGATAATATGGCAATTGCTACGAGCCAACGCCATATGCTGCAACTTAAGTTTGCCATAAGCTGTACCTACACTGTGCTGTTTTCTAATTGCCTTTAACTATAGCATCTAAATCGTGCAGCATGTGAGGTAAAATTCAATTTCTTTTTCAGGGGCAATATCAGCCGGTGCAAACTCAGGATGTATAAACCTAATACTGACTCTGTGGCGACCTATACTCACTTCAGGATATAAGGGTAGGCCCTCATGTATGCCAATACGTACTAATTGACAGGGCACTAAAGGGTCAAGAGTATCTTGGTAAAATCGCCCAGAGCTGGTGAGTTGCCTGGGGCTACTACTTTGTCTAATGAGGCGTAATAACAGTTGTACCACATCATAAATATCGCTTAATTCTTGACGCCATTGTAAAAGATGTCGGATACGTTGATCTTTAGGTATATGCAACCAATGGTGATAGCTAGGCGTATCAAAGCTAGTGGTGCCACCGGGGGTGTTTAAATGATGGCGAATATTGCTAAGCAATTCATTATCGCGAACTACGCCACCAAATTTGCCCGTGTTTATATGCAATTGTTCCATACTTAAATTGATTTTATCGAGGAGGGTATTCAGTTTGCTATGGTCAACATTGTCTGCTGTCTTTAAGCGGTTAAAATTAACCAAATAACGGTGCAGTTCTTTGGTGATTTTAGAGCGTAGATCAGGTCTATCGAGGATATTCAAAATATTCACAATGGCACAGATAGCGCCGTGATGGTCTATGACATCACCCCGATGAATTAAATTATCTAAATGTCGGTAGGCTTGCTCAAGACGCAAACACGTTCTGACCAGCTCATTGATAGGTTGCTCGTAAGTGATTAATTGTGTTGTCATGATTACCTGCGATTAGCCTCTGTGTGTTCATAAATTACACGGCGATTTTCACAGTATATCATTAATTGCGGCTTCTAAGAATCTTAGGTATGGCAAACTTTTTAGAAATATCGTGGTATTTATTTAGCTAGCTTGAGATAAGTGCTGTGTAATTTTTGGACTTTCGCTATCAGGAGTGCTTTATCCTGATCATTCTTAATAATATCGTCTGCGATGGCTAAGCGCTGTTGGCGTGAGGCCTGAGAGGCAAGAATTTTTTGCGCTTGTGCGGGGGAGATATGGTCACGATCACAGGTGCGTTGAATTTGTATTTGTTCAGGGCAGTCAACAATGAGGATCCTATCCAAACCAGGGTAGGGATAATTTTCAGCTAATAAAGGTATAACAACCATACAATAACAAGCGCTGGATTTAGCAATAGCTTGCTGTACTTGCGCACGGATCAGTGGATGAAGTAATTGCTCAAGCCAGTGGCGTTTTTCCTTGGAGTTGAATATTACTGTACGTAAGTGTGACCGATTCAATT
>CBDDKW010000023.1:0-82805 GCA_965230425.1 Gammaproteobacteria bacterium | reverse complement strand
GTTCGACAAATCGGCAGGATAGCCGATTTGGACGCCGCAGGCGCCCCGAAGGGGCGAGGGCCATGGATGGCCCGAGTCAATTCTCCGGGTGCACTCTCATTTAGGTATTAAATGTTGATTTTCCAATAAGTTTTTGAGTATAAAGAGTTAGTGCTAGTCTTTTGTCTCACTATGTTGATGGATTTGACTTAAGTGTCTGAGTTCAGGATAATTCGGCCACATTCACAGAATAAGCGCCCGTAGCTCAGCTGGATAGAGTACTTGGCTTCGAACCAAGTGGTCGGGAGTTCGAATCTCTCCGGGCGCGCCATCATATAAAACAGCCCATCAATGATGGGCTTTTTTGTATGAGCGCCAGAAGAGATGAGGGCTCCCGAAGGGAGTTCGACAAATCGGCAGGATAGCCGATTTGGACGCCGTAGGCGCCCCGCAGGGGCGAGGGCCATGGATGGCCCGAGTCAATTCTCCGGGCGCGCCATCATGCAAAAAAACCATCCTATAATGAGCATTGCGACTATTATGACTCTTATTCCAGAATAGTCTTGACTATTCTGGAATAAGAGTCATAATAGTCAGATGAAACGCTATCTTGATTCCTACATAAATAATGATTTACCCCAAAAAATTGTACTGCTTATGGGGCCTCGCCAATGCGGTAAGACCACATTAGCGAAGCAGCTTATGGAGTCGTATGATTACTTGAATTATGATTCTGCTGAAGACAGACTTATCCTCAAGGAGAAGAGTTGGGACCGTAATAAACCATTAATTGTTTTTGATGAATTACACAAAATGGATGAATGGAAACGCTGGCTTAAAGGGGTATATGACACTGAAGGTATCCCGCCAAAACTGATAGTTACAGGCAGTGCAAAATTAGATGTATACTGTCGCGTTGGTGATTCTCTTGCTGGACGATACTTCCAATATCGCTTGCACCCATTCGATATGAAAGAAGCAAGTCATTTTGTTAGCCTAGATGAAAAGCATTTATTTGAGCAATTTTGGCATTGTAGTGGTTTTCCCGAGCCTTTTTTAGTAGGTGAAGAGCATTATTATAAACGTTGGCAGCGTACTCATTTAGATATTATCTTACGTCAAGACTTAATCGACTTATATGCTATTCGCGATATTAAAGTTATTGAAACACTTGTGCTTTTATTGAAGCAGCGGGCGGGTAGTAGGGTTTCCTATGCAAATCTTGCCAGAGATTTAGAGCGTGATATAAATACAATAAAACGCTGGCTACAGTTATTAGAAAATTTATATATTATTTATCGCGTAACACCTTATAGTAAAAATATTGCCCGTTCACTTCTGAAAGAACCTAAATATTATTTTTATGATCATTCTCAGGTACAAGATGCTGGAGCACGCTTAGAAAATATCATTGCAAATGCACTTTTAAAAGAGTTACATTTTATTCAAGATATAACAGGGCAAGAGGTAGCACTGCATTATCTTAGAACGAAAGAGGGCAAAGAAATTGACTTTCTAGTGTGTATTGATGAAAAGCCGACTCACATGATTGAAGTAAAAAGTAAAGATGACTCTCCTGCCACAAGTTTTGCCCATTTCAAACAATATTTCCCTGATGCCATGCAATTACAACTAGTCAAGAACTTAACTCGTGAAAAAACGTATCCAACAGGACTTGAAATACGTAAGTTAATTCCATGGCTATTAACATTCGAGTTAGGCAGTAATCACCCTAAATAGACACCCCTAAACTATCCAGCCCATCTAATATCCCATAGATGCCTGGATGTTGGCTGAGGAAGACATTATCCATTGAATTGATTAAGCGCTTTAAAGCAGGTTCAGAATTGCCTACCGCAATACTGCCGTAGCCCGAGGTGAACAAAGAGAGATCATTGAGTGAGTCACCACACGTGATAATCTTCTCATCACTAATCTCCAGTGACCCCATGAGCCGTCGCAAAGAGCTACCTTTGCCAACATTGGCAGGTAAAATATCGAAATAGGCATCATGAGATAGTACGCAATCAAAGCCAAGAGCTTTGATTTCTTCAATCACATCTGAGTTAAGAGTCGTGGGGTTATAGTAATAGGCATAGCGGAAGCGTGGGTTATAAGGCTGTTTTGTCAGTGAAGTATTTTTACGTAAAATAATACCTAGTTGTTCATGATCTGCTTTATCCCATTGCTCGATAATATAATCTTGTACAGCGGTGACAGGATTGAGCGTTTGGCTATTAATTACTAAAGTGCCATGATCGGCAATGATATAATCAGGTATATAAGACAAGCCATCGCTATACAATTGGTAAACTAAATCCAAAGTGCGACCGGTAACAAAAACAACACTAATATCTTCACGACTATTAGCGAGCTTGTCATAAAAAGCTTGGCGATGTTCGTGGTCACCCTCAAGAAAGGTTCCATCTAAGTCCGTGGCAAGGACAAGTTTCTTATTTTTCATAGAGTTACTCAATTTTCTGGTTATATAATCGTTATTGTACTTTTTCCCGCTGTATAAGAGTAGCAGATTATAGCAAAAGCAGTAATATTTTTCATCTATACGGCGAAATTTCACGTAATAAGTTTATGAGCATTTTTGTATAATTCTTATTCTATAATAGATAAGCAAAATAAGTGAATAATAACAATGATAACTGACTATACAATAACAAACTATGAAGGCCTGCGCAGCCAACTATCTGAAACCGATGAGCATACCTATGAAAAACTATGTGCTGCAATATGCGAATATGTAGAAGCTGCTAACCCTAACCAAGTAATAAAAAAGTTTGAGCTAGTCAATCTGATTGATGAGTTACGAGCACGCTTAGGAAAATTAAAGCGTGAGCAAAAGGTGCGTGCTGATGTGATGGCCGCACTTAGCTCAATTAAGCATGCGTCTAAATATAATTATGCCCTGCATGAATTCCATTTAAAACAGCTATTAATATCAGCGGAGAGGCTTAAAGCAGCAGCACCACAACAGAAGCAACAAAATTTTTTTCAGGACTTTTTTCTAGGAAAAGAATCCCTGTTTGCTGAGTACAAACATTTAATCGATGCAATACGGCTTTTGATATATCCATATCCCGTAAATTCAGCTGATAAAAGTATACAGAAAATGTCGGCAGCAGAATTATTTGAGGTCATTAAACAAAAATTAACTATCTTTAATAATCTAAAAGATAAAGATGAATCACTTACTATTGCAAAATTAACAGCACATCTTCGTGCTTTAAATCTAGAATTAAAGCAACAATTGGCCCAAGGGCTCAGGCAATCATGGCGTCAAGTATTATTAGGGCGTACAAGCATAAATAAGAGGCTATATTCAAGCAGAGAGGTTGAGGTTGGTAATATTGAGCAACCGATATCTATAGAGCGTGTTCTCATGTATGCAACACCTAAAGCAAAAGATACTGCTGTAGCATTAGGTTCAACCTTTGCAAGTGCTCATCATTCTAGTGTGTTTACAAAAGATATTGGTTTAGATGCAGGTGCTAATAGTTTAGGAACTGGTGTGACTGTGGCCAACTTTGGTCATTTACCCGCATTCGAATCAAAAAAAGAGGTAGCGAAGTCTATCAATATAGTAGCAGAAGAAACCTTAGACGTTATCAATGGTTATGTGTCTGCTGGCAAGTTATTTGTTGAAATGGCTGATGTCTTTCATATTGTTGGTAAACGAGTTGGTATAAAACTACAGTCAGGAAAAATTGGTCGAGCTAGCTGTGTCTTCACTAAACAATTTCCACGTGAAGATGGACAAATTGATGTGGTAACTGGTGGCGTGGGTGACTGTATGGCATTCGCCTATATTCCTAGTAGTGGGCGAGTAATTCAGCTAAGTAATCCACGCCAATACAAGCGAGAAATGGGTTATCACCCCATGTCTGTAACGGAAGATTTAAGCGGTGGTATGTTACAGCGGTCGCTGCATAGACTGCCTGATGGGGCGATACTTTTTCGCTTAACCGATGGTGCCTGGGAAGCATTGGCAACCGCCACAAGTCCTGTGGAATATGATATTCAAGCAAGTAGACCTTATGTTGAGACTATTATTGATACGATTAAAATTAGTAAAGCCCTAAAGGCATTTACACAGAATAACCCTAAGGCAACGGCTGTGGATTACTGCACGTATATGCGAAATTATGTTGTTTCACAAACAGAGATGAACCGTCAATTTCTCCTTAACTTTATAGAAGAGCTCAAGCAATATCTCGCTGATTATAAAGGCACAGAAGCGTATTTAGAATTAATGAATAATACAGTTAGCAGAAAACCGACCGTTAAAGATTTTATCGTCTATGCCCATCAAGGAAATTTTGTAGCGGATCTAGAGCGTTATTTCAAATTATGCAACTTTGTCACTGAAGAGACAGCTAAACAACCATTGTCTACTTTAGAAGATATGCTTAAGGCCGAATTGAAAGTGGGTGATGACACGATGATTTGTGTGGATGAAGTCAGATGTCACGAACCTTTAGTGAAAATATTATCAAAGATGACAATTACTAGCTCGCAACGAAATTTTCGACCATCAGACTTAAAAGAAACTGAGTGGAAATTATTAGCTAGATGTAAAAAAATGGCAGTTACTAATATAAAAAACTCGCGCGTGAATTCAAGAGAGGCTGCAAACTCTGAAGAGACCACGAAGACTTTGATACGGCTTTTAGATTTAAAAAGTTTGCTAAAAGAATCAATTAATGCAGACCGCAGTTTTGTTGAAAACTCAGCGCAAAAGATAGTTCATGATAACCCAGAGTCAGTCTTTAACCACGGTATGGTTTTATTAGCACAGAGTGAAATAGACAACGATGCTGAATTAGCAAAACAAGCCTTTGAGTATTTTTTACAAGCCTCAAAAAAATATCATGCACTTTCACATGCGGCAATGTTTCATATGCTAGCAAACAAAGATCTTAGATTGACTGGACAGGCTGAGGATATTGCAGCTTGGGAAAAGCTGGGATTTTCCGAAAATAATATACGTTATATACTTTTGTCAAAGGCATTAGCTGCCTATGGTACAGCGGTTAATGCAGGATTACGACCAGAGCAAAGCGATTTAGCATTGCTTGATCAAGATTTGATAACATACATAACAACCTTACGTGGCGAAATATCAGAGCAGGCAAAGCAAAATGGTATATTTTCATTTGCTAGTTACTATGGTCAAAGTTACGATTCATTAATTGCTGAGGCACTATTGTTTCATGGTCATAATCCTGAACTTGCAAGAAAGTTTGCTTATAATGCCGCTCAGCAAAATGATCCTATAGGTTGGCTGCTCTTAGCATTTATAGCGCGCTCTCAAGATGAGGTGGAGCTACACGAGAATATCATTAGTCACATATTGGAGAGTGATGATGGCAGCGCCCTCTATGCATTTGTTTTGGCGAAGCTGTATTCCTATGAAGATAGCTATATTGATTATGCAAAGGCTAAACAATTTTATTGTAGGGCAATGACAGCAGGCTATCCTCCGGCATTTTATGAGTATGCAAAACACTTACTTAATTCTGTAGCACCAGATATCTTCCAAGGCAAGCATACTTCTGATAGACAAATGTATCGACAATGTATTGATTATCTAAGCTATGCAGTCGCATCAGGCTATCCATTGGCTGCACAATTATTAGCTAAGCTGCGTATCCAAGGGCGTGGTGAGTCCACTGATCCATTTGCAGAGGTCCTTACTGCTGAGGCGGCAAAAATACACTTACAACAAACTAAAATAGCACAATTAGAAGATGGGCTAGCTCAGCTTCGCCAAGCAGAATGTTTGTATGATGTGCATTGGGATGTTCAATCTACCATTGAGCAATTAGAAAAGTTACGAAAAGAACATGGGGCTGTTAGAAAAAAAGTAGGCAGTCCTCGCCACAGTGTTCATAATTTATTGGGTTTATTTTCAAGTATTTTTGCGGGTAATAGTAGTGAGAGTACGAGTGAATGGGAAACTAGTACGAGCCTTGATGAGTCTGCAGTACCTCGTGGCACAGTTAGCCAAGCATCCAGCAGTCAAGCCCAAGGGCGACAAGCAGACAGCAGTGAAATTTATTTGATTCCATTTTGTGAGAGTAACCGATCAGTATCTCGTTTTGATACTACTGAACAACAAGATAATGCATTAAGAGAGCTAGAAGTTTATTTGCAAAGTCTTTATTTACGAGTCAAGCAAAAACGCTTTAATGCCTTTGACAGTAATCCAGATGAGCCTATATTCCATTTTGATTTTCGGTATCCAAGGGGATCAGACGATATGGCTTTAGCAGGTAAATACCTTGATAAAGTTGCTTTGCGAGATGTGTTAGCCAGTGTAAGTCCAGTAGAACGGAAAATCTTAGCCACGCGTTTGCGTCACTTATTTAATAATATTAAATTAACGATTTCTAAACTTAATAAGAATAAGCAAGAATCATTTAAACACGGATTACTGTATTTAGCCGTTGCTCATAAAATGCCAAGTATGCAGCATGATTTTGCTGCTCATGAATTAGTGGCGATGCAATACTGCGCACAAATTCTCAATATAGCACTTTACCAACCTGTGTTATTATTGAATCTACCCAGTGCAGATGAATATATAGCTCATCAGATAGACTCATTAGCAAAAAATATTGGTAAAAATTCAAAGCAATATAAAGCGCAGGCAAAGATATATCATGAAGAATATGAAGGTGACTTACTAATAAGTATCTACAAGATTGCAGCAGGGTTCAAAGTACACATGGTTACGTTAATGACTAAGTGTCCTAATTTGATCAGTGCATTCATAACATATTCAGCGGTATGTGAATTTGGTGGTAAATTCGATCAAGAAGGTGGGCTCATCAATGCCTTTGCAGCTAAGTATAACCCCCAGTCAATCGAACCCATAGTCAATTTACACATCCATGTAGAGCGCATTTTAGCTCAAGGCTTTGATTTAAAAGATGTTATCCAACAAAGTAGCGCTAGTGCCCCTAATCTTATTGGCATTTTAAATGATTATGTGTGCGAAAATACTTCCATGGCAAAACTTGCTGGTTGTGGTATATGATTCTGTGTATGAGTCTCTGCTTGATAAGGCCGCTCAGCAAGATATAGTTTTGTTGAGCGCTTAATTCAATCCATATGGCTGGAACTATAAGAGGAAACAACTCGGTTGCTTGCGGCCGAGCTGTTAAAATTATCATGATTGTCGGAACAGACGCTTACAAGTCATCCTTATAATAATTACAAATACCTTGCCAGCATTCCTCTGCCGTTTCGACAAAGGTGAATAGTTCCAAATCTTTCTCTGCGATAACCCCGTGCTCGATCAAAGAATCAAAGTTAATTACACTGCGCCAATAGCGTTCACAGAAGAGGAAAATAGGGATGGGGGTCATTTTTTTTGTTTGGATCAAGGTCAGTGCTTCAAATAATTCATCTAAGGTGCCAAAGCCGCCAGGGAAAGCCACTAAGGCACGGGCTCGGATCAAAAAGTGCATTTTGCGGATGGCAAAGTAATGAAAATGAAAGGTTAATTCTGGAGTTACATAGGGGTTAGGGTGTTGTTCATGGGGTACAACAATATTCATGCCAATACTTTTTGCTTCCACATCATGGGCGCCGCGATTAGCCGCTTCCATGAAGCCAGGGCCACCACCGGTTTTTACAAAAAACACCGGTTCACCATGAGCACCTTTTTCTGCGGCAATGTGTTGGCCAAGTTGCCTAGCCACGTCGTAGTAATGACTTAATTCAACAACATTTTTAGCAATATTCACCTGCTTTTGTTTTTGTGTATCTTCAGGCGCTTCGGTTAATTCTTTCTTGGCTTTTTCTAAGCGAGCTTTAGCGGTTTCTGGTTCTGGGATCCGTGCACTACCAAAGATCACCACAGATTTTTCAATATCATGATCTTGTTGGATGAGTTCTGGTTTGACTAATTCAAGTTGTAAGCGTACGGGGCGTAACTCTTCTCTGAGTAAAAACTCTTGATCCGCAAAGGCGAGATTATATGCCTGTGCCTGTTCTAGGCGTGACATTTTAAATTCGGATTCAGCACTGTGAAAGGGTTTGTATTCAGGTGTTTTTTTCATCATATGTCCTTGATAATTTTCTGTCCTTGTCGGCTTCCTATGCCGCTTTAAGTGTTTAAAACCATTTGCGTAGGGAAACGTGCCATCTACCTGCGCTATCTTTTACAAAGATAGCTTCGGAAGACAAGCCCGCCTGTCTCACGAAGCACTTTGCGCATAGTGAGGAAGCTCACTTTTGTCTCACGAAGACAGGGTGGCGTGCCGCCCGGAGCTAGCTTCAGCTAGCGTAGGGTGGTGCCCCGGGCAGGATTCGAACCTGCTACCTGTCCCTTAGGAGGGGACCGCGCTATCCAGATGTGCCACCGGGGCAACGGCTACTCTACCCGTTATTTCATCAATCTATGAAATAACCCTATTCTTGGCCTTATTCCATACCTGCATCATATTCGCCGACTGCAGCAGCACCATTTAATTTAGCCCGCTTTTGTAAGGCTTGTTGTGCTACGGCTACATTTTCAGCTTTACCATGCCATGCTTCTAAGCTTGGTGCCTGCAACGCACGTCCATAGGAGAAGCTAAGATACCAAGGTAAATGTTCTTGCATCTTATTCATAGCATCCAAGTGTGCTGTAGCTAATTCAGCGCTTTGGCCACCGGAGAGGAAGTTAATCGAAGGTACAGCTGCTGGTACGGTGCGCAATAGCACGTCTAAAGTTGCTGAAGCCACATCTTCCACAGGCGCTTGCTGTGGACATTCCATACCTGAAATAACCATGCTAGGTTTTAAAATCATGCCTTCCATTTTAATATTTTGCTGATGTAATTCATGAAATACCCGATATAGCACTTCTTGGGTAACTACCTTACAACGCCCAATGGTGTGATCGCCATTCATTAGCACTTCTGGCTCAACAATAGGCACAATGCCTGCTTCTTGGCAAAAGCCAGCATAGCGGGCTAGGGCATGGGCATTTGCCTTAATGGCAAAGGTAGATGGGGTAATATCTGCCACATCAAAGACAGCACGCCATTTAGCAAAACGCGCGCCCATTTCTTTGTAGGTCTGTAATCGATCAGCTAAGCCATCGAGACCTTGGGTCACTTTTTCACTTACCGAGTTAGGTAAGTTGACCAAGCCTTTATCAACTTTAATCCCAGGGATAATGCCCTGCTGGCTTAAGACTTCACCCAAAGTGATACCAGAGGTAGATTTTTGTCCAAGCGTTTCTTCGTATAAAATAACACCACTAATGTATTGATTCAGTTCTGGGGTTGTGAATAACATTTCTCGATAGTCACGGCGGGCAGTTTCTGTGGAGTCCACGCCAATGGTTGCCAGGCGCTTGGCGATGGTTTTGGTACTTTCATCAGCAGCTAAAATGCCTTTACCCGGGGTTGCCAATTCTTGTACGGTTGCGCGTAATTCAGCGATAGACATTGTATTAATTTCCTCCAGTGAATTGATATTGGGGCCTATTCTACCGCAAACTGACGCGTTTCACTATGCAGACTAAAGAAAAATCTGCAGCCTTTGTAACTTAACAATTATGCCATTTTAAGATAGAATGTCGGGTTTATTGAACTACTGGAATAGGCGGCTTTAATGGCGGCGCAAACAAACGACAAATTACGCTTAAAGAGCGTCAAATTATCAGGTTTTAAATCCTTTGTTGACCCTACTGAAGTACCTTTGCCCAGTGCATTGGTGGGTGTGGTAGGACCTAATGGCTGTGGTAAATCAAATATTATCGATGCCACGCGTTGGGTGATGGGTGAGAGCTCTGCCAAATTATTGCGTGGCGAGAGCATGGCCGATGTGATCTTTAACGGATCAGGTGGGCGTAAACCACTAGGGCAGGCATCAGTGGAATTGGTCTTTGATAATCCACATGGTGCATTGGGCGGTGAATACGCTCAATATGCAGAGATTGCCATTCGTCGCCAAGTGACCCGCGATGGTCAATCGACCTATTTCTTGAATAATACCCGCTGTCGACGTAAAGATATTACTAACATCTTCTTAGGTACTGGCTTAGGCCCGCGCAGCTATGCCATTATTGGCCAGGGTACTATTTCTCGCCTTATCGAAGCTAAACCAGAAGAATTGCGCGTATTCATGGAAGAAGCCGCTGGTATTTCCAAATATAAAGAACGTCGTCGTGAAACCGAAAATCGCATTCGTCATACCCGTGAAAATCTGGATCGCTTAGAGGATTTACGCGAAGAATTAGACAAACAACTTAAACACTTACAACGTCAAGCCAATGCAGCGGAACGCTTCAAAGAATTTAAGCAAGAGGAGCGTACCTTAAGAGCGCAATTATTAGGTCTGCGCTGGCAGAGTATTGATAAGCAATTATCTGGCTATGATGATGTCGTTAATGAACAACAAATTCAACTAGAAGCATCTATCGCCAAGCAGCGTGAAGCCGATAATAATATCGAAAAAGTACGTGAGCAGCATACAGAATTTAATGATGAATTTAATGCAATTCAAGATGGTTATTATGATGCCGGTGCTGTGGTTGCGCGTATTGAACAATCCTTACAACACCAGCGTGAGCGTCAGCAGCAATTACGTGAAGATTTAGCACGAGCTGAGCAAGCCTTAGCGGATGCAAAACAACACGTTAGCAGTGATGAACAGCACATTGCTGAGCTACAGCAACAGCAAGAGCGTATTACTCCTGAATTTGAAATCAGTAAAGAAAAAACAGACAGCGCTCGTGATGCCTTGCATCAGGCCGAACAGCAAATGCAAGATTGGCAACACCAGTGGGATGACTTTAATGCCCAATCTGCTAAAGCCTCTGAACAAGCCCAAGTACAGCAAACTCGCATCCAGCATTTAGAGCAGACTATGTTAAATAGTAAGCAACGTATCGAACGCTTACAGGAAGAGCATGCCAAGCTGGACAGTACTGAGTTGAATGAACTCATTGCTGAATTGCAAGCACAGCTAGAAGAAATACAGCAACAGCAAGAAAGCTTAAAAGCTGAACTGCAAACACTAAAAGATGAGCGTCATAATCAACAGCAAGCTAACCAAGCTACGATCCAAGAGTTAGATAAACAACGTAGTCAATTACAACGGATGCGTGGTCGGCATGCCTCGTTAGATGCGCTACAACAAGCAGCCTTAGGTAAGCAAAATAACCTAGTCAAAGAATGGCTGACACAGCATCAGCTTGTAGAACAGGCTCGTTTGGCTGAGGGTATGGAAGTTGCGAGTGGTTGGGAACGTGCCGTTGAAACCGTACTTGGCCAACATTTGCAAGCCATCTGCGTGGATAATATTGATCCTATTGTTGCTGTGCTAGATAGTTTACAAGAAGGTAAATTAGACTTTGTCGAAACTTCCACCACAGTCACTAACAACAATTCCCATACAAGCGCTGAATTATTAAATCAAAAAGTCACTGCACAGGGTAAATTAGCCAGTTATCTCAGTGGCATTTACATCGCTGAAGATTTAACTGCTGCCATGGCTATGCGTAGTCAATTGCAAGCTAATGAATCTGTGATCACCAAAGACGGTATTTGGATAGGCCCGAATTGGTTACGGGTAAACCGTAGTGAAGATGCAGAAGCAGGGGTGATTCAACGTAAACGCGACTTAGCTGAATTAGATACTGGCATTGCTGCAGCTGTACGTGATATTGCCGAATTAGAACAACAATTAAATCTTGGTCGTGAGCAATTACAATTTATTGAACAACAGTGTGACGCTAAACAAACTGATATCAGTGGCATGGAACGTAAGTTAGCAGATACTTCTGCACAATTACGTATTAAAGAGAATCGCCGTGATCAAGTGATTCAACGCATTGAACAAATGCAAAAAGAATCGGCTGAATTAACTCAACAAGTTGAGAAGCAAGAAGCAGAACTCAATGAATCACGTTCTATCTGGCAAACAGCGATGTCGAGTATGGAAACCCATGCAGAGCAGCGTGAAGTACTTGAAGAGCAACGTGGTCAGTTACGCGAAAGTTTGCAAGTCACAAAGCAGCAAGCACGTGAATATCAAGATCAAACTCACCAATTATCCCTGCAACATCAGCGCATTGAAACTGAATTAAATGCTAAATCACATGCGCTAGAGCGTACTCAACAACAGTTAGTAACTTTGGTTGAACGACAAGAACAGCTAAGTCAGAGTTTAGCTAACAGCGATGATCCAATTATCGCCTTACAAACAGAATTAGATGAAGCCTTAGAGTTGCGGGTAAATGCTGAGGAAGAGCTCACCCAGGCGCGACAAAAAATTCAAGCCTATGAAGCTGAGTTGCGTGATTTGGAAAAAGTCCGCCATGAGGCTGAACAGCAAGCAGAAAAAATCAGAAATAAATTAGCTGATGATAAATTACAATGGCAAGCGCTGACGGTTAGAGCTAAAACTATCATTGAGCAATTAGAAGAAGCCGAGCAAGATTTACAAACTGTTTTAAATGAAATGCCAGAAGAGGCTAATGAAGCGGAATGGGATAGCCAATTAGAACGCATAGGCCAGCGTATCCAACGTTTAGGCCCCATCAATTTAGCCGCGATTGATGAATACAATACACAGTCTGAGCGTAAAACTTATTTAGATTCACAAAATGAAGATTTAATTGAAGCTTTAACTACCTTAGAAAATGCCATTCGTAAAATTGATAAAGAAACGCGTCAACGTTTCAAAGAAACTTATGAGATCGTGAATAATGGCTTCAAAACCTTATTCCCGAAAATTTTTGGTGGCGGTAGTGCTTATCTTGATTTAACAGGTGATGATTTACTCGAAGCGGGTGTGTCAGTGATGGCACGACCACCAGGCAAGAAAAACAGTACGATTCATTTATTATCTGGTGGTGAAAAAGCCTTGACAGCTATTGCCTTAGTCTTTGCCATATTCAAACTTAATCCTGCACCATTTTGTATGTTGGATGAGGTTGATGCCCCATTAGACGATGCCAATGTGGTACGTTTCTGTAATCTGGTGAAAGAAATGTCAAAAGAAGTGCAATTTGTCTTCATCAGTCATAATAAGGTTGCTATTGAAATGGCAGAGTACCTCGCTGGTGTCACCATGAAAGAACCAGGTGTATCACGTATGGTATCTGTTGATATCGATGAAGCAATGGCAATGGCTGATGTAGAATAAGTGTCATGGAATAACATATAACATAATGCGAAGGAAGCGCAAAATAGGGAGACTTAAAAGTGACAATGCGACTGATTATGGGGGCGGTAATTGTATTATTTATTGTGGGGTTATTTTGGCATAGCCAACGTAAACGTAATCAATTACAACAGTTGAGTACAGATATTTCTCCTGAAGTGGGTGATATGGATGTCGGCACTGAAAAAGAAGAGCATTACTTTGGCCAGTATGGTGATGGAGTTATCGGTAAGGCCAGAGTGGTCAGTCCAGCACAACCTGTAGAGCCTATATCGGCAGAAGCTAAACAGCATTATTACCAAGGCCAATCTCAACAGCCACAACAAGCACAATCCCACCAGCCGCAGCTCAGTGCTGCAAGTCAACCACAGCAAACCGAAGTTGTCACTGAAAGTAATATTCTTGTCTTATACGTACTAGCACAACCTGAGCAAAAATTCTCAGGTTATGAATTAATGCAAGCTTTATTAGGTGCTGGTTTACGTTATGGTGAAATGAATATTTTTCATCGCTATGCAGATGAAGATGGCAGTAATGCCATTCTATTTAGCTTAGCTTCAGCGACAAACCCCGGTATTATCGATATGGATAATATTGGCTCATTCTCTTGTTCAGGTTTATGCATGTTCATGGATATGGATACGGTAGTGAATCCTATTAAAGCATTTAAACTCATGCTCGATACCGCGCAGCAATTAGCGGATGACTTAGAAGCAAGAATGTGTGACGACCGTAGACAAACATGGACAGATGCAGCCATTGATGTTTATGCTGAACGTTTACAGCATTATCAACAGCGACAACACTCTGAATTGGCATGAGTAAACAACAAGTATCAACTACGCAACTGATTCAACAATTACGCGATCAAATTAATGAGCATAACCACCGTTATTATGTGCTGGATGATCCAAGCGTGCCTGATGCTGAATATGACCGATTACTCCGGCAGTTACAATCCTTAGAAGAGCAGCACCCTGAATTAATTACTGCTGATTCACCCACTCAGCGTGTAGGTGCTCAACCTTTAAAAGCCTTTGGCCAAATTACGCATAAAGTCCCAATGTTATCGCTTAATAATGCTTTTAATGAAGCTGAATTACAGGCATTTAATAAACGCATTAGTGATAGAGCTAAAATTAATAGTGATATTAGTTATACTTGCGAACCTAAATTAGACGGGCTTGCAGTGAGCTTACGCTATGAAAAAGGATTATTTGTCCAAGCCGCTACCCGGGGTGATGGCTATGTAGGTGAAGATATCACTAGCAATATTAAAACCATTAGTAGTGTACCACTGCGCTTGCTGGGGGATAATATACCCGAAGTGATTGAAGTGCGCGGTGAAGTCTATATGTCAAAGTCTGGTTTTGAACATTTAAATAAACAAGCCAAAGACAAAGGCGAAAAAGAATTTGCAAACCCACGTAATGCGGCAGCAGGGAGCTTGCGTCAATTGGATGCTAGAGTTACTGCTAGTCGGCCATTAGCTATTTATTGCTATAGCGTGGGCGAAGTGGAAGGTTTTAGCCTGGCGGATACTCATAGTGGAGTACTACAGCAGTTAAAGCATTTAGGTTTACGCGTAAATGACAAAATTACTACCGTGAGTAACGTGAATGCCTGTAATGAGTATTATCAAACAATCTTAGCCGAACGAGAGCAATTACCCTATGAAATCGATGGTGTCGTCTATAAAGTTGACAGTCTTGCTCTACAAGAGGAATTAGGTTTTGTATCTCGTGCACCGCGTTGGGCCATCGCGCATAAATTCCCAGCACAAGAAGAATTAACAACGGTCTTAGATGTAGAGTTTCAAGTGGGACGAACGGGCAGTATCACACCAGTAGCGCGCCTAGAACCAGTATTTGTGGGTGGTGTTACTGTGAGTAATGCCACCTTACATAATATGGATGAAGTTAATCGCAAAGACATTCGTATTGGTGATACTGTGGTTGTACGTCGAGCCGGTGATGTTATTCCTGAGGTTGTCTCCTTTGTCAAAGACAAGCGCCCAAAAAATGCCAAGAAAATTCATTTACCAACAACGTGCCCTGTGTGCGATTCTGATGTAATCAAGCCTGATGGTGAGGCGGTAGCTCGTTGTATTGGTGGGCTTTATTGCTCTGCTCAACGTAAAGAAGCGATTAAGCATTTTGCCAGCCGTAAGGCCATGGATATTGAAGGGCTTGGTGATAAATTAGTGGAACAAATTGTCAATCTTGGTTTAGTGAATACGATTGCCGATCTGTATCATATTGATTTGCAGCAGTGGGCGGGGCTTGAGCGTATGGCGTTGAAGTCTGCTGAGAATTTGTTGCAAGCTTTAGAAAAGAGTAAACAAACAAGCTTGAAAAAATTTATTTACGCTCTTGGGATTCGCGAAGTCGGAGAAGCTACCGCAGGTAGTTTAGCGAATCATTTAGGCGCTTTAGATAACATTATTGCAGCGTCAGTTGAGGAATTAATTGCCATCCAAGATATTGGTCCCGTAGTTGCTGATAATATTTATGCATTTTTCCGTCAAGCACATAATCTTGAAGTGATAGAATCATTGCAAGCGGCCGGTATCCATTGGCCCAATGTAGAAAAACCAAAGGTGGAACAACAAACCCTAGCAGGTAAGACCTTTGTGTTAACCGGCACGCTAACTCAATTTACTCGCGATGAAGCAAAAGAGCAATTACAAGCCCTCGGTGCAAAAGTTAGCGGCAGTGTTTCCAAGAAAACAGATTATGTGGTTGCCGGTGAAAACGCCGGCTCGAAGCTAACCAAGGCACAAGAGTTAGGCATTACGGTTTTAGATGAAGAGGGTTTGAAAAAGTTTTTTTGATATTTGGAAATGTAATGATAAACAGTAACGACATTAACGATCTACACACACTACGTGACTTTATCCGCTGGAGTACCAGTTGTATTCTCGAAGCCAAGCTACACATGGGGCATGGCTACCAAGATGCTTGGGATGAAGCTGTAGCTATTGTGCTACACAGTTTGCACTTACCTCATGATATGGACCCACGCGTACTGGATGCACGCTTAACTCACAGCGAAAAGCAAACTGTGCTAGAGAATCTAAAGCGTCGAGTTGAACAAAATAGCCCTGTGGCTTACATTACTCAGCAAGCATGGTTTTGTGGTTTACCATTTTACGTAGATGAGCGCGTTCTCATCCCGCGTTCACCCATTGCTGAGCTGATTGAGCAAGCTTTTTCACCCTGGGTTAATGCAGATAACGTCAATCGCGTTTTAGATTTATGTACTGGCAGTGCCTGTATTGCCATCGCCTGTGCTTATGCCTTCCCAGACGCGCAAGTAGATGCCATTGATGTGTCAGCAGATGCCTTAGAAGTTGCTGCGCTGAACGTCTCACAACATGAATTAACTGACCAAGTAACCCTAATAGATTCAAACTTATTCAATGGCTTAGCTGAGCAAAAATACGATATTATTGTCAGCAATCCACCCTATGTATCGCAGCCAGAAATGGATGCCTTACCAGCAGAATACCGTCATGAACCGGCATTAGGTTTAGCTGCAGGTGAAGATGGTCTACAATTAGTAGATGAGATACTCGCCCAGGCTAGCCAATATCTCACCGAACAAGGGGTGTTGATTGTAGAAGTGGGTAATAGCCAGGAAGCTTTAATTGCTAAATACCCTGACTTAGCCTTTTTCTGGTTTGAATTCGAACGTGGTGGCCATGGGGTGTTTATGTTGACCAAGGAGCAATTAAGTGTCAGGAAATAGCTTCGGCAAAAATTTTGTTGTAACAAGTTTTGGTGAAAGCCATGGTCCAGCTTTAGGCTGCATTGTAGACGGTTGCCCACCTGGCTTAGCGCTGACAGAAGCAGATATTCAAGTAGAATTAGACCGCCGTAAACCAGGTAGTTCACGTTACACCACGCAACGTAAAGAACCTGATCAAGTGAAAATCCTCTCAGGTGTGTTTGAAGGGAAAACTACGGGAACACCCATAGGTTTGCTAATTGAAAACCAAGATCAAAAATCAAAAGATTACTCAGAGATAAAAGATGTATTCCGCCCAGGTCATGCTGATTACACGTATCAGCATAAGTATGGTATTCGAGACTATAAAGGTGGTGGTCGTTCCTCAGCAAGGGAAACTGCCATGCGTGTAGCGGCTGGTGCTATTGCCAAGAAATATTTAAAAGAACAGCATAATATCCTGATCCGTGGTTATATGTCACAAATGGGTGATATTAAAGTTACTTGTAAAGATTGGGATACGGTTTACCAAAATCCATTTTTTTGTCCTGATCCAGATAAAATTCCTGAATTAGAAGCACTCATTAACCAGCTACGTAAACAGGGTGATTCCATTGGAGCTAAAATTAGCGTTCACGCGGAGAATGTGCCTATTGGTTTAGGTGAACCGGTATTTGATAAATTAGATGCTGATATTGCTAGTGCTATGATGGGAATCAATGCTGCTAAAGGCGTTGAAATAGGTGATGGGTTTGCCAGTGTTGAGCAAACCGGTTCGCAACACCGTGACGAAATAATCCCCGAAGGATTTTTATCAAATCATGCTGGTGGTACCCTAGGTGGCATCTCCAGTGGTCAAACTATCATTGCTCATGTAGCCTTCAAACCAGCTTCGAGTATTTTAATACCCGGCAAGAGTATTGATATTCATGGTAATAAATGTGAAGTGGTCACCAAAGGTCGTCATGATCCATGCGTAGGGGTGAGAGCCACGCCGATTGTTGAAGCCATGTTAGCACTGGTGTTGATGGATCATGTATTACGGTTTAGGGGGCAATGTGGTTGAGAAGGTGAAGGATGAAAAAGTATAATATTGCAGTGGTAGGGGCGACTGGGGCTGTGGGTGAGACGATGTTGTCTATTTTAGAGCAGCGTGAGTTTCCTATTGAAACTATTTACCCTTTAGCGAGTAGTCGTTCTGCCGGTAAGACAATTTTATTTAATAATAAACCCCACTATGTAGAGGATTTAGCAGAATTCGACTTTTCAAAAGTTGAGATTGCTTTGTTCTCAGCCGGTGGTGACATATCTGCTGAATTTGCACCAAAGGCAGCGGCAGCAGGCTGTATCGTCATTGATAATACCTCACATTTTCGTCGTGAAACAGATATTCCTTTAGTGGTACCGGAAGTGAATCCTGAAGCTATTGCCGAATATAAGCAGCGTAATATCATTGCTAATCCAAACTGCTCAACGATACAAATGGTGGTGGCGTTAAAACCTATCCACGATGCTGTTGGTATTGATCGTATTAACGTAGCGACTTATCAAGCTGTATCAGGAGCTGGCCGTGCTGGAGTCAAAGAGCTGGCAGGGCAGACGGGTGAATTGCTCAATGGCCGTAGTGTGGAACCCAAAGCATTTTCAGAACAAATTGCCTTTAACGTTTTGCCACATATTGATGTATTCCAAGATAATGGTTATACCCGCGAAGAAATGAAAATGGTCTGGGAGACGCAGAAAATATTGCAGAATGAAGACATCCGGGTTAATCCAACGGCAGTACGAGTTCCGGTTTTTTATGGTCATGCAGAAGCAGTACATATTGAAACTCAGAAGAAAATCACAGCTACCCAAGCACGTGAATTATTAAAAAAAGCATCCGGTGTCAAAGTGATTGATAATCCAGAAAAGTTAAAATACCCCACTTCACTGAAGCACGGTAGTGGCTCTGATGCTGTTTGTGTAGGCCGCATTCGTGAAGATATTAGCCATCCCTTAGGTTTAAACCTCTGGGTTGTGGCGGATAATGTACGCAAGGGCGCTGCACTCAATGCAGTACAAATCGCTGAATTGTTGGTTAATGACTATCTGTCATAATCTCTTCAAGCAAGCGCTCTAACTGCCCAGTAAGATAAAATGGCAATGAAAGCAATTGATAGATAACAGGTTCGCCATTATGTAACTTGATATTTATATCTGTCATGCTCGGGATATCAGCATTAATCCGTACTGCGAGCTTTTGCTGCTTTTGTCCCATAAACAAGTGTAATGATTTTAAGCTACCGGTACTTCCAGACTTAACTTCAATAGGAATGATGCGTCCATTGTGTTGAATGAGATAATCAATTTCAGCGGCAGAACCTTTTTGTTCGCGTGTCCAGTAATAGAGTTGTGGATCAATATAAGAAGGCTGGCTAGTCCGTAGCATTTGGCCAACAACTTGCTCAGAAATACCACCTTGGTTTACCTGTGATATATCGTGTACGGCATTAAGCATTGAGTAATTAATCCCTACCGCAGCGCAACTTAAGCCTACATCCAGGTAAATCATTTTAAAGTATTTTTCATTGGTTTCGGCAGCGATAGGGATCCCATTACCATAACAAGCTGTAATCTTATGGATGATTTTTGCTTTTGTGAGTAATTCTAAGGCTGCTTTAATTGAGGCTGTTGGTACATCTTTATTAACTTTGTTATAAATAAATTTTTCACCTAAATGTCGCGGGATTGTTGTCAGTACTTCATTAAGACGATTGATATCAATTTTTCCTGCGTATTTGGCAAAATCATCACGATAGGTTGATAGTAAATCATGGTGAATACGATTGACTGATTGTAGTGATTGCTTTGTTAGCCAATCATTCACTGCTGCTGGCATCCCGCCAATTAATGTATATTCTTTAAAACACTCATTCAGTTGCTGGTGAAGTACATTAGGTATTTCGATATTTAATTCATAGTTGAGCAAATAGTTATGCAATTGCTCCTTATTATTTGCAAGGAGAAATTCTTCGAAAGATAGAGGTTCAAGATATAAATAATTGATCCTGCCTACTGGCATACTAAACTGATGATCCGCTAAAATGAATTCTAGTAAAGAACCAGCAGCAATGACGGGCAATTCAGGCATTTCCTCAGCAAACCAACGTAATTTACTTAAGAGTTCGGGTGCTGCCTGTATTTCATCAAGAAATAGTAAGCAATTTTCCGTGGTAAAGGTTTGATTTATCATTGAGCTAATATTGAGCATAATTCTTTCTGGATCATTGCTGGCGAATAATTCTGCTAGTTCAGGCTGTTTTTCTAAATTAAGCTCAATGAGTCTGCGCTGGCTGATTTTAGCTAATTCTCTGACTAGCCAGGTTTTACCCACTTGGCGAGCACCGCGTATAACCATGGGCTTACGGTATTTGGTGGCTAGCCAGTCTAATAAATCGTTGATACGAGTGCGTTGCATTTGCTATGGTCCTCAGTAGCTGGATAGATATATATTGAATTATAGGGGTTGTTTTGAGCATAAGTCAAAAAAAGAACCGGTTCTTTTTCATAGCAAGCATTAAAAAGAACCGGTTCTTTTTATTAAAAGTATGAAAAAGTCGGGGTTGTTTAGGGCTATCTATCAAAACAACAAGCGGTATGTTCAAGCTTTATGCTATTCGCGAATTTCTTATCCTAATATAAACAAGATTGCTCCGCGTTAATAAACACTTAAGCTAAGCTATAGTATACTGAGCAGCATTGAGTGATTGATAATAAACTAATCAAAGAGAAACGATATGGCATTTGCAGATTTAATGAGAAAAATTGGTAAATGGGGCGAAGACTTCGCTGAAAGCATGGTCTTTGGTGCCAAAAGTGCTGCCAGCAGTGCCGCTTCTGGTTTACTCTTTGTCGGCACGGCACGTGACCGTGCTGCTAGTTCAGGCGCTCGTAAAGCAGAGTTAGTTGCTGGCGGTCTACCAGGTAGCTTTGGAACAATCAGTGCAGATTTTGGTCCTAGCAATAGTGGGAGCCCAACAGGCAAAACCAGCGAGTGGAATCCTGCTAATTCTGGCCACCGTCCACCCTTTAATACGCCCAGTGTTGGACCTCAATATTCTACTTCCACCGATCACAGTGTATTCACTCAAGCACCTATTGTGGTATCTGCCGCAGAACAAGCACCAGCAGATAATAAGCAAATTCAAGTCATCAAATATCCTGAGGCTACTTACTATGATAATGGTGTGAGTATCGCAGTGATACCCTCATCATCTTTACTCAAATCAAAAACTGCGCAAATGCAACGTATCCGTGAGCGTTTAGGTAATTTAGTACAGCAAAAACAAGCGGATGAAAGTGCACCTTTATGGACACAGAACGATCCTGTAGTAATTGAGGCTGATGCGAAGCTGAAAGAGAGTCTTGCACATTCTATGTCACAACGTCGTGGTATTGTTGCTGATACAGTGTTGTCACAATTTGGTTTCAACGCCTCTGACCAAACTGCACCTTACACAGATTTCACTCCTGATTTAAGCAGTATGCAACTGCGTTAATCATCAATGTTTGTTTAAAATGCCTTGATAATTGAAGAATAGGGGCCCTATTGATGTCCGTATTGCTATTCAGCAGCTTGTGGTCATAACGAGTTTTATCGCTGAAAGTTCACGTCTAATTTTTTATTTCCCACGTAATAAAATTTGATTGAAAAATACTTGCAATCTAACGGTCGGTCTGCTTTAATGCTTGGCTGACCAGAGTTGCGTAAATATAACAAGAAGTTAATAAAAGGATTTTATCTATGCAACAGGGTCAACAGGGTCAACAGGGTCAACAGGGTCAACAGGGGGTCAACAGGGTCAACAGGGTCAACAGGGTCAACAGGGTCAACAGGGTCAACAGGGTCAACAGGGTCAACAGGGTCAACAGGGTCAACAGGGTCAACAGGGTCAACAGGGTCAACAGGGTCAACAGGGTCAACAGGGTCAACAGGGTCAACAGGGTCAACAGGGTCAACAGGGTCAACAGGGTCAACAGGGTCAACAGGGTCAACAGGGTCAACAGGGTCAACAGGGTCAACAGGGTCAACAGGGTCAACAGGGTCAACAGGGTCAACAGGGTCAACAGGGTCAACAGGGTCAACAGGGTCAACAGGGTCAACAGGGTCAACAGGGTCAACAGGGTCAACAGGGTCAACAGGCTCAACAGGGTCAACAGGCTCAACAATTACAACTAGTTAATATGCCGCATAATGCGGTAGCACCACAAGTAGTAGGACAACAAGTAGCGGCACCAGTACTAGCAAATGTACCACCCCCACTAGCCGGTCAAGTTGGAGGAGTTGCGCGTCAGCCAAGGGCTGCACATGATTTATTTCGTATAGGTTTTAATGAAAATAAGACATTTTTGCATAGGCAAGCAGATACCCTGCTTTCGGTTCTTTTTGAAAAATATTGTATGCCAAGTTGTTGTGATTTGATCTATGCAAGTGATAATTGTTACCAATTCTTTACTCGCGGTATTACGGCTCTGGTGCTTTGTATACCACTAGCATTTGTTGAAATGTCTTTTAAGGGGCTAAACTGTTGTGGCCAATGTGGTGCCTGTGAGTGTGCTTGCAACAGAGAGTGTTTCTATCCAGATAATCAAGCATATGGCGCATTTCTTGGTTATCAAAAAGAGAATGACCCAAATAGCGCGCTTATTTGCTGTGGGTATTCACCAATCCACAAAAATCAAACGCCTCAAAACTGCTTTGATAATTTTGCTGAAACTTACATTTATCACTTATGGTGTGCAGATCTAAGTGCAGAATCAAATGACTTAGATCACGTCCCTCGACTCAAAGATGCTGACTTATGTACTTGGCGTAAAGATGTTGGTGCATATGATCCCCATACAGTCTCACTTGCAACAAGGATGGCACGTGAAATTGGTGAGCTTGCAAGTAATAATACTACTCTGGTTTCATTAAGCTACTTAACAGCGTTTATTACACTTTGTATCATTTTTTCTTCAGTGCGTGCTACCGGTTCTGATGAAACTACACTGATTACTATTGCTTTTGCTTTTGAGGTGGCCACATTTATTTTGAATTTCACAGGTAATCTCTATAATACGTTCAAAATAGCGTATAGGAATAAACTAGATGGTGATCGAGTTATAAAAGGGCTTAAAGATGCTGAGTTACCACAATTTTTAACAATCTATGATGGCGTCAGAATAAGGATTGAAGCGCTTGCAAATAATTATTTAACCGGCACAAAAACCTTTAAAGATGGTTTTGCAATTACTATCAGTTGTTCCATTGTGTTTTTATCATTTGTAGTGGCGGTAGTTGGTTTTATCTTGTTTTTTACCAATGAGGAGACACGTAAAATACCTATCGTTGGTATTGCTGCCTTCGGTGCAGGTTTTGGCTTTAGTTATTTACAGAGTGTCTTTGAAAATGCTCATAAAACATTAAACAGCTATATTCTCAGCTCGATGTGCCCGGATGCTTATGACAGAAAGCATGTAAACGGCATTAATGCTGTGGCAAATGTTGCATATAGATATGGTACGTATAACGGTAGAAACTTAGTATTAAATAATAGTATAGACGAGTATGAGATTTTGCTACCTCTGGCAGATGCTCAGGATGATAATGAATCTTGGATTAAAAAAAAGTGGAAATCATGCTTGGAACATGCTTTTCCCTGCTGTAATCAAGGCCGTCGAAATAGGATGTCAAGATATTTTCAACGAGATACAAGTAATCAAAGTCCTTTAATCGATTATATGACTTACCATAAAAAAACTCCGGATAATAATAGAGTATTTTCTATGATTCCAGACCAACAAGCTGGCGGCAATCCACCACAACAACCACAGCAAGTTGCGGCAATGAACCCTTAAGATGTTATTGATCATTTGTTACTAAATTGCAAAAAAATTAATTGTTTGTCTTCGCTATGCCCTGCAATGTGTTGGCAGATCCTATTCATGCAGGGTGCTATGAGTTTAAAATGGAATTATTCCTTTCACTTTCAAAGCCTCTTACTAAAATTACACCTTACACAGATTTCACTCCTGATTTAAGCAGTATGCAGCTTCGTTAATCATCAGTGTTTGTTTAAAATGCTTTGATAATTGAAGAATAGGGAACCTATACACATCCGTATTGCTATTCAGCAGCTTTCGACTATAACAAGTTTTATCATCGGAACTTCACACCTAATTTTTGGTTTTTTTCTTAATAAAAATTTATCGAAAAATACTTGCAATCTAACGGTCGGTCTGTTTTAATGCTTGGCTGACCAGAGTTGCGTAAATATAACAAGAAGTTAATAAAAGGATTTTATCTATGCAACATCAGGGTCAACAATTACAACTAGTTAATATGCCGCAAAATGGGGTTGCACCTGCACCTGCACCTGCACCTGCACCTGCACCTGCACCTGCACCTGCACCTGCACCTGCACCTGCACCTGCACCTGCACCTGCACCTGCACCTGCACCTGCACCTGCACCTGCACCTGCACCTGCACCTGCACCTGCACCTGCACCTGTACCTGCAGCGACTTTACCTTCACGCCGATCATCAGTGCCAGCACTAGCTGTGGGAACACCTGTAAATTTACAAGCTACACGATCACCATCAGTCCCATTGACTGGGTCACCACGGCTAGAAATACCGCCAGTATGGTCTAGGCGGTTATCTGTACCACCGTCTGGTTACACTACATCCCTCATTGAGTTAAGTACGCGACAGAGACGCGCAGCCTATCATGAGAGACTGGGTACTGCCAGTGCTAATAACTACGTACGTTTGGGATTTAATGAAAATAAAAACCTTTTGCATTGTATTAATGATTACTTACTTGAATGTTGTTTTGAATGTTGTGTAACTGCTTGTGTGTGTGACTGCATATATCTGTGTGGAAATTTATTGCAGTTTGCTACCAGGGGTGTTTGGGCATGTATTTTATGTCTACCACTTGCATTCTTAGAGACCACATTAAAGGTGATGGGGGTTCCTAAATGGTGCAAGAGCTGTAGCGAATGTTGCGACAGTTGTGGGTGTGATCGGCAGTGTTTCCCTGTGGAGAATCAATTAATGGGTTCGTGTACTGGCTTTCGTCATCAAGTCATAGTTAGTGATACATCAAATGATATTATCTGTTGTGGCTATTTGCCGCATATGACAGCAATTGATTATTATGACTGTACTCAGAGTGGTCTCAATTGCTTAGAATGGATTTCTTATCATATGTTGTGTGGCGATGTTTCTAAGTCAAAAAGTGATGCAGATTTATGTATGTGGCGGAAAGATGTTAATATTCGTGACCCACATGGGATTTCACTAGCGACGAAGCTTGCACGAGAAATGGGCGAGATTGCAGGAAGTAATGCGTCACTTGTTTCATTTAGCTACCTGACTGGCTTTATAACAATTTGTTTGATTTTTAGTTTTATTAGGGCCACTGGTTCATTGCGGCAGAAGGTAGATCTTGCTATTTTTATTTTTGAAGTTATTACTTTTTCATCAAATTTTATCGGTAATTTATACACCTCTTTTAATTTAGGTTATAGAAATAAACGAGATAGTGACAAGCTATTGGCGAATCTGGAAGCTAGTCCAACTAGATTACCTAAATTTTTAACTAATGGTACAGTTGTTTCAAGATTTAAAGGACTAACAAATAATTATCTAACAAGTAATAAAACCTATAAAGATAATTGCTCCATACTTATAGGGAATTTAATTATTCTTCTTTCTCTTGTTATTGCTGCAATTGGTTTTTTCTTATTTATTTTTGATAGAGAAGAATTTGGTAATGTACCGTTAGTAGGTTTGGCAGCCTTTGGTAGTGGTTTTGGTTTTAGCTTTTTACATGATGTTTTTAATAACGCGCACCGAAGTTTAAATAGTTATATTGCTGATGCTATGGTGCGTGTAGATGAAAATAGTTCAGAGCTTTTGACAGAAGTTCAATCCATCACTCAAGTAAGGTATCGATATACTGCTATGACAAGAGATGAGAATAATGGTCTTCGTGAAACAACAACAGATGACGAGTACTATATGAATAAAGAGCTTGGACGTCGAGCTCATAGACTCTCGGATTGTTGCCATGTAGAAGGAAGATCTAAAGTCCAACAATGGTGTGAAGATGGTATTGGCTTTTTTTCCAGATACTGCTGCGAGGAAGCCGAAAATGGTATCAATGAGGAGCAGAATAATACTATAAGAGAATCTAATGAAAGGATAAGAACAAATAGACAAAAAAGATTCACAGAATACCTTGAGCGTGATACAAGCGATGAGAGTCCTTTCGTTGATTATATTGCTTATCATGACCCAAACCCACCGAGGCCTGCGGCGCGTATGGTATAGTCATAGTACTCTTTCTGGCTACATAAACTATAGATGAAAAACACAGAGCTGGGCGAATATTTATCAGTTCTAATCAGGTGGTTCTGAAGCTTGCTGAACTGTGAACTAAAAGGCCATAGTGGATTAATTTTAAACGAATTGAGCACTTATCTTTTAGCGCACCCAATCACTCCTAAATAGATGAAAAATCTGCTATTCTTCACTATACTCTGCAATGTGTGGGCAGATCTCATTCATGCAGGATGCACTGAATTTAAAATGGAGTTATTCCTTTGGCTAAATTGAAATCAATAATAGGCTCAAGTATGCTTATGTTGCCAGGTTTGGGCTTGGCTGTAGGTATGAGTGATATTGATTTAGAGTCAAAATTAAACCAACCTTTTAAAGCTGAGGTGAATATCCTCGAGTTAGGCAATGTGCCGCTAGGTGATTTAAAGGTCAAACTGGCGCCCAAAAATGCCTTCGCGCAAATTAATTTAGATCGTCCTACTTATTTAAAAGAATTCAAATTCAAAGTACAAAAAAATGCCAACGGTCAGCCTGTGATCAAAATTACTACTCAGGATCCTTTAACTCATCCTGTGGTGTCATTTTTAGTGAGTTTAAGTTGGCCTAATGGCCAATTGTATCGAGAATATACTGTTTTTCTTGATCCACCAGATTATGAAAATGCGGCACCGGTAAGCCATACGGTAACTTCAACAGCTACCACGCATTTGCCGCGGCCACCGCAGTTGCATCATATTTCACCCAATCATAATGAGCGGGCAGGTGTCACTACATCTGTACCAGTGCCGGAGGCTAAACCAAAATCAGCTACGCCACCGGCATATTCACCTAAACCAAAGACAAGTGCAGTGACACGTAGCACAGCTACTGCAAGCCAGCCGAGCCAAAAACCATTACCAAGGCCACAATTATTAGATGGCAAATTACCACCGCAACAACCTAGCAAGGTGGCAAAGCAAGCGATACAAAAACCCGCTACACAGAAACCAGCAGCACCGAGTGTAAAAGCGTCTACACCAGTAGCCGCAAAAACCAGTCCTCCACCAGCAAAAGCTAAACCTCATGCTGGTGCAAAAGAAGTAATTTACGGCCCGACAACTGCGCAAGATAATTTGTGGGAAATTGCCAAAACAGTACGACCTAATGAGACCATTAGCCTGCAGCAAGTCGCCATGGCTATCTTAAAACAAAATCCACGTGCGTTTAGTCACCAGAATGTCAATGGTTTAAAATCAGGTTACACGTTAAAAGTGCCGAGTTTGGCACAAATGCAAGCACTAACACACTCGCAAGCTCTTCATGCAGTGAATACGCAAAATGCACAATGGAAACAAATACATCGGCATCCCGCTGCAACAAAACCTAAATTATCAAGTCCTGATGTTGCCCAGCAATCACAGCCATTAAAATTAGACAAAGTCACAGAACCACAGCCGGTAAAAGCACAACCAGCCGTCCCGCCACCTGTGCCTTTAGTACAAACCCATGTGACGCAGCCAGTTGAATTGCCATCAGTCACTCAACCAGTGGCGCCACCACAGAAACCTCAGGCAGCAGATACGTCCGCAAAAGCGAAATTAGCTAAACAGTTAGGTTCTACGGCAGGGACATCCATAGAAGATACCACCTTTGAACCCATTGATACGAATGATGAAAATGCGATTAGTGAATTACAAGCAGAGTTGGCGCTATCAATTCAAGCTATCAAAACAGCACAACAGCAGAATAAACAACTCAATCAGCGAGTCGATGAGTTAACTGCGGAAAATAAAAAATTACAAGATGCGATTCTGGAAAAGAACCAAGAAATTTTAACTTTAGAGAAATTAATTGCTGGTCATGCAGAGATTGCCAATGCGGTGGGACTTGCTCAATCGAATACTGGTGCCGGAGCTAGCCCAGGTGCGACGGGTGCAACAGATAGCACACAAAAACAAACACTGCCATTTCATGCCAGTGATACCGATCAAGTGAAAGTCAGTAGCGAAGAAAAACAAGATTCCAGCATTACTGAAGGTTGGATTGCTATACCGATTGCTTTAATCTTGATTATTATGTTGCTCTCTGGCGGCTTATATTGGCGTCGCCGCAATCAGCAATTAGCAGCAGATGAAGAAGAGATACCAGGCGATATTCTCGATCAAGAAGAACAAGCCACTGATGCTGATGAGCAAGCAACACCGGAAGCAACAGAAATACCTGCTAGCGATGAAATGAATGTGGTTGAAGAAGCCAGCGTGTTAATAGCTTACGGTCGTTACCGTCAAGCAGAGAAGTTATTGGTGGATACACTCAGTAAAGTCCCCGAAAACTACCGTGTACGTTTGACCTTGCTAGAAGTTTACGCATTGATGAAAGACAAAGATGCCTTCGATGAGCAATTAGAAGGTTTTCCAGATGATATAGCTGAATTAGATCCCGTGTTGTGGAAATCAGTAGAAGCACTGCAAGCCAGCGATTGGGAAAATGTCTGTGAATTACCTGAGCATGAAGATGCCTTTACCCAAGCAGAAATGCACACTACAACCAGTACAGAGTCTAGTGATAAACCCAGTACTGAGCAGAGTACTGAAGAATCTGCAGAGGCGGAGATAGTAGAAGACGCAGATACGCAAATGGAGCCAAGTGCTACAGAGCCATCAGAACCTGCAACATCCAAACAAGCAGCAGATACGCAAGAACCGCCTATAGAAAAGGATAGTAAAACTGCTGAAGTGCCAGTTGAGGATGCTAACGCCACCTATACCGATGTATTTGTTGTAGAAGATGCAGAAGATAAGCAATATGAAGTAAATATGCAAGCTGACTTGTCAGATAAATTTTCTGTAGAAAAAACAACGAAGCAGACTCCGAAAAAAACCAAGACTGCCCCTAAAAAGCCTTTTAAAAAAGCCGCGCAAAAAGCAACTACCAAGCAAAAATTAGAACCATCATCAGCCCCAGCAAAAGCAGCACAAGCACAAAAAGCATCAGAGACTAAAGCTGCAACAAAAAATAAAATTGACAAGCCAAGCGTAGAAGAAGCTAATTTAATGGACTTTGAAGCAGGCTTAGGTGAGGGTTTAAGTATCGAAAAATCCGGCAAAAAATTCACTGACTCTCAAGATATGGATGATTTATCCAGTCTTGATAAAGCCTTAGAAGAGATGGAATTAGAGACTGCGAAAGAATTTAGCATGAGCAAGTCCGATGATGAAGAAATCACAATGGTCGATATCGACGAAGATGCTGAAGCTGATGATTTATTGGAAGGTGACAGCATCGCCACAAAATTAGATTTAGCCCGTGCTTATATTGATATGGGCGACCATGATGAAGCTAGAACAATTTTAGATGAAGTCATCGCCGAAGGTAATGACGAACAACGTCAAGAAGCAGAACAATTAATACATCGTATCGATAATGCGCATTAGTTTGAGTGTAGAATTTGATGGCAGCCAATATTTTGGTTGGCAATATCAACATGAAGTGCCGAGTATTCAAGGCCACCTTAATGAGGCTTTAGCAAAAATTGCTGATCATCCCCTAAGCTGCCATGGTGCAGGCCGTACTGATCGTGGCGTGCATGCCACTTGTCATGTGATTCATATTGAAACCCAAGCACAACGCGACATGCATGCTTGGGTTCTAGGGACTAATACACATTTACCACGAGATATCCGCGTGCGCTGGGCTAAGCAAGTTGATGATGAATTTCATGCCCGTTTTTCCGCCACAGCCAGGCGTTATCAGTATGTTATCTATAATCATCCATTACCTACGGCGTTGTACCACAACTACGCTACCTGGGTACGTGAACCGTTAGATGAAGCACTCATGCAGTCTGCAGCACAGGTTTTAATTGGCGAGCATGATTTTAGTTCATTTCGTGCAGCTAGCTGTCAGGCAAAACATCCTAATCGGCATATTCACCACCTACAAGTCATACGCAGAGGACGGCTGATAATTATAGATATTCAAGCCAATGGTTTTTTACACCATATGGTGCGTAATATTGCTGGTTGCTTAATTAATATTGGCTCAGGCAATGCGCCAGCAGGGTGGTTAAAAGAAGTGCTATTGGCCCGCGATCGCGTGCTAGCGGGTGTTACTGCACTACCATCTGGGTTATACTTCACCGGTGTCTCTTATGCAGCCGATGCCAGCATGAGTGATGATTATTATCAACCTGTGATATTTTTAGAGTAAGCCATGTCTCATCGTACAAGGATTAAATTCTGCGGCATCACTCAGCTTGAGGATGCAAACACTGCCATGCAGTTAGGTGTGGATGCACTGGGCTTTAATTTTTACTCACAGAGTTCGCGCTATATCACCACTGAGATAGCCGCCAGTATTGTCAAAGCTATGCCAGCATTTTTAAGCTGTTGCGGTGTATTTGTCAATCATGATGCCAAAGCCATTGAACAGGTGCTTCAAACAGTACCGTTACATGTATTACAGTTCCATGGCGATGAGCCTGCGGATTTTTGTCGGCAATTTAACAAGCCTTACATTAAAGCCATTCGCGTACAAGGTCAGCAGGATATTTTCACTGCGGAAATGGACTATCCAGATGCGCAAGCCCTATTATTAGATACTTATGTAAAAGACCAATACGGCGGTACCGGTGAACAATTTAATTGGCAACTTGTGCCAGCAGTAACAGAACGCAAATTAGCCTATATTTTAGCAGGTGGTTTACGGGTAAATAATATCGTTACAGCATTACAACAAGTACAACCGTATGCTATCGATATTGCTGGCGGTATAGAAGCTGCCCCAGGCAAAAAAGCTCCAACTTTAATGAAACAAATAATAGAAGAAGTAACTAATTATGACCGATGCTAAAACTAAGACTGAACTACCTGATCAGCATGGCCATTTTGGTCAATTCGGTGGGATTTTTGTAGCTGAAACTTTAATGCAAGCCTTAGAAGAATTACAACAAGCTTTTGCAAGGTATCGTCACGATGCGGAATTTCAACGGGAATTTTTACAAGATTGCCAAGACTATGTGGGTCGTCCCACCCCACTGTATTATGCAAAACGTTGGAGTGAACATTTAGGTGGTGCAAAAATTTATTTAAAACGTGAGGATTTAAATCATACCGGTGCTCACAAAGTCAATAACACCATTGGCCAAGCTTTACTGGCAAAACGCATGGGCAAACAACGCATTATTGCTGAGACAGGGGCCGGTCAACATGGCGTAGCGACGGCAACTGTAGCTGCACGCTTAGGTTTAGAATGCGTTGTTTATATGGGGGCAGAAGATATCCAACGCCAGGCTATCAATGTTTATCGCATGAAATTACTAGGTGCTACAGTTGTTCCTGTTGAATCTGGCACACGTACGTTAAAAGATGCTATGAATGAAGCCTTACGCGATTGGGTTACCAATGTGGATAATACTTTTTATATTATTGGTACCGTTGCTGGGCCGCATCCTTATCCGCTGATGGTGAGAGAATTTCAACGCATTATTGGTGAAGAAACACGCCAGCAAATTCTCGATAAAGAGGCACGATTGCCTGATTTATTAGTAGCCTGCGTGGGTGGTGGATCGAATGCTATTGGTTTATTTTATGATTTTATTGCAGATGAAGCAGTTAAGATTGTCGGGGTTGAAGCCGGTGGCCATGGTATTGATACACATCAGCATGCTGCGCCACTATGTGCAGGTAAAGTAGGTGTGCTGCACGGTAATCGCACGTTTCTGATGTCTGATGACGATGGCCAGATCATGCCAACCCATTCAGTTTCTGCAGGCTTAGATTATCCTGGTGTGGGTCCAGAACATGCTTGGTTAAAAGAGACAGGTCGGGTTGATTATGTGGCAGTGAATGACGATCAAGCCTTGGCAGCTTTTCGTGAATTAACCACCATTGAGGGCATCATGCCAGCCTTAGAATCCAGCCATGCATTAGCCCATGTGCATGAAGTTGCGCCGCAAATGGCAAGCGATCAAATTATTGTAGTTAATCTATCAGGCCGAGGTGATAAAGATATCCATACGGTGGCTGATTTAGATAATATCCAATTATAGGAAACATTATGCGTATTAAATCCTTATTTAAGCAATTAAAAGCAGAGAATAAAACCGCATTAATTCCTTACATTACCGCAGGTGATCCAAACTTAACAGCAAGTTTAGCCATCATGCATAGCTTAGTAGAGCAGGGCGCTGATTTAATCGAATTAGGTATTCCCTTTTCTGATCCCATGGCCGATGGCCCTGTGATCCAATTAGCCCATGAACGTGCCTTGAAACAGCACGTAGGCTTAAGCGATGTTTTAGCCTTAGTAAAACAATTTAGGCAAACTAATACCGATACGCCTATCGTATTAATGGGTTATTTAAACCCCATTGAAACCATGGGCTATCAAGTCTTTGCTGAACAAGCTGCTCAAGCGGGGGTTGATGGGGTATTAACTGTGGATTTACCCCCAGAAGAGGCAACTGCCTTAACTAATGACTTATTGGCTCAGCATCTGGAGCCTATTTATTTGATTACGCCAACCACGTCGCCTGAGCGTATTGAAAAAATCACTTATTTAGCCCATGGTTATATCTATTATGTTTCATTAAAAGGTGTGACCGGCTCACAAGCCTTTAATGCTGAGCATTTACAGGCAGATTTACAAAGGATCCGCGCACATACGAGCTTGCCACTGTGTGTAGGCTTTGGGATCCGCGATGCAGCCACGGCTCAAGCCACAGCCCAGCATGCAGATGGTGTGATTGTGGGTAGCGCCTTAGTGTCACTCATTGCAGAGCATGGTGATAATACTGAAGTCGTAGTACAGCAATGTGGCGCATTTATGAGTAAATTGCGAACTGCAGTGGATGCGGGATAGCGGATTCACTCAATTAATATTATAATTCCCGCTAATTTTGTCGTATATGAACAGCAAATGTGCTGAATCGCTCATTAATTGGACGATTTTGCCTCTAGAAGTAAGAGAAAGACCCCATGAGTTGGTTAGATAAATTATTACCATCAAAAATTAGAACGGCCGGTAGCGCTAATAAGCAAAAGAAAGGTGTGCCTGAAGGCGTCTGGGACAAATGCCCTGATTGTACTTCAGTGTTGTATCTACCTGAATTACAGAGAAATTTACATGTTTGTCCAAAATGTGGTCATCACTTCCCGCTCACTGGACGTAATCGCCTCAATGCCTTCTTGGATGAAGAAAATCGTATTGAGCTAGCTGCCGATCTTGAATCAACGGATATCCTTAAATTTAAAGACACCAAGAAATACAAAGATCGCATCGGCCAAGCACAGAAAACCTCAGGAGAGAAATCAGCTATGGTGGTGATGCGTGGTCAGCTACATAGTATGCCGATTGTGGCTGCAGCCTTTGTATATAATTTCATTGGCGGTTCCATGGGTGCTGTGGTCGGTGAGAAGTTCGTCCATGCTGTGGATGCAGCAATTGAATATAAAACCCCACTGGTTTGCTTCTCTGCCAGTGGTGGCGCGCGCATGCAAGAATCATTGATTTCATTATTGCAGATGGCAAAAACCAGTGCGGCGCTCAAACGTTATAGCGAATTAGGTTTACCTTTTATCTCTATTTTAACTGATCCCACCATGGGAGGCGTATCTGCCAGTTTAGCCATGTTAGGCGATATCATTGTTGCTGAGCCTAAAGCCTTAATTGGTTTTGCAGGTCCGCGAGTGATTCAGCAAACTGTACGGGAAGTATTACCTGAAGGCTTCCAGCGCAGTGAATTCTTACTGGATCATGGTGCCATTGATTTAATTGTCGATAGACGCCAAATGCGTGAAACTGTGGCAGGCTTGATCGCTAAATTAACCCGTCAAGGGGAAATTCAACGTCAGAGAGAGACGCATGACGCAAGCACAGCGGCTGATTCATCCGACACAACACAACAATCTTAATCAATGGCTTACTTGGTTAGAAGCCAAACATAGTTTAGCCATTGAGCTCGGTCTGGATAGCATTAGACAAGTTGCCGAGCAATTAGATTTGACTCAATTTAATGTGCCGGTGATTACTGTTGGTGGCACCAATGGTAAAGGTTCTACTATCGCCTTATTAGAACATATGTACCATAAAGCAGGTTACCGAGTTGCAGCTTATACTTCACCTCATGTTTTAGCCTTTAATGAGCGTTTGCGTATCAATACCCAGGCAGTCAGCGATGAAAACATTTGCCAAAGCTTTGCGGCTGTACTTGAGCATTGCCATGATATACCTGTTAGTTATTTTGAATTCATTACCTTAGCTGCACTGCATTTATTTAAACAAACAGAGCTGGATGTGATCCTCTTAGAAGTAGGCTTAGGTGGTCGCTTAGATGCGGTGAATATTGTTGAACATGATTGTGCTGTGATTACTACCGTGGATTTAGATCATCAAGAATGGCTAGGTGATGACCGGGAAGCCATTGGTGCCGAAAAAGCCGGTATCATGCGCGCGGATAAGCCCATAGTGTTTGGTGATGACGATATGCCAACATCGGTACTTAGGCACGCCCAAACACTTGGCGCACAGTTATATCAACTCAACCAAGATTATCAGATCCAAGTTGATAAGTCAGATTGCTGGGCTTGGCATACTGAGTCACAAGAATATAGCGAATTACCTATACCACATTTAGGTCATAAGAATGCCGCTACAGCGATTATGGTCAGTTATTTATTGCGTGAGCAGTTACCAATCACTGAGGCAACAATAGCTGAAACACTCAAAACCAGCGGATTAATCGGGCGGTTTCAATATTTGCCAACCACACCAAAAACCTTAGTTGATGTGGCACATAACCCACAAAGTGCTAATGTATTAGCACAACGCTTAGCAGAGACTGAGCTGTCTTATGTGGCTGTCGTCGCTATGCTAACAGATAAGGACATACGTGGGACAATTGAGCCATTGCTAAAACAAGTACAACATTGGCATATCGCTAGCCTGGATGTATACCGTGGTGCGCATGCACAGCAGCTTGCTGACATATTGACGGATCTTGGCGCTAGCTATACCCAGCATGAGACAGTAGCACAAGCTTATGCGGCGGCATTACAGGGTACTTGCCCTGTGCTGGTATATGGTTCATTATTCACTGTGGCAGCAGTACTTGAGGGGCAAAGTGATGGCTAAGTTAGCTAGTAAACCTGTAAAAATTATACTAGGTATGAGCTTATTGCTGGTTTTATTATTTGCGACTACTGGATATGTCTATACAAAAAGTCAATCCAAGAACCAACCTAGCCAAGCCCAAGTTAAAGAAACCGTGAATTTGCCAAGCGCACAAAATTCAGCAGCGCTACAATCACCATCACAATCGCATAAACAGCAAAAAACACCCACAAAGCTGGCACAAACGGCTATTATTCAAGAATCAAGTACCGTAGTTGTCGAGACCACAAAACCAAAAACGACGGCCATGTATCCCAAGGTATCTCCACAAAAAGCTATGGGCATACCGCCATTGCGTCGGCATGGGCATCAAGATGCTGCAGGTTACCCCGTCGTGGATGTATACCCAGTTACAGCCTGGGTAGTGCAAGTAGGCAGTTTTATTGAAGATCAAAATGCTAAAGAATTAGTTGCTCGTCTACGCAAACAACATTATCACGCTTATACAAGACGTTTAAATACCCCTATGGGTATCGTTACGCGTGTGTATATTGGCCCGGAAATCCGCCGCGACCGGGCAGATAAATTATTATTGAAGATGCAGGAGAAATACTCCATCAAAGGCGTAGTGATGCCATATCAACCGGTACAGCCGTTACATTAAAAATAAATAGGATAATTACATGTCAAACTCAACTGCCGCAGTACATACCATCAGCTATGTCGATTACGCATTGCTGGGTATCCTCTGCCTATCCATCATCATTGGCCTCTGGCGCGGTTTTGTTAAAGAAGCACTCTCCCTCGCTGCTTGGGGCGCGGCTGTCTGGGTCTCCATTATGTATACTGGCGATTTAGCTGATATCTTCGCCAATAAAATTCATAACCCTTCAGCGAGATATATCTTGAGTTTTGTGTTATTATTCTTCGTCACATTAATGCTAGGTGCCTTAGTGAACCATTTGATTAGCGTGAGTGGGATAGTGAAGAAAACCGGCTTATCCGGAACTGATCGCCTATTAGGCGTGGGATTTGGCGTAGTGCGGGGGATTGTTATTATTGGGATTTTAAT
The DNA here is from genome assembly GCA_965230425.1 of Gammaproteobacteria bacterium. Lineage (GTDB taxonomy): Bacteria > Pseudomonadota > Gammaproteobacteria > UBA1113 > UBA1113 > CBDDKW01. Next base: position 46,380 of record CBDDKW010000023.1, on the reverse strand, counting down.
ATTATTGGGTGAATTTACCCATTTCCCAGAGCAAGATTGGTGGACACATTCTTCATTAATTCCCCGATTTCAAGTGGTGGTGGATCAATTTCATCGCTATTTGCCGCAATTGCATGATGTGATTACAAGTTAAAACAAGAGGGTTCTATTGCTATGTGCGGTGTTGTTGGCATAGTTGCTAAATCTCCAGTTAATCAAGATATTTACGATGCATTGATCATGTTGCAGCATCGAGGCCAAGATGCGGCCGGTATTGCCACCAGTGATGGTGAACAATTATATATGCGCAAATCCAATGGTTTGGTGCGTGATGTAATCCGCCAAGAGCATATGCTGCGTTTACAAGGTAATATTGGTATGGGGCATGTGCGTTACCCAACAGCAGGTTGCTCCAGTGAGGCAGAGGCACAACCATTCTACGTCAATTCACCTTATGGTATTGCACTGGCGCACAATGGTAATTTAGTTAATGCCGCCGAATTAAAAAAAGACCTATGGGAATCTGACCGCCGCCATTTAAACACGAGCTCTGATTCTGAAGTTATTGTCAATATCCTCGCCCATGAATTACAGTCTATTCCTGACCATCAATTAAGGCCTGGCACGCAATTAACTCCACAACAAATCTTTACTGCAGTGGCTGGTGTCAATGAACGTTGCCAAGGTGCTTATGCCGTGATTGCTATGATCATTGGCTATGGCATTGTTGCTTTCCGTGATCCTCACGGTATTCGTCCACTGTGTTATGGTAAACGTGATTCAGAACAGGGAGCAGAATACATGCTAGCTTCAGAGAGCGTCGCTCTCGATGTGGCTGGATTTAAATTAATGGCTGATGTGGCGCCAGGTGAATGTGTGATCATCACTCATGAGGGTGAAGTACATCGCCAGCATTGTGCAGATAAAGTAAGTTATTCTCCCTGTATTTTTGAGCATGTGTATTTAGCCAGACCCGACTCTATTATCGATAAAATTCTTGTCTATAAAATGCGACTCAAATTAGGCGAATACTTAGCGGAAAAACTCAAAAAGCAATGGCCAGATCACGATATCGATGTGGTGATACCTATACCAGATACTAGCCGCGTTGCTGCACACGCTATGGCACGCCATCTATGCTTAAAATACCGCGAAGGCTTTGTTAAAAACCATTACATCGGCCGTACCTTTATTATGCCGGGGCAGTCTGTACGACGTAAATCAGTACGCCAAAAATTAAATGCTATTAGTTTAGAATTCAAAAACAAAAACGTCTTACTCGTGGATGACTCTATTGTGCGTGGTACCACCAGTAAAGAAATCATCGCCATGGCTAGAGAAGCAGGCGCCGCTAAAGTCTATTTTGCCTCGGCAGCGCCTGAAGTCCGTTATCCTAATGTATATGGCATTGATATGCCAAGTGCACAAGAATTGATTGCCCATGACTGCGATGTAGATGAGATTGCACAACGCATTGGCGCTGATGGTTTAATTTTTCAAGACCATGCTGATTTAATTGCCGCTGCTCGCGAGGGTAATCCAGATATTAGTCGCTTCGAAGATTGTGTTTTTACGGGTGATTATATCGCGGGTAATATTGATACTAAGTATCTTGCATCCTTAGATGCACATCGTAATGATGGCGCTAAACAAGATCGCGAAATGGGCAATGACCCAAGTTTACGCGTCGACTTCCCCCACGATAGCTGAGTTGTCCCAAGAAGCTTTTTCGGCCAAATAATACCCAAATCTAGCTGGTTATTTTAGCTGTTGCATTTTTATTTTTGAAAATACCTTTGTAAGGGTTTATACTAAATAATTATGCAAGATAAAAGTCCACAGTTAGGCCCTTTAGGAGCCAAATTTTTTGCCTACGCTCAATTGAATAGTATTGAGTTCCTCCAATTGGGCGACCTACAAACTCCATTAGGTTTATCTGCTGCCCAAGAGCGGCGATTACTCGGAAGACTTAGTGATTCAGGCTTATTATTTCGTGTACAACCAGGTGCTTATATGGTGCCTGAGACAATACCTGCCGGTGGCCATTGGCAACCAAATGAGTATTCAATCATTGCTACAGTTATGAGATTACACCAGGCTAGATACTATGTTGGTGGTTTAGCCGCGTTTAATAGGTTTGGGCTTACTACACAGGTAGCAAACCAGTATACCGTCTATAACGATAAATTATCTGGACTAAGGACATATGGCCGCCAAAGTGTCCGCTTTATTAAGTTGCAGGTCTATGCAATTACTGGTTTTGACGAATTGCCAATCCCAATGAGTAAATTAAGTATCAATATGGCAACCCTTGCAAGGACTATTTTTGATGCTATCAATGACTATCGTCGCTATCAATCGCTACCTTTAGCTTTTCAATGGCTTGAAAATCATTATCATGATGAAAAATTTATAAAAGAATTTATAGGTATTGTGCAACAAGTTGGCAATCAAGCGACAATTCGGCGCATAGGATTTTTTCTTGATGAATTAGGGGTAGCAGGCAAGCATCTCAATTTATTGCTAAAAAGCTTACGCACAACATCAGCCTGGATTGCTTTAGTGCCTGATTTGCCGCGCCGCGGCAAAATCGACAAAAAATGGAGAATCATCCAGAATGCCCAACGTTAAAAACTAACCCAGAGATTGAATTTGATTTAGCCAGAATTATAAAGAAACTAGTTATTCTGCAGTCAAAGCTCGCAATGACTACTTGATCAATAATACTTCAGCTCCATTCTGCCATCCTCATAACACCATAATCCATGTGCTTGTTGATGCCAGTCACTTAAGACGTAACAACGAGCAAAATGCGAGTCTAATTCAAAACAATGGATACCGGGTCTATGGGTATGGCCGTGAATAAGTGTTTGCACCTGATGAGATTGCATCACGCGCTTAATTTCTGTCAGGGACGTATCCATAATTTCTGTACTTGCTGAGCGGGTGTATTTACGACTCTTGTAGCGGTAGTATTTAGCCATTAAGCGACGCAGCCATAGAGGCTTGCGGAGTAAATACGCAATATAGTCGGGTGTACGTACTTCAGCACGACGTTTTAGGTAAACTTGATCATCAGTACACAAGGTATCACCATGCATGAGCAAAGTAGGGCGACCATAGAGGTCAATCACTGTGGGGTCAGTTAACAGCTCACAACCTGCAGCTTTAGCGAAGCGTTCACCAATTAAGAAATCACGATTGCCATGCATGAAATAAACGGCAATGCCTTGAGCTGAGATATTTCTTATGGCCTTTATGACGTCTTTATTGAAAGCTGATTGATCATCATCACCGATCCAAGCTTCAAATAAATCACCAAGGATATAGACAGCTTTAACGCCATTCAACCCACGGTAAAGTAAGTTGGTAAAAGCCTGTACCGAACGTAAGTCTTGGGCTTGCAGATGTAAGTCAGAGATAAATAAAATGGACATTACTTGGTCAATTGTTAATGCTTTGTTAAGGTTGTTAAAGTAAAATAGTGCCCGATTTTACTTGAAACTACAACTTTCAGTATATAGGCTGATTGCTTATATTGAGTAAGCTGTGGTCGGTGCTCATGTAAATTCTGCAAAGATATTTACATGATGGTAAAAGCGAGTAAACTGTGATAGTGAGCTTGTAGCCGAGTTAATAGTATAACAATAAAGTAAACAGAGAGTATCTAGAATTAACCTTGATAAATATTTAGATTTATCAACACAATAGAGCGAGATTAATTATGACGATCAATAACAGTTCAGTAGCATCTATAAAAGACTTACTAAGTGTTACTCTGCATGACATGTCTGATGCCGAGAAACAAGAAGTAGTGACTAACCTGGGTTTAGCAAAAATTGCAGGTGAAGAAGAGGAAAACTCATTACAAACTATAGAAGAGTTACAAAGTGCTTTGCGTGGCATGTCTGATGCTGATAAGCAAGCGGTAATGGATAATCTTGACTTAGCTGAAGCGGCCAAAATAGAGACTATAAAAGATTTACTAAGTGTTCTGCGTGACATGTCTGATGCAGAGAAACAAGCAGTAGTGACTAACCTGGGTTTAGCAAAAATTGCCAATGAAGAAGAGAAAAATTCAGTAGCAACTACAGAAGAGCTACAAAGTACTTTACTTTCATTTTTAGGGCATCACCCAATTTTTGCAACTATTCCAAAGTCAGGTATGCAAACTGCAACTAATGCCATTAAAGAAGCAGGAGATGACCAGATATTAGGTGAAGCTCTCAATGATTTAGAACTAAAAGAAGCTCAAGATGAGCAATTGCTGGATGAAGCTTACCGGGCAATGACTTCTCCATCAAGCTCACCTCGATAATAACTTGAGAAGCGTAATAGCATAATATAAATCATGATACCCCGAGTTATCTCGGGGTTTTTGTAAATAACCAGAGAGATACATATAATGACTATTAGTACACCTGAAGGCCGAGACCTACAATCCGTTGGCAATGACCAACCAGCTAGTACATCCTCAGATTCTCACGCTAGTGAGAATAAGTATTTAATATCATTACAGCAATTATCTGAAAAAGATGCTGTTGCCCACTTAATTGCTGAGTTAAAAAAACATACACAAACATCAGGCCGTCAACAAGAAGCAAAACAAGTGCCTGCTTGGGAGGATGTGGAAGCAGCAATACAGCATTACGCTATAGCGATTATTGAATATATTATCAAAGAATGTGCACAACAAGAAGGGATAGTACCAGCGTATTACTTTAGCCTACCACAATCAGCATCGCAGCCACAATCAGTATCGCAGCCACAATCAGTATTGCAGTATTTAACTAAGGCTATGACTGCAATTCCCGAGGATGCTTCAGTCAATGTTGCTGGCCGTTTTGCAGCCATACTCTATGGTCTTACCTCAGAAAATGTTAATTTCATATGGGATAAGCTCCCTAAATTCAGCAAAGAAGGCTTAAACATAGAGGAACGTCTTCAGTTATTGTTACACTTGCACACAGTGAGTTTAGACAAAGAATCGGCCGCTTCATCGATTACCTTCACTGTTAAAGAAGAAATCTTTCAGAAAAGCATCATTCATGAGTTCATGTTACTCGCATTAGAACGGATCTATGATCAAAAAGAAAGCCGTGAAGTTGCCTGTGCTAACTTCCCCTATAATCTTAAAGAGCGCATTAAACTATACCAAGAATTAATCCCTCAAGATATTGCTGCTGATGTTGCCCATGAATGCCTCAAATTTTTACAGCATATGAACAGTCCTCATCTACAAGATTGAGGTGAGATAAAAAAATATTTAAATAATTTGAATGAGGAAATGCGATCGGCGACTTTAGCGTTAACCGTACAGCTTTATCAATCCAAGCAATTACCCACAGGCGTCAGATCATATATCCATAGTAGCATGCCCGACATCATAAAAACATATGGTGGTGGTATCGTTAAGTATTTGTTAGTAAGAGTCTATGATGAAGGAGAAGATGTTAAACAAATAGCTGATAAGCTACCTTCTGCATTACAACAAAAATTCTTAGACAAAGTTCAATATGTTCCAACTGATTTTTCCAACTCTTTGGCTACAACACTGATTGATATGACTGAGACCATGCTAGAAAAAATAAAGCGAGCCACATCAGGGCGCAAATATTTTGTATTATCCAGAGATCTTGGAAATTCAGGATATGGTTTAGTTCAGCAAGCTGAATTACTACTAGGTTTGTACCTGACTTTTAACAATGTATTGATGAAGACAGAAGATAAAGAACAAAAAAATCATCTTGGAACGATTAAAAAACAATTGGATTTTGCGCAAATGCGATTGCAACAAGCCTTCTGTGATGTGATCGCTAGATATATTGCAGAACAAAAGCTTGATTATACTACAGTTGAAACATATTTATTCCCGATAGTAAAACAACCATTGTTACAACAAATCGAACAAAAAAACATATCACAAGCGCATGATGATAGTGAAAAAAGTCATGCTAATACTACCTCAGTAGTGCCACTAGCTTCGGATGGGCCATCTAATCAAACGGGTAGTGCCACTGATGCCGCTGAGTCTGATTCTGAAATAAAAATAATCAAACATTTTGTAAGCCAATACATTATGCATGAAGGTAAACTGCCCCTAGCAGATTATTATGAGGCTCTTGATAAAGTTCTACCAGAGTATTTGATATCTATCTTGATGTTATTGCCTGAAGATATCTCTGCAGATTTAGGCAGTCGTTTTGCTGCAATACTCTATGGTGCTACAACTAATAATTTTGCGGATATTCTTTATAAATTGGAGACTTTATATGGTAAGGATTTAGATTTACCAGCATTGAGACAATTATTATTATATTTTTATGATAATGATTTTATGCAAAAGTCTACTGATTTAACTGATTTTGATGGTATAAGAAAAATATTTTATGCCAATATCGATCATAAGTTAATTATACTGGCTCTTGAAGATATTTATCTTAATCAGAAAACTTCTGACACAGCATGCCAGGGTTATCCTGAGTATGTTAAAAAGCAAGCTGAAGTATATTTGTCTTTGAACCCTCGTGATGTTTCTAGTGAAATTGCTTATGAGTTCGCTAAATTTTTACAATGCAGAAGTCATGAGGTTGACAGAAATAGACAGTCAGTTGTTATAGATGGTCTAAATAATTTTGCAAAAGAGGTTAGAGTCTCAGTCTTGATACTTGTCTTTGCACTTTATGTTGAAGAGAGGTTGCCGGAGAAGCCTCATTACTTTGTTAAAACTCACTTAAATAGACTGGTTGAAAATTTTTCTGATGAGGTTGTGCAGGAACTCATAAGAAGGGTCTACCAAGAAAATGCTGATCATGCAGCTATTGTAGCTAGTATGCCGGATGCGTTATGCACAATACTGACTGATAAAGTTAAACTTGTGCCGCAAAATTATAATAAGGCATTGGCAGTGAAGCTAATTGCAATAGCGGAGGATGCACAAAAAAGCTCTGGCCTGTTTACTGAGAGCGCAATAAAATCAATTAAGCATTATGCAGGAGAGGATAGTACTAAGGCAGTACACGCTGAGCTTTTGCTGGGCTTATATATGCTGGCTCATCAAATTTTTCCAGGTTTAGTGGGGAAAAGAGACCTTGCTGAAATTAAAGGACGATTATCACAAGTACAAGTAAGCCTACAAAAAACATTTCATGAAGTGATTGTCCAGTATGTTCTTGATGGTCATATTGACGAGGCAATAGCAAGAGGATATTTATTTCCTTTAGCAAGAAATGGCGTGATGAAAAAAATTCAACAACGACGCGTTGAGATGCAACAAGCAGTATCTGCGGATGTACAGAGTCAAGTTTCTTCTGCAAGTGAAGAAACTTCAACTGTGGGTGCTTCGCAAGAGACTAATGAAGCTGGGGAAGAATCCGCTAAAAAAGTGGAATCTGTCCAAGCAGAGGATCCTGTCCAAGCAGGGGAATCTGTTCAAGCAGAGGATCCTGTCCAAGCAGAGAAATCTGTTAGAAAAGAATCTGAAAGTGCTGACGAACAGCAGCCTCATGATGGTCCAAAGGCTCCTGTCAACTCGCAAGTGCCGCAACAGCCTACTGGGGATATAACCGAAAAGAATCAAGACGCTGTACGTAAAGAGGAACTGCGCAGTGGAGGTTCACCAGTAAGTACTGTATTTGCTGCGCCGCAAGAACCAGACAGAAAAAGCGCCGGATTAGCTACATCACCTCAGCCAACATCAGGACCTCAATCTGCAAACCTTGATGATTATTGCGCTCGGGTAAAAGCTGCTGCAACAGTACGTGAAGGTATGGATGCAGCAAAACCAGTTAGAACGATAGACCTTGATGCTCTATTTGCACAGGTCAAAGAAGATGTCGCAGCAAAGCAAAGGCGACAACATTCTCCAAGTCAGTAAATAACATAGAATAATTATATTGAGTGGTATATTTTCTTGATGCGATATCTTGAAGAGTAAGACATCTTCTGGTGGCTCAGCTAAGCTGATGCTATTAATACACTTCGAGCAACACAATATGTTAACTAAATAGAAATAATATATAATTTCTATCTATTTTAATGATTCCATAATTTTTCTGATCTATAATAATGCCCACTAAGCAATATCTTGATTAATTAAATAACAAATACGGTTAATTTTTTGAATCCAGAGGGTAATCATATTGACTAACTATCGGTCAATACTATGTTGCGCAAGACTTAACTACCAGACTATAACAAAAGCTTGCACTACAGAACTATCAACGAGAATGAGGAGATTATTATGGGAAGAGGTGAACCTAGCAGTAGTATTAAATACGCAGAAAAGCTTGTTGAATTACTCCAATTAAAGCAGGGTGCTCCCGAAAAATATGCAGTGAAACTAAAGGAATATCAAATACAGGATACTGCTGCATTAATGAAAGCTATTGATGAATATGAGTCTGCTGTATTTGCAGAAATTTTAAAAGGCTTTATTGATAATGGCGGTAAAATGCCCACCTACATGTCAGATTTGCCTCAAGAATTTCAAAAAAGATCAATTGCTATTTTCCATACTTTATGTTCAAAGGCTAATAGCAATGTTATTTTAGAGTTTGGTAAGTTACTCTATGATATTGCATTATTAGGTGCTAGCGCTGCAAACACAAGCTCACTTGCTAATAGTATTTATGATCCTCTCGAGCCATTCCGTACTAAATTACAAAAGTTAATGTCAATCACAGATGTTGAAAAATTAGCGATAGATGAGAAAGTACAGTTACTTAGTCTCTTTCATGATACAGCACAACAAAATTTACTAAAAAAACGTCTGAAGCTAGATCAAGATAGATTTAGCAGATTATTGGTGTATGTGAATAATGAATTATTTCCTTTGGCATTTTATCAAGCATTTAAGCATGGTAGTGATATTGATAAACTCACGCAACGCTTGCCTGAGAGCTGTCACGAAGAGTTTGAGTATTATGTTGCTTTATCTGCTGGGTTAGAGAATGATTGCCGATATGACTGTGCTAAAGCATTATGGCAAAAATTTACTGATTCAGATGATATGACTGTTGTTGGGCTATTGAAAGATTTAAAGTCCCAACTACGGGCCAGTATATTGATACATATGTATCAGCTCTTATCCACTGATAAGCTAAATACAGATGATAAATCAAAGCTACATGACTTGCTAAACGATAAACTTATAAAAGAATTTGATAACGACATAGTAGAATACATACTAAGACGTCATTATGAAGATAAGATAGAGTTAGACACGCTGTTAGAGGCTATGCCCGAAACTATCAAACAAACTGTGAGAGAAAAAACACAACTAACATGTGACTTTATTAGACCTGAGTTGATGGTTGATTTTATTCAGTTACAAGATGATCTAGTATCAGAGCGAGACCTTAATGCTGAAAATAGTTTTTTAGCAAAATTTAAACAACTTAATGAAAAATGCAGTGATGAAGATCGCCATTTAACTGATGCTGATATGGCTGACTTAGTTTTAGGTTTGTTTTTTCACATTGATAGATCCGCTGAGATTAAAATGGAGCCTGCATTAAAGCAGAATAATACTGTTACACAGGCGCAGCTTCATGCCATGAAATTAGAGTTAGATGCAGTGCTTGTACGCTACTCGCTTCAAGCTGAGTTTCGCCAGGCACTCATTAGGCACTATAGGGACAATTATGCAAATGCTAACCCCAAATATGAGCCGTATATGAGTTATGTGTTGCCTGGAGATAGAATAAACTTTTACTATGAAATTTATGCTGAGGATGAGTCTCTAGAAGTTGACAAAGCGCGAACAGCAGCAGCTAGTGGGGATATGGCTATTGTTCAAACTGATGCTGTTAATACTGTAGCAGAAACTAATCGTAATGTAGATGCCACAAGCCAGAAGCAGGCCAAAGTAACCAAGCTAAAAGATGCAATACAAGATGTCCTTACTAAATTAGAATTGCCTAATATATCAGCAGACAACAAATTGACATACTCGCGTCTTCGCGTAAAAGACAAACAGCAAGTATGTGTATTATTAGATTACTTATATGATTTACAGTGCTTAAATGCAACGGAGCTTAAGACTTACATTGATGAAGCTCAGTGCAACCCTTTATTTTTAGATTATGAGAAACGCTTGATTACATATGCCATAGATACCTATGTCTACACAGGTCGCTTGCCTGCATATATCGTTAAATTTGAGCCTGAAGTATTTAAGAGAATTTTATGGGTTGCGCGTTTACTACCTGATAGTCGCGAGCAAGTAGAAGATCGCTGTATTGATCAAATTATGTCACTGTCTGCGCATGACTATAATAAACTACCACGGATATTTGCCCATGTGCTTTATGAATTTTCTGGCGATACTGAAAAGACATTGACTGATATCCTAGCTGGTGTGCCTCATGCGCATGAGCAGGTAGCTATCGCGAGTTACTTTTGTCAGCAACCTTTTCTCTTTATGCTAAAACACTATAATGAACTCTTATCTGAAAAGTTCGATAAAAGATATCATGATTTTGTTCTCGATATTTACCAATGGGGTGTTGAGGCTGTTTATAGAGAGGGTGAAGATAAAGATTTTATCCAGGGGCTGTTGCCTAATGTATTGAGGTACGGCTTCTTAGATTATCTGGACGAAACGCGTTTTTTGCCTGATACGCCTAATGCGGTGAAATATGCTTATTATATTTTTATATTACAAGTTATGCGGAAGCAACGAGCAGCTTATCAAGAAAATCATCCGGCCGCGTCATTCTCAAGTATTAAGCATTTAGGTAAGTTATCTTTAGACATACGTGTGCAAGTTATCTTGCAGATAAAACGTGTATTGCAAACTAATGGCTACCCCCATGATATGCAAGAAGCTTTACAGACTGAGTTTGATCAGCATATTAAAACAACTTTCGATGATGATATTAAAAATTATTTAATTGTTAGACATTTTGAAGATAAACTCGCATTAGAAAAAACGGATACTTCGAGTTTAATTGATGGTGTTTCTACTGAAATGCAAATATCAATGCTTGAACGAATCAAGCCGGCTAGTATAGAAATTTCTTGCGCATTACGTCTCTATTTGTTCATGATTCGTGAGTATCTGTATGATGGCCATAGGAGAGTGCCAGATGCATTTGGCGTTAAATGCTTTATTGAAAACCTTCGTCATCCACTGACGGATAAGCCTATTGACTTAACAGATACACAGCTAGCAGAATTATTATTAGGGGCGTACATTAGTGTAAAAACCATTCCTGATAAACATGAGCGATTTAATACTGACTCACGTAAACAGTTATGTCAGGAGAGATTAGATGCTGTCATGCTTGCTTTTAATTTACAGGAAAAATTTCATGACGTCATTGTTGCTAAAGCTTTAGCAGGCGATATTCCACTTGAGACTTCATTAGAGTTTGTTTTTCCTCTGGCCAGGGAGGAATTAAGAGATAGATATGCAAGCGAGCTAGAAGCACAACGCGCAAGGGAAGAAGCACAACGTGCGAGGGAAGAAGCACAACGTGCGAGGGAAGAAGCATATAATTCTATTGATGGAATACAAAGTGATGACGAAACCGAGGCAGAGGAAACTGATGCTGGAGCCAATACCCAAGTACCTGGGACAGCTAGCATAGAATCCGCTGCCGAGAGCGTAGATGGGCAGTCCTCTGACTCGGGACCCAGTGATGCAAAATGCCAACAACGTGAGAAATTGAAGGTAGACGGCTCTTCAAAGTCTAGACTTTTTGGAGGAGATGTTAGCTCTATTTCAGGCCATGAGTCATTATTAGGCTCAGATTGTCCCGCTATTGGTAAAACGATAATTGGTAAACATGGTAGTGGCCGAACTTTTTAATGTGTATCAACGCGTTCAGCTACTCAGCCAAAACTATGTTGAAAAGTACTGTCATCTCGACTAGTGGCGTTAGCCGCTAGGAGGGATCTCCTGATGATTTCACTACTTAGAATAGACCTCTTTTCATGTTAACTAAATCATAGGGGGATCTCTCGCTGTGCTCGAGATGACAGCATTTTGCTAAAATGTGAAATAAAGTTTTCATCCCGACTAGTGGCGTTAGCCTCTAGGAGGGATCTCCTGATGATTTGACTACCTCGCCCCAGTGTTATGTCCTAGTTAACTAAACCACTTTCAATACAGTTGATGATATAATGTACCGATTTTGGCATAAAAAGGTGATTTCTGAGATTTTTTTCGCTATAATCCTCCTCACTAGCCTATATATATCGATTAATTTAATAACAAAAATGGCTAAATTTTTGAATCCAGAGAGTACATTTTAACTAACTATCGGTCAATATTGTGTTGCGCAAGACTTGACTATGAGACTATAACAAAAGCTTGCGTTGATGAGAAATCAAAGAGAATGAGGAGATTCTTATGGGAACTGACTACCAATCTGGTGTGCCTGGTAATAAAAATAGAAAGAGCGGTATGGGGTATATTACTTATGGTACCGCATTCAGCGGCGGACCTAGTAATCGCCAAAGTGGGAGAGAGAGTTTGGGTAGAAGCACCGATGTTGAGGCCTTAAGTCCGATGTCAGTAGTGCTGGGTACGCCGCATCGTAGCGTAGGGCCAACTGCTGGTAGAGGTAGTGCAAGCGCAGGTAGCTCATTCCCTTCTGTTGGCTCACAAAGTCTATTCTCCAGTTCTTCTACACCAGCTTCAAGTGGTCGAAGCCAGCGATCTGGCCCTATACTCCCTGGAGCCAAGGTTTCTAGTGGAGCCAGGGGTTCTATAGAATTTGCACCATCATCGACGAGTTTTTCTTCAGTCAGCGGTTCTAGGGCGGGAGCTGATCCTTTAGATAAGCTGACTCAACCTAAACTGACAAGTGGTAGTAACTCCAGACCAGCTACAAAGAGGTCTAATGAAAGATCAGCAGCTGGAAGATCACCAGCCTCACAAGTCTCGTCTTCAGGCATAACGATACAACCAACTACCGAAATACCACCCTACAAAAGAGGCCGTACTACTATGAAACCTCAAAGTAGCGATTCATATAGCTCGACTGGTTCATGTTTTACAGGAGCTTCTTCATCAGCTAGCTCTCAAACAGGACCGAGCCATTCAAGCACATCTCGCCAAACACCAGCAACCGCTGCATCAACTAAAAGAACAACCGCTACCGCATCAAATACTGGTACGCCTCAAGCAACGCAAACGCATAAAGCTACAACTAAGCATAGATTTAGTCAGTGGTCTAGTAGTCAACGCGCAGCAGCTTTTGTCGAGTTACTCCAATTAAAGCAGGGTGATCAAGGCCAATATACCGCGAAGCTGAAGGAATATAATATAGAAAGTACTGCTAAATTAAATGAGGCAATTAATAAATTTGCTCCTGCTGTATTTGCCGAGGTTTTAAAAGAACATATTGGTGACGACGGTTATATCCCTGCCTACATGAAAGATTTACCAGAAGAATTACGACAAAAATTAAGAACAACTTTTTCTGTTTTACCTGAGGATGCTAATGATGAAGTTGCGTTAGAGTTCGGTAAGTTACTGTATTATATTGCACCATCAAAAGCTCGCCAACCTGATACTAGCTTTAAAGATGCTCTCAAGCCATTCCAAGCTGAACTAAATAAATTAATGTCACCCGGTGATATTAAAATATTAAAAACCACTCAAAAAATACAATTGCTCAGTTTCTTCCATAATGTTTTACAACAAGACTTATTAAAAAAACATCTGCAGCTAGATGAAGAGCGATTTAGTGAATTATTAGCGTGTGTAAATGATGCGTTATTTACCGTGGCGTTTTTTCATGGATTTAAATATAGCCCTGATATTGAGAAATGCAAGCAACGTCTGCCAGAGAGTTGTCGCGAAGAGTTTGCGTATTATGCTGCTTTATCTGCGGGGTTAGAAAATGATGCCCGTTATCACTGTGCTAAAGCATTACGGGAAAAATTTAATGACACAGGTGATCTGACTATTTCTTGGATATTCGATGATCTAAAGCCAAAACAACGAGCTAGTATACTAATACATATGCATAAACTTTTATCGGATGATAAGCTAAAGCCAGAGGACCAGAAAAAGTTAGAAAGTTTACTAAGAAGTGACTGTTTGAAAGATTTTAATAGTGACATAGTAGAATATATTCTAAGACGTCATTATGAAGATAAAATGGAGCTGGATGCTTTGTTTTCGGCTGTGCCTGAAGCTATAAGCGATACTGTCGTAATAAAAATTTATTTAGCGCTCGACTTTATCAAGCCTGCATTGAAGGTTGATTTTATCCAATTGCAAGACGAGCTGATATCAGAACGAGAGATTAATCATGAAAATAGCTTTATAAAAAAGTTTGATCAACTTAATAGGAAGTGCCAAGACGAAGGGCGACAGTTATCTGATGCTGACATGGCTGAATTAGTCTTAGGTTTGTTTATGCAAATTGATGTTTATCTGAAAAATGCTGAGAAAAAGTCAGTGGGTACAAAGCATAGCGACTTATTAAAACAAGTTCATGCTGTCAGATTAGAGTTAGATGGAGTGCTAGTATCATACTCGCTTCAAGCTGAGTTTCGCCAGGCAATAATTAGGCATGCCTTGGCAAGTGAGGTAGGGATTGAGGAATATACGAGTTATGTGTTGCCAACACATAGAGCAAACCTTCATGCTGAAGCCCAATCTGCTCAAAAAGCGCAAACATCTGATAAAACACAACCAGCAAAAGCTAGTGAGGTTATGGTTGGTGATCAAGCTGATGTAGTCAAGGCTGTCACTAAAACTAAGCGTGATGTAGATGCAGCCAGCCAGAAACAGGCTAAAATAACTGACCTAAAAACTCGCATAGAGAATACGCTTAAGCGATTAGGATGCTACGTTACACCATCAAAGAAAAAGTTGACATACTCAGTTATTGCTCTCAGAGACCCGGATCTAAAGTGTCAATTATTAGATGATCTATATGAGTTGCAGCGCTTAGGTGATACTTCCTTTATGGAAAAGGCTGAATTCAATAAGACATTTTCAGCGTATAAGAAAGGCTTAGTCACTCATGCCATAGATAGTTATTTCGAAACAAGTCGCTTGCCTGCTTATATTAGTCAATTTTCTTTACAAGAATTTAAGCGATTTCTATGTGTTGCGCGTTTACTACCTGATAGCCGCGAGTATATAGGAAATCTCATGACTGATAAGGTTATACCAGGGGGGGCTAAGCATGACTATAATAAACTGTTACCAATATTTGCTCGTGTGCTCTATGACTTTTCTGAGGATGTTGAACAGTCATTGGCAGGTAAGCTTGAGAGGCATCAACTTCATGTGCACGAGCGGGTAATTATTGCTAGCCTTTTCTATAGAGAAAATTTTCGGACTGACCTGAAGCTATATGATGAGAATTTACTTGAAAAATTTAATGAAATATATGAGAGTTTTAAGTTCGATATCTATTTATGGGCTATAGAAGCTATTTACATACAAAAGATTGATAAACAAGAGATTCGTGATTGCCTTTCTGAGCCATTGACGAGTCAATTGGAAGGCTATCTACATGCCGATCGTTTTTTGCCTAATACATCTAATACAGTGAAATATGCTTATTGCAGTTTTATATTACAGGTTATGCGTAAGCAAGCAACTTCTGATAAAAATGATCCTGCCGCAAAATTTTCAACTGTTGATTATTTAATTAAGTTACCTTTTGATGAACGTGTACAGCTTATCTTACAGATTAAACGTGAATTATTAGCTAATAGTTACCCAGATGGTATGCAGCAAGCATTACAGGCTGAGTTTGATAATAATATTAAAACAAGATTTGATGGAAATATTGAAACTTATTTAATCGCTAGGCATTTTGAAAAGGGTCTTGCCTTAGAGAAAACTAATATTGCGAGTTTAATCGATGGTGCTTCTGAGAAAATGCTAGCATCAGTCCGTTATCGGGGAGGATTGACTAATGTGCCAATTGCTCCTAAGTTACGTATTTATCTGCTACGGATACGTGAATGCTTATATAATGGTAATATGCTAGTGCCTGAATCAAAGGAGATAAAACGTAGTTTTGAGAATCTACGTCATCCAGTTACTAACAAAGACGCTAAATTAACAACGGCACAACAAGCAGAATTACTATTAGGCTTGTATATTAGTGTTGACTCTATTGGTGATAAGGATGAGCGTTTTAATACAGAGATCCGCAAACAAACATGTCTGGACAGGCTTGATGACCTCAAAGAGCATTTTAATTTACAGGAAGACTTTCATGCGTTTATTATTAATGCTGCCTTAGTTTTTGCTAAAGATAAAGAGTCCTTTTTTGAAAAGGTACTAAAGTTTGTCTTGCCGCGGGCTAGAAAGCAGTTGAGAGAAAAATTTGAAGCCAGGCTAAAAGCACGACATGCGAAGCAAGAAGCAGATGTAGCAGCAGAGCAAGAAAAGGATATGTTGCTTGCTGAGGGTTTTTCCACTGTTGTTGAGAGAGCAGATGGGCAAGCCGGTGATCCTTCTGATAGTGATGACTTGCGTTCGAGTGGTTCATCCAAGACTGTATTTTTTGAGACTGGTGGTAGTGCTGCTGACGCAGACAAGGCAAGTGCCTCGCAAGTTGAACATGCTAAACCGGCTGCTTGCCAAGCTGAACGTAAGCGAGCCACCGGTGAAAATATTCCTGAAGGTGCATCAACAACAACAGCACCAAGAGATTGGGGAGCTATAATGGATGATGCGGTGCGTAAGAGCCAGGCTCCTAAAGATGGATCAACCGTGCTAGCAGCCACAGGTTCAGCAACATCACCAAAGGGTCCGCGCTAGTGTCAGCGTAATTGATAGCTCATTTGTTTAGCGAAAGTGGGTAGGGCTAGCATCAGAAATATGCTATAGTGTGCAAAAAATTCTGATGAGCTACAATAATGTCGAAAAATCAAACAGTTAAACTGCGTTTCTGCCCCAGCCCTACCGGCAGAATGCATTTAGGCAATACCCGTACAGCTTTATTCAATGCCCTCTATGCCCATGGGCAGCAGGGGGTATTTCTATTGCGCATAGAAGATACTGACCAATCTCGCTCTAAGCGTGAATATGCTGACTTATTAATGAGCGATTTGCGCTGGCTTGGTATGGATTGGCAAGAGGGTGCTGAAGTCGAGGGCGATAATGGCCCTTATTGGCAATCCCAGCGTCAACCCATTTACGATAGCTTTTACCAAACTCTGATTGACAAAGGACTTGCCTATCCCTGCTTTTGCAGTGAAGAAAAACTCGCCATTACTCGTAAAGTACAGCGTGCCGCAGGTAAGCCACCACGTTACCCTGGGACTTGCCGTCATTTATCCGCTGAAGAAGTGGCAGCAAAAGAAGCGGAAGGATTGCAAGCAACCTTACGTTTTCGTATGCCGAGTAATGATGTAATTGAATTTACCGATACAGTGAAGGGCTTACAGCGTTTTCAAACTGATGATATTGGTGATTTCATTATTCGACGTACTGATGGTACAGCGCCTTTTATGTATTGTAATGCTATCGATGATGCCTTGATGGGGGTTACTCATGTCATGCGCGGTGAAGATCATCTTACCAATACCCCACGACAAATTATGATTTTGCAAGCTTTAGAATTAGCTGTACCTCAGTACGGGCATATTTCTTTGATTTTAGGTGATGATGGTGCGCCCTTATCGAAACGTAATGGTAGTAAAAGTGTGGTGGAATTACGTGAGCAAGGGTATTTGCCAAGCGCTATTAATAATTATTTGGCGCGTTTAGGTCATTTTTATGAAAATACTGAATTTATGAGTATGGATGAGTTATCTGCGCAATTTGATTTAAGTAAATTGAGTAGTTCACCTGCGCGTTATGATGCTAGTCAATTAGACTACTGGCAGAAATTAGCTGTTGCTGAATTAACTGACGAAGCTTTTGCAGAGTGGGTTAAGGAATATATTACTGCCATTGACAATGCAGAACAGCAGGCATTATTTATTGCAACCATTAGACCGAATTGTGTTTTTCCTAAAGATGCTCAGCATTGGGATGAGATGATGAATGCGCAGCAATTAACTTTCGATGCCGATATGCTTAATGTTTTACAATCAGCCGGAGAAGCCTTCTTTGTTCAAGCGCTTGCTGCGGCAGCAGAAACTAGCGAGTTTAAATCTATTGCGAATAGTGTTAAAGAACAGCTCGGGGTGAAGGGTAAACAATTATTTCAACCATTACGGGTGGCATTGACCGGGCAATTGCATGGGCCCGAAATGGCTAATATCGTCAAATTGCTGGGTACGGAAAAAGTACAACAGCGTTTTCAGCAAGTGCTTGCTATATTACATAAGTAAGGAGAGTGGTGTGTTAAAAATTTATAATACAATCACTAAACAAAAACAAGAATTTAAACCCATACAGCCAGGTAAAGTGAATATGTATGTCTGTGGTATGACTGTCTATGATCATGCGCATTTAGGCCATGCCCGGGCGAATATGGTAGTTTTTGATTTAATCCGCCGCTACTTACAATACAGTGGCTATGACGTTACCTATGTCCGCAACATCACCGATATCGATGATAAAATTATCCAACGTGCTCAAGAAAATAATGAAGATATTCATACTTTAACGGCGCGTGTGATTGAATCTATGCAAGCCGATGAGCGGGCGTTAGGAAGTAACCCACCGGATCTACAACCAAAGGCCACGGAGCATATTCCACAAATCATTCATATGATTGAACGCTTGATGGAAAAAAACTTAGCCTACCAAGGCGAGAATGGCGATGTGTATTTCAAAGTCACTGAATTTGAAAACTACGGTGCTTTAAGTCACAAGTCTATTGATGATTTACAAGTCGGGGCGCGGATTGCCATTGATGAAGCTAAATTAAACCCACTCGATTTTGTGCTATGGAAAATGGCAAAACCAGGCGAGCCTAGTTGGTCTTCTCCCTGGGGGGAAGGGCGTCCTGGTTGGCATATTGAATGTTCCGCTATGTCGACTCATTGTTTAGGCGATCATTTTGATATACACGGCGGTGGTAATGATTTGAAATTCCCACATCATGAAAATGAATTAGCGCAATCGGAAGGCGCCACAGGTAAAACCTTTGTGAATACTTGGGTTCATGTTGGCTTTGTACAAATCAACAAAGAAAAAATGTCAAAATCTTTAGGTAACTTCTTTACTATCCGTGAAGTTTTAGCTGAATATCATCCTGAAATAGTGCGTTATTTTCTGTTAGCGAGCCATTATCGTAGTCCTATTAATTATTCTACCGAATCATTAGCTATTGCCCGTGCAGCACTGGATAGGTTATATACTTCCTTGCGCGGCTTACCCGTGGTGGAAGCAGAAATACAAGCTGATTATGATCAACGCTTCCGTGCAGCCATGGATGATGATTTTAATACGCCTGAAGCTATGGCAGTATTATTTGATTTGACTCATGAAATAAATCGTGAAAAAACTACTAATCCTGAAAAAGCAGCCGAACTAGCCGTAACACTACGTCAGTTAGCCAATGTACTTGGCATTGGTCAACTTGATCCTGAAGCTTTCTTACAAAATGTGGCTGGTGATGATAGTGATGCTGAAGAAATTGAAGCTTTGATTGCTCAACGTAATCAAGCACGTGCAGATAAGGATTGGGCTACTGCAGATACAATACGGCAACAGTTAGATGACATGGGGGTTGTTTTAGAAGACGGGGCAGGTGGCACCACCTGGCGGCGTGCATAAAGTAAAGTAGCTTAAGAAAAACAGATATCAATGCAACTCATAACTGTACCAACTACGATCATATATGTGCCTAAAATGACGATAGTGCGATTAGAGATTCTGGACATTTCTAGCCTTAATGCTCTAAATCCTTCTTGAGTTTCATGTTTGAGCTCATCAAGGGAACGGTAAAGCTTATTGGCCTGCTGGGTGAATTGTTTATTAATATCATGCCTGATTTCTTCATTATCACGCCGGATTTCAGTGATACTTTGAGAAAACTCTTTCAGTGGTTCTGTGTGCATTGTACTTACTCCTAGCTCGACAGTTTATGAAAAAAATGTATGACCAAAAGTTGATAATGCTCCCATGAGTGCTACAAGTGTGCCTAAGATAGCAATACTTTTATTGAATAGCTTGGCCATTGACTCTCTGATTTCTTTGAATTCCAGTCTTACCTCTTTAAATTCATGTCTTACTTCTTTAAATTCTTGCTGAGTTTCGTTTCTTAAGTTATCAAGGCGCCGGTTAAATTCATCGGTGTGTTGGTTAAATTGTTTATTAATATCACGCCTGATCGCTTCATTATCGCGGCGGATTTCAGCGATACTTTGAGAAAATTCTTTTAGTGCTTCTGTGTACATAGCATCTACCTCAGCTTTAGAGTATAGGTTTTGTGCTAGCGCTTGTTTAAGGGCCGCGCTGAAGGCCTCGGGATTATCAACTCCGGCAGCCTGTAATTGCTGAGTATAATCTAATGTATCAAAGAGTAAAGTATTAGACACAACATTTCCTTATACTTGAGTGGCTAATTTAATATTAATGCGCAAATGAATTTTATGCAAGGTAAGTGTGGCATAAAAGATAGTTTTGTTGCTGTGAATTAGAGTAGGTGCGCTGGATGTGTAAACATCCAGCATGGGGAAAATGGGGTGAGCGATGGGGCTTGAACCCACGACCGCCGGAATCACAATCCGGAGCTCTACCAACTGAGCTACGCCCACCATTGTTGATAATGTTTTTGGCCATCCTTGGCGCGACTTACGTCGCTTTGTTGCTGTATCTGCTTGGCCTTCTTTAGCCAATGCCATTTATAGCTTCTATGCCATTACTAGTAGTATGCTGCCATTTCTGGGTAAATTCTACCCGTTATTAATGGCGCGCCCGGCAGGATTCGAACCTGCTACCCTCGGCTTAGAAGGCCGATGCTCTATCCAGATGAGCTACGGGCGCATAGCTGCTTCACTGCCGCCGAGGCAATTATACACATACATCATAGTATAAGTATATTTGGTCGGGGTAGAGGGATTTGAACCCCCGACATCCTGCTCCCAAAGCAGGCGCGCTACCAGACTGCGCTATACCCCGAAATTCATTTCGAGGGGGCATAATACGCATGGATCGGGCCATCGTCAATGAGAAATTAGCCTCGAGCAGCATATTTTCATAAACAAACCCGGGTAAACCCGTGGTGTTTCCTGTTAGGAATGCCTGCGCGAACCAAGTTCGCGCGACGGCACTCAAGGGGGAAAATCGCGATTCTCCCCCTTGAGAATCCCCCATCGCGCAGGGTAACCCCGGCAAATGCCGGGGTCTTCGCTTCGCTTATAAAATTTGTGGCTTATTTTGCTTGTGCTTAGAAGCTGCCTACTTTGCTCAAGGTTAGCCAAATATTGGCCCACCAGTTCAACTTAAGAGTAGCTGCTTGATGCGGTTTTAGAGATTACATACAAGCACATATCTGTTAAAATGTCGGCCTTTGCTACGGTGAGCAGGTAAATAGACATGACAGCACAACGTTTAGACGGTAAGAAAGTATCAGAACATATGCATCAGCAAATTGCTGAGCAGGTGCAAGCACGAACTAAGCAGGGCTTAAGACCGCCCGGTCTAGCGGTTATTTTGGTGGGTTCAGATCCGGCGTCTAGCATTTATGTTGCAAAGAAAAGGCAAACCTGTGATAAATTAGGCTTCCATTCTGAAGCCTATGATTTACCCGCTGATACCAGTGAAAGTGATTTACTCGCCTTAGTTGCAAAATTAAATCAAGATGAGTGTATCGACGGTATTTTAGTGCAGCTACCGTTGCCTGATCATATCAATAAAGATTTAATATTAGATAGTATTGCCGCTGACAAAGATGTGGATGGCTTCCATCCCTATAATTTAGGTTGCTTAGCACAGCGTCGTCCAACCTTACGCTCATGTACACCCTATGGCATTATTTCTTTACTCGCATACTATGACATTGGCTTATCCGGTTTGAATGCGGTTGTGGTTGGGGCGTCAAATATTGTCGGTAGGCCGATGGCATTAGAATTATTATTAGCCGGCTGTACTACCACGGTTTGTCATAGTCGCACCCGTGATTTAGAAGCCCACGTGCGTCGTGCAGAACTATTAGTCGTGGCAGTAGGGCAATATGATTTAGTCAAAGCTGACTGGATCAAGCCAGGCGCTATAGTCATTGATGTGGGTATGAATCGTCACGCTGATGGTAAACTTACAGGTGATGTGTGTTTTGCTGATGCCGAAGCACAAGCCGCTTGGATCACACCGGTGCCAGGTGGTGTTGGGCCAATGACAGTCGCGACCTTAATGCAAAATACCTTAGAAAGTCTACAACGCCGAGAAACATCTCAAAAAGCATGATGCCTGCGTTTGTAGGTGTTCCAAACTGGGCCTACAGTGGGTTTTCCAAGTTATAGAGCCGCTAACAGCGACTAGCACAGGTTTACCCAGATTATTGATATCCCAAACTAAGCGATTATAGATTCACTTGTAGTGGTTTATTCAGCCAAGATAGCTTTAAAGTAATTAATACAGCGTGGTTCTAGCCAATAGTGTGGTCTGCCAGGGGTATTGCCGCTGATAAAACCCACATGGCCGCCTTTTTCGGTTAATTCTAATGTAATGTCTGTTGATAGATCGCTGAGTGAGGGGATCACTGTGGGTGTCATTAAGGGATCATCCTGCGAGTGAATGATCAATGTTGGTTTACAGATGTTTTTTAAATATTGATGGCTACTACTTTGTAGATAGTAATCATGTACATCGGCAAAGCCATGCAGTGGCGCAGTGATCTTATTATCGAATTCCCAAAAACTTGATAAGCTTGAGAGTGTGGGCCAAGAAAAGTCTGGGTGTTGAGGGATTTTATGTGTTAGGCCTGATTTTAATGTCTTCAGCAAATGCCATTGATAAATACGCGCGAGTCCGCGTGTCATTTGTGTGGCCGCCATGGATAAACGAAAGGGCACAGAGACGGCAATCGCTGCATGCAAAGGGTTATTATGCTGACTCTCGCCGAGCCATTTTAATAAAACATTACCGCCTAAGGAGTAGCCTATAGCTACAAGTGGTATCTGCGGATGACGTTTGTTTATATGCTCGGCAATAAACTGCACGTCGGCAGTTTCACCGCTGTGATAACCACGTTTTAAGCGATTAGGCGTTCCGCTACAACCACGAAAATGCATTAACACGCCGCGCCAACCCTGTTGGGTAATAGCATGCATGATCCATTGCGCATAGGAAGAATCTATAGAACCACCGAGTCCATGTAAGACTAAGACAATGGGGCCATCGCCAGTTCCTATCCAGGCTAAATCAATAAAATCACCGTCGGCTAGTTCCACACGTTCAGGTATGAGATTTAAAGGCGCTGGTTGACGAAATAACGCAGGCCATAGCGTTTGTGCATGGGCATTGCCAAGCCACCAGGCGGCCTTAAATGAAGAATTAATTTTCATATTTCGCTGCAGCTACTATGCTAGAAGTCATGGTTTGTTTTACTGAAGCTACAGCATATGTCAAATGATGATAATAAACAATGGATATTGGTTAATTATTTGACTGTTTGTAATTCTAGCATTAATCAATGCCTAGTTTGATTACCCATTTAGCGTATCTTGACTACACTTGCAGATAACGTCTGAATTATTGATAGGTGAAGGATCATGGGGAAAAAGCCACTCTTATTAAGTATTGTGCTTAGTTTATTCATCGTGCCATTGAGTGCAGTATCTGCACAAAAATTAAGCTGGAATCAGTGGGTATCTAATTTTCGCCAAGAAGCCGTTGCTGATGGTATCAGTCCACAATTTTTCGACGAAGTATTTAAAGATATCAAAAAACCTCACCGTAAGACCATCAGTCTTGATCGCAACCAACCAGAAACGCGTTTAACGTATTTAAAATACCGCAACTCTCGTGGTGATGCCTATCGTATTAAGCTTGGTGTGAGTAAATACAAAAAACACAGACAGATGATCGATCAAATTGCCGCTGAGTATGGCGTTGACCCTTGTATTATTATGTCACTGTGGGGCATTGAAACCAGTTATGGTCACTATATGGGAAGTTTTCCTGTGATCCAATCTTTAGCGAGTTTAGCCTATGATAATCGTCGCGGTAAGTTTTTTAAGAAGCAGTTATTGCTAGCATTACATATTGTTCAAGATGGTCATGTTTCTTTGGCAGACTATAAAGGTGAGTGGGCTGGTGGTTCTGGTCACCCGCAGTTCTTGCCTTCAAGTTGGTATAACTATGCAGTCGATTATGATCAAGATGGCTATAAAGATATATGGAAGACTAAAAGTGATGCCTTTGCGTCTATTGCCAATTATATGCGCACCAATGGTTGGCATCCCAATGAGCCTTGGTATGTGGAAGTGGATGTGCCTTATAATTTAGACCCTAGTTTACTCGGCAAAGAAAACAAACGCACTGTGGGTGACTGGGAAGCTATGGGGGTTCGTATACGCCCAGGCCAGCAATTACCATCACCGACTTTAGAAGCCGCAATTGTTGAACCCTATGGTGGACCGCATTTAATGATTTTCCATAATTTTGGAGTGATTCGACGTTATAACAATTCGCTCTTTTATGCGGGCACAGTGGGTTATATTGCCGATAGTATTTGTAAGAAAGCAAATCGTTAGTCATTGACATTGAGTTTATAACTATGACCTAACTTGGTGAACCACCAGGGCTCAAGCCACGAGAAGGTGAGCCGGCAGATGCTGATCTTGCTGCTTCACCTGTAGCTCTTGCTAGGCTAGCTCGCTTGGCATCTTCCATTGCTAGTTGAACCACATGTGATGGATCTTCAAGGCGACCAAACCAAGAGACGCCATTGGGGCTTTCGATTTTGACTAAATGATCAAATACAACGTTCTTGGTTTTGCCGAGATTTGTAATAAAAGTCGCTACCCGGCTAAATATACCCGAATCAGCACCATCGAAATCAAACTTTAAGTCACCAAGAATTTTAGAAAATTTACCTGCAAATTGTACACTTTCTTTGCGGTGGTCATTTACTCGGCGTCGGCCAATAATGTAATCCTCTAGCTCGGTTAATTTAGTCTGTAATGTCACTAAATACTGTTGCTTAGTGTTTTTTAGACGCCTATCGCTAGAGTCTCGCATGGAAGTCATTTCATTTTGTAAACAGTTTGCAAGTCTATCTGCGCATTTTTGTGCATGGCGAATGGCGCGTAAGCTTACCCGATCGCATTCAATTTTACGTTTAGCATCATTTACTTGCTCAGCTCTTTTTTTAGTAAAAGTATATAGGCCCTTGAGTTTCTCTTCTGCAGATGTAATCTTATGGTGTTTACAGAGAGCTAGTGGTTGGGAAAAGTCTACCAGGGTTTGCATCTCCTCAAGGCTGGATTTTACAATAATGGCATATTTAAGTGCTCGCTGAAAAGGTGCTGCAAGCAGCATTTGTGCTGCCTCTAAGTTAGCTTTTGCTGGACCACTCACTTCACCCGCTACTTTTGTCAGTGTACTGCTAATATCCTCATAATCAATGCTCAATTGGGTATGCAAGTTTTCAAAGGCTATAAGAAATGCATCTGAAATTAAATTACTATATAAAAAATTTAATCCGCCAATAAGGTCTTGTGAGAATTCCATCGCAGCGGCTTTATCCATTTGAATATAGTTTTTAAACTCTGCATAGAGTTTTAGTTGCTTCAGGCAGTCGACGCCCTGGGTGACTAAGCCACTTTCATCTTCTTTACCATGCTTAACGCCATGCTCTAATAGGGCAACGACGCCTTTGCACTTATTCATTAAGTCCTTTGCATCAACACGGTGACAACGGTTTACAAATTCTTTTTCAGAACTAAGCATTTCTCGAATCATCATGCGAATTTGGAAGATAGCTCTGAGAGGTTTTTTCAGCACATCAACTTTTCTAAGTGCACGCACTTCAGTTTTTGCTGTTTGTAACTGTTGTTCCAGCGAAGTAGGGATGAGCATCTCCTGATCAGAAAAATCATCTTCAGTTTGCTGATAGTGTTGTTCATATTTTTCTTTGAGTGTTGTGGCTAGCTTTTCAAGCTCAAACTTTTTAAAATAATGTGCTTGCTTTTGATCCTCTTTGATGGATAAATATTGTGGGTCATTAGTATCTAATAGAGTCCGGCCTAAAAAAATATTGTAAATTTTAATAGCATCATTCAGTTCACCGAGAATCATCAGATAATCAAAGGCATTAAATGCCAGTAAATCCTCTGCCGGTGTTTCATCATCAATAGCGACATCTGCATCAGGTTGCGGAGCTGGTGTATCACCGTGGCTTGGTGCGGTGACAGTATTATGACTAGCTGCAGCAAGTCCTGGGGTTGGGATCACATCTCTTGGACTGCTCTCACCTCTGTGCCGACTCTCATATTGGGGGATATTTGCCTTTAAAGCTTTGAGCCGAGCACGAACATCGTGGCTGAATGCGCTGGTTTCGAATTTAGGTGGTTCTGTGCCGCTAAGTACAAGGCTGTTACTTAATGAACCACAAAAAATACCTATTTTATTTCTCACCTCATTAATAATGATGTTCCGGGCATCAGTAAAATCATTTGCTCCAATAGCATAGTTATAGTCAATTTCACTAGCCATACTATCAATGTGAGCGGGCGTGCAGTCAATCTTGGCTGGGTTAGTATATATGGCATACAAGCTTTGTAATGAAGAGCCTTCTACTAAATTTTCAGGTTGTATATCTGGTTTGTCGGCAAAGTCATCGAGAATGTTACGTAGTTCTGCATCATCTTCAGTTTCATTGAGGTGTAATTCTGTCACGAGCAAAGAAACAAGGTTTACAATATGATCATATTGGTCATTTGATAGCATGGCAAAGCAGTCCTGAGGTTATTCTTGTCAAGTCAGTGTACGTGGCTTAGCTTAAGAGAACCTTAAGGGGGATGCTACCGATCATAAGCCGTACAATACAAATAGCCACCGCTATTTTGGGCAATGTTGATATTAATATGCTCCGGCAAAGGTGAATGGGTATGGAGATCACAGGTAATGGTTTGGGTGAATGATAGGCCTCGACAGCTTGTTGGCTGTAATTGCACATGCTTTAAGGTAACAGCGGCATATAGGGGAGCAGTGGTATGGTGATCTGAGGCTGCTATCTCCCACCAGGCAGATACAGTGGCATGTTGATTAGTGTATTCGCTGATGATCCTGCCACAATAGAGCGTGCTATTTTGTACATGAGCAATGGTTGTAGTAGCGGCATCAGCACTGTGATAGGGTGCAAAGGCTAAAAATACATAGAGAGGGAATAAGACAAGTGAGTTGTTAATTCTTTTCATCAGTGATCTCCTCATAAAATATAAATGCATTTAATTATATTAAATTTAACTTTGCAAGTTATTTTTCGCATTTATCCCTAACAACAAAATCTTTGACTATAATTTCTTATGATTCAGCTTGTTGGAGACGAAGAGAGTAAATTCTTTTGAGGGTACTCTGAGGTTTATCTGAATGGCTTGAATAAGCTGAGTAACGTTGAGGTGTATGTTTAATATCTAAGCACTCATCGAGGCTACTCAGAATAGTAGCATACAGATTACGGAAGCAGGGAAATAAGGGTTATCAGCTATGAAACAAAAAATGACTATGATTTTAATCGTTGTGTGTAGTTTATTACTTGTAAGTTTTTCAGCCAGTGCTAAACGAGATAAGTTTTATCCCAGAGGCTGTAGCCCAAAAACAGTGATGTTTCATGGTAATCAGATTGCCTTAGGTACTAAGCCCACCGATAGAACCTATCGTGTGTATGTCTTCAAGAATGTTTCATCGCAAACCATTAAGCTAGTCCATCCTGCCACTGGTCGCGATTTAGGCTTGGGCTTAAATTCTGATATTAGACCGCATACATGGTCCGCCATTATTGTCCATGAAGAAAATTTTCCCCTGCTATGCCAAGAAAATTATCAAGGCTATGAATCGGGTATAGCCTGCGAAGATGTGATCCGTGCTTGTGAAATGGCGGTATCACCGGTGATGCAAAGTTCTAAGGGTGAATACTGGATCACAGAAAGCCAACCTAGTAAATCGGCTTTATTCCGTGGTATTCGTTCTCAAGGCATTTATCCATAAGGTAATTGCAATGTTTTTTGCCATTTGGAGTAACGATTGCTGCCAATATTCGGGGTGACAACAGCTACGCTATTGTCGTCAACTATGTTGTTTATAGTCGAAAAGTTGTTGTTATCTCAAGCGCAACGAGAAATCTTTTCGCTGTGATTTCGAGCAACGCGAGAAATCCCCTCATGGTTTAGTTAACATGAATAGAGGTCTGTTCAAAGTAGTCAAACCATCGGGAGATCCTACGTGCTTCGCACTCAGGATGACAACACTTTTTAACATAATTGATGACAATTTTTTTCTAGTAACATCACAGTTAATGACAATATTTTTTTCAGTAATAGCATAGCTAATCACAACATTTTTCCTAGTCACAGCATAGTCTAGTTAGGCCCAGGGGATAATCTCAGCTTCTTACCATGCCGATCAGCAGTGCCGCTTTGTGCAGGTCGTCCACGCTTTTGTGGTGATTGACAGGGTGACTGTGATGGTGAAGTAGTACCTTCTTTTGGCGCCCTAATGCTTCTACGGCTAAATAGCGGCCTAGAAGAACTTGCTGCTGGTGGTGAATCACCAGTTACATGTTGAGATGCTTCTGCAAAGCTGAGTCTTCTTATTCGCGGTGAGCGTCGTTGCGGTGTTGCTCCTTTGAATTTTGAAGGTGTTCGGCGTTGATGTTCAAAAGGTGATTGTTCTGCTGCAGATTGGCTTGCTTCTACGCTCATTTGTTTGAAAGCTTTGCGCAGAGGGGTTTCAGGCACTTGTTGGCTACGTCTGCCTTGATAGCTCTTGTTGACATATTCTCGTAGCGTATCTTTATTAAACTGATTAATTAGCTCATGGGTTTCTGGGTAATGACAAAAACAATGATTAAAGATGTTGGGATCAGTATTGATCGCAATCATAAGTGCGCCATTGGCTAGGTTGTAGCATTGATCTGCATCGAGGCCATCACCTGCATAATTGGCATGTATCAGTGCGTAAAAAACTGCAGCTAAAGGATAAGACTGTGCTTGTTTATAAGCTGAAGTAAACAGTGCTTTTGCTGTGTCAAAACATAGTTCCTTCTGTCTATCGCTGAGCGAGGTATCAGAATAATACTGAGCAAGATGATTACGTCCAAGCATGGTTTGGCAGTGAAGAGATACCTGCTCATTTTTTATTATATCTAGTTGCCATTGATTTTGGGTGAAGGTTTTTTCGGCATATTCTCTGCCTAGCTCACCTGCAGAGCTATAAAGCTGATAAATCAGGCGTGTTAATTTATCTGATTCGAATGCTGTCTTTGTTGCTGGGCTTGTATAAGACGGAGAGTCTAGTAGACATTGTACTAACAGGATATTCGCAGGGTAATAGCCTTGGGCTGCGTAGAGTTGTGCGATGAGTGTGTCGTAATCTTGATGACAGGCTGGGTTCCAGGGGTGGTCGCGACGTATTAATGGTAGTTGGTGATAGAGTGCTAAGTCTACTTGGGCTGGTGGATAACCAGCTTTGGCTGCTTGCTGTAAAGCTTGAAGTCCCTGTGCTTTTGCCTTAAGCGCAATAGCTTCTAGCAGAGGTTCTTGCATATGAGTGCGTAAGTCACCTATAGTACTAAAGAATTGTTGTTTGTTTTCCAGTGCTTGTAAATAATCAGGGAAATTTTTTGTTTTTAGCTGTGCACGTTTCTGTGCATAATCTTGAGTGACTTTTTGAGGTAATAATTGTCGCGGGATAAGGCCTTTTAAGAGTAGTAGCATACCCTTAGCATATAAAGTGGCTGGGTCATGGTCAGTGTTGGCAATGATGTGATTTAAGTTCGCGAGTAACTGTGCATGGATGTGTGCTTCGAGAGTACTTATGCCTTTAAGGGCGCGATCAATTGCTTGAATTTCTTCAGTTCTTTTTCTAACTGAATCATTGAACTTTATTTTTGTGCGGCGTATAGGACTAGCACAGTCCTTGTCATCAGCGGTAGAAATTTGATTTGCCATTTTGCCTAATTTTTCTGAGATCTGCTTTCTTAGTTTTTCTTTATCGTCTTTTTTTTGCATTAACTGCTGTCTACGCTTAGCCAAATCTCTTAAGTAATCTATGCTTGCGATGCAGTGCCAACAGCGATAATAAATGGATTGTTGAATTTCTTCGTGGTTTGGATCAGTATCTATATTAGCTAAGAAATTATAAAACTCTTCAACACCTAAGCTGCGACTTTGTAGAGCAATTCTTTGGATAAAGTAAGGCTGATCGCAAAAGGCTGGGTGTGAGTCTAAGTAGGCTCTTAAGGTCTTTGGTTCTTCTTCATTGCCTAGAGTGAAACTGCTTAATCGGTTATAACTATTATTAGCCGGTAGCGGTGTTTGCAATCTTTGCTCGATTAATTGTAGTTGCGATAAATCGACTCCAAGAAATGTGAGTAATGCTGCAATATTGCGCCAGGCTTGCGGGTTGTCGTGAGACTTTTTACAACACAGTTCACGTTTATCTGCATCATAGACAAAGTCTTTTAGTGCATCTTTATCAGGATATCGCTTGCGTATACGCTCAAGCTCATGGCTGTTAAGAGTAATATACAGGCTGTAGGGGGCAGACGCCTGTATTCTAATGGAGCAATTATTTTGACTGAAGGCTAAGTTATTACCTTTATCTTCTTGGGTCCAGGGCATGGAGAAGTCCTTAATTATTATGTGATCATACGTGTTTAGTGCATGAATAGCGTTTATTGGATGTTTTAAAATTATTATATATAGCTTTGTTATTATGACGCTAAAATTGTAGCACTTGCTTTTGCTGATAGAAAGTATGACCGGTTGGTTCGAGCAACTTTCAATGTGAATTAGAACCTCGCTATTTGGACGATCTTGAACGAAAAATGTTGCTGCGCTGATTGGGCATTACATATACATTGTACTGCCCGGGACACATTCAGTAAATTAATTGTGCATTATTTGCATCTATATGTAGCTGAGCGTGTCGATTAAAGACAATGGGCAAATTACGTTCACCATGGCCAAATGCTTGGGTGTAGAGCACTGGGAAATCGCAACTTTCGGCAAAATAACCTAAGACAGTCATAATTGCATCAGCATTATGCTGTTGTTCTTCCTCTGTGCTACCGATAGGACTCGTATTAAAATCACCGAAAATTATGCCTTTACAACCATCGAATAATTGAGTGCGTTGTAAATATTTCAGAGCGCGAATGATCGCATGGGGGTTTTCATGCACATCTTCTATGAGCAAGATTTTATCGCGGCTATCTAGTTGCCAGGGCTCTAGGGCAGAGAAGGTAAGTAGGGTTAAATTACCACCCGAGAGAGTGCCTGTGATCCTGTGAGGACTTTTAGCTGCAACGTTAAGGGGACATAATTCATCAAGACTAAATTCACAAGCTGCTCGTTGAACCAAGTTAAGACAATGCTGCTTGCTGTTAGCATCAATACTATTTTCACTGATTTGCAACGCACCTGGACCATGCACAGTTTGCCAGCCATAGGTTTGGGCAAAATAAAGTATCAATGCAGTAAAATCACTAAAACCTAAGAGTAATTTTTCTGGTAATTCACGAATATGTTGTTGCTGAGTGTGCAAATAGGAGATGAGATCAGCACTACCTTCACCACCCCGTACAGCCCAGATAGTGCTAATTGATTCGTCAAACAAGTAATTTAAAAAAATATCAGCTCGTTTTTCGGCAGGTAACCAGTCTAAACAATCCTCAGCATAGATCACTTCTTGCTGTGTCTGTGCAGCAATACATTGCTGCAGTGTGGGCATGTAATCAACCTGTGTAGGCCTAGAGCCCGGGCAGACCAGCGCAATTTTGTTGGTTTGAATGCTTGAGTTAATTTTGCTCATGGTGAGGTGTTTGTCCTGATGTCCTAAAAAATATTGAACTCTAGTAAATCATCATACACGAATTTAAACAAATTAGGATGACAAAAATTTATATCTTAAAAATGTAAGTCAAAGTTTCAATATAGCGAGTTTATTTCTCAAGCCTCGGCTACATTATGCATATTCTGAGTATTTATCCCTGATAGCGCTTTTTACT
Source organism: Gammaproteobacteria bacterium (assembly GCA_965230425.1). Classification (GTDB taxonomy): domain Bacteria; phylum Pseudomonadota; class Gammaproteobacteria; order UBA1113; family UBA1113; genus CBDDKW01. The sequence goes on along the minus strand of CBDDKW010000023.1, from coordinate 14,338 downwards.
CGACTTGGTAAATGAACTAACCAGCTTGAAAATAGTCCCTCAACCGTATACTTAATACCACATTAAGCAACAGATTAAAATGAAAGTGCTATATTTGTATAAGTGGATTAAACAATATGGATATAAACGGAGGAACTTAAGATAAAAATATAAGGCCTGCATATGAAGCGATCACGTTGTGGCTATGTATTATTCTTTGTCGTTATTATTTCTTTGACGACGACATCTTTAACTTATGCCCGTGATTATGTTAAGCCACTAGTCAAGCCACAATTAGCCAGCTACTATGTGCAACCACTTTCTGCTTCCTCTCTCGACCGTCAATCCTTATACGCTGCCAAGAAGAAAAAAGGCCGCACCTATTATATGCCGAGCAGGATTAACAGCTCAGGTAAGCGTACCTTTGTATTCGATCCTCGGCGTTTAATGTGGGGAGCTTATGATGGTAATGGCCAACTCATTCGCAAAGGTAAGGCTTCAGGAGGTAAGGGATACTGCCGTGATGTGAGGAGGGCCTGTCGAACGCCGCGAGGTGTCTTTGCTGTTCATGCTAAACGTGGTGCGGGTTGTCGCTCTAGTAAATATCCCTTAGGGCGAGGCGGCGCACCTATGCCTTATTGCATGTTTTTCCATCGCGGCTATGCTATTCATGGATCGCCTGATGTGCCAAATTACAATGCCAGTCATGGCTGCGTGCGTGTACCACCGGCTGATGCCAGGTGGTTGCACCGTAATTTTATACGTATCGGCACACGAGTGATTGTAAAATCTTACTAAATTGCAAGGCAAGAGTGCCTCAGCTTGGGGGATGCGACGCTAAAGATACAAATATTTTTGTGTTATCCAAAGATCCGAGATAGAATAACACACTTTGTAAAAACAGTGTATAATTTCTGCTCAGTCATGCGAAAGTGGCGGAATTGGTAGACGCGCTGGATTTAGGTTCCAGTGGGGTAACCCGTGAGAGTTCGAGTCTCTCCTTTCGCACCATTAATTTTGAGGTAACCATGCAAGTATCAATAGAAGTATTACAAGGCCTACAACGTCGTTTAAGTGTTGAATTACCCTGGGAACAGGTTTCTGAAATAGAATCAGCAAAGTTCAACGAATTGTCACGTTCAAAGAAAGTAAAGATTGATGGTTTTCGACCTGGCAAGCCTATTCCTTTGAGTGTATTAAAAACACGCTTTGGTGCAGATATTCGTAGTGAAGCCCTCCAAGAAGTTACTCAGAAGAGCTTTTTTGAAGCGGTTGAGCAAGAATCTATAGAGTTAGCTGGCTACCCTCATATTGAAGTGAAAGATAATGAAGAGGGTAAACCCTATATCTATGTAGCGACTTTTGAAGTCTACCCAACTATCAACTTAACCGACTTAAATGGTCAAACAATTAATAAAACTGTAGCGAGTGTCACGGATGCCGATGTTGATGATACCTTGAGTAAGTTGCAGAAACAGCATGCCGAATGGGAAACCGTAGAACGTGCTGCGGAAAATGGCGACCAAGTGACCTTTGATTTTCTTGGTAAAGTAGACGGGGTTGCCTTTGAAGGTGGTGAGGCTAAAGATTTTGCCTTGGAATTGGGCTCTAAGCAGATGATTCCAGGTTTCGAGGATGCTCTGGTGGGCGTAAAAGCCGGTGATGAAACGGTTATCGATGTAACTTTCCCTGAAGATTATCGCGTGGATGATTTAGCAGGTAAACCAAGTCAATTTGATATTAAAGTGCATAAGGTTGCTGCTGCAAAATTGCCAGAGTTGGATGATGCCTTTGCTGAAAAATTCAATGTCAAAGAGGGCGGTATAGCTGCCTTACGTGAAGAAATCAAAACCAATATGAGCAATGATTTAGACTCACGTTTAAGCGCCGAATATAAAGATGCTGTATTTGAAAAAATGCTTGAGCTTAATGATTTTGAAGTGCCTAAATCTCTAGTAGACCAGGAAATTGTCAATTTACAACAACAGGCCAAAGAGCAATACAAAATGCGCTTCGGTACGGAATCATTACCGGATCAACCTGCCGAATTATTTGAAGAAAGTGCTAAAAAGCGCGTAGCACTTGGCTTGATTCTTTCAGAGGTCGTGAAAAAGCATGAATTAAAAGCCGATGCCGATAAAGTTAAAGAGCTAGTTGAGCAAAGAGCCAGCATGTATGAGCAGTCAGAAGAAATTGTGAAATGGATATATAGCAATGAAGAGCAGCTCAAGCAGATTGAGGCTATGGCAATAGAAGAGCAAGTTATTGATAAATTGACAGAATCTGCGACAATCACTGAGCAGACTAAATCCTACGAAGAGGTTGCTAAGTAACCTTAATAGCGGGTATAGTCAGGATTAGTTTATTGCTTAGTGTATCTATTTGCTATTGATGACCCCTGGTTTGAGGGGGGATGTAAGCAAATAGTGGTTTCGGAGCTTTGATCGGCGTCTGACTCTCTGTACACCAGCAATATGAGAGTTTCTAAATAAATATCAAGGATATACCATGAGTAATGATCAGTATGCACACAATAGGGATGGCATCATTAGAAATACAGGCTTAGTGCCTATGGTCATCGAGCAAACACCACGGGGTGAGCGCTCCTTTGACATTTATTCACGACTTTTAAAAGAGCGGGTGATTTTCTTGGTGGGTGAAGTTGAAGATCACATGGCCAACCTGATTATTGCACAATTATTGTTTCTTGAAGCTGAGAACCCAGATAAAGATATTTCTATCTATATCAATTCACCTGGTGGTGTAGTGACCTCTGGCTTAGCTATCTATGACACCATGCAGTACATCAAGCCAGATGTGAGTACTATGTGCATTGGCCAAGCTGCCAGTGCTGCAGCGTTATTGCTCTGTGCCGGGGCAGCAGGTAAGCGTTATTCACTGCCGAATTCAAGAGTTATGATTCACCAACCTTTGGGTGGGTACCGCGGTCAGGCTACTGATATTGCTATCCATGCTCAAGAAACCCTTGAAGTTCGTAAAAAAGTCGATGGTATTCTGGCTAAGCATAGTGGTAAGACATCTGAGCAAATAAACCAAGATACTGAAAGGGATAATTTTATGAGTGCTGAAGAAGCACAGGATTATGGGCTAATTGACGTTGTTTTAGAAGAGCGGGCTGTAGCGGAATAACTCTGCTTAAGCTTAGCATAAGGGCAGGGATAGCCGATTGCACAAAAAATGCTATTATTATATAAGCTATACTTGAAAATTGTACGAATGCCCATATGTTATAGATTTAGATGTTAATTTTTTCTTAATTTCGGGGTATGCCCATGAGTAATGATGATCGTGGTGGTGACACAAACGATAATACAAAAGTCCTTTACTGTTCCTTCTGCGGCAAAAGTCAGCATGAAGTACGTAAACTCATCGCCGGTCCATCAGTGTTTGTTTGTGACGAATGTGTAGAATTATGTAATGATATAATTCGCGAAGAATTACAACAAGAAGATGCTCCAGATGCTAGCTCCAGCCTACCTGCTCCCACTGAAATTCATGCGATCCTCGATGAATATGTGATTGGCCAGGAGTATGCAAAGAAAGTATTATCTGTTGCCGTATATAATCATTATAAACGCCTAGAAAAATTTAATGGTGATGCCACTAAATCTGAAGATATTGAATTGGGTAAAAGTAATATATTATTGGTCGGGCCTACTGGTAGTGGTAAAACCTTATTAGCGGAAACCCTAGCACGGATCCTGAATGTTCCTTTCACTATTGCAGATGCTACTACATTAACTGAAGCAGGTTATGTGGGTGAGGATGTAGAAAATATCATTCAAAAGTTACTGCAACGCTGTGACTACGATGTGGAAAAAGCCCAATGCGGCATTGTCTATATTGATGAAATCGACAAAATTTCTCGTAAATCTGATAATCCATCCATCACTCGTGATGTTTCAGGTGAAGGTGTGCAGCAGGCATTGTTAAAACTTATCGAAGGCACAGTCGCTTCAGTACCGCCACAAGGTGGCCGCAAACATCCACAACAAGAGTTTTTACAGGTTGACACTTCTAATATTTTATTTATCTGTGGCGGTGCATTTGCCGGTCTGGAAAAAATCATCCGTGATCGCTCAGAGAAATCAGGCATAGGTTTTTCTGCGGAAGTACGCAGTAAAAATTCGAAAAAGAATATTGGTGATGTATTACGTAAAGTAGAGCCAGAAGATTTGATCCGGTTTGGTCTTATTCCAGAGTTCGTAGGTCGCTTGCCAGTGCTGGCCACTTTAGATGAGTTAGATGAAAGTTCTTTGATTAGTATTTTAGTTGAACCTAAAAATGCGCTAACTAAACAATACAAGAAATTATTTGATATGGAAGGTGTGGAATTAGAATTTAGAGATGAAGCAATCAAATCTGTTGCTCATAAAGCTATGGAACGTAAAACAGGTGCACGTGGATTACGCTCAATTCTAGAGCATGCCTTACTGGATTTAATGTATGAATTACCTGCAATGGAAGGGGTGACCAAAGTTGTGGTGGATGAAGGAACCATCAAGGGTGATGCAGAACCATTATTTATTTATGAACAATCATCTGAAAAGTCTCGTAACACTGCAGACAAAAAGTAGAGGGGAAATCATTACCGTTATCCTTTAAAGAGAGTGTTGATAGGTGTATTGCACGAGTATGCTTATACGTCTCACACGCTCTTATTGATTAATGGTAACGTCTTATATTAAGCATACATCATGATGGGTATCCATTTGATTAGCTGCTAATATGAAAAAATCTCAACGTTTTCTTAGGCTCAAAGTATCAGCGAACATAATTGATAGGTTAATTTTATGAATGCAAAAAAGAAAAGTCAGCAGAAAAGTTCTACCGTAGAGCTTTCTATTTTGCCTTTGCGTGATGTGGTGGTTTTTCCACACATGGTGATCCCTTTATTTGTGGGCAGGCAAAAGTCCATAGAAGCCTTAGACTTTGCCTCTGCGGGTGATAAACAAATTTTTCTATCAGCACAAAAAGCTGCGGCAAAAGATGACCCAAGCAAGGATGATATCTACGATGTAGGTACAGTGGCTAATATTTTACAGCTACTCAAATTACCTGATGGCACTGTTAAAGTTTTAGTTGAAGGTGTGCAGCGTGGTAGAATTATTGAGTATACAGAGACAGAAAAATGTTTCAAAGTCAATGTAGAGCTGCTGGATGAAACTGAGATTGATGATAGAGAGTCTGAAGTATTAGCGCGTTCTTTAATTTCTGAATTTGATCAATACGTGAAATTAAATAAGAAAATCCCACCTGAAATTTTAACTTCCTTATCGAGTATCGATGACACAGGTCGCTTAGCCGATAGCATTGCGTCGCATATGACCTTAAAAATGGAAGAAAAACAGCAACTACTAGAAACTTACGATATCCATGAACGGATTGAGAAGTTAATCGGCAGTATGGAGTCTGAGATAGATTTGCTTGAGGTTGAAAACCGCATTCGTGTGCGTGTTAAACGGCAAATGGAAAAAAGCCAGCGTGAGTATTATCTGAATGAGCAAATCAAAGCTATCCAAAAAGAACTAGGTGATGGTGAAAATGGCCAAAGTGAATTAGAAATCCTCGCAGAAAAAATTGAAAAAGTGGGTATGACTACAGAGGCTAAAGAAAAAGCCTTATCTGAATTGAGTAAGTTAAAATCGATGCCGCCCATGTCTGCAGAAGCTACCGTATCAAGGAATTATCTTGATATGCTAGTTTCAGTGCCCTGGAAAAAATCTTCAAAAGTTAATAAAGACTTATTGAAGGCAGAAGATATCTTAGAAGCTGATCACTATGGCTTAAAAGAAGTGAAAGAGCGCATCGTCGAATATTTAGCAGTACAGCAGCGCGTGGTTAAATTGAAAGGGCCAGTATTGTGCTTAGTAGGTCCACCAGGGGTTGGTAAAACTTCACTGGGTGAATCTATTGCTCGCGCCACAGGGCGTAAATTTGTACGAGTTTCCTTAGGTGGCGTTCGCGATGAGGCAGAAATTCGTGGTCACCGACGTACATATATTGGTGCTTTACCTGGTAAAATTATCCAGAAGTTGTCAAAGACGGGAGTACGAAATCCCTTATTTTTATTGGATGAAATTGACAAAATGGCTATGGATTTCCGTGGCGACCCAGCATCCGCATTGTTGGAAGTATTAGATCCTGAGCAAAATAATACCTTTAATGATCATTATCTTGAAGTGGATTATGATTTATCTCATGTAATGTTTGTTTGTACTGCCAACACGAATAATATTCCGCCAGCCTTATTGGACCGAATGGAAGTTATTCGCATTCCAGGTTATACCGAAGATGAAAAGATTAATATCGCAACTCGTCATTTATTACCTAAGCAATTGGAGCAAAATGGTTTGCAATCTGGGGAATTATCTATTTCCGAAGGCGTTATCCGCGATATCATCCGCTACTACACGCGTGAAGCAGGGGTACGTAGTTTAGAGCGTGAAATTGCTAAAATTTGTCGTAAAGCGGTGCGAGAACTCATTGCAAAAGAAACTAAATCTAAGAGCAAGACCAAAACGCCGAAAACTAAACAAACGAAAGCTAAATCGGCAAAAGTTTCTGTTACCCAGCGTAATGTTGAGAAATACCTTGGCGTTAAGAAATTCCGTTACGGTATCGCTGATGAAGAAGATAGCATCGGTCAAGTTACTGGCCTAGCTGTAACCCAAGTAGGTGGTGAATTACTTACCATCGAAGCGGTTGCTTTGCCTGGTAAAGGTAAAGCTACCTATACGGGGCAATTAGGCGATGTGATGCAAGAGTCTATTCAAGCCGCTATGACGGTGGTACGCAGTCGTAGCCGTATGCTGGGTATCAAGACTAACTTTTATGCTAAGCATGATATCCATGTTCATGTACCTGAAGGTGCCACGCCAAAAGATGGCCCTAGTGCCGGTATTGGTATGTGTACTGCTTTAGTGTCAGTTTTGACAGGTATACCCGTCTGCGCTGATGTGGCCATGACAGGTGAAATTACGTTGCGAGGTGAAGTCTTACCCATTGGTGGGCTGAAAGAGAAACTATTGGCTGCTCACCGCGGTGGTATTAAGCGAGTTGTGATCCCTGAAGAAAATCGACGTGATCTAAAAGAAATACCTGAGAATATTACCCAAGACTTAGAGGTTATCCCCGTACGCTGGATAGATGAAGTCTTGGCCATCGCCTTACAAGCTATGCCGGAACCTCTCTCAGCCGAAGACGATGAGATTGAGGATGAAGAAGAGGGCGGTGGTGATGGTAAGCCGTTGAAAAAATCAAAATCCAGCAAAAAGCGTAACCCTGCAAGGCCGCACTAATGCTTGATATTTACACAGATACAGTACGCTATCCTATTAAAAAAGTAACAGAAGTACTGATAATACAATAAATTCTTGACGATAGATCAAGGGATTGGTATAACACTCCCTCTCTGGTAGCCTCTTAAAAATTATTGTTTTGAGGTGTTACGAATCATTAAAAGGAATAGGGGATATAATGAACAAAACAGACGTAATTAAGGCCATGGCTGAGGCTGCTGATATCACTGTTGCTGCTGCGACAGAAGCTTTACACGCATTTCAGGATTGTGTTACACAGACTTTACGTGACGATGATAAACTAACCTTGGTTGATTTCGGTACATTTTCAGTGAGCTTGAGAGCTGCGAGAAAAGGTCGTAATCCAAGAACGGGTTTAGAGATTGATATTCCTGAATCTAAAGTTGTAAAATTTAAAGCTGGTAAAAAACTTAAAGATGAAGTAAACTAGCGCTCCGATTTTGGGTGCTTAGCTCAGCTGGGAGAGCATCGCCCTTACAAGGCGAGGGTCGGGGGTTCGATCCCCTCAGCACCCACCAATATTGGAGTGGTAGTTCAGTTGGTTAGAATACCGGCCTGTCACGCCGGGGGTCGCGGGTTCGAGTCCCGTCCACTCCGCCAATCAAAAAAAGCGCGTAAGTAATTTCGCGCTTTTTTGCTATCTGAGGCCCAATAGTTGAAAATAATCATGTAGCTGAAGTAGCTTGCTATGGGTATAGTATTGGCAGATAGTATATAGGCACATAAGTGCAGTGATTTAGTATTGCTGTACAGAGGTTTGCTTCACAGAGAAATAAACAAAGGGGATGATTGATGTTACAAACAATTCGCGATAAATCTCAAGGCTGGTTTGCTTGGGTTGTTATTAGTGTTTTGTGTCTCTCATTTGCATTGTGGGGTATCAGCTATTATCTCGGTAAAGGCAGCATTACCGACTATATTGTGAAAGTAAACGGTCATCGGATCACGGATCGCGATTTGGGCATCGCCTATGATCAATTACGTCAAAAATCATTGCTAGCGCTGGGCGCTAATGCTGTTGCTAATCCAGCCTTTGAAAAGCAATTAAAAACACAAGCTTTGCAACAACTTGTTTCCTCCTTAGTGATTATGCAAGCAGCTCATAAAGAGGGCTTTGTTATTAGTACAGAACAAGTGCAAGCGTTAATCTTGTCAATGCCTGCGTTCCAAGTTGATGGTCAGTATTCCCCGTTACGCTTCCAGCAAATTCTTGCCAGCATGAACTATACAGAAACTAGTTTTCTTAATCGTATGCGCCAGCAGATGGTGCTTGACCAAATGCAAAGCGGATTTGTCACTAGCGCCTTTGTCTTACCACACGATATTGATAATGGCATTAAGCTCTTCAACCAAAAACGCAATGTCAACTATATTCAAATTGCTACCAGTGCCTTAGCTGATTCAGTGAAAGTAAGTCAGGATAAAATTAAACAGTACTATGACGCACATAAAGAAAGTTTTAAAACACCGGAAAAAGTCCAACTTGCTTATGTGGAGTTATCCTTACAAAAATTGCAACAGGCAGGGCTGACAAAAGAAAAAGCTCAGCAAGCCTTTGCCGCAAAAACTGAAGAATTATCAAACCTTGCCTATGAAGATCCTGATTCACTGGATGCCGTAGCTAAAAAGCTACAATTGCCAATTAAAACCACAGGCTTTATCAACAGACAGGGTGATGTGGGCAAATCAGATAAGAACGCAAAACAAAAACAGCAATCTATTACCAACAATCAGAATATTATTAAAGCCGCCTTTAGTGACGATGTCTTAAAAAATGGTTATAACAGCGATGTGATCCCCTTAGATGCACAGCACGTTGTGGTAGTACGTATTGCTAAGCACGATGCTGGTAGTATTAAGCCACTAGCGAGTGTATCGGCTAAAATAAAAGCTGTCTTATTGCAACAAGCTGAGCGTGAGCAAGCACAAATTCTTGGTGAGAAAATTGTACAGGGCTATAAATCCGGAAAATCATTACAATCTTTAGCACAACAAAATAAACTTAGCTTAAAATCTAACATCAGCGTTTCACGTCAAAACAAAGATATCCCTGCCTTTATTATTGATGGCAGTTTTAGCTTGCCTGCTAAATTAATTGGTACCAAGGATAATGTGAAAGGCTTCCAACTCCCTAATGGCGATTACCTGGTGATGAGTTTAAATAAAGTCATTCCTGGTAAGCCAACAGAGGCTGATGCCCGCAATCGTACTATCTTTAAAAAGCAGATTGAAGATAGCTATGGTCAATTAGATTATGACTTATACATCAAAGGCCTCATGAGTGCAGCGAAGATCAAGTATAAATCTTCTTAAAGTTAACTTGATTCCCCGCAGCTTGCTGCAGGCACTTTACGCTTGGGGATTCTTAAGGGGAGTCAGCGTAGGCTCCCCTTAAGTCGCCGTTACGCGAACTTGGTTCGCGTAGGCGAAATATTACTAGGAAATAAAATACCCCGTGGCTTGCCTCGGGGATTTTTATTTATAAAAAATTCTTGAATTCATAAAAAATTCTGCCATAATAAAAATGCTTATGTTAATAAGCATATAAATATAACTTATGGAGAAGTATTATGATGATTCGATCTTTCATTATGTCACTATTATGTATGTTCGCAGTTGCTGGTACCACGGGTACAGCAATGGCTGCAAAGGCAAAATCACCGCCTAAGCAAGCGGCAGCACAAACCCAGCCGATTAATATCAATACAGCCGATGCTGAGACTCTGACCACCATTAAAGGCTTGGGTGAGAGTAAGGCTAAGGCCATAGTCAGCTACCGCAAATCCCATGGCATCTATAAATCTGTTGACGACTTAACCAAGGTCCAAGGAGTTGGTGACAATCTGTTACAAAAAATTAAAAATCAGCTAACAGTTGGCTGATTTATTGGGAATTTTTCAAAAAGCTGCTTAACTTAGAGAGAGGGGGTAGGAACCCCTTTTTCTTATGGGGATTAAACCGTGCAGTCGAATAAAATTGTACCAATCATTCTCGCTGGTGGCACTGGCACACGCCTGTGGCCACTCTCGCGTGCCTTATATCCAAAACAGTATTTGAATATGGTTGAGGATCAAACCCTATTACAGATGACGGTGCAGCGTCTACAAGCTATAGATGCTGTTAATCCGCCGATTATCCTCTGTAATGAAGAGCATCGTTTTCTCGTGGCTGAACAGTTACGCCAGATTGGTGTGGATAATGCAAAAATTTTCTTAGAACCCTGTGGTCGAGGTACTGCACCGGCTATTGCCGTGGTTGCCCATTGGCTCAAGCAGCATATGGATGATGCGTTAATGTTAGTCATGCCTGCTGACCATTTAATCGAACAAGAAGATGTTTTTATTACCGCAGTCACAGAGACCGCCGATTATTTACAAAGCCATACCGGTTTGGCCACCTTTGGGATCAAGCCAACATATCCTGAAACAGGCTATGGCTACATCCAACGTAAAGATTCAGCCTTGCCCAATGAAATTTACGCCATTGAAAGCTTTAAAGAAAAACCTAATTTAGAATTGGCTGAAAAATATGTCACTGATACACATTATTTTTGGAATAGTGGTATTTTCTTATTCCGTAGTAGTGAATATATTCAAGCGCTACAGCAACATTTACCCAAAGTCGAAACTTTGGCGGAAACCGTCTGTAAACAACTAGTTGAAGATTTAGATTTCTTGCGCATTGATGAAGAGATATTTTCACAGATAGAATCAATTTCCATTGATACGGGCATTATGGAAAAACATCAAGTCAGTATTGTCAAACCGCTTGCCTGTGGTTGGACGGATATCGGTTCTTGGCATGCCTTATGGGAAGTGGGTGAAAAGGATGCTGAAGGTAATGTATTACAAGGTGATGTCTGGGTTGAACGGGTAAAAAATAGTTATATTAACGCCCGCGAACGTTTAGTAGCAGCAGTAGATGTGGATAATTTAATTATTATTGAAACCAAAGATGCTGTATTAATTGCTAATCAAGATTCTAGTCAAGACGTCAAAGCTATTGTCACGCGCTTGCAGCAAGAGGAGCGTCAAGAAGTTAAGCATCATATGCGTGTTTATCGTCCTTGGGGTAGCTATGAAACCATTGATTTAGGTGAGCGCTTTCAAGTAAAACGCTTAAGCATTTTGCCCGAGGCAACTTTGTCATTACAGTTCCATCATCATCGCGCAGAGCATTGGGTGGTAGTCAAAGGCACAGCGGAAGTGACGAAAGGTGATGAAGTATTTTATCTCCATGAAAATGAATCAACATATATTCCCATGGGTGTGACGCACCGTCTCTCGAACCATGGCAAAATTCCATTAGAAATTATTGAAATTCAAACAGGAGCCTATTTAGGCGAGGATGATATAGTAAGGATAGAGGATCATTATGGTAGACAATAGCAAAATTGCCTTGATTACCGGTATCACTGGCCAAGATGGCGCTTATCTTGCCGAGTTTTTATTGAATAAAGGCTATGAGGTCCATGGCATAAAACGTCGTACCTCGTTGATTAATACCGATCGTATTGATCATATTTATGAAGATCCTAACGAAGGTGAAACTCGTTTTACTTTGCACTATGGGGATTTAGTGGATGGTATGAGTTTAGTGCGCGTCATTGAGAAAATTCAACCTGATGAAATCTATAATTTAGCAGCGCAAAGTCATGTGGCAGTTTCCTTTGATTCAGCAGAATATACCGCCAATGTGGATGGTTTAGGTACTTTACGTTTGCTTGAAGCTATTCGTATTTTAGAGCTTGAAGATCATACTCGCTTTTATCAAGCCTCTACCTCTGAATTATATGGTATCGTCCAAGAAGTACCCCAAAAAGAAACCACACCCTTTTATCCACGCTCACCTTATGCCGTGGCAAAATTATATGCTTATTGGAGTACGGTGAATCATCGCGAAGCCTATGACATGTTCGCCTGTAATGGAATTTTGTTTAATCATGAATCGCCCATTCGTGGTGAAACCTTTGTGACACGTAAAATTACTCGGGCGGCAGCGCGAATTGCCTTGGGATTAGAGGAATGCATTTATCTGGGTAATTTAGAAGCGATGCGTGACTGGGGCCATGCGCGAGATTATGTTGAGGCACAGTGGATGATATTGCAACATGATGAACCCGATGATTTTGTCATTGCTACTGGGGTGCAATACAGCGTGCGCACTTTTGTGACCCAAGTATTTAAAGAAATGGGCGTTACTATTGAGTGGCAAGGTACCGGCATTGAAGAAAAAGCTATCGTCACTGCAGTGGATCCTGATGTTCTGTCCATGGAAGAAATCCCCAGCACCTTAGCTATTGGTAAACAAGTAGTCGCCGTGCATGAGCGCTATTTCAGACCTTCAGAAACTGATACTTTATTAGGTGATGCCAGTAAAGCCAAAGAAATTTTAGGCTGGGAACCTAAAGTAACCTTTGAGCAATTAGTCAAAGAAATGATTATTTCAGATTTAGAGTTAGCTAATCGTGACCATATGTGTCAACGTAATGGCTATAAGGTTCCCCATGTCTACGATTGATCACGAACAACTGTGCCATAGCAAAATATATGTAGCTGGGCACCGTGGTTTGGTGGGGTCTGCCACTGTGCGGTATTTACAAGCACAGGGCTATAATAATATTGTCACCCGTACTCATGCAGAACTTGATTTAATGAATCAAGAGGCGGTCAATGATTTTTATTCGGATATTGAACCTGATCTTGTGATTGTTGCTGCTGCTAAAGTAGGTGGTATTTATGCAAATAATACCTATCCAGCAGAGTTTTTATATAACAACTTAATGATTGAAGCGAATTTAATTCATGGTGCGTATGCTCACTGCGTGGATCGTTTAGTCTTTCTTGGTAGTTCGTGTATTTATCCCAAGTTTGCTACCCAACCTATGCAAGAGGAGTATTTATTAACTGGTAGCTTAGAACCGACTAATGAACCCTATGCTATAGCAAAAATCGCTGGTATTAAATTATGTGAAGCTTACAACCGCCAATACAATACCGATTTTCGTTCCTTGATGCCGACGAATTTATATGGACCTCATGATAATTTTGATTTAGAAAACAGTCATGTGATCCCAGCCCTTATCCGCAAATTTCATGAAGCTAAACTCAGTAATGATAAGAGTGTGACCATTTGGGGTAGCGGGACGGTGAAACGCGAATTTTTATATGTGGATGATTTAGCCAGTGCCATTGGCACCGTGCTTGCGGCAGAATTACAAGACTATATTGATGCCACAGATGGTGTCTCGCATTTAAACGTAGGAACAGGCGAAGATATCAGCATTGCCGATTTAGCCTATCTTGTGAAAGAGGTCACAGAGTATCAAGGCGAAGTGGTCTTTGATACCAGCATGCCCGAGGGTACACCACAAAAATTACTCGATATCCAGCGCATTCAGCGGCTTGGCTGGCAGCCAGCAGTTAAACTGCGTGAAGGTTTGAAAAGTGCCTATAACTGGTATTTAGAGAGTGGAACGGGTGATTTTCTCTAATTCAATTATTTGTTGGCCGTTGAAATAAATATTGCTACACTTTCTCTATTCATACCCGCCATGCCTCTCATAAGCACGGCGTACCAGGGCGAGTTGTTTATTCTGCAATAATTTTGGTTCAGTATCTGTCTACATGTTTTACTCTGCTACCACCTCACATAAATCTATGTCATAATTGCCAAAATTTGTATGTGGTAATCTATCCAGTATAAAATATGCAGCAATACATTAATATACAGTTGATACTCACTGGCATTATTGCCATGGTGATGGTGATCTTCTTTGTGAAATTATTCAAGCCGGTGGCCATTCGCGTTGGTTTAGTGGATTTGCCTGGTGGTCGTAAACAGCATGAGGGGACTGTTCCCTTGATTGGCGGTTTAGCCATGTTTTTGGGATTCGCCTTTTCTGCTTTAACCTTATCCATGTCTTTTTCCAGTTACCGTTGTTTCATTGCTGGGGCGAGTTTATTAGTGATTGTGGGTATATTAGATGATTTCCACGAATTAACCGCTAAATTCCG
>CBDDKW010000022.1:0-72785 GCA_965230425.1 Gammaproteobacteria bacterium | reverse complement strand
TAAAAGGTGGCCGCATCGCCCTACAATGGGATTGGAAAAAGCCACTGCTCAAAGGTAATGTCTGGGAGTTAGGTGGTTATTGGGATGTCAGTGGAGCCTACTGGGATACCAATGGCGATCGCAATAATAAGCATAAATCATTAGCTGCCTTTGCTGCAGCCCCCATATTCCGACTCTCCTTTCCTGGCATCTTTGCCACTGATACAGTGACCCCTTATCTTGAAGCCAGTGTTGGCGCTACTTACTTAACCCAAGATAAATTAGGTCGTCGCGACCTCGGCGCTAATTTCGCCTTTCAAGATTTACTCGGCGCCGGTCTTGCCTTTGGGCCTAAACAACGCTTCGATATCAGTTACCATTTCTTACATTACTCCAACGCCGGCCTCTGGGAACCCAATGAAGGTATCGATGTTAAAGTCCTGCTGATGTTGCGGTTTCATTTTGCTTAAATCTACAGCGCTAATACATCACTAAAAAGAAAGTCAACGGCGACTCTTGAGATATATAAACACATAGAAAATACTGATTAAATCAATACGTTAAAGGATTTACGGCAAAATTGACCTTGCAATCCACTTTGTGTATAATTTTTTCCTAATTATTATAAATATAATCAAAGAGCGAGGTATCATTCAATGGCGAAAGCAGCGCTAACCCACAGGGAAATCATACAACAACGTATTATTGATTTTTTTCATAAGCAAGATAGTTCGCTTGACTTAGAGACAGCAGCTAGCGAAAACCCGCTATATACCGACGCCCTAAAAGGCAAAGAAGCAGCAAACTATAACTTAGCGAATGACGCCCATAGAGATACTCAAGGGCTCGTTGATTTTTTAACTTCTTATCCGAATATTGCTGATGCATGCGAAAGTTCAACTCTTTTGCAATACATGTGTTGGCTTGCCACACACAAAGCTAATAACAGAATATTCGATTGTAGTCGATATACCGTCACAGAGATGTATAATGCATTATTCGCACGATTTATCTACATTTATTTAGAAAAGGTGCATTCAATAGATATACCTTGGCACTCGCCACCCAATCCTTTTACCACATTCCAGCATGAATTTGCTTATTTAATGCCTCTGGCTTTTAACAATCTGCTCAATGATGGCAATGTATTACTATTTGATACTAATACGCTCCACTCCCAAGCTGAAGAAAGCCAATTAGATTTAAGTGAAAGTAATACAACACTTGAATTACTTTTAAAAGAACAGTTACTTGCAAGCGAGTTAATCTGCCCAGCACAGGCATCATCCAGTAAAGTCGAAGCTACTGAAGCCTATGTTTTTGCTGACAACTCTGTACGTAATTATTTTGCAGCCCGCCATATTGCCCTGGCACTCATTGAAAACCGCACACTTCAAGTAGGTAATCGAACGATCAAACCATTAGACTTTATCAAAGAAAAGTTAGAAGATGCACGCTATCAAGGGCTATTCCCTTTCATTGCTGGTTTTTTAGTCGATAGAAAATTATCAGAGCAAAAAGAGCAGCAAGAATCTTGTCTAAATGACTTCTTCGCATTATTAGCAACCGCAAGCTCCACTGAAAAATCACCTTTAGGTCCAAATACTAAACAACTGATCCGCTGCTGGAATGAAACCTACCCCCATCAACATCAACGAGAGGATGTTCCAAAGTTTACACCAAATGTACAAACTCAGATCGAATCAATCTTATTTCGTAGCTTAGATACAGTAGGAGAAACACTAGGCTCCGATACGGCCAATGCATTTATCGATGCACTACGCCTAGCGCCATTAGTGATGAAAATCCAGCCAGTACAGGATTATTTTGCGCAACTTTTGAGAACGCCAAGTACACTACAGGAGGAGCTCTCTAGTAAACGCCGTCTTGAACGCTTGAAAGCTGCCTACATCCTTTACCGACTTGAACAACCATTGACAGATAAAATTACAGATTTGTTTTTTGGTTATTTAAACTATGAGCATGCTTTATTAATTGTATTCATACATTTACTCCCCAAAATCGCTAATAACAAACAGCGTAATAATTATTACGAGCGGCTAAAAGACCAGGCATGGGCAGGACGTAGCTCTGGTAATAGTAATAATGAATTTCGACAATCATTTAAACGGCCGCTACCAAGCTGGTTTGACATACCTCTGATTAATGATCCTGAATTCATTGCATTTATCAAAAATATATTTATCAATGCTTGTAAGCGAGTTAATGGGATACCTAATTCTCGCCTCAACTTCGAGAGTGTCGGTAAGGTAATTTGTGACTTTATTAACAACTCTGCTGCAAAAGTTAACTCTTCCACACCCACACCTATTAGAGACATTTACGAAGTATATTTACTTGCGCAAACACTCACATTCTCTGCACGCACTGCACTTATGAATGAGTGTAGCAAAGAATGTAAAGTGCTTGGTATTGAGCCTAAAATCATTTTTTCACTTAATGATGGAAGGGATAATAGTGAAGCTGAATCTTCAACAAAAGGTACAATGCAAGATAGCAGTGCCAGCATGGTAGAACTAGCCGTCAAACAGCACGGGCAACCCAGTAGCATATTCAGAGGTAACTCCGTACCGAGAGTGAGAGAAACTGAAACTGAGCCTTTACTCACTGAAGAAAACACAGGCAGTAAATCTACACCAAAGCGTAGATGCCCACTGAGTTGTACAATCCAATAAGATCTTAGTGATACCATCCCCAAAGGTAGCTAGTCTTTAACTCACAAATAAAACACCTAACTACCTTTAAAACACCTAACTACCTTTGCGCCCTGCTGACTAATTATATTACTCCAACGCCGGCCTCTGGAAGCCCAATGAAGGCATCGATGTTAAAGTTTTGTTGATGTTACGGTTCCATTTTTCATAAATCTACAGCACTAGTAAATCACTAAAAAGAAAGTCAATGGCGACTCTTGGACTATATAAACACATAGAGAATGCTTTTTAAATCAATATGTTAAAGGGTTTACGGCAAAATTGACCTTGTAATCCACTTTGTGTATAATTTTTTCCTAATTATTATAAATATAATCAAAGAGCGAGGTATCATTCAATGGCGAAAGAGCAATTAACTGATTGGACGAGCATACAACAATTTATTATTGAGTTTTTTCATAACTATGCCGATCCCCATTACTTAAAAACAGTAGTTAACCAAAACCCACTTTACGCTCGCGTTATGAAAAGCAAAGAAGTATCAAGCTATGATTTAAGCAGTTCTGCCAACCAACGAGCTGAAGAACTCATTGCCTTTTTAAGCGCTTGCCCCAATATTGCTAATATATGCATGAATCCAACTGTCTTAAACTGGGTATGTCACGTTGCTAACGGTCGGCTGCTCGATGAAAGACGCACAGTAAAAGATATTTATGATAAGCTAATCTTTGACTTTATTCATATTTATTTAAAAAATGTACATTCAATAGATACGAATTACTATTCCTGCTATGATCTTATTGCTGCCTTTCAGTATGAATTTGCTTATTTAATGCCTCTGGCTTTTAATAATCTGTTCGATGATAACAATGTATTACTATTTGATACTAATACGCTCCGCTCCCAAGCTAGAAAAAGCCAATTAGATTTAAGTGAAAGTAACACAACACTTGAATTACTTTTAAAAGAGCAGTTACTTGCAAGCGAATTAATCTGTCCAACACAGGCATCATCAAGTAAAGCCGAAGCTACTGAAGCTTATGTTTTTGCTGACAACTCTGTACGTAATTATTTTGCAGCCCGCCATATTGCCATCGCACTCATTGAAAACCGCACACTTCAAGCAGATAATCGAACGATCAAACCATTAGACTTTATCGAAGAAAAGTTAGAAGACGCTCGCTATCAAGGACTATTTCCTTTCATCGCAGGTTTTTTAGTAGATAAAGACTTGTCAAAGCAAAAAGCACAGCAGGAAGCCTGTCTAAATGACTTCTTCACATTATTAGCCTCTACATGTTCCACTGAAAAATCACCTTTAGGTCCAAATACTATACGACTGATCCGCTGCTGGAATGAAACTTACACTTTAAATGGACCCTACCCCCAAAAGTATGGTGTTGCGAAGTTTACACCAAATGTACAAGCTCAGGTCGAATCAATCTTATTTAGTAGCTTAGATACAGTAAGAGAAACACTAGGCTCCGATACGGCCAATGCATTTATCGATGCACTACGCCTAGCACCATTAGTGATGAAAATCCAGCCAGTACAGGATTATTTTGCGCAACTTTTGAGAAAGTCATACACACTACAGGAGAAGTACTCTAGTAAACGCCGTCTTGAACGCTTGCAAGCTGCCTACATCCTTTATCGACTTGGACAACCATTGGCTGACAACATTGTCCGTTTATTTTTTGGTTCTTTAAACTATGAGCATGCTTTATTAATTGTATTCATACATTTATTGTCCAAGGAGGTCATAAATAAGAAGCGTGAGGAATGCTATGAAAAATTAACTCATGAAACATTTGAGAAGTCATACAACAATAGTCAGGGAGAACGGTTCTCAGCAGATCTTTCATTCCAAAGGTCATTAAACACATCTCTGCCAGAGTGGTTTGACATCCCCCTGATTAATGAACCTGAATTGATTGCATTTATCAAAAATATATTTATCAATGCTTGTAAGCAAGTTAATGGGATACCTAATTCTCTCCTCAACTTCGAGAGTGTCGGTAAGGTAATTTGTGACTTTATTAACAACTCTGCTGCAAAAGTTAACTCTTCCACACCCGCACCTATTAGAGATATTTACGAAGTATATTTACTTGCGCAAACACTCACATTCTCTGCACGCACTGCACTTATGAATGAGTGTAGCAAAGAATGTAAAGTGCTTGGTATTGAGCCTAAAATCATTTTTTCACTTAATGATGGAAGGGATAATAGTGAAGCTGAATCTTCAACAAAAGGTACAATGCAAGATAGCAGTGCCAGCACGGTAGAACTAGCCGTCAAACAGCACGGGCAACCCAGTAGCATATTCAGAGGTAACCCCGTACCGGGAGTGAGAGAAACTGAAACTGATCCTTTACTCACTGAAGAAAACACAGGCAGTAAATCTACACCAAAGCGTAGATGCCCACTGAGTTGTACAATCCAATAAGATCTTAGTGATACCATCCCCAAAGGTAGCTAGTCTTTAACTCACAAATAAAACACCTAACTACCTTTGCGCCCTACTAACTAATTACATTACTCCAACGCCGGCCTCTGGGAACCCAATGAAGGTACCGATGTTAAAGTTTTGTTGATGTTGCGGTTTCATTTTGCTTAAATAAACCTTCTGACTACACGCTACTATACCTTAACAGTTTGGACCGACTTGGTCCCGCTCCGGGACTAAGTCAGGACTAAGTTCAGAAATGCTTCAAGTTATTGACTTAAATAAAAATTCTATATCTATTGCCTATATGATGAAAAATTTAGGCTGGAAAAATAAGACCAAGTTCAGGCGAAAGTATGTCTACCCGTTGCTAGAAACCAAATAGACTTCACAATCAAGATTACATATAATATTCTTTAAACCATATTATAAATATCTAACTAACGGTCGGAGAATAATTCAGTGTCAAAAGAGCAGCCAATTAATTGGGAGAGTTTGCAAGAGCAGATGAGGGGTTTTCTACGTAATTATTTTAATCCCCAAAACTCTAGCACAATGATTGGTAGAAACAATATTCATGTCCAACATCTTCGTAATCGACCAGCAAACAAAATAACTGCTGATATCTCACAATGTGTCGAAACGCTTACTAAATTTTTAACCTCTTATCCCAACATTGCTAATGTTTGTACTAATCCAACAATGTTACGACACGTGTGCCACTTTGCAGCTCTGAATATGCGCGCTTTCACTGCTCGGTGCACAACAGTAAAATACCTTTATGATATAATTATTGCTCATTTTTTCTTTTTCTACTTTGAAAATGAGAGCTCCACTACTACAATTGCTGCGATTTTTCTTGAATACCCTATTCGCCTTTCCACTTCTTTTTTCGTAAAAGAGCTTAACTACTTAATGTCTCTTGCCTTTAAAACCCTGAATACTGGAAATGATTTCTTCCAATTTGACATTCCCCTAAATAATGAGCTTAAGATCGGAAAATCAACTATGCAAAGAAGCTCTGAGAAGCTAAAAAAACAGTTACTTAAAGCTAATTTAATCCAAGCATATAACAAAGAATCTCACGAGACAGCTACGACTGAATCTTATATGTTTGTAGATGCTACTCTACGTAATTATTTAGTAGCGCGCTATATTGCTCTACAAATCGTCCGTAATGAACCTCTCATAATAAAAAGCCAGCGAATCATGCCTTTAGATTTTATCAAAACTCATTGGAGAAATGCAGGCTATCGAGAGATCATCGCTTTTATCGCAGGTTTTCTGGTTGATAGTGACTTATTTCCATATAATCTATATGAACGCCAGAAATCATGTTTCAATGATTTCTATTTATTACTGGCCACAGAAAATGGCATAGAAAACTCACTGTTAGGGCAGCATACGCAACAACTTATCCAGTGCTGGAATGAAACTGACATCTATGCAGAATGTAGAAAAATAGAATTATCAGAGCGACGGCAAACTGAACTCACAGACATAGTATTTGACAATTTAAAAATATTAATGCGCAATTCAGATTTCGAAACAGTTGATGATATTATTGAGGCATTACGCTTGGCACCGTTTGTCAGAGAAAGTCAGTCAATGCGAAACCATTTTTTATCTTTTTTCAGCGCACCTGACTCATTAGACGAAAAATTCTCTCAGAAACGCCATTTTAGGCGTCTGCAAGGTGCCTACATACTTTATCGACTTGGGCAACCATTGATAGATGAAATTGCAGATCTATTTCTTGAGTACTTAAGCTATGAGCATTCTTTATTCATCGTATTTATTCATTTATTGGCAAAAGAACCCGATGATAAAAAACGTGAGAAACATTATGAGCTACTAAGATATAGTAGCTGGGGACAATCATGCGGGTCTACGGAGCAGTCTACATTCCGAGAGTCATTAGATATACCACTACCCGCTTGGTTTAATGTTCCGCCTATTAGTGAACCTAGGTTCATTACTTTTATTTACGACATGTTTATCAATGCCTGTGAGAGAGATGAGAATTCTATACGTGATTTCGCTAACAGTCATACAACAAAGTACAAAGATACCACAATTTACGACGTGAATAATATAATATACAGAGTTAAATTACTCACTGAAACACTGACGCCTGCAGCCCGAGATGAATTAGTAAAACACTGCACAGAACAGTGCAATGAACTCGGAATAGATCCGGAGCTTATGTTTCCGCCTGGTGATGGACGAGATAATAGTATGGATGCATCTCCAGCCACAAGCGAAGCTCAAGCAGCTAGCAGTACCAGCACGGTAAAAATGGTTGTCAGTGAACGTAAGCGACCTAGTAGTGTGTTCCAATCCCTAGACGGCACCTCAACAAGCCAAGTCGTTCCACACAGCGGTGGTACAAGTAGTACTCTGCAACCTCAACAGAATGCAGTTGTTAGCGATGGAAGTAGCTCGTTAAAAGGAACAAAAGGACCACAATCATCATAACCAAGCAATGCAAATAATACAGATGTAACTGCTTAACGATACTGAACAAGCATTGATTACGCATGCCACTAGGTGTGAGCACTTTAGCTCAGAAATAAAGCACCTCACTACCTTTGCGCCCTGCTCACTTCTTGCGTTATACTGCGTAACAAATCGATGCAGGGAGTTCAGCATGTACCCAACTCTAGACTTTAATCTTGGCGAAACGGCAGATTTACTCCGTGAAACCGCCTATCAATTTGCCAAGCAGGAAATCGCTCCACGTGCAGAAGAAATAGACAGCAGTAACCACTTCCCTGCAGATCTGTGGCCAAAAATGGGTCAGCTAGGCTTGTTTGGTATTACCGTGGCAGAGGAATATGGTGGCAGTAATATGGGTTATCTTGCTCATGCCATTGTCATGGAAGAAATCAGCCGAGCTTCTGCCTCGGTGGGTTTAAGCTACGGCGCTCACTCTAATTTGTGTATTAATCAACTCAGCTTACATGGTACCCACGAGCAAAAGCAAAAATACCTACCTAAATTAGTCTCTGGTGAACATATTGGCGCCCTCGCTATTAGCGAGCCTGGCTCTGGTTCTGATGCTATCTCTATGCAATTACGCGCTGAACAAGTGGGCGATCATTATATCCTCAATGGTAATAAAATGTGGATCACCAATGGCCCCGAGGCCGATGTGTTGGTGGTCTATGCAAAAACCGATAAAGATGCCGGTTCTAAAGGTATCAGTGCTTTTATTGTGGAAAGTAATTTCCCAGGTTTTTCTACCGCACAAAAACTGGATAAATTAGGTATGCGCGGTTCCAGCACCTGTGAAGTGGTTTTTCAAGATTGCCGCGTGCCCGTGGAAAATAGATTGGGCGAATTAAATCATGGCGTTGAAATCCTCATGCGTGGCTTAGACTATGAACGTCTCATTCTCGCCGCAGGCCCGGTGGGCATCATGCAAAACTGTTTGGATATCGTTATCCCTTATATTCACGAACGTGAGCAATTTGGCAAAGCCATTGGTGAATTCCAATTTATTCAAGGTAAGCTTGCGGATATGTATAGCACCTTAAATGCTTGCAAAGCCTATGTGTATACCGTGGCGAAAGCTTTCGATGCTGGCAAGGTATCGCGTAAGGATGGTGCTGGGGTGATTTTGTATACTGCTGAACGTGCCACACAAATGGCCCTTGAAGCCATCCAGTGTCTTGGCGGTAATGGTTATATTAATGAATATCCTACAGGACGTTTACTGCGCGATGCTAAGCTTTATGAAATTGGTGCCGGTACCAGTGAAATCCGTCGTATGCTCATCGGCCGTGAATTATTTAGAGAAACCGCATAAGGATAATGCCCATGTCTAATTCTGATCCCATTGTCATTGTTGGCTATGCTCGAACCCCTATGGGAAGTTTTCAAGGTGAATTAAGTGACTTAACTGCCCCACAACTGGGTAGTGCAGCGATTACTGCAGCTATTGAAAGAGCAAGCGTTACAGCTACTCAGATTGATGAAGTCATCATGGGTTGCGTATTACCTGCAGGACTCGGTCAAGCCCCTGCCCGTCAAGCAGCCTTAGGCGCACAATTACCCATGAGTACGGGTTGTACGACAGTGAATAAAATGTGTGGCTCAGGCATGAAAGCCATCATGCAAGCCTGTGATGCCATCCATGCTGGTTCTGCACAAATTATTGTTGCCGGCGGCATGGAAAGCATGAGTAACGCACCCTATTTATTACCTAAAGCACGCAGTGGCTACCGCTTAGGTCATGATAAAATCATCGACCATATGTTTTTAGATGGACTTGAAGATGCCTATGAAAAAGGTCAATTAATGGGGGTTTATGCCGACCGCACCGCTGAAAAATTTGGTTTTACTCGTGAAGCGCAAGACCAATTTGCCATCACCTCACTCACACGAGCACAACAGGCAACTGCTGAGGGTTGCTTACAATCTGAAATTACCCCTGTAACAGTGAAAACACGCAAACAGGAACTCACGATTAGTCAAGATGAAGGCCCACAAAAGGCGAAACCGGAAAAAATCCCGCACTTACGCCCTGCCTTCAATCCCCAAGGTACCGTCACTGCAGCTAATGCCAGCTCTATTTCAGATGGTGCTGCTGCCTTGGTGCTAATGCATGAATCAAAGGCGAAACAATTAAGCCTACAGCCCATCGCGAGAATCCTGGCACACAGTACCCATGCCCAAGAACCTGCTTGGTTCACTACTGCGCCTATTGGTGCTATTGAGAAAGTATTAACAAAAACCCAATGGGATATCAGTAGCATCGATTTATTTGAAATTAATGAAGCCTTTGCCGTCGTCACTATGGCAGCGATGCAGCAATTAGATTTGGCGCATGAGAAAGTCAATATCCACGGTGGTGCTTGCGCGCTTGGTCATCCCATTGGTGCCTCCGGTGCGCGCATCATGACAACGCTATTATCAGCATTGCAACAGTATACTAAACAGCGCGGCATCGCCTCATTGTGCATTGGTGGTGGTGAAGCAACGGCTATTGCCTTAGAGATGCTTTGATACTTTCACATCTCGAAAAAAGGATAGCTTTTGCCACGCTTATTCTTGCACTCTAAAGGCACGTGGTGACTCACCTCGGCTGTAGATGTCCCACATGGTTTGATAGGCTTGCTCCAAATGTTTAACTGCCATTTGTGTATTGTATAAGGGCATACTGTGCTTGTTGACTTGTAATCGCTGGCGTATCGCCGCTAACTTTTCTGGATTTTGCGCAAGCTCCACTGCTAAGGCAATATAATCTGCTTGATTGGTAGTAATCAGTTCCTCTAGCCCTACATGCGTGAGTAAGCTACTAGCGACACGACGTGCGAAGGTATCACCCTGGCAAGTAAGAACGGGTAAACCAGCCCAGAGTGAATCACAGACCGTAGTATGTCCATTCATCACCATCGTATCGAGATATAAATCAACTAAATTATGAGTAGCCAAATGTTCTGCTTTATCAATACTGCCGATAAATAATAAACGCTGCGGATCAATACCCTGCTCACTGGCGGCTGCATATAGATTTTGTCGGCATAGATCGCCATAATTCTTTAGCCATAAAACGCTCTTGGGTACTCGAGCGAGTATTTGCATCCAAGCACTGAAAACTTCGGGTTCAATTTTACGCCGGTCACTAAAACAGGCAAAGACGAATGCACCTTCTGGCAAACCATAGTCAGCCCTCTGCATAGATTTATTAGAAATAGCTTGCTGATCATCCGTCATCATATAACAATTAGGTAAATGCACTAGTTTTTCACTGAAATACGCCTGTTGATCTTCGGGTACGATAATATCATCCACTAAGATATAATCTAAACACGTATGCCCCACCGTGGCAGGAAAACCTAAATAGTTCACTTGGATGGGGGCTGGCTTTAATAAGCTAATTTCAAATCGATTTAACGTAGTATAGCCCATCATATCAATATAAATATCAATTTCTTCATCATAGATAAATTGCGCAGTCTCAGTATAGGCTTGCTCACTCACATCAATAAAATGATCGCAATCGTTTTTGATGGACTGCTGGTATTCATTATCATCTTCGCGCTTATAGGAGAGTGCATAGACTTCAAAATTATCTCGATCATGTAGACCATAAAGGCTGCGGGTCAGTTGGCCCACAGGATGTGAACGAAAATCGCCGGAGCTATAGGCTATTTTTAAGCGTTTATGCTGACGTGGCTGAAAGGTAAAATTCGTTGCCTGTTTGATCGGTTGAATTTGCTGCGCTAAGGCCATGGAAATATTGTGTGCGTGTTTAAAGTATACATCTGCTCCAAAAGGTAGCCGCATCAATTGAAATTGAAAACTGCGCGATGTAGGCATCACTGCAATTTCTTCACTGACTTTAGTGAGTGTTGCATCCCATGCTGACCAATCACAAATACTGGCACAGGTTTCTAATAAGGCACGACAGGCCTGTACTTGCTTGGGATCTTCCGCCAAAATATTTTTATACAGTGTAATGGCTTGTTCAATATCACCTGCCAGACGATGATTCCAGGCAATACGTAGTTTTAAACCCAGATCATTGGGTGCATATTGTAAGGCCTGTTCGCAAGCGGCATTAGCTTGCTGCCATTGTTTAAAATAGCTATACAGATTAGAGGTTTTTTGCAAAATGACTAATTTAAGATTGTCATTTAATTTTGGGCACTGTAACGCCTGCTCATAATAGTTTAAGGCTTCATTTTTAAAACCACTGCGTAATTGAATTTCTGCCATAAAAAAATAACTTTCAGGTGCTTGTGAATCATGGGCAATGGATTGTCCAAGGGCTTCACTGGCCGCGGCAAACTCACCTAACTCACCCTGGATAATACCTAAATTACGCAAGAAGATAGGATTAGTTGGCATGAGTGCCACCGCCTGTTTAATCGCTGTCAATGCCTGTGGCAATTCACCCTGTTGCGCTTTAAAGGCGGCATAGGCGTTGTGAATCATTGGCATATTAGGCTGTTGGGCTAACATTTGCTGATAGATGCTTTCAGCAATATGCATCTTGCCTTCTCGGATATATTGGCTGGCAAGCTCTAAGCTGTTATCAATGGTTAATTCTTGTGTTGATGTTTGTGTGGAAACGCCCTCAGACATCGTCTTTCTCCCCTTGAACTGACTAAACAGACATATTGTTATATACAGACGTTTGTAGTGCGCCTGCGTAAACACAAATAAAACACCCCGCAGCAAGCTGCGAGGTGTTAGTTAAGCTAAAGTTACATAGATTACATAGACGATTTTTTCACATCAATCTGCTCTGGGGCTTTACCCTCGCAGTATTGTTTCCACATCATTTGATAAGCCCTTTCCAAATCACGGACGAAGGCTGTAGTATCGAATAACGGTGAAATTTTGCGGTTCTCGCGAACACGATCGGTATACTCTTGCAGTAATTCACGGTCATTGGCTAGAGCGATAGCTTTTTCTTTATAAGCTTGCAAATCATCAACGATTAATTCTGGCATAGCCATTTGCGTTAATAAGCTGCTAGCCACACGGCTTGGGAATGTACTACCCAAGACCGTAAGCACAGGCAATCCAGCCCACAAGCAATCACTGACGGTTGTATGACCATTCATCGCCGTGGTATCTAAATATAAGTCAGCCAATCGATGCCTCGCTAAGTGTTCAGCCTTATCAATGCGTTCAGCAAAGATTAAGCGTTGCGGATCAATACCGCGTTTCTGCGCTTCTTGTTGCAGATTTTCCACTTGTACAGGTACAAAGGCCTTTAGCCATAATACACTATCGGGTACGGCTTGTAGAATGTCCATCCACGTATTAAAGATAGTCGGATCAATCTTATTACAATTATTGAAACACACGAACACGAATTTATCTTCTGGTAAATTAAAATCGGCTCGGCTCAATGGTTTTTCAGAGATGGGTTGTAAATCATCTGTGATCATATATGCATTGGGCATGTAGACTAATTCTTCAGTGAAATACATCGCCTTATCTCGTGGCACGATCATTTCATCCACAATAATATAATCCATGAAGCTACCACCAAAGGTGCCTGGGAACCCGAGATAATTCACTTGTATGGGTGCAGGACGTAATACATCCACTTCTAAGCGGCTATTGTGGGTATAGCCCATTAAGTCCACTAAGATATCAATACCATCTTCATAGATCCGATCGGCACTACGAGTAAAGGCATCCTGACTAATATCCACGAAATGATCGCAGTCATTAGCAATTTGTTGCTCATAACTCGATTCAGTTTTACCGCCATAGGAATAAGCATACACTTCAAATTTATCTCGATCGTGTAAGCCGTATAATTGATGAGTCAAATGCGCAACGGGATGGTCACGAAAATCAGAGGAAACATAGGCCACTTTAATACGATCTTTGACCTTGGGTGTATGCACATAATTCACGGTGCGCTTCAGTGGCTCATATTTATCTTCCATAGCCTTGGCAGTGCCTTTTACCTGCTTGAAACGTTGTTCATAGGTAAATGGCAAACTGAGAATATGGAATTGAAAACAAGGCTCGGCGCGGATTTCATTGATTTCATCAGTGATTTGTGCCAGGGTTTCATCCCATTCGCTCCAATCACAATCCTTAGCGAAAGTATCCAAGAGTAATCGGCGCGCTTCTACTTGACCTGGATGTGCCTCTAATAATTTCTTATATTCAATGATGGACTGCTTAGTATCGCCCATGGCCTTATATGTCCAGGCTAAGTTACGTTTGAAAGGAATATTCTCTGGCTCTAAAGCTAAGCCTTGCTTACAAGTATCAATGGCTTTATCCCACTGATGAAAATCAATGTATTGCGCGGCTAAATTACACAAAGCAACCACTCTGAGCTTTTTATCTTTTGGCTCATTGACTAGGCAGTGTTCATAAGCTTGTAGCGCTTTACCTTTCAAGCCAATTTTTAAAAATACTTCAGCAATTAAAAAATAATTATCTGGATCTTTGGGATCGGTTTTAATGGCCTCTTCGAAAACTTTAATGGCTTCTTTTAACTTACCTGTATCACGCAATAAAATGCCGAGATTACGGCGGAAATCATTATTCTCTGGCTCTTTTTCAACCGCCAAGGTTAATTCACTCAGGCCGGTATCTAAATCATTCTGTCTGGCTTTAAATAAACCATAGCTATTGTGTACATAGCCAGTATTAGGTAACTGTTGTAATAATTGCTGAAAAATTTGCTCTGCAGTATCAATTTTGCCATCTTCTTCATATTGCTTGGCCACTTTAATGGCATCATCTGCCGACATTTGTTGTGGTTGCGCTGGTTGTTGCGGTGTCATGGCTGGCTGTTTCATATGCGGATTTCCCCCTCTACC
Source organism: Gammaproteobacteria bacterium (assembly GCA_965230425.1). Lineage (GTDB taxonomy): Bacteria > Pseudomonadota > Gammaproteobacteria > UBA1113 > UBA1113 > CBDDKW01. The sequence continues at coordinate 58,371 of CBDDKW010000022.1, read as the reverse complement.
CCGAATCATGTTCAGTAAATGCACATTACTACAATAATAGCCAAGATTCACATAATTTCAATTTGCCAGAGTCAGGCGAATTTACTCAACGTCCAGAGTGGAATACACTATACTATTCAGGCATAGCAATAAGCCTCGATAGGGAATTAACCTCAAATGGACCGCATATGACCGTACTCAAAAGCCATATTAATAGCCACAGCGACGAATTTAAGACAAATGTAACTCACATGCAGCATTTACTTGATGAGCTGCACCAGCATATCCAAACTATTCTTCAAGGTGGTAGCGAAAAAGCCCGCAATAAACATCTAGAGCGTGGTAAATTACTCCCACGTAAACGTATTGATACATTACTTGACCCTGGCACCGCTTTTCTTGAACTTTCTCAATTTGCCGCCTACCAAGTCTATGATGACCCTATTCCTGCTGCAGGCATTATTACCGGCATTGGCTGCATTATGGGTCAAGAGTGTATGATTATTGCCAATGATGCGACCGTCAAAGGTGGAACCTACTATCCCCTCACCGTGAAAAAGCATTTACGTGCCCAAGAGATTGCTGAGCAAAACCATTTACCTTGTGTCTATCTTGTGGACTCGGGCGGCGCTTATTTACCACTGCAAGATGAAGTATTCCCCGATAAAGACCATTTTGGGCGTATTTTTTATAATCAAGCACGTATGTCAGCGCAAAATATCCCACAAATCGCTGTAGTCATGGGGTCTTGTACCGCAGGTGGCGCTTATGTACCTGCCATGGCTGATGAATCGATCATGGTAAAAAACCAAGCCACTATCTTTCTTGCTGGCCCACCCTTAGTAAAGGCAGCCACTGGCGAAGAAATTTCTGCAGAGGCTTTAGGCGGTGCTGATGTACATTGTAAAACCTCTGGGGTTGCAGACCACTATGCTGCTAATGATGAACACGCCCTGGAACGCGCAAGACGCTGCATTGCCCAACTTAATCGGGTGAAATCCGTATCACTTGCTACACAAGCAAGTAAAGAACCCTTATATGATGCTAAAGAATTATATGGCATCGTACCCAGTGATTTTCGTAAGCCTTATGATGTACGTGAAGTTATTGCTCGCATTGTGGATGCCTCTGAGTTTGATGAGTTCAAAGCCTTGTATGGTACAACCCTCGTGTGTGGCTTCGCCCATATTTTTGGCTATCCCGTGGGCATTGTGGCAAATAATGGTATTTTATTTTCAGACTCTGCACAAAAAGGCGCACATTTTATTGAGCTATGTTGCCAACGTGGTATTCCACTGGTGTTTTTACAAAATATCACGGGCTTTATGGTGGGCAGTAAATATGAAGCCGAAGGCATTGCTAAGCATGGTGCAAAACTCGTTACCGCAGTCAGTTGTGCCCAAGTTCCAAAATTTACTCTGATTATCGGCGGCAGTTTTGGTGCTGGCAATTACGGTATGTGCGGACGCGCTTATAACCCGCGCTTTTTATGGATGTGGCCTAATGCACGCATCTCAGTGATGGGTGGCGAACAGGCCGCTAATGTGCTTGCGCAAATTACTCGCGACAAAAAAGCCAAGCAAGGCGAATCATGGCCAGAGGCAGAAGAACAAGCCTTTAAAGAACCGATTCAAGCTCAATACGAACACAAAGGTCACCCTTATTATTCCAGTGCTAGGCTCTGGGATGATGGCATTATCGACCCCTGTGATAGTCGCAGAGTACTTGGTCTAGCTATTTCCGCAAGTTTAAATGCCCCCATTGAGACAACAAATTATGGCATATTCAGAATGTGAGGTATGTTAATGAGTGAGAAAGTATTATTTGCAACTGATGATACAGGTATTTGTTACCTTACCTTAAATCAACCCAACATTCACAATGCATTTAATGATCATATCATTGCTGCACTACTTGACCACATAGAACAGATTGAAAAAGATCCTCATATTCGTGTGGTCATCCTCAATGCTAATGGTAAAAGCTTTTGTGCGGGTGCCGATATGAATTGGATGCGTGGGGTCGCTAGCTATTGCTATGATGAAAACCTCAATGATGCTTATCAGTTAGCATCGCTCATGAACAAGCTATACACTTTAAACAAACCCACTATTGCCATGGTACAAGGAGCTGCCTTTGGTGGTGGCGTGGGTTTAACTGCATGCTGTGATATAGCCATTGCTAGTGATGTAGCTAGTTTTTGTTTAGCTGAAGTAAAATTAGGTTTAATCCCTGCGGTGATTAGTCCTTATGTGATTAATGCCATTGGTGAGCGCCAAGCGCGACGTTATTTTTTAACTGCGGAAATTTTTAATGCGGAAAAAGCCCGAGATATTGGTCTGGTTCATGAAGTGGTTGCTGCTGACGACTTAGCACAAAGCTGTTTAACCCTAGCAAAGAAAATGATCCGCAACAGTCCTGCGGCATTAACTGCCTGTAAAGAGTTAATCACAGAAACCAGCCGTCAAGATATCAATGAAAACATGTTGCAAGAAACTGCCAAACGCATTGCCGAATTACGCATTTCAGCAGAGGGCCAAGAAGGCTTACATGCCTTCTTACAAAAACGGCCACCTAGCTGGCAAGGATAACAATTGAGGGAAATCAATGTTTAAAAAAATACTCATTGCTAATCGAGGCGAAATTGCTTGTCGCATTATGCGCACTGCCCAGTCATTGGGGATCCAAACAGTTGCTATCTATTCTGTAGCTGATAGCCAAGCTTTACATGTACAAATGGCAGATGAAGCTTACTGCGTTGGCCCGGCTCCCAGTCAAGAAAGTTACTTACAACAACACACCATCATTGACATTGCTCGACAAGTAAATGTTGATGCCATTCATCCGGGTTATGGCTTTCTCTCTGAAAATGCCGCATTTGCTGCTCTATGTGCTAAACATAACATCGTTTTTATTGGGCCCACTACAGAGGCAATTGCTGCCATGGGTAATAAAAGCCAAGCCAAGAAAATTATGCACGAGGCGCAAGTACCCTTATTACCAGGTTATCATGGCGAAGACCAATCACCCGACAAATTACTTGCTGAAGCCGAGGCGATCGGCTTCCCCGTACTGATTAAAGCAGCCAGCGGCGGCGGTGGTAAGGGCATGCGTATTGTTAATCATGCTAAAGAATTTGCTGCGGCTCTAGCTAGCGCACAACGGGAAGCTTTGGCAAGTTTTGCTGACGATACCATGTTAATTGAAAAGTATTTAACAAATCCACGTCATATTGAGATCCAAGTCTTTGCCGATAATCATGGTAATGCCATCCACTTATTTGAACGTGACTGTTCGATTCAACGCCGCCACCAAAAAATTGTCGAAGAAGCACCCGCTACGAATTTCAGCGCAAAATTACGTGAACAAATGGGTACAGCAGCTATTAATGCCGCAAAAGCTATTGATTATCGTGGCGCTGGTACCGTGGAATTTCTCTTGAATGATGATGGACAATTCTACTTTATGGAAATGAATACTCGCCTGCAAGTAGAACACCCCGTGACGGAACTGATTACTGGCGTTGATCTCGTTGCTTGGCAGTTACAGATTGCTAACGGTGAACCACTACCGCGCCAGCAAGCAGATATCCACTGTCAGGGTCATGCCATCGAAGTACGTATTTACGCCGAAGATCCTTTAAATGATTTTCTCCCTTGCACAGGTAATATTACTTATTTAGCAACCCCTGAACCCAGTGATAATTTACGTATCGATACTGGCATTAGTGAAGGCAATACCATAACGCCCTATTACGATCCCATGATTGCTAAACTTATTGTCTGGGAGCAAGATAGAGAAACCGCTATTGCCAAGCTACAACAGGCACTATGGGATTATCACTTGGTGGGTGTCACAACCAATATCCATTATTTAGCAACACTGATCCAACTTCCGGCTTACACACAGGCCGAAATCAGCACCCAATTTATTGATCACCAGCAAGCAAGCTTAATCCAACAATTAGAACAGGATAATGATATTGCATTACTGATAGGATGCTTATATACCTTGCTACAACGCCAACAGCAACACAAGCACAAAGCACAGACTAGTGCAGAAGCTAATTCACCTTGGCATATTCATGATAATTGGCGACTCAATCACCATACACCGCTGAGCTTGGATTTCACAGGTGCGCAGCATCAACATACATTGACAATTAAGCCAAGGCAACCTGGCTATTGCATCACCCTAGCAGATAAACAATATGCGGTATTAGGTGAATTGCAGCAACAAAACTTAATTGCCTCGATTAATGGCAGCCGCTACCAAGCAACCGTTATTGAACATAATAATCGATTGTACATCCTTGGGAATGATTTTTATCAATGCCTGCAACAACGCACCATTGATACGCTAACGGAAGATGAGGCAGATACAGCACAATTTATTGCTCCTATGCCTGGCACTATTGTTGCAATCACTAGCCAAACTGGCGCTCAAGTTAAACAAGCTGAGCCCATCCTCACCATCGAAGCCATGAAAATGGAACATACACTTTATGCCCCTTGTGATGGCACGGTCACTGATATATTGTTTAATATTGGTGACATGGTGGATGAAGGTACCGAGCTAGTATTATTTGAACCAGCGACTTAGCTACCATAAAGCGGTAGAATCTATTGCTTATGCAGTGAAGTTGATGATTGAGTTCGCGCAGGTATGCTGAACAGGAAACATTACAAGTTTCCGTGGTTATTTAGGATTGCTTATAGATGAATGCTTCAACTCATATTGAGAGTAACTTGCAAAGGAAATACATATGGATGTTTCACAGCCAATTAAAATTGTCGAAGTCGGACCTCGCGATGGCTTACAAAATGAATCTGTGATCTTGCCCACGCAAGTAAAAATTGAATTAATTCAACAACTCGCTGAAGCCGGCTTAAAGCATATTGAAACCACCAGCTTTGTCTCACCAGATTGGGTGCCACAAATGGCAGATCACACCGAACTCATGCAAGGCCTAAAGATACAAGCTGATGTATGTTATGCCGCCCTGGTACCCAATGAAACCGGTCTTGAAGAGGCATTACATACACCTATTAATGAAATTGGTATTTTTACCGCAGCCTCAGAAACCTTCGCGAAAAAAAATATTAACTGTAGTATATCTGAGAGCTTAAAACGTTTTGCTAAGCTCATACCCACAGCACAACAGGCACAATTGAGAATACGTGGTTATATTTCTTGCTGTTTAGGCTGTCCCTACGAAGGCAAGATTGATATCAACAGAGTCACTGAACTGGCCCAGCAATTACTTGACCTAGGTTGTTATGAAGTGTCATTGGGCGACACCATTGGCATAGGCACCCCTGGTACTGTAGCCCCACTCATTGATGCTGTGACAAAAGTTATTTCTCCAGAACAATTGGCTGTACATTTTCATGATACCTATGGCCAAGCATTGGCAAATATTTATGTAGCACTTAGCCAAGGTATTCGTAGTATTGACTGTTCAGTAGCTGGATTAGGTGGCTGTCCTTATGCCAAAGGCGCCTCAGGTAATGTTGCCACTGAAGATGTGATTTATATGCTAAAAGGTATGAATATTGATACTGGTGTTAACTTAGATAAGTTGATTTCCACAGGAGCCTATATTTGCAGCTATTTAACTCATCCCCCTCGCTCTAAGGTCAATCTCGCTCGCAGAAGTCACAAGACTTGACTCCTCTGGCCTGAGCAATTCTTGATCTTCCAGCCCTAGAAATGATAGACTGCTGCGACCTAGTATGACCTAAGTGAACCAACGCAGGTAATAACAATAATAAACTAAGCACTAAGGACCTAATTGTGACCAATCCCAATAACGAGCAACTATCGCAAAACTTAACCGATGTCCAACAGCAATGCCTTAACCTCTTCAAACCACTCGCTATGGAATTAGATCGTGAATTACAGGCAATTCAAGCGCAACTATCCACAACAGATGAATTATCAGACACACAGTTAAAAAATAAACTCGTACACGATGAGAAAACAACACAATTATACCTACGCCAAAAACGACTAAAAGCTAACTTAACAACTATTATGAGCAGCTACTATAGCATTGCAAAAAAAGTTCTTGCCGCTACAGCAACCCATAGTGCATCAACAAAACCAATTGATAACAAGAGCCTGCAAAAACTGATCAAAAATTATCAAAAATATGAAAAAATCTGTAATTCACCAAGCAATCTTCCCTCTTGGATGCTCAATATCGCCGTAGCTTTAGGGGTAACAACTATCAACTTAGATTCAATAATTTCAGCTATTAAAGTTGATTTAACTAAACCGCAGAGTGCCAGAGACACTTACAGTAAACACTTTACTACCGCAGATATCATCACTGCATTTGAGAAGCAAAGCCGTACTGAAAAAATTCATGCTCAAGACTCAAACAATGATACTCCAGTGCAACAAGATTTAGCACTCGTTCGCCTTTTGCCTGAAGCAAGACAAAAAAAATTACATCAAGCAGCAAAATGCTGCACAGACTTGCAAAAAATACCTGCAGACTATCGTGCATATGCATCAGGATTCATTAAATATTATGAATTAACTTCAATTCATAGATTGCAATTACACAAAATTTTAGAAAAAACTAATAAGATAATCAGCGACTATAATGCTGAAGTCAACGCAGCCTCAATGCTAAAGCGAACCCCTACCCTGCCATTACCATCAACTGATGGCTGCTCCACTCCACCTCTAACGGCAGCAGATGTTCAAGAGAGACAGATTACTCCACCATTACCGGGGACAGATGCGCAAAAAGATTCTTCTACCCCACCATTGCCATCGGCTACACTCGCAACTACTGAGCAACCCTTAAAGTGCACAGGAAGCCAACGTATACATCAGCCTGTAATCACTCGTGCTGTGCAAACAAGTAATATTTTAGCAAAGTTAACTGAACAGGATCATGTTAGAAAGACAACAACTCCCGCGGCAGATCCTGGTACTAGAGCTACATCTAGCACGAGAATAAGTAAGAGAGGAACTGAGAAAACAGCTCAAGTAGAACAACAATCTACTACTCAAGGAACTAGGAAGTCAAAGCGCCTTGAAGAGCAGCAATGGGCTGAATTTGTAAGAAATCGTAAAAGAAGAAGAAGAACAGAGGCTGCGCCCTTGGAAACGAATGCAACACATAATAGTACAAGAGAAATCAGACGCCCACTTGTGCGCACACCTAGCTAAGTAATGCAGTCACCAAACACTGTAAACAACTAACCTTATGGACTACCTCTACGCATGCCAGCGGACTGACCACTGGGTTTTACTGGACTATCCATAGGTGGTGGTAGACCATTTTCATTCACAAAACTTTGGAATCCACTATCAGCAGCAGCAGGTGAGACTTGCAATGCTGAAGCAGTTATAGACATTTCCGTCGTTTCCTCTGAGCTGACTACAGGCATAGAAAAGAAACGATTACCCCGTCTTCCACCAGAGCCACTCCTCATTCCAGATTGTGTAACTGGGCTATGCCTTTTCATTTGCAATCGAGTATCAGTATCTAATGCTGGTGTAAAGTCCAAACGTCTTTTACCAAAGCTATCATCCAGCCTCTCACTGCCTGTGCCATCACTTGTAGGACTTGGTGCTGACCAAGTCTGTGAAGTATATAGTGGCGTGATTGTATATTGAGACTGGCTATTAGAGCGCCCTCTCCTGCCGCAGCCAGGTGCAGGTGTTCGTTCAAAATCCGAACGGACAGGTCTTTCAGATAGCATAGGTGACTTAATTGTGCTTTGCGAAAATGTTGCTAATTCATTTTCTACCGCTGAATAAAATTTAAATTTAACTTTTTGCCACCAATTACCGAACCTTGCATTACCCGGTTTGTAGCGATAGTCATACGTATTGAGGTTCATCAGCACATCAACACCTAAAACAACGGAGGTAAAAGATACAAGCCGACGCATAAAACCACCTAGCAAGTCAGATTTTACTATATCAGTAGCATCTTGCTTTGCACTGCTGGGATTCTGTATGTAACTGGTTATACGTTCAAAAAGATTACTAGCACCACTGATAATAAATTCTGATGTACGCAAAAAGAAATCGAAGTTATAAATGGTTTGTAAGCCTGCTGTGATAGCAATACACCAACTAGCTGCATGTCGATACATCCTAGGAAAACTCGCCACAGAGGCGGACCATATTTTGTAAACGGCAATACTGACAACCGCAGCAAGTACGGTTGCTAAAACCAATACTAACACCTTGCCCGCCCATGCTAGCACGGTGGAAAAACTAACCTTTTTTGATTTTGGCAAGGAAAAATGTCGCTTGAAAAATTCATTTATCTTATGTCCGACGTTACCAGTGATTAATCGGTGTAAACAATAATATAAGAAGCAAGCATTGACTAACACACTGAAGGGAATCGTGATCGCAGGTAAAATATAAAAGGGGAACAGCCCCAACATAGCCAAAAATCCAACTGTTGCCAGCACGGTACCAAAAAATATAGCAGCAACTATGGCAATAGTCTTAAGAATTTTAACAGCAGGACTATTAGAATCACCTGCTTTTTTAGTAAACAAATGGTTAAAAGTAAAACCAACTGTATTTCTATAAACAAGAAAATATTCGAACAGTAGCATACCGATAAAGACAACAAACATTAGCGGCCCCGAAAAAGCTGCAGCAATGGTTGCCGCAGCAGAGACGGCTACAAGTATTTCTGAAAACTGTCCAAACCTTTTAAATATATTCCTTAAACGCCGTTTATGTAATTTGCTAAATGATACATCTTCGCGCTCAACAAGTTTATTTTCTTTTTTGCGGATCCGGTAAGGTAAATTAAAATCTTCAACCGTACGATTGAGTGCTTCATAGGCTGGCAGTAGGAAGTATTCATATTTATTGAAGTTATCTACCCCATTACCAGACATATCAAATTTATCGTCTGCTAAATGCTTAATGGCAACTCGCATTGAGCTAAATATGAAGAAAAATTTATCTGCGGGTAAGCGGTCACGCATACTACCTTTTGTCAATTCATGACTCAACTGTTCTAATTCGGTTGTTCCGTGAGTCGTTTTAATGATTTGAAACAGGTGTAATAAATTCTCATTAATTTTTATTTCTAATGGTGCTAGCAGCATATCCTTAGTTTTTTGTTTGAATTTTGGCTGCTGCCATAGATGAGTAACTGGCTTACCTAATGCGGCATCTAATGTTAGTAATGCGGAATCAACATAAGCCTGCTGTTGTCGATCATAATTTTGATTATATTTATTTAATAACTCACGTATCTCATGATTAGCACATTTTTCTATATCAGATGCTTTTATACGCTCATGGCTACGCAGGCGATTAAGTATATAATGAATTAACTCTGATTGCGCATTATCGTCAGCAATACTGTCGTTATTATTTGTTGCGGTGTAGCAAACGCTTAAAACATCGTGAATACAATCCTTAGCCAGCTTCATCACAGCGTTAATAACTGGCCTAGAATAATCAAGCTCAGCTAATTTTTCACCTAGATCATCAAACTCTTTTTCAGTATAAGTAATGATTTTTGTGGGCCGTCGCGGCTGTCTACGTGTGTCTGTATCACTGACACGCCTGTCAGCACTATAGTGCATAAAAGCTTGAAGTACACCCAAGTCTCGTCTTAACTCACGTAACTTGCTACTTTTCTCATCGACAAGGGTATATAAATACAGTTTTAAAAATAATAAATACTCACGTTCTATGAATGTTAGCGAACTCGGATTATTAACTTGTAAAAATTGCTGTAAATGTTGATCTAACACCACAGCCATTGCAGCAATTTTATCTGCTTGTTCTTTCTTCTTTTTCTCTTCGGCCGCATTAGCAAGCCTATCAGCTTGCTCCCTTTTCTGCCTCTCACTAACTACGCTAACAGTGGTTTCGTGAGTATCATTAATACTCATGTCAAAGCGTTCATCTATACGCTGGCGTTCAAGCTCTAGGCGCGCACCAACCAACCGGACATGGTCATTAGTTGAACTAACGAAAGCGTTAACAATCTCATCAATGTCTATGTGGTTTGACATAAAATTATCATCTTTTCTGTACAACCGCGTTATTATTGTATTTTATTTGCGCAGCTGATGTTCTTAGGTATTTATAGCTCTACTGGTACATGGAACATAACAAAGAAATATTAACGGAATATTAATGATTGTGCAAAAAATATGGCTAGTAAGTTTCAACAGGTTAGTTAACTCAGCCTCGGCTACATCTATGTAGCCGAGGCTTGATTAATCACTATCCCGTTCAAGCTTTATTACTACACGGTCTCCCAGCCGGTAGCTTCAGCAACTGCATGGCCAATAGCGGCTGGTGAACGAACGGTATGCACACCGGCTGCTTCTAGACTGGCGAATTTCTCCGCTGCGGTACCCTTACCACCGGCAATAATCGCACCCGCATGGCCCATACGCTTGCCTGGAGGCGCGGTAACGCCAGCAATATAAGAAACCACGGGTTTGGTGACATTATCTTTAATGAACTCAGCCGCTTCTTCCTCAGCACTACCACCAATCTCACCAACCATGACAATGGCTTCTGTCTGTGGATCTTCTTGGAATAAAGCTAAAACATCAATGAAAGTGGTACCAGGAATAGGATCGCCACCAATACCAACACAAGAACTCTGACCAAAACCCAGTGCTGTTGTCTGATTGACCGCCTCATAGGTCAAAGTACCAGAGCGGGAAACAATACCCACACGACCTGCTTTATGAATGTGGCCTGGCATAATACCGATTTTACATTCACCTGGGGTAATCACACCTGGGCAGTTAGGTCCAATCAATACAGCACCATCCGTGTTTGCTTGCATATAGGCTTTAACATCTAACATATCCAGTGTAGGTATACCTTCAGTAATACATACAATTAATTTAATGCCAGCATCTGCAGCTTCAATGACAGAATCTTTACAAAATGGTGCCGGTACGTAAATAACGGTAGCATCTGCACCGGTTTCAGCAACCGCCTCTTTCACTGTATCAAAAACAGGTAAGCCTAGATGTTCTTGACCACCTTTACCTGGAGTAACGCCGCCGACCATCTTAGTACCATAGTCTAAGGCATGTTGAGAATGCATGGTGCCTTGATTACCAGTAAACCCTTGACAAATTACTTTTGTGTCTTTATTAATTAATATACTCATTTAATTCTTCCTCACTTAACTGCATCAACAATTTGCTTCGCAGCATTATCAAAACCATCAGCAGCAATAATATTTAAACCACTATCTTCTAACATTTTACTAGCAATATCTGCATTATTACCTTCTAAACGTACAACCACGGGTAAGCTGATCCCAACTTCAGCCACAGCACCCATAATACCCTCGGCAATCATGTCACAGCGGACGATACCACCAAAGATGTTGACTAAAATACCTTTTACGTTGCTATCAGATAGAATAATTTTAAATGCTTCGGTTACGCGTTCTTTTGTAGCGCCACCACCTACGTCTAAGAAGTTTGCAGGATTACCGCCATGTAGTTTAATTAAATCCATGGTCGCCATAGCTAAACCAGCACCATTCACCATACAACCAATATCGCCATCTAGAGCAATATAGTTTAATTCCCAATCATGGGCACGGTTTTCACGTTCATCTTCTTGCGTCATATCACGTAACGCACGTAAGGCAGGATGACGGTACATGGCATTATCATCTAAGTTGATTTTACCATCGAGACAAACTAAATCGCCACCGCCTGTTACCACGAGTGGATTCACTTCTAACAAACTTAAATCGCACTCTTCAAACATTTTACCAAGTCCTAAAAGGATTTTAGTAAATTGCTTAATTTGATCTTTATTTAAACCTAAACCAAAGGCTAATTCACGACACTGATAAGGTTGAACACCAACAATCGGGTCAACACTAATCGTCAAAATCTTTTCAGGCTGCTCTTCAGCAACTTTTTCAATTTCGACACCGCCTTCTGTTGAAGCCATGAAGACCACACGTTGCTGCGCACGGTCCACAACTGCACCTAGGTATAATTCGCGCGCAATATCAGAAGGTTCTTCAATCAAGACTTGGTTCACTGGCTGACCATGCTCATCTGTTTGGTAGGTTACCAAACGGGTACCGATCATATCTTGTACTGCACGCTTAACATCTTCAATATTAGCAACAATTTTTACACCACCTGCTTTTCCGCGCCCACCGGCATGTACTTGTGCTTTGACAACCCAACGTTCGCTGCCAATCAGCTTTGCCGCGGCAACTGCTTCTTCGGCATTAGAAACGACTTCACCGCGAGGTGCAGGTATTCCATATTGTTTAAATAAATCTTTTGCTTGATATTCATGTACATTCATACGTTTTTCCACTTTTAGTTAAGCGATGACCATTACGAGCAATGGTTATCACGATTCAACTTGATTCCCCGCAGCTTGCTGCGGGCACTTTACGCTTGGGGATTCTTAAGGGGAGTCAGCGTAGACTCCCCTTAAGTCGCCGTCGCGCGAACTTGGTTCGCGCAGGCGAAATATTACTTGGAAATATAATGCTTGCGCCGCGCTCCCTTACAGCTCAAGTAAAATGCGTGCGGGGTCTTCTAGCATCTCCTTCACAGCTACTAAAAAGCCAACAGACTCCTTACCATCAATGATGCGATGATCGTAGGATAAAGCTACATACATCATTGGCCGCACCACAACTTCTCCATTTTCTACTACGGCTCGTTCCTCAATCTTGTGCATACCTAAAATCCCACTTTGTGGCGAGTTGATAATAGGCGTTGACATCAAGGAGCCGAATACACCACCATTGGTAATCGTAAAAGTACCGCCGGTCATATCTTCTATCGCTAATTTACCATCGCGCGCTTTTTTCGCATAATCAGCGATGGTCAATTCGATTTCCGCTAAACTTAGTTGATCAGCATCACGCACCACTGGCACCACTAAACCGCGCTCAGTTGATACGGCAATACCAATATCAAAATAGCCATGATAAACCACATCGTTACCATCAATAGAAGCATTCACTGCAGGCATACGTTTCAATGCTTCCACAACGGCTTTGGTAAATAAGGACATAAAGCCAAGTTTAATGCCGTGTTTTTTCTCGAATTGCTCTTTGTATTTCTTACGTAATTCCATCACCGGCTGCATGTTGATTTCATTAAAGGTAGTTAACATTGCAGTTTCATGTTGTACCGCCACTAAACGTTCCGCAATACGCGCCCGTAAACGTGACATAGGTACACGCTTTTCGGTACGCTCACCCAGTGCTGGTGTGGGTAATGGTGCTACAGGTGCTGGCTTACTGCTTGCTGGTGCTGCTGCGCCTTGTTGCATGAATTTTTCCACATCTTCTTTTTTAATGCGGCCATCTTTACCAGTACCTTTTACTTGGCTAACATCAATATTATTTTCAGCGACTAAGCGACGCACGGCTGGGCTTAAATTAGCCTGAGACTGGGCACTCTCTGCAGACTCAGCCGCTTGTTCTGTGGCACTGTCATTCGCGGGTGCTACTGCCACTTCACCTTCTTTGAAGATAGCAATGACTTCTTCGCCTAAGACGGTGGACCCTTCTTCTTTAACAATCGACTCTAATACGCCATCAGCAGGTGCAGGTACTTCAAGTACGACTTTATCTGTTTCGATATCCACAAGGTTTTCCTCACGCTTGACTGGCTCTCCTGGTTTTTTATGCCAGGTGATCACCGTTGCATCCTCAACGGATTCAGGTAGCACAGGAACTTTTACTTCGATAGACATTTTTTTACCTCATCATTTTGAATCTAGACTATGTCGCATATGGACTGTTTACAGGTACAGCCATTGCTGACGTATATATCATCCCTATTTGAAAGCATCCTCAATTAAAGTACGTTGTTGCTCTTGGTGTAAGGACATATAACCAACAGCGGGTGCTGCTGATGCAGGCCGACCTGCAAAAATTAAGCGTTGTCCCTTACTTAAGCAGGCATGGAAGTTATGTTGACTACAATACCAAGCCCCTTGATTTTTTGGCTCTTCTTGGCACCACACCACTTCTTTTGCATTTTTATAGCGTGCTAACTCATGCTTTAACTCTGCTTCAGGGAATGGATAAAGCTGTTCGATACGCACGATAGCCACATTATTTAATTCATCTGCACGACGTTTTTGCAGTAAGTCATAATACACTTTACCACCACAAATAATTACCCGAGTAACGTCTTTGTCTTTTAAGTCATCTACTTCTGGGATCACTAAATGAAATTTACCTTGGGTAAAATCGTCTAATGATGAAGTGGCTAATTTATTTCTTAATAAGCTCTTAGGCGACATAACAATCAATGGCTTGCGGAATGGACGGACCATCTGCCGACGTAACATGTGGAAGCATTGTGCCGGTGTGGTTGGTGTACACACTTGCATATTATGTTCAGCACATAATTGCAGATAACGTTCTAATCGCGCTGATGAATGCTCTGGTCCCATGCCTTCATAACCGTGAGGTAACAATAAGACTAAGCCACATAGGCGTCCCCATTTTTGATCGGCAGAACTAATGAATTGATCAATCACCACTTGTGCACCATTAGCAAAGTCACCAAACTGGCCTTCCCAAATCACTAAACTATTGGGATCTGCGGAAGTATAACCATATTCAAAAGCCATCACCGCTTCTTCAGATAGAATCGAGTCAATAATGGTGACTTGTCCTTGTGAATCAGAGATGTGTTGTAATGGCACATAAGAGTTACCGTTTTCAAAATGATGCAACACGGCATGTCGATGGGCGAAGGTACCACGACCACAATCTTGACCAGATACACGGATGCCATAGCCAGCCTCAGCAAGGGAAGCATAAGCCAATGTCTCACCCATACCCCAGAAAACAGGCATTTCGCCAGCTAACATTTTTTTACGTGACTCAATTTCCTTAGCCACTTGCGGCTGTAAGACAAAATCTTCTGGTAATGTTGTTAAGTGTTTACCAAGACGCTGTATAGCTTCAGCGCTGATATTGGTATCTGCAGGTGCATCCCATGTTTGGCCCAAATAAGGTGTCCAATCCACCACAAAATCATTTTGCGCATCAGGCACTAAATCTACAACGGATTGGCCATGATCTAAAGCATCACGATAGGCTTTAACCATTGCATCTGCATCTTCTCTACTGAGTATTTGCTCTTGTACTAAGCGTTCAGAATACAGTGACAATACAGTTTTATGCTGCTTGATTTTACGGTACATCATAGGTTGCGTACCAGAAGGTTCATCTGATTCATTATGGCCATGACGACGATAACAGACTAAATCTAATACCACATCTTTTTTGAAAGTCATGCGATAATCTAATGCCATTTGGCTAGCAAAAACAACGGCATCAGGATCATCGGCATTCACATGAATAATGGGCGCCTGAACCATTTTTGCCACATCAGTACAATAGAGTGTGGAGCGTGCATCTAAAGGGTTGCTCGTAGTAAAACCAATTTGGTTGTTAATGACAATATGGATAGTTCCCCCCGTACAATAGCCACGAGCTTGCGACATATTGAAGGTTTCCATCACCACCCCCTGGCCTGCAAAGGCGGCATCACCGTGTAAAATCACAGGCAGTACTTCAGCTTTATCTTGATCGGCACGACGCTCTTGGCGTGCTCTTACTGAACCTTCAATCACTGGGGAAATAATTTCTAAATGCGAGGGATTAAAGCCCAAGGTTAAATGTAATGTGCCACCAGGCGTACTGACATCAGAAGAATAACCCAGATGGTATTTCACATCACCTGAACGATCTTCGGCAATGACTTTACCTTCAAATTCATCGAATAAATCCCGCGGTGCCTTACCTAAGATATTCACTAAAACATTGAGACGACCACGGTGGGCCATACCAATGACTAATTCCTTCATACCTTGGCTACCACTGCGCTGAACTATTTCATGCAGCATTGGAATTAAACTTTCGCCACCTTCTAAGCCAAAACGCTTCTGGCCGACATATTTATTCGCTAAATATTTTGCTAAGCCTTCTGCCGCAGTGAGTTGTTTTAAAATACCTTTACGCTCATCTGCAGTAAATGCACCACCACGACTACCGTGGGTTTCCATACGTTGCTGTAACCACTGAGTTTCACGTGGCTCAGTGATATGCAAATATTCAATACCGATGGTACTACAATAGGTATCGAGTAGTGCTGCATGGATTTCTTTCAGCGTTGCCTCGGTTTTACCAACCGCTTGGAAATTATGCGTAGAAAATGTAGTGCTTAAATCATCATGTGATAAGCCATGGTGGCCTAAGTCTAAATCCGGTACATGCTTGCGTTCTCTTAATTCTAAAGGATCTAATTTTGCATGATGATGGCCGTGACTGCGGTAAGCATTAATAAATTGCAGCACATGGGCTTGTTTACTGGCCGTTTGTTGTGGACCAGCCGCTTGAGCATGCCTTTTGTGTTTCGCTAGTTGTAAAAATTGCTCGCGAATGGCTGAGTGTGAAACATCATCAATATGACCATTATTTGCGGGCAATTTAGCGAAACAATCTTGCCAGTGAGGATCCACCGACTGTGGATCGTGCAAATACGCTTCATATAACTCTTCTAGATAAGCGGCACTGCCACCTGAGAGATAGGACGTTTGTTGTTGTTCTTCTAATGTACTTTGCTTAGTCATATTTACTACCTAAATATTTACCTACACCCAAAAATGCCAGTAGAGCTGACAATCGTAGCTTTACTGGCATTCCTTATTCTTTATTCCAACTATATTAACTATACTTACGCTATTTCTTTCAACATTTCCGAGCGCAACTTACCAATTGCCTTGGTAGGATTCAAGCCTTTTGGACACACATCAACGCAATTCATAATACCGCGACAACGAAATACGCTGAATGGATCTTCTAATCCAGCTAAACGCTCACGTGTATTCGTATCTCTGCTGTCAGCGATAAAACGGTAAGCTTGTAACAAACCTGCTGGACCAATAAATTTGTCTGGATTCCACCAAAATGAGGGACAAGAGCTAGAACAACATGCGCATAAAATACACTCATAGAGTCCATCTAACTTTTTGCGTTGTTCTGGTGACTGTAATCGTTCTTTTGCTGGGACAGGATCATCATTCTGTAAATAAGGCTTGATTTTTTCATATTGCTTATAGAATTGTGTCATATCGACCACGAGATCTCTAACCACAGGAAAACCTGGTAAAGGCCGCAAGACGATAGGCTCTTTTAAAGAGGATAAAGTGGTAATACAAGCCAAGCCATTACGGCCATTAATATTCATACCATCGGAACCACAAACCCCCTCTCGACAGGAACGGCGAATAGACACTGTTTCGTCTAATTGAGCTTTAATCTGTAAAATAGCTTCTAACAACATCATATCTTTCCCTTGCGGGATTTCTAGATGAAAGTCTTGCATATAAGGCTCTGCATCCTTCTCAGGATCAAACCGGTAAATTTGAAAATGTACTTTTCTCATTGCCTCAGACATGCGGTTTCCTCTCTAATAAACTCGTTCTTTAGGTTCAAAGCGATCCATGGTTTTGGGTTGCATATTCACACCTCGAGTAGACATTTGGTCTTGCTCAAGATTATACAGCGTATGCTTAATCCAATTCTCATCATCACGTTTTGGAAAATCTTCACGGCTATGTGCGCCACGACTTTCCGTACGATAATTTGCCGCGGAAGCTGTCGCTACCGCCACAGCCATTAAGTTATCTAACTCCATCGCTTCAATACGTGCGGTATTAAATACTTGGCTGTGATCACTGATGGAAGCATGTTGCAGGCGCTCGCGTAAATCTTTTAGCTTTTCTAAGCCTTTTTCCATGAATTCTGCAGTACGGAACACCCCAAAATCTTCCTGCATGGTTTTTTGTAATTCATTACGAATATCGCTAACACTTTCGCCATTTTTATGCGTATTCCAACGTTGCATACGCGCCATAGCCGCATCAATATTATCTTGACTCGCCGTATGTTGAGGTAAGCCTTCACGTAACTCTTGCTCCACGTGTAATCCTGAAGCACGGCCAAAGACAACTAAATCAAGTAATGAATTACCGCCTAAGCGATTAGCACCATGCACGGATACACAGGCACATTCGCCGGCAGCATACAAACCTTCAACAACATGGTCTTGACCATTGGCATCAACAGTCAATACTTGCCCGGAAACATTGGTTGGTAAACCACCCATCATATAGTGACAGGTAGGTACCACAGGAATAGGTTCTTTAATAGGATCCACACCCGCGAAGGTCATGGATAATTCGCGAATACCTGGCAACCGGGTTTTAATTAAATCTGCGCCTAAATGATCGAGTTTTAACTTCACATGACCAACGCCATTGGTTTCAAAACCGCGACCTTCACGAATTTCTAAGGCCATGGCACGCGCGACTACATCACGTGAGGCTAAATCTTTTGCGTGAGGTGCATAACGCTCCATCAATCGCTCACCGGCAGCATTAATTAAGTAACCGCCTTCACCACGACAACCTTCCGTCACTAAAACCCCAGCACCAGCAATACCAGTAGGATGGAATTGCCACATTTCCATATCTTGCACTGGCAAACCAGCACGTAATGCCATACCAACACCATCACCGGTATTGATCAAAGCATTAGTGGTTGATTGGAAAATACGTCCAGCACCACCTGTGGCTAAAATAATCGCTCGGGCTTGCATATAAACCACTTCGCCGGTTTCGATATTCATAACGATAACGCCAGCATAATCTTTACCGTTATCTGCCTTCACAAAGTCAATGGCATACCATTCAGAAAATACGTGGGTTTTTGCCTGAATGTTCTGCTGGTATAAGGTATGTAATAACGCATGTCCAGTTCTATCGGCTGCAGCACAAGTTCTTGCTGCTTGATCACCACCAAAATCTTTCGATTGTCCACCGAAAGGCCGTTGGTAGATACGTCCATCTTCAGTACGTGAAAAAGGTAAACCCATATGTTCTAGTTCGTAGACACATTCAGGACCGGTTTGACACATATATTCAATACAGTCTTGGTCACCAATATAATCAGAGCCTTTAACTGTATCGTACATATGCCAGCGCCAATCATCTTCATGAGCATTACCAATAGCACAGGTGATCCCCCCTTGGGCTGACACCGTATGCGAACGTGTTGGAAATACTTTAGAAACTAAGGCGGTTTTATAACCTGACTGTGCTAGTGCTAATGCCGCACGCATACCGGCACCACCGGCACCGATAATAACTGCATCGAAAGAATAAATAGGTAATGCCATGAATTAAACACTCCAAAGTATAATAATGCCCCAGAGTAAACAGCTCATAAGGGTCAATATGACTAAAATGAGGATAAACATCCGCAATTTTGCTGGTTTTACATAATCTGTCAGTACCGTCCACAAACCAATCAAGGCGTGTAATAACACACTGAGCAGAGCCAGTAAGGTAGCTACTTTCATCCAAGTGTGGGCGAATAATTGCTGCCAATCGGCATAAACTAAATGTGGATGTACAATCAAATAATCAATTATAAAAATAGAATAAATCGCTAAAATAACCGCAGTTGCACGTTGTACGAGCCAATCTCGTAAACCATTACTGCTGTAGCTTGTTACATTTCCTACCATATCCATAGTCCTACTAAAATAATAAGTATGAGAGAAACTAAAATAATCAATTTAGCCCCGACTCTACCGCCGCTTTTGCTTTCACCATAACCAAGATCCATCAATAAATGGCGGACACCGGCAACCACATGGTAAATCACACAGGATAACAGCACCCAGGTGAGAAATTTGTCGAAAGGCCGAGAAAAGCAATCACGCACACATTCAAAACCAGCCTCAGAAGATAGAGATACATCTAAGGTCCATAGCAACACTGGCATTGATAAAAAAAGTAACACTCCGGTGATACGGTGCAGAATCGATGTAATTGCGGTAATAGGAAATTTAATGGTGGTAAGTTGCAAATTAACAGGTCGTTGTTTATTCACTGGTCGCATATTCCCCAAAAGTAAACACAAAACATAATGAATTGTATTTTATTAAAACAGTTTTCAAAGTGTAAGTCGTTTGGCAGTGTGATGTGCCAGCGTGAGTATAGCTATGTTGGTCTCAAATCTCAAATTATTCTGATACTTATAACTACACCAACACAGGTGAAATGCTCTGATCCTGCTCCATTCAACTTTTCCTAATTGGCAAGCAAGCAAAAAGAATCACCAAGTTCCCAGCTTGCTGATTTGTTTGCCGAGGCTCGGCTACATCCATGTAGCTTGCGCTATCATCCCTGATAGCGCTTTTTACTCGCCTCTGCAAACAAATCAGCAAGCTGGAAACAGCAGTGTATCGCCTTGTTCATGTGTACAATTTTCTGCATGTTTGAATGAGTTATATCACACGCTGCCCCTATCTGGTTTGACAAAGTTAAAATCGGTTAGCTATAGTCAATCTACTGACCACGGATTTAGGAGCCACCATGTCTGATAAAATTGCCCGCCTACAAATTGATAACGACGAAACCATTGAATTACCCATCCATGAACCCACACTTGGGCAAAAAGTAATCGATATTAGTCAGTTAGGCAAACATGGCGCCTTTACTTTCGATCCAGGTTTCCTGGCAACTGCCTCCTGTGAATCAAAAATCACCTATATCGATGGTGCTAATGGCGTATTATTGCACGGTGGTTATCCCATTGAAGAGCTAGCTGAACATGCCAGTTATTTAGAATTGTGTTATTTATTACTCAATGGTGAACTACCCAACAAAGCCGAAAGCGAAGCCTTCGATGAGCGTATTAAAAATCATACTATGCTACATGAACAAGTACACAAATTTTTCAATGGCTTCCGTCGAGATGCTCACCCAATGGCGATTATGGTAGGCGCAGTAGGCGCACTTTCATCTTTCTATCACGATTCTCTTGATATCAACAACCCAGCTCACCGCGAAGTTGCCGCAGTACGCCTAATTGCTAAAATGCCGACCATGGCAGCCATGTGTTATAAATACTCCATTGGCCATCCCTTCCGTTATCCACAAAATGACTTATGTTATGCCGGTAACTTTTTACAAATGATGTTTGGTGTTCCTTGTGAACCATGGGTGCCTAACCCTATCCTCACCCGCGCCATGAACCGAATTTTCATTCTGCATGCAGACCACGAACAAAATGCCTCAACATCCACCGTGCGCTTAGCCGGCTCTACCGGAGCTAATCCCTTTGCGTGTATTTCTTCAGGTATCGCTGCCCTGTGGGGACCTGCCCATGGTGGTGCGAATGAAGCTGTCTTAGATATGTTGGCAGAAATTGGTGATGTTTCTCAAATTGGCAAATACCTGGAAAAAGCTCGCGATAAAAATGATCCTTTCCGTTTAATGGGCTTCGGTCATCGCGTTTATAAAAACTACGACCCACGTGCAAAAGTAATGCGTACTACATGTCATGAAGTATTACAAGAAGTGGGCGCAGCGGATTCTCCTATGTTTAAACTCGCTATGGAATTAGAGCGCATTGCTCTTGAAGATGAGTATTTCATTGAGAAAAAATTATTCCCTAACGTAGACTTTTATTCAGGGATCACCTTAAGTGCCTTGGGCATTCCTACCAGTATGTTCACCGTGATTTTTGCCTTAGCACGCACTGTCGGATGGATCGCCCACTGGAAAGAAATGATTAGTCAACCTGGTTACCGCATTGGCCGCCCACGCCAACTTTACACAGGTCCCACAAAACGTGACTATCAGCCAGTTGAAAAAAGATAATGCCTAGACGATTACACATTGGTGGTAAACAAGTTAAGCCCGGCTGGGAAATATTAAATATTATGCCGGGTCCGCATGTGGATCATGTGGCTGATGCTAATGATCTATCAATCTTTGAAGATGAAACCTTTGATGAAATCTATGCTTCTCATATACTCGAACACCTCGATCATAATGGTGAAATTATTGAAACCCTAAAAGAATGGAACCGTGTACTCAAAACTGAGGGCAGACTTTATGTGAGTGTACCTGATTTTGACGTCCTGGCAGGTATGTTTCTTGATAAGGAAAGTTATACTGAGGAAGAACGCTATAAGATTATGCGAATGATCTTTGGTGGCCATGTGAATGAATATGATTATCATAAAATAGGCTTCGATCTGGATATTATGGCGGGCTATTTGACTTGTGCTGGTTTCACTAAATTACAACGGGTGGAACGCTTTGGCATATTTAACGATGCCAGTGATATACGCATACATGATCGTTTGATTAGCTTAAGTGTCATCGTCTTTAAAGATTAATCCTTACTATGCTCTCTATTGCCTGTATCAATCTTGCAGCTACTACCGACAACATAAGTTATCTAAAGAAAACAATCTCTTCCGCTTACGACTGAGTTAATAAAAATCCCCGAGGCAAGCCTCGGGGTATTTTATTTCCTAGTAATATTTCGCCTGCGCGAACCAAGTTCGCGCGACGGCGACTTAAGGGGAGTCTACGCTGACTCCCCTTAAGAATCCCCAAGCGTAAAGTGCCCGCAGCAAGCTGCGGGGAATCAAGTTTAACTCGCCACCCGCGCCACAGCCTGCAACCACCCTTCATATAATGTTTCACGCCGTGCTTCACTACACTGTGACTGGAACGTACAGTCAGAACGCCATAAATTTGATAGTGCCTGCAAATTTGAAAATACTCCCACCTGCAAGCCTGCTAAATAGGCAGCACCCAAGGCACTCGCTTCGCTGATGGCAGAACGTTCAATGGTAATATTTAAGATATCCGCTAAAAATTGCATAAGCCAATCGTTGACAACCATACCGCCGTCTACACGTAAACTATTGATGACCGCCCCATCTTTTTGCATAGAACGTAGTAAGTCTTTGGTTTGGTAGCACACTGCCTCCAGCGCTGCTCGGACAATGGTATCCACCCCACTATCACGTGTTAGCCCTAAGATGGCACCACGGGCATCAGGATCCCAATAAGGCGCACCTAACCCTGTAAAAGCCGGCACTAAATAAACACCGCCAGTATCTTCAATATTCATTGCGTATTGTTCTGTGTCTTGTGCATGGGCAATCAACTTCACTGCATCACGTAACCATTGCACAGCGGCTCCTGCAACAAAGATACTGCCTTCTAACCCATAGCTTGGTTTGCCCTGCAGTCGATAACTTACCGTGCTAAGTAAGCGCTGCTCTGACTTAAGAATTTTTTCACCGGTGTTCAGTAAGACAAAGCATCCGGTGCCATAGGTGCTTTTCACCATACCTGGATAAAAACAAGCTTGTCCAAAGGCCGCAGCCTGCTGATCGCCAGCAACACCGGTAATAGGAATACAGGCTGGCAATAAATTTGTTGCAGTTGTCGCAAATTCAGCACTGCTATCGAGCACTTCCGGTAAAATCTCCTGGGGAATATTAAACAAAGTTAATAATTCTGGATCCCAGGTTTGCGTATGTATATTAAAGAGTAAGGTTCGTGAAGCATTGGTTGCATCCGTCACATGACGTTGTCCGCTTGACAGACGCCAAATTAAATAACTGTCCACAGTACCGAAGGCGAGTTTACCCTGTTGTGCTAGTTGACGAGCACCGACAATATTATCCAGTAACCATTGAATTTTCGTAGCGCAAAAGTAAGGATCGATTAATAAACCAGTTTTCTCTTGCACCTGCTGCTGTACTCCCTGGGCAATCAAAGTTTGGCAGATAGATGCGGTGCGGCGATCTTGCCAAACAACCGCCCTAGCAATTGCTTCGCCTGTATCACGATGCCAGAGTATTGTAGTTTCGCGCTGATTAGAGATCCCCATGGCGGCAATCTCTTGCCACTTTTGTTTATCACTTCCCACCGCTTGGTTTATTGTATCTAGTGTAGTTTGCCAAATTTCTTCAGGATCATGCTCAACCCAGCCTGCTTGAGGATAATATTGCTTAAGCTCAGCTTGCGCACTCGCAAGCACCATACCATGTTCATCAAACAAAATTGATCGTGTACTTGTGGTACCTTGGTCAATAGCAAGTAAGGTCTGCATAGTCATTCCTATTTAGTCATTCAAGACATTTAAATTAGTCATGTTACAGTGTCGACACAGAATTATCATCTTTCACCAACAGTAATTGTCATACTTAATGTTGTGATTTCCGCTGACACTTTGCAAAAAAAAATAATTTTTTTCTCCTAATAAAATCAAAAGTACGCCGTCTTATTTTGTGAAAAATCTGCAAAAAAAACATTTTTTGCACAAATTTTATTAAAAATTTCAAAAAAAATGAAAAAAAACGCCTATGTTGCTAATTTTTTTGGAAAAAAATTAGAAGAAGAAAAAATATTGTGCTAAGGTTCTATTTGTCGGCCGGTTATAAACAAGGGAGATATATATCATGGCAAAGGCTAAAACTGTCAAACGGACAGCTCGCAAAACAGTAAAACGTGCTACAACTGCTCGTCGTAAACCAGTACGTCGTAGTACATCATCAAAAGCTAAAGCAACCAGCACAACGCAAAAGCGTACCGCAGCAGCAGCTCGTAAGAAATTGCAAGATGCCGCTAAGAAAATGGCTGCTGCTAAGAAAGAAGCCAGCACAAAAATGGCTAAACTTAAAGCTGAGATGAAATCCAAAGTTGCAGCCGCTACTAAAGCTGCTTATGACAAAGGATTTGCTGATGCAGTTGCTCAATTCAAGAAACAACGTGCTGCAGAGAAGAAAGCTGCTGAAAAAGTAGCCAAAACTTTTGCTAGCAAAATGAAGAAAAAGCCTGCAAAGAAAAAAGCAACCGCTAAGAAGAAAACTACAGCTCGTAAATCTACAGCTAAGAAGTCTACAGCTCGCAAAACTGCAGCTAAAAGAAAGACTACAGCTCGTAAAACTACAGCTAAGAAGTCTACAGCTCGCAAAACTGCAGCTAAAAAGAAGACTACAGCTCGTAAAACTACAGCTAAACGTCGCGTAGCTAAGAAACCAGTAGCTCGTAAAACAGCTAAAAGGACAACAGCTAAACGTCGTGTAGCTAAAAAATAAGCAATTTTACGCTTATGCAAAAAAGCCGCTTTTATAGCGGCTTTTTTTTTGTCCAAATTTTGGTTGTTTGATCACATTATCTCTTATAGCTCAACTGTACATTCAACAAGCCTGCCATTTTCACGGTATTCCACGCTAGTAAAGCTTAATAACCTCGCCATAGCAATACCACGGCCATGAGGATGGGTAATACGGCTAGCATCTAAGTCTTGGTACTCACGCCAATCAAAGCCTGGTCCTTGATCTTCAATAGTAATGCGGATTGCTTGCTCAGAGCGCTGAAATGTCACTTTCACGTACTTTTGCTGGTTCTCAGCCAACTGCAAGCGCCGGTGAATTTCATCAATCCAGGTATTATTGGCAATTAATATGGACTTTTCGTCATAAGTAATCCCTAGGTTGCCATGCTCAATCCCATTTAAAATCATTTCCGACAGGCCAATGACTACCTTATCCGGGTGTGGACAAGCATTAGCAATATAAGCAGCAACATCCTTACACTCTTCCAAAGTACGCAGCTTAAATTCTGCTGCATGCATGAGTTTCATACTTTGGATCCCTTTATAGAGTTCGCTGCGGGATACTTTTGTCTGCCACCAATCATGGATAGCCGCTTGGATCAGTGCGATAAAATCGGCTTTACTGATCGGTTTAATTAAATAATAGTAAGCACCTGCTCGCAGAAAATTAAGATACTCTTGTTCAGAGGTAGGCTCAGTTTGAATAATCACCGGCAGCATACTCAGAATAGGGAAATGTTTAATGCGCTTTAGTAACTCATATCCTGTCATATCAGCTAACTCAGCATTAACGATAACGGCGCTATAGCGGCGAGAATTTTGTAATAGTAACTCCCATGCCTGAGCACCATTTACAACAGTATCGTAATCATAAGACAATTCATTGAGCCATTGGCGTAACTGCTGGCTATGCTGATCATCAGCATCAACTAATAGGACTGTTGATTCCGTTTCTACCATTCTTTCACTCCATCCTTGAGTGTTTGGCTAATCATCCACAGAAGGTATTCGCAGCAAGCTGCAGAATGTCAGGTTACCTCATTACGCAGTGGCCGAGCTAGCTTGTCCATCTAAGATAGCAAATAATTGCTGAGAAATCTCTGTCACACTACCCACACCCTGCACTTGAGCAAACACGAGAGGATGCACATGGGTCTCTTTAGCATAATGCTGATAGAACTCTACCAGTGGTTTAGTTTGCTGATGATACACCGCAAGCCGATTACGCACCGTTTCTTCCTTATCATCATCACGCTGCACCAGAGGCTCACCTGTGACATCATCAATACCAGCAACTTTGGGCGGATGATATTGCAAATGATAACTACGTCCAGAGGCTGGATGCATTAAGCGCCCACTCATGCGTTTAACGATTTCTTCATCGTCCACTTGAATTTCCACCACATAATCCAAATAAATATCGGCCGCATCCAATGCCTCAGCCTGGGGTATAGTACGAGGAAAACCGTCTAACAAGAAACCATTGACGCAATCAGGCTGATTAATACGATCATTGACTAAACCGATCATGATTTCATCAGGCACTAACTCTCCGGACTCCATGATAGCTTGCGCTTTTTGCCCCAGCGGCGTACCCGCCTCAACGGCTGCTCTTAGCATCGCTCCCGTGGAAATTTGAGATATCCCATAGTGCTCACAAATATGTTGCGCCTGAGTGCCCTTACCTGCTCCGGGAGGACCTAATAAAATGAGTCGCATATATCTATCCCTTAGTAGTAATTTCGAATATATTTGACGTATAATAGCATAATCACAAGGAAGTAACATGAGCAGAACAGTCTCTATTAAACAATTTTTTAGCCTCTGTAGCCTCATTGCGGGCTTGAGTTTATTGCTGCTGCCCCTATCTCCTGGCCTGAGCCAAACAACTCAGCCTCAAGCCCTACAATTGAACATTGCCGGCGCCATCGGCCCAGCCACAGCAGATTATATTGCTCAAGGCTTGAAAAAAGCCCAAACTGAAGGTGCGCAGTTCATTATCCTGCAAATTGATACCCCTGGTGGGCTGGACAAATCCACGCGCGCCATCAATAAAACCATTTTAAACTCATCAATTCCCTTCATTGGCTATGTTGCCCCCAGCGGTGCACGTGCAGCTAGTGCCGGCACCTATATTCTATATGCTTGCAATGTTGCCGCCATGGCTCCAGGCACCAATCTCGGTGCTGCTTCGCCAATAACCATTGGCAGTACGGACTCCAACCCTGATGCAACAAAAAATAAACAAGCCACCAGCCAAGAATCTACTCGCGAACAAAAAATGAAAAAGGATGCCACCGCCTACATCAAAAGCCTTGCGCAACTACGTCAGCGCAATGTGGACTGGGCCGCTAAGAGCGTGCTACAGGCAGATAGTATCCCTGCAAACCAAGCACTCAAGCTGGGTGTCATTGATCTGATCGCTAACAATACTCAGCAATTACTAGCAAAACTCAATGGCCGCCGCATACCAATGGGTGAACAAACGCTCATATTAAATACAAGCAATACTCAAATCGAAATCTACCCAGGTAATTGGCGCAATAAACTCTTAAGCATCATTACCGACCCTACCATTGCGTATATCTTGCTGATGATTGGTGTTTATGGGTTATTTTTCGAATTTGCCAGCCCTGGTTTCGTTGCGCCTGGCGTGATAGGCGCCATTGCCCTCTTACTTGGTCTTTACGCACTGCATCTATTACCTATCAATTATGTGGGCTTAGCCTTAATGATGCTCGGTATAGCTTTTATGGTTGTGGAGGCTTTTGCTCCCAGCTTTGGTATTTTAGGCTTAGGTGGTATTGTTGCTTTTGCGGTGGGATCAGTGCTGTTATTCAACGTGGCAGATAGTGGCATGCTAAGTATCCCTTGGCTACCGATTTTGATCGTTACGCTATTGACCACATTATTTTTTATATTTGTGATTGGGGCTGCTATACGCTCACGCCGAAAACCCACCGTTATTGGCGAGGAGTCTTTTATAGACCGCCAGTGCATTGTAATCAGTTCACAGGGTAAAACTGGAAGAGTCAAATTTGATGGTGAAACCTGGCTATTTGAATCTTCAGTCAATCTTACCGTGGGTGATCAAGTACGCATTATTAGCGTTGATGGTTTAACTGTGAAAGTTGTACCGATTAATTCAAATACAGATAATTCAGGAGAGAGATTATGACCGGCATCGTATTTATCATTATCGCATTTATAGCCATTATTATATTGCTATACATGTTTCGCATTCTTCGCGAGTACGAACGTGGCGTGATTTTTATGCTCGGTAAATTCTGGAAAGTCAAAGGTCCAGGCCTCATTATCCTTATTCCCGTACTCCAAACAATGGAAAAAATCCAATTACGTACTGTGGTCATGGATGTACCCAGTCAAGATGTCATTTCTAAAGATAATGTCTCCGTCAAAGTCAATGCGGTGGTGTATTTCCGTGTTATCGAACCAGCCAAAGCCTTCATCCAAGTGGAAAACTACTTTGAAGCCATCAGCCAACTGGCACAAACGACACTTCGTTCAGTTTTAGGTCAACATGAGTTAGATGAAATGCTCTCTGAACGGGAAAAACTCAATACAGATATTCAAGCCATCCTCGACGATCAAACCGATGCCTGGGGTATTAAAGTCGCAAATGTTGAAATCAAGCATGTTGACCTGGATGAAAGCATGGTCCGCGCTATCGCCAAGCAAGCGGAAGCCGAACGTGAACGACGCGCCAAAGTCATCAGCGCCGAAGGTGAATTCCAAGCCTCACAAAAGCTCCTACAAGCTTCCGAGGTCCTAGCAAAACAACCTCAAGCCATGCAACTGCGCTACCTACAAACCCTGGGGAACTTATCCGCGGATAACAGCAAAACCATCATTTTCCCCTTCCCCCTTGAGTTCGTGGAGGCTTTTAAACGGGGAAGTAACTGACAATAAAAATTAAGGCCCTTAATAATTCCTTAAGGATCGTGAGATACTCTAACAACTGTTGTTAGCACAACTGGGGTATGGTATAGTCCAACTTTGCTTTTTTAGAAAAACAAGCGCCAAACACCCCTCGATTAGATTCTCAAAACGCATCATAGAATGTGGAGTTAATCATTTAGCTCATGATGGGCTAACATAATGGGGATCTGGACATACCTAATAATAAACAAGCAACAATAAAAACAAAAACACTGTGTGGAGATATCTTCCGTGCCATATGATACAGATGGACACGATCCCTTTAAGGCACTCAATAACATATTGACTGCCTGTGAAGGATGTCTAGATCAACTAGGTCAACCAGCTTCAAACCAACCAACGGAGCTGCCAGAGGAACCTATGCCTGCTGCTGGAGATTCCAGTGATGAAAGCTCGCCTGCCCGTAATTCAAGTGATGCAAGGCTAATTAACCTCGCTCAACCGATGATTACTGATCTCTATGAAGCCGTAGTAGCACTCTATAATTTAATCATCAGCGCCAGAGATAAGACAGAATATCAAGCAGATTTAAGCATTGAGCTCTTCTATACCCAAGATCAAGCGCACGCACTGCATGGCTATTTGTCGCAAAGCACTGATGAAACAACCTTATTTAATTACAGTCTTAGCTATATTTTTGCACAGATCACACCTATATTAGCTAAAGTAGAGCAATTAGTAGCTAAAATAGAACAATGTAATACCCAGATATCAGCAGCACATCAAAGCCAACTCACGGCCTTGCAGGCAATCAACCAACAAGTGACTGCCCACCAGCACACATATCATAGGTCCAGCATAGCTCGTATCATCCGTGCCCTGCATGCGACTCGGCTTAAGTTTAAAATCACTGAAAATTTATCAAGCTCTCTTGCTTACATCAACATTGAATTAGGACGTTGGCAACAGTTTTTTAGTTATTTACACACTCCCAAACAACGTCGTAGCAGCAATTACCACGGTACGCTACCTGAAGCCATTAAACCAGGTAGACAGACAGACATTATTCGCTTAGTGGATAAATTAGCAAATAAACCTGCACAGCTTGAGCAATATCTCATTGAAACCTTAGGTATGCAATGTGTGAACACCTTACAGTCTCAAGTAGCAATCTACGCGGCTCAGCAACCTACACCGGTTGAGCAGACGCTGATTGATGCTGTGACTAATTTGCAGAAACACCTGATTAAACACAGTAAAATTCAACGTTTACAAATATTTATGCAGCAATTACGTGCAGCATCTCAGGCTTATTGGCATCGTAACCAATCACACAGAACAACGCCTACACAAAACTCTATAGACGCTCAACGCGAATATGTACTTTGGCAAGCGGAAAATACCGCGGAACAAACCTTAGCAAAACGACTCGCCTGGGTCGAAAAGCTTATTTACTATGCACAGAATCAACAGGAACAAACCATAAAGCATCTGCTGCAGAGTAGCGATGCAGAGAAAGCTGAATTTAACCAAGCGGTAGAATACACACGCAAGCTGTGGGCACAAGGTAAATACCGTGCCTTTGAGCTTTATTGCTTTAAAGCCTTAAGCGCTGATTTTGCTTGCCAACAGCTTAGATTACGCACGGCTCATGCACAGGTAATAAAACAAGTTAAGCCAGAAAAAGCCGCAGCAGAGACCAGACAAGCCAGCAGGCAAAGTTCTAGCGATAGTGACTTGGGTATACCAGCGAATATTTCCAGTGATCCTGATACACCGGCTTCAAGTGGTGATGAACTAGCACTACCCGCCCCACGCAGTAGCGCTAGCTCAAGTCAATCATCAGCAGCAATATCACGAACCAGTTCAGCAGCCAATATTGCTGTCAAGACCTCACCTGTCTTTAGTTTAGATGCAATTCCTGAGGATCGTAATGATCCTGCAAAGGAAGCTCTAAATAATAGGATAGATTATGCTGCACTCTATCCTCTGCTGGAAAATAGTCCTGTATTTCGCTGCTATAGGGTTTTAACAAGCTTGATACAGCAAGATCAGATTAGTGAAGCAGAATTCAACAACTTCATAGAATTCCACAGCACGATGAAAAGTGAGTTCGAAGGTATCACTAATCCAGAAAGATTCATTGCAGAACAAGCTCATCACTTACAAACTTGCTATCAACAGCAAACTGGCGATGATAATACTGAGGTATCTGCGGCTTTATTTATGGCACTTGCGCATGAACATGAAGTGATTTTAGCTGCCTATCTAAAAACTGCCCCCTCTGCAGTCAACGAATCACCAAGCAAT
Organism: Gammaproteobacteria bacterium; assembly: GCA_965230425.1. Taxonomy (GTDB): domain Bacteria; phylum Pseudomonadota; class Gammaproteobacteria; order UBA1113; family UBA1113; genus CBDDKW01. The sequence continues at coordinate 27,182 of CBDDKW010000022.1, read as the reverse complement.
AGAGAAAGACTTGCTTACTTGAATGCTTGTCATGCCAACTTAACCAAGTGGATCCACTATAAAGGTTTATTGCACCACTATTGCCGATTTATCATGCTGCAACAGCAAATGACAGCCTATTTAACCGCAGCAGAAAAATTAGCATTAACTGACAATAATCAGCAAGCTACACGAACTATTTTAGATAGCCGCAACTATGCAACTGAAGCACATCCCTTTGTAGCATTCTTACATGGACTCATTCAACGTTGTGCTCACTCAGAACGATTACCGCAGCAACAACAAAAGCAATTAATCGGTCATATACACCTTAATGCATGGGATGAAATATCGGCACATCATTTTACTGATACAGCAGCCTCAGCAAGACGGAAGTGGTATGTAAGTACGCTACAAAATTCTCTGCAACAAAACTTCACAATTACTGGCGTAACAGCTATGCATCAAAGGGTTGTGGCAGCCTTAGCTGATCAACCCTCATATACTCTCGAGGCTGTTTCACAGACTCCTGCGGGTTCAATCCAAGCGACAGATCTGCGCATCATCGCCAGTACCTTAGTTGCATTTGAAGCTTCTGTCTTCAAGACTGCATGTGCAGCACTCGATCGGCTAGAGCAAAACTTAAGGGATATTGATCGGGGTTGTACAAACACCGGTATTTTATTAAATGAATTAGCAAAAATCATATGGCAAACGAATGCCAAAATTAATCGACATATTATTGATGCCTTAAGTTTTATGCGTGACCGTGGTATTAACCCAAGTAATTGGTGTTTGTATTTACAGCGTCATTTTCAATTTCACCAAACCGCCAGCAAAGCTTGTACTGTTCAAGAATCAAATCTACGTTTCAATATGGAAGTGATTAAAACATTACAACAACAGGTACTAGCCTCTATTGAATCGACATCAACAGCTCACTCATTACAAGTATTGTTATGGTTAATGAAATCTATTTCCAAATTAGACCCTAGGCAACCTCAGCAGATTGCTAATTTTCATCGAACTGTCAGTCAAAACACGCCGACAAAGGGATCATTTTGGCAAAAAACGCCTTCTCATGTTGATGTAATGAGATATACAACTGCATATGTTCAAGAAGCAGCTAGGCAAGATCAACGCATAAACGGCGGACTCTTACAAGCTGCTATTGATAGAACCAGCACATTAGAAACTGGCGATGAACAAGATAAAGAAGATGAAAAATTAGTACCGCCTACTGACATGATCAGTGGGAAATTAAACACCGTTGGTACCTTACGTACAGTACCAACTTTGTAAAATACTATACCCGTAGCGTCTCATATTTAGGGTTTTATAGGACAGGAATTTTTCGTTAGATAAAGATTTTAAATTGCAGGTAATAGTGGACTATTGGCAAAATTTAAAGTCTTTAGCTGGCGGAAAATAACATGCTAGAAAGCCCTAAATATGAGACGCTACGGGTATATAACTTGATAATAATAACCACAAGGTAATGAACTATGCCAAACTCAGGCTCAAACACTCATGGACAGCCATCATCTGTTCCGGGCTCAGACAGCAATAAACAGTCACGCTATTCTGTTCCAGTCCATAATCCATATGGACCTTTAGGGAGTGAGGACCCTGGACACATTGAACTGGATATGTTTGGTGACCACATACCTGCAAATAACCCAGAACCAACTGCCAGTTCTGACACACGAAAGTCAAGAAAACGCAAAAAAAAACGTAAACAATATAAAAATCCACAAGCAGCACTTGATGCTTTAATACACGAGCACTTAGGCCCACCTCTAGCCTCGCTCATACAAGCCAAGGCGAACAACGATGCTGAGGCAGTTAATTTTCCCTGCCCTGAACAACCAAGCACTGAGAACGACGCTCCACCCACCATAGCTACAGAAACTATTGATTTTGTTGAGATTGGTCTCAATAATCCCACAGACTATGTACCAGAGGGTGCACCTCCAACTGCATTTATCTCTAACGATGATCTCACTCACTTGCTTGAGAATGCAGAGGCAGAGACAAGTGATCCTAATAAGGTTTACCATTTATACTTACGCTTCAAAAATAAAGTCATTGTTGTCTCCTTAACAGCTATCAATATGCTTGCCTTCGCCTACCCCTCTTACCAGGCAGCACAAACAATTGGTGAGAAATATGGCTGGAATGAGGTTATTACACAGACGGTATCGGCTTTATCCGGTCTGTTTGGCGGTGGTGCTAATGGCGGTCTCGTAGGTTGGTCATTAATTCCAGTCATGTCAGCACAAACGCCTAGCGATGCTAGCAATTATTTACACTACAATAAAAATGATATAACAAAGTGTGAAAAATTCTTGAGTAATACCCCCAAGAATACTATTAAGGGTATTGCTATAGTCTCTGTTATACCCCTAGCTGTTATGACATACTTTTCCTTTGCCAATGATTGGCGCGATAGACCCGAAAAAATAATTACGATGTTTGCCCTATCTGCACTATGCCAAGGCCCCACGGGGATTGTACATTATTCGTCACTGATAAAGGGCCTGTTCTATCTAATCCCAGAGGCTTTAAATAGCTTTATGCCACGTAGTATGCGCCTACTAAGCACAGGCTATCACCAACTCAACTATTGGTACCGGCTCTGGAGTGGCAGCACTGATATTCCTGATCCCAGACTTGCGCGGATATTAAATCAAAGCAAGGGTTTATTTGCCCAAGCACTCGCTGATGGTCATCAACTAAATATGCAATTATTCCCTGAACAGCGTATTACAAAGCTAGCGGAAATTCATGATTTACTACAGCAAACACAACCAGATCTTGCAAGCCTCTTAGCAACTATTGGTAGCCAAGGTGAATCTATACACCCTATTGATGATACTCTCTTTGAAGCAGCCTTATTAGGTCCCCTCGTGCTACTCTTGGCCCCAATTTTGCTCCCTAGTAAATGGGCAATACAAGGCTTAGGTTCTGAAGCCCCCACACTGGACTGGTTATACAGTTATAAAACCTTTCCCATTCATAAACTCTTTAACAATGTGCTCAAACGCTTAGACTCACTGGCTTCTGTCTTAACGGGTACCGTCTATGCGGCTGTTGTGCTTTATGGGATTGTTGGCTATTACCAAGCAACCAATATCTTTTTTCAATTATTAGCCATGGGACAAATGAACGATCCCGATAATGGTATGAATGAATGCACACAGGTCAAAAATGCCACTGATGGCGATAAACTCTTTGCATTTACCGCTGATTGGTTAAGTTTTATTTGCTTTATTTTCTTGATTATTTGTCTAGCATACCCCTCTGGCAGTGCTATTTATGCCTGGGTTAAACGCCAAACACAAGATATATTATACAAGATGGGATTAGCTGCAGAACCATCAAAACCTGTCTGCCTTGAAAGCGAATTTAACCCACGTTTATACAATTTCATGCGCAGTATCAGTTATATATCTGGCGCATTATCTGCGGGTAGTGCTATTGAGACCATTCTAGAGTCTTGCTTTGAAAGTGATACTCTCGTTAATACCATGATCCTCGCCTCTTTCATTTCCTCCATGGGCGTTAATGGTAGCGGTATTTTTGCCTCTCTATTAAAATGTTACCGCCTTTACCAACAGGCTTATGGTAAGGACCCTGTCAAAAACAGTATATTAGCCTACGATGATGCCGTAGGTGATTTAATTACACAGTGCCAAGGTATCCACAATGATGCCTGCCGCAAGATCCTGGGTGATAAAAATTTATGGACAAACTATTTTGCTAATATTATGCAAGCAGGTCTATGGGATGATGATGTCGAGTATTTAATGGAAAAATTAGCCCATACTGATAATGCAGCTAATGAAGCTAAAGAAACAAGCCCTCTCCTAGCAGAAACTTATGACTCAGCAGACTCTCAATCATCACCAAGCTGGAGTGAGCGTTTAGGTAACTGTACTGCTGGCTTAAAATCCTGTTTGAGTTGGTGTAGTAATTGGAACGCGCCAGCAGATGACTCAGGGATAGGCACGGATGAGCCAGTAGCGACTGCTGATATGGTGATGCCTGACGCAGGCACTGGAAGCCCAGCTATGAAAGCTGATGCTTCTGAGAGTACAGTTGTTAATGCTATTTAAAGCCCTCACAGGTTTGAGAAATACGCAGCAAGCTGGAAGTTCTAGTATAAAACCTTACTTTATCTGGGAACAAACAATCATATTCACGGCTTCTTCATACATCTGGCAAATGTAGAACGAACTGGGGATATAGCCAACAGGACTGATGTTTACCAAGCTACACGCGTGTCTATTTGCAGTACTCTCAAGCCTTTTTGGAATAATTTAAAAAAACTTTTATGAATAAATCTTGTATTATTAGTGCTTAATACTCAAAATACATTGAATATTGAGTGTTAGACGACAATATTCAATGTATTTTGTTGATTAACGCTCAATTTTCAATAATAATTCAGTTTATGGAACCTTATGTATCTCGTATTATTGAATCTAACATAAAAACAGCCCTGGCCCGTGGCAAGAGTGTTTTATTGCTTGGCGCACGGCAAACTGGTAAAACCACCGTCATTCAGACCCAAATCAAACCCGATCTCAGCTATTCATTTGCTAAAGCCCATACCAGACTCCGTTACGAAGCTAATGTTGAGTTATTCGAAAAAGAGTTAGAGGCAAAAATAAAAACCTACTCGCAAAAACCGCTTATATTTATCGATGAAGTACAAAAAATCCCTCAGGTCATGGATATTATCCAAGTATTCATTGATGAAGGTGCAGCCCAATTTATCTTAAGCGGCTCCTCTGCCCGCAAACTCAAGCACGGCAAAAATATTAATTTACTGCCTGGCCGCGTTGTCTCATTGTCAATGTCACCTCTGGTATATAATGAAATGTTTACAATTAACCCACCTCTAGAAGATATATTGTTATACGGTACTTTACCAGGGATCATCAGTGGCACAGATCACGCATACCGTGAAACTGATCTGTATTCCTATGTAACAACCTATTTAGAAGATGAGATCAGAGCAGAAGCCGCCGTTAGGAATATTGGCCATTTTACCCGCTTTCTTGAAGTGGCTGCTGGTGAAGCTGGAAAAGTACAAAACTTTTCTCGCATATCTCAAGATATTGGCATTGCCCATTCAACTGTTGCGAACTATTACCAGCTACTGGAAGATTGTCTCATTGTGCATCGTATTGATCCTTTAACTGAGAGCCAAACCAAGCGTCGCCTCATTAAATCACCTAAATATTTGTTTTTTGATTTAGGCATAAGGCGCGCCTGTGCTAATGAAGGCGTACGCTTACCCCAAGCTCATTTAGGCTATTTGTTTGAACACTATGTTGGTAACGAGTTAATTTCATTGAGCCAATTTATTTCACCACAAATTAAATTAAGACACTGGCAAGATGCAGCAGGACCCGAAGTGGATTATGTTATTGACTACGCTCATCATTATGCGCCTATTGAAGTAAAGTGGACTGACAAGCCAGGAAAATCTGATGCAAGACATTTGAAAAAATTTATCGAAGAATACCCAACACAACAGGCCTACATTATATGCAGAACACCACAAGCCTATCAAGTTGATGACAACATTACCGCAGTCCCATGGCAGAATATCCAAAGCATCCTAGAATCTCTAGTCAGCAATGAAAAAACTTAGGCCGTCAATGTTTGGCCTTCTATTTCAGCTTGTTGTTCTTCCTGCTTGAGTAACCTATCACTAGGCAAGAACAAGCTTAGGAAAGCAGCGGCTAGTAAACCAATGGGCAAAACACTGATAGCATAACGATAATCAGCCACAGTAAATAGAGCGATATTATCTATCGAAGTCCCATGTGCATGCGCATCCAATAAACTACCAATTAAAGGCTGAAACATAGCCCCACCCAACATGATAAATAAGTTGGTCAGTGCGATAGCTGTGGCGGAGAATTGTCTGCTAGTGGAATCTTTAGCGATAGCAAAGACAATGATTTGTGCACTGGCAAAAAAGCCTAAGGCAAAGGTTAACGCATATACTTCAAAACTAGGCAATCTAGGCGTGTACAGTAACAAACAGGCCATTAAAGCAGAAAAAACCGAACCAAAAAATATAGGTAATTTACGTACACTGCGCTTATCGGAAATATACCCCATCATTGCTCCACCAATGGCAAACCCAAGGAATACCATGGATGCCGCTGTAGCTGCATTTAATTTGCTTAAGTGTTGAGCATGTTGTAAGTATGGTACCCCCCAAAATTCAGCAAAGGCAGTTAAAGGTAAGAATAATAGACAACCAATAATGCCATTCACCCAAAAAACGGGTTGTTTAATTAGCTGCAAAACACTGGCAAAGAGTGCGGCAAAGGTTGTGGGATTCTCCGCTTCCACGGTCTTTGTATGGGTAACATCGGCACGTGAATCTCGAATGACAGCCCAAAGAATAAAGGCTAAAATCATCCCAAGTACTGAAGTAATAAACACTGTTGCATGCCAACCGATGGCATCCACAAAGCTAGCTAAGGCTATATCACCGCCCATGGCCCCAGCCATCCCAAGCGCAGTCACCATACCTGCTACAAAGGCAAAACGATTAGGTGGTAACCAAATGGTGGCTAACTTCAGCACCCCAACGAAGGCAAAGGCTGAACCAAAACCTACCAAAAAGCGTCCTAACTCTGACAGGGACAGTACATTAATAGCGAAGAGATAAGAGCCGATAGCACATAACAGGCAAGCTAAAGTTAATAAGCGTCGTGGACCGTAACGATCCATGAGCATCCCAACAGGGAGTTGCATCGGCGTATAAGCATAATAATAGAAAGCAGCAAGATTACCCAACTGGGCAGCGTTAATATGGAATACACCCATTAACTCTTGCGTCATAATACTGGGGGTAATACGGAGAAAATATTCATAGCAGTAGAAAAGAGCACCCAAACCACAGACAATCCACGGTAGCAACATGTACCTCCTTGTCCCCTGCTCTATTTGTTTCTGATCCATGATAGTCATCTACCTCTGTCTAATTTGCGTCTGACCGCAGTCAGTTGATTCACACATTCACTACAACAGCTATAACTTTTAATTGAAAACTGCAATGTGAGCATCCTAATAAATCAACCTTGAGTTGTAAAGCGAAAACTTCCGCTAAAATTTACAATTTTCTATTTAACGCTTCTCGCTACCAAAGGTCAACCCTCGATACCTACCATCCATTTGTGTCAGGCTTGAAATATAAGTTTTTTTTGTTCAAATAGAACACAACCGCTTATTTCTGTCTAAATAATCCCAAACAAAAAGCCAGTAGAATCATATTCTTTCACTTTGTTCCTCAAGCGGTGGATTTTAGCACAATAAATGTTAAAAAAATTCAAAAAAAATCAAAAAAATGACTTTTTTGCGTAAATGTAACACAAAAAAACCTGTGAAATTCATAATTCAAAGTAGCTGCTATAGTTATCTCTATGCAAAAGGATTTTATGGCAGAATAATAAAACGGCGATAAATTGCCAATAAATATGTTATTAAACAAGAAGTTCTGAGAGCGGCATCGTAGTCACTTAAATTAATCCACTCTCTGTGCAAGATAATATCGTATTTAACTGCGCAATGGTTTTAACCCAAGCATTTTCAACTGAATTTTGAAACCTGCTTGCCACACGGTAACAATAAAAAGAAGTAAAAGGATGTACAATTACCATTATCTAATTCATGGAACCACCATGGCTTTCCTCGGTATTATGGCTGGCAGTACCATCGGTGCTCTTTTACCCATCCCCTTTGGCGCTTTCATAGGCTCAGTTATTGGTGCTTTCATCACCGCTGCTGCAGGCAGCCTCCTTGCTTACCGTTATCGCAATAAAATGAAACAACCTGATATCAGGACCATTGGTGTACTTAGCGCTGTAGGTGGCGCCATTATTGGTAGCGAACTTGGTTCAATTTTGTTCATAGGCTTCCCAGGCTTAGGCGATTTAGTTGGCACGTTAGCTGGCGCAGTCATTATTGGCCCGCTGGGCGCAGCCATGGCCACATTACTACGCAAATGCTTTCCGCAGTTGCGTCCAGAAATCTTGGTATTAACCAGTATTAGTAGTGTGATTGGTGCCGGTTTAGGTGCCACCCTCGGCATGCTCATCCCAGTACCTGGTATTGGACCTGTGGTAGGTGCTATTGCTGGTGCTTGCTTAGTCCCTGCCATTGGTACATTTATGGCTTATATGATTAATAAATTTAGAATGCCGCCACCAGATATGCGCTTTAATTCCATTTTAGCAGCCAATATTACCTCGACTGTTGGTGCAGGATTAGGTTTTTTCCTCTGTCCTGCCATGCCTGTGGTTGGTTTAATCGTAGGCGCCCTGCTAGGTAATTTATTAGGACGCGTCATTGGCGCAGTGTCAACTAAGCTCAGCAAACATTTTGTCAAAGATGATGATCCTAGCTCACATATCTTTTGTGGTATTTCTGCTGCCGTAGGTGCCAATTTAGGTGCAACCTTAGGCAGTGCATTTTTACCTGGTTTAGGTACCGCCCTTGGCGCTGCTGCTGGTGCATTAATATTTGGCCTTACCACACGGCTTATATTCAGCATGTTCCAATGTTATACAAGCACGAAAAAAATAAGCGAACAAGAAACAACGCCCACAGGATCCTCTATACAGAAAACATCAACTCAAACAACAACATCGACTCAGGTATCCTACGTAGAGTGCTGGAAAGCAAGTATTCATAGCCTTGTAAAAACAACTTTCCCTGGTGCATTCTCCTTTTGGCACAATGCACCTGATAACAGCCTTAATAACAGAGTGCCTTCACCTAAAATACCCACAGAAGAAGGTAGTCCACAAGTCACTCAGCTTGGGTTGAATAACAGCTAGTAAATAAAGGAGTACTTGCTATAGACATTGGACTTTACAACATCATATATTTGCTTACCCGTGCTAAAACGTTTGCACATGTAACAGGCAAGAAACAATCATAATAATAATTGTGCACTAGCCTACAAAAAAACTAGCAAAAGGCTTTATCATGCTATTGCTTGTAGGAAAAAAACGATTTTTTTATAAGGAGATAAGATTAATGATTTATTATATTTCGATCAAAGTAAATACAAAAAAATGAATAAATACAACATGTAGTACGTGCTATTAATAAAGCACCACTACAAATAGAATAACTTTATAGATAGGTTAATTTTTCACTAATAAAAATATGCTTGCTAATTTATTTTATTCCATTAGAATAGATGTTGAGTGTTTTTGAGGCTACAACATTTTTGAGCCGTTTTATTTTAAGATAGGATTTGAGCTCGATTATGCTGTGAGCAAGCCTACCACGTAGTAGGAAGCCTAATACATAACAGCCCGTTTCCACCTGCTGAGTCAAGTGGGTTCTTAGATGTGTAGTTATCGAAGACACTCTTAAAAAAAGCTCGCTATTTGCGAGTTTTTTTTTGCGCTGAAAAAGTGTAAAACGCACATACAAAGATAAGTATTTTTAGCGTAATGAATATAACCGAATTACTTATCATCGCATGGTTAACACTACAGAGAACATAACTATGAATATATTTGTTTTTGATATTGAAACTATTCCTGACATTCAGGCCGGGAAAAAATTATACGGTTTACAAGATTTAGCTGACACCGATGTAGTTGCTGCCATGCAACAACTACGTCGACAACAAACCGGAGGTAGTGATTTTCTGCCGCATTACTTACAACGCATTGTGGCTATTTCAGTTGTACTACGTAGTCACGATAAATTAAAAGTATGGTCACTAGGCGATACCGATGCATCCGAGCAAGAATTATTAGAGCGCTTTTTTGCTGGGATTGATAAATTCACACCAACATTAGTATCATGGAATGGTAGCGGTTTTGATCTTCCTGTGATCCATTACCGTGCCCTGCTTCATGGTGTTTGCGCACCACGTTATTGGGACACCGGTAACGACGATAATAATTTTCGTTGGAACAATTATTTAAACCGCTTTCATGATCGCCACACAGACTTAATGGATGTCATTGCTGGTTATCAAACACGAGCTAATGCACCACTTGATAAAATAGCTACCCTACTTGGCTTCCCTGGTAAAATGGGCATGAGTGGTGACAAAGTATGGGACCAATACCATGCTGGTAATATAGGCGCAATTCGCGATTATTGTGAAACTGATGTGTTAAACACTTACTTAGTTTATTTACGTTTTGAACTCATACGCGGCAAACTAAATAGCGTTAGTTATACCAATGAAATTAATTTAGTCCATGAGACTTTAAAAGCTGAAAACAAACCCCATTTAAATGAATTCTTAGATAATTTTGAGACCGCATAATGAGTAGACGCAGACGTAAACCTCTCCCAACAGAACCGCAACAGGCACATATTGACAACTTAAGTCATGAAGGCCGAGGCATTGCTCATATTAACGGCAAAACAACTTTTATTAATGCAGCTTTGCCTGGAGAAGAGGTCACCTTTAAATATACCTATGTTAGCAGTCGCTATGATGAAGGTGAGGCATTAGAGGTACAACAGGCATCACCTCATCGCGTCACAGCAAAGTGTAAGCACGTAGATTTTTGTGGGGGTTGCAGCTTGCAGCATATGCATCCACAACAACAAATTCACCATAAACAAGCCGTGTTACTCGAACATTTACAACATCAAGGTGGCACACAGCCACAACATTGCCTTGAGCCACTTAGCAGTCCCTCCTGGCAATACCGACACAAAGCTCGACTCGGTGTCCGCCACGTACCCAAGAAAGGTAAAGTCTTAGTAGGCTTTCGTGAAAAAAATAGTCGCTATTTAGCAAACTTAGAGCAATGCGAAATACTTGCTCCCCCACTCAATGAATTGATTACTCCTTTAAGTGACTTAATCGGACAGTTTTCATGCCCCGACAAAATTGCGCAAATCGAAACAGCCGTCGGCGAAGCAAGCTGCGCACTGATTATTCGGCATTTAGTGCCCTTAAGCGATAATGATCAAGCATTATTAACGGCATTTGCTAAGCAGCACCAACTGGATATTTACTTACAACCAGGTGGTCCTAAGACGATTAACAAATTTTATCCTCAGGATAATAATGACTATTTATCTTATAGCTTAGCAAAACACAATATAGCATTGCACTTTAAAGCCACTGACTTTACTCAAATTAATCCCCATATCAACCAACAAATGATCGATCGCAGCATTGCACTACTAGAGCTTAAAGCATCAGACCATGTGCTTGATCTTTTCTGTGGTTTAGGCAACTTTTCTTTACCCATGGCAAGATATGCAGCTCATGTAACCGGCGTTGAAGGCGACGGTGCCATGGTTGAACGGGCTGAATATAATGCTGCGCTCAACCAAATAAGTAATACAACATTTTATAGTGCAGATTTAACGCAAGACCTCAGTAAAGAAAGTTGGACTCAATCTCTCATAAATGAGCCATTACCCATCAATAAGCTATTATTAGATCCACCCCGCAGTGGCGCAGATGCATTACTGAAACAGTTATTACCCATTCAGCAGCCAGAGCGGATTGTGTATGTATCCTGTAACCCAGCAACCTTGGGACGTGATACAGCAATTATTATTGCACATGGTTACCAACTAGTCAGTGCCGGTGTGATGGATATGTTTCCGCACACTGCACATGTTGAATCCATTGCTTTATTTGTTAGGACCAACCATGGTTAAACGAAAAGAACACCCTTATTTAAATGCTGACGGTAGCATTGACTTAGAACCTTGGCTCGATTACCTCGCTGAGAAATACACTAACAAGCAAATTGGTGTTATTCACCAAGCCTGTGCGCTAGCTATTGTCTATGATGATGAAGTCACCACCATCACCCAGCGCTCTTGCTTACAACAGGGTTTAGCGCTTGCTGAGCTACTTGTTGACTTACATGCAGATGCAGAAACCATTGCTGCAAGTATGTTATACGGATTAATTGAATATACTGACCTCACCTTAGAGGATATTCGTGAACAATTTTCAGATACCATCGCTCATTTAATCCGTGGCGCCTTACAAATGGATGCTATTCATAGCCTGCCCTCACGCCAACGAAACCTACAGAACAACGTTTATATTGATAATTTACGCAAAATGCTGCTGGCCATGGTAGAAGACGTCCGTGTTGTCCTCATCAAACTAGCTGAACGCACCACCGTGATCCGCGCCGCCAGCAAGCTCGATCATGAATTACAACAACAAGTTGCAAAAGAAACCATGGAAATCTATGCACCCCTAGCCAATCGCTTAGGCATTGGCCATTTAAAATGGGAATTAGAAGACCTAGCTTTCCGCTACTTAGAAGCAGATGCATATAAAGAGTTAGCCAAATTATTAGATCAACGCCGAATTGACCGTGAAAAATACGTTAACAATGTTGTCATGCGCGTCGAGCAAGAAGTACAAGATGCGGGTATCACAAAATTCGAAATTGCCGGGCGTGCAAAACACATCTATAGCATTTATCGTAAAATGCGCCGTAAAGATGTCGACTACAGCCAAATTTATGATGTTAGTGCTGTGCGCGTCTTAGTACCAAAAATTGAAGATTGTTATACTGTATTAAGTGCCATTCATGATTTATGGGAGCATATTCCTGATGAATTCGATGACTACATTAGCAATCCAAAGGCCAATGGTTACCGTTCTTTACACACGGCAGTGAAGGGACCTGAACAACGCAATGTAGAGGTACAAATTCGTACCTTTGATATGCACCAAGAATCAGAATTAGGAGTTGCTGCACACTGGAAGTATAAAGAAGGCAGCCAACAACAAAGCGATTATGAAGAAAAAATTGCTTGGCTACGTCAGGTACTCGAATGGCAGCAAGAATTAACGGGCGAAGATCCGTCTCAAGATAATTTACAAATGCAAAAAATCTTCAGTAATCGTAGCTATGTATTCACCCCAGCCGGTGAAATTATCGACTTACCAGCTAATTCAACGCCCTTAGACTTCGCCTATCATATTCACAGTGAAGTAGGTCATCGCTGCCGTGGCGCTAAAGTCAATGGCAAGATTGTCCCACTAACTTATGCATTAAAAACTGGCGAACAAGTGGAAGTGCTTACTGGCCGCCACCCTGCGCCCAGTCGCGATTGGCTGAACCCACACAGTGGTTACTTAAAAACCCACCGCGCCCGCTCAAAAGTACAACATTGGTTCAAGCAACAAGACTACGATAAGCATGTCATTGAAGGCCAACATGCCTTAGAACATGAATTACAAAAACGCGGTATGACATGTCCGCAACTACAACCCATTGCACAGCGTTATAACTTACAAACGACTAATGATCTCTATGCCGCGATTGCTAATGGTGATGTACGGCTACAGCAAGTGGTTAATAGCATTGAGCAAAACCAAACAAAAACGCAAACACCAGCAGATGAAGATCAACCAACATTGGCTTCACCTCAAGCCACTGGCAAAACCTCACACAATGATATCAGTATTGAAGGTTTAGATGATTTACTCACGCACACAGCTAAGTGCTGCAAACCATTGCCCGGGGATGATATCGCTGGATTTGTCACTCATGGCCGTGGGATCTCCATCCACCGCCGTGACTGCCCCAATCTACAACGCTCGCCAAATCAAGATCGCATTCTCAATGTACAATGGAGCAATACAAAAAATCAAACCTATTCTGTGGATTTAATTCTACAAGCTCATAACCGCCCTTCGCTTGTAAAAGATGTATCTGCAACATTGGTGAATGAGCGCATTAGTTTATTAGCACTCACGACCAGTATTGATACGAGTCAAGTTGCAACGATTTATTTAACGATTGAAATTAGTGATCTGGAAGCACTAGAATTCATTATACATCGCCTACAACGCATTGAAAATATGATCACAGTATCACGCTCAAATGCAGGGAAATACTAATGGATGCCGTTGAAAAATTACTCGCTATGGTTGCCCAATTACGTGCCGCTGATAATGGCTGTCCGTGGACGCAGCAACTGACATTTGCAAAGCTTGCGCCCTATACGCTGGAAGAAGCCCATGAAATCTCTGCCAGTGTTGCCGCCAATAATACCCAAGCACTCATCGATGAATTAGGCGACCTATTTTATCATCTTGCCATGTACGCTCAAATCGGCAAGGAACAGGGACTTTTCGATCTGAATACAATAGCGCAAGCCAGCGTTGATAAACATTACCGTAGAAATCCCATCCTTAATGCTAGCTTGACATCGGCAACAGCAGAGGAAGTCCATAGTCATTGGCAACAACAAAAACAAAAAGAACAACAGCCTCAAGGCACCCTTGCTAATGTGCCTTGTCATCTGCCTAGCCATTTGCGTGCACACACATTACAAGCCCGCGCTGCCGAGGTAGGCTTTGACTGGCCTTCTGCAGAACCTATCATAGAAAAATTACAAGAAGAAATCACCGAACTAGAAGCTGAGCTACAAGATCCAGAATCTATTAATGCTGACAATGTCCGCAGTGAGTTAGGCGATATCCTATTTTGTGCTATTAATCTATGCCGAAAATTAAATAGTCATGCAGAAGATGCACTACAATCAGCAAATCAAAAATTTATCCAACGCTTCGAATATATAGAAACACAATTACAAGCGCGTCAGCAAACTGTCGATGAAGTTGATTTGGAAACCATGGAAGCGCTTTGGCAAGAAAGTAAAACCCAAGGCTAATAATGCTAAAGCAGAGGCACAAATACCACGTGCTCTAAGAAATGCTGTTGTAACTGTCCACCCAGCTTAGTAAATTGGTATAACTTTTGGCCATCATGCTCCTGCAATGGAATAATCAAGTGCCCGCCCTCAGCAAGTTGGCTGACGAGTAAGGCTGGCAATTCATGCGCAGCAGCGGTGACAATAATCCCGTCATAAGGTCCATGCTCAGCCCAGCCTTGGCTGCCATCACCTAATTTTAAAAATACATTATCATAGCTCAATGCTGTTAATACCTGCTGCGCTTGTTCATGTAACTTAGGCAAACGCTCAACACTATAAACCTCATTCACTAATTCAGATAATACTGCAGCTTGATAACCTGAGCCCGTACCAATTTCTAAGACACGGTGACAAGGATGGTCCGCCAATAAGGCTTGAGTCATTAAGGCAACAATGTAAGGCTGAGAAATAGTTTGCTGGCAATTTATCGGCAAGGCATTGTTACCATAAGCATAAGCAGCTAAATCACTGCTAATGAAATGCTCACGAGGTGTGTGCGCGACAGCATCAAGCACAGATTGATTGGAAATACCTTGTGCCCTTAATTGGGCAACGAGTAATTGTTGAGGTGAAAGCGTCATGCCATAATAACTTGCCAGGCTTCAAAGAAGCCTGGCAAGCAAATGACTAATCTGATTTTCTTGTACAAGTCGTAATATATTTGAGCAATGCCCCCACACCAAGAATAGGCAACATCACATCAAAGAATTTCGCCACCAGAATCACTTTTGATAAGTGGTCACTTGGTAATGCACAAGCTAAAAGACCCATTAATACTGCGACGACAATAAACACTATCGCCATTACTTTACCACACATACGCATCTCCCTTGTTTAGTATATGAGCTACCACACAGATAGCATTGATTATTATTACAAAATGCACTGACGAAATGCAACAGCAAGCCATAAGAAATTAGCTATACTCTGATAGATACAGGGGGTAAATAAGCACTGTTGAGCATGGAAAACTGCCAAATTCATGGATTTGGTACATTTATTGCATAATGATTCATCAATTTAATGGAATGCTAGCAAGTGTAGAGAATCAAGTAAGACCAACGAGGATAACTGAAAAGCCTCAATGACTGTTTGGAGATAGCATGGGCCTGCGGAGAAAAGAAAATAGTCTTGCATTTAAAGTTGGGTTAGGATTTGGTTTAGTTGGACTCGTCTTAATCGGTGCGGTACTAATCACCATTTGGCAAGTACAGCAGGTGGAAAAACGCACCACCCAATTAATTGAATTACGCAGCCCTGCCACAGCAGCAGGCATGCAATTGCTTGATGGTCTTAATGCCTCAACCATTGCCCTGCAGAATTGGCTGCTCACAGGTGATGAACGTTATAAAGATGAACGAGACATTGCCTGGTCTAATTCAATCCAACCCTCTTTAACCAAACTGAACCAACTATCAGCCCAATGGACTAATAGCAATAATTTAGAACGCCTCAACCAAATTACCGCAGAACTCGGCCGACTTAAAAAAGCCCAAGACAAGATCGAGGCTCTACAATTAACCAATGCCAGCAAGCCACAAATTCGAGAAATCCTTAACAATCAATCCGTGCCCGCCTCAGCCAATATTAAAACTCAATTAACTGAAATTGTCGCTAGCCAACGCGACCGTGTCATGGGCGGGATACAAGAATTTAAACAACAGATCGATCAACTACTCTACACTGACTGGGCCCTGCTTATTATTGGCGTCATACTCTGTAGTATGTTAGCGCTGATACTGACAAAATCACTAACAAAACCCGTTTACCGGCTAGTTGAAATTGCCAAAAGTCTCGCCAAAGGCGACTTAGATCAAGAAATCAATATCACAGAAACTTCCGAATTCGAACAATTAAGCGCAGCACTGACAGAAATGGTGCATACCTTCCAAGATATCGCTAAAGTCACTGAGCGCATGGCGATGGGCGATTACAGTCATCGAGTGAATATTAAAAGTGAAGATGACCGCCTTGCTATTACTGTGAATCAAATGCTAGAAAATTTCACGCAAATTGTCGATCAAGCCAACGCTATTGCTGAGGGTGATTATAGTTCAGATGTAAAACCACGTTCTGATGCCGACACACTAGGCAATGCGCTGCAAAACATGACAGTCACATTGCGCAATAATAAAACACATAATGACGAGCAAAACTGGCTGAAAGATGGCTTGGCGCAATTAGCCGCGGAACTTACAGATACTCGTGACTTACCCACACTCTGTAATCGCGCCATTAGCACGATCACCCGCTATTTAGATGCAGGTACCGGTGCCATCTATGTCTACGATGCTGAACCAGAAGCATTAAAATTACTGGGTAGTTATGCGTATACCGAACGTGACGCATTGGCCAGCGAGTTCAACATAGGCGAAGGCATCATTGGCCAAGTTGCCTTAGAAAAACAAGCAATTCTCTTAAAAAATGTTAAGCCAAATGATTGCGTCATTACCACAGGTACGAGTCAAACCACCCCAAGCTCTATTTATGCAATACCTATTATTGACGAAGATGTATTAATTGGTGTCATGGAAATCGCTGCAACCACACAAATTAACCAATTACAAATGCTCTATATAGAACAGTTAACCCCTATCCTGGCGAATCAAATTCAAACATTACAACAACAAACCTTAACAGAAAAGCTATACTCCGAATCAAAATTGCTTACTGAAAAACTACAAGCACAGCAAGAAGAATTACGCGCAGCCAATGAAGAGCTAGAACAACAAACGCAAATTCTTAAAGCATCTGAGGAAGAGTTAAGGTTAAAAGACGAACAGCAACGTGCCATTAATACCAAGCTGGAAGAACGTACTAAAGAATTAGAAACTCAAAAATCTGAGATTGAAAGTAAAAACATTGCAATTAATAAAGCCCGTGATGAACTAGAAGCTAAAGCCCAAGAATTAGAGCGCGCCAGTCAATATAAATCTGAATTTCTTGCCAATATGTCACATGAGTTACGCACACCTTTAAACAGTCTATTAATATTAGCAAAACTTTTCGCAGATAATGTAGATGACAATTTAAGCGAAGACCAAGTTGAATCAGCACAAATTATGCTAAAGAGTGGGCAAGATTTACTGACCTTGATTAACGATATTCTCGATTTAGCCAAAGTTGAAGCCGGTAAGATCGAACTCAATATCCATGAAACCATGATCCAAGAATTCCTAAAAAGTGCGGATATCAACTTTAGCCATGTAGCTGAAGATAAACATATCAGTTTTGTCACCGAGCTTGGTGAGAATGTCCCGGAAATGATGTACACAGATGACCATCGTGTATCTCAAATCATCCGTAATTTAATTTCCAATGCCATTAAATTTACCGAAGTCGGCGAAGTACGTTTTAAAATTTGCCGTCCTCCAGAAAATAAAGTATTTAAACGCAATTCACTCACACCAGAATCGACCATTGCTTTCATTGTCTCTGATACAGGCATCGGTATTCCCGAAGAAAAACAAAAGTTAGTCTTTGAATCTTTTCAGCAAGCTGATGGCACAACCAGCAGGCAATACGGTGGTACCGGCTTAGGGCTGTCTATCTCTACAGAGTTAGCTAACTTATTAGGTGGTGAAATTGATTTAGAGAGTGAAGCAGGCAAAGGCAGCAAATTTATTCTCTATTTACCCGTAAAAGATGGCGATGCAAGCTACTCACCTCCACCTATAGAAAATACTGAAACCATAGTTAGTCAAAACAGTCCAAAACCCAGTACTGCAAAATCAGTAGAAGCATCCATTATCCCGGATGACCGCAAAGAAATCAATGCAGATGACAAATCTCTATTAATTGTCGAAGACGACCCACAATTCACTAAAATTCTATTAACCATTTGCCGCAAGAAAGGTTATAAATGCTTACATGCCGCTGACGGCGAGTCAGGTTTACTCTTAGCAGAGACCTACAACCCTAGTGGCATATTACTTGATATTAGCTTACCAGGGATGGATGGCTTAAGCATGCTGGATAAATTAAAATCTCAAGCACAGACAAGCAATATCCCCGTGCATATTATTAGTGCTGTTGATAAATGCTCAACTGCTATTAAAAAAGGTGCTATTGGTTATCTCACTAAGCCAGTATCTCGTGATCAACTAGAAACAGCCATCAATAAAATACAAGGGGTTGAACAAAGTACAATCAAAGACCTGCTTATTATTGAAGATGATACCTCACAACTTGACGCCATGAAAAAATTGCTTAACTCTAATGAAGTCAACATTACTGGCGTCACCACCGGTGAAGAAGCACTGACTCTACTCAATCAACAAAAATTTGATTGCATTATTCTAGATTTAGGTTTACCTGATATGAGCGGTCAAGAATTGCTTGAGCGATATCATGCTAACTGTGGTGACCATCATCCTTCTATTATCATACATACAGGCAAAACCTTATCTGCAGATGAAAGCGAACGCCTTAACCAATATGTAGACAGTATTATCATTAAAGGTGGTGCCGCCTCAGCAGACCGACTCGCTGAAGAAACCCATTTATTTTTACATAGAATCGAAGCGGAGCTACCCGACCTCGCAGAAGAAAAACCACGTACCCAACATAACCCCGAAACGGTAATTGAAGGTAAAACCGTACTAGTAGTAGATGATGACATGCGTAACACCTTTGCCCTCGCTAAAACCTTAAAAAGCAAAGGACTTAACATCGTCATGGCAGCCAATGGCGAAAAAGGCATTGAATCTTTAGAACAAAATCCCGATATCGATATCGTACTCATGGATATTATGATGCCCGTAATGGATGGTTATGAAGCCATGACAGAAATCCGCAAACGAAAAGAATTCGAACAACTCCCCATCATTGCCCTAACCGCAAAGGCTATGAGTGATGATAGAGAAAAATGTATACAGGCCGGTGCCAGTGACTTTTTGAGTAAGCCATTAGATATTGACAAATTAATTTCAATGTTACGCGCTTGGTTATAATATGGAAAATAAAGAAATCAAGAAAATAGAGCTAGAGCTACTCCTACAAGCCATAAAAAAACGCTACGGTTGGGACTTTAGCCATTATAAAAAATCTTCCTTAAGTCGGCGAATTAAAAGTTGCCTAGCTGATAATCAATTGAACTATTGTTCTGAGTTAATCGCAAAAATTATGTGGGATACAGCCTTCTTTGAAGAAGTCATACACTATTTTTCTATTCCAGTCACAGAAATGTATCGCAATCCAGCTTTTTTCCTCGCGATTAGACAACAAATGGTACCTATTTTGAAAACCTATCCTTTTATCAAAATTTGGATCAGTGGCTGTGCCTCCGGCGAAGAAGCTTATTCGTTAGCTATTCTACTGGAAGAAGAAGGCCTTTATGATAAAACCCGAATTTATGCCACAGACTTTAACGATGACGCGATTAAAAAGGCCAAAGAAGGGCTCTATAATAATGATGACTTAACTGGATATGCCAGTAGTTATAAAAAAGCCGGCGGCAAAAAATCATTTACTGATTATTTTGAACGGGGCTTAACGGGCTCTTTGGTAAGTAATCATATAAAGCATAATATAACTTTTTCAAATCATAATTTAACCCGTGATCCCCCTTTACCTGATATGAATATGATTATGTGCCGCAATGTTTATATTTACTTTGACAGAATTTTACAAGACTACGTCACAGAATCATTTAGTCATAGCTTACACACCGGTGGATTTCTCTGCTTAGGTGCAAAAGAGAGCTTAGATTACTCTGAGCATAAACACTTGTTCGAAACCTGGGATGATAAAAACAAAATCTATAGGAAAACATACCAATGAAGGCATTACCCTGGGATATCATTGTCATCGGCTCATCGGCAGGCGGTTTACATGCACTAGAAAACTTACTCACTCCTTTGCCAGACAACTACCCTATTCCCATTGCAATTGTTCAGCATTTACCAGCAGACTCAGAAAACTATTTACCTATCCATCTTAATCAACGCTGCCAACTCACAGTAAAAGAAGCCAATGATATTGATACAATACAACCCAGCCATGTCTATATTGCTCCAGGCGGTTATCATATGCTAATTGAAAATGAATCCACACTGGCCCTATGTGTTGGCGAAAAAATTAATTATTCACGTCCATCTGTGGATGTATTATTTACCAGCGCCGTTGATGTGTTTGCCGAGCGGGTTTTAGCCATTGTACTTACAGGAGCCAATAAGGATGGCACTGAAGGCGCTCTATGGGTCCACAAACACGGTGGTACTGTTATTGCTCAAGACCCTAATACAGCAGAGGCAAAAACCATGCCGGAGTCTATAATTAAGCGAGGGGGTACTGATCACGTATTCACGATTGAGAAGATAACTGAGTTCATGCTAGAAAAGGTGATACATGGCGCAGCAACAAACTGAACAACCCAAGATACTCGCAGTTGATGATAAAAAAGAAAATCTCATCGTCTTGGAGAAATTACTAGCACCACTGAATGTGGAACTATACAAAGCAACGTCAGGTAATGACGCCCTTGCACTAACACTAGAGCATGATTTTGTCTTGGTCCTCCTTGATGTACAAATGCCTGGCATGGATGGCTATGAAGTCTTAGAAATGATGTCATGGGAAGAAAAAACTCGCTACATACCCGTGATCTTCATCACCGCAAACTATGCAGATGAACAGCACAAATTAAAGGGCTACGAATACGGCGCTGTAGACTATTTATACAAACCTATCAATGAACGTATTCTTTTAAGTAAAGTCAAAGTATTTTTAGAGTTATATCAAGAACGACAAAATTTCAAACATTTAATGCAACGCCACCAATCTATTCTCGAAGCCGCAGGTGAAGGCATTTTTGAATTAAATACTGATGGCCACATCAGCTTTATGAATCCAGCCGCTGCACAATTACTCGGCTACAGCACAGAAGAACTACAAGGTCACCATATTAGCAAAGTCATCATTAACAGCGACGAAACCTCCACACCGCCTGCTTGGGAAGATACCGAGTTATATCAAACTTGCTCAACCGGCAATGTGCTGCGTCATGATGATGCCCTATTTCTAAAAGCCGATCACGAACAATTACCTATTGAATACTCTGCGACACCATTGCTCGAAGACAACAATGGCTATCGCGGTATCGTCATTGTTT
Source organism: Gammaproteobacteria bacterium (assembly GCA_965230425.1). Classification (GTDB taxonomy): domain Bacteria; phylum Pseudomonadota; class Gammaproteobacteria; order UBA1113; family UBA1113; genus CBDDKW01. Next base: position 5,368 of record CBDDKW010000022.1, on the reverse strand, counting down.
TCACTGATATCACTTTACGCAAAACAGTGGAAGAACAATTAACCCACTTAGCGCTCTATGACCATTTAACCCAATTACCCAATCGTCATATGTTTGAAAAAACCATTAACCAATCTATTGCCCGTGCAAAGCGCCACAATCGCTCAATGGCACTGATGTTTTTAGATCTCGACCATTTTAAAAATATTAATGACACACTGGGACATGACATCGGCGACTTGCTACTACAAGGTGTAGCTGACCGCTTAAAAACCTGCATTCGTGCCAGTGATACCGTTGCCCGTCTCGGTGGTGATGAATTTGCCGTCATACTTGATGAAGTGGAACATGCAGAAGATGCTTCAGTGGTCGCAGAGAAAATACTTGAAGTACTGGCACCGCCTTTTAATTTAAATAATCATGAAGTCTTTGCCAGTACCAGTATTGGTATTGCCACTTACCCAAGCTGCGGCGACTCGGCAATCACCTTAACTAAGAATGCAGACATTTCCATGTATGAAGCGAAACAACAAGGTCGCAATAATTATCGCTTCTTCACCAGTGATATGACTGCACAAAACATGCATCGACTTAACTTAGCACATAGCTTACGTCGCGCCTTAGAACGCGATGAATTATTTCTATGTTATCAACCTAAATACAGTGTTGTTAATACCGAGATAAAAGGCATGGAAGCGTTGATGCGCTGGAATCATCCACATTTAGGCTTAGTCTCACCAACCGAATTCATTCCCATTGCGGAAGAAACAGGTTTAATTCTTGCGTTGGGAGAGTGGGTATTACAACAGGCCTGTTTACAAAATAAAGCGTGGCAAGATGCAGGCTTATTAGAAGAACGTGTGGCAGTGAATGTTTCTACTACACAACTCATGCAAAATGAATTAATTACCCAAGTAAAACAAGCACTGAACAAAGCTGACTTAGATCCCTGTTATCTTGAATTAGAACTCACTGAATCTTCTGTAATGACCAATGCGCCGAACTGCGCCAAGGCATTAATTGAATTACATGATTTAGGTGTACACATATCCATTGATGATTTTGGGACAGGCTATTCATCACTCAGTTACTTAAAAACTCTACCCGTAGATACACTCAAAATCGATCAATCCTTTGTACGTGACGTGGCTTATGATCCAGATGACGCCTCCATTGTAAAATCAATCATTGCCCTCGCTCATAATATGGAACTCAATGTCATCGCTGAAGGCGTAGAGACAAAGCAACAATTAGACTTCTTAGCTGAAAATGGCTGTGATCAAATACAAGGCTATTATTACAGTAAACCTTTACCTGCAGATGAATTTAAGAAATTATTGCTTGATAGTCAGTAGGCAAACCTCTGTCATTCCGAATGCAAAGCTGAGAGTTCTCCTGATGATGCGACTACTTGTAATAACATACTATCAACAGTTGCTAGAAAAAATGCTGTCATTGCGAATGCAAAGCAGAGGGATCTCCCAATGATTTGACTCACCCCAGCTCAGCTCCCACATTGACTCCCCCACCCCAATCAAATATAGTAACTAGCATCATAATGACCAGCCCAAACAGGACAACATCATGGATTACCTAATAAGCTATGCTATTTTTCTCGCTCACATTGCTACAATCGTGATCGCCATTCTTATTCTAGTGGCTGGCATCATAGCCATCTCCAGCAAAGGTAAACAACAAAGCAAAAACAAAATAACCATCAAGAAACTCAACAAAAAATACAAACAATTACGCAAAACCATGCAATCCGCCATTCTTGATAAAAAAACACTCAAACAAACCGTAAAAAAAGACAAAAAACAGCAAGACAAATCCAAAGAACAGCGCAATATTTATGTTATTAACTTTGACGGTGATATGCGTGCCAGTGCTGGCACAGCCCTACGCGAAATAGTCAGCGCCATTCTCACAGTAGCCACAGTCAAAGATGAAGTAGTGATTAATATCGACAGTGCTGGCGGATTAGTGCACAATTATGGCCTCTGCGCTTCACAACTTAAACGCTTACGCGACCGTAATATTCCACTTACCGCAACAGTCGATAAAGTCGCTGCCAGTGGTGGTTACATGATGGCCTGTGTCGCTAATCATATCATTGCCGCGCCCTTTGCCATTGTTGGATCCATTGGCGTATTAGCACAAATTCCTAATTTTCATCGCTTCCTCAAAAACCATAAAATTGACTTTGAACAAATGACTGCTGGTGAATACAAACGCACGCTGACAATGTTTGGTGAAAATACCAGTAAAGGCAAACAAAAAATGCAAGAAGAATTAGAAGAAATGCACCTACTGTTTAAAAACTTTATCAGCGAAAATCGCAGCAAAGTGAATATTGATAATGTCGCCACTGGTGAATACTGGTACGGCATCAAAGCTTTTGAACTCAATTTAATCGATGAAATCAATACCAGCGATGATTACTTACTCACCGCCAGCGAGCAAGCCAATATTTACGAACTAAATTATAAACAAAAAAAATCCATGCTAGAAAAACTCACGGCACATGCAAGCATGCTCATGAACCGCTTACATGAATTCAATTGGCAAATGTAAATGGCATTATAAAAAATGCTATCACTTAGAAAGTGACGAGAAGAAGTGCTGTCATTGCGAATGCGCAGCAGAGAAATCTGCCAATGATTTGACTCACCACAACAACGGCTGTTCATATCAAGATTTCTCGTAGCGGTTATCCAACCGCTACTCGAAATGGCATGGAATTTTTTTACAAGATTAACTCGAGAGAGATATAAAAAAATCAGGCTTGGCAACGGGAGGAAACCAAGCCTTCTCGCTTAGAAATACACATCAAACTCGCCAGTAACGGCATTTGATGTTTTGCCTGCGGCTCTAAAAACAGGTCCACTATGGCCAGTTGCAAAATCGCCAGAACCATAGTTAATATCATGACGAAACTCGAGTGTTGCCAAGGTATTACGCCAGAAAGATGCACCCACTGTAGAAATATAGCGTCGCTCAGGTACATTCAAACCGAGTGATTCCCATGCTTGGTCGTAACCTGCTGCAATAAACGCTGGCTTGTTAAGCAAGTAAAGTGATAAACCCCCTCTACATGACCTGCAGCTGGTTTTGCCCCCTTACCGTTGAAGGTTAAATCAAAGGGACTAAAGCTACGTGTCACTGTAGTGTATTCACTAATCAAACTAACATCATGGTAATCAAACTCAGCCATAGCATCTACACCTGGCACTCGATGTACTAAGACTTGAGTAGCTGAGTTAGTACCAAATCCCCCGAAGGTACCAGGACGGCCTAGGGTTGTTTGCATACCATTTGAGTCAGCTACATTATTAATGTAACTCACAGCAAGATTAGAACGTAAATCGCCTGCATAGAAGATATAACCAAGCTTACCACCATATTGATTAATATGATCATTAGGTTTGCGTGTCATGGTCGCTAAATTCACATCCCCAGTACGCGTATCACCGCGGAAAGCATAGATAGAGGCATAGGTACCATGATCTTTTTGTGACTGATAACCTAAGACAATCGGACGACCTTTGGTTCTAAATAAGATCTTGTCATAGGAGTCACTGATCATGTAACTATCGAACTGACCAAAAGGTACATAGACCTGCCCCACTGTCACATACAATGGCGTTTCTTCTAAGTTACCAAAGGTTAAGAAACCTTGGTCTAAGAAGACATTTGAATTTGAAGTACGCGGCGCGCCAGTGCCTGGAGCACTGTCATCATATTCAAAATTCATAAATGCAGTAAACCACTTATTGATTAATGCTTGCATATCTAATTCAGCGGTGGACAATTGAATATCACTCTGAGTTCCACTACCGAAATTATTAATATGATAGACTTGGCCTTCTACCTCACCACTTAATTCCAACATAGGCAACTTAGGTACCGGTAAATCGTTTTTAATTAAATATTCCTTTAATTTTTGGCGCTGTTTTAAGGCATCCACATCTTTACCGATACTAGAATAGTTCACAATCAAGTCTGAACCACTAAAGGAAGAACGACTATGAATGAGTGGTGTAGTGATAACCATAGTGGTACCAATATCACCTAAAGTCAGGTAACCAGGATGCGGCTCATTTTCATCTGTTTTTGCTTTATGTTTAGTTGGCACTGCCTGACCATCAGACATAGGATAAGGCAAGGTATTATTGTCATAACCAAAAGGCTTAGGCTGTTTTTTAGCGGGTCTGACGGGTTCATTGACAACCGCATCACCACTTGGTGTGGTTTGCGCATCAGGATACTTAGCTCTACCAATAATTGCATCGGATTGTGTAGATGTATGCTGATTCGCAGCATAGCTATTACCTGCGTGTATCGCAGGTTGCTGTGTTGATTTTTGCTGGTGTGACTTGGTTGATTTGCTAGACTTAGACTGTGGCTGCAACTGTTGTTGTGCTTGCTGCAATTGCACGAGCTGCTTTTGCAAAGCTTGCATCTGTTGCTGCAACTGCAAAGCTTGGCTAGAAACTTGCTGAATTTGCTGATTAATCTGCTCTTGTGTTAATTGACCTGCCGCAAAGGCACTGGTCGTGCCTAACAAACACAGCGCAGTGATAATTGGTTTAATTGTGCGTTGCACTTATATATCCCCCTTTTTATTCACATCAGATGGCAGCGAAGTATCGCTACATCAACCGATGTAAATACCCAAATTAAAATCCATCTTCCATCCCTGGGGAAAGTGCAAAATAGCTATTTGTCTGGGCACTCATTACTCAAAACTCTACCTTGCTTAATCGCTGTAACAATCCGTGTTACCTGCTATTTTTAACGTCTTACAGATGACAGAGGCTAGCCTAACAAATAAAATCAACTTTTACTAGGCTTTTTTTCAACTTTTATGAGATTTTTTTCAATAATGCCGTGTTGAGCACTTGCTATTATCACTATAAGCTATATGATTGCATCAATATTTAGCATAAGTTAGCAAAAAACCTGGATAACTGATGGAACAATTGACAATCACACGCCCTGACGACTTTCACGTACACTTGCGTGATGGCTCAATGCTGGCTGACACAGTCACAGCAACCGCAAAACAATGCGCTCGCGCCATTGTGATGCCGAATTTGGTTCCACCTGTTACGACAGTAGCATTAGCTCAACAATATTATGATCGCATCGCAGAGTGTATTTCTGATGGTCAAAAATTCACCCCTCTAATGACCTTATATCTCACAGATAATTCAAGTGCGGAGTTAATCAAAAACGCGAAACAGAGTCAACTGATAACTGCCTGTAAATTGTACCCAGCGGGCGCAACAACCCATTCTCACGCCGGCGTAACCCATATTGACAAGATTGCTCAATGTTTAGCCGCCATGGAAGAAGTTGATATGCCATTACTTATACATGGTGAGGT
>CBDDKW010000021.1:0-88825 GCA_965230425.1 Gammaproteobacteria bacterium | reverse complement strand
TATTGATTTTAATCAAGAATCACGCAGTAGGCATATAGCCCAATATAGAATGGATGCCATCACTGAAGAGTTAGCATCCATGCAAAATGATATAGCCTCAATCAAAGCAATGGCAACACCAATCATCGATGTGATTAAAGCAACTCAGCATGCTGTAAAGCTACATAAGCAAACTCAAAAAGTAAAACAACAGTTGGAGATAGTCCGAGATGAATTGGATAATGAAATAAATAAAGCGCAACAGGATCTTCATCAGGGAACAGATAACCAAAACGCAAGAACAATCAACGAAATTCAAATTGAGCGTTCCAAACTACCCATTATTGAAGCTAAACAAAAATTAAATCGTAGAGTTGCACTACAAGCGGCTGCAAAAGCACGTGCCCACATTGATCAAAGTCGATTATATGCAAGTAAATTAGAACGATCACAAAAGCACTTAGCTCGATTAAACTATATTCTTCCTCGGGTGCCTATCGATACTGATGAAGGTAAACAACTAAGAAAATCTATTCGCAAACAAATCAAACCGCTCAGTAGATATTGTGCAATTATTGAAGATGCTATTCATAATAATGGCATAGAAAAACTTGATGAGGTTTATAGCAGCATCACCACCGAAGCTGAACGAAACTCCATCCAAGAAATCATCGGTGCTAATAACGCTGCATCTAGCAAACAATCCCGCACCGTTGGCTATACCAAGCTACCCAAAACTAAGCCTCAATATTTCTTCCAGCAACTCATGTACTTATTAGATAGTTACAATGACAAACTCATCAATGATAAGAATCGCCTTCAGGATAAAAATTTAACTGATGGTGTGGAAACTGGTAAGAATCGCTGGATGATGATTGGTTATGACCGCACCAAGAGCAAGCTGGAGCATGTACAAACTCTTTTAGAGAAATATGTACCTATATATCGCCAACAACAGATCAATGCCTATGAGCTTAACACAGTATTTGTAGAACTCCTCAATGACCAAAAACTCACTGGTCATCGTTCTTTATACAGTGTTTTTAATTTATTTACTGATTCTGATATTAAACATAATTTAAATACATTGCATAAAGAATTTTGGGAGTTCTGTATGGATAAAGGCTTAGACCCAACACACAATCCAAACCCTCAGGCAAAGCCTGTAGTCAGTGACAGTGAAATGTCACAGTATGCTGCTGGCGGTAATTCTTCTGTAGCACCTGAACCCGAGCCTTTATCATATTCACCATTGCGATAATATTATTATTTCGAACGCAAAGAGAAATCTCTCAAGAGCTTAGGTAATTTCAATAACCAACTCGAACAATGCCACAATAAGCCAAACTCAGCAGCTTATGCTACAGTTATAGATAGTAACCGAGGAATTCATCGAACTTAATATTTTATTAACTCACAGGATGTGGAGGGAACGCCGTAGCAACAAGTAGACAATCATGAACACTTACCTTGTCAAGGTACTACCACTCATAGCTCTCCTACCTATGCTAGGCTTAATCACTGCTTGCTCAACAACCACATCAAAAACAACAACTGTCAGAACCGTTGCCCCGGCAAGCGCATCCACAACAGTAGTTCGCACCTCTACAGCGTACCCTGTTTATTATCGACAAGGCTATTATTATCCAGGTTACTATTACCCACGCTATTACTACCCTAATTCTTATAACCGCAAATATTATCGAGTCGGTTATTATAATCGTCCTTACTACTTTCCAGGTCACCGCAGCTATCGCTACTATCCTAAATACTATAATAGAAAATATTATTATCGCCCCTATTCACGCGGTTATTATGGTCGAGGATACTATGGACGAGGTGCTCGCTCAGGCGTGTATATTGGTTATAGTCGATAACGCTTCAGGCGCTATTTCACAATCAACTTCTAAATACCACATGCTTTCTGTAGCAAAGGTGCTACATTTAACCGCATCTTTCTCCGTTATAATAATAGGATGACCATCAGTAAAAACAAAATCATCAGCAGTAAATTTGTGATGATCAGAAAAAATATGCTGACTTATAGAAGTAATACCTAACTCGACTAAACTAGTATAAAAACGCTGTGGATTACCGATGCCCGAGACTGCATGCACAGTAACGTCGCTAAACGCATCTAAAGGTTTAGTTAATTTAGGATCAGCCACAGCCCTAAAGCACACCCCATATACACGCATGGACAATTCCTTTTCGCTTAGTCGCGCTTGTCCATTTGTAATCACCAAATCGGCTTGCTTAAGCCTTGATTTTGGTTCACGCAGGGGTCCGGCAGGCAAACAAAAACCATTACCTAAACGTCGTTGACCGTCCATAACAACCACTTCAAAATCTCTATACATAGCGTAATGTTGTAAACCATCATCTGACAGCACCACATCACAATCATTATTTGCTAATAAATATTCAATTGCGCGCGGTCGTTTTGGATCGACGACCACTGGACACTGGCAGCGCTTTGCAATCATCACAGGTTCATCACCACAAAGCTTGGGATCAAGAGAGTGATTAACCGCAAGTGGATAATTTTGACCTTCTCCACCATAGCCACGACTCACTACGCCAGGTTTATAACCTAGTTGCTGATAGCTTTGGACTAACTTGATAATTAAGGGTGATTTACCGGTACCACCCACAGTGATATTGCCAATTACAATAATAGGTACGGGGAATTTTTGCTGCCTTTTGTGCTGATAATAGGTTTTACGTAGGAATACAACTGAACGATATAATAAACTTAAGGGATATAGTACATAACTTAACATCGTACGCTGATACCAGAAGTCCATGCTAATCTTCCATATTGATTATCGCTTGTGGTTCTTGAAACTGCATACTGTGTAGCTTTTTATAATGTCCAGCTAAGGCTAGTAACTCTTCATGAGTGCCAGCTTCTACGATCACACCTTGATCCATCACTACAATTTTATCAGCATTTTCAATAGTAGAAAGTCGGTGAGCGATGACTAGCGTAGTGCGATTCAACATGACCTCTTCTAGGGCAGCTTGAATATGGCGTTCAGATTCGGTATCTAATGCCGAGGTTGCTTCATCGAGGATTAAAATAGGTGCATCTTTTAAAATAGCACGGGCAATAGCTATCCGTTGGCGTTGACCACCTGATAATAACACACCATTTTCACCAATGAGCGTATTCAAACCCTCAGGTAAATCATTGATAAATTCCATTGCATGTGCAGCAATAGCCGCCTTTTCAATTTCAGTATCACTGATAGCATGCCCTAAACGACCATAGGCAATATTATTAGCAATAGTATCATTGAATAAGGTTACATGCTGAGAAACCAAGGCACACTGATTACGTAAATTTGTTAATTTAAAATCCTTAATATTGACGCCATCAATACTGATCTGACCTTCAGTATAATCATAAAACCGAGGTAATAAATTAACCAGAGTTGTCTTGCCACTTCCTGAACGTCCTACGAAAGCCACGGTCTGGCCTGCAGCAATTTCAACATCAATAGTGTTTAACACTCGCTCATTGCGCTGTTGATAAGCAAAGCTAACTTGACTATAAATTACATCACCTTTCACCCGCTCAACTTCATAGGTGCCCTTATCTTCCTCTACCTCGTGATCAAGTAATTCAAAAATAGTCTCTGCTCCGGCTAAGCCGCGCATAATCGTAGCATTGACGGTGGTTACATTTTTCATCGGTTTTAACAAGGCCATCATGGCAGATAACAAGGCGATAAATCCACCAGGAGTTAATGTAGTGTGCGCAATGTCACGTGTACCTAGATAAATCATTGTTGCTAATACACAGACCCCAACGATTTGGACAAACGAGGTGCTGAAAGATTTAGTCACCACCACTTTCAATTCTCTGGCCACATTACGCTTAGTGATTTTTTCAAACTTATCTATTTCATATTGCTCACCGCCGAAGGTGCGTACCACTTTATAGCCTTCAATGGATTCCTCCGCTACATGAGTGATATCTCCCATACTTTCTTGCACCGTGCGATTAAGCGATTTTAAGCGCTTACTACTAATTTTAATAATGGCAGCAAGAAAAGGAATCGTGACAAAAAACAACAGACTCAACTTCCAACTAATGACAAACATCACCACTAACAACCCAATCACAAAAAAACCATTTTGTACTAAGGTTGTCAGAGCATCCGTACAAGCTGAGGCAACTTGCGCAGCATTGTAAACGATCATTGATAATAATTGGCCAGAAGAGCTTTTATCGAAGAAGCTACAGGGTAAAACCAACAAGCGTTGAAATATTTGATCACGAAAGCGTTTAACTACGTGGCGCCCCACATAGGCCATAGTATAACTACCCACTAAGTTAGCAACAGCCCGCATTAAAAATAGCACGATAATGAGAATGGGCACCCAGTGTAAAAACAAACTATCTTTCGCATAAAAACCTTGATCTAGCAAAGGCTTTAAGGAATAAACAAACAATGCATCAATACCAGAATATGCTAAGTTCGCCAACACAGCAATGAGCAAAAAACTCAAAAAAGGCCTGGCATAAGCTGCTAAACGCTTAAATAGAGGTAAACTTGGCCCCGTTGGCTTCTTTTTGGTTAGTTTATGTCGTTTACCCATGTATTGATTCCACTAATTGATAAAGCCGGCTATTTTAACAGTGAGGAAGCAAGAAAGCACTAGCTAAATCACAAGATTTTTCCAAGTAACGTGATAGCGAATTACTCCCTTTTTCTAAACCGCTGTGGCATTGGAATAGCTTGATTGGCACTCACAAAAAATGTCACTGCACCGTCATTTGCCGTATTCAACATCACAGCGTTCTGCTGCTGATAACGTTTTACCACAAGCTCATGAGGAAAATGGAATCGATTATGATACCCAGTGGCAAAGACAACATACTGAGGTTTCACCCAGTTAACAAAGACTGCGCTGGAGGAAGTTTTACTGCCATGATGCGGTGCAATTAAGATATCCGCGTGTAACTTTTTCCCAAAATGCTTTACTAAAAACTGTTCGCCTTTCTTTTCAATATCACCGGGTAAAATAATGCTATGCTCCCCCACTTTGATGCGTAACACACATGAACTGTCATTATTCATGGCCGGTGTATTCTGCGTAGGATATAGCATTTCAAATTCTATACCATCCCACCACCAATGTTGTCCTAGCACGCAGGCTATAACATGTGTATGGTGTATTTTTTTAGGGACACTTGATATCACTGTACCTACTTTTATATGTTTAAGCACCGACTCTAGTCCGCCTATGTGATCGCTGTCCCCATGGCTAATAACAATAATATCCACGTCCTTATGGTTAAAATAATGTAAATACGGAATTAACACCGCTGTGCCTGCATCAAAATTCGCACTAAACCGCGGGCCTGTATCATAGATCAGTCGATGATGCGCCGTCTCAATCACACTAGCCAACCCTTGTCCCACATCCAAGACGGTTAATTTTAATTGTTGCGGTAACAATTCAGCATCATGAATTAACAGCAATGGTAAGAAAAACACCACGGCTAAATAGCGACAGCGTATTGCCGCCGGTGCTAACAATACAAAAACCCCAAGCATGGCGAGACTTACTCGCCAATAATCATGTAGTGCATAATGCCAAGTTAACAATGAATAGTGCGCAAGATGTGCCAGCAACCACCACAATAATTGCAAACAGCATAATGCTAAGGATAAACAATAATATGCAACGGTACTTGAGAATAACAAACCTAGACTACCCAATAATACTAACGGCAAGATAATAAAACTCACGCCAGGAATCGCAATCATATTACTCAATAAAGCTAAGCCCGAATATTGCTGAAAAAGCAAAAAACTCAACGGCAACAGCCCAATAAAAATCACCCATTGGCTTTTTGCCAATGCCACAAGCTTAGAGGCTTTCAGCACTCGCTGATTAAAGCAATAAAGCAACAAGCCCACCGCTAAAAAGGATAAATAAAAACCCGCTGAATACACACTCATAGGCTCAAAAAACAGTACTAAAAATAGTGCTAAATAAAAATTACGCCCAGAGGCCATGGGGCGTTTTGTGATCGTGGCTACCATGAACACTCCAATCATAATCAAAGCACGCTGACTAGAGACAGAGAACCCCGCTAGCAAGGCATAAAAACCTGCAAAAATTATTGCCGCTACCGCAGCCGCCTGTTGGGCAGCAGCAAATAAAAGTAAGCGCGGCCAACAACGCCAGAGAAAATTTACTAAGCAATAAGCACACATGGCGATCATACCAATATGCAAACCTGAAATAGCTAAAAGATGGCTAGTACCGGTATCGCGTAGAACTTGCCACTGTGTTGCTATCATACCACTGCGGTCACCTATGCTTAACGCTGTTAGGAAAGCAAGCATTGGTTCCTGTGGAAATAAAGCAGCAATACGCTGACGTAAATATGCGCGCATTTGCGTTAAGGGAGCATGGTACCAGTGTGCTGCCAACAAGTGATTTTGCTTAGGTACGTGTTTGACATAACCCGTGGCCACAATGCCCTGTTGCTGCAACCAGCGCTCGTAATTAAAACTGCCTGGATTTGCAAACCCATGTGGCTTTTTTAAACGCACAACTAACTGCCAACTTTGGCCCGGGTGAATACTCTGCCCCACTACATACCAACTCAGCCGTAATTTATTTTTAGCTTTGATGCACTGAGCGTGGTAACAATATTGATTTGGAACAAAAATGAAGTGAGAAACTATTGATTTCTTATCTATAAGTGATGCAATATACCCTTTGGTATGAAGATCTTTACCCAACCAGGTGGTAGGTAATGAGCTTTGAATATGTTGTTGGTAACACATAACAGCCCAGAAAAAGCACAATATAAAGGAGCACAGACTTTTGAGACAAGAGAATTGTCTAATTATAAAACTGGATATGCATGCTATCCCCAATAGCCAATATAGAGGGTGAACAATATGTATCCAATTAGCAGTTATAATACCTGTAGCAAGCCCAAAAATTCCTGTAAGCATTTTAATATTATGCCACCAAGAGGTCTCAAGATCTAATGCCAAAACGGTTTTTAAAACGGATCACTCCTGATCCTGATTTCATTAAGCAACATAAATATCTGAGCATGTTTGGTGAGGTTCTGCACAATAATAATCTCTGGCATATGAACCGCCATTCAGTGGCCAGAGCCTTCTCTGTCGGCTTATTCTGTGCATTTATGCCTATCCCCTTTCAAATGGTCTTAGCTGCCGCCTTAGCCATTGTCTGGCGAGCGAATTTAGCATTATCGGTTTGCTTAGTCTGGATCACTAACCCAATCACCATGGCACCCATTTTCTACTTTAGCTACCATATAGGAGCCACAATTCTGCATATGCCACATCAGCATTTTCACATTGAGCTGTCAATGCAGTGGTTAGCTTCACAATTTATCCATATCTGGGAACCCTTGTTACTCGGGTCATTGATTTGCGGGGTTATTGCTGCAATCTTAGGGAATCTAATGATACGGCTACTTTGGCGTATTATGGTGATCCGTAGCTGGTCGTTGCGCCGCAGACGCAAGAAATAAACAACCACGGATAAACCCGTGGTGTTTCCTGGTTGGAATGCCTGTCATTGGTTATTTCTAGGCTAAGTAACGAATGTGACGAATCCGGGGTATTTCCTGTTCCGATCTACAAAATACTTACTATACCCATGTTTGTTGTTCATATTTCAATCGGCTTGAATATGTTATAACGAATATATGTATTATCTAATAAAAAGTCAATGGAAATATTACCGCAAGTGCCCATCTTCTAGCCGTAAAATGCGATCCATGCGTGATGCCAGTTGCTGATCATGAGTAACGATGACTAAACTAGTACCCAGTTCTTTATTTAAACTCAACATCGAGTCATACACCTTTTCCGCTGTCTTTGGATCTAAATTACCTGTCGGCTCATCAGCAAAAACACACACTGGATTAGTCACTAAAGCACGAGCAATAGCGGTACGCTGACGCTCACCACCGGAGAGTTCACCAATTTTATGTTGCAAGCGGTGGCCTAAGCCAATTTTCTCTAGCAACTCAGTTGCACGAGCACGGTAATTTTTATCAGTATTCTTCGCGAGTAATAAGGGCATGCACACATTTTCTAGCACGGTAAACTCAGGTAACAAATGATGCAACTGATAAATAAACCCTAGTTTTTGATTACGTAAATAGCTACGCTGCTTTTCACTTAAGCTGTTAATATCCACATCATCAATGTAAACCGTACCGCTAGTTGGCTTATCTAAACCTCCAAGCAAATGCAGCAATGTACTTTTACCTGCACCCGACACACCAACGATCGCCACTTGCTCACCGGCTTTAATTGATAAATTAACTTCGTGTAATACCTTCACATCAATTTTGCCATCATGATAAGACTTAGCAATATTATCGCAGTGGATGACGGGTTTATTTTCATGATTATTCATAGCGTAAAGCCTCCGCAGGTTGGATCCTCGAAGCACGCCATGCAGGATAAATTGTTGCTAATAAGCTCATCACAAAGGCACTCACGCAGATCTTAATCACATCACTGGCAATAATTTTTGAAGGTAAATAATCGACCCAGAATGCGCCAGAGGATAATAAATTCACATGAAATACTGCTTGCAACCAATTCACAAGCTCTGTCACATGCGAAGCTAAAATTAAACCGCCCACTAGCCCTAACAATGTCCCCAATGCCCCAATAATAAAACCCTGAACAATAAACGTGTAAAGAATCGTTGCCGGTGTTGCGCCAATGGTTCTTAAAATAGCAATATCCGATCGCTTATCAGTAACCACCATCACTAATGAAGACACCAAATTAAAAACAGCCACGGCAATAATCAATAACAAAATGATAAACATCATGGTTTTTTCTAAGCTCACTGCTTGGAAAAATGCGCCATAGGTTTCCGTCCAGTCTGTAACAATATATCCATCTGGTAAGAGCTCACGTAAATGATTTGCAAATTGCGGGGCTTGATATAGATCTTTTAACTTAAATTTAAGTCCAGTAACATTATCCCCGAGTTGATAAAGCGTTTGCGCATCATGCATATTAATGTACGCTAAACTATCATCAAAACCGAAACCTGTACCCGCATGAAAAATACCCACCACTGTAAAGCGTTTAAAACGCGGTATCATACCCACTGGTGATAATGTTGCCGTTGGAATTACCACAGTGACCTTATCACCAATACCCAAACCTAAATTTGCCGCTAATTCTCGCCCCACCACAATACCATAACGCCCTGGCTGTAATGCAGATAAGGAACCACGCTGCATTTTATTAGCTAACTGGCCGATTTTGGCTTCTCGTCCAGGTTCAATCCCAATAATCAATGCGGGATGGATCTGCCCATAGTGGGTCAGCATGCCCTGCCCTGCTGCATAAGGAGCAGTTGCAACTACATCCGCTGACTTAGCCAAACGTACATCGAGTTGTTGCCAATCGGGTAATTTCTTATCATAGGTTGTGATCCCCACCTGCTCGGCTAGCCCAAACACACGCTCGCGAATTTGTTCATCAAAGCCATTCATCACTGACAGCACGGTAATCAAAACTATCACTCCAATGGCAATACCCAACATTGAGGCTAAGGAAATGAAAGAAATAAAATGATTGCGGCGTTTAGCTCGTGTATAGCGCAATCCAATAAAGAGTGGTAAGGGTTTAAACATATATACCTATAATAATGATGCTTTTACATTTATCGGAAACTATACCATAATAGGAGCAATGGTGCTTGTATAAAACGGAATAAGGATATCATGACAGGATTTAATAAAGTCGTTAAGACCTACGCCGAAGCACTCGCTGGATTCAGTGATAATATGCAAGTGATGGTTGGCGGATTTGGGCTCTGCGGCATCCCCGAAGGCTTGATCAATTATCTCTATCAAGAAGGGTATAGTGGGCTAACTTGCATATCAAATAATGCCGGTGTCGATGGATTCGGCTTAGGCTTACTGCTGGAAAAGCGCCAAATTAAAACTATCTATGCATCCTATGTTGGTGAAAATAATTTATTTGAGCAGTTATCTATCAGTGGTGAAATGGAAGTTATCCTGACACCTCAAGGCACCCTCGCCGAAAAAATTCGTGCTGGTGGCGCAGGCATTCCTGGATTCTATACTGCTACAGGTTATGGAACACCTGTGGGTGATGGTAAGGAAGTTAAAGAGTTTCAAGGCAAACCTTACATTCTTGAAGAATCGTTAACCGCTGATTTTGCACTCGTAAAAGCCTGGAAAGCCGATACCATGGGCAATTTAATCTTCCGCAAAACCACACGAAATTTCAATCCCATGATGGCAACTGCAGGTAAAATTACTGTAGCGGAAGTAGAAGAAATTGTTGCTGCAGGTGAGCTCGATCCAGATCATATCCATACACCCGGCGTACATGTCCAGCGGGTTATTCAAGGAACCTTTGAAAAACGCATTGAAAGGCGCACACTCACAGAATAGGAAACGCTATGGCACTCAATCGTCAACAAATTGCCCAACGCATAGCCCAAGAGCTGCAAGATGGCTATTACGTTAATTTAGGTATCGGGATCCCCACCTTAGTCGCCAATTATGTCCCTGAAGGTATAGAGGTAATCCTACAATCTGAAAATGGTATGTTAGGCATGGGCCCTTACCCTACTGAGGCAAACATCGACCCTGATTTAATCAATGCGGGCAAAGAAACCGTCACAGCAATCACTGGCGCAAGCTATTTTTCCTCTGCTGACAGCTTTGCCATGATCCGCGGCGGTCATATCGATTTAACGGTGCTGGGGGCCTTTGAAGTAGATATCCAAGGCAATATTGCCTCTTGGATGATCCCTGGCAAGCTAGTCAAAGGCATGGGCGGCGCAATGGACTTAGTCGCTGGAGCAAGAAATATTATCGTTGCTATGTCCCATGCTGACAAAAAAGGTAATTCTAAGTTATTGAATAAATGTACTTTACCCCTAACAGGAGTGCACTGTGTGACAATGATTGTCACTGATTTAGCTGTCCTTGAAATACGTGATGGCAGTTTCCACTTACTAGAAAGAGCCCCTGGCGTATCTGTCAGTGAGATCCAAGCAGTCACAGAAGGTCCCTTAGAAATAAGGGGAGAAATTCCAGAAATGCGCTTGTAAACGACATAAATCTCTGTATAATTTCAGAACATACAGGATGTACATGAAGAACTCATAGGAGATTCAAGTGATGAAAAGAGCGGCCCTATTCATTTTTACAGGCATAGCCACCAGTCTATTATTGTCTGCATGTGCCACCACAGCTTCAACAACAGTCAGCACCAATGGCACTAATGTGACAGCCTCTGTTGCAGCAGAGCCTGCGACACAAACACCCGCTAATGCTGTCGCACTGACTCCCACACAAATAGCGACTAATACCACACCTTCACACAGCAAAAAATCCACACCTGAGCGCATTTTAGCTGCAGGTGGGTTCTTTACTGGGGCAATCATGGGTAGCTAATGACTACCCTAATGTTGTGGTGGTGAAGCTAAAAACTTCCATCTCAATGGACATAAACAGCTCAATAATCAGTGCCAAAAATAAGATAATAGTGATACCTAATAAGATGGACCAGGCCGGATGAACTTGCTGAGGTTTTTTCTTCAGAGTAATAGCCTCTAACTCTTGACCTATTTCAGATTTTTCAAACCGATTTGTCATACCCTTACCTAGGGCGAAGAAAAATAATCCCGCAATGACAAATGGCAAGGCTAAGGTAATAAATAATAGAATCCCTGATAAGCGGTGGTGCAGTTCCAACCATTGCACATAACGCACGAATATGCCTGGCATGGCAAAGTCACTGCCCAGTAAAATATGCGGAATTAAGTATAGCGTAAATCCAAGAAAAAAAAGCGACATAATTGCACAAATTATAGCCGTCAGATAAAAAACGAATCCATGTTTCATCAGCATCTCATTATATTATTGTCCCATCACAATGCTAGCATGAACTATTTGCTCACTACAATCACTGCGTGTACTATGCTCTAAGAATGGAAATATCTCCCCAGC
Organism: Gammaproteobacteria bacterium; assembly: GCA_965230425.1. Taxonomy (GTDB): domain Bacteria; phylum Pseudomonadota; class Gammaproteobacteria; order UBA1113; family UBA1113; genus CBDDKW01. The sequence goes on along the minus strand of CBDDKW010000021.1, from coordinate 76,812 downwards.
AAAAGGGAAATCAAGTTAAGTAACCACATGCGCAATAAAGTCAAAAAACATACAAGATTATCACTTATTCTTGGATTAATTGCTGTTCTCATTGTTGCACTGCTGTATTTTGTGCCCTCCCTATTACAAAGTTACCTTACCCATGAACTTGAAGAAAAGGGCTTTGCTGACCCCAGTCTATCTGTGGATCAGATGTCTGCACAGCAATTAACTATCCAAAGTGTCCAATTACAAAAACAACCTAAGACTCAAAAAGAAACCGAGAATACCACTCAAATTAGCATCCCTAAGATTGAAGTAGACTATTCACCCGTAAGCTTACTCAAAGGTAGGGTCAATGACATTGTGATCCCAACGCTAGCTATTGATACCCAATCCACAGATCCCTCACGTGAGCAAATGCCACAAAATATCTTGATTAATGCAGTGCAAAATCTTGGAAATACTCAACATTTAGAAATTGACCAAGCCACTATCTATGTCTCTGACCCCAAAAATATGACAAAAAACTATAAAATTGTTGGTCATATCAATATGGTGAATGAACATGGTCATATTAAAGCGACTGGTGAAGTAGCAATTTCAGGAATGCGCTTTAAATATTTATTCCCTGGCGAGCCAGTATTTCTCAGTGGACCTTTCACTATTACGGATGACAGTTTTCATGCACAATTGAAATTTGCCGATCAAAATAAATTACTCACTGGCACCATTTATATTAACCAGAATACGAAAAATCAGACTGGCGTGATTGATGTCGACCTACAAAGTGTTGACTTTGCTAAACATCGCACAGACTTACGCGATATTTTTGCTAACTTACAACGCGAGTTTATTTTTACCCATGGTAATATCCATTTAGGAGGCCGCCTCAAATGGACAACCGATCCAAAGACAGAAAAAGCCCATATGTCGATGGATCCTGGGCTTAAGCTCACTGGCGAACATCTCACTGGACATTTAGCTGACTTAGAATACCGTAATCTTTCCACACAAATGGCGATGGTTCACTTTAATCCCCTTATCACTAAACCACAGCAACCTCTCACTGCAAGTATGTTAAAAATTGGCATCCATTTTACCCATGTTAGCGGCCGTTATCAGATCCACCCGTTAACAGGCGAAAACAAATCCATATTAGATATTGAAACCGTCACTGGTAAAATCGCAGATGGTCTAATACAAGGCCAACATATTATTTATAACCCCCGAGCATCACGCCATGAAATCAATTTATTAGTCCGCAATGTTAGCGTTAGCAAACTCATTAATTATTCAGATGTTGACGGTCTATCAGGCAAAGGTAATTTACACGGACACTTCCCTGTTATTATCGATCCCAGTGGTGTTTATATTAAAAATGGCATCTTGCGTAGTAAAGGTGGTGAAATTTCTTATGTGCCTACCGCACCTGAATTAACTAAGGCTAATGAAAATGCAATTACTAAGCTCGCCTTTAATATTGTCGATAGTTTTCATTTTCATGATCTGATAATGCATATTAATTACTCACCACTTAATGCTGAACTCAATATGAAATTTCTCGGCACTAACCCTGAGTTAATGGACAATCACCCGGTAAAATTTAATGTTAATCTAGTAGCACCCTTACACGACATTTTTAAAAGTGCAGAATACATACATGAAATTGAGAAAAGAACTGGCATTAAATCTAATATGAAGATCACTATTCAGAAGCCTGTGATTACCGGGATTGACCATTGGTAGAGACACATGACAATAGTAAAGCTTTTGTCATCCCGACAAGTGGCGATAGCCGCTGAGAGAAATCTCCTGATGATTTGACTACCCTGAATAGCTTTGCCTATACTCAAACATTACCAGTCAAATATATGAATACTCTCTATGAAATATGCACATAGTTTAGTCATGATGCTCGGCATCGCAACCCTTACAGGTTGTTCACCTGTGATTAAACTCCAAGCACCGGATAAACCCATTACCATTAACTTGAATGTAAAAGTTGATCATGAAATCCAATTAAAAGTTGCAAATGATGTCAACAAAGTGTTCAATAATCCCGATGTTTTTTAAACACTAACAATGGATCCACCACATGAAAAATTCTATCATTTTCAAATTCAGTACGGCCCTATTGCTCTGCATTCTCAGTATCAGTACTGCCTACGCGGCGCTCACCTTATCTCAAGCCAAAGCTCAAGGATTAATTGGCGAGCAAGCAGATGGCTATGTAGGAGCAATACAACAAAAGGTACCTGCTAATGTCTCTTTACTCATTAAGCAAGTCAATAAGCAGCGTCAGCTCTACTACCAAGCTATTGCCGAAACACATCATACATCTCTTAAAAAAGTACAAGTCATCGCCGGTAGAGAAGCCTATAAACGCACTGCCAAAGGTAATTATGTACAATCACCCGACGGTCGTTGGCTTAAGAAATAATTCTAATTTGCGCACTTCATGAGGTTTAAAGTACAAGCCTAATTTACTGCGTCGCCACAATATATCTTCTGCCGTGTGTGCCCACTCATAATCACGTAGATAACACACTTCAGCTTCATATAAGCCGTGACCAAAATGACAACCTAGGTCAGCTATAGACTGTCTACCTTGCAATATGTGTAAACATCGTTGGCCATATTTTCGGGTATAACGACGTAATAAATCCCTTGGCAACCAACTAAACTCTTGGCTTATCTCAGCTACCCAGGCTTGCATATCTTCAATACCGCCACCTGGCAAAGGTACATCTTCAGTCCATGCTGGTAACATATTAGGAAAATAATCAGTAAGTTTTGCCAAACTAACTTCAGCTAAACGACGATGAGTTGTAATTTTTCCGCCAATTACCGTAAGCAAGGAAGCCCCAGCATTATCTAACTCTATAGTATAATCACGAGAGATTTTTTGTGCCTGTACCTCCGTGTTATTTTGTAATGCTCGCACCCCAGCAAAGGACCAAATAACATCCTCTGGCTTTATAGGGACATTTAAATACTCATTGACACCATTACATAGGTAGCTAATCTCTGCTTCTGTTGGCTTGATATTATCTAAGTTACTCTCATAAGGTACATCCGTAGTACCAATCAAATGAGTACCATCGGCAAAGGGAATAATAAAAATAACCCGTCCATCAGCCAACTGTAATAAAAAGGCATGTTCACCTTCATAGAGTTTTTTGACAACAATATGACTGCCTTTCACTAAAGCCACCTTATCAGCCACAGGCGCATGATTCAGCAAACGATGCACTTGATTGACCCATGGGCCAGCAGCATTAACTAAGCATTTGCCAGTGATGGTTGCTTCTATACCGGTTATTTTATTCATTATATTCACGTGCCAATACTCGGCATGACGCTCACATTGCAATACTTCACATCTAGGGTTGATGTCAGCACCCTGCTCATGAGCCATCAGCGCATTTAAAATAACTAAACGACTATCGTCTGCATAACAATCCGAATACACAAAGCCTTTACTAAATGAAGATTTAAAAATTCGCCCCCTTAAATCATGTTTTAAATTAATTACTCGCGTAGACCGTAAGCGATTTCTCTTATAAAGTTTATCATATAGAAACAGCCCTAAACGCAATAACCATGTAGGTCTAAGCCGATGATGATAAGGCATGATAAAGCGCATAGGTTTAATGACATGAGGTGCTTTGCGCATTAATATTTCTTGCTCACGTAATGCTTCTCGTACTAAAGCAAATTCATAATGCTCTAAATAACGTAAACCACCATGGATCAATTTACTACTATAAGAGGAAGTTCCTGAGCTTAAATCACCTTTATCACATAAATACACGGATAAACCGCGCCCTGCAGCATCAGCAGCAATAGCACAGCCATTAATTCCGCCACCAATTATAATAAGATCATAATGTTTCATAATAATAATGGATCATCTGAAAATAGACTATCCACTCCCCAGGATAACAAAGTTTGCGCACGCCGTGGATTATTCACCACATAGGCTAAAACCAATAATTGCTGTTGCTTTAAACTATGTACAATTTTTTCCGTAACATATTCCTGTTGAATATGCACCGAGATACAGTTCAATGTAGATACATGTTGTAATTCAGCTTTGCGCCAGCGTTTTACCAGTAAACCTAATTGTGCTTGCGGTAGCTGCCGACGCACTTCAGCTAACATATCAACAGAAAAGCTTGATATTAAGGGTTGAGGTAAATGTTCAGGCCAAGACTTATTTAAGGCCGACATCATCATTTTAACTGTAGTCTCATAGCGGTCATCGTAAGGCTTTAGTTCTATATTCATCTGTAAATTTAAATGTGCACAGCATTGTAGCATAGCGTCAAAGCTAGCAACGCGACAGGCGTGATACTCCTTTGCAAACCAACTACCTGCATCCAACTTAGATAATTCTGCATAACTGATTTTATTTACAGCGCCACAGCCATTAGTTTTATCGCGTACATTCCGGTCATGAAACACAACTAAGTGATTATCTTGAGTCAGCGTCACATCAAATTCCACCCACTTAGCGCCCAATTCAGCCGCATATTGCATAGCAAGCAAGGTATTTTCAGGCCGATAGTAACTCGCCCCACGGTGAGCGATTAATGGCGCAAGATTTAGACTCATTCAGGCACAATCTCATAGGCATATTGACAGTAACTAGCCGTATCTGCATAGCAAGCTTGCAAGCAGATCCAGATTTCACGGTTTTCATAAGTCACTAGCAATTTTTGTCCCGTGACCACATGTTTCTTCGGCATTATCACATAATTAACCGCATCTTCTCCTGAAAAGTCAGGGACCAATAAAGCACGAAAATACTGACTGGCTTGATTCTGACGCATCTGTACCGCAACTTTTATATAGCCCGGTAAAATTAATTCTACGCCCAAATTCAAATGCTCATTGTCATCATGTTTTAACCAACGCACTACTCCCAATTGCCATTGGTGCACAAAGGTATCCTCTGTATGTTTTAAGCCTAATAAATCACCTGATTGGATACGGTCAATATCTTTTACATTTGCCACTAAACAATAGCCGGTACTGCTCACATCTTCTATTGACCACTCATGGGAGAAATATTTAGGTGCATTAGTGTCAGGGATAGTTTGCTGGACATCGCTTTCTGCATGTCTTTGTGAACCAAAATGCACTTGTTGTTCGAGCATAAACGGCTGTTCTGCATTTAAATAATGGTGTGCTGCGGCTAAGCCGATACACACTTGCATCTTACCTGCCTGTTTACTGCGTTGGCTTGCACGCTTAGCTACATGCCCCCAGGATTGAGTTAAATAGACTAAGCTATCCTTAGATAAACCATATAGGGCTTGATTATCAGGATCAAGATCGGCATGTTCATCAATCAGCATTTTTAAATGTAGGACTAATCTTTGCGTATCCAAACCACGGCTGTATTCGCTGACATCGTCATCTAGAGCCATGGTGTAATAAACTGGTGGCTTACCCTGATTAAGATTAACAATATAAGTATGATTATCTGAATTAATATCTTGCTCTAATTTAGCATACTTAGTCCACGTGAATAATGCATGATGTAAACGTTCAATATCCTTATAGCGTAATTGATAAGGAGCTGCCGATGCTAGCAATAAACAATGAATATAGACTGAGCGTATAGTCATATCCATGGGCTCACTATCTGATGCTTCAGTTAAGGGTACATCCTCCAAGCCATGCTTTTCCGCATAGTAGTAAAGCTTGTGTATACTTTGCCAAAGGTTTTCGGGCGCTGGCGTATAAAATTGATAGCGCAAAATCAATGCTCGCATTAAATGGGTGATGGCTCGATGAATCGCCCTGATCTGTATCGATTCCTGCATTTCTTCTTGAGCTAAATCAGCTTGCTTACGCACAATTGCCGCATAAGCAGCCGCATAGCGTGTTTCTAAAGCCTGAGATAAGGCAATGCCTTTGGGTCGTTGTTTAAGTGATACTACATTAGGATCGAGATAATATTTATGCATGGAATCCCACAGGTATTTGATTGTAGGGTAAAGCAATTCTAATGACTGGAAGAATTCATTGATACTTAGGTCGCCCTCAGTAATCAAGGCAATGCGCTTATACACCATATCGGCTGATTTCTCGATATCAGCAATAGGCAATCCTTCAAGCCACTGAGATAAGGAACGCAGATGTTTATGCTGCAAAGATGTGAGCGTGCCCGGATGCTCCATAGATGACCTATACTACCTAATTTCGCTATGTATAGTATAGACTAAAAATCACTGCTGACGTGGCGAAACCGGGGCTCGATAGGTTCGAATAGGCTCTTGGCTTATTTGCGCACTCATGGAGGCACTTTGTATCAGCATTGCTGAGCCATATAGTGCACCAAAACAAGCACTTGCAGACTGACGTAAATGTTTTGCTTCAGGATCGTTCTCAAGTACTTTAGCCGGTATACGACACACCGCTTGGTTTAAATCGCTAGTGAAGCGCACAAGCTGCTCTGTATTCATTCTAGTGGGTTTCGATAGCGCTAATTGAGAGTACTTCTGTACGTCAGCTAACATGGTTTCACCAAAATATTGCTGAAAAATAGGTTTAAAGGTAAGCAGAGATTTAGCATGTTCGACAATATTTTCAATAATAGGGAGCAGGTTTTCTTTACCATCAACGAGATACGAAGCTGAGGATTGAGCACACTGAGTGAGTTGCCGCTGGGCATGTGCAAAATTGTAATCCAAGTCATTACATTCAGCCGAATAACTCACTGATTTAACTTGGGTTTGATGATCATTTGCTGAATGGGGAGTTACGCCTGTGCTCGTGATCTCTTGCATTTCAACCCATTTATTTTGAGGTTGACTTGGTGCTTTAGATCGCGGGGTTCCTGTATTTACTAAAAAACTTAAAATTCCCATGGCGGTGTCCAACTAAGCGTTAGGTTAATATTATTGTTCTTATTTAGATTGGTAATTGTAGCTTAGATCTCATGTAATGCACTAGCTTTTTTGAAAAAAAATTGAACCAACAAGCCGAGATCTCAGCTATTTAACATAAAATCAATTAATTACTGGTCTATCTTCATGTAAATTATTAATGAAATGGCCCTAAAATATTCAACATAGGTTTGTTTACCAACGTATATGAAAAAGAGAAAGCTATTAAAATTATTCGCATGTGGACCCACTACGATTAGATAATGGCATTCTCGACAGTAATCAAGAATGCCTTGATATAATTAGCCTCCAAGGCTTGGGCAACGTGCAACTTCTAATTGCGCAGCTTGGGCTTTTACATTCCATAAATCATCGAGACTCTGTGCTCTAGCAATATGTAAGGGATTACCTGTTAGTGGTTTGCCCTCAACATCCTTGTACGTGGTTTTTCGCTCTAATAAGGCTAGTAAGCTGCTTGCACGACCTTGTACATCCTTGGCGGCTTTACTGACTAGTGAGCCACGTACTGGTTGTTGTAACTCACCTGTTGCGGCTGGCACATCTGTCAAGCGAGCAACGCGCTGCACTATTTTTGCTTTTTCAGTGTTAATTAGCCTCTCTAAGTTGGCACCAGACTGCAATTTGTCATCTTTAATAGCACCTTTTCCTTCCGCACTGGCTTTTGCTCGTGCCGCTATCATGTTGTCATGAAAGCTCACCGCAAAATTATGTGTAGCAGTATCATCCATAGCTCGATTAATTATTGCCGGCGCAGTTAAGACTACTTTAGCTGCTTTATAAAGTGCATAGGGTGGAAATAAATACCACCAGCTCCATTTAGGGCTAGGATCGTATTTCGCTTGATGCTGAGCTAATTTATGTTGGAAAGTAGCCGTGTTAATATAGCCTTGAGTATAACTTTCAACAAGTGTGGCTAATTCGCGACGACGCGCTAGCCAAGAACGTTTGCCCTTATTACAGAAATCAGCAATGCTACCACGCAACTGTGTATAAGGTTTAGCTTTGCTGATGCCTAGGCTGACCGCTACCCTGCTTGCAGATATTAGCATTTGATCTAAAATACCATGCTGACCTAAGGCCTCGGCTAAATGTAATTTAGCAGTGGCAGAAAAATAACTCGTGTATTTCTTAGCTGCTGCAGGTTGTAAATGCTTGCGAGCATGCTGATGTACTTTTTGCTTAATCTGGTCAATGACAGTATTCTCATTACTCAACCATATTGGCTTATAAGCCCGATAGATAGCAACACAAGATTCTTGATGTATTTTCATTGGGTCAACAGAGAATTGCTGAACGCTTGCTGTAGGTTGAATAAGGGCATTGAGACTACTATTACACAACCCAGATAATGAGCTCGCAATCTTGTAGACCTCATTATAGGCTGCATAAGCTTGGCCTAATTCAGAACTTTGCAATTCGGCTAATTTTTTATCGAGTGCGTCACCCTGATAATTAGCTGCTAACCATTCTGGAATTCCAGCGGCAGGACTAAAAAACGGTTCAAAAATGCTAGATAGATTGGCATAAAGCCGATTATAGCAATAGTACGGCGTTGTATTTGAATTAGCATTACCGTGCCCACCATTTAATGCAGCACTACCATAAGCCCATTGGAAAATCTCGTAATCTGAAGGCCAGTTATTTGTATCCTTTTGTTCTAATATCTGTTTCTCTAAGCCAATTGCGGTTGCGTATTTTTGGTAATCATCCGTTTGTTTAGCAGCTTCATCTAGCAGAATAATTTTTTGGCGTAAACTTTCTTGTGTAGTAGCGTCTATTACAGTGGTATTATCACTTAACTGTGCTTCTAATGCATTTCGGGTAGCAAAATATGTTTGTAAGTCTTGGCTTCCATTGTAGATTTCTGCACTGATAGTTGGCATGCCTTCAGTGAGGACGAAATGATGATACGCAGCAGCGAGGCGTTTGCTGTCAGCAAGCGTCTGATTGCCTATCTTAATATTTCTAGCAAGACCACTGTTAACACCAAAAATCTCGCCCATGATGCGAATATTGGCCTGATGGATGTGGTTATATTTCGTCATATCATTCATCTTGAGTTACCTATACTACCCTTACTTATGCAAGAACAACGCCATTATTACCGAAAAATCATTAAGATAGTATTAACGATCCCAGTAATTTTGTTACATATTTGTAATAAAGCTACCTTTTATTAATATTTACAACACTTACCCACAAGTAATTCAATTTTCAGAGCATTTTTACTGTCAAAATGCGCTCAAATCGCCTTTTAAGGTCTTGTTCTTATAGCCTGCAAATATTGTTATAGCTGTTTTGCATGTGCACGTATTCGTTTATCTAGTGGCTCAACATGCCTGCTTCTGCAATTTTCCATGTCCTTGTTGCCTACTGCTGTCTACGCGTTAGTTTCAGTATCGTATCCTCACCAAGAGAATGACTCTTTTAATCCTTAATTCCATCTGTTGTTTGTCAAAAGTTTTGTTGTATTTATAAACAACGAAAACCATGCTATCAGCTTGTTTTATGCACTGCAATAGCTGTTTTAGGAAAAAAATGCTTTATTTCATAGGAATTACACAATAGCAATACTGTGTTAATCTTTGCGGAAAATCTCATGAGAAAAGATAAAAAAATCAGTAAGATAAATTGCAGATAGTCAAAGTGCGTAACAAAAATCATGGAAAATTCAGCTAAATCAAGCAAAAAGCGGCAACTCATTGCCGCTTTTGCCACTTAAGCTCTTATAGTTTGCCGATATTTGAGTAAAATCATGCTTTTAAGACAATCGTTGTGGCTAGCACAATCCAAAATACCCATAAGGTTTCAAGAATATAGGGCATTTGCTTGCGGTTAATGGCCCAGTAGATACCTGCGGGTATGGCTGTTGCTACAGCTGGGATCAGCATTAGTGCCACAAGCTGAAGAATAATAGTGCCAATACTGCCGCCAGAAAAGACGGCTTTCATGGCATGGGATATTTGTTTATGAGCGGTTAGTAGCCAATTTAAAGCAATGGCAAAATACTTTGTGAGTATTAGCACCAATAAGCTGGCAATAAGCAGGCGTAGGAAGTGTTTTAGCATGTGGGGGGCTCCTTTTATTAGTTTTTGTCTTTAACTCTTGTTTTTAGTTTCTTTCTATCAGCTCGACTACATCCATGTAGCTTGCGTTATCGTCCTTGATAAAGGCTCTCGTTTTTAGTTTATTACTTTTCTATCGGCTCGGCTACATCCATGTAGCTTGCGCTATCGTCCCTGATAGCGCTTTTTACTCGCCGCTAGAAAAGTAATAAACTAAAAACTTATCGCATCCAACTCCAATAGGTATTAAGAGCAACCTAGTCATTATCACTCGTACAAATGGTGACGAGAATAATCACACAAGTGGTCTCTTTAACATCTTCTCCAGTATCTTCAATGGCGTTTTCTCTGGCATGACCATGGCATCTACTGGCAGATAAAATGTTTGTTCCAACAAATGTTGGCCAGCTAATGCGGCATGAGAAACTAAGTCAGTATAAACAATCCAGGTACTGCCTGGGGGTAATCTCAATTCCGTGGCTGGCACTGATTGCTGATATTCCATATCACCTTTCATCGTATCATGCATATGTAACATATAATGATCGTAGGGTGTGCGTATTGATTTAGTGATTTTACATGTTTTTAATAAAAATTGGCTGCCGGGTAACGGTGGTTTAATACCAGGGATAAACCGCTGTGCAACATCAGCGAAGGGTTCACCGGTGCGCCAGACGCGATCTCTGCTACCCGGGTGGATATTAGTAAATACCCGCAAAATACGATTGCCCTGTACTGGACTAGAAGGAAATGCATCCACATGTAAGCGTGTGTCATCTTTTTTATAGGACTTGATTTGGCGCCCTTCTATCTCTACCGGACGAAAACTCGTGCGCCCTTTCAGCATATTATCCGCATACACAGGGATTATTTTCTGTAATAGACCTTCACTGGCATAACTAAAATCTTGTAAGCAACGCTTGATATTGGCTGCAGTATCATTAGTTATTGTGGTACCTTTAATGGAATCAGTGTGTGAATTATAGCTGATATTTTTAACACCCTGCTGCATATACTGATCGCTTGCTAAAATATCACCATAATCTTCTAATGCAAAACTTAAATTTGGAAAGAATAAAATACCGCCTTGCTCTAAATGCTTCGCTGCACTTTCACATTCGGTTTGGCTAAATTGATATTGCCAACTCTGTGCTGAAAATGTTTGTAATATCTCTGGGGATTGAGTCATTGTTATACCTTACTCCATGAAAGCGCCATGTCCGGCAATTAAGGATTGTCCCGTCAGCGCCTGACTTGAAAATGAAGCCAAATAAATAGCAAGTTCTGAAATATCATTTATATCAGTAAATTCACCATCAACCGTATTACCCAATAATTTCGTACGAATAATTTCATCTTCTGAAACGCCATATTTTTCAGCTAATACGGGTAATTGGTTTTCCACCAAGGGGGTACGCACAAAACCAGGGCAAATAACATTAGCGGTAACACCATAGGCAGCACCCTCTACTGCAACCGCTTTACACAAACCAATTAATCCATGTTTGGCCGTAATATAAGGAGCCTTTAATTGTGATGCAATTTTTGAGTGGATGGAGCCCAAATAGATAATGCTGCCACCATGACTTTGGGTATACATGTGGCGTAAACAGGCCCGTGTTGTTAAAAAGGCTCCATCTAAATGCACATGCAATACGCGTTGCCAATCAGCATAATTCAATTCATGCATAGGTGCTAAATGTTGTATTCCCGCATTACTCACCAATATATCTATACGGCCAAATTCATTATGAATATGGTCGATAGTGTTATTAACCTGGGCCTCATTTATCACATCCATATTCAACGCGAGTACTTTGTTAGTATTATCCTGCTGGAGCGTTTTCGCTACCTGCTGCAATTTATCCATATTAACATCGGTGAGCACCACATGCGCACCCTCTTGCACATATTTCTCTGCAATGGCTTTACCAATGCCGCTAGCGGCTCCTGTGATCACGGCTACTTTATTCTTCACTCGCATAAGATTCTCCTAATCCTTGTTTATCTACTGTCCTCTGAGATATGCCTCAAATATGCACTCATACTTACTCTATCATTAATCACTACTGAACATGGCGATTATATTTATATTGCTGTTGTTTTTTCTTCAATTTATTGAGTAACACCACATAATCAATGCCATTTAGCGTACCATCTTTACGGTTAAGATAATGGCCAATATAAACCCGCAATTGTGGATGAATATTAGACTGCACAATTAAATAACGATACTGAGTTAAATTAACTTCATGTAATGCATTACGTAATAGCTTTAAACTCAACAAACCAGATACCATCGCTAAAGCCAACATGCCAGCAATAGCATTAGCTCTTGTTTGCTTATTCTTTAAGAAAAAAGCACAGGCAATAATACCTACCACACCTACAAGTACTCCCACAGTCATCCATAAATGATTGGGGAATAATAAATACTGTAAAATTTCATCCTTACTATTTCTCATACACACATCTCCTTATGTCTATACGTAAATGCTATTGTGCTTTCGCACGAAAATAATCCTTATTTTGATAAAACGCCTCATCTTGATGTTGATAATGCCACCCTGGGATCCCTAATAGCGGCAATGGATATAATCGATACTGACTATGCTCCTCATTTACACGGCTAAGTTCCTCTGTAAGCCGCGTATCTAATCTAAGTAATTGCTGTTGGTTATCCAACTGTAAATACTCTGCTTCAATTGTTAAAAATAAGGCTTTTCCTGTCATACCTATGTAAGGGTGTAAACATTTTTCATACAAGCCGTGGCCAAAAATAATGAAACGCGTGGATGACTCTAATTCAGTACTTTGCTGCCAAAATACTTGTTGCCACCGATGTTCTCGTAATTGTGTCAAAATATTATTATCTGTTGATAATACCACCATGCCACATTCATCAAAGTGTGCCAACTTATTCTCTAGTGGCGTGCGTTCTGGAATGTGCTGTGCGTGACGGCGTGCTAATGCCTGATATTGCTGAGCATTTAACAGTGCCTTCGTTTTAGGAAAAGTCATCCATACTAAGAAATTAAAAAAATCATGCCAATTATCTGTCCGCGTTGTGAGGGCTCCCTGTAGGTATATTTGCGGTTCATAGCCTTCCTCAAAGGATGTAGTAGAGCAACAATTATCCTTTACAGCACGGATGGGCATGCCCTGCATATTACTGGGCGGGTTTTCTAGCTGAGCCAATACTTTATTATATTGCTCAATACTTGGACTTTTACCGGCAGGTAAATCAAATTGCCTGAGTGCTGAGGAAAGTACTTCAAACCAAGGATATGCCGAGAGATGGCTTAGATCCCAAGTTTCTGCTGCTAAATGTGGTGTATTTGCGACCATATTTGATAATGATTACCAGTAAGTTGCCCTATCATACCATAAATCATATGCGGCGAAACTAGTGGACAGTGCAAGCTCTTAGGCTGAGAAGTGTGATTTTCCCTCTTGGGTTAGCGGCAAAAGCTCAAGTCTGTTTACTCTTGAGCACTATCCGAATGCTGTGGCGAGGCAGGAATATCATTGAGTACTTCGCAGGTGATACCTTCATTATTTACACGGATCTGAATACGCGCATGGTCTTGCAAGTATAAGGGACCGCACTTATCGTTCGCATAGCTATTACTGCCTGCTATTTGTACGACAACGGCGGCATGATCTACATCACCGCATATATTCTTATCCCATTCATTGGGTGTAAAACAGCCCTTTTTGCCTGGATCGTAGGGCTTATGAGTATGACAGGGGTTTGCAGCATTAAGCCCCACATAAAAGGTGATTGGCACACCATCTACCTGTGTTTCTTGATTTTCAGAAACCGCCAGTTTATCGGTATTATTCCAAATGCAGAAAGCAGCAGCCTGTCCAACCCAGAATAGGCTGGCTATCATTAACGTAATCTTAATTAAATTTCTACATCTAGGCATCTACACACCCTACATTCGCATGTACTTACAAGTATAGTACATTATTTGACCGATCGTTGTTTTCAACCCCTTGAAGTATTCACTAAAATCTCTACAATAACCGCCTGCAGGCTTTTTTGTTAACAAATATAGGCATAAAAACTAATGATTATAATGCAAACTAACTACGGCACCATCCAGATCAAACTTGATACAGAACATACTCCTGTTACCGCTGAGAATTTCCTCAATTATGTAAAATCAGGATTTTATGATGGCACCATTTTCCACCGAGTCATTAATGGCTTTATGATCCAAGGTGGTGGCTTTGAAGAAGGAATGGAACAAAAAGAAACCTTAGAGGCTATCCCAAATGAAGCAGATAAAGGCATGGCTAATGAGCGCGGCACAATCGCCATGGCAAGAACCTCTGATCCTGATTCTGCAACAGCACAATTCTTTATTAATGTTGCCAATAACTCATTCCTAAATCATACCACAAAAACAGCCGATGGCTGGGGTTATTGTGTATTCGGCCAAGTTATTGAAGGCATGGACGTAGTTGACAAAATTAAGCAAGTCAGCACAACTTCTCGTATGGGACATCAAGATGTTCCTGTGGATGATGTTGTGATTCAAACAGTCACGATTAAAGAACCTGCCGACGTAGATAAAGTGAGTTAGGCCATAGTTAAGCGACTTGCCGCAGTAAACAACTTAAAAAAATTATCCGTTGTTGCTGCGGCTAACTCTTCGTAACTGATCCCGCGCAATTCAGCAATAAACTCTGCCACATGACGAACATAAGCTGGCTGATTAGTTTTACCACGATAAGGCACTGGCGCTAAATAAGGTGCATCTGTTTCCACAAGCATTCTATCAAGGGGCACTGTCTTTGCCAGAGCTTGTAATTCCTGCGCATTTTTGAAGGTAACAATCCCTGAAAAAGAGATATAAAACCCTAATGCCATTGCCTGTTCTGCCATTTCCAGGGTTTCGGTGAAACAATGCATAACCCCACCCACTTGACCAGCAGATTCTTCTTGCATAATACGGATAGTATCTTCACGTGCCTCGCGAGTATGAATAATCAATGGTTTATTGACGGTTATAGCGGCTTGAATATGACGACGAAAACGCTCATGCTGCCAGGTAAGATCACCCTCACTTCTAAAATAATCTAATCCAGTTTCACCAATAGCAACAACATGAGGAGCTTCAGCCATTTGAATTAATTCCGCAAGGCTTGGATCATGGCTATCTTGGGTATTGGGATGTACACCTACTGAGGCACTTACCCATGTATATTGCTTTGCACAGGCAAGTACCGCCTCTACATTGTTCATATCGATGCAGACACACAGTATATGTCCCACCCCATTTTCCTGTGCCGCAGTTAAGGCCTTAGCTAAATTATTATCGTATTGGCTTAAATCTAATTGATCTAAATGACAGTGTGAATCGACAAGCATCTATAATGTATCCGTTAAGCGATTTGAATCTAAAGCACCCGCTAAATATGTTTCAATTTTATTGCGGATTTCTTGTGTTTCTTCACCTAAGAACTGCACACCAATACCCGAAGCACGTGCCCCTTGAGCACATTTGGGTGTGATCCAAATAACTCTCCCAGCAATAGTGTATTTATCTGGCTCATCTATTAGCTTTAATAAAATAAATACTTCATCACCAAGGTTATAAGCCTTATCCGTACGAATAAAAAGCCCACCATTCACAATATAGGGCATATAGGCGATATACAATTCAGCTTTATCTTTGATATTCACAAAGAAGACACTACTGTCATTTTCAGATAGTTCATCTGTCTTTGTTTCCTTATCCTCATCATTCTCTTTTTTCTCTTTATCCACCATAGAGCCATCTCCTAGTTAGCTTTTAGCTTGCAAATATGCCTTCAAACACTAATTGCTGATTCACATTCGCTCCCTGATTTATCAACTTTTTTGCATGAGTAATTCTATCAATATAGGCAAAGATCTCTACAGATGACAGTTTTTTGGCAATATTTTGTAAATGTGCCAGGATATCGTAATTTCTAACTCGCTCTGTTGAATCAATATTTTGCAAAATTAAACAATCAGTTAACCACGTATAAAACCAGTGCAGCAACTCAACCCCATTGTGTTTGCTACATAATTCAGCCATTGGAATAGGATCTTCATCATGGCTTAATATGGCGACAAACGTACTCGCAAGTTGTTCGCGCAGGGGTAATATATCGCGCTCCAGCATACTATAAGCATAGAATGGACGTTGAGTATCAACCGCTAAACTATGTTGCTCATCCATGACGACATTCTCTTGCAACCAACGTTGACCCAATTCAGCATGAGCTAGGGGAAAAATAATGTTCTGACAACGACTGCGAATAGTCGGTAGTAATTTATGTGGCTGATGCGTGACTAAAATAAAAAATACGTAGTCAGAAGGCTCTTCCAATATTTTTAATAAGGCATTAGCGGAGGCGCGATTCATTGCATCAGCGGGATTAAGTACGATGATTTTTTTGTCTGCCACTTGAGGCGTTTCATAGGCTGTAGCAATTTGTTGACGTACATCATCAACTTTGATGACACCACCCTCTTTTTCTGGGCTTAAGATAATAGCATCTGGGTGCGTACCAGCATTGAATAACTGACAGTGCCGACATTGTTGGCAAGCCATATTATCAGGTAGCGGAGTATCACATAGTAAGTAAGCTGCTAGTTGTTGGGCAAAGATATGTTTACCTAACCCTTGCGGCCCACTTAAAAGGATACTATTGGGTAAGCCACCTTGCTGTTCATAGTGCTGGATCATCGTCCACGGGGCCTCATGCCAAGGCAGTGGTTTTGTGATTATCTTACTCAGTAGCGACTCATCCACTGGCTTCACCATAACGCTTCAATAAATCTGTAATAACTTCATCTAAGCGTACTTGTACTTCTTCTAAGGAACAATTCGTATCGATCACTTTATAACGTTCAGGGAATTGCTGAGCTCGCTGTAAGTATGCTGCACGCGCCCTATTAAAAAACTCAATTTTTTCAGCTTCTATTCGGTCCAACTCACCACGTGCTTTGATACGCTGCATGCTGATATCTGCAGGCGCATCTAATAATAAAGTCACATTAGGCTGTAAACCCTGTTGCACCCATTCTTCAATCACAGCAATACGTGCAAAATCAAGACCACGCCCACCGCCTTGATAGGCATAGCTCGCATCAGTAAATCGATCGCAAATGACCCAATCACCACGATCTAAGGCAGGCTCGATAACTTGCTTTATATGCTGCGCCCTACCTGCAAAGATTAATAGTAATTCTGTTTCTGGACACATGAGTTCAGTATGAGGCATTTGTAAAACCACTTTGCGCACAGCTTCAGCAATAGGTGTGCCCCCTGGTTCTCGGGTAAGAATAAGCGGAATGTTTGAAGTATTCAATCGTTGCTGAATATAGGTAACCGCCGTTGATTTGCCAACGCCTTCAATACCTTCGATTGTAATAAACACTCCAGAATTAGCTTGCATACTTACCTCATATTAGCCTGTTGCTGTTTGGCTTGAAACGCTTTATATCTCTGCACTGCTTTATTATGATCTACCAGTGTTTTTGAAAAATCATGGCTACCATCACCTTTGGCAACAAAATAAAGATAGCCTCGAACCATCGGGTGTAATGCAGCATCAATGGACTGCGTACTTGGCATCGCTATAGGGGTTGGTGGTAAACCACGATGCTTATAAGTATTGTATGGTGAATCAACTTTCAAATTCTTCGAGGTCAATTTGCCCTTATAACTCTGACCTAAGCCATAGATAATCGTCGGATCAAATTGCAAAGGCATTTTCGCACGCAATCGTGAAACCAACACCCCCGCGATCAATGGTCGCTCACTATTTAATGCCGATTCTTTTTCAATTAAAGAAGCCGCAATCAATGCTTGATAGGGTGTTGTATAGGGCAAATTATCCGCACGCTGCTGCCAAGCATGTTGTAGATATTGCTGCATATTCTGTTGTGCTTTTTGTAAAATTTGAAAATCGCTATCGTTGAGCTTGAATTGATAAGTTTCAGGTAAAAACAACCCTTCTGCTGGCATATTTGGTTTCCCTAATTTTGCCATGATCTGTTGTTCAGTTAATTCTGTAGTATCGTGTGTTAAATAAGGGTTTTTTGCCATAGCTTGGCGCATTTGCGCAAAGGTCCAGCCTTCAACAAAAGTTTGCATGTGCTTTACTACATGGCCAGAGCAGATCTTATGTAGCAATTGTTCCGCAGTAATCCCGACGGGAAACTCATATTCACCTGCCTGTAATTTGCGAGTTTTACCTTGTACGCGAGCTAGCCAGATAAATAAGGCTGGATGTTTTAAGTATCCCTGCTTATGCATATCATAAGCAAAGGTTGTAACAGACCGACCTGATTGTAGATGATAAATAATGGGTGTTTGGTTGGTGAGTGCTGGACGCCGACTGAAGCTCAGCAAGTCATATGAAAAATACGCAGTGAATACCAGGCTGACGATGGCAATAAAACCGATTAGCCAAATTATGCGTTTTTTGATCATCCATTTCTACACTTTACGAAATATCACTGTCGCATTGGTGCCACCAAACCCAAAGGAGTTAGACATGACTACATCAAGCTTATGTGCTTGTGCTTCATGCGGCACAAAGTTTAAATCACAACCATCGCCAGGATTATCTAAGTTAATTGTTGGTGGAGCCACTTGATCACGCATGGCTAAAATTGAGAATATGGCTTCAACACCACCAGCAGCACCTAATAAGTGCCCTGTCATAGATTTTGTAGAACTCACAGGTATTTTATAAGCGTGATCACCGAAGGCTTTTTTAATTGCTAATGCTTCTACTTCATCCCCTAAAGGCGTTGAAGTACCGTGGGCATTAATATAATCGATATCAGTAGAGTTCATACCAGCATCGTTTAAAGCATTCTGCATGGCTCTAACACTTCCTTTCGCATCAGGATCACCCGCAGAGATATGGTAAGCATCACAACTAACACCATAGCCGACGATTTCAGCATAAATCGGAGCACCTCGCTTCTTAGCATGCTCATACTCTTCAAGAACCAAAATACCCGCACCTTCACCTAGGACAAATCCATCACGATCTTTATCCCATGGTCGACTTGCCTTTTCAGGCTCATCGTTACGCGTAGATAAGGCACGCATCGCACCGAATCCACCTAAACCTAGGGGACAGGTAGCCATCTCCGCACCACCAGTTACCATCACATCAGCATCACCATAGGCAATCACTCTAAAAGCCTCACCAATATTATGATTACCTGTAGCACAGGCAGACACTAAGGAATAATTAGGGCCTCGCGCACCAAACTTAATCGCGGTATAGCCTGGAGCCATGTTCACGATAGCACCTGGAATAAAGAATGGTGACATTTTACGTGGGCCGCCCGAATCTAAGGCGACAAAGTTGCGTTCGATAGAGGGTAATCCACCAATACCTGAACCTATAGTCATACCAACACGGTCAGCATTTTCATCTGTAATCTCAAAACGTGCATCTCGCAAAGCTTGATCTGTGGCAGCTACTGAAAATTGAACAAATTCATCAAAACGACGTATTTCTTTTTTATCGAAATATTCCGTCACAAGCTCATCAAAGCCTTTAACCATGGCAGAAATTTGTGAGCTATATTTGCTAACATCAAAGCGCTCAACTTTTGACACGCCACTCTTACCTGCAATAATACCCTGCCACGAACTAGCAACATCCAATCCTAGTGGACTTAACATCCCTAGGCCAGTGACCACTACTCTGCGCTTAGACAAACCCGCTACCCTCTAATGTAAAATTGACTATAACAAAATGCCTCGTTCACACGAAACAAATACTTAACTTGCTTAGTTAGCTCAAGAAATTCCAATTACATAAATAAACAACCACGGGTAAACCCGTGGTGTTTCCTGTTTGGAATGCCTGCGCGAACCAAGTTCGCGCGACGGCGACCAAAGGGGGGAAATCGCGATTCTCCCCCTGAGAATCTCCCATCACGCAAGGTAATCCCGGTAAATGCCGGGGTCTTCGCTTATCAATAAAGTCACCTAGCACAATGCTAAGTGACTTACTGTACTTTTATGCAAATTAATTATGCTTTTTCTGCTCTTTCTTTCACGTAATTGACTGCATCCTGAACAGTACCGATTTTCTCAGCATCAGTATCTGGAATTTCTTGTTCAAATTCTTCTTCTAATGCCATCACTAATTCAACAGTATCCAGAGAATCAGCACCGAGATCATCCACGAAGGACGCTTCATCCTTTACTTCACTCTCATCAATCCCTAACTGCTCAGAAACAATTTTCTTCACGCGTTCTTCAATACTACTCATTGGTCAAATAACCCCTCTTGTTGTTTAGCCAGCAATCATTACTGCGTAGCTAGTTTATAAAATTGCACACAAGTTGCAAGTGAAATTTAAAAAAAAATTCTCAATGGAAAATGTTTAATCCATATACATGCCGCCATTTACATGTATTGTCTCACCTGTTATGTAGGAAGCGCTCTCTGAGGTTAAAAAAGCAACAGCAGCGGCAATTTCCTCAGGTTGCCCCAAACGATTAGCTGGGATCATATCACGTAGACGCTTAGCATGATCTTCTGCTAAATCTTTTGTCATATCGGTTTCAATAAACCCAGGTGCTACCACATTCACAGTGATATTACGGCTACCTAACTCATGGGCTAAGCACTTGCTGAAGCCAACAATACCGGCTTTTGCTGCACCATAATTAACCTGGCCAGGATTACCTGCGAACCCTGTTACTGAGCTAATACTCACAACACGCCCCCAGCGTGCCTTGACCATACCGCGAATGCACGCTTTGGTCAGACGGAAAATACTGGTTAAATTTGTTTCAATGATGTCATGCCATTCTTCTTCTTTCATCCGCATCATTAAGTTATCGCGGGTGATTGCTGCATTATTAACCAATATCTGTGGCGCTCCAAACTGTTCATTAATAGCATTAACGACTATTTCGATTGACTCAAGTTGACTGACATCTAATACCATACCAGTACCTTGAATGTTATTATCGTGCAGATACTGGGTAATAGCCTCAGCACCCTGTTGTGTCGTGGCAGTACCAATAACTGTAGCACCTTGCTGTCCAATTGCCATAGCAATGGCTTTACCAATTCCCCGGCTAGCACCTGAGATGAGTGCAATTTTTCCTGATGCGGTCATAACCATTTTCCTTATATACTTTTACAATTAACTTATATTATTTAATGCACTGAGGGAGTTAAGCGCAATGGACTCAACAGAGCGGTCTATGCGTTTCGTTAATCCCGTTAATACTTTTCCTGGCCCACACTCATAAATGCGCTGTATACCTTGCGCTTGCATAGACTGAATTGTATTCACCCAACGTACAGGTTGGCATAGCTGTTGAACTAATGCTTGCCTGATAGCTTCTGGATCTTGGTGACTGGAAAAATCCACATTATGCAATACTGGAATGAGTGGTTGTGAAATTTCAAGTTTTGCCACTGCTTGAGCAAATTCTTCTGCAGCACTTGCCATTAACTGACAGTGTGAAGGCACACTCACAGGAATTAATTTAGCAATTTTAGCGCCCTTTTCCTTAGCGATGTCGATGGCTCTCACCACCGCTTCTGCATGTCCTGATATCACAACTTGCCCAATGGAATTAAAATTCGCTGCTGTCACTATTTGCCCTGCCGCGGCTGCCTCACAACATGCTGCAACAACTTCATCATCTAAGCCTAAAATAGCTGCCATAGCCCCCATGCCCTCAGGCACAGCTTGTTGCATCAAACGTCCACGTAAAGCAACTAAACTAATGGCTTCATCAAAAGGAATGGCTTCAGCACAGACTAAAGCTGAATACTCACCCAAACTATGCCCCGCTAGTAGCTGAGGTCTTAATTCGCTGTGATGCTGGACTAACTGCCACAAGGCAACACTGGCCACCAACAATGCTGGTTGGGTATATTCAGTTTGAGCTAACTTTTCCGCAGGACCTGTTTCACACAGTTCCCATAGATCATATCCCAATACATCGCTAGCAACAGCAAACACTGATTGTACTTCGGGGTATGCTTGGGCAACCTCAGTGAGCATTCCCACTGATTGAGAACCTTGACCAGGAAAAACAAATGCACATGCTGCTGACATTAACTTCACTACCTAATATTTGATTAATGCTGAACCCCAGCTAAATCCACCACCGATGGCTTCCAGCAAGAGTATATCACCTGATTTAATTTTACCTTCTCGAATGGCACCATCCAAAGCTAAAGGCACAGATGCTGCTGAGGTATTACCATGCTTATTCACTGTAAGCACAACTCTATCCATGGCTAAATTTAATTTTTTTGCAGTTGCGCTAATAATACGGTAATTAGCTTGATGCGGTATCAGCCAGTCAATCGCAGATTTATCTAAATTATTTGCTGCTAAGGTTTCATCAACAATTTGCCCTAAGCTATGTACTGCAAATTTAAACACTTCTCGACCTGACATATGTACGTAAGATTTGTCCGTATGTTGTTGTCCTGGTAGATTGCCTTCAACCCAGAGCTTGTCACCCTCACGGCCATCTGCATGTAAGTGTGTGGATAAAACACCAGGTACCTCACTGGCTTGTAATATGGCAGCACCAGCACCATCACCAAATAGTATGCAAGTGGAACGATCATTCCAATCAACAATATTTGTCATTGTCTCACTGCCGATCAATAAGATATTAGACGCCATACCTGAGCGAATAAAGCTATCGGCCATGCTTAAACCATAAATAAAACCACTACAGGCTGCGGATATATCAAAGGCAGGTATCCCAGGCACATCGAGAGCCTCTTGTACCATACAGGCGACATTAGGAATAATCATATCAGGTGTCGTAGTGGCAACAATAATCATATCCATTTCACTGGCGGTTAAATTCGCCATTTCTAAGGCATGCTTCGCTGCAGCAGTTGCCATACTCGCCGTACTATCATTTTCAGTGACCACATGACGCTGATGAATACCCGTGCGCTCGACAATCCACTCATGGGTGGTATCGACCATTTTCGCCAAGTCGGCATTAGTTAAAATTTTCTCAGGCAAAAAGCTACCTGTCCCTGCAATTTTAGAATATCTCATTCCTGTGTACTCATTGTTAGTTGCTGAGCTAATTTATCTCGAATTTGTTGCGGTATATTCTGTTTAACCTGGAGCATAGCTTCATAGATAGCGTTGGTAAACCCTTCGGTATTAGCGCTACCATGACTCTTTACCACAATGCCATTTAAACCTACCATACTCGCACCATTATAACGCTCAGGATTAATACGTTTACTGATTTCGCGTAAAACAGGTATCGCGAGCAAGCCAACCCCACGGGTTAGTAGATTACGATTAAAAGCTTCTTTCATATAGAATGCGATTAAATTGGCGGCCCCTTCGCTGGATTTTAATGCCACATTACCATCAAAGCCATCACAGACAATAACGTCCACATCACCTTGATAAATATCAGTGCCTTCAACATAGCCAGTAAAGTTTACAAAAGGATTTTCTTGGAATAATGCTGCGGTTTTTTTGACTAACTCATTGCCTTTAATTTGCTCTTCACCAATATTTAATAAACCTATTCGTGGCGACGCCACACCACCAATTTTCTCAGTGACGATGGATCCCATAATTGCAAACTGTAGCAAGTGCTCAGCCTTAGAATCTACATTTGCACCTAAATCTAGCATACGCACACAGGCATTCTTTTTGATAGTCGGTAATATGGCAATAATGGCGGGACGATCAATCCCGGGCAGCGTTTTTAAAACATAACGTGCCGTTGCCATGAGCGCGCCGGTATTACCTGCACTCACACAAGCCTGAGCTTGACCTTGCTTGACTAGGTTAATTGCAACGCGCATAGATGAGTCTTTTTTATAACGCAGTGCCTTCGATGGCAATTCATCCATTTCAACTTTTTGTGAACAATGGTGTATTACGAGACGATCCGACTCTTCTGCTTTATTAGCCTTTAGCTCTTGGCGGATAACCTCTTGGTCACCTACCAAGATAAGGCTTAATTGCTCATATTTTTTAAGGGCATTCAACGCGGATGGAATGACCACTTTGGGACCAACATCCCCTCCCATGGCATCCAAAGAAATGCAATAATTTGTCAATTTATTAGCCTTCTATATCGAGGTCATCAACTTTTACGACTTGTTTACCACGATAATAGCCATCAGCAGCCACATGGTGACGGCGATGGGTCACGCCCGTTGTTGGATCTGTAGACAATGTAGGTGTGGATAATGCGTCATGAGAGCGGCGATGGCCGCGCTTAGAGCGTGTTTTACGATTTTTTTGTACTGCCATTTTGGCCTCCTACTGTATAGAGGTACCTAAGTCCCCTTAGTTAAGGGGCGAAATTTTATCGTTTCTAGGGTACCAGTGTCAAAACATTTCTTTTCTAAGGCGATTTCCGCCATGGCCGGCCCCAAACCCAAGCAGTGCCTACTCAGTTGCTACAATGCCATCTTCACCTATCAGCTAATACACATCAGCACTTTGGCGTATCGACACTGTTTGCTATAATCCAGCTACTTTACTGCTAGGGAAGATTTTACCATCATGAATACACTACAGATAATCCTCTGCTCAAGCTCAAAATCCCGAGTTAACCTATTGAATAAATTACAAATCCCCTACGACACCGTCACTCCGGATGTAGATGAGTCAGCACAAGCAAATGAAACCGCTCAAGCCCTATCCGAACGTTTGGCTATCGCTAAAGCTACCGTGTTCAAAGACCGCTTCACAGAGCATTTGCTGATTGGCGCAGATACTGTGGTGACCATGGGAGATAACCGTCGCATGTTTGGCAAGCCACACACCTTTGCCAATGCCCAGGCCCAATTGCGCCAAGCGAGCGGTCAGCGCTGCACATTCACCTCAGGTCTGTGTGTGTATAACTCCGTCACGGGTAACATGCAGTCAACCGCCATTGACTTTCATATCAAATTTCGCCAATTAACAGATGAAATGATTGATAACTACCTCAAAAAAGACAATCCGCTGAAATGTGCGGGTAGCTTTAAAAGCGAAAGCCTGGGTATAGCCCTGGTTGAAGCCTACGAAAGCAGTGATCCCAGCTCAGTAGAAGGTTTACCCTTAATCCAACTCACGCGCATGTTAGAAAACGAAGGCGTAAGAGTCATTTAGGATATCTATACCCATAGCGTCTTATATTTCTCTTTAAGCTGTATCTAAATGCGCTAATATGCTAGCAAAATCCTCAGGAATGGGGGCTTCAATCCTCATATGCTCAGTGCTGCCTGGTAACATGAACCCTAAAGAATGTGCATGTAAACATAAGCGTTTATGGGGTACTTGCAATGCTTTATCCAATGTCACGTCGCCATATTTATCATCCCCCACAATAGGATGGCCTTGATGAGCTGTATGCACACGAATCTGGTGAGTACGACCTGTTTCCAGCCTGATTTTCAGCAAACTAGCCTGTGCATATTGGGTATCCACATGGGTATGGGTCAAAGCAGATTTACCTTCAGCATCTACAGTCACAATACGCTCACCCGATTTCAGCGTATTTTTCTTCAACGGGGCACTGACTTGCGTCACCGAGACAGGCCAACAACCATGGACTAAGGCCAAATACTGCTTTTTTACTTGGCTTTGGCGAATTTGTTCATGCAATTCACGTAAAACACTACGTTTTTTTGCGATTAGCAGGCACCCTGAGGTCCCCTTATCAAGGCGGTGCACAAGCTCTAATTGCACGTGAGGCTCAGCTAACTCACGCAAGGCTTCAATTAGCCCACAATGAACGCCCGTTCCACCATGTGAAGGTAAGCCTGCTGGCTTATTCACAACCATTAAGCGTTTATCCTCATAGAGAATACTCTCAGCCAACAGTGCTAATAAGCGTGGGCTTGGCTTATCTTTTGCTGCCACGGGAGCAATAAACAGCGGTGGCAGGCGTACAATATCATCTACCTGTATACGGTAATCTGGCTTAACTCGCTTCTTATTGACCCGTACCTCACCTTTGCGTAGTAAGCGATACACATGGCTTTTGGGTAAAGATTTAAGCTGTCTAAACAAATAATTATCTAATCTTTGACCTGCTTCATCGGCATTAATTGTCAAAAATTGTACATCTTGGCGTACCTGCACCACTATCCCCTTATCCCAAAAATCCACAGCATGTTATTGAGTTTTAAAGCAAACACTGCTAGAATTCGCGGTGATTGCTAGTCAGGGCATTGTACAGTGATAATACATTTAGTCATACCCCTAAGTAGCAAGTTCGCTGAACATCAAAAGGAGCACATCACTCAAGCAAGTCGCTGGTGATACCTAGTTCAGATTAATACAACGCATATTAGCGTGACAAGTGCTTGCTAAGATGAGCCAAATAGATTGGATATTATTGATGCCAATCAACTAACTGACGAGTCAACGGAAAGGACAACATACAAAGCCTTCCACCATTGGTTACATAAATAACCAACTATTTCATATTGACCCAGTTATGTATAAATGAAAAAGTTACAACAAGTTTACGCAGTCAAGGCTGCATATACCTAGAAGATGAAACACCATAGGTATATTTGCTGGTAGGTAAAATGTAAATCCTGCCATGCTATTTTGTGTATATAAAATTGTAATTGGCTTCGCCATGGCTCTGTCTTACCACGCTGCATAACGCTAGTTTTGCATGAAAGGTAGCAGAAATGGAAAATAAACAAATAAATCGAATGCTTATTAACGCAACCCAAAAAGAAGAAATGCGGGTTGCCCTCACCGTCGGCCGAGACATTGATAACGTCTTCATCGAAAAAACCGGCGCGCAAAAACGCAGTAACATCTACAAAGGCAAAATTACTCGCGTTGTGCCTAGCTTACAAGCCTGCTTTGTAGACTTTGGCCAAGAACGGCATGGATTCTTACCCTTAAAAGAAATTTCCCAAGAATACTTTAATCAACCCTACTCGGAACATGAACGCCCCAGTATTCAAGACGTCGTGTCTGAAAATCAGGAAATTATGATCCAAGTAGAAAAAGAAGAACGCGGCAATAAAGGTGCCGCACTCACAACGTTTATCACCCTTGCTGGTAGCTATCTCGTCCTCTTACCTAATAATCCCAAAGCCGGTGGTATCTCACGTCGCATTGAAGGTGAAGACAGAGAGCAATTACGTGAGTTTCTCGACTCTGTAACTAACATGGATGACAAAGGCTTGATTGTCAGAACCGCAGGCGTAGGCAAATCCAAAGAAGAATTACAATGGGATTTAGACGTACTCATGCGCCATTGGCAAGCCATTCAAGAAGCCTATGCTGCGCAACCCGCACCTTTTCTCATCCTCCAAGAAAGCGACATTGTCACCCGCGCTTTTCGCGATTATTTACGCAAAGACATCGACGAAATTATTATTGACAATGCAGAGGTTTATGAAAAAGCCAAACAACACATTAATACGGTACGCCCTGAATTCAAAGATTCATTAATTTTATATAAAGATCCAGCTGTACCCTTGTTTACCCGTTACCAGTTAGAAAATCAAATAGAAACCGCATATCAATCAGAAGTGCGCTTGCCCTCTGGTGGCTCCCTAGTCATCGAAGCAACTGAAGCTATGGTGACCGTAGACGTAAACTCAGCTCAAGATACGAAAGGTGGCGATATTGAGGCAACTGCATTAAATACCAATCGCGAAGCAGCTATTGAAATCGCTCGCCAATTAAGGCTCAGAGACATTGGTGGATTAATCGTTGTAGATTTCATCGATATGCTATCCAATGACAACCAAAATGAAATCGTCAATACCTTTTATCGCAATGTTCAGCACGATAAAGCCCGGGTCCAATTCAGCCGTATTTCAAAGTTTGGTCTGCTGGAAATTTCTCGGCAACGCTTACGTCCATCATTAATGGATGCCACGCAAGCTACTTGCCCACGTTGTAGTGGTCAAGGCAGCATACGCTCAACAGAATCCTTATCATTATTCTTGCTGCGCATCATTCGAGAAGATGCCATGCAAAAAGATGTCATTGAAGTACAAGCCCAATTACCTATTGATGTTGCGACATTTATCCTCAATGAAAAGCGTCACACTATCAATGATATTGAGCGCCACCATAACGCCATAATCCGTATCATTCCAAATCACCATTTGGAAACACCACACTATAAAATTACCAAAGTAAAAGCGGGCCAAGAAGGTCAAAGTGGCCAAGGTAGTACAAGCTATAAATTACGCTCACAACCTGAAGTAGAGCCTGTATTAAGCCAAGCACTTACCAGCAAATATGATGAACCCGCTATCAAGTATGTTGAGCCCCCTGAAAAGCCTACCCATGAGAAAAATAGCAGTGTCGTCAAACGACTCTGGCAGGCATTATTCACCGCGCCAGTATCTGAAGAAGATACCGATAGTGAAGCCCAACAACAAGAGGAAACCTCTCGTTCTAAAAATCAACGCCGTCATCATAACCGTAACCGCCAAGGCCAACAAAAAGGTCGTGGCCGTAATAAACAACAATCAAAACAACGCCAAGAGCAGGAGCACACTAAGAAAAAAGGCCATCATTATTCACGCGGCCGTCGTAATAACAAAGCCAGCGCAGATGAAGAATTAATGACTAATCGTCAACCAGCCCCTATGGATGACACCATGGAAAAAGACACTCAGTCAGCTTCTCAAGCCAAGGATCAGACGGAACGTCAGCGTCGAGATAATCGTGGCAACCGCTCAGGACGACGCAACGATAACCGAGGTAATCGCAACAACCGTAATGACAACCAGGATAACCGCGACAGTCAGGAGAGTGGCGATAATCACAGCACCAATGAGAATCGCGACAATCGTGACACTAGAAGTCGACGCGACAATCAAGGAAATCGTTCTCACAACAAACGCGATAATCGCAATAGACGCTCTAATAACCGTGGCCAACGTTCATCACAAAATGAGTATGAACAAGTGGCAATGGAGCAAACTCATGCAGAAACAAACTCGGCTGCTAATGAACCAGCACATGCATCTGTACAGCATGAATCGGCTGCCCAAGCTCCAGCAACTCGAGCTAGACCTGCTGTAGCTGCTACACAGGACAATACTCAAGTCCAACCAGTGACAGAACAATCAGCCGCGACAACCACACGCTCAGCAAAAACGAGTCAAGTGGCACAATATCTTGATTATGAAATTGGTCAATCCGATGCAAATTTAGCTCAAGTTGAGACCAGTAATGCCGAGGTGATCCGCAACTCAATAGATACAAAGATCGTTGCTAAGGTCCACACTGTGGCTGAAAAACCACGTGAACGTAAACCTGGTTTAGCTGAAAGCACAGAAGTATTGGAGCAAGTAGAAACCAACAAAAGCGAATAAACCAATCAAGACTGCTGGCATTTAGTATATATGTGACTTTTCTATTGCCCTAATAGGCAAGCAATCACTAGCCATGATAATACTATTGCCAGCAGTCTAAATTTCAGGCATTATTCTCACATTATCACTTGCGTAAGCATTATTTAGACACAATACATAGGAACATTGCCATATGGCGAAAGAAGATCATATTGAAATGGAAGGCGTTGTCATTGACACCCTACCCAATACCATGTTTAGAGTGAAATTAGAAAATGGGCATATTGTCACCGCTCATATCTCTGGGCGTATGCGCAAAAATTATATCCGCATTCTCACTGGTGACACAGTAACGGTTGAATTGACACCTTATGATCTTTCAAAGGGCCGCATCACATTTAGGAATAAAGAGAGTAAGTAGAACACTATAACTGCTCTAATCCGCCAAAGCTTCCTGGATATCAAAACTCAACTCGTCATTTTCAACGATAAGGTGTACTTCACCACCTTCCGATAATTGACCAAAGAGCAATTCTTCCGCAAGCGGTTTTTTAACTTTTTCTTGGATTAAACGTGCCATAGGTCTTGCACCCATTTGCGCATCATAACCATTTTTAGCCAACCAAGTGCGCGCTTCATCAGTAACTTCAAAGCTCACACCTTTCTGTTCTAACTGGACTTCTAATTCCATGAGGAATTTATCTACCACATTAGCAATCGTTTCTGTATCCAGCGCTTTAAATTGAATCACTGCATCTAAACGATTACGGAACTCAGGAGCAAATAATCGGTTTATTTCTTCCATACCATCAGTACTGTGATCTTGTGATGTAAAGCCCATAGAGGGACGTGACATTGCCGCAATACCCGCGTTTGTAGTCATCACCAAAATCACATGGCGGAAATCGGCTTTCCTACCATTATTATCAGTTAAAGTACCGTGATCCATAACCTGTAATAATAAATTAAATACATCTGAATGGGCCTTTTCAATCTCATCCAGTAACAACACACAGTGTGGTGTTTTACTGATGGCTTCAGTTAACAAGCCACCTTGGTCGTAACCCACATAGCCTGGAGGCGCACCAATTAAGCGTGATACGGTATGCTTCTCCATATACTCAGACATGTCAAAGCGCACTAAATCAACCCCCATGGTTTTTGCTAATTGGCGTGTGACTTCAGTTTTACCCACACCCGTTGGACCAGCAAACAAGAAACAACCCACAGGTTTTTCAGGCTCACGTAAACCAGCCCTCGCTAATTTAATAGCTGATCCTAAGCTTTCAATCGCAAGATCTTGGCCAAAGACCATGACTTTTAAGTCACGCACTAAATTCTTCAGGGCTTCTTTATCGGATCGTGATACCGTCTTCGTTGGAATACGGGCTATTTTCGCAACAATCTCTTCAATTTCAGCCACACCAATGGTTTTCTTACGCTTAGAATTCGGTAATACAGATTGATACGCTCCCGCTTCATCCACAATATCAATAGCTTTATCTGGTAAGAAGCGATCAGTGATATAGCGCTCAGCTAATTCAGCCGCAGCCTTCAATGCAGGTACTGAGTATTTAATATCATGATGAGCTTCAAAGCGATCTTTCAAGCCTTTCAGGATTTTAATGGTTTCATCTACAGTGGGCTCTACTATATCAACTTTCTGGAATCGTCGCGTCAAAGCACGATCTTTTTCAAAAATACCACGATATTCTTGATAGGTAGTCGAACCAATACATTTTAAATCACCACTAGCAAGCAGTGGTTTAATGAGATTAGATGCATCCATCACGCCACCTGAAGCAGCACCTGCGCCGATGATAGTATGAATTTCATCGATGAATAATACCGCACCTGGCTGTTCTTTCAATTCTTGTAATAAGGCTTTAAAGCGCTTCTCAAAATCACCACGGTATTTTGTTCCAGCCAATAAATCACCTAAATCTAGCGAATAAACCGTACATTCGCTGATAACATCAGGCACTTCACCTTCAACGATAAGTTTTGCTAAACCTTCAGCAATGGCAGTTTTACCAACACCAGCTTCTCCCACTAATAATGGATTGTTTTTGCGGCGTCGACTTAAAATTTGAATTGTGCGTTGTACTTCTTCGCCTCGACCAATTAACGGGTCAATATCACCGGTAATCGCTTTCAAGTTTAAATTGGTTGCATATGATTCTAAAGCTGTTGCAGTGCCTTCACCACCACCTTCATCTTCTTCAATCTGTCCAAAACCACCTTCAGTATTCTCTCCATCTTGGGTTTTGGAAATACCATGAGAAATATAGCTGACAATATCTAAGCGATTGACATTGGCTTCTTTTAAGAAAAATACTGCCTGACTTTCTTGCTCACTAAAAATCGCCGCCAAGACATTTGCACCGGTAACTTCCGAGCGTCCTGCGGACTGCACATGAAATACAGCTCGCTGTAATACACGTTGAAACCCGAGTGTTGGTTGAGTTTCACGATCATCTTCAATTTCTGGGATCAATGGTGTGGTTTCATCAACAAAATTACTTAACTTAGTACGTAAATCATCAAGATCTGTGCCACACGCACGTAACACATTCGCAGCAGAAGCATTATCCACTAAGGCAAGTAATAGATGTTCCACGGTCATAAATTCATGCCGCTTCTCTCGTGCATCTTTAAATGCAAGATTTAGGGTAAATTCTAGCTCTTTACTCAGCATCTCACTGCTCCATCAAGTACTTGCTGTCGCTTCTTCCATTTTGCATAACAGCGGGTGTTGGTGTTCCCTGGCATAGCAATTGACCTGGAACACTTTCGTTTCCGCAATTTCCCTGGTGAAGACCCCACAAACGGCCTTCCCCTGCTTATGAATTTGCATCATAATTTTGTTCGCAGAAGCATCATCCTTATAAAAAAAACGCTGCAATACCTCTACAACAAAATCCATCGGGGTATAATCATCATTTAATAACACCACCTGGTATTTAGGTGGCATCACCAATGCCTCTACCCGCTCACTACGAGCAAGCTTAAAATCCACTTCAGTGATATTTTGATTGCCCATACTCATAACATTAGTAGACATTCTGTCTATTTGCTTAAAAAATAAGGCAATTCCAACCTTTGCCTCAATAGCAGACTTAATCCTGAACAAGATGCATCATGACTTAACCACTTTATTGCGCAAATTTAACAAGTGCTTACATTTTGATAGAAATACCCTTGATTAGGCTAAAATTTGCACTTAATTAACAGCACCTTAACAACTAACGAGTGGTCGCAAAACCTAGGCCATGCGGGCGTTTCACTCGATTAAGCGGTCATATGCTTGATCATGGCATCACCAAAATCAGAACAACTTAATAATGTCGCCCCTTCCATAAGTCTAGCAAAGTCATAGGTGACAGTTTGAGCACCTATAGCGCCTTCCATACCCTTGATGATCAAATCAGCGGCTTCAGTCCAACCTAAGTGCCGCAACATCATCTCCGCCGACAGAATTAAAGATCCCGGATTTACTTTATTTTGACCAGCATATTTCGGTGCAGTTCCATGGGTAGCCTCAAATAATGCAATTCCATCACCAATATTTGCCCCTGGGGCGATGCCAATACCACCAACTTGGGCTGCTAAAGCATCAGAAATATAGTCACCATTCAAGTTTAAGGTCGCAATGACGCTGTATTCGCTAGGGCGCAAGAGAATTTGCTGGAGAAAAGCATCAGCGATGACATCTTTAATGACGATTTCATTGCCATTATTTGGATTTTTTAATACATGCCAGGGACCACCATCTAAAGGCGTTGCTGCGAATTTATCCACCGCCACTTGATACCCCCAATCCTTGAAGGCACCCTCAGTGAATTTCATAATATTGCCCTTGTGCACCAGCGTCACCGAAGAATGGTCATTATCAATAGCATATTGAATAGCACTGGTCACTAAACGGCTAGTACCTTCCTGAGATACTGGTTTAATCCCAATACCACAGTGGTTAGGAAAACGAATTTTGTCCACACCCATGCTGGATTGCAGAAAATTAATCACTTGCTTAGCCTCATCACTATCAGCCTGCCATTCAATTCCTGCATAAATATCCTCAGAGTTTTCCCGAAAAATCACCATATTGGTTTTCCAGGGCTCTAATAATGGGCTAGGTGTACCAGTGAAATAACGCACAGGACGTAAACATGTATATAAATCTAACACTTGACGCAATGTCACATTTAAAGAACGAATACCACCACCCACGGGGGTTGTTAATGGCCCCTTAATGGCAACAGCAAAATCACGCACAGCTTCTAAGGTTTCATCTGGTAACCAGGTATCACCACCATAGACAGACACAGCCTTCTCACCTGCATATATTTCCATCCAAGCAATCTGCCGACGATCGCCATAAGCCTTTTGTACTGCTGCATCCACAACATGACGCATCACTGGCGTTACATCCACGCCAATACCATCCCCCTCAATAAAAGGAATAATAGGACTATCAGGAACGCGCAAAGAATAATCAGGATTGACAGTTATTTTTTCACCGTTAGCGGGTACAGTAATATGTTGGTAAGTCATGATACAGGATCTCCTAGCAGCTCATTTTCATCAGCCGCTAGGATAGCATCGATAGCTCAAAGCCCGCAATAAACATCCAGAGAATGGTCATTATAGAGAGATCACGAGGCTTGATTTAAGCATTCAGCATTACTTAAAACAGAATTTTGGTGTATCGTTTTAGGCTACCACTTATATTGTTCAATGCTTAAATCAAACCCGCCCCTCAACTTACTTTCACTCACCTATTATCGTATAATCCAAGAACTTAAATAAACAGGTACTCATTATGCCCCAAGAAAAAGTCATCGTCGGTATGTCCGGTGGAGTGGATTCCTCAGTGGCAGCTTTGCTGCTTCAGCAGCAAGGTTATGCTGTGGAAGGTCTATTCATGAAGAATTGGGAAGAAGACGATTCAACAGAATATTGCTCAGCAGCAGAAGATGTGGCTGACGCCCAAGCCGTCTGCGATAAGCTCGGTATAAAACTACATCGCGTCAATTTTGCTGCAGATTATTGGGATCGGGTCTTTGAAAACTTCCTCAGCGAATACCAAGCAGGCCGCACCCCTAACCCCGATATTCTCTGCAATAAAGAAATCAAATTTAAAGCCTTTTTAGACTACGCTATGCAACTCGGCGCTGATTATATTGCCACGGGTCATTACGCCCGTATTGGCCAGCAGGAAGATCATTATCAATTACTCAAAGGTATCGACACTAATAAAGATCAAAGTTACTTTCTTTACACCCTAGGTCAACAACAACTGGCGAAAGCCCTATTCCCCGTGGGCGAACTCGCCAAACCTAAAGTCCGTGAATTAGCTGCCCAAGCAGGGTTTATCACCCATGATAAAAAAGATAGTACCGGTATTTGTTTTATCGGCGAACGTAAATTTAATGACTTTTTAAATCGCTTCGTCCCTGCACAGCCTGGCAATATAGAAACCGACACAGGCGAGGTTATCGGCAAACACCAAGGCTTAATGTTTCATACCATCGGCCAACGTAAGGGCTTAGGTATTGGCGGCCGTCAAGACAGTGATGAACAACCCTGGTATGTGCTTGGCAAAGACTTAACCCGCAATGTCTTAATTGTCGGTCAAGGCCACGATCATCCACGCTTATATAGTCCCTCTTTATACTGTGATTCGGTGACTTGGGTTGCCGATAATACCCCTAAATTTCCCCTACACTGCCAAGCTAAAACACGTTATCGACAGCAACAACAAGCTTGTACTATTAAGCAACATTCAGAGTTTTTAGAAGTGCAATTTGACGACCCACAATGGGCCATTACCCCTGGCCAATCAGTGGTATTTTATGCAGAGGAAAATTGCCTAGGCGGTGGTATTATCACCGCCACACATCGCTCAGCATAGATACCGAACAACTCGGCCGCAAGTGACCGAGATTGTTTCCTGATATGATTTCGCTTGCGCGGGAAACCCGCGCCGAGGTTGCCCCAAGAGGTGCTTCCGCTCTCCCCTTGGGAAACCCCAGAACTCGGCCACAAGCGGGGGAGATTTCTTGCTTTTATCAATCTATACTTACAGTAACAGTACGAGGAGCATCAGCACTATGAGCGAAAAAGACAGCAAAGATAAAGGCAAGCTATCCGGCATTCTTAAATCAGCCAAAGATAAGGGCCTAGACCTTGATTCAGGCTTGAAAAAGGCCAGTGGCACCTTTGATAAAATGAAGGGCTTGATGGGCACTAAGAAACCCGCAGCATCTGAAGATAATGCTGAAGCCAGTGAAGATTCTGCTCCACAAGCCACCGAAACAGATAAACCAGAACAAAAAGCCCCAGGTAAACTCAGCGGCATGTTAAAATCCGCCACCGACAAGGGCTTAAAAGGTGTTGACCTTGATAGCGGTATGAAAAAAGCCTCGGGGATGTTTGATAAGCTAAAAGGCTTAACCAAGCCCCCTACTGATGAAGATGAAGACGAAGCAGACAACGAGGAAGAACTCAGTACCGATGAAGAAATAGAAACTGAAGCAACAGAAGCATCAGAATTTACCGATCCTGCAACAGACAATGATACAAGTTCAACTGAAATAGAGGCAGAAGCCGAACTGACCCCAGAACCTGAAGCAGAAAGTGAACCTACAATTGAAACGAGTGATGAGGATCCTACTGATACGCAACCAAGCACTGACTCTACTGCCACAGAAAAAGCCACCGATAAATTAACCGGCTTACTCAAATCAGCCACTGGCAAAGATGTCAACTTAGACGCTGGCATGAAAAAAGCCAGCGGTGCCTTCGATAAGATGAAAGGCATGATGACAAAACCAAAGGATTCATCCACTATAGAGACACAGACTAGCACCGAAACAACAGCAACCACTCACATGGATAACCGCGCCATCGAAACCGCCACTAAGATGCTCCGTAAAGGTTATCCAGTGGAAGATATCGTCGAGTTTACGCATCTCGATCTAGCGGTCATTGAAGCCATAAAACGCGGCTTAGATGCTTAGCCCTTTAGCTAAAACTTGATTCCTCACAGCTTGCTGAGAACACTTTACGCCTGGGGATTCTTAAGGAGAATCAGCGTAGGCTCCCCTTAAGGCGCCGTTACGCGAACTTGGTGCGCGTAGGCGAAATATGACTAGGAAATAAAATATCCCGTGGCTTGCTTGCCTCGGGAATTTTTATTTCTTTTAGCGCGATTTGACGCCTAATGAGAAGAAAAGAGCGCTGCTGTACCCTTTATTATTTTCATTTCCATAATTAACCATTAATAAATTTTCATTTACCCCTTAATATTACCTTAAGGGTTGCGCTATATACTAGCATTTGAACACCAACGCTTAGATTTGTAACCAAAGTATATAAAAATAACGAAATACGAGGAATTACATCATGCCTACTACCCCCGCTACTCAAGAATTAATCACTGCCCTTAAAAAACAAGATTTTTTAGACGCGCAAAAAGCCATAGCTAACGGTGCAGATATAACCTGTAGTCGCGAGGGCATTACTGTCGTACACCTTGCCTTACTTGATAACAACGAAACTGCAATAAAAAAGTACCTCAATATGGCTGCTTTCAAAAAAAATGACTTCATAGCAGAGTTATTTACTTTTGCTATGCTACGACATCCACTAACAATAAAAACAGACACAATTAAAGCTCTCATAGATGCGTGTTCACAGATCCCTAACATCGTTACTTTTATCTTAGATGATGGATTGCTCCAGCACTTCGGTGAGCAATACCGACAAAAGGAATTCACACTTGCTGAGTATGCTGGACAAGCTCGTTCAGCAGCCATCGCAAAGGCATTAACAGAGAGTGCAAAAAAAAATTCAACACAAGCAACAGATGATGCTGCTCAAGATGAAACTGAACAAGCAATAAATACTACCTCTCAAGAAGAAACAAGAAGCAATGCCCATGATACCTCAACTGCTCTATCTCATGATAAGTCCGCCTCCCCAACACCCACAGCGATAACTGAGTATACTAAAAGAGAAAGATCGAACTTACTCACAGACATGCTAAATCAAAAAACACAATCAACAGCCTTGTTTGCCCTTGCTTTACTTCAACGTATTCACTCCAGTCACGACATCAGTCATATTTCCAATCAGCAATTTCATGAAGGGTTATTGAATTTTTTGCCGCGTGAACAAGTTGAACACTTTGCACAGCGTTTAGAGGACATGGGACCATACCCACGTAGCTTCGTGCAAGTTATTAGAAAAAAAGCTGGCACGCCCGGACCAGCCACTTCCAGTATATCTACAAGTGACGGTGAGCATAAAAAAGGTAATGAAATCAGCCTGGACCCAAGCAAGCAATCTAGCGCATCAGCAAGCTCTTCATCTAGTACTATGCTTAGCGCTTTTGTAGCTAACACCAAAGCGATATTAACTGGATTAGCCACGACTACACGTGACCATATCCAACGCGCAGTCTATGACGATGACATTACCTTTGCATTTCGTCAATCCTTACTAACCGCTAGAACTGCAGAAGCGGCGAAAAGAGCGTATACATTATACATTGCAGGTGCCGATCCCACAGCAACCGTGAGAATAGCTAATAAACCTGTTTCTCTTATGTCGCTGATGATGCAGCATTCACAAAATTCGAGAATTATGACACTTGCTGAGGCTATGCCTTGGCTGCTGACAGACGACACGCTTAATCAACTCTATAGCAACCCATCGATTGAGCCAGGAACATTTAACGAAATTCTCAGTATCCTGTATCCTAATCGCCAACATGATGTGCCAATTAAGATTACAACAAACCTTTTTATCTTATTAATACGCACTGAAAAACATGAAGCAATAAAAGACTTACTATCAAAAAAACGCCATCATAATAGGTTATATGAATTAACTGACAATAGCGTTTTGAAGAATGCAGAACTACAAGCTAATGCCTTCAATTATTTACCCGCAGGGATATTTAAGCTCTTCTATGATTTTTTACAAAACAACCAATTGATAGTTACTTATGGCTATCATGCGACTTTTCAACAGATGATAGGATATTCGTATGTATCAGGATACTTCGGATATGAGCATGATGATGGCCGCACTTATCCCTTTGGAAGGTGTTACACCGGAAAAATGTATACAGGTCCATACCCTGATGACTATCACACAGCACAAAGAGAAGAAGCCAAGCAACTTAGAGCAGAAATCTCCAGTACTAATATTTATGAGCATTGCCTCTTATTTCGCGCACAGACACAATATGGTCGGAATTTATTTATTAATTTAGCACAAATTTCTAAATATAATGCAACACTAAAATTACCCCTAGTTAGGATTTTTAATGGCTTTAGGCTACTAGAAACAGACGGTTGTGGATACCGACCGCTTAAGTACCTCGTCACCAATCATCTCGAAGTCATCGCAAACAATCACATCAATAATAGAGCGCAAGCTTTTGTTGACTACGGAACAGCCATGATTTTAGCGGGCGAAGTCTCGCTGCAAACCTATATCCGTGATGTTGGTCAATATGCA
The DNA here is from genome assembly GCA_965230425.1 of Gammaproteobacteria bacterium. GTDB lineage: Bacteria > Pseudomonadota > Gammaproteobacteria > UBA1113 > UBA1113 > CBDDKW01. Next base: position 37,985 of record CBDDKW010000021.1, on the reverse strand, counting down.
GTTAATGCTGTAGCCGGTGTTGTAACACAACTGCTTAGTAATGAGAGAATTAAAAAAGATTCGGATCTTTTACAAGTAATGTCTACTATTGTACCGTTAGAAAGTAAGAATAGTTTGCTTAGACCAATCATTTTGTGTCTACTCTGCGAATTAGGACGTGAAAATACCAGCACACTACTGAACAGTGAAACACTCCTGAGATTAATCAACTCACAGTCCACTCAGGAAGGTAACAACTTTTTAAACACTTACTTTGGTAATAACTATGCAGCTATGGCTAATTATTTCCTCGGTGCCAACTTACCCACAGGGGCATTACAACAAAGACTTGATGAACTGTCCACTAGCCCTGCTTTTGCAACAGTCTCAAGCAAACTTCTACTCTCAACAACGCAATACCAAGCATTATTAGAGCCATCAAATCTTAATTTATCTCCAGCAACAGTCCACTGGATTATTAACTCGCTGTCAGCTATTGAGGATTTAAGCTGGTTAACTGATGAAATGGTAGAACAGCACCTAATGCAAACACCTGACCAAGTAAAATTAACCATACTCGGAAATACCTTGATAGAACGTAAGCGCGCAATCGGTGTTGATTGCCTACTCAAAGCTAAAGTCAGCCGTAGTGAAATTCAAGAACAATTGAATACACACATACCTGGTATTAACCTACAGAACGCCATCGATGCTTATAATCAGCAGGTACAAAGCCGTGGCCTTATTGGTAGTGTCAAGCATTATGCTACCGCACAGCGATTTGCGGGCATGAGCGCACGCTAACCACACCATGATGGCTTAATTCTGAACACCTGGCAGCTTTAGCATCGCTGCCAGGGTCGGCCATCACAAACGCTGGCTTCTATGCTATACTCCTATGCAGATAAATCAGACTAGTTAAGTGCCCTAGCCGCGCTTTAACAGCATGCTAAGCAAGAGGAGATGCCTGTGACTTCAGCCGACTTAAATACCCACCGTAGCCTATCTGTTAACGAACAATCTTACGACTACTTCAGTATCCCCGCTGCCATTGAGGCAGGCTATGGTGATTTCAGTCGCTTACCCTTCTCCTTAAAAGTCTTATTAGAAAACTTACTGCGCCATGTTGATGGTCAATCAGTGACTACTGATGATATTAAAGCTGTGGCAGATTGGTTAAATAATAAAACCTCACAACATGAAATTGCTTACCGCCCTGCCCGCGTACTGATGCAAGACTTCACCGGTGTACCTGCGGTGGTTGATTTAGCAGCCATGCGTGCCGCAATGCGCAATCTTCAGGCAGATGCAGATAAAATTAATCCACTCATCCCCGTAGACTTAGTTATCGATCACTCAGTACAAGTAGATAGTTTCGCGAGCAGTAAAGCCTTCCAAGCCAATGTTGAACGCGAAATGGAACGTAACCGTGAACGTTATGAATTCTTACGCTGGGGACAAACTGCCTTCAGTAACTTCCGTGTTGTACCACCCGGTACTGGTATTTGTCACCAAGTAAATTTAGAGCATTTAGCAAAAGCCGTCTGGACAAAACAAGTCGATGGCAAGACCATCGCTTATCCCGATACTTTAGTAGGCACTGATAGCCACACCACTATGATCAATGGTCTAGGCGTCCTCGGTTGGGGTGTCGGTGGTATTGAAGCAGAAGCTGCCATGCTTGGCCAACCTATTACTATGGTGATACCAGAAGTCATCGGTATGAAACTCACCGGTAAATTACGTGAAGGTATTATCGCTACAGATTTAGTATTAACCGTCACCGAAATGTTGCGTAAGCGCGGTGTTGTAGGTAAGTTTGTAGAATTTTTTGGTCCGGGTTTAAATCAATTACCTTTAGCCGACCGTGCAACCATTTCGAATATGGCACCTGAATATGGTGCAACCTGTGGTTTCTTCCCTATCGATCAAGAAACCTTGAACTATATGCATTTAACCGGCCGCGATGATGATACCATTGCCTTAGTTGAAGCGTACTGTAAAGCCCAAGGCTTATGGCATGATGAAAATACCCCGGATCCAGTTTTCACAGACACCTTAGAATTAGATTTAGATACAGTACAACCTAGCCTTGCCGGACCGAAACGTCCACAAGATCGCGTTGTCTTAAGCAATATGCGTCAAGCCTTTGAGCAAACTGTTGCAGACCAAGGCCGTACTGCTGATATAGAACAAGGTATTCCTGCCAAGGATGCAGACTTTACTTTAAACCATGGCGATGTGGTCATTGCTGCTATTACTAGTTGTACCAATACATCAAACCCAAGTGCATTGATGGCGGCTGGCCTAGTGGCGAAAAAAGCATTAGAAAAAGGCTTAAATCGCAAACCATGGGTAAAAAGCTCTCTTGCACCTGGTTCTAAGGTAGTTACAGATTATTTAGAAAAAGCCGGCCTACAGACCTATTTAGATGAATTAGGTTTTAACCTCGTAGGTTATGGCTGTACTACCTGTATTGGTAATTCAGGCCCACTACCTGATGCAGTCAGCGCGGCTGTTGACGAAGGCGATTTAATTGTTTCCTCAGTCTTATCCGGTAATCGTAACTTTGAAGGCCGCGTGCATCCACAGGTAAAAGCAAACTGGTTAGCCTCGCCTCCTCTCGTAGTTGCCTTTGCCTTAGCAGGCACAACACGCATTGATTTAACCCAAGATGCCTTAGGTGAAGATCAAGCCGGCAACCCCGTTTATTTAAAAGATATATGGCCCAGCAATGCAGAAGTCGCTGATGAAGTAACTCGGGTTATCAATAACCACATGTTTAAAGAACAATACGCTGATGTATTTAAAGGTGATGCTGATTGGCAAGCCATTAAAGTACCGCAAAGTAAAACCTATGAATGGCAAGATGAATCTACCTATGTACAACACCCACCCTATTTTGTCGGCATGAGTGATGAGTTAAAACCTTTAGCAAATATTCAAGGCGCTCGCGCACTGGCTATATTAGGCGATAGTGTGACCACTGATCATATTTCCCCTGCTGGTGCTATTAAAGCTGACAGTCCTGCCGGTAAATTCCTACGCGAACATAATGTAGAAATCAGAGATTTTAATTCCTTTGGCTCTCGTCGCGGTAATCATGAAGTCATGATGCGTGGTACCTTTGGTAATATCCGTATTCGTAATGAAATGGCGCCAGGTACAGAGGGTGGCTTTACTACTTATATTCCCAATGGTGAAGTCATGTCGATTTACGATGCTTCAATGAAATACCAAGCAGATAACACACCTTTAGTGGTTATCGCCGGTAAAGAATACGGCACAGGTTCATCCCGTGACTGGGCTGCTAAAGGCACATTACTCTTAGGCGTAAAAGCCGTGATCACGGAAAGCTATGAACGTATTCACCGTTCTAACTTAATTGGCATGGGGGTTATTCCGCTAGAGTTTACTCAAGGCAATACTCGTAAAAGCTTAAATATCACCGGTAAAGAAACCTTTGATGTCATTGGTATCGCTGATAACCTACAACCACGTGCTAAACTTAAACTCGTTATCCATCGCGAAGATGGTAGCTGCGATGAAGCTGAATTACTCTGCCGCATCGATACAGAGGATGAGTTAAATTACTACCGCAATGAAGGTATATTGCATTATGTACTGCGTAATTTAGCGCGGGAAGGTTGATTGAGATGAAGTTGGATAAAAATGAAATTAAATTAATAAATGACACGCTTATCCAACATATACCAAATTTATGCGGAATTTATGTTTTTGGTAGTTATGCGAGTGGCCATGCTACAGATAAAAGTGATGTTGATATTGCATACTTAACAACTCAAGCATCAATCAGTGTTGACCACTGGGATATTAGCACAGTAATAGCAAACAAAATAAAAAAAAATATTGACTTAATCCATTTGAATAATGCATCAACTGTGTTACGCTACCAAATTATTAGCCAATGTATAAGAATATTTACTAAAGATGTAAATAGCTGCGATAATTTTGAAACATTAGCATATGCTATGTACTTTGATCTAAATGATGAACGTGCACTTATCTTAAAAGATATAAAAAAAAGTGGAGTCATCCGTAAATGAATGATGTCATTATTAATAAAGCAGAAATCATTGAAAATTGTATTAAACGTGCACTAGAAGAATATAATAAAGATCCAGACACCATTAATGACGATTATACCCGACAAGATGCACTTATACTTAATATACAGCGTGCCTGCCAAGCCGCAATTGATCTTGCTACTCATATAGTCCGGATCAGAAAATTAGGTATTCCGCAGACTTCTCGTGATGTATTTGAATTACTTGAATCTGCTGATATTATAAATGAAAATTTATCTAATAAACTACAAAAAATGGTTGGTTTTAGAAATATTGCTATCCATATCTATCAAGATTTAAACCTTGATATTATACACAGTGTAGTTAAACATCATCTTGATGACCTTTTAGAGTTTAAAACTCTCATACTTAAACTCAGTTAATAAAATTATATACCTATAGGAAATCATCATGCTGAGAAGTATTTTATTATGCTTGGTAATGACTATTTACACCAGTATCACCTATGCCGGCAGTATGATTACTGAACACAAGGCTACAACTGATCCAGCGATACTCTATGTACCCATACCTTTAGATTGGCAACTAGGTTATCAAGCAGCTAATCATGCTATGAGCATTGCTGAATATGTGCCAAAAGGCCAAACCGTTGAAAATTGGCAACACATGATCACTGTGCAAATTTTTAATCAAGGTGAAACCTTTACTCCCGAGTCTTTTCTCTTACGTATTGCAGAATTAGCCGCCCCACTCTGTCATGGCTATAAAGGCCATATGATATCAGCGGCAGCGGGCGCAAAAAAAGAAGCAAATGCTGTGCTATTTATTCAATATTGTGGCCGCTATGAAAAGACTCAGCAAGGCGAAGCCACTTTATTCAAAGCCATAAAAGGCACACATGCTTTTTATGTGGTCCAACAAGCTTGGCGTGGTCCAGCCTTTATCATGCAAGATATCCCCATTGACAAAAAACAAGTACAAGCCTGGATTGAGTATATGAATACAGTTGCTCTTAGCTCTAATCAATAGTTAACTTGCATCTGCTTGTCCCGGCCTCATACTCATACCTGTTGACCTGCCTGAATCAGTAGATGCTGGACTTGGACTAACAACACTTGTAAAACGAGCAGGTTCATCAGCTATTGGAGCTGGTAAGGCACCTAAACGGCTCATTAGTCCAGCAGAGGAAGTTGTATCATCAGTCACAGATGAATGCATTCCAGCAGCTTGACTTTCTGTAGCTACCATTGGTGCAGGCGTAGCTCCACTTGGCGCTGCATCACTAACATCCGGGGCTTGTGTAAATTCAACGCTGGCTGATGCACTTCCCGTCACTGTAGTTCCCAAAACAGTAGCTGCCGTAGAATATGAATCACCCGCACTTGATGAACTTGAACTATTCGTTGCAGTACTACTGACAGCCGCAGGAGGTGTAGTTGTGCACTGATGAGTCTCTGAACTCGCTGAGCTAGCAGCTTGCTCACGCAGTGCGCATTGTCGTTGTACTGCATCCCAATCTTGCTTAGCTATTAATTTTGCTTCCGTCTCTTTTGCCCGATCAAGCCACGTTTGCTTGCCTTGCGGCTCTCGCTCAGCTTGTAACTCACAAAATGCCCTGAATTTTTGCAATAAGCGGATCTTTACTGCTTCACGCACATCTGTATCAGTAATTTCATTAGCCTTGCTTTGAATTTGTGGAAACGCATAATAAGCTTTGTCAAATGATTGAGCAGACATAAACTCAGCATTATCGGTTAAACTAATCACACCATCTTTTTTAGCCCTCTGAGATGCAGATGTTGATTGCTCTTGGCTTAAACTAGAAGAGCTATAATGCCCTTCACTCAAAGATATCACTTTACTTGCCTCAATATCCTTAGCAGGCATGGATGATGTTTGAGCTGCTGACTGAGGTAATTCAGAGGGTATTAAACATTTATCACATTCTTTCAATAAAGGATGCTCATCTAATTGCGGATCAAGTAAAGGTAATAGTTTTCGCATTTTTGGATTTTTTTTGGCAATATCTTTTGCTATATCATAGGCAGTTCGGCCAAAAAATAAAAAGGTATACACTTTCTTTTTTGTATCGAGCCCCTTGACTAATAATGGCCAAATTAAACTTGGAAGCTTAGCGTCAACAGCCGAGAACAATAATGGTCTGTTTTCTTCATCTACAACACCATTCAAAGGATGCAGCAACGGCTTTTCCACCTTACCTGTACTTGCATTTGACTTACGCAAGGAGAACTGATTCATAACTCTTCTGTATAAATATGTGAACTCGCCTACTTCCTGAAATAACTTGACATATGAAGGGTCACGATAAGGGTATGGTACCTGCATGACAGAACATGGAACAAAAATATTGATAATGTATTTGAGGTGATTAAGCACGCTTCTAGTAAGTGCAGAAAATAAATCAGCAGATTTATCTAATTTTTTGATTATTTTCTCTGCAACTTCACACCCTATCAATATGATTAATTGTTTAACATAATCTTGTTTATCTTGAGGAAAGCGGTGTAATAATGTTTCTCTTTTCTCAATCACTTCATCTGCTTCATATAAATCATCGGTTAATTCAAATAAATCAATGTCAACCAAGCGTAATAGAAAAATAATTTTATTAAATGACCAACTCATTTTAGATAATATATCCCATAAATTCATATTATCACGCAATAAACTTCTAACAAGCGGAATGAAGTATTGAATCTTTTGATTAAACTTCATGGGGTTTTCATAGTCACATATATCTGAAATTGGCATATTAAATCTATTAACACCGTGGTTATCATATATGCTAAGTTCTTTTAGATAGGAAATCCCAAGCACCATATCAAAAAAACATTGCCATTTATTGACATCTAGGAGATGTAAACTTTTAGAAAAATTATCTCTACCGCCACAGATCATTCGAATGAGTTTATCGCCAATTATTTTACATATTTCGAGAAAATCAGTAGCCGGAAATACATTAAATAATTGAAATAAACTTTTAATATATTTTATTCCATATTCTTCGACAAAAGTAGATGCTGTTATTGGGAAGCTGCGAAACCGATTAACACCTTTCAAATCCGAAAACTCATTAACTTCATCACTTAAATAAACCACTTCAAAATAATTATCAGCACAATATTTCTGACAAAATTGCAACCTCTGTTCTTCAGGAAAACACTGTAAAAGCTCACACAGTTTGTTAATAAATTTCACATTAGAGTATTTATGCTGCTGATCAGTAAGAATCTCAATATGAGAACGAAAAAACGCAATATCAATATACTTATCAAAGAAATCCCAAAGATGTTCAGGTTTAAGCGATTTCGCAATTGCAATTAATATCTGCATAAATGCAGCATACCCCGGTTGAAGGCATGATTTCATACCAACCAATATCGCAAGCACGTTTTGACGCTCATGATCTTGTGGAAAATAGTTTATTATTTTCTCGAATTGACTGACATCAAAACCATGTTGTATATTGTGTGAAAATAATGAACACACAAACTCAATGCTCAAAAAATCAATTAAAAGTTCCCGGTGGATTTCTTTAGGTGTATTATCAAGAAGACAAACCAAATCACCAGGGTGTCTTAATAGCTGTTTAATAAATTCAGCACCCAAGATATTAATTAGAAACACTCTGCAAGCACGAACAGTCAGCTTTAGTAACAACAACGCTATGCCCCGTATAGGAGCGCTATAATTTTTTACTATATCTTTAACTGCATCAAAACCAATGACACTATCGAGATAATGCAGTTGCCAGGTATCATTTATATCATACTTTATCTCTCCACATACACCTGTAAGATCGTGAGCGATTCGAGTAATGAAATCAATTCCTATAGCTTCTCGCAGTTGCTTTTGCTCATAAAATCTTACACAGCCCATTAATGCATTAAATTCACTAAAATCATAAAGCATTGTTGTTACAGCATCAGCACCTAAATAATTCAAACAAAATGCTGCCCGCGCATCTGGGTGCAGTTTTTTTACTATGTCAACAAGTTTGTATTTTTTTACTGGAAAATCGTATGATCTATCACCATAGTAATCGTATCCACTGCGTAGACTTGGGGGGTGATATATATAGGAAATTCTTTCTTTATTACTAGCAATATCCAATACTTGCCTGCAAAAAACATCTCGCTCTTTTCCATCTATGCAGCCAACTAGTTTTAAACAATCGTCCGCATCCTTCAATAAGTCGGAAATAAAATCAGCACCAATAACCTCTCGACAAAACTGTAGTCTTTCTTGGCTTGGAAGCAGCCACAATAGTTTTATTAATTGAGTGCAGTTTGGAATGAGCTCGCTAAACTTTGATTTGTCTTTTAATTTTCTAGCGCAAAAAGCATAGCGATCACCATTAGGCTTTGACTCAACATTTTTTAAGAAACTATCAGTAGCGCTAAGCGCTTTACCTACTTTTTCATGATTAGTGCTAAGCGCTAACACTCTGCCAATTGTTTGTCTAGACAAAGAAGCTATCTCAGCCCATACTGACCTTGAGGCTGACTGTTCTTTTAATGCTGCCTGCTGTTGTTTTTCTAATGCTATGACATGAAGCGTTGCTACAAAACTAGTGTCACCATCCAAATGTGTCTGAATAAAACGTATAGTTGTATCCCAATTCATTACCTGCTTTATATCACGTAAAGTTAATGCTCTTAATATATAAAGAAGGTCATCTAGATCTTTGACAACTTTGTTTAAAAACGATTCATCACAATATTCAACACAAAATTTCAGCCTATCTTTTTCTGGTAACACTGATAAAACAGCCCCAAGTTGAGAGCCATTTTCACATATTTCTTTAAACCTTGGTATCGTGAAATAGTTAATTAAAATATTTTCTCGTTGCGCTTCTGGAAATGCGGCTAATATATGCTCTACCTGGTAACCATTGCTAACTCTGCCACGTATAAATTCTACGGTTAGCAACTCTGTACAAAAGACTGGCCTTTTTCCGTTTGGTAATTGTCCGAGTGCATAACCGATTTTATAACCATCATTAATTATTTTTTCTTTGTCGCCTTCCAATAGGTCAACCATGAAATCCCAGGCATTAGGTTTACCAACTAATTCAATGAGTTTCTCAAAGTATGTTTTGTTATTCTCTCCAGCACAGAACTCGTTTTCGTAATTCTTAACTATACTTTTTACTTTATCCATGCCTAAAACATTACGCAGAAAGTTTACACAATTATCTGGGCTATTGAGTATATCTAAAATTTCGATCAGCCTATAAAAACTAAGCTTAAATAAATCAGATTGCTCATTACAAAACACTGCCTCACAAAAAGCCAAGCGGTCAGATACCTCAAGCATCTGAAGCAACTCAACAAATTTACTTATATCTAAACATTCTTTCTCAGAATAATGTGAGGCATCTTGCCCTTTATGGAGAAGCTCGACTAAGTAATCCGCTGGTAGTACATCAATACATAACTTGATTCTTTCCTTAGATTCCAAAGGCTGTAGCAGTTCTTTGAGATTTTCATGAGTCTTAATATACTGACGAACATTATCTTGAGTAAATATTGATACACATAATTTTAAGCGTTCTTCACTACTTAATGGAGATAATTGATATAACATATCACTGAAACTTAGGCGTTTTTTTAGCCATTCTAAGCCTAAGTGCGTTATGCAAAAATCATAGCGGATGGCTGATGGTAAAATCGATAGGACGTTCCTAAGTCCAGGGTTTACAATACCATGTTGCATTTGCAGTGATGCTCTTATCTTATTAACAAATTCCGTCTCACTACATACCATCTCCATAGGCATACATGCTTTGGCAACACTGAGCAACACCACCATATCGCACGCATCTCGACAATTAGCACTTATACAACAAAGTAATTCACCTGGCGTGTTATGTTGACCATTTAGAATGGCGACATAAATGTCATTTAGTTGCGCACTTCTCGCAATAAAGTCTAATGTATTAATAGACTTATTCTGATCCTCATGCAAAATATTGTAGTAACCCGGCTGAACTGTCGTGACTATGCGTCCTTGTAAAATATCTTCTTCACTCTCATCTTTATTGGCTAGTGCGGCAGCGATTTTATGGTTCTGCTGTTCAATGTGACTTCCTTTAAAATCTGCCAAGTCAAACTCGCCACATTTGATTTTCTTCCAACGCCGTTCGAGAACATAACGCAAAATAAATTCAGCGTGATTTTGTTTTATTTTTTCATTTAGAAAATCCTGTAATGCGAAAATAATAACTTGAAACGCTAAATCCATTTCCCGCATCATTTCACGACGCACTGAGGTTTGCCTATCGATATACCAAACCACGGTATCATTAAAGCTATTAAAATCTTCTGGATTGGCGTTGAAAGCCGCATGGGCTGCTTGGGTTGAAGCGAGTAATTCTCTAGCAGTAGCGTGTGTTAGTGACATAGTCTCGGCCTCTCAATAAACTGTAATCGTTTAATATCGTTATTATACGTTTATTTCAATGCTCTCTGACTGATTTTATATTGTACAGAATTATGTGTGTTTCGCAATAAAATACGCCTTTGTCTGACTATCGCTAGGTAGTCAAACTGCTGTGTTTAACCCTTCATCGACAATAATTCGGTCTCCTTCAAAATCACATCCAAGCTATCACAACATATCGACTTATAACGTCCATAGGTAACTGCACAATTTATACGCTACTAACCTACTCCAGAATTCTACGCGGCTTTATGTTTAGATCAGGTACATGTGCATATTCACTCAAGTTTAATAAGGCATCTACTAATAAAGCTATATCCTCTGTTTGAATCATTTCATTCCTAGGTACACTGACATCTTTTGTCATATCTGTATTAACCCAACCTGGATGCAAAGCTGTGACTTTAATGCCTTCTGGCGCTAATTCTTTGCTAAGAGCTTCACTATAGCCTCGTAAACCAAATTTGGTAGCAGCATAGGCACCCACAGTTTTTCGTGCAGTCATTCCTGAGTTAGAAACTAAATTAAAAATATAACCAGATTTTTTCTGCCGCATATACGGTATCGCTGCATGTAGTACATAAAATGCACCTAACAAATTTACCTGCACCATTGCCTCAAATTTTTCAATTTCGATCTCACTCGTCCCTCTATAGGCAATACCAGCATTGTTGAATAGGACATCTATATGCCCATAGTCATTAATAACAGCTTGTATTGTAGACTGGACAGCGGCACTCTCAGACACATCTGTGGGATAAGTAATCGCTTTAATATTATGAGCAACCTGTAATTCAGTTTGCAAAGCCTGGAGCTTTGCACTATTACGGGATATCAATGCCAAATGATACCCTTGTTTAGCAAAATATTCTGACATAGCGTTCCCTATACCCTGGCTAGCTCCTGTAATCACTGCAATTTTTGGTTGATGTGTACTCTTATACATAGAATATAAGCCTTAAATTTTCTGAAGTTGAAATTAATGATATAAATATTAGCCATAAAGCCGCAACTTGACAATGCCTTTGCCACCACCATAATTCTCAGTGTTTTACCACACAAAACTATAGACAATGTTCCCTATATTGATTGATATTATAATTGTTTAATAGAAAATTCACGGGTGATAGAAAGTCACTCAATTGTAAGTTGTCATTTGTCATCTTACGCTCCAAATTATACGTAAACTTTCTTAGTGGCAATAAAGGACTAGGGCAACAAATATTACACTTAGGCATATGTAAAAATTCACTGATGCTCTTCTTCCAACTACAACCATTGGGACATTTAAACCAGACTTCATCACCTGTTCTCGTTTTAATACCTTTTTCAATTTCGACTAGATTGTTCAGCTTACCATCAATCCTAGTCCCATCAAAGAATGTTGTGTTGTGGTTTACAAGCATATCTGGGTCTCTAGGCAAACGTGCACCATATAAGTTTGTACCTTTAAAATTGGAATTAACTATAGTACACAGCCCCAAGTCACAAAACATCATCTCTGCATTCTGTAAATTACAGTTAATAATTTTAGCTTGGAATAAATTTGATCCAGAAATAATGCTCTCTATTAAATTACAGTTAATAAATACTGTAAAACGCGCATACGTACCCGTAGCAATCGTATTTACAAAACTTGTATTTATAAAGTGTGCTTGCTGACAATCAAAACGCCAAGAAACAGTTTTATACATTACTAACGGGCTAACATGCCAACAGCCTTTAATATAATCTGGAATACCACTCATAACTGAATAATCATAATTGCCACCTTGAATATTGTCATCATATGGACTCTGACGTATCGGCTCAAAATCCCAAAGAAACCGATTAATAATCAAGGGATTGTTGTTGACATGCATGAGCGACTCTGATCAAATATCTGTTTTCACCACAAAAACGATTTAAGGAGGCACTCATGCACGCACCTGTATTGTTACAGAAATTATTGAGAAAAGCACTACCCGATTTCCATTTAAAAAGACTCATAGCCTTAGTCAATGCAGCCGACAGCCTTATTCGGTGTAAACGATTAAATATCAGTCAACTAGGTAAACATGTGAAGGGTGATTGTACAAATAAAAATGGCATTCGTAAGTTAGACCGGTTGATTGGCAATAAGAAAATTCATGCGCATATTCCAGAGATTTATAAAGCAAGAGCGCGTATCATATTATCTGGTTTGATGAACCCATCGATTAGCGTAGATTGGAGTACTACCTCTAGCCATGACAACTATTGTTTACGCGCTAGTGTTAATGCCGAGGGTCGTTCCCTAACGATTTATGAAGAAGTGCACCCACGAGTAAAAGAAAAAAACAACGATATTCACAATCGCTTTTTAGACACATTAAAAGCGGTGCTTCCTGAACATTGTTGCCCATTAATTATTACAGATGCAGGATTTAGAACCCCTTGGTTTAAAAAAGTTGAATCAATGGGATGGCACTATTTAGGACGTGTAAGAAATAATAATAATTTTTATGATTCGCGCACACAGACATGGGGGAATACCTATGAGTTATACAATGAAGCCAATGCCAAAGTCCAATATATAGGCAAGGTATTATTTCCTAAAAGCAAGCAGATAGAGAGCCATATGTATTTGTATAAAGGGAAAATCAAAGGAAGAAAACGCTTAAATGCCTATGACAAGAAGTCCTGCCAACAAGCAGTAAGTAAAGCACACTCTAAAAGCCATCGAGAACCTTTTTTGATAATTACATCATTACCGCCTGAGCAATGTAATGGCCAAAAAGTAATTAAATTGTATCAGAAAAGAATGGAAATTGAAGAAGAGTTTCGTGACATAAAAGATCCTAAATATGGTTTTGGTCTAAAATTTTCAGGAACACGTAATCCAGTAAGATTAGCTATGCTTTTACTGATTGCTGCGATAGCCACATTGTTATGCTGGCTTATTAGTTTGGCTTTGCGAAAAAATAATCAAAGTAGGCATTATCAAGCAAATACTATTCGACATAGGAATGTATTATCTGTCATCACTTTAGCATGTGATGCAGTATGTAAACATGGACAGAGGTTGCGATTGTATAAAGCCGACTTTATACAATCTATTAAACAGATTAATACTTACTGTTATGAGGCTTCTTATGTTAATATTTGAGCCGATCCCTCAGATATGGACTATACCGTATCAAAATTGAATTACAGAATATAGCTCCTGGTAACTGAGTCAAAACGTTGTTAAGCCGATACAAAGCATCGCTAAACACATCCTTCTTCTTCAGTTCAAAGCACAAATTTGAAAAATTCAGTCTCCCCAAACTAACAATATCTTTACACTTAAGACTATCTTTTTCAAGGTACAGTTTTTCAATTAAATTATCGGTTGCGCTCTTATAATATCGCCACTCTGTGAACCCATTATCATACGCATAACAGTTAAAAATATCTTTCAGTTTAATAGGCCTACCAACATCTAATACAGCACTGTATTTCTGTTTTAATTTAATTAACTGATCTGCTTCTGCCAAATTATAGTATGCAAGTGCTTGCTGAGCAGAATATCTGTAAAGGTCATACATATGGTCAAATGACTTTTTCACTATTCTTTCCCTCATGACTATTGTTTTGACAAGTACAGATTAATATGATCAAGCAACTGTAAATATATCAAATAACTTCCATCATTACCTTTTGTAATATTGAGCAATTCGATCAATAAATTTAAATTATTAAGCGTTATCTGATAAGCTAATAGCGTACAACTATTTTCAATAAATAGAATATAATAATTTCTCAGTTGCAATAACTTTTTCATTATAAGCTGATATTGATCTGCACGGAATTCCACACAATCGTGATTGATGAGAAATTTTTGTAACAGCTCCTTACAGTGCTCTAATTCAAGACGAATAACCACTAACATATCAGACTTTGTATTAAACGATCTCATACTCGTTTTTAAGATTTTGTATAAGAGAGCGATGAATTGCCATGATTGAATCAAGCTGACTTTAAGAGGCTGCTGCTTAAAAATAACAATTAACAAAATAAAAACGCAAGACAAAACAGTGGAATGTAGAATTAGGTAGTTTAACAACATAAATTTCTCCTATAACATGAGCGTTATACAGTCCGCTTATATACACATGTCACAAGTAAATTTATATTGCTTTGATATGATAATTTTTTAGTAATATTTGCCAATGCGGACGGCTAAACAGGATATTACAAAACCTTGCGAATGATTCTAGTGCTTATTTATTAAATGTCAAGACATTAAATTATAGCATTTTTAAATTTTACGCTTTAATAGAAAAGACCCAAACCGAACTCTATGTGTGTAAATAATAAAAATTATGTAAAAAATACACACAGCTCAGAAACTACTCTGCAAAGTAGACTTCAGAGTAGCTTCAGAGTTATTTTCAGAGTACAGGCCCCCTAAATAATAGGGTTAGCTCACCTCTCTCGGTAAAATTTATGCAAAAAAGAGCCGTAATATCGAGAATTACAGAATGCGTTTTAGAGTATTGTGCGGTTAATTGGTGCCTCCGGATATGGGAAAGACCCGAAAGACCCGTAGGATGGCGTGCCGCCCGGAGCTAGCTTTAGCTAGCGTAAGATGGCGTGCCATCCGAAGCTCGCAAGAGCGTAGGATGGTGCCCAGGGCCGGAGTCGAACCGGCACGGTATCAAATACCGAGGGATTTTAAGTCCCTTGCGTCTACCAATTTCGCCACCTGGGCATGTCTAGAAACATCATATATATTGGAGGCTGAGGCCGGAATCGAACCGACGTCAACGGCTTTGCAGGCCGCTGCATAACCACTCTGCCACTCAGCCACAGTGATACGTTGTGACCTGCCTTGCATGCTAGTTTATGGCTAAAAACACTTAATGTTTTAGCTGCTTACTGCCATGCATATAAGCTTTGGAGCGGGAAACGAGACTCGAACTCGCGACCCCAACCTTGGCAAGGTTGTGCTCTACCAACTGAGCTATTCCCGCACACGAGAGAGGCTATTTTATAGATCCAAAGACCTGTGTCAAGCAGCAGAATCAGTTTTTAGAAAAATGTTTATTTTCAATGAGCTGGGGGGAACTGACCATAGACTTACGGGTAAAAATAGAGACAATCAATAACAGTTTGGCTACTAATTAAGCAGTCAATTCACTCCAAGCGCTTTTTAAGTAATAACACATCGACCATAGAGTCAATGCGGTGGCGATATAGAGCATAATATAACCAGCTAAGCCAATCATTGGATAACCAGAATCAGGCCGGCCCAGCAACAGTAAGAAAATAGCTAACATTTGAATAAAAGTCTTTACCTTACCAATGAAGCTTACCGCAACACTGGTACGTTTGCCTACTTCCGCCATCCATTCACGCAAGGCAGAAATCACAATTTCACGCCCGACAATCACCGCAGTTGGGATTGCAAGAAAGGGAAAATTAGACTCAGCCACGATGAGCAGCAATGCTGTAACAATGATCAATTTATCAGCCACAGGATCCAAGAATGCGCCTAGACGTGAGGTTTGGTGTAAATGTCGGGCTAAAAAGCCATCAAGCCAATCAGTAATACTTGCAATTAAGAAAATAGCCGCCGTGACAATGTGCGCCCAACGCATGGGTAAATAGAACATTACAACTAAGATTGGGATTAAGGCAATTCTTAACCATGTCAGTGAATTTGGTATATTCATGTACTATTTATGTATCCCTATGCGGATGAATCCATCAGAGCTAACGGTATCAGGAAGTCTCTAGCCTTGCAATCCTTACGGGCAATAAACACTGGCTATGGCTAGCAAAGCCTGTAGCCAGCAGACTTGCTAATTATTTCCACACTAGCTAAAAATACGTATAAAAACTAACCGATGTGCCACTCACACACCGACAAAACTTGCGTATAACATCTCGTCTGTGCAGCAATGCAAACTGCACGCAATAATCCGCTCAACCATGTAAATGGTCATAAATAGTTTGCGCAATTGCTTCGCTTATACCAGGTGCCTTTGCTAACTCATGAACACTAGCCTGTGCAACCTCACGCATACCACCGAAGTGACGCAATAAAGCTTGTCGACGCTTACTACCAACACCAGGGATCCCTTCTAGAAGTGATTGTTTACGTTTTTTATCGCGCTGTTGCCGATGCCCAGTAATCGCAAAACGGTGAGCCTCATCACGAATATATTGGATAATATGTAATGCAGCAGAGGAACTCTCAAGTTGGAGACCTTGCTTATCATCACCACAGAACAAGGTTTCTAAGCCTGGCTTACGGCCCTCGCCTTTCGCCACACCGATCAACGTCACACCAGTAACTTGTAATTCTTCCAGCACCTTCTCCGCTTGAGATAACTGGCCTTTACCACCATCAATTAATAAGACATCGGGCAGCTTCGCTTCACCTTCTTTTAACTTTGTATAACGACGTGTGAGCGCCTGTTGCATGGCCGCATAATCATCACCTGGGGTAATATCACGAATGTTATAACGTCGATAGTCTGCTTTCACGGGCCCATTACTATCAAAGACAACACAGGAAGCCACTGTTGCTTCACCCATACTATGACTGATATCAAAACACTCTAATCGCTGCGGAATGCTGTCTAATTGCAATGCTTCGGCTAATGCGCATAAGCGTTGATGATTCGTTGCTTTATCAGCAATATGGCTCGCTAGCGCCAACTGTGCATTTTTACTTGCTAATTTTACCCATTGGGCACGCTGGCTACGCACATTCGTGGTAATTTTAATGGGTTGTTGTAATTGTTCACACAAGGCATTGGCAATCCAGGTTTGCTCGGGACACTTTTCTGCAATGATAATTTCTCGTGGCAAGCCCTGTTGATGTTGATTGTGCAAATAGTATTGCGGTAAGAATTCAGCCAGAATGTCTTCACGGCTAGTACCAGCAGGTAATACAGGGAAAAAGCCTTTATTTCCTAACAAATGACCACCACGAATAAACAACACCTGTACGCAAGCTGCATTATTTTGCATAGCTAGGGCAATGACATCCACCTCACCCTTTTCACCACTGACATATTGATCTTCTTGTACTTTGCGCAGCTTAATCATTTGATCGCGATAGACAGCCGCCGTTTCATAATCAAGCTCAGCAGCAGCAATATCCATACGTTTTGCCAACTCTTCGATGACATGCTGTTCTTTGCCCTCTAAAAACATTTGCGTATGTTTCACATCGCTGGCGTATTGCTCTGCGTCAATGAGGCCCACACAAGGCGCTGTGCAACGTTTAATTTGATACTGTAAACAAGGACGACTGCGGTTAGCGTAGAAACTATCGCGGCATTGTCTGACTTTGAATAGCTTTTGTAATAAATTTAAACTTTCACGGGCTGCTGTCACACTGGGATATGGCCCATAATATTTACCCTTGCCACGCCGTGCACCACGATGAAATGTCACACGGGGGAAAGTGTGTTGTGTGGAAATATAAATATAAGGGTAGGATTTATCATCTCGAAATAATACATTATAACGTGGTCGATGTTTTTTTATGAGGGTATTTTCAAGAATAAGTGCTTCATTTTCTGAAGAAGTGACGGTAATTTCAATATTAGCAATTTGACTAACGAGGGCTTTAGTTTTTGTACTATCAAGGTTTTTTCGGAAGTAACTGCTTAAGCGTTTTTTTAAATTTTTGGCTTTACCTACATAGATAATTTTGCCTGACTCATCCAACATCCGATACACACCCGGCTGTTGGGTGACATGGGACATGAACGCGTTGGCATCAAACATTAGTCTGAAGGCATACCTGGCTGCTCTACTAAACCATAACGAATGGCTAAATGGGTCAGCTCTACATCGCTGGAAATTTTAAGTTTATCGAAAATGCGATATCGGTAACTGTTCACTGTTTTGGAGCTTAAATGCAATTTCTCAGAAATATCATTCACTTTCTGGCCACTGGTGATCATAATGGCTACTTGCAATTCCCGCTCTGAAAGTAATTCAAATGGTGAGCGATCCGTATCAGATAAATGTTTAAGGGCGAGCTTTTGGGCAATTTCAGGGCTGATATAGCGTTGGCCTGAACTCACTGAACGCACTGCTCGAACCATTTCATCCACACCTGCGCCTTTAGTGAGGTAGCCTGCAGCACCGGCTTGTAATAATAAGGATGGAAATGGATCTTCATCGAAGGCGGTGACCGCAAGGATTTTTAAATCCGGATCTTGGCGTAATAATTTGCGCGTGGCTTCAAGGCCACCGATGCCTGGCATTTTCACATCCATGAGCACTACATGGGGATTACAATCACGTGCAATTTTAATAGCATCTTCACCACTACTCGCCTCGCCAACAACCTTAATGCCTGTAGCGTCTTCTAATAGTTTTTTTATGCCTAGACGGACCAAATCATGGTCATCTACTATCATAACGTTGATCAAATGCTTATACCTCACTAGTTAGTGTGGAGTTTATGCAAAAACAATTCTGGTGGCAGGCAATTTCGGCTTACGCCAGCAGCGATTGACTCGGGCCATCCTTGGCCCTCGCCCCTGCGGGGCGCCTGCGGCGTCCAAATCGGCTTTCCTGCCGATTAGTGACTCGGGCCATCCTTGGCCCTCACCCCTTCGGGGCGCCTGCGGCGTCCAAATCGGCTTTCCTGCCGATTTGTGACTCGGGCCATCCTTGGCCCTCACCCCTTCGGGGCGCCTGCGGCGTCCAAATCGGCTTTCCTGCCGATTTGTCAAACCCTGGTACTTCCAGGGTTCGAAATCTAGCCTACCACCAAATTTTAATTTTAACGTTGTGTCAAGATCGCTGCGCTTACTCTTGACACTATATATGTACTTTTCGATGGCAGGCACTTTCGGCTTATGCCGGCAGGGATGGACTCGGGCCATCCTTGGCCCTCACCCCTTCGGGGCGCCTGCGGCGTCCAAATCGGCTTTCCTGCCGATTTGTCGAACCCTGAGTACTTCCAGGGTTCGAAATCTAGCCTACCACCAAATTTTAATTTTAACCTTGTGTCAAGATCGCTGCGCTTACTCTTGACACAAGGTTAAAATTAAAATGGCGGAGAGGCAGGGATTCGAACCCTGGGAGGGTTGCCCCTCAACGGTTTTCAAGACCGTCGCTTTCGACCACTCAGCCACCTCTCCAGGCTTATTAGTGAACAACACTCAAAAGCCCGCTAAGAATACAATAAAAAGCCACTCTACGAAAGAAAATTATCTATGTATTGCAAAAAAATTATTGTTTAAGATAGAGTTAAGTCAGATAACACCTGTATATCTCGGTTTTCTACCTTAATTTAATCTACCTGTTGAAGTATAGACCCTGCATAAAAATTACTCTATAATTTATACTATTTTATTGAATCGATATATATGATAACTTCACACTGGATGTAATAGTTAGCTAATAACAGGGGAAAGCTACCATGCAAAGAGATGATATTATTTTAAAACAACAGGCCGCTGATTCAGCACTAGCCACTAACGCTGTACTCAGAAATACCTACATGCTGCTAGCAATGACACTAATGTTCAGCGCGCTAACGGCCGGTTTGGCTATGGCAATGAATGCAGCACCGATTAACCCATTCATCACCATTATTGGTTATTTTGCTTTGCTGTTTGTAACCACTAAATTACGCAACAGCGGTTGGGGGTTAGTCTCCGTCTTTGCCCTTACCGGTTTCATGGGCTATACCCTGGGGCCAATCTTGAATCTTTATATTCACGGTTTTAGCAATGGCAGCGAAATTGTGCTTATGTCATTAGGCTCCACCGGCGTGATTTTCTTAGCTTTATCAGCTTATGCGGTTATTTCTCGGAAAAACTTCAGTTTTATGGGCGGTTTTTTATCCATTGGTATCCTTGTGGCATTCTTAGCAAGTATTGGTGCCCTACTCTTTAAAATACCCGCTCTGATGTTAGCCGTGTCTGCAGCCTTTGTATTTTTATCCTCCGGTTTAATTTTGTTCGAAACCAGCCGCATTATTCACGGTGGTGAGCGTAACTATATTATGGCGACCATTACCCTCTATATTTCAATTTACAACTTATTCTTAAGTTTATTAAATATATTGAGTGCGCTTAACGGCCGCAACTAGTGAAATATTCACTATTAATCACATGCGGTATCTGCCAACAAGGCGCAGATACCGCACTTCGATTTGCCAAGGCACTTATTTCTAAACAACATCAGATCTATCGCATTTTCTTTTATCAAGATGGCGTCACTATTGGCAATCAACTCAGCAGCCCTCCCAGTGATGAATTAGCCATCACTGCTAATTGGAGCTATTTTGCCAGCGAACATAACATTGAATTACAACTATGTGTAGCTTCAGCACTGCGCCGAGGTGTTATTGGCGAAACTGAAGCTGAGCGATTTGAAAAATCGCATTATAATTTAGCTGATAACTTTCATATCGTAGGATTAGGACAATGGGCAGATGCGGTGGCTAATAGCGACCGCATCACCACCTTTAAGTAATGATGAAACAGATACTTTGCATACAAACACAGGCTGCCTACAGTAACCTTGCCAATCAAGAGCAACTGGATTTACCCATTCTCCTAGCTAGCTTTGATAATCAAGTGAGCATGGCCTTTATTGATGAAGGCATCTGGCAATTAGCCAAACATCAACAGGCGGATTTGATTCAACAAAAAAACAAAGCGCAACAGCTACAAGCCTTATCAGCCTTTGATGTTGAAAAAGTCTATGTCACTGACGATACATTACAGAGATTTAGTTTATCCATAGATGATTTAGTTATTTCAGTTATAGTAGTCACTCAAGCTGAATTATCTGAATTGATACAAACACAAGATTGGGTTGTGAGTTTTTAAATGCTATTACATATCATTAATAACCAACATATTAATCAAGACTCTGATAGTACATCAATGCTTAACGCTAATGATGGAAACGCCCTATTATTAATAGAAGATGGGGTTTATCTACTTGCTAAAAACCCACAAACATTAACTTTCATAAATGATTTTCAAAGCGCCAAAAAATTATACGCACTGACACATGATGTGCACGCTCGCGGTATTAAATTATCAAAGGATATATCGGTAGAACTCATTGATGACATCGGCTTTGTTGAACTCACAGAACAATACTCACGAGTTATTAC
This sequence comes from Gammaproteobacteria bacterium, assembly GCA_965230425.1. Taxonomy (GTDB): domain Bacteria; phylum Pseudomonadota; class Gammaproteobacteria; order UBA1113; family UBA1113; genus CBDDKW01. The sequence continues at coordinate 16,379 of CBDDKW010000021.1, read as the reverse complement.
ATGGTAATATCAGTTGCAACAGATAATGAGGGTTATTTACGTGACCATACCCAATGGAATCATAGTGTTGCAGAACAAATAGCGCAGCAAGAACAAGTGACGCTCACCGAAGAACACTGGATTATCATTAATTACTTAAGAAGCTTTCATCAAGACCATGATATTGCCCCAACCATGCGAGTACTTGTTAAGCATTTAAAAACCATCTGGACACCTGAACAATACAGCAGTCCTTATTTATATAGCCTCTTCCCTGACGGTCCAGTAAAACAAGGTAGTAAGATCGCAGGGCTACCTAAACCGCCTCATTGTATTTAATGATTTCTCTAACAACTTGGCCAAAATGCCCAAAACTTATCGCTTCAAAATTCCAAAACCTGCAGTCCTTTTGCAGCTACCAAATTTAATAGCTTTAATGTAGAACCTCGTGGTGTTTTTTTACCTTGCTCCCACTTCTGTACTGTTGATGGACTAGTATTTAAATAGGCAGCAAAGACAGCTTGACTTACTCCATTTTTTAAACGCATTTTACGGATCTGTTTGGCCGTGTATTCTTTAACGGGAGGCAAGCAAAGTGCATCAAATTCACGCATTGTTTGAGCTGACATAGCGCCGGCCTTATGTAAACCTTTCGCTGTTTCATGAACCGCTTCAAGAATTGTTTTCTGTTTCATGCTTCACCTCAATCAATTCACCATCTTTAATTGCAAGCTTTAACTGCGTCGCACTATAACTTAGTAGCTCATCAGCCAATGACTTTAGAGCCTTTAACTCCATTGCATTTATATTATCTTTACTGCTTTTAGCATATCCATATAAAAAAATAGCTTTATCATTTTGGCAATACGCAATAATTGTCCTACTACTTGTTCTTTTACCTCGCCCATGTAAAGACACACGCTTTTTATAAACGTGGCTCGATAACTGAGCCCCAACCAAACCTCGTTGCATCTCAATTATTGTGTGTAACAATGCCTCATCTGATAATTTCTCATGTTTAGCCCATTTAAAAAAATGCCTCGTTTTGTAAATCTTCATTAGCATCCCTTTCACTGTCAATTATAGCACTCAGTGCTATAATTACGAACATATCACTCATCAAAATAGCTTTAGCGCAGGATATTTTCAGCATAATTAAATTAATCTTTTATATAATATCAAAGCCCACCCATAAATCAAACTTTAAAGAATATTTATTTTATTACAGTTGGACAATTTGCTTTTTGCTACCCTGATTTTGAATTTGTGCCACAAGTTGTGGCACAATCGCCATTCATGATGATCAATTCTTTATTGATATGCTTTTCTATAATTTACACTTGAGGTGTTTCACTGTTATTGAATTCAAAGCCACAAAATTTAAGCCAGAGCACGCGGGACAATTAAATTTTTATCTGAGCGCAGTTGATGACTTAATGAAACATGAAGATGATAACCCAAGTATTGGGTTATTGCTTTGTAAGTCAAGAAATAAAATTGTGGCTGAATATGCGCTGAAAGATATCCAAAAACCCATTGGAGTTTCAGAGTATTAATTAACCCGAGCTATTCCTGACATCCTACAAAAAGATTTACCCTCCGTCGAAGAAATTGAAGCTGAGTTAAATAACTTAGAGGATGAATAAACTACTACAGATCGTTTATAGCCAAAGATGCCAAATAAAATTCAGAAAGCTTATTTCACCCGCATCTGTGTAACAAATAACCCAATGACAACCAATGCACACATCAGTACGGCGGTACCTAATTGCGCAGGCGTTGACAGACGTAGCCAATTGCTGCTGCCACTGATGGCACTTACCCCCAACATTTGCAGAAAACCGGAAAAGGCTGCAGCGGTACCTGCCAATTCAGCAAAACTTTTTAGTGAGCCGCTGATAGCTAAAGGATAACTAAGCCCTAGCCCTATCACCATAATAATCAACGGAACAATTGTGCCATAAATAGTAACACCGAGCAGCCATTGTAAAAGAATTAACGTAATACCCATACAAGCGACAATGGCTGCGCCTAGGCAAAGTATATTATCACTATGAAAATGCTTGGTTAAGCGGCTAGCAATAAATCCACCAATCACATACCCCAAGGCGGGGATAACGATGATTGCACCATATTGTGCTGCATTAAAGCCTAAGTCGTTTTGAAAGATAAACGGACAAATAGTTAAATATAAAATTTGGCAGGAATACAATAAGATAATGCATACCACATAGCTCATATACGCTTTGTGCTTACTCAACTGTAAATAATTACTAGCAGTTTTCTTAAATCGCCATGTACTTTTTTCTGAAATCAGAGTTTCAGGCAATAATAAAAAAGCGGCAACTAAAATAACAGCAGTATAAATAGAAAGTGTTAAGAACACCCCACGCCAGCCAACGAGGTGCTGTAAAAAGCCGCCTATGAGTGGTGCAACAGCCGGTGTTAATGATACGCACATAGTTAAGCTTGCCATGGCTGAAGCTAACTGACTGCCGTGGAATTTATCACGGATCACTGCACGGGCTAGGATCGGCGCACTAGCAGCACCAAAGCCTTGAATGGCTCTAGTCATCATTAAGGTTTTTAAACTACCGGCAAATATACTTAGTAAGCTACCCAGTAATAAAATGAGTAATCCAATTAATAAGACTGGCCTACGTCCCCAATGATCAGCAATGGGGCCATAGATAATTTGCGCAAGACCAAAGCAAAGCAAGTACACAGTCATGGTTGCTTCCGCAGCGCCCATGGATAATTGAAAATCCGCAGCAATGGCTGGTAGCGAGGGTAAATATAAAACAGATGTTAATTGAGTTGCTGTGACAAACACGGTAACCATAACGATCAAGGCAAAGCTTGATACATTATTATTACGTTTAATCTTCATGTATAGCATCTACAATTGTGTTTAAAACTTCCGCTGGATTTTGCGCTTGTGTGATACTTCGCCCTATCACTAAATAATCAGCACCATTCTGGATAGCCTGTACTGGCGTGACGATACGCTTTTGATCTTGGGCTGCATCTGTTGCACAACGAATACCTGGTGTCACTAAACAGAAATTCGGTCCGCAATGGGCACGTAAACTACGCGCCTCTTGTGCTGAGCTTACTACCCCATCAAGCCCTACATTCTGCGCTAGCTTTGCTAATTTAAGCACATTCTCTTGCACTGTTCCTTGAATAGACAATGCTGCTAACTCTTCATCTACTAAGCTTGTTAATACGGTAACCCCAATTAATAGAGGCGCCTGTTGGCGCTGAGCATAGGCATTGGCTACGGCTTCTAACATGACAGTACCACCTAGAGTGTGCACATTCACCATCCACACGCCTAAGTCAGCAGCGGCTAAACAGGCTTTGGTCACAGTATTAGGTATATCATGAAATTTTAAATCTAAAAAAATATCAAAGCCTAATTGCATCAATTGCTCGACCCATTGCGGACCGTAGTGAGTGAACATTTGCTTACCCACTTTGAGACGACACAGTTTAGGATCGAGTTGCTCTATTAATGCTAGCGCTTGTGCTTTATCAGCATAATCAAGACTAACAATCACATGAGGTCCAGGAAAACTAGGCATCTTAATCCCCTTCTAAACCGTGTATAGGTTTAATAACATTCCAATTACGGCAACTTGGACATTGCCAATGCAGCACCGTACCAGCATAACCGCAATGCGAGCAACGATAAATAGGCTTTTCATGGGCTAGCTTTGCTGTAATTTCATGCAAACCTGACAATTGTTCTTTTTGACTTGGCGCTGCAAGGTTAAAATGCAAATCAATTAAATGTTTTAAACCAGGAACTGAGGGCCGTTGATGCAATTGTTCAGTCACAAAAGCTAATGCAGCTCGTTCTCCATCATTACGTTGAATACGTTCGGATAAAGTTAAAATAATGGTTAAACGAGGATATTCATGCAAACATTGATGCAGATAATCAAGCAACTCTGCCTCTTGGCCAAGCTTTTCATAGCATATAACGATTGGCGCAATAGACTCTGATAAATAATCGGGATCTTGATCTTTAACCCGCTTATAAGCCCGAATAGCTGCCTTGTAGTTGCCTACATCCATTTCCCAGTCACCATTAAGCAAACTCGCTCTAACGCAGTTTTTATCCATTGCCATTGCTCGCTTTAAATAGCGATATGCTTGCTCACTACTGACTTTGACTCGCGCATCTAATGCAAGCTCACAATAAAAGTGGGCAATTTCACGGGCCATGGATTTATTACTGGCGGCTTCTAACTTGTGAGCAATGGCAATCGCTTGCTCCCAATCTTTTTCTTGCTGATAAATATCGAGTAAATAATGCGTACTTTGTGCTGTGTATTCACCATGCTCAATCACTTCTTGAAATAAACGTTCCGCTCTATCGAACACACCGGCACGCATATAATCCTGCCCTAGAGCTAAAAGCGCTTGGGTACGCTGGGGCTTTTCTAAATGTGGGCGAGCAATGAGATTTTGATGAATACGGATCGCTCTATCGACTTCGCCACGTCGTCTAAATAAGTTTCCCAAAGCTAAGTGTGTCTCTACCGTTTCACTATCCACTTCTAGCATTTTGATGAATACATCAACGGCTTTATCTGGTTGCTCATTTAATAAATAATTTAAACCAACGAGGTAATCTTTTGACAAGGTATCAGGTTTTTTTACAATAATTTTTTCCTGGCTATTATTACGCCCTAGGTACCAGCCAACCAAGCCAGCTACCGGCAGTAATAAAATCAGGAGGTCATACATTAACGATTATCCTTCATTGGAATAATACGCAAATTTTCTATTTCTTTTTCAACCACACGGGCACGTTGACGTAGGCGATAGTTATCACGCTTTAATTTCAACACAACAAAGGAACTGACTAACAGGCCAATAATACCACCAAGGGCAAAGGTAATCACTAATAAAAATGACAAAGGTAGCTCATTAGAACCGATATAATAATTAATGCTAACTGAATCAGCATTGAGACATGCAAACGTTAAACCAAGTAAAATGACAAATATCAAAACAATGTAAGTTAAGACGCGCATTCCCTTTCCCCTTATCCTTATGACGGCAAGCTTCATGCCTTACTAAGAAAATAAGCAATGAGACCGTAAGGTCTCATTGCTTATCAAACAACCGATATAAATCCCAGCTTCTTCGCAACTCTGCTGCAAGCAGCAGAGATTTCCTTACAACTGGTCTTTATTGATTTTAATCTTCTGCTGGTGTTTGCTCACCATCCTTAGGACTCATTTGCTCTTTCAGCAAGTCACCTAAATTGGTACCCATTGCAGCAGCAGAGCTATCGTTGCTAAGGTTTTCTAAGGCTTCTGCAGTTTCTTGAGAATCCTTAGCCTTTATAGACAAGGTTACACGTCGAGATTTACGATCGATATTCATAAATTTCGCTTCAATTTCCTCACCCACTTTCAAGTATTGTGAGGCATCTTCAACTCGATCTTGAGAAATCTCAGCCGCGCGGATATACCCTTCTACTTCATTACCTAAATCAATCACAGCACCCTTTGCATCCACTTCACGCACTGTGCCTTTTACGATACTTCCTTTAGAAAACTCAGAGGTAAACGCAGCAAATGGATCTTGATCTAACTGTTTCACGCCTAAGGATATACGTTCTCTTTCTGGGTCAACAGACAGTACGATAGCTTCCAAATCATCGCCTTTCTTATATTGGCGAATTGCATCTTCCCCTGCTTCATTCCAAGATACATCGTTTAAATGCACTAAACCATCAATGCCACCATCTAGGCCGATAAAGATACCAAAGTCGGTGATAGATTTAATTTTACCAACCACTTTATCGTCTTTTTGGAATTTGTCTGCAAAGATTTGCCATGGGTTTTCTTGGCATTGCTTAATACCTAGTGAAATACGTCGACGCTCTTCGTCAATTTCAAGGACGAGCACATTCACTTCATCACCTAAGCTAACAACTTTACCTGGGTGGATATTTTTATTTGTCCAAGACATTTCAGAAACGTGAACTAAGCCTTCAACACCTTCTTCGATTTCCACAAAGCAACCGTATTCAGTAATGTTAGTTACACGACCTGTTAATCGCGCACCTTCTGGATAGCGCTGAGTAATGTCAACCCATGGATCGTTGCCCATTTGTTTCATACCCAAGGATACACGTGAACGCTCTTGGTCGTATTTTAAGATGGTTACAGAAATTTCATCACCAACATTCAAAATTTCACTTGGATGCTTAATGCGTTTCCATGACATATCTGTGATATGTAATAAACCGTCGATACCACCTAAATCAATAAATGCACCGTAATCAGTTAAGTTTTTAACGATACCTTTGACGACTTTACCTTCTTCTAAGCTGTCTAACAGCGCAGAACGTTCAACACTGTTTTCTTCTTCAACCACAGCACGGCGTGAAACCACAACGTTATTACGTTTGGGATCCATCTTAATCACTTTAAACTCTAATTCTTTACCTTCTAGGTAAGATGAATCACGTACTGGACGCACATCTACTAAAGAACCAGGTAAGAAAGCACGTACATACTCTTTAATTTCAACTGTAAAACCACCTTTCACTTTGCCGCTGATGATACCTGTCACGGTTTGGTTTGCTGCGTGTAATTGCTCCAACTTGCGCCATATTTCAGCGCGTTTAGCTTTTTCACGAGAAAGGCGAGTTTCACCAAAACCATCGTCTAATGCGACCAGCACTACTTCTACTGAGTCGCCTACATTAATCTCAATTTCACCATTTTCATTATGAAATTCTTCAACAGGGATGACGCCTTCAGATTTATATCCAGCATCGACAATGACGTAATCTTTTTCGATACTAACCACAGTACCTGTGAGTAGTGAACCTACTTCTAAATCCACATTGTTTAAACTATCTTCAAATAATTTTGCGAAATTTCCGCTTGTTGCTAAGCTAGCATTGCTTATATTGCTCATATTGGTTCCTAAACATAGTTTTTACCCATCAGCAAAACTATGTATTTACTGGTTATGATTTTTTAGCTCAGGACTAAAAAATCGTGTTAAACACTGTGTAAAGCCAGTGCGACCTTACACGCCTATATCGCCTGTAATTATGAATTACAGTGCTTCATTAGCCACTAGGGCTTCTTCTTGCAGTAGCGCCATAATACTTGCCATGACTTCATCTATGGATAAATGCGTTGTATCCACTAAATGGGCATCCTCGGCAGGTACCAGCGGCGATACTGACCGTTGTCGATCACGCTTATCACGCGCAATTAACTCAGTCAAAATCTGAGCAAGACTAACATTTATACCCCGCGCCTGCAACTGCTTTAAGCGGCGTTTAGCGCGTTCTTCTGGGTCTGCATCCATGAAAATTTTGACATTAGCATCGGGGAAAACCACCGTGCCCATATCACGACCATCAGCAATTAACCCCGGCCATTGACGAAAAGCACGCTGCCGAGCTAATAATGCCTCTCGCACTGGTAAATGCGCAGAGACTTTCGACGCCACCGCACCACAGGCAGGATCGCGAATTTCCTTGCTAATCTCTTGATTTGAAAGAAGAATTTTTGCATCCTGACCAGCTTCTGCAGCGACAAACTCTAAGGCTAGAGATTCAGCTAGTTTAACCAAACCAGGAACATCCTCAGCAGCAACTCCCTGCTGCAAGCTAGCGTAAGCTAACACACGGTAGATAGCACCACTATCAAGGAAGTGCCACCCCAGCTTTTGCGTCAATAATTGGCAAATCGTACCTTTACCAACCCCACTCGGTCCATCAATAGTAATAACGGGTATATTTTGTTCAAGATGCTCATTCATGGAGCGGATTATACGCGGCTTAGAGTGAATGGCAAATACCTATGTCTGCCGCTAGCATTCAGCTAGACTTTTGTTATAATCGCAGACGCTTAATTTTTATTTGCATTTAAGGGGGACAGAATTGATGAAAAAATCAGCCATACCCATGAAGCAATCAATAAGGATGATACGACATGAAGGATGATATGACATGCTCTCAAAATAGCAATGCATCCGAAGTTAATCAGCTCATTGAAACGCTACAATTAGTTCCTCATCCAGAGGGTGGCTACTATAAAAGGATATTTGCATCATCACGAGAGATAACTTTTCCTGATGATATCACTGGTAGAAGTAAAACCAGATATTCAGGCACAGCCATTAACTACTTACTAGAAAGTAAAGACTTTTCTGCCTGGCATAAGATCACATCAGATGAAGTATGGTTTTTTCATCGCGGCAGCGCTATAACCATTCACACTATCAATCCTAAAACTAAAGCCTACAATACAGTCATTCTTGGTGATCCGCTTGAAGTTGAAAATGCTAGATTCCAACACGCCATTAAGGCTGGTACTTGGTTTGCAGCAACAGTCAATGAATCTAATAGCTACGCACTGGTAAGCTGTGCCGTCTCACCTGGATTTGATTTTGCAGATTTTACCTTAGCCAACCGAGAGGATTTAATTGCTGAGTTCCCTGAGCATTCAGCAATTATTAATCGACTAACTCGTATTGAACCTGTGGCACAATCACATACTAAAGCACCCACGAGAAATAGTTAATAATGCTTGTACTAACAAAAAAATAATAGCATTTAAGTGCGCTGTGACTGCGGCGCTAGCAATTAATTGTACAAACCTTGTAACTAGGATATGATTTAGCTCTATTGATTTACGATTTGCCTCATCAATTGGCAAATATTCAAACACAGAAGGATTGACAAGGACGTGTCACGGATTTTTACCTATCTAGCTTACTTTACGCTACTCATATACAGCAACCTATGCATTGCTGCGCCAGGACCATTAGCGAACGAACCGCTCAACACTTCAGCTACAGCCGAACCTAATATTATGCTCTTGCTGGATAACTCTGGCTCTATGAATCATATTGTCCCCGATGCACCCTATTCGGCTAATACCAACTATTTTAATTGCCCTAATGCCAAAGCGATTCAAGCTGGCAGAAATGTAAAAATATATATCACAGCCTATGGTCGTCCCTATTTCAGAGTCGATGGTAATTATTATGAGTGGGGTACCAGTGGGAATAAAGGCCCACTCGGTTACTCAAAACGCTGCTTTAAGCCTAATAGCGAATACAATGCTTGGCTCTATGCAAACTTAGGTAATAACACTAAGTACCCCAGCAGCTATGGTGATGCAGGTTTCAGTGGTAATTATTTAAATTGGTACTTTGGCAGCTCACCAACCAGTTGGGGTTACGGCGCCCGGAACAAACCCGGTACCTTACGTCGCATTGATATCGCTAAACAAACAGCTAATAATTTAGTGAATGATTTAGTCGATGTACGCATGGGATTAGCCACTTATAATAATGATAATGGTGGTTATATTCGCGTTGGTGTAAAAAATATCAATCAGAATCGTAAATGCACTTAGCAGCGCGATCAATCAAATTATTCCTGATTCTTGGACACCTATAGCTGAAGCCTTACATGATATCGGTCGCTACTTTGTAGAAGGTCACAATAGTATTTTAACCCTACACCCAGACCAACCGAGAGAACTAAAAAAATCAGCTTATAGCATTTTTAATCACTCACCACGCTACGCTCCTGGTATTTCACGCAGTTCGCCAATACAGTATTTTTGTCAAAAGAATTTTGTTGTATTACTAACTGATGGCCTATCGACAAAAGACCGTGACATTTCTGTTAATACTGGCTTAACGGATTATGATGGTGATTGCATCAACCGCCAACCACCTTGCTTAAGTTACGACCGTAAACCCAATGAAATTTATGATACCGATGGTAGCGATTACTTAGACGACGTTGCTGGTGCTCTGTACGATATAGATTTACGCCCTGATTTAACTGAACCTGATGGCCAGGCAGTGAAAAACAATATCATCACCTACCCCATTGGTTTTGCCGATAAAAAAATTACTAGTGCGCAATTAATGAAAGACACGGCAACCAATGGTGGCGGTACATTTTTAACCGCAAGCAATGCTAATGAATTAGCTGATGCCTTTGCCCAAGCGGCAGCAGAAATTTTAGCGCAAGTAGGTTCTGCTGCTGCGGCGAGCTTCAGCTCGCTCAACCTCAGTACTGACACAAGCGTTTATACAAGCCAATATAATACCTTTAGCTGGACCGGTAATCTGTTTAAATACGGCATCAATGCCAGTGGAAAACTAGTGGGCCCGCTATGGGCTGCAGCAACAGAATTAAATAATTTACCTCATGGTCAACGTTTTATTTTCACTTACAACCGCGATCAATTAAAAGCTGTACCATTTAAAATTTTGACAAAGTTAGCGTCTATTGCTCAAGCTGATTTATCCACTAACCCACAACAGCAAACCGACAATCTAGGCCAGCAACGCTTACTATATTTAAGGGGTAATCGCGGACTAGAACAAACTTATAAAAACCAACCCGGCAAACCCTTCCGCAAACGTGACAGTTTACTTGCTGATATCGTCCACTCTAACGCAGTCTATGTAGGTATACCCGCTAGTCGCTGGCCTGATTTACCTCCGTTCCCGAGCAGTAGTGGTAATAAATATTCAGAATTTAAGGCGGGTTCAGCGGCGCAACGTACGCCCATGCTTTATGTGGGTGATAATGGTGGTTTCTTACACGGCTTTCGTGCGGACAATGGTCGAGAAAAATTAGCTTACATCCCTAGCAATTTATTTTCAGCACAAGCACGCCAAGGTTTACACTATTTAACCGATCCCAATTATCAACATCGCTACTATGTAGATGCAACCCCTGTGGTTGCCGATGCCTACGTTAATGCCGGAAACGGGACGCGTTGGAATACGATTCTAGTAGGCGGAGAAGGTGCTGGCGGACGCGGCTATTTTGCCTTGAATATCACTAACCCTAATGCCTTTAGTGATAACAATGCAAATAAATTGCTACTATGGGAATTTACTCATGCAGATAATGGTAATTTAGGCTTTACTCTAGGCGAAGCGGTCATTGCCCGCCTAAACAATGGCCACTGGGCTGCGATCTTTGGCAATGGTTACAATAACACGCTCACCGGCAAGGCCATGTTATTTATTGTTTATCTTGATACACCGCATCGTGGTCCATGGGTACAAGGACAAGATTATATTGTTATCACTACTAAACGTGGATCACTAAATAATAAAAATGGGTTAAGTTCACCTGCAGCCGTAGACTTAGATGGTAACGGTACTGCAGACCGTGTTTATGCCGGTGATTTATTTGGTAATATGTGGGCCTTCGATCTTTCTAGTCAAAGCGCCAGTAGTTGGCGCATCGTCTATGGTAATAATAACAACCCTAAACCTTTATTTCGTAGTAGCTCAAATCAACCCATCACCGCTAAGCCCATTATCGTTAAAAATCCTAATGTCACTACTACGAATAGTAATCGACCTAATGTCTTAGTCTTATACGGCACTGGCCAATACTTAACGACATTAGATAAAAATAACACTAACCGCCAAAGCTTTTATGGCATTTGGGATAGTGGCAAAGGTAATTTACGCCGAGGCAAACTCATTCGTCAGTATATTTCTTTGGTGAATGGTAAACGTGTCATGACTGATTTCCCTGTGCCCTACCCTGGTTCTGAGGAACAAGCCAATCAGAATAATAAAGCCTATGGTTGGTATATTAACTTACCGGAATCGGGTGAACGTGTGGTTAACCGTGCTCAAGTCCGTAGCGATATTGTCTTCTTTAATACTTTAATTCCCAATGCTGGCACGTGCTCTTTTGGCGGCACAGGTTGGCTCATGGCCGTGAAAGTCGTCAATGGTGGACAACCTAAGGAGCCTGTTATTGACATCAACAATGATGATCAACTAGATGATACGGACAAATTACAAGGTAAAATTGTTAGTGGCTTGAAGATTTTACAAGGCACACTGACAGCCTCAACACTGCGCGGAGATTATATGTATACGCCAGTCAGTGATGGCAGCGTTAATCGTGTCCGCGTTATTAATCCTAGTAAGCAACTAGGTCGTATTTCTTGGGGTGAATTGGGCAAGAGTAAGTAACAACAGCAAAGCTGTTGTTACTTTATCCTAAAAAAGATCGTATATAACACGGGAACAACGATTAATGTTAACAAGGTCGCAAAGGCCAAGCCAAACATAATTGTAATCGCCATACTCACGTAGAAGGCATCAAAGATCAATGGCGTCATACCTAAGATAGTCGTCGCTGCAGCCATGCCTACCGGACGTACTCTGGAAACAGCCGAATGCACCACTGCTTGATACGGTGCTTTACCTTCGGCAATTTCAATATCAATTTGATCCACTAAGACAATAGCATTTTTAATTAGCATACCCGAGAGGCTTAAAAATCCCAACAATGCCATAAACCCAAAGGGTTGATGTGTCATTAATAATCCAGCCGTCACACCAATAAAAGCCAGAGGCACACACAGCCATATGATCAAAGGTTGACGTAAAGCGTTAAACAATAAAATAACTAATAAGACCATACCCACAATAACCGGTGGGATCTTGCTCGCTAAACCTGCCTGTGCATCCTGTGAATCTTCATACTCACCACCCCACTCGCGTTCATAACCAGGCGGTAATTCAATAGCATCAATCTTTGGCATAATATCATTCAGAGCAATACTAGCAGGACCAGAACGTGGATCGCATTGAGCAGTAATGGTCAGCTTACGATTACGGCGTTTTAAAATCGGATCTTCCCATACTGTGGCAAAACTAGACACTACTTGACGAATAGGTACCGCTCTATTAGCTGCTTCACTCCAAATAGTAATATCTTGCAAATTTGCAACATCACTGCGCTCATTTTCTGGCATACGAAACATAATGGGCAACAGCTTATTTTCTTCACGGTAGGTACCTACTTGTGTACCTTCAGTGGCTGCAGCCAAAGCTACGCTGACGTCAGCACGAGAAATACCTAAGGCTCGCGCGCGTTGTTCCGCATAATTTGCTTGTATGGCTTTGACACGCTGGCGCCAATCGGTTTTTACATTCGTTGTTAAGTCGCTAGCATGCATAATATCCGTTGCTTGGGTTGCGAGTTGGCGTAGAACATTAGCATCCGGCCCACTGAAACGCACTTGGATTAATGCCCCCGAACCAGTACCAAAGCGGAACTTATTCACTATACCCAAAGCTTGCGGGATATTCTCTTGAATAAATTTGCGTATTTTCGGTGCATAATACTCATTAATTTGTCGATAGTCTTTAATATTCACAATCATTTGCGCATAAGCGCTATCATCTTCCTCTGGTGCGTAAATCAAAGTAAAGCGACTACCACCAGCGCCAGTAAATGAAGCCACAGACTCTACGTCATCTAAAGTTAAAATAAATTCTTGTAGCTTCTTAGCTTGTTCTGCTGTGACCCTGATATCAGTACCTTCAGGCATCCATAAATCTACCATAAACTGCGGCATCGTCGAATCGGGGAAAAAGCTTTGGTCAACAAACTGAAAGCAGAAAACTGACACAGCTAATAACCCCACCATTACTGCCACAGTCAACCAGCGTACACGAATGCAAAATTGCAAGAAAGCTTGATACGCCATATAAAAAGCACCCTTATAGGGATCGCGTTGTTGTGTTTTACTGGTTTTTTTCGGGGCTGGTATGAGGTAGACACAGGCCAGTGGCGTTACTGTAACCGCTAATAACCAACTTAATAAGAGTGAAATCATGATCACATAAAATAGCGAACGCGTATATTCACCTGTGGAATCTTGCGATAATGAAATAGCAGCAAAAGCGAGAATGCCTACCAACGTTGCGCCGAATAAAGGCCACATAGTTTTTGCGACAACAGAACTCACCGCCTTAACTTTATCTATTCCCTGCTGGATGTTAATTAAATAACCATCAACCACGACAATGGCATTGTCTACTAACATCCCCAAAGCAATAATTAAAGCACCTAAGGAAATACGTTGCAGTGGAATAGCCATGATGTTCATGAAATAAAAGGTACCGAGGATTGTCAGTACTAAAATGCCACCGATAATTAAACCACTACGTAAGCCCATAAATAGCAATAACACAGCAATAACAATGGCTACAGCTTCAATTAAATTAATAATAAAAGCATTGACAGAATCCGTCACCGCACCAGGTTGGTAATAAATATTTTTAATTTCCATGCCTAAGGGTGTCGCTGGCACTAACTCTTTTATTCGCTGTGATACCGCGGCACCAAGGTCGACAATATTACCGCCTGAGACTACTGAAATACCTAGCCCAATAGCTTTTTTACCATCAAAACCCATCACACGATCAGGCGGACTTTTATAACCACGGCTGATCTTGGCTATATCTCTTAAATAAATTAATTTATCCGTTTGGCTACCTCGCAATAAAATATTACCAATATCAGCCACGGTATCAAAACCACCCGTTGTTTTTATAGAAATATATTCATCGTCAACTTTAACATTCCCAGAGGGAACCACTAAATTTTGCTGTTTAAGAATAGTAAAGATTTCACTTAAGGGGATCCCCAACTGGGCTAATTTTGCCTGGGGAATTTCAACATAAACAGCTTCTTCTTGTACCCCCCATAGATCGATTTTTGCAACACCTGGCACCAATAATAATTCTCGGCGCAGCATATCCACATAGTCTTCTAATTCACGGTCAGTGAAACCATCGCCAATAATGGCATAGAAAATACCAAAGACATCACCATAATCGTCATTGACAACAGACGATTGTACTCCTGGCGGTAGCTTAGATTGTACATCATGTACTTTTCGGCGTAATTCATCCCATACTTGCGGTAGTGATTCTTTATCATATTGGTCTTTGATTTCAGCAGTGATGATAGATAAGCCTTCCTTCGAGGTAGAAGTCACTCGTTTTAATTGACCTAACTGCTGAATTTCAGTTTCTATAATATCAGTAACTTCTTGTTCAACTTCCTGAGGTCTAGCACCAGGATAGGCTGTGACCACTTTGGCTTCTTTAATAGTAAATTCAGGATCTTCTAAGCGACCTAATTTGGTATAGGCCAATGCCCCAGCAACGACCATCAGGACCGTTAAAACTAGAACAATCGTTTTTTTCTGGATAGAGAATTCAGCTAGATTCATTTTGACTGATACTCTTCACGGGAGGTATAAAGACGAACTTTCATACCTGCTTGTAAATTATGCGTCCCAGCAACTACAACGCGTTCACCCGCTGTTAAACCTTGAGTAATATTGATTAAATCACCACTCATATTGCCTACAGTAACATCCTGTGGCGCCACAGTCATTGAATCCATATTCACTAGCCATACATATTGCTGACCTTGATCGTTTGTAGCTACCGCAGTCACTGGGATCCAATAACTTGATTTTGCCGTTACATCGTCTTCCACATACACTTTAGCGGACATTCCTGGCAGCACATTAAAATCTTTTGGTGCAGGCATCATTAATTTGACTTCATAGGTTTGTGTATAAGGATCAGCTTCTGTGGCATATTCTTTCAACTGCACAGGATATTTTTTCTCTGGCAAGGAATCAAAGACTACCGTAGCAATATCTCGGCGAGAGCGTAATTCTTGTGCAGATAATTCCTTGGCATGAAAGATATCTTGCTCGGGAACGTTAATAACAATCTCTACAGTATCAATCTCCTGCAAACTTAAGATTTTTTCCTTCGCCCTGACGTTTTGAAAGTTTTCAACGTAAGTACGGGCTACAACCCCAGTGAATGGTGCATACATATAGGTGTCAGCCAGTGCTTTTTCTGCATTCGCGGTACGTGCTTGGGCTATATCATATTCTGCTTTCTTTTTATCATAATCAGATTGTGGTACAACTTTTTTTTCCACTAATTGCTTATAACGTAGGTATTCAAGGCGTGTATTTTCTAAAATCGCTTCTTGCTCTGCTAAGGCATGTTTAAAATCACGCGGATCAATCCGCGCCAACAACGCCCCTTGTTTTACTTGCTGACCATCTTTCACAGGGAATTCAATAAGCGGCCCAGAAACTTGGAAGGCTAAATCCACTTGCTGATTTGCCGCTACTTTTGCAGGAAAGGCATATTTAGGCGTGACTGAAGCTTGCCCAACCATGATAGTTTTCACCAAACGTCCTTGATCCTCAGCAGGCGCTTGTTGTTGTTTATCACCACAAGCACTTAATATAAATACCGCAAATATAACAAAGCACTTTAGATACAGCGATCGATCCTTGATCATCATTCATCCCTTTTCTAAATAATCGCAAATTACATGATAGTAATTTGAACAATGGTGAAAGCTAAGTTAAGTTTCAACTATGTACCATACACGTTAGCCTATCCCCACTGTAAGCCAGCCTGGGCTGATAATGCTTGGAATCCGGGGAAGGACGTCATTACATTAGCACAATCTTTAATAATAATAGCTTGTTTTGCCCGCAATGCAGCTATAG
>CBDDKW010000020.1:0-216892 GCA_965230425.1 Gammaproteobacteria bacterium | reverse complement strand
GAATATGCGCCTTGCCTCTGGCATTGCACCGATTCGTCAGATGCTTGATGCAAATGTCAAAGTTGGTTTAGGTGTGGATGGTTCTGCGTCGAATGATAGCGGGCACTTGCTGAACGAGGCTCGATTGGCGATGTTGTTACAACGGATCAATGGTGAACCTGATCCTTCACGGATGACAGCACGCGAAGCACTCGAATTGGCAACGCTTAGGTGGGGCGAGTGTTTTGGGACGTGATGACATTGGCGCATTGGCTGAGAATATGGCGGGGGACTTTGCGGTGTATCGCATTGATTCACCTGCGTTAGCTGGCGCACAACATGACCTTGTGGCGGCGTTGGTCTTCTGCCAGTCAATTGGGGTGGATTACTCCGTGATTAACGGGCAAGTTGTGGTGAAGGATGGGCAATTGGAAACGGTGGATTTGCCTGTATTGGTTGAAGCGCATAACGCATACTCGAAGCAGTTAGTTGATGGGGTGGAGTCATGACGGTTGTTGAGCAGGTCAAGGCGCGAGTTGAGGCGCAACGAGAGGACATCATCACGTTCCTGCGGGAGTTAGATTGCGATCCCAAGCTACGACAGCCAGATACTGGATGTTGGGCGACGGGCTGAAGCGGAGATGCGTAAGCTCGGTTATGACGATGTGTGGTGGGATCGTATGGGGAACGTGGTCGGTGTGATTGGTGACGGTGAGCGCAAGTTGCTTTACGATGGGCATTTGGACACGGTTGGTGTTGATGACTACGAGGGCGTTGGATTTGACCCGTTTGAGGGTAAGATTGAAGATGGTGTGCTGTTTGCGCGGGGGGCTTGTGATACCAAAGGGTGCGTTCCTGGAATGGTGTATGGGCTGGCTGTGGCGCGTGAGCTGGGCTTACTAGACGGGTATACAGCGTACTACTATGGCAATATGGAGGAGTGGAACGAGGGTAGCGCGCAACAGGTGTTGTGTGAGTTAGAAGGCATCAAACCGGACTATGTGGTTGTGGGTGAGCCGACAAACATGCGCGTGTATCGTGGACAGAAGGGGCGGGTTGAGTTCACGATTACAGCGAAAGGGCGTAGTTCACATGGGGCGAGTAACCACCTCGGTGACAACGCCATCTACAAGTTGATGCCGATCATTGATGCGATTAGCAGGCTTGAATCTGAGTTCGAGAGCGACTCGTTCCTCGGTAAAGGTACGATTACAGTGACGGATATGAGCGTCAAGACGGTCAGTGTGAACGCGGTGCCACATGAGGCGACGATCTACGTTGATCGGCGATTGACGCATGGCGAGACACCCGAAGGCGAACTGGCGCGGATGCGGGCGTTGGTTGGTGAGCGCGATGACATCACGGTGAGCATCCCTGTGTATGATACGCCGAGTTACAATGGCTTCACGTTCCCGTTGGAGAAGGTCTACCCGACGTGGGTGACGGACGAAGTGCATCCGTTGATACAAGCGGGAGTTAAGGCGAGCGAGAGCTTGTGGAAGGTGACAGACGCGCCGTACAAGTGGGACTTCAGCACCAATGGCGTGTATTGGGCGGGGAAGGCGGGCATCCCATGTGTTGGGTTTGGACCTGGTGATGATCAGAACGCGCATACGACCCGCGATCAGGTGCGCTTGGATGATGTGGTCAACGCGACGGCGTGGTATGCCTTGCTTCCGGTGATGTTGAATCAAATGTTACGCTCCTAACTGATGTTGCTGGTTTGTAATAGAAAAAACGAGTTTTTGGGCTGAAAACGGGGTCTGCTTAAGGGAAGAATGCCCTGTTAAACAGGGAATAACAGACTAATATTTGAGTAATAGCGTTCGGTTTGTGTTTTGGGCGCATCGCGATGCGCCCCTACAGCGTGTGTTGTAGTTCATTCATGAGTGTTTGCTTGTGCTTGCGGAAATAAATTAGAAGTTACGCAGTTGCTTATTAGCTCTATTTGATTTCCCTAACATCATAGTCTTCTATGACTGCATAGGCTTTTAGCTTGTCAGCGTCTCAGCAAATTAGCCAAAATACTTTCGCTGAAATGCTGATTTGCTAACACGCTATTGAGATTGATGAGCATATTAGATTAACAAAACAATGATGTAAATAACTCAAGTGCGTAAGTCCTATAAATAAAAAGTCCGCAAGCAAATTCTTATAAGGGGAGAATTTGTGTACGTTAGGTGATTTTCTCCGCAAGCAATGGGTTTGCGTGCAAGCGAGTGCTTCATAATTTGATTATTTAGTAACCTTCGGTATAAAATCGGAAAAATATTCATGGTTTTGTACTAGCAGAAGTAACTGTTCACTGTATAGTAACTTACTACTGACGGAGGCGCAGAAGCACCTCCCTACACAGCTATTTGTTCCTTTGCAAGCGTAGAATTGCTCAGTTGTGTGGACACTAGGATTAGAGAATAGCTTGAATCCCAAACGAGGAGCGTATAATAGTTCTCGCTCCTCGGTAGATATTCGTTTGTGTTATTGTTTATCTGAGATTCCGTCGTGATAGTGGTTATCTGTATCTTCTAAGGCACTTTCTTCGTTTTTCCGACGGTAGACACCTGTTTTAGGGGTAAATTCATCTTTGATTGTGTGCTTGTTGGCACGTTTTATGTGACGCTTATTATTAGCTTTATTTAACCTATCTTGCAACATTGCTTTCAAGATTTTGCGTAGGTCACGCTTTTTTGTTCTGAATTTGCTGGGCTTATGGTTATCCATTATATTGCCCTTTCTGTTCGCTTAAAGACTGAATAATTGGTCTTTGTTGATGCTAAGTTGCACTTTATCGTTATGGATGCTGGCAACATTATCTAGCAAGACGTAACGATCATCGCTAAAGAGACCGGTTTCGATTTTTAAGAAGCCATGACGATACATCCGCGCCTGTATTTCTTTAGGAATGCTGATGGGATCGAATACTTGTGCGACGATATCAATGAAGGTATCTTCACTGCCCTCATAATACGCTTCGTTTGTCTCTGGTGCGGAATTGTTATACCCTTCATCACCAAAGCGGATAAATTCAACTGTACCGATCTTCTCGCCAGTGACATCGATAACATCCATACCATCTTGAATATGGGTAAGTTCTGTGTTGGATAGTGTGTTATTCATGTGTTTCGCTCCTCATTAATTTTCAGAAACGTTGATGTTACACTCTTATTATCGATGGATACCCTGTGATTTGGATGTGATAGGTGGGGTAACTTGGGGTTTGGACGGTTGGGGCGGGTTATTATAGGCGAGGTGGACTATGGTGAGGGGATATCTTCTCAATCAGAAGTGAACCAGATGGCTCAAAATTTGGGATTTGGTGATAGGTATTTTAGTGGATATTTTAACCCTTGTTAAACGCGAGGCTAAGTTTTTAAAGTCCTATTTCTTGTTCTGCTATGTGTAATTCTGAAATTTTTGTATGCCACTGTGATACTTGATCGTAACTAAGGAATTTTACCCTGTCTCTTATATCTGAAAATGCGTGTAACTCGACTTTCGTTTGGAATAGCTTCTTGCGTGATTCATCTGCGATGATATATAGGTTTATGTAAAAATCTTGTAGCTGAACAAATTTGAGTAGTGAATTTTGCATATCAGTTGAATGTTCGACTTCAAATGCGGAATCAGGCAATTTGCGCTCATTGAACCACATCACGTCTATAGTTTTAGCTCTGTTAATTATTTCAGGGTACGTAAACTGATGGAATTTATTCAATTTAGCAATTTGACCTAATGTATAGTTTAAATAAGGGCGATTTTTGTCCTGTGGTGGAATGAA
This sequence comes from Gammaproteobacteria bacterium, assembly GCA_965230425.1. GTDB lineage: Bacteria > Pseudomonadota > Gammaproteobacteria > UBA1113 > UBA1113 > CBDDKW01. The sequence goes on along the minus strand of CBDDKW010000020.1, from coordinate 213,135 downwards.
AGTAGCGTGATTACGTAGATTTCCAATTTCGACTAATAAACCTTGATAGTGATAATGTGTATTGTCTGAAATATTTAATTGATCAAATTGTGTTGATTGTTCCAGAATATGAGCTGGAAGGCTGTTACGATGAGTTTCTAATGCCCATAATCCGGGTTTGATCTTGAAAAACTCATCCCTTACTTGAACAATTCTACGTATTGATGCAAATGGCGTTTTTGTGTTCCAGATAACTTCTTCTACATTTAGTGCCTCTTTATAAAGGTGACCTAATGTTGCAAAGCCACCATTATTTTCCATTGCCTTAATTACAGCTTCATATTGCTTCATGAAAGTTTCCTACAGATGATACAGAGTATTATTTGCTTTTTTAGAAAATGTCGATAGGATCAGCATATTCTATTACATAGTCAAAATTGGAAGAGTACATATTTTATGTCTTTAAAGAGAAAGTTGCAAAATAAGATAGTACAGGTTGTCGCGTCTGTAGGCGTGAATAAATTAGAAGAAAGTGAGGCACCTGTAAAAATTTATTGTCTGTAAACGGGGTTTAAAACCCCCACCTTTAGGTGGCGACTTTCAGTATTCAGGTCGCGCTGAATGTGTTGAGTGGGAGTTTTTAGGTAGCAACACATTCGCGCGGACGTTATGATAGTGTCATGGAAACCAGATTGTATGAAACATGGCAAATGAGCTATAGAAAAACATCCCATTCGGTCTATGATCTCAAATATCATATTGTGTGGGTCACAAAATATCGCTATCAAGTGCTCCGAGGTGGAGTTGGAGTGAGAACCCGCGAGTTGATCCGTCAAATATGTACGAAATTGGATGTGCAGATTTTGACAGGACATGTGTCAGCGGATCATGTCCATTTGCTGGTATCAGTTCCTCCGACATTAGCTGTGAGTAACTTAGTTCAACGCTTGAAAGGGTCAAGTAGTCGTAAATTGTTGCAGGAGTATACCGAATTGCGAAAACGTTATTGGGGGCGACACTTGTGGGCAAGAGGGTATTTTGCGGTTAGTACCGGTAATGTCACCGATGAAATCATCCGCCAATATATTGAAGGTCACGATGATAAACCAAATGGTGAAAATGATAACTTTAGTGTTGAAGATAACGAGTGAAGGCGAGTTTCAGTCGCCCTCACAAAGCTACCACCTTTAGGTGGTATGTAGTTTACTTTGAAATAGGTTTAAAGAAATATATTGTTGCTGTCATCGATATTATAGGTCATGATGCTCATAATATAATTGATGACACCATGCACAATTTATATGAGTATCGTTATCTACAGAATTTGCCGGATGCTAATCTCGTAATGGTAATTGAGCGTGAATTGCCTGAGCAGATTCGATGGATGCAGGATTACCTTGAAAATGATCGTGGAATTTATCTCGTTTGGGATGGTAACGATCAATTATATGCCTCAGATAAAACTCGAAATGAGCTTGCCTTTTTGTGGCAATAATAGCAAATCTCTAATATCAAATATCAGAAATTTATTAAAAACGGACTTTAGTCCGTTTTGTGCGTAATAATCCGCGATTAATCATTGTCTACTATTATGAGGAACATTATAGACAGAGGAGCATAGACAATGACAGTATTAGGCTTGCATCACATCACGCTGGTGAGTACGGATGCACAACGCACAGCAGATTTTTATACGCGGGTGTTGGGTCAACGTCTGGTGAAGAAAACGGTCAACTTTGATGATCCGAGTAGTTATCATTTGTATTTTGGCAATGAAACAGGTGCACCTGCGACGGCGATTACGTATTTTGAGTGGAAGCATGTGCCGAAGGGGTTGGCTGGTATCGGGGGGACGCATCATTATGCTTTACGGGTGAGGGATTATGATGGTTTGTTGAAATGGAAACGGCGTTTGGTTGATCTTGGCTATCGGGTGAGTGGTCCGTATGATCGGCATTATTTTAAGTCGATTTACTTCACTGATCCTGATGGTGTGATTATCGAAATTGCGACGGATGGTCCTGGTATGGGGATTGATGAAGATAAGGTTGGTACTGAATTACGTCATCCACCGGAAGCGATGATTCTTGCTAATCGGGATGAGGAAACGATCAGCAAATTGATGTGGGAAGAACCGATTCCTGTTATCACTGAGGATATGGCGTTGATGAGTGGTATGCACCATATTTCGGCGATTTCGTCTGATATTCAGCGTACTGATGCTTTTTATAGTGAGTTATTTGGTCTGCAGAAGGTGAAGATGACGAGTAACTTTGATGATCCGAATTCGGCGCATTGGTATTGGGGCGTTGATGATGGAAAACCTGGGTCATTGATTACGTATTTTGAGCGTGACCCGAATAATACTCGTCCGGTGCGGATGGGTAGTGGGCTAACTCATCACTTTTCGTTTGCTGTGGAGAACGAGGATGTTCAAGCTGACTATCAAGAAAAGTTGAGAAAAGCGGGTTATCGTGTGTCGCAGATTTTAGATCGGGTTTACTTTCGGAGTATCTATACCAGTGATCCTGATGGGCATATTGTGGAATTGGCGACGGTAGGTCCGGGCTTTTTATATGATGAAGATGAGGCTGAATTGGGCACAGGGTTGATGCTTCCTCCTTGGTTGGAAAGTCAGCGTGACTTGATTGAGAATCGCTTGAGTCCGATTGAGGTGGCGGAATGGAAAAAGCCGGAGGTGGTTCAATGAGTATGAATGAACGGATTCATCAAGGGCAATCAGTTGCAATGGCAGGTGTGTTGCTCAATAATGCGGAAGCGGCGATGGTGATTACACATGGTCGGGGCGGAACGAATCATCAGGCATTGGCGTTGGTCGATCACATTGGGATGGATGGGTTTGCATATTTAGCTCCGCAAGCGTATCAAAACTCGTGGTATCCACATTCGTTTATGGCACCGATGGAGTCTAATCAACCGTATTTAGACTCGGCGTTGCAAGCCATTGATGATGCTGTTACACAGATTATTGATGCTGGAATCGCAACCGAGAAGATTATGTTGTTGGGATTTTCTCAGGGAGCGTGTTTGTCGTTGGAATATGTTGCGCGGAATGCTAAACGCTTCGGTGGCGTGGTTGGTTTGAGTGGTGGTTTGATTGGACCTGAAGGCACTCCACGCGATTATGCTGGTTCGTTGGATGGGACTCCTGTGTTTTTGGGGTGTAGTGATGTGGATTTTCATATTCCGTTGGCGCGGGTGCATGAATCAGCACAGGTATTGAAGGAACTTGGCGGTGATGTTGAAGAACGCATCTATGAAGGCATGGGGCATACGATCAACAATGATGAGCTTGATTATGTGCGTCATATGATGGCGAAGGTGGTTGCTGAGTAGTGTGTATGTGTGTTGCACCATCGATTTTCGTATAATTGATGGTGTAATATATTATGATACATATTTTGGATTCAATAATCCTTATTAAGGGTAATGTTATATGTTGAAGAGTAAGCGATTTTGGCTTCGGGTGGTGCTTATTTCACTCATTGTTGGTGGGGGGATATTTGCTTTAAGTTTACGGGAATTTGCAGTGAATGAGAACTTTGAATTTCGTGAGATCGCAGATGATTTTGTTGAACCAACATTTCTTGCTGATGACGGTCATGGGCGTTTGTATGTGACGGAGCGTATAGGGAAAATCTGGATTATTGAAAATGGTGAACGGCATGAAACTCCGTTTTTAGATTTGACCGATCACATCAATGATAGCCATCATGAACAGGGGTTATTTAGTATTGTTTTTGCACCTGATTTTGATGAGACCTTAAGATTTTACATCAATTATACAGATGTTGATGGTCATACACGGGTTGTACGTTATGTAATGGATTCATTTGATCAGAATATGATCGATGTAGAATCTGGTGAGCTGATTTTGTCTATAGAACAACCTACAGATCATCATAATGCAGGGATGATGGACTTTGGGGTAGATGGATATTTATATATTAGTTCTGGTGATGGTGGATTGGGCTTTGAACACGACTCTGCTGATAATACAAACTTGTTAGGGACTATTTTGCGGATTAATGTGTCAGGTGATAGTGGTTATACGATACCTGATGATAATCCTTTTGTTGATGATGAGAGTGTTCGGGGTGAAATTTGGGCATATGGTTTGAGAAACCCGTGGCGATTCAGTTTTGATTATGCTAATAATATGATGTTTATTGCTGATGTTGGGCATACTGAGATTGAGGAAATTAATTATATTTCGCTGGATAGGGGCGGGTATCACTTTGGGTGGCCGAATTTTGAAGGTTATTCTCAAATTGGTGCGTCAGTTACTAGTGATGAGCGTGAGGCAATGACCTTTCCTATGTATGCTTATGAGCACGCTCGTGCTGGGATTGACGCAAGAATATGGCAGTGTGCAATTGTAGGCGGCTATATCTATCAGGGCGAGGTCTTAGAAGATCTACAAGGATACTATATCTATGGCGATTGGTGTTCTGGTACGATTTGGACGTTGCATCAGGATGATGATACTGGTGAATGGGTGAATGAAGTTTTTATGCAAACACCGTTTCATATCAACTCCTTTGCAGAAGATTCTCAGGGTGAACTATATTTGATTGGGCATGGTGGAGAAGTTTTGAAATTGTTTAATCGTTAATAGAGATTGTGGTTTTGTATTGTGGTCTGAAGTACATCAGCTTATCACGATGATGTGTATATATGACGCTTTATAATTCTCGAACTTATAAGGCGTTTCAAGTGGATAATAATGTTGTTCTATATGTTTAAACTTCTTATGATGGGGCTATGATATGTTGAAAAGTAAGCGGTTTTGGTTTCGGGCTGTGCTTGTTTCATTAATTGTTGCTGGTGGTTTGTATGCGTTAAGTCTGCGTGAATTTGCGGTGAATGACAATTTTGAGTTTCGAGAAATTGCTGATGGTTTTGAGGAACCAACATTTCTTGCTGATGATGGTACTGGACGATTATATGTAACTGATCGATTTGGACGTGTGTGGATTATTGAAGACAACCAACGACGGGAAATACCATTTTTAGATGTGAGTGCTATTATTGATGCTAACCATCATGAGCAAGGGCTATTTAGTATTGCCTTTTCCCCTGATTTTAGTGACAGCTTGACATTTTATATTAATTATACAAATCCAGATGGGGATACAGAAATTGCTCGGTATGTAATGGGTTCGATTGACCAAGAAATTGTCGATGGGAATTCTGGGGAAGTTATTCTTACCGTTGAGCAGCCTGAAGATCATCATAATGGTGGTATGATAGCATTCGGTAATGATGGCTATTTGTATATTGGCACTGGTGATGGCGGTGATGCCTCTGGTAGTGCGGCTAGTGATACTACAAATTTGTTAGGCTCAATATTGCGGATTGATGTGTCAGGTGATACTGGGTATATGATACCTGATGACAATCCCTTTATTGATGAGGAAAATGTGCGTGATGAAATTTGGGCATATGGATTAAGAAATCCATGGCGATTTAGCTTTGATTCAGCTAGTGACATGATGTTTATTGGCGATGTTGGGCAGAATATATTTGAAGAAATTGATTATGTTTCTATAGATGGTGGTGGATATAACTTTGGTTGGCCCGTCTATGAGGGGGAGAGATTGTTTGGGGAAGCGGTCACGGATGACGAACGCGAGGCAATGACTTTCCCATTGTGGAATTATGAGCATGCTCGTGCTGGTATTGATGCTAGATTATGGCAGTGTTCGGTTACGGGTGGATACATATATCGCGGTGAGATTTTAGAAGATTTACAAGGATACTATATCTATGGTGATTGGTGTTCTGGCACAATTTGGACATTACATCAAGATGATGAGACTGGTGAATGGGTGAATGAAGTTTTTATGCAGACGCCGTTTCATATCAATTCCTTTGGTGAAGATTCTGAAGGTGAATTGTATTTAGTTACACATGGAGGGGACGTTTTAAAGTTGTTTAATCGTTAATTGTGTATGCGCGTTATATGGTGAAAACTATGGATTAACAAAACTTCTTTTATAAGTTACGTAGTTGCTTATTAGCTCTATTTAATTGAGGGGTGTGCACAATTCATCACATTGAAGCTCAAATCATGTCAAATCTCAGATTTTTGCTTTCTGACCGATTGAGTTGTACTGAAAACCTCTCAAAATTGCTACAAAAAATGTTCAAATTCAAGAGGTTTGGATAAACCGAAAAGTTCAATAGAGATCAAGACGGTTTATGCACACCCCTCATTTAATTGACCTAACATTGTAAGTTGATATGAATGTATGGGCTTTTAGCTTGTTAATTACAAGGTGTTTCAGGTAGATGATAGAGGTGTATTGATATGTTTAAACTTCTTATGATGGGGCTATGATATGTTGAAAAGTAAGCGGTTTTGGTTTCGGGCTGTGCTTGTTTCACTCATTGTTGGTGGGGGGATATTTGCTTTAAGTTTACGGGAATCGCCGAAGAATGACAATTTTGAGTTTCGAGAAATTGCTGATGGTTTTGAGGAACCAACATTTCTTGCTGATGATGGCACCGGAAGATTATATGTTACAGATCGATTTGGACGAATTTGGATTATTGAAGATGGTGAACAACAGGAAACACCATTTCTAGATGTGAGCGCAATGGTTGCTGTTAATCATCATGAGCAAGGGCTATTTAGTATTGCCTTTTCCCCTGATTTTAGTGAAAGTTTGACGTTTTATATTAATTATACAAACGTAGATGGAGATACAGAAATTGCTCGGTATGTAATGGATGTAATTGACCAAAACACTGTTGATGGGAATTCTGGTGAGGTGATTTTTACCATTGATCAGCCTGAAGATTATCATAATGGCGGGTTGATGTTGTTTGGTAATGATGGATACTTATATATTGGGTTAGGTGATGGCGGAGAGTCTCGTACCGCATCTGGTGATTTGGCTACTTTGCTAGGGGCGATTTTACGGATTGATGTTGTTGGTCAAGAAACATATGCGATCCCTGATGATAATCCTTTTGTGGATGATGAAGATGCGCGTGATGAGATTTGGGCGTATGGCTTGCGTAATCCATGGCGGTTTAGCTTTGATTCAGTTAGTGATATGATGTTTATTGGCGATGTTGGTGCAGAGAGATTTGAAGAAATTAATTATGTTTCTATAGATGGTGGTGGCTATAATTTTGGTTGGCCTGTATATGAGGGGGCGAGTTTAGTTGAGGAAGTGGTCACTGATGAGGAACGCGAGGCAATGACTTTCCCCTTGTGGGATTATGAACATACGCGTTCGGGTATTGATGCTAGATTGTGGCAGTGTTCGGTTACGGGCGGATATATATATCGCGGTGAGATTTTAGAAGGTTTACAGGGATACTATATCTATGGTGATTGGTGTTCTGGTACGATTTGGACGCTACATCAAGATGATGAGACTGGTGAATGGGTGAATGAAGTTTTTATGCAGACACCGTTTCATATCAACTCCTTTGGTGAAGATTCTGAAGGCGAATTGTATTTAGTTACACGCGGTGGGCAGATTCTAAAGTTGTTTAATCGTTAGTATATTTGCTGTCTATAGTTGGTTTATATTTTCTGTAATCAATCTCAGTGATCTTGTATAGTAAGGTTGCTGAGGTTTTTTGATTCTTGTGATCGGTGTAGATATTGTGATTTATGTGATTCGGCATGGGCAAAGTGTGGTAAATGTTGAGCGCACGTTGCGGTGCAAAAAGTTAGCAGGTGATTTGACCAAGCGCGGACGTAAACAGGCGACTAAAGCGGGGGTGTGGCTCAAGGATAAATCTATAGACCGGATTCTGGCGAGTGCTTTTCATCGTGCAGAGCAGACGGCGACTATTATTGCTGATCATCTTGATTTGAAAGTGACGATTGATGCACGGTTGGGGGAGATGGATTGTGGTGACTTTGAGGGTAAATCTGACAAGGAGTCATGGAAGCAATGGTCGAAGATTTATAATCGTTGGAAGCAAGGTGATTTTGGGGCACGGTATCATGGTGGTGAGTCTTATCGTGAGGGGTATGATCGTTTGTCGGCGTGTTTACGTGAGATAAATCCTGATGAGAACATGGTGTTGGTGTCTCATGGTGGAATTACACGGACGGTGATTCCGTATTTGTGTGTGAATGCGGCGGCATTGCAACGTGTTGAGCATTTATCTAATACAGGTATGATTTTATTGGAGCCGTATGGTGATGGTCGGTTTATTTGCGAGGGGTGGGATTTAAAAGAACATTTGGAGTGATGGCTGATGAGAATTGTATGGATTGAAGAGCGGGCATTAGCGGCTGGCGGGATTCCGGTTGGGGAAGGTGATATTCGCTCATTGGCAGATCGAGGTGTTGAGGCGATTGTGTCTTTGACGGAGCATCCGCTTACATCATATGGGAAAGATGTAAGCGCGACCTTGGATGATCTTGATATTTCATATTTGCATGTGCCAATTGTTGACCAGTATGCACCGAAGAAATCGCAAGCGAGTCAGGTTGCACAGTTTATTAATCGCATGAAGGCGGAAGGGCATCCGGTATATATTCATTGTCATGCTGGCATTGGGCGAACGGGGACGATGCTCCATGCCTATTATTTAATCGAAGGGTTGGATTTGCATGATGCGATGGCGAGGGTTAAAAAGGCAAAAGCGTCTTCTCAATTTTTGATGTTGTCAGCGGTGCAACAGCAGTTTTTACATGACTTTGCTAAGGATTTTAACAATAATACGGCGCAGTCGATTTTAGAATCGGCTTATTTGCGGGTGATTGCAGGGCGCGAATCTGAATTTGAAGTCGCATTTAAACAAGCTTCGAAGATTATTGCGTCTATGAATGGGTATATTTCACATGAGTTGCATAAGTGTATCGAGACTCCTTCGCTGTATTTGTTGCTGGTGCGTTGGGAGACATTAGAAGACCATACTGTGGGTTTTCGGGAGTCGGATGCGTATCAGGACTGGAAAGCACTATTGCATCATTTTTATGAGCCTTTTCCGACAGTTGAGCATTTTAAACAGATTTCTTTGGAAGATTGATCAATTTAGGCTATCTTTACAATTTCTATTGGCTATTGTGCATAAAGAGGTGAAGATATGATTGATAAATTGGCGGTGGTGGCAATTGGTGGTAATTCGTTGATTGCTGACCCTAATCATCCTGAAATTGAAAATCAGTGGAAAGCTGTTAAGGAAACGTGCGGACATATCTCTGATATGGTGGCGAATGGCTGGCATGTTGTGGTCACGCATGGGAATGGTCCGCAGGTTGGGTATAACATGCGCCGGAATGAGATTGCGATGAAAGAGGGTTTGCATGATCTTCCGCTTGATCTGATTGTCGCGCATACACAGGGCAGTATTGGGTATATGCTTCAGCAGGCGATTGACAATGCGTTGCGCGAATCAGGTGTTAATCGGACGTGTGCGACGGTGGTGACACAAGTACAAGTTGACCCTGACGACCCCGCATTTCATAACCCGACAAAACCAATTGGTGCGTTTATGAGTGAAGAAGAAGCGCGTAAATATGAAAAAGAGGGCTGGGATGTGTGCGAGGATGCTGGTCGTGGTTGGCGACGGGTGGTGGCATCGCCAAAGCCTTTATTTATTCAGGAGATTAACGCTATTCAAAGTTTGATGTTGAGCGGTTATGTTGTGATTGCCTGTGGTGGTGGTGGTATTCCGGTTATTCGTGATGAGACTGCGAATGTAAAAGGGGTTTATGCGGTAATTGATAAAGATCGGGCGAGTAGCCTATTAGCTAAAACTTTGCGGGCAGATTTATTTATGATTTCGACGGGTGTGCCAAAGGTTGCGTTGAATTTTAATACGCCGGAGCAAATTGATCTTGAGGAACTAACATTGCGTGAAGCACGTCAACATATGCAGGATGGTCATTTTGCTGTCGGGAGTATGTTGCCTAAAATTGAAGCCTGTATTGATTTCGTTCAAAACGGTGGTCCTGAGGCGATTATCACTAATCCTGAGAATTTAGCGAAGGCGTTAAATGGGGATGCAGGTACACATATCGTTGGTGGCTAATTTGCTTATTTACAAGGGATTTATGTTGGAACGGTGTAGAATGAATCGTAACAACTCCTAAATATTGGGGGAGGAAACTTCCCTGAAAATGTAACCTACTATAAAATAGATGTTAAGTTATACAAACTAATTGCTTGTTTAGGGGTTTGTATACTTGTTGATTGGTATTGAACTGTGAGATTTAATGAATCAGAAACCACGTTATTCGATTGTAACCCCGATTCATAATGAAGAGGGGAATATTCCACTCCTCTATGAGCGTATGTGTGAGGTGATGGATTCTACTGGGGAAGATTGGGAATTGGTGATGGTGAATGATGGTAGTCGTGATCATTCATTGCCACTTATGTTAGAACTTGCCCAACGCGATACACGGATTAAAGTGATTAACTTTGCGCGGAACTTTGGGCATCAGGTGGCAGTAACGGCAGGGATGGACTATGCCAACGGTAATGCTGTTGTGTTGATTGATGCTGATTTACAAGACCCACCTGAAGTTATTCTTGAAATGATTGAGCGTTGGAAAGCCGGATATGAGGTTGTGTATGCGGTGCGAGCAGAGCGTAAAGGTGAGAGTTGGTTCAAAATTTGGACGGCAAAAGCCTTTTATCGTTTGATTTATCGTATTACTGATGTTGATATTCCATTGGATACAGGCGATTTTCGTTTGATGGATGAGCGTGTGGTGGCGGTTTTGCGCCAGATGCGTGAACATAATCGCTTTATTCGTGGGATGACAAGTTGGGTCGGGTTTAAGCAAATCGGTGTTAACTATGTGCGTGAGGCGCGTCATGAAGGGGAGACGAAATACCCCTTGCGTAAGATGATTCGTTTGGCATGGGACGCTGTGACTGGATTTTCTTATTTTCCGTTACGCCTGATGGTGTATGTCAGTTTCATCCTTGGGGTGTTTGCTGTTTTGACGATTCCGGTGATTGCTGTTTTGCGTATCACACAAGGGCCTGAGTTTTTTGGTGGGCAGGCGACGAGTATTGTTTTGCTATTGTTGACGAGTTCGTTCCAACTGTTTTTCTTATTTGTTATGGGGCAGTATGTGGCGCGTATTTATGATGAAGCGCGTGATCGTCCGTTGTATGTTGTGGCATCGACGAGTAATTTTGATGAAGATACAAAATCAAGTCAGGCATCGTTATCTTCCTCAGCGCGTAATTTAGTGGAGGGTGATGAGTTGCTTGAGGATGTTGCACAGGGGCAGTTGTCAAAATAATGTTGTTTGATGTCATAGGATAATGTGTGTTGGTTTTCGGTTTGTTTTAAATGTAATTTATGTTTGTGATGTATGATGAAGTTTGAAAGCCACACTACATTAATCCGATTTGGGGAAGTTTAAATGTTAGAGGGTGCATTTATGGGAAGCAATAATGAGGTACTGCGTCAAGTTCAAAATTATCGCAAGATTGTTCTGATTTATGAGGGATTGCAATCTCAGATTAACGAATTACTCAAGCGGTATGGTGGGAGTTCTCAGAATATGACAGACGAAGACCGTGAGAATTATCGTTTGTTAGCGAAGAAGCGTGATGAAGTGATGAATGAGATGCGTGTTTTAGAGCAGATGTTGCTTCAAGAAGAGGAACTCGAATGATCTTTGGACCGACGTTTGAGGAAATGTCGAATCCGGATAAGATTGCCCCTGATATTCGTGAACGCGCACGTAATGCTTATTTTGATGCCCCATTGAACTCGTACAATCTTTTCAATATTAATTGGCGTGACTTTGATAATCAGATTTACCATATTGTGTTTCCGCCTGAATTAACGGGTGTTAAGGCGAATATTGTGTTGATTCATGGGTATAAATTCCCATCAGGTAGCCATAAGGTGGGCGCGGCGTATTCTGTTTTAATGGAGCAAATTTTGATGAATGATGTTGATCCGCGTCAGCATCGTTTGGTGTTTCCTTCGACAGGTAATTATGGCATTGGTGGTGCGTGGGTTGGCGGGCGCATGGGCTGTGATAGTGTGGTTGTGTTGCCAGAGGAAATGAGTGCGGAACGCTTTGAACGTATTGCTGGTTATGGTGCGACGATTATTAAAACCTATGGCAGTGAGAGTAATGTCAAAGAGATTTATGATGAAACTAAACGTTTAAAAGCGAGTGACCCCAATATTCGTATATTGAACCAATTTGAAGTGATGGGAAATTATCGCTTTCATTATTGCGTGACGGGGAATACTGTTGCTGATTTAGCGTCAGACTTGCGTGATAAAGGGATTGGTAACGGGGAAATTTCTGCTTTTGTCAGTGCGATGGGCAGTGCAGGGACGATTGCGGCGGGAGATCGGTTAAAGCAATTGTGGGCGGATTGCAAAATTGTTGGTTTGGAGCCGATTCAATGTCCGACACTGTATAACAATGGTTATGGTAGTCATGATATTCAGGGTATTGGTGATAAGCATGTTACGTGGATTCATAATGTGCTAAATATGGATGCGCTGATGTGTGTTGATGATTTGGCATGCAAACAGATGTTACAGGTATTCGCTGAGTTTACGGGGCGGGATGCACTTATTGATGAATATGGGATAGACGCAGAAATTATTCATAATTTAAGCGAAATGTTGGGTATTAGTGGTATTTGTAACGTATTAGGTGCGATAAAAACCGCAAAATATTATAATATGGGTGAAGATGATGTTATTGTTACCGTTGCTACTGACGGAATGGATCGTTATCATTCCGTTATGAATGCGATGCAGGCACGTAATGGTGAACTTGATGCACAGTCTGCTTTAGAGCGTGTTCAGTCAATATTCCATGAGGCGGATACGGATTGGATACTTGAGGGCACATCACATAATCGTGAGCGGTGGCATAATCTCAAATATTATACGTGGGTGGAACAACAAGGGAAAACAGTCGAAGAATTAGATGCACAGCGTGACCCTGAATGGTGGGTTGGGCATCAAAATTTGATTCCTGAGTTGGATACTCGTTTGGTTGAATATCGAAAATTAGAGGGTACGGATTAATGCGTACCCGATAAAGGTATGCTGAAGTATGTACCCTGATGACCGTGTGCTAGTTGGTGTTATTAATCGTAAGCGTGATCTCAAAACACTCTTAGATGAGCAATGGTATCGTATTCCTCAGAATAAATTAAAACGGGGTATTCATGCTGAGTATCTCGGTTTTTTTCTCAGTGGGCGTGTCTTCAAAGAAAAAAGTGGTGGTATTCATTATTATGCGCGTATTAAAGGCTTAGAGTTGCAATATCGGCGTGAATTGCTACCGAAAGAAGCCGATCATCCCCGCGCAGAAGATGTGTATTATAAAGTGTTGGTGGGTGATGTTCTTGAGAAAGAACCTGCTATTTTGAACCCGACGAAGCGAACAATTTCCTTTATTCATAGCACATGGGATCGTTTTATTCAGGCGACGGAAATTGCAGATTTATATAGCAAGTCTGATTATTTTGTTGACCGTATTTATCATGCGTTACGGAGCAAAGGGATTCGCTCTGAGCGTATATGGTCGGCGGAGTCAAAGGATTATGATTTTGCACCGGCGATTCAGATATTGTGTGAGGATGGTTTGTTCACTGCGTCGGCAGTTGCAGATCATCAAGATTTTGTGCTTGACCCTGATGCACAAGAAGACAAAATTTTAACAGAAATCCTACGTAAAATTGAAAATCATGGCGGTCTTGTATTTGCGGATATCCCGCGTGATTAGAAATATCCTGCTATTTCTTTGAATAAATGCCTAAGAATGGGAGTTTTAAAATTGAGGATGAAGCATTTTGAGATGATGTGGATTGCTTTAGTTTGTTTTGTTGCATTAACTATTCATTTAGATACTATAAATGCTCAAAATGAACGTTATGATTTACCAGCAGGAGAAGTTAACGGTGAGCAGACCTATGTTATTTCATGGAGTCTGACAGGGGAATATATCGCAACAGGTAATCAAGGTGGTTATTCCCTATGGAATGGACAGACTGGTGAGTTAATAGGACGGTATCCGCTTGTTTCATCAATTCGTCCAGATTTTGCTCCTTTTGTTACGGAAATTGTGTGGAGCCCAAATAGTACACAAATTGCTGTACGCCTAAGATTACGTGGCGAAACTGTGATCCAGACAATTAATATTTCAGATAATAGCCTTGCATTCGCAGAAATTGAAGGAGGTGTTAGTTCTGGATTAGATTGGAGTCCTGATGGTTCTACATTAGTCGTTTTAAATCAGAGACACTTTCCTAATGATAGGGTAGAACTTCAATTCTATAACATGGCAAACGGCGAACTATCTCGTACATTTCCACTTAGCCAAAACGATGTTACTACAACGGTCAAATGGAGCCCTGATGGTTCTAAGATTGCCGCTGATTTTATAACTAACACTACATCAGATATTATTGTTTGGGATGTAACTTCCCTCGACGAAATAAGTAGATTGCCACACCCGACTGCGATATTAGATTTTGACTGGAATTTTGATGGCACATTCCTTGCATCAATTGATGGACTTGAGGAACGCCGTCTCCGAATTTGGAATGCTAGCTCGTCGGAATTGTTAAATACACTTGATGTTGTCTTGCCAAGTGACTTAGCATGGAACCCTACAGAAAATGTGATCGCAGTTGAGAGTCGCAATACGATTTATATATTGGACGCAACCACTGGAAGTATTTTAAACCAGACCACAAGATTTGTAGACTTGATATCATGGAACCCATTCGGTACTGCCTTGGCAACAATAAGTGGAACTACACCTCTAATTTACACCCGTGATGGTCAGGAATTACCACAGTTCCCCTTAATGGTCGGCTATAATATCACCGATATTCAAACGAACGTACCGATTAGGCGTGTTAACAATAACGATGTCATCAATCTTGCCGAGCTTGAGGACGTTGAAAATTTAGTAATTCAAGCCTTTCCTAACCGTGCGCCGATTCAAAGTGTAAGCCTTGAATTGAATGGTGTGGTAACAATTTTTAACGAAGCCCCTTATATATTACCGTTGCCCTCTGCTGGAACATATACATTAACGGGGATTCCCTACAGTGAACCTGATGCACAGGGTATCGAGGGGACTCCGTTGACACTCAACTTCACAATTGTTGATGAGTAAATTATCTTATGTTGATTTTGCCAATATCCCGCGTGATTAGAAATATCCTCTACTGATAATGCGTCTTTTGTTTTGTATGTAATGGAATCAGGTGTTTATTGCCATGCTATTGGGTAGGGTGGTATGATACATGCCTGCTGTAATATAGAACTTTACACCATGAGGGAAATTTGATGACGGAAGAAAATAATAGCAGTCTTTTAATGACTGTAGCGGTTTTGGGTGGTACTGGTAAAGAAGGCTCTGGTTTAGCGATACGTTGGGCATTAAATGGGTATCGTGTCATCATTGGGTCACGTTCGGCTGAAAAAGCTGAGGCTAAAGTTGTAGAGTTGAATGAGAAACTTGGCGGTGATTACCTTAAAGGGATGGCGAATGAAGATGCGGCTAAAGAAGCGCATTTGGTTGTGTTGAGCGTCCCCTATACCGCGCATAAATCAACAATTGAAGGTGTTAAAGAGCATCTTGCCGGTAAAATTTTGGTTGATGTAACTGTTCCTGCACGCCCTCCAAAGGTGAATATTGTGCATTTGCCAGAGGGAAAATCTGCGGCATTAGAAGCCCAATCTTATTTGCCGGATGCCAAAGTTGTTGCTGCCTTCCAGAATGTGAGCGCGACTAAAATTAAGAATCCTGAAGTTGATCCTAATTGTGATGTTTTAATTTGTGGTGATGACCTTGATGCCAAGCAAGAGGTTATTAAATTGTCTGAGGCGGCTGGTATGCGCGGGATTGATGCTGGTCCTTTGCAAAATGCGATTGCTGTCGAGGCGTTGACATCGGTTATTGTTCATATCAATAAAACCTATAAAGTTAAGGGTGCGGGTATCCGCATAACGAATCTTGACTAAACAGGATTTACTTACTCCCTCACTTTCAGTATTTGCCTTGCCTGACATTCCGATGATTCAGGCAGGTGATGATCTGGTTGCGATTATTCTTACTTCATTGAAAACGGCTAATTTTGATTTACAAGATAATGATGTGATGGTCATTACGTCAAAAATTATCTCAAAATCTGAGGGGAAACGGGTGGATTTAAAAGCCGTTGAGCCGACTGTGGAAGCATTTGCATTAGCTGATGAGGTGAATAAAGACCCGCGTGTTGTCGAATTGGTGTTACGCGAGAGTGCGATGGTTTCACGTAAGGCTCCAAATGTGTTGATTACTCAGCATCGTTTGGGGTTTGTGAGTGCAAACTCTGGTATCGACCAATCGAACGTGGGTGAAGATGAGCATGTTTTGTTATTGCCCGATGATCCTGATAAGAATGCAGAAGATATTCGTCAGCAATTATCTGAACGTTTAGGTATCAAGATTGGCGTTGTAATTAGTGATTCGCATGGGCGACCTTTTCGGATGGGGAATGTTGGCGTAGCGATAGGTGTTGCTGGTTTACCTGCTTTGCTCGATTTGCGTGGGGATGCTGATTTATTTGGGCGCGAATTGCGGGCGAGTATTCAAGCATATGCTGATATGATTGCCTCGTCGGCGAACCTTGTTTCTGGTGAAGGAAGTGAAGGTCGTCCGGTTACAATTGTGCGTGGCTTACAATTCACACACACTAAGGGGCGTGCGTCTGATCTTAATCGTCCACCTGAACAGGATTTATATCGTTAGCTAAATTATGATTGAAAATAATATACACGAAACGATGAACGCCATGCTGAATCGGCGTTCTATACGGCGTTATCAACCTAAGCCTGTACCGCGCATGATGGTTGAGCAATTATTGAAGGCTGGTGTTTGGGCACCATCGGCACATAATCGTCAGCCATGGCGATTTGCTGTGATTGAATCTGATGAGCAAAAGGTGCTATTGGCGCGGGCGATGGGGGCGCGATTACGTCGTGATTTAGAGAATGATGATGTGCCTATAAACGTTATTGAGGCGGATGTTAATCGGTCTTATGATCGTATAACATCTGCGCCTTTGTTGATTATGGTGTGTTTATCAATGGAAGATATGGACGTTTATTCTGATGATAAACGTAACACGAATGAGTACATTATGACGGTGCAGAGTGTGGCGATGGCTGGGCAAAATATATTGCTTTCTGCTCATGTGCTTGGTCTAGGTGCTTGTTGGATGTGTGCGCCTTTGTTTTGTCCTGATGTTGTTGTGGATACGCTTGAGTTACCCCAATCATGGCAACCACAGGGTTTAATTACGGCGGGTTTCCCTGCACAAGAACGTGAAAAGACTCGTATCCCATTTGAGGAGCGTGTATTGTGGCGATAAAAAAATTATTTTTTAAGATTCTTCTTATGTTTATTATTGTAGCCTGTATAGGGTGTGGCTCGACTTCAAATCAAGGTGAATCAGATATACGTGCGACTGTAACTTATCAGGTACAAGCTATCCCACATTTTAGGGATATGACTCTGTTTCCGGGTAATGTTACGGGGTATGTATTGCGTGATGCTGGGTTGGTTCAGGTCTCGAACACAGTGTGCTTAGAGATATATAACAGTTCTTTACCACCTGATTGGGATGTTTCACCTGTGGTGATTACAATGGATATGCAGCCTCTTGATTTAAGTACGCTTGATGTTGTTCGGACAGAAGATGAGACAGATTTTTGTTTTTCTCCATTTGTTGAGCAAGGCAGGCATGTTGTAGATGTTGACGTGATTACGCCTTCAGGTATCGATTCATACGCATGGGAATTTAGCGCGGAAGGGTTTATGGGATTGCGCCCATTTTCTTTGTTTCCGGGGAACATACGTGGTTTTGATGTGAACTCTAACATTCCTTATAGATTGTTAGATGATAATGTTTGTATGGAAATTCCATTACGTATTTTAATGGATTCTTCGCAACCTGCATTGCGTGTGCGTGTGGATGATCTTGATGTTGCGTTATCTTCGATTGAAGAAAATGTTGACGAAGACCATGTGACTTATTGTGTTATGCTGGATGGCTTGTCTGCTGGTTTTTATGATTTTGAAATTGAATTACAGATGATAGGCTCTGATTTAATAATTGGTACGGATGAAGGTGTGTTTGACATCAATTCCGATATGATGGAAACGGGTTCTATCGCATTATATGGTTGGGAGTTTGTTGTTGTCGAAGAATAAGATTGTTGTGTTGGTTGGCGGTGTTGGTGGTGCCAAATTGGCTTATGGACTATCTCGTGTTTTAGATGCGGATCAACTGACGATTATTGTTAATACTGGTGATGATTTTTGGCATTATGGGCTACGTATCTGCCCTGATCTTGATACGGTTATGTATACTTTGTCTGATTTGGTAAATAGGGAAAATGGATGGGGTGTTGCGGGGGAAAGTTTTAACACCTTAGATGCGTTGCGTAATTATGGCGATGAGGCGTGGTTTCGGCTTGGTGATAAAGATTTTGCCACGCATATTTTACGTACACAGTGGTGGCATGAGGGTAAAAGATTAACGGAAATCACAAAAAGTTTAAGTTTTGAATTGGGTATTGGGTGTACAATATTACCAATGACAGATTCGCCGATTGAGACAAAAGTGAAGACTACTGAATATGGTGAATTACCCTTCCAACAATATTTTGTTAAGCATCGCTGGCAACCTGTTGTTGAGGCGCTTCGACTAGAGGGAATCGCAGAATCAACCTTATCTCCTGAGGTGAAGACTGCTTTAGAACAAGCGGATATGATTGTTTTTGGGCCTTCAAACCCTTGGTTGTCTATCAATCCAATTTTATCTGTTTCTGGGATGCGTGAAGCGATTATGGCGCGTGATATCCCGAGGGTTGCGGTTACTCCAATTGTGCAGGGTGACGCTATAAAAGGACCTGCCGCTAAAATGATGAAAGAGTGGGGATATGAGGTATCTGCGAGTGAAGTCGCTAGATATTATGGCTCGGTCATCAATGGTTTTATTTACGATAAGCGCGATAAAGAATTTTCAGTTGAAACACTTCAATTTATTGCTATGGACACGGTTATGGATACTTACCCCAAGCGTGAACGATTAGCACAAGCGGTGTTGAACTGGATGGAGGAACTAAAAATATGACGATCTGGACGATAATTCCAGTAAAACCTTTACGGCTAGCGAAAAGCCGTCTTGCAAGTGTTCTCTCTCCCGAAGAACGGCAGATGTTTGCAGAAGCAATGTTGAAGCATGTGCTGTCTGTTGTGCGATCTGTTCCGCAAGTGGCGGGGACGTTAGTGATTAGTCGTGATAATCATGCTTTGGCACTTGCGCGTGATTATGGTGCAAAGACGGTACAAGAGAGTGGCGCACCGGAACTTAATGCGGCATTGATGCGGGCGACATCTATTATTGCGAGTTGGCGTAGTAGTGCGGTTTTGGTTTTGCCTGCGGATTTGCCACTTATTGCATCTGAAGACGTAGTTAATCTAATCGATATGGGACAACAGGATAATAGTGTTGTTCTTGCTACTGATCGTGATAAAGACGGCACGAATGCGTTGCTTGTACGTCCACCGGGGTTAATTGATTATGCTTATGGTGATGGTAGTTTTATTCGTCATGCAACATTAGCGCGTGATGCAGGCGCGAGGGTGCAAGTTTATGAATCGCCTCGTTTATTACAAGACATCGATCTGCCGGAAGATATAGAGAATTATTATCGTATGGTACGGCGTGGTGGATATGAAGATGTATTGCCACCGATAGCACAACTTGATGTGGCTAACTTTCACAAACAGGTAGAATAGTGTGAGTGTAAGAGATCGCGTTGGGTTATATCTTCAAGACGTTTTTTCACTTCAAGAGTCGATTAAATTTGTTCAATATGCAGAAACGCGCGGGTTTGATTCTGTTTGGCAAGCAGAAAGCCGATTAGCGCGTGATGTTGTTGTCCCGATGGCGGCATATGCGGCGGTGACACATCGTATCAAAATTGGGTCTGCCGTGATGAATATTTGGACGCGCAATGTCGCTACGATTGCGTCTACATTTTTATCCTTAGATGACCTTGCACCGGATCGCATTATGTGTGGTTTGGGTGATTGGTGGGAGCCATTAGCGCAGAATGTAGGTGTTAATCGACGAAAACCGTTATTGGCAATGCGTGAAACTGTAGATGTGTTGCGGGCATTATTAGCGCGTGATGTTGTCACTTTTGCGGGTAATTTTGTGCGGTTACGGGATATTCAACTTGATGTGATCTATGGGCGACGTGAACCACGTCAGGTGCCGATTTATGTTGGTGCAACGGGACCGAAGATGATGGCTGTCGCGGGGCAGATTGCTGATGGGGTTTTGTTAAATTATTTAGTGTCGCCTCAATATAATGATGGGGCGATGGCACAATTAGCAGTCGGCGCAAAGCACTCAGGGCGCAGTGTGGATGATATTGATCGTCCACAATTGATTGCTTGTTCTGTTGATGACGACGATCCGCAAGCGGCGATTGATACCGCTCGGCGTGTGGTAACTTTATATATTCGGCAACAACCGCAAATGATGCGTGCTAGCGGAGTTCCTCAAGATTTGATTGATGATATTGCACAGGTATTGCCGGTTTCACCATCTGAACAGCACATTACGGATGCAATGAACTTGGTACCGGATGATATTGTGCAGTTGGTAACGGCATCAGGGGATGGGGCGACTGTTCGTGCTAAGGTGCGTGAGTATGTTGCTTCTGGTGCGACATCGCCGATTTTGTACCCTCTGCGTAAAAATGTTAATCATATGATTGATGCGTTCGCGTCTGGTTATTCTCACTGACACATATTGAATTTGCTTAATCATCACCGTACAATGCGGTTATGAATATGACAGAAACAGTTCTGAAAAAATGGCAATCTCTGGTTATCTGGGGATTGTTTTGCGTTGTTACAGGTAGTATCTTCTGGTTTTATGCTACTTCTAGCATTGTTGCGGGTGACGGCGAGATCATCATGCCTCTTGATGATGCCTATATTCACTTTCAATATAGCCGGCAGATGGCATTGGGGGAACCCTATGTCTATAACTCTGGTGAAGATGCAACTTCAGGAGCGACGAGCTTTATTTACCCTTATATTTTAGCAAGTGGATATTTACTCGGGTTTCATGACCTTGATCTTGGGTATTGGGCGATGGGGGTTGGTGCATTGGCGTTATTAGCGTCAATGTGGTTGATTTATCATACACTTCGTTTGTTTGATTCTCCGCTATTACTAAGAATAATGTTTCCTGTGATTTTTGCGGTTACAGGTTCTGTTTCGTGGCATTTTATGAGCGGGATGGAAACTGGGTTAATGATCGCTTTTTCATTGGCGACGATTTATGGATTTGTATCTGGTCGGATTAACTTTTTCGTTATTTCGACGATATTGCTGGCATTAACGCGCCCTGAAGGGAGCATTATGGCGGTGATTGCTGTTGCGTTATTTGCCTTGCGTGGCATGATTGATGCAATTAGCTTTTCGATTTTTGCACATGATGAAAGACCATCTAAGCCTAAAAAATATTGGTTATTGCTCCTACCGATGATGGCTATTTTCGTACAACCTAGTCTCAATTTTATACTCACAGGGTCTGTTTCTGCTTCTGGTAATCAGTCTAAGTCAATTTTGAGTATGGTGCCGTTTTATTGGGATGTGGTGATTGAACGTATTCTTGATAATTTTGTACGTGTGTGGCGTGAGTTGGCGACAGGTCGTGACGGTTATTATGTGCCTGTTTTGATTGCACCGTTGGCATTTATTGGTTGGGTGTCGATGGTGATGCGCTCACGTTTTCGTTTTATTGCTTTATTGATTGTGTTGTGGTTGGTGGCGATTAGTGGGGCGATTGCAACGTTAGATACGGCGTTTTGGCACTTTAAACGCTATCAAATGCCCTTGATTGTTATGATGTTTCCGTTGGCGGGGTTTGGATTGCATGTGTTTGGTGATGTGATTCAGCGGTTCGTTGGACAGGTGAAAGTTGCACGCTTGTCTCAGATATTTGCTATATTGGTTATTCTGCTTTTTTCGGTGGATACAGGGCGTGAATTTCATCGTCTTTATAAGGTTAATGTTAATAATGTGGTTGTGCAACCTTTGGCGATGGCACGATGGTTACAGGCAAATACGCCTGAGGATGCCGTGATTGCTGTGCATGATGTGGGTATGATGCGCTATATGGGGGGGCGAACCACAGTTGTCATCACATAAATCAAATCTGGGATCTGAGAAATCATACCGTGCAGATACAATGCTGACTGCAAAGAAACATAACCAGGAAATGGTGCTGTCATATATGAAGTTAATTGATATCCATCTAAACTCAGATCAATTAACCATAATCCACGTTTCAGCGCAATAATATTATCTTGCAAAGCCAGCCTACGCAGGACCTGACTTGTGTGGGGACGAGACAGTTTTAGCAAGCCAGCGGCTTCGTGAGTTTTTAATACTGGTGAGCTTTGCTGTTTTAATAGATTGAGTGCTTCTAATAATGTCATGGCTTAAGCTGCTCGAGTTGATCTACAACGTTTATCACAATTTGTTCCCATAGTTGGGGAGTATTATAGTGTGCTTGATTCTCAGTGGTTAAGAAGGCCACCACCTGTCCACTAAAATCTTCGAAGCTAATAGCTAAAGCATTATCTTGTGCTTGGCAAAGCTGAGACATTGCAAATGATTCACTTAATTCATACATGACACCTGCATTCAATAATAAAAACAAATCAAAGATATCACGCGCCTGTGTCTGTGGGCGCCCAGCAAGTGCAGCTACTTTCTGTTTGAAAGCCGTAGCTTTATTATAATGCGTACAGAAAATCGGGGTTAATTTGTAGGCTTGCAACACTGACGATGCAATGGGTTCATAAACAACGCCCTGCTCTATGCCACGACGTGAAAATTCTATTTTTGTATTGACTGGTACCGATGCTGATGTCTGCAACATTAACTTCCAACGTTGCGTTGTTTGTGTCTGCTTAGGCAGTGAAATACTCTTAATCGCAATATTCTGAGCTTGCAGAATTTGTTGAAACGGCATTGAATTTAATAATCGATCAATTTTGTTTTTCAATGTCTCTACTGCAATAGTGTGGATATCAATATCAAGGTCTTCAGAATAGCGGATGCTGTTGAAAAAAAAGCGCAAGTTACACCCACCTTTAATAGCATACAGACTACTATCCAGGTGCCTGGATAGCTGATCCAGGAATAATAAGTGAAAACATTCTACTTGTGATTTGATGGTATTCATGATTTTAATAATACGAGTAATTGACAAATATGTCAATTACTCGTATTATTAAAATGTTTGAAACAACGTATAAGAAACCAAGTAAAACCATATAAGATATAAGCTGGTTGCAAATTGCGACCACCCAGCATACTTCAATAGTATTATCAAAAAGCGTGGCTTAAAACAAGCTATTGCGGCTGAAATACTCGGCACAGATCAACCAAAGATTTCTGCACTCAACCGAGGCAAGCTAGATGAATTCTCAATCGAACGTTTAATGATTTTTCTCACACGGCTTGACCGTGATATTGATATTGTCGTAAAAAAGAAACCCGTACGCCGTAAAAGTCACGGGCGCTTACGGGTTGCTTTCATTTGATACACTGACCATCTAGCTAGATAATTAATTAACCCAAGACACGATGGTCATAATGGCTACGAGTGCTAAGACAACCACTAAGGCACGTAGATTGAGTCGGTTAACCTTATCAACCGCTTCGGTTGAATCATCAGTATCACTCAAGCCTGTAGCTGCCATACCACAACGGGTTAGAATGTCAGCGCTGCTTGCAGTGAATGAAAGCACGTGGCGTAACCAGCAAGAGAATGTGCCAGCAAAATCGCCAATTAGAGAATAGAATAAGCTCACAATCCGCACAGGCACCCAATCAAGAATTTGTGCTAAACCAGTAATATAGATATTTCGTTTTGCTACTTGGCCGGATTCATCTTTCTTCAAGAAAAATTCTGCATCTTCGGTGCCGCTGCTAGCAATGTCTTTTAATAAGATAGCTAAGCGATAAATTAATGCTCCCATCGCACCGAAAATTAAAAACCAGAAAATCACACCGAAGACATTACGATTTGCAGCAACTAGAGCATCAGCAGGCGTCATGATTACTTCAGCAGGTGCTGGTTGTGGTTCTGGCTCTGCTTCAACAGCAACTTCGGCTTCACCCGCGGATTCTGTAACAGCACGTTCAGATGCTGCAGCAACAGCCGCGGCTGTCACTTCTTCAACCGGCACGGATTCAACAGATTGTACAATAAGCTCAGGCTCTGCATCGGCTGTATCAGCTTCTACCTCCGTTTGAGTAGATTGCTCGGGCTCGGCTGCAGGCGCTGCACGTTTTTCTAACAAAGCAGGCGCGAAAAATTTAACCAGGTCGCGACTGTCCAAACAGTAATAAAGAATAAATAAATTAAATATAAAACCAAGAATGCCATGCCAAACATTATTAAATAAAATTTGGATAAAACTAACAATGACAATCACTGGTACAAAAATGACAAGTAAGCCTAACCAATTACGCCATACGGGTAACTTACCTAGCCATTTTTTCAAAAGGTGTAGGTAACACGTGAACCACTGATAACAGCGCAGCTTACCCAAGATCGCTACATAACGATCTAAGCCTAAACAAATTAAAATGCTTATAATGGACATAGTTAACCTACCTAAAATCTATCAAATATATGAAGCCCTGCTTAACTATAGTTCATCCTTGACTATTCAGCAAAGTCCGCAATAAGGGCCAATCAAATGCCGGTCCAGGGTCCGTTTTTCGTCCTGGAGCTATATCACAGTGGCCCACCACTCTAGCAGTAGAGATTTTAGGGTATTGTGCGCCTAACTGCTTAATTAATAAAGCTAAATTTTCATATTGTATAGCTTCATAAGGGATCTGATCAGCACCCTCTAGCTCAATACCAATGGAATAATCATTCACCCGTTCACGGCCCTCATATTCAGATTGGCCAGCATGCCAAGCTCGCTTGTGGAATGGCACAAATTGAATCATTTCACCATCACGACGAATGAAAATATGCGCAGATACCGCCTGGTCTGTTAAGGCTGCATAATAGGGATGTGAGGTTAAATCTAGTTCATTACAAAAGAACTTAATGACATCATCACCAGCAAATTGTCTCGGCGGTAAACTAATATTGTGAACGACAACAAGGGAAATATCTTCTTGCTGTGGGCGCTCATCACAATTAGGTGAAGGATAATAAGTCACATCATGTAATAAGCCTGAATGGCCATCAATTGACAATGCGCTAGCTAGCTGCATTTGTTCTCCCTAAAATTATAGTTATCATTTAATCGCGTCGCATTTTATCAGTAAAGGCTAACGGCGTTGGGTACTTTAATACAACAATATAGGAAGATGCAATAAAAGTTAGGATTGTCGTGGCTTGAATAAAATAAGAAGCCGACTCACTGATCATTTTGGTACTCACTGCTAAATAGGCCACTAATAAAGAAAATTCACTAGCTTGACCTAAACGTAACCCCACTTCCCAAGCTACACGTCGAGTTTCACTGACTTTATGCAACAACAAGCGAAACACTACCGGTTTTATAACTAAAATTAATACCGCAAGGATAATCGCCGGCCACAAAACCACATGGATATATTGCAAATTAAAACTCGCACCAATTGAGAAGAAAAACATCACTAAGAAAAAGTCACGTAATGGTTTTAAGCTTTCAGAAATATATAAGGCAATAGGACTGGCCGCTAAAGCAACACCACCGACAAAGGCTCCTATTTCATCGGATAAACCAATGATCTTTGCTAACTCAGCAATACCAAGGCACCAAGCTATAGAAATCAGAAAAATATATTCTTTTACCTGGTCAAAACGTGCTAATAATTTCACTAAAATCAAACGCTCAACTAATAAGGCGAAGATCGCTAAACCTGGGAATGAAATCACAATCACCAACAAATCATGCCAATGGAAGCCACCCTGACTCGCACCATGTAATAATAACAACACCACGATAGCGATAACGTCTTGCATTAACAAGACACTGATCATTAACTCACCTGTATGTTGGTGATGCAAAATAGTGGTAGGTAGTAACTTCAAACCAATAATGGTACTAGAAAACATCATAGCACCACCAACAATCAGGGATTCCATTTGGTCATAGCCAAATAATAAAGCAATTCCATAACCAATAGCTGCGAATAACACCGAACTTAAAAAGGCAACCATAGTCACTTTACGAAACATATGAAATAAGTTTTGAGGATGTAAGCTTAAGCCCAATAAAAATAACAAAAAGATAATACCAAAATCACCCGTCTGCCTAATCACTTCAGCATCAGAGACCCAAGCCATACCCCATGGACCCAAAATAACACCTAATAAAATATACCCCACCAACAAAGACTGACGTGTATACAAGGCCACGGTGGAGAGTACGGCAGCGCCCATAAAAATAAGAAAAATTGAAAAGACGATTGAATCGGCGTACATAGACATTCCTTGACTAATTTTCTATTTTAACAATAGCCATTAACACCAGACAATGGCCTCATTCTATATAGGATATACAAAGCTTACGTAACTCTTGAGTTGCTCAACATACCAAGAAACTGCACTTAAATAAACTTTTCTTCAATCACACACAGTTTGTTCACAAAATAACCAAATACCAACTATACTGTAAATGAGCAGATAAATATGTCGGCAGGCTATGTTATTACCTAAACTTTTTATGCATAAGTGTAGCACCATCTGGCCTTTTAGTTTAGCCTTAGGAGCAATAATTCTTCTAGCACTGATGGCTACTGCCTGCACAGATGGCCAACCCTCTGATTCCATACGTTTAAGCAACCCCACAATCAGCAATGCTGCACTGTCTGAAGACGGCCACTATGCTCTCATTATTAAAGATGGGAAAATTGCCCAATTCTGGGATTTAAACAAACAAAACCTTGTCCATACACTCACTCCACCAGGACAATCACCGGTTATTGCTGACACTTCATTAAGTAATGATGGCCGTTTTGCACTGACTTCTGATAAGCAGAATATTCATTTATGGGGCTTAAACAGTGGCAGTATTCATGCAAGTTGGCCCTTTGAACACGGTAAAATTTTAGATATTGCAGTCTCAAAAGATGGGCGACATGCTTTAATTGCCAGTAATAATGGTAGTGCTTATTACGTTGAACTTGGTTCAGGTAAAACGCTACAGCAATTCAAACACGCTAATCAAGTCAACAGTGTTGCACTCAGTAATGACCAACGCTATGCCCTCACTGGCTCGCATGATAAAACAGCAAAATTATGGGACCTGAATAGCGGTAAATTGTTACATGATTGGGGTCATGAAGCACCCGTCAATTACGTTATTTTCTCTCATGATGGTCGTTTTGCTATGAGCAGTGGTCAACGAGAGAAAATCAAATTATGGCATACAGAAGACGGTAGCCAAATCACGACGTTAGCAGCCCCCCCCATGCATGTCACCAGCGCCAGCTTTTCACCTGCAGGTGACTATATTGCCGCTGGTTGTAGCCCGCAAATACTCAGCTTGTGGTCAACCCATAATGGTAAGCATGTAAAAGACTGGATCATCCCCAAACAGTCTTTTTTGTTGCCCACCAGTATTGATATTCATGCAGTGCGTTTTAGCCCCTCTGGTAATAAAATCATTACTGAGGATTCTCAGGGCTATGCAAGGCACTGGAAAGTACCGCAGCAAGAGTAACTACAGCTCTTGTTAGCCTAGATAAGTGCTGTAGCCCTTTCTGACTGTTGTGGTATGGACAAAACATCAGCTTCAGTCGCTGCGGCAGCATTTTGCTCTGTAAACTCACAAATTGTGCCAGTGCTTGGATCTTTAAACCAGCCTAACTTTTTCAATAAATTGTTCTCTATATTTGTTGCTCGCTCTAACCACTTTCTCTCCGGGTTATTTTGTCGTAACTGTTGTGTACAGAAGGCATGTAATAGTAAGTAAAGTTTTAGCTTCACTGCTTCGCGCTGCTCTGGATCTGACTCCGGCATTTTTGTATTTACCTGCCCAGGCAACTTATAAGCATCATAATACGCTGCTTGAGCTTGTTCTGGAGTATATTGCTGATTTAACAGTGTCCTACCTGCCTCAACTAGCTTATGTTCATGCAGCTCTGGTGATAATAGGGCAAGTAACGGTTTTAGTAGATCAGAACTTTGTGCCAACACATAGGCTGTTTTGCCGAAAAAATCTGTAGTTTTTATTCGAGTATCTACATCTCTACGTAATAACGCCCAGACTAAATCACGGCTTTGTATTTCTACTGCATAATGCAATAACGTACCCCAGTTATCTAATTGATTTAATTCATCGTTACTATAGATATCGAGTATGCGCCTTATTTGCGAAGGTTGGCTCATAACTGCTTTTACAACATTGACCGCCTCGTCATGCGATAATTTGGCGCCACCACGCAATAAAAAGAATGCCAAGATATAAATCTTACTTTTGTATGCCATGGAGACTAAAGTATGACCCAGGCTATCAACATGATTAAAATTTTCTTGGCTATAGGCTGTTGTAACTAAATATAAGTCTCGCGACTTCATCCTGATACCATTCATCACCCCGACACATTCACAATAGTTTCCTGCAACGTGCTTAAGTAATAAGGCTAGGATAGCAATGGGGTTTCTTGCCGAAATTGCATAAGACAACAGTGAATTTTCACGTGCATCTGGTTGGCTAAGTTCCGCATCACTAAACCAACTGATTAACTGTATAAAGAGCTGCGGGCGCTGCATCAATACCCTTAATGCTGCTACTTTTTGCTCAGGTGAACGTGCTTGGTCAATGAATAACTCTACCACTGCAATAAAATAGGGCCTATCGGCCACTGAAAATTTCTCCGTAAAATAGTCTAGTTTCTCTTGCGTATCCAGTAAGTAAATCATTTGCCAGCCATGAGACTGTCCTTCTTCATCTTGTAAGTTAACTTTAACTTGCATATTTGGATAACATAAAAATAAAAGAAAGGCACCTAGGCGATCAGCATAGTCTAATGATGCTAAGAAATTTCCTACATCCTCATGTGAATTAGTTACTTCACTTAAAAACTCTCGATCTAAGATTTGCGTATAAAACTGTAAACGCTGCTCACTGGGTAAAGTGCGCACAACATCGTAGATTTTAACTGAATTATTTATTGCAGTTTCCAACAATTTTCGGCTCTCGAAAAAACCTTGCCGGGTGTCATTAAACGCTCGACAAAAACTCAATCGCTGAGGCGCTGGTAATGCCTCAACGACCACATACAGCTTGCCATCATATTGAGTACGCTTATAAGTGAGTACACGAAAATCATGCAGCTTAGACAAATACTCACATCCGGCTGCGGATAGTGTCTTTAATACTTTTGCTATACTTGCTGCATCTTTCATGAGTATTGACAAACATTCCCAGCCGATGGCGAGGCAGAATGGTGTACGTTTATCTTCGGAGAAGTTTGCTAAAATTTTTATAAAATTATCAAGAGTTAGTTCATTAGAACGAATTTTATCGATAAAAATTGCTATACCAAGCTCTTTAACACAGAATATATAGCTATTCTCTGGAGATAATCGAGATATGGCATCGCACTGTTCATCCATGGCCAAACAGTGAGAGTAAAGTTGACCATTCAACACATGGCGCACTAAATAATAAAACCACTGTTCACTTTTTCCAGCCTCAGATACTGATGACCATGCGCTATCCAGCATTCCAGGCATATGATACAACCCCCTCACCCTCATAACACCTAAAAATTTGACACACTTTCCCGCAGACTCTAGCTTATCAAAGGAAATAAATACTTTCATAAATATCGAAGCATCATCAATCTTAATGCTACAAGTAAGCGAGCCTAGCGTTTTTAAGAAAAGCAAACGCTGGCTATCATTTCCTAATTTCGTTAGCACTTGTGCGATTGCATTACCATTGCTCACCAAATGGCGACGCCACTGCAACTCCTCAACGAGCGAAAAAAATACCGGCCAATCGTCATCAGGTAGTTGTAATAGCACTCGGCCAAGATTTGTTGCATTTCCAATGAGCCGTAATACAGCTTGTCGGTCTGCTTGATAAACTGTTTTAATCAAACCCATCTGCTTTTCATGGGAGGTCTGCAGAAATATGCTCATAAATTCAGCTGAACTAAGATTATCTAACTGCAATCTGGGTTTAGGTGCTGTAACAGGTACGCGATCATGATTATGATCATCAGACATAATTTGGCTCTCCGATTTTGTTATAATCTCTTATCTGCCGCTAAGGTACCTAATTATCCCGCCATTTACTACGGCAAAATTAACCGTAAAAATAGATGAACGTTAGGTATTCCGATATAACTTATTGAAAAATAACAAATTATAGCTATTACGAGCACTTGTAACATACTGTTTGTTTTTGTAACAAAATATTACGCTCTGCACGGTTATTGCGTTTCATAAACTAACTCATTGAATAATATATAATTTTTTCATCAAATAGGCTATATTACTTAAAATAATATTGTCATATTAACTAAACCGTGAGGGGATATCTCGCTACACTGGATATGACAACATATTCTTAGTTGTCATCCTGCGGCTTGATTGCAGGACCCTGTGATCTTTTGATTTTTATAGCATATTAACGTTTAAGCACGCTTGCTCTGTCATGCTCCATAATTATTTCTTTGCGTTAATTTTACCTTAAGATCCAGCAACTACACTTAGCAGTAACTAAAAAGGATTTGTTCATTTTTAATACACAGCAGAGAGAAGACTTATGACAACTAAAATATTTCATCAAAACCACCCTAATACGGTGTACATGCTGGTGAAAAAGCCTACAGAAGGCGATGGTGAACTCAGTTTAGAATCCCTAGCCCAGCAGATCCGTACAACAAATAGCGCAGAAATGGATAATCCACAGGCAAAAACAAAAGTTTTTTTCCACGATGCTAAAGACGTGCCACGGCGAATTAACACCGCAAATATTACTGAAGGCTGTGAACATTTTGTCGTTGTACTTGAAATTGATCCCAAGGCAGCGCAACACGGCCAAAATCGTGTGATCACCCACTACGATAATGAATTATTTAATGAAACAACCAAAATTACTGGCATGATCGTGCCCAATGAATGAGGGGAAAAATAATGACTAGAACAACAAACCCATTAATCAATAGTGTCTTTAGTGGTAGACCACTGAACACTCGCACTCTAGCTGGCAAAGGCGGCGACTTTACTTACGCACAATTAGATGAGCCGGTGCTATTAAGAAACATCGCTGAACCTGGCGTCGAGAACTCCATGGGCCCATCGAATGTCCATCACTTGTTCCCGAAATGAATATAGTACCTTACGCTAGTAAGGTACTATATTCATCCGGAGAGCTATGCTCGAGGGATCTCCCGATGATTTAGCTAACATCCAACCCTTGCTGCAAAGACATCAGCGAGGCATTGCCACCAGAGGCTGTGGTGTCAATAGAAATCGCTTGTTCGGTACATAATCGATAAAGATATTGTGGTCCACCCGCTTTCGGGCCGGTACCAGATAAGCCCTGGCCCCCAAAGGGCTGACTGCCCACCACAGCACCTATCATCGAACGATTCACATAAATATTGCCCGCCCTTACGCGCTGGCTAATATATTCAATATTCACATCTATACGGCTATGGATCCCAAAAGTTAAGCCATACCCTGTAGCATTAATACTATCAATAACCGCATCTAATTCATCAGCCGCATAAGTAATCACATGTAAAATCGGCCCAAAAATTTCATGTGTTAGTTGATCCAAAGATGATAATTTAAACGCACAGGGCGCAAAATAATTCCCGGCAGTGCATTCTGCAGGTAATGCAACTTGGTGGATCAACTCAGCTTCTTCTGTCATGCGTTGATAATGGTCTTGTAACATAGCTAAAGCATCGGCATCAATCACCGGCCCAATATCTGTACTTAACTGACCAGGATGACCTACATATAATTCTGCCATGGCCCCTTTGAGCATGGCCAATAATCCAGAGGCAATATCTTCCTGAACAAATAAAACTCTTAGCGCTGAACACCGCTGACCTGCACTACCAAAAGCTGAATCACAAACATCTACAACCACTTGCTCTGGTAGTGCCGATGAATCCACAATCATGGCATTTAAACCGCCAGTTTCCGCAACTAAGGGGGCAATAGCACCACCGCGCTCGCTCAGGCTACGCTGGATCTGCTGTGCAGTCTGTGTAGAGCCAGTAAACATGACACCATGAATACGTTGGTCTTGGACTAATTGGGCGCCGACTACCTCACCACTACCTGGTAATAATTGCAATACTGACTTCGGCACACCGGCAGTATGAAATAATTCAACAGCAAAATAAGCAATCAAGGGCGTTTGTTCAGCAGGTTTTGCAATAACACAATTACCTGTCACTAAAGCAGCAGCAATTTGGCCAGTAAATATAGCCAAAGGAAAATTCCAAGGACTGATACATAAAATAGTACCTCGACCTTGGTAGCTTAAGGCATTGTATTCTCCTGTTGGTCCGGGTAATAATTCTGGCTCAGCTAAATGCTGGCGTGCCTGCGCAGCATAGTAGTAACAAAAATCTACCGCCTCACGCACTTCGGCAACCGCATCCTGCACAGTTTTGCCTGCCTCATGGATTGCCATAGCAATCAATTGATCACGATGTTGCTCCAGTAATTTAGCCGTTGCCTCAAGACAGACAGCACGTTTCTCAGCACCAAGATAATTCCATTGTGGGAAATTATTTTCTGCCGTAGTCAATGCCGTCTCTATATCTGCCTGTGTGCTCTCAGTGATACTACCGATTTGTTGTGAGTGATTAGCTGGACTAAAGACAGGTTGGGTAATACCATCGGCATTAGCTTGGCCTTCAATTAAAGCACTTGCCTGCCAGGGTTGTGTTTGAGCTTGGGCGATACCTTTTTCCAGTGCTTGTAACTCATGCCAATGAGACAAATCACAACCCCGCGAATTTTGTCGCACTTCTCCATATAGCGCACTGGGTAAAGGAATCAAAGGATGTGGCTTATGCTGATATTTGCGGATTTTTTCCATAGGATCACGAATAATCTCTTTAATCGGCAACTCTTCATCGACAATGCGGTTAACAAAAGAGGTATTTGCGCCATTTTCTAATAGCCGACGCACCAAATAGGCAAGTAAATCTTCGTGACTACCTACAGGCGCATAAATTCTACAAGGGACATCATAGTTGTCTTCACCTACGATTTCGTCGTATAAAGTTTGTCCCATACCATGCAAACATTGAAATTCATAATCTTTACGCTTGCCCATTAAAGTTAAAATCGTCGCGACCGTATTGGCATTGTGGGTAGCAAACATGGGATAAAAAGCTTTTTCCGCACTTATTATCTTCTTTGCACAGGCAATAAAGGAAACATCAGTAGAGTTTTTACGTGTAAAAACAGGATAACCTTGCAAACCTAAGCTTTGCGCATGTTTTATTTCCGTATCCCAATAGGCACCTTTAATTAAACGTACCATAATCCGACGTTTATGACGTAGGGATAAATCCTCTAACCAATCTAATACTGCCCATGCGCGCTTTTGATAAGATTGCACGGCTAAACCAAAACCTTCCCAGCCTGACAATGCACTATCAGAAAATACTTTTTCAATAATATCTAGCGATAAGTCTAAACGATCGGCTTCCTCCGCATCTACGGTTAAACTTAGATTCCATTGTTTCGCTAAAACAGCTAATTCTAATAAACGATCAGAAATATCTTTTATGACACTCTGCTGTTTAGAAAATTCATAACGTGGATGTAGAGCGGATAATTTTACAGAAATCCCTGGTCCATGAATAAAATCAGTTTTTTTAGACCCTCGACCAATTGCTTCAATGGCTTCTCTATACGCTTGAAAATACAGGAGTGCATCTTGTTCAGTGCGTGCAGCCTCGCCTAACATATCATAAGAATATCGATAACCCTGCGCCTCAAGCACTTTCGCACGCTTTAACGCTTCTTTAATCGTCCGCCCCATAACAAATTGCTGACCTAGTACTTTCATAGCATAGGTTACAGCCTTGCGAATAACAGGCTCACCACTACGACTTGCAAGGCGTTTAATGTTATTTGTCAATGTCTTAGCTTGCACATCATGCCAATCATAGACCTTGCCCGTTAACATTAATCCCCATGTAGCAGCATTAACAAACATTGACTCGCTAGATCCCACATGGTCTTGCCAATTGGCTGAGGTAATTTTATCTTTGATGAGTTGATCGGCAGTACCTGCATCCGGGATCCGTAGCAAAGCTTCCGCCATGCACATAAGGGCAATACCCTCTTCACTGGATAAGTCATATTGTAATAAAAAAGCATCTAGACCACTCTGACCAACACGCTTTTGGCGTACAATCTCAACTAATTTTGTTGCTGTTGCCTGGATTTGTTTTTTTTGTGCAGGAGACAATGTTGCCTCATGTAATAAATGTTCAACACAGGTCGTTTCATCTGCGTGGTAGGCATCGGTGATAGCCGTTCGCAGCGGTGAAGTTGGAATGTCAAAGCCTGCAAGTAATTTATCATTCATGGCTATACCCAACTAATTTCGAAAATGTGCAACCCAATCTACTTTATATGTTTCTCTATTATATTCTGGTTTAAATAATTTATGAAAATTTAATACCCGGAATATTTCTAAGACCACGTCGTTCATATTAACAATGTGAATATCAATACCATTATTTTCTGCGTATTCTCGCATCACTAATAATAAGCCTAAAGCCGTACTGTCCATATAATGAATGGTGTGCATATTTAGAATAAATAATTCTAGTGGCTCATCATGCGCTTCATAGGCTTGTTTGAATTCTTCAGCAATGCTTGAGTCAAAATCACCATCAATTGTGATAGTGAGTGACTTTTTATCTGTTGATAACTCGCTATCAATAGACACGTTGTTCTCCTCAATACTTAATGCTAATCTCCGATTATCTTTCTGATAATGCTCTATATTTAGCACGCAATATAGGTTTCAATAGATAATCTAAAACGGATTTTTTACCTGTTAGAATATCGACTGAAACAATCATTCCTGGAATAATAGGTAGTGGCTTCTCATTAGAACCTAAGTGGTTTGTATCCGTACGAACCAATATTTTATAATAATATTCTTCTTCACCATTTTCATCTTCTTTTATGGTATCCGCACTAATATATTCAACGACACCATCTAAACCACCATAAATAGCATAATCATATGCTGTCACTTTTACCACCGCTTCTTGGCCCGGGTGTATAAAGGCAATATCTGAAGGACGGACTCTTGCTTCTACTAATAAGGTATCTTCTAAAGGTACGATTTCCATAATATCCTTACCTGGCTGGATGACCCCCCCAATGGTCGCAATATTCACTTTTTTCACTGTACCGTGTACGGGAGAACGTACTGTTGCCCTGACTACGCGGTCTTCCATGGCCATTAATGCTTCAGATAATGAAGTTAATTCAGCTTCTTTCGTATTTAATTCTTCTTGGGCATGGGAACGAAAATTATCAGTTTCCGCATCAATTTTTCCCTTCAATTCATTCACTTCACGTTGCAAACGTAGTAATTCAAGTTTTGACATTAAGCCTTCTTTTACTAATGGCCTAGTAATGGCTAATTCTTCTTCTGCCAATAAATAATTACCGCGTAAGGTTTTTAAACTTGACTCCAATTGCTCATATTGTGAGTCAAATAAATGTTGTTCATTTGCGAGTAAATCCGGTGCTTCTCTTTTAACAATCTCAGGGAAAGCCACTTTTTTCTTACCGGTTGCTTCAGCACGAAGCCGCGCAACAGCAGCTAATAAAGAAAGATATTTACTGCGATTTTCACGGAATGAGGAAGAGAATCTGGTATCGTCGATTCGGAGTAAGACTTGATCTTTCTCAACAACATCACCTTCAGATACCAATATCTCAGATAAAATACCACCTTCTAAATTCTGAATAACCTGCACTTGTGAAGATGGAATGACTTTACCTTCTGCGCGAGTGATTTCATCAAGTACGGCAAACTTCGCCCAAATGACCGCAATGATTAAAAATAAAACAATGCTATATAAAAGCACATTAGACCAACCACCTGATTCATTTAAAATCGCTCGTCGACTATCGTCAATGAAATCTAGATCTTCGTACTCTGGCTTAACATCTTTGACTTTATCATTACTGACACTAACGTCTTGCTCAACATTGTCATCCGCATGCATATGTTCATCTTCATGCAGATTTTCATCATCATTGATATTTTTATTGTCATCATCAGGCTCTTTACCCATGCTACTCGTCTCTTTCTTTATTTAATTGGGTTAAAAATTCTAATACTTGCTGCTTAGGTCCATCAGCAACAACTTTACCATTTTGTAAAACTAATAATCTATCAACCAAATCGAGTAATGACATTTTATGTGTAACCAGCAAGACTGTCTTCTCTTGCATACTTTCTTTAATGTTGCGAATAAATGCATGCTCCGTACTGTTATCCATAGAGCTAGTTGGCTCATCTAGCAGCAGCATCGTCGGTGATAACAAAATCGCACGGGCGATGGTAATTGATTGGCATTGACCGCCGGATAAACCTGCACCACTCTCACCAACTGGCATATCATAGCCACTGGGATGTCTAGCGATAAATTGATGTGCACCTGATAAAGTCGCAGCTTCTAATATGGCTTGGTCTTCTACCCAGGGAGCTTTCATAGCGATATTGTCTCGCACAGTTCCAAAAAATAACTTTGGTTCCTGCTGCACATAGCCAATATGACGCCGTAAGTCTGCAGGATCAATCTGACTCATATCTGTTCCATCAATGCGAATGGCTCCACTGTCCGGAGCATAGAAGCCCATCAATAATTTTTGTAGGGTTGATTTGCCCGATCCCATGCTACCAATAATACCCACTTTCTTACCGGATTTAATTTTAAAACTTAAAGATTTAAATAAATCCATTTCTTGCTCGGGATATTTAAAGCTGACTTCTTCAAATTCAATCTCACCATCAAACTTAGGCCGATGCAGGAATTTATGCCTTGTTGGTCGCTCTAGGGGCATATCCATGACATTGTTTAAGGCTTGTAAGGACAGTTTTGTTAACTGGTAACGTGTTAACAAACTAGTGATTTGCCCAAGTGGCGCTAATGCTCGCCCACTTAAGATGGTACTAGCAATCAAACCCCCGACGGTCAAATCGCCTTTTTCAATCATATATACGCCGAAGACAACCACAGCAACGGTCACACCATAGTGTACTACCGTGGTAAAATTCACAGCTAATGTGGAGTAAAATCGTGACTTTAATCCTGCCTCTGCGGTGATACCCACATATTTTTCCCACCGACCTAGGGTTAAGCCTTCAGCAGACACACTTTTAATCACATCTAAATTACCCAAAGATTCGATTAATATCGCATGCTTTTGTGAACTACCCACAAAAGATTTAGCCACGGCACGATTCAGTGGGATACTAATTAAAACGGCAACAATCACAACCAATGGAATAGCAATTAAGGGAATTAATGCAATTGACCCAGCTAATAGATAAATAATCCAAATAAATAAGAAGATAAAAGGTAAATCGACAATACTGGCAATGGTTGCTGAAGTAAAAAAGTCCCTGACATTCTCAAAGTCTCGTAAATGGTTTGCTTGTACGCCTGTTGATGCAGGACGCACTTTCATTTGGATCCCCAGGACTTGTTGGAATAGCGCGCTGGCTAAAATAATATCAACTTTTTTTCCAGCAAGATCAATAAAATAACCTCGCAAAGTACGTAAAATAAAATCGAAGCTAAAAACGATCAAGACACCGATGGCCAAGACCCACAATGTCTCAATAGCATTATTAGGAACCACCCTATCATAAACATTCATGACAAATAGCGGTGTTGCCAATGCAAATAAGTTAATAAACAGTGCCGCTAAGATAACTTGAAAATAAACGCGCTTAAATCGCCACAGGGTTCCCCAGAACCAGTTGCGTGGATTGACATTAAATTTTTCTTCTTCAGCACGGGTTTCAAATTCTTCATGAGTTTGAATGAAAATTGCATAACCTGAATATTCTTTAGCGAGATTGTCTAAATCTACGCGGGCAATTTCATCACCCATCTCTGGGAATATCACCTGAGCTGAACCATCGCTATTGCGCTCACGGTAGACGCAGGCTTGACCATTATTAAGGAGTAACACTGCGGGTAAGACTAGTGAGGATATTTTGTTCAATGGTCGGCGCACAACTTTTGCATTTAATCCTGCACGTTGTGCTGCACGGATAAATAAATTAGGAGTAAAGTGTGAATCAATCAAAGGTAGGCCAGCCTTTAAAGAATCGGCAGAATATGGGCGCTCCTTCAATTTTGTAATGATCACTAAGCATTCAAGTAAAGGATCATTGAGCGTCACTTCCCTCGCAACGCCTTCAAACTCCGCTTCTGCCACTATTGCTCCTTAATAGAGTCATTATCCATTATTTATAAAATTCTCTATAAACACCAGGGGGTTACCCGTGGTGTGCGTTGTATACAGTATAGTAGAGTTGGAATAATTCGCATTAATAAACAAAAATATTTTCGCAATTGCCAGTTTTTTGCCGTTATTGTGTATTTTTGTAATGCGTTTTATGTGAGGCAAGTTATAAGAGTAACTGCTGACATTTATCATTTTGTTTTTTATCCTCCGTCACCCCGTGGTTTAACCACGGGGTCCAAGATCCCACGGTCAAACCGCGGGATGACGGCACTTTTCCTATACACAATAAATTGATGTTTAACTTTTAAGCTATTCCAGCATTTACCTGACCGGCCTTAATTCGTTGCTGCACGGATGCAACACTACGTACTATTGGGTGTAAATCACGCAGTGAACTAGGTAAATGAGATATAGCATCTGCTGCTAAATATTTATTCGCATAATTACCCATGGTTAATATGTACATATTCTTACCATTTAATTGGGCGTGATAATAGCTGGTATGACTTTGTAAATGCCTATCCACAACCATATTATTTAACTGAGATTCTGAAGCCATTGCCACTAACTGCAATGTATAGTGATCACTATTCATTGCTAATAAATGGTTTTCATCGGTAGTAAGAGTGTGGGAAGGTACCGCTTTAGCAGAATGATGCACATTTTGTACATCATTCTGCTTTGCAGTGTTGAGACTAGCTAGGCTTGTTTGGCCTTGCTGTTTTTTTTAGCATTTTGTGAGGACTTGCCTTTACCATGCCCTTTGCTAGCATTTGCATCAGCTCCAGAGGAATGATGGTTTGCAGCTAGTTTGGTCGATGATTTCTTACCGTTACTTGGCACAGTAATGAAATCAGCTAAGCTCACATCTTTGTCAGCAGGAATATTTTTCATTCCTTTGGATTGAGCGATTTGTTTACCGCCCTTACCTTTAGCGCCGTAGACACGAGGTAAGTTAGTTCTTACAGTTTGGTTATTACCAAACATTTTCGGAATAATCGTACCCGTGCTTGCTAATAATCGGTAAGTACCACTTCTAACGTCATAGATGCCATCAGTTAAACTTGCTTTAGCATCAATGTACTCAGTTTCAGCATTCAATAAGTCAAATAATGTACGTTGACCTAATTGGAATTGCTTGCCGTAAGCGATAAATACGTTTCTACTTTGATCTCTGTGTATACGCAGATTAGGCAGACGTTTAATGGATGCTTGTAAATTGTTCCATGATAACGCGACATCTTCAGCCACATCGCGACGGATATTATCTAAATCATGACGTGCTTCTGTTTCACGCGCGATAGCTGAGTCAATAGCTGCTTTATCGCTACCACCGTTGAAGAGGTTATAACGCATACGAACCATAAGCTCTGCATCGTTATTGTGACCTTTCACACCATCTAAATCATTTTGTGCTGTACCACCTGCATCCACAGTAAAGGTTGGGAAATAAGCAGAACGAGCCACACCGATTGCTGCTGTATTAGCATCAACCTGAGACTCTAAAGCCGCAACTGATGGATTAATACCCATGGCTGTATGTTGCGCAGCAGTTAATGTTACCGGTGTTGTAGGTAATGTTGGTACCACTAAATGATCAGGTACACGTGTACCAATCACTTTATAATAAGTATCGTAGGAGTCACGTAAGTCACCTTGGGCACGGGTTAAGCGCGCTCTAGATAAAGCTAACCTACTATCTACGAGATCTAGTTCTGATTTACGTCCAGCACCCGCTTTCAAGCGTTTACGCACTTTTGCAAGTGTTTCAATATGCGCTGCTACGTCTGATTTACGGATCCTGACTATTTCACGCTGGCGAATAACGTTCAAATATGCATCAGCCGCATCAAAGGCTAAAGCATCTTGTGATTCGGATACTTGGTGATGACGGGTCAAAAAATCTGCACGACGTTGCGCCACTGTATTCTTAACA
The DNA here is from genome assembly GCA_965230425.1 of Gammaproteobacteria bacterium. Taxonomy (GTDB): domain Bacteria; phylum Pseudomonadota; class Gammaproteobacteria; order UBA1113; family UBA1113; genus CBDDKW01. Next base: position 172,656 of record CBDDKW010000020.1, on the reverse strand, counting down.
TTGCCACCATCAAACAATAGCTGGCTTGCACGCAAAGCACTTTCTTGACGAGTTAAGGTGCGCGTATCTTGCCTAATTGCTGCACGTGTTGCAGGATTATTGCTGTATTCCTTACCTATGCCAGCTTCAAGATCAACGCTTGGTAAAAAACCACCTTGAGCTTGACGGACATCATGGCGAGCTGCAGTTTCAGCAGACTTTGCACTTAAAATGTCTGGATGTGTTGTCAGTGTTTGATGAACAGCATTCTGCAAGGTGATTGCTGAGGCTGTTGACACAACAAGACTAGAACAAACCCCCAATACTGAACAGCATATTAGAGACTTGAGCAATCTCCGCTGTGGAAAACTAGTATTAACCCTCATATCCATTCCCTTGTTTAGTTAACGTGAATAGTTATAAATCCTAAATAACATTCATTAGGAGTGACATCTATTATTGCTCGCTATTTCTGTTCTGGCAAGCCTTAAATACTTGTTTTTTACAAATATTTATAAAAAATTGTCTCTTTTTACAAAAAAACCTAAAGTTTCCTGCCAAGCAGCCGATATACAAATACAGCCTGTGAAATTAGTGGTCGAATTTGTTTCAAACGACCCACTATGCGAGCAAAATGGATACAATGTGTAAGGATAGCAATATGACTAATGAATATATTCACCTGCTTAGTCGCGAAAATAGGATCTGTGAACAAATTCAACAGTATGGTCACAGCTGCGGCTACAAAGTTTTAAGTGCTCGTACCCTCAATGGCTCGGTTGATATTCTTAAGCAGTATGATCCGCAAGCCATCATCATCGATCAAGACCATCCTGCACATGATAAATTACTCAATACTCTGGCATCTAACAACTCAAGCACTGCCGTTATTTTATTACATAGCCAACATCAATTTACCTGCTCGCAGATGGCCATCGGACGCTGTGAGCAACTAAATTTACTCGGAACATTAGAAAAGCCGATCATTCTCGATGCATTGGCTGACAAACTCTATCACATTGAAAAATCTCGTGGAGCACTCACGAAAGAACAATTTCTTGTGGCACTACAAGATAATCAATTTGAACTCTTTTACCAACCAGTGGTTGCACTCAAATCTCAACAAATCATTGGCGCGGAAGCATTGATCCGTTGGCGTCATCCGCAACATGGCATTTTGATCCCTGCACATATTTTGCCTTTCGCTGAAAAAGCGCATTTGATGATGGACCTAAGTTATTGGACCTTTAAACACTGTTTTGCCCAAGTCGCTGCCTGGAATAAAGAAAGAGTCAATTTAGAATGTAGTCTTAATCTTTCTGACTCCATCCTCGCTGAAGCTGATCTCCCGTATCATTTAAATGAACTGGCGCTTCAACAAGGCATACAACCACAAAAAATTGCCTTAGATATTTCAGAAAATATTGCCATTACTCAATACCAACGCTTTGAAAAAACGCTGGCACATTTAAAAAAATATGGCTTTCAATTAGTGATTGATGGCTTTGGCAATGCTAAAGTTTCTCTACCGGAGCTGGTAAAATTACCTTTCGATACCATTAAAATGGATAAAGCTTTTGCATTACGGGTAGACTCAGATCCTGAAGCTGAGCAAATGCTGAAAGCAATGATAAATTTGGCCCATGATTTAGACTTCAAAACCAGTACAGCGGGCTTGGAAACTGCCGAGGCTTGGCAGTTATTAACAGAATTAGGCTGCGATACTGGCCAAGGCTACTACATTAGCCAGCCAGTATCGGTAAAAGATTTTAATCAGTGGTTACGCGTAACATAAACGACCACGCATAGACTCACAGTATGTTTTGCCCACTCGAATTAAGCCGGCTTAACCTTGATAGTTATTAATACCCTGCTGGATCTCTGCCTTCGCAGCAGCAGCATCAGCCCATTTATCAATTTTCACCCACTTACCTTCTTCTAAATCTTTATAGTGCTCAAAGAAATGAGTGATCATTTGTAAGATATGAGTAGGCACATCTTCTGCACATTGCACATCATCATAAACTTTTGTTAACTTACTCACGGGCACGGCTAGGACCTTTGCATCTTCACCGGATTCATCTGTCATCTTTAATAAAGCTACCGGACGTACTCGGATCACAGAACCTGTGATTAAAGGCACCGGGGTGATCACTAATACATCCACAGGATCACCATCGTCTGATAAAGTATCAGGAATATAACCATAATTACAGGGATAAAACATCGCTGCCGATAGGAATCGATCCACATGCATGGTCGCCGTATCTTTATCGACTTCATACTTCACTGGCCCTGAGTGGGCAGGAATTTCAATAATTACATTTACTTCATTTGGCGCATTATCGCCAGGAGTTACTCGATGAAAACCCATAGTTACCTTCCATTTCTTATTTAAAAATCATCTCATCATCCATCCAGCCGCCAAAGGCTGAATGACTTACCCAATTAAGTTGTCTGCTCTACAGAGCATTTCACTACATGTCTGTATAGTCATGAGATTTTCACTCACATAACAGAAACTAAATTAAAAATCCCCGAGGCAAGCCTCGGAGTATTTTATTTCCTAGTCATATTTCGCCTGCGCGAACCAAGTTCGCGCGACGGCGATTTAAGGGCAGTCTACGCTGACTCCCCTTAAGCATCCCCAAGCGTAAAGTGCTCGCAGCAAGCTGCGGGGAATCAAGTTAATTTTGTACTTCACCACAGGGGCGTAGCTGTGGATCCAACTGACCGCGCTCATCAAAGACAAAACAATTACCTTGATAATGCGTACCACCACACTGTTCAAAATAGGCAAGTATACCACCATCTAACTGATACACTTGCTTGAAACCCGCCTCAGCCATTAAAGGCGCAGCTTTTTCACAACGAATACCGCCAGTGCAGAATGTCACTACGGGCTTTTCCTTCCACTGTGGATCGATTTGCTCAAGCGCACTAGCAAAATCACGAAATTCACTGATATTGACATGCTGAGCATTGGCGAATGTGCCTACTTCGATTTCATAATCATTGCGTGTATCTAACACCAGCATTTCTCGTCCTTCATCATACCATTGCTTCAATTCTTGAGGGCTCAAATACGGTGCAGAATGATGTAATGGATTCATATTGGCTATGTCCATGGGGATGGTTTGTTGCTTGATCTTCACAAATAAGCGTTTAAAGGGTATCTCTTCTGATAGGCTCTCTTTAAAACTCATATCCGCAAAATCTGGCCACTGAGCTAAAAATGCTTTGTAAGCACTGATTTGCTCAGCAGTACCTGCCAACATTTGGTTGGTACCTTCTGGGGCTAGCAAAATAGTCCCGGAAAGCCCCAATTCCGAGCATTTATCCAGAAATTTTTCTTTTAATTCAGCTAGATCCGTTAATTCTACGAATTTGTAGCCGGCAATATTGACGATGCTCATAGGGCATACTCATACAGTCTCTTCAAAGTGCTGGCGATTATCCCAACAAATTGGTCATGAAGCAAGCACTAAAAATACTCAGCCCCCACTTTCAGCATGGAGAATAAATGCTACACTAAGGCTTAAGAGAAAATCGCATTAGGAACAAGTTCATGGACTGCATATTTTGTAAAATCGTTAATAAAGAAATAGATACCACTATTGTCTACGAAGATGATGTAGTCATCGCCATTGACGACTTATATCCCAAAGCGCCCATTCATAAGCTTATTATACCGAAGAAGCATATCGCTACGCTCAATGATATCCACGAAGAAGATGTACCGCTCATCGGCCATATGAGCTATGTGGCAAAACAATTAGCTATTGAACTAGATATAGCAGAACAAGGCTACCGGCTGATTACTAACTGTAATGCTGGCGCGGGTCAAACAGTCTTCCACATCCACACCCACCTCATGGGTGGCCGCGCGTTGGATTGGCCACCAGGATAAATTAATTCTACTCCTTATACACTCCTTAAGTGTACAGCTATATACCTACAAACCAACGTACTATCTCGTAGGTCAGTAGGCTTTGAATGCAACGGCGAGTACCGAGCCGTGGCATTCAAAGCCTACTGACCTACAATAAATAGACACGCCCCCCCTTGACGGTAAGTATTACCCCTCTATAATACCCCTCACTGTCAACAATATGGCCAATCAAATGGATAATTTAGAACACCTGTACACGCAATTACTCACAGAAGTAGGCGAAGATACCAACCGTGAAGGTTTGGTGAAAACCCCACATCGGGCAGCCAAAGCTATTCGCTTCTTGACGAAAGGGTCGCAAGAAAATTTAAACGACATTATTAATGACGCAATTTTTCATGTTGATACCGATGAAATGATCATCGTCAAGGATATTGAATTATATTCTTTGTGTGAACACCATCTGTTACCTTTTATTGGGAAATGCCACGTTGCTTATTTACCCACAGGTAAAGTCTTAGGTTTATCTAAAATTGCCCGCGTGGTTGATCATTTTGCCAGACGCTTGCAAATCCAAGAGCGTCTCACCAAACAAATTGCGCAAACCATTCTAACCAGCGTCGATGCTGTCGGTGTGGGCGTGATTATTGAAGCTCAACATTTATGTATGATGATGCGTGGCGTGGAAAAACAAAACTCCGTGATGACTTCTTCGGTCATGCTCGGTGCCTTCAGAGATGATGCAACCACTAGAAATGAGTTTTTGACACTGGTGAATAAGTAAGGTTTTTACGGCGAATTGGTTGTATAAAAAAATCAGAGTAATCTTAATGCTATGTTATTATCTGCAGCACCAATGACATCAGCATACTCCTGCCAATCCATTTTACTTCTAGATCTTTGCTCTCTAAACGCTCGTTGTTTAGACGCGTACTCAATAATTTTATGCCAAGATTCTTCGCTATAATCATGGCGGAGATTTAATGATGCTCGAGCACTTGCTAAACTTTGTACTGTATCAAATGCCTGTCGACTCACACCCACATCTGCAGAAAAAATTAATTGAATAATATCAGATAAGACATCAGGTAATTTCCCTGCTTGCTTCAGGTCAGCCATCACACTGGTAAATATCTTTTGTAGAGCAATATCTTCTTTCACCATAAACGCTAATTTACTAAAAATAACACTGACAGGTTCTGACAAAGGATAAGCGGGCGTTAGAATATTCAGTAACATTTGCTTGATAATATCAGGACGTATTGCTTGCTTACCTAAGTCATAAATAGCATTATAAAGTTTGCCACAAGCTGTGGCATCTTGCACCTTGAGTTCGGTGATCAGCAAAGAGAAAAAATCCTCACTCAGACCACGATACTGATGCCAGTGTGTTAAAGCCAATAAAGCCTGTCCTTTCACATTAGCATCTTCATGCTGCAAGTTATTGGTCAATTTAGCAAAAATAATACCTGACATGGTTTTTCGAAAACCAATGGCAGCCTCACAAGCGCGCTCTCGAGTTTTCACATCATCATGTTCTAAATAACCAACTAAGAGATTGATAACGCTTTCATTTACATCAGTTACTTCTAATTCTCTTAAAGAACATTGAGCAGTGTACGCAACTAAACAGCTTTCATCTGATAAGCTCCTCAAAAATGCTGTCAAAATAGTCTCATCAAGATACTTCACCTGTAACTTTCTTATAGCGAAAACCATACTTTCACGTATGCTCCATTCAGCATATTGTAGATTTGCAAGTATGCCTGCACGAATACTCTCTGTAACATCTAATTGCCTACCAAGTTCACGAACGGAAAAACATGCTAGCTTACGTACTTCTATATCATCATGCACCAAATAATTAGCAAGATCCGTCAAATAACTTGTTAATTGATATTGAGAAAAACATCGCAACATACATAGTCTGCTTTTGATTTTTTGGACTTCCGACACGTACTCTACCGTTTCTAATCGATTAAATATTTGCTGAATTAAATAGGGTGAGCGATGTAGTTCTGGTAAAACATGATAATTACGTGCAGTATGAAGCAATTCAGTCTCTGCCTGTATCCAAGCCTGTTGCTTCTGTACTAATTCAGAATGACGAGGTTGGCCTATCCCCTCTAATAACAATATTTCATACCCCTTTTGTAAAATATCAATACCTGCATGAATTGATGTGCTATGCCAATAGCGCAAGAAAGTATTAAATGCTTTTAAATCATGCTCGAGCAATCCAGCTAAGAATTTATTATGCGCTCTAAAACAACCTCTGGTTTTGTGGTGATGTACCAGTTTTTTCGCCTGCTGTTGTACTTCGATACTGGGGTTTTCAATTTTTTTCGCCAATCCATATGCCATAAAAAATTCCTGCATTGACAAGTGCAAGAATTCATAAGAGTACTCAGCTGAACTACTCTTAACTAATAATCCACAATTTAATAAACCATGAGGTTCAAATAAATCATCTATATCTTGTTGGGTGAAGTCTTTGTGTTGTTCAATTAATTTTTCAATAACGGTCTTAATATCTTCATAACTGAATACCGGCTCTAAAAAATCATGCGACCCCGCCAATGCCACTAAGAATCGCCATGCCTTGCTATCTTCTACTACGTCAGGTGGCGCACCTCGAGAACAGCGTTGCTTCACCCCACGCTCGCGATTAAAGCGCTCTAATAACTTGCCTATCATTGCTCGATACCACTGGCTTTGGTTATTCAAACTCTCTGCTTTTAATTTGCCTGACACAATATCCATAGCCAAGAAACAAAAAATATCTAATATCACTGGAATATGTGTGGGTAATTGTACTTGCTCTGCCAATAGGTCTAATACCGCTGTTTGACGTTGATGTAGTGTTTGCGCTATAGGATCATCTGTAGCTTGTTCTAGTTCCACCTGGCTTTTCTTTCCATAGCACTCACGCATCACGGTCAGATTTTGTCGCGTTTCTCTCGCTAGCTGCTTGACACAGTAATTTCTTGCATAGTCTTGCTGTTGTGCTTGCTTTAAACCTTGAATTTCTAATACCCCATAGGCTTTATCTTGCGTATATTCCTGCATCGCCTGTGGTCGGCCACTGATGAGATGATGTTTAAATGTCTTTAATAATTCATCATAAATAGTTTGGCACGTATCATCATTGGATAATTCATCCAAACCATCTAAGCACAATAATACCTTGTCAGGATTTTTCAGTATTGCTGTAATCGCCCGCTCAAAGTACTTTTCATCCAGTAAGCGCCCCTTATTGTCCTTCACACCACGGAAGAATAAATCATACAGCACATCACGTAATGTAAAATCCTTACCAAACTCTTGGCCCTGATAGCGCACCATATCACGTAAACGAATATGCACTGCCCAGTCAAACTGTAGCCAATCAGGTAACTCAGCCTCAAAGCCAGGCTCGCCTACTAAGCCTTGATAAAAGCGGGTAACAATATGATGTAATAAACTCGACTTACCACCACCCGGTGGTGCGGTAATGGCATAACACTGTTTGGCATCAGAATTTTGCTCATTAAACAGCGCCTGCCAACGAATAGGTTGTTTATCCCCAGTGAAATATTCCTCATGACTAATATCTAGCTTCCTCTTACCCGTATCTACCATCATTAAACGTTGATGGTCTGCCAAACTAAAATCCGGCATCTGCGGGTCAATATGTCGTACATAATTTAATGCTTTATAACGCTCTGTGATACTCGCTAAAACACCCTGTCGATTAGCAAAGCGTGGCATCTTCTCGAGTTCAACAAATTCATCGGGCTTTTCTGCCTCGGCAAAGACTTGTTTTATTTCATCTGCCATGACGCTCACAAAGGTGGGATTATTCCAAGGTAAACCATGATTTGGTAAACCATTTTCACAGACTTCACAGCCTGAGCAATTTTGACACTCTTTAATTTCTTGGTAGTGAACCCTGACACCGGCAGCTTTTAATGTATCTCTAAATTTCCTAACATGCTCAATCCGCGCATCTAATTCACCAATAACAATATGTACAATACCCTTACCTTCATAAAATTCTTGCGGAATATATTGCGGCGATATGAGCGACGATGTACCATCCATACCCTCTGGCAGCATCAATTCACCAAAGCCAGTAAAACAACTCGAAGGAAATTGTTTACTATTGACTGCTGGATCAGGATGAGGTTGTAAATGGGTACTCGCATCCACATCAGTGGCTGGGGCAATTAAAAATAATTGAGCAAAGGGGCAGGGCGTTTCTTTTAATGCACGTAAATACAATTGTGCTGCGATCAAGGTACCTGAACTATAACCTGATAAGCCAACACGATCGATATTAAAAGGACCATCTGCTGATAATAGCTTATTCACTAAGCGCAACACATCATTGTAAGGAATGGGCCAGCGATTTTCTGGCGCAAAACGGTGGCTGGGGATGATCACACGACAACCCGTTTCTGCAGCAATGTGACTGCCCATCACATGCTCGGCTTTATCCACAAACTGTTTACCCGCCGTGCCAGGCACATGGATTATCGTATCAAGCTCTGCATCAGAATCGAGACCGGGTGGCGTAAACACATAGCAAGGTACCGTGGTCTCTGGTGTAATAGAAATATGGACTTCTTCGGCCAATACTCCCTCAGCAATACGATAACGGGCCCCAAGGCCCATGACCTTACGGCGTGCTGAAAGTAAACCAGGAATATCAGGGTTGTTGGCAGGCGCCGCTTTTTTAGGGGTTGTTGTTGGCTTGGCGGTAGGTTCAGTGGTAAGTTTAGTGCTAGATGCAGCACCAGGTATCGCTTTGCTTGATACTCCAGGCAGCATTTGAAGCACAGCCTCAGATATACCACCCTCGAGCATCGCTTTAGCAGCAACTCCGCGGATTACTTCAGGCTCAGGCGTATCCCCTTTACAAGTCGACCCGGGTACAGTATTAGGGGCAGGATCAAGTACGCCCTGCTTGCTACTAGTATCTTGTCTCATGTCTCGGCTTCTATGAGATTATTGTAATAATTTGATAAATAATGAATTTTTTTATGGGAAGCAGGTTATTTTTATCTTTATTTTACTTATTTATCCTGAAATTTAGCTGCTCAGCTCAAAGCACACTACCCATGTCAAAATTACCGGGAATTATACTGTAATATACTATGTCTGTATATATTTAAGGCAGGCATTACTTGAGCCAGTCAAATTAGCCTGATAGTGATATAGAGCTAGACCGCAGTTAGAACAAGTCATCATATTCAATGTGTTTAGCCTGCCCTTGAGAAGCAGCAAAATATAAACCGATATAAGTTAATGCTTTAAAATGGCTAGTAACTTACATCAATTTATAAAATCACTAATATTGGTTTATAAATTTCTCATTTATAGACTTTCTTCATCCCACAAAATCACACTCAAGTAATATCGCATTGCTGGATCTAATACACGATAAAATCCAGCATCATCACGAAAGACTAAATCTTTACGCAAGAGTATTTCAGTAGCTTGTTGGGCACTGGAAGGCGGCATACGTAATGCACTGGTGAAACTAACGGCTTGTACTTCTTTCTCTGGTTGCTGAGCTAGGGCCAATAAAACTTGACGTTGATTGGCACTTAAGTTCACAATATCTTGACTGATGAGACGCTTCTGGGCTTTCACATAATCATGCCAAATGCGATCAATAGCATCCACCGTTAACATATCGCTGCATTCCCATAATAGTTGGCACAATACATTCATATAAAATGGATGGCATTCACAGTGATGGAAAATACGAGCTAATACTTCATCATTCAATACCTGCTGCCATTGCTGCTTAGCTAATTGTTGTAAATGCTCTACATAAACCGCTTCATGCATACGTTCTATATTAATAGTCTGGCACAATCGATATAAAGGCCGGCTTTGTTCACCAAACATTTGTTGCAATAAATGACGATTACTCCCTGAGAAAACATAAGCAATACGTTGAGACCGCTCAACCGCATGACGAATTGCTGCTTCAATACTGTGGAAATTCTTTAGTTGACTAATTTGCTGAAACTCGTCCATGAATATCACAGCAGACTTTTTAAAATGTACAGCCACTTCATCTAGCTTCAATAGCACAGTAGTAATATCTTGCAAAGGGCTATCTGACAAATGCAAATTTAGCCGCTGACCAAAAGCACCCAGTGATAATTCTGGCTTCATACGCTTAAAAATAGTAAGTAGGGTTTGTTTTGCCTTATTTGCTCTTGGTAATAACTGCAATACCAGTTTGCCAATTTTTTCGACAATTTGTTGGCGTATGTATTCTTCATTATAAGCCGGCAGATAATCTATTGTGCAATATGGTAGCTTCGCTTCCTCAGCGACTTTAAGCACTAAACTGGTTTTACCGTAACGGCGTGGCGCCATTAAGACTGTATGCTTATGATTTTTTACTCTATTAATCAATAGATTGCGTTCATTCCGACGATTAACAAAAGCATCCCCTAAAGCCACCCCTTCTGGAAAATATTGAATCAAATCACTCATCACATAACCTACCATCACATAATATTATGTGATGGTAGGTTATGTGATGAGAAATAGCAAGTTAATAGTCAAGACCTTTATTTCTGGAGCTATCCCAAGTCAGATAATTATGAAGCTGTTGGGATAAAGGTCGGTGCTTTTAGTTATTTAACTCTAGCCCATTACCATGGCTGCTCGATGAAATCCATCTCGCGAACTATCATGGGTAAGTTCTGCATTGTTGTTACTCAGTACTGGCATGTCGTACAAGGGCTGATATTGACACTGTAAACACTCTGGATGTTGTAGCACTTGTTTGATTAATTGCCGCTGTTCTGGAGTAATAGTAAATATCGTGCACTGGTTAGACTTTCTATTGATAACTGAGATTGATTGGCCTGCCTCATCATATAATACGACACAATCCCTTGGAGAATTCAAATATTGCATTAATACATCAACCGGCTCGTTCCATAGGCCCTTAGCTGCAAACCCTAATAACTCACGCAAACCTCTAGCAAAGCCACATAAATCTCTGACAAACATTAGACATTCAGATAGACGATTACCTTGATGATCCAGCAGCCGGGTCATTACCTGAAAGATAACCTGCTGTTTATTCGCTTCATTTAATTGATTGATAGCTGCCATTAACTGACATTGAAATTCAAATATACCGTTCCAGATTTCAAAACCTTTCTTCTTATCACCAAGACTATTCAATGCTTCAAGTTTATCAGCTAAATCTCGACGCAATACAGCCTTGATCAAGCCTGTCACAATCACTGGATTATTCACTAAATTACCCATGTTAGCAATAATCAGCGCAGCAGCTCGTGCTAAATATAAGTTATCAGAACATAAATACGCACTTAAGTTCCTTAGTAGATGAATAGGCAAATTATCAAATCTATCTGATACAAAATCAGTATGAATAAAGCTACCAAATTCATTCTTGACTATTCTTCTTAGTAAATGAAAAATATTTTCTTGTACAATTTGATTGTCTGAACGCAAGTAATACAACAAAAAAGGCAACAAGAACTCGTTACATTGCTTATTCCATAAATTCGCTAGTGCAGTTAAGCTACGATAACCCTCAGTTTCATGACGGCAACGGGCTATACATTCACTTTCGTCAAATACACTAGTAGCCAAACAGTAAAATATCTCTTTAGGCACAATGCCTGGTGCTAATTTACTCACTGCCTCAATAACTTTATAGCGTAATTCTATATTTTCCACGTTAATATAAGATAATAATACCTGACAAGATCCTTTATTAACATATTTCATACCAAACCATGAAATCACAGCACAAGCGTTTTGCTTAACTTGGTCGTCGTCGTGCAATAAAGCCTTATATACCGCTTCTTTTAATTCATTCACATCAAAAAGTTCAGGCAAATTCCGGATCACATGCATAATATAATGCTCATTTTGTAAACCTTTTGACGTTAACAGTTCAAAACATATTTTGGGAATATATTGTGTTAAACCACTATGCTTACGCTGGGAAATAATTAAGCAAAGAATTTCTTGCACCTCTTGGTTACCTGAGGCTAAACATTCATATATGGCTGCGCGGATATGCTGATTTTCAATACTATTTCCTTTTGGTAAGCTCCGTATAGTCCCAGCTACAACTTGACTATCGGTGCTACGCAGATGACGCGCTAATTGTTCATACTGTTGGTCAGATAAGTCTTCCGCAGATATGGAGCCTAGTAATGTTTGCGCATGACTAGCTATATGGTGATTTCTGTGGGATATATTATTAATCAGCCGGTCAATTAAAGGTAATAATCGCTTATCACCACATAAAATACTAGTTGATAAAATTAGTTCCTCCTGGATTACTGGATTATCTTCAAAAATACATTCAATAAATAATGGAAATACCTCATCTACAATGACTCCTATATTACTGTTTCCGTAACCGAAAGCCTGTAGCACACTAGCACGTACGCTATCATCTGTATGTGACAAATAGACAACTAAATCTACAGTAATTTCCTGTTGTATCGCTGATGTGCCTAGATATTTTAAAGAATCTATAATGCTTTTAAGCTGTTTAACATCTTTTATATTTCTCGCTCGAATATTGTGATACAACTGTCTAATTAAATACGGTGATTGCTTTAAACCTTCCTCTGCTACAACAAAATGATTCGTTAAAATGGCTTCTGCTCTTTTCTCAATCCACTGTTGCTGCCAGGCCCTTAAAACAGGTATTTTGGTATGACCAAACCCTTCTAGTAAAATTAATATTAATTTATTTTCAACAGCGTTAGCTCGGGCACACACATCAACAGTTGACCAAATATCCCAAAATTTTGCAAATACAGCTTCACCACCACTTAATAACCCAGCCATAAAACCCCAAACACGCTCAAACCTGGTATCATATTTATTGGTAGCAATACTATACTTCGCTTCATCGGGTGATTTTTGCAGCCTTTGCTTAAGACTATAGGCATATAAAAACTCCTGCATAGACAAGTGCAAGAATTCATAGGAATAATCGGCTGAACTGCTCTTAACTAATAACCCACAATTTAATAAACCATGAGGTTCAAATAAATCATCTATATCTTTTTGGTTAAAGTCTTTATATTGTTCAATTAATTTTTCAATAATAGCCTTGATATCTTCATAACTGAATACCGGCTCTAAAAACTCATGTGACTCTGCTAACACCACTAAGAATCGCCATGCCTTACTGTCTTCTGCCACTATTTGAGGCGGAGCACCTCTAATCCGACGTTTCCTATTTCCACGCTCACGATTGAAACGCTCTAATAACTTGCCTATCATTGCCTGGTACCACTGGCTTTGATTATTCAAACTCTCTGCTTTTAATTTTCCCGAAACAATATCCATAGCCAAGAAACAAAAAATATCCAATATCACTGGAATATGTGTGGGTAATTGAACTTGCTCAGCTAGTAAATCTAACACTGCAGCTTGACGTTGCTGTAGTGTTTGCGCTATAAGGTCATCAGTAGCCTGTGCTAATTCTCTTTGACTTTTGTATCCATAACGTTCACGCATCACTGTTATATTTTGTTGTGCTTCTCTTGCTAGCTGCTTGACACAGTAATTTCTTGCATAGTCTTGCTGTTGTTCTAGCTTTAAACCTTGGATTTCTAAGACACCATAGGCTTTATCTTGCGTATATTCCTGCATCGCCTGGGGTCGGCCACTGATGAGACGATGTTTAAATGTCTCTAATAATTTATCATAAATAGTTTGACACGTATCATCATTGGATAATTCATCCAAACCATCTAAGCACAATAATACTTTGTCAGGATTTTCTAATATCAGTGTAATCGTTCGCTCAAAGTACTTTTCATCCAGTAAGCGCCCCTTATTGTCCTTCACACCACGGAAGAATAAATCATACAGCACATCACGTAATGTAAAATCCTTACCAAACTCTTGGCCCTGATAGCGCACCATATCACGTAAACGAATATGCACTGCCCAGTCAAACTGTAGCCAATCTGGTAACTCAGCCTCAAAGCCAGGCTCGCCTACTAAGCCTTGATAAAAGCGCGTGACAATATGATGTAATAAGCTGGACTTACCCCCGCCCGGTGGTGCGGTAATGGCATAACACTGTTTGGCATCAGAATTTTGCTCATTAAACAGCGCCTGCCAACGAATAGGTTGTTTATCCCCAGTGAAATATTCCTCATGACTAATATCTAGCTTCCTCTTACCCGTATCTACCATCATTAAACGTTGATGGTCTGCCAAACTAAAATCCGGCATCTGCGGGTCAATATGTCGTACATAATTTAATGCTTTATAACGCTCTGTGATACTCGCTAAAACACCCTGTCGGTTAGCAAAGCGTGGCATCTTCTTGAGTTCAACAAATTCATCGGGCTTTTCTGCCTCGGCAAAGACTTGTTTTATTTCATCTGCCATGACGCTCACAAAGGTGGGATTATTCCAAGGTAAACCATGATTTGGTAAACCATTTTCACAGACTTCACAGCCTGAGCAATTTTGACACTCTTTAATTTCTTGGTAGTGAACCCTGACACCGGCAGCTTTTAATGTATCTCTAAATTTCCTAACATGCTCAATCCGCGCATCTAATTCACCAATAACAATATGTACAATACCCTTACCTTCATAAAATTCTTGCGGAATATATTGCGGCGATATGAGCGACGATGTACCATCCATACCCTCTGGCAGCATCAATTCACCAAAGCCAGTAAAACAACTCGAAGGAAATTGTTTACTATTGACTGCTGGATCAGGATGAGGTTGTAAATGGGTACTCGCATCCACATCAGTGGCTGGGGCAATTAAAAATAATTGAGCAAAGGGGCAGGGCGTTTCTTTTAATGCACGTAAATACAATTGTGCTGCGATCAAGGTACCTGAACTATAACCTGATAAGCCAACACGATCGATATTAAAAGGACCATCTGCTGATAATAGCTTATTCACTAAGCGCAACACATCATTGTAAGGAATGGGCCAGCGATTTTCTGGCGCAAAACGGTGGCTGGGGATGATCACACGACAACCCGTTTCTGCAGCAATGTGACTGCCCATCACATGCTCGGCTTTATCCACAAACTGTTTACCCGCCGTGCCAGGCACATGGATTATCGTATCAAGCTCTGCATCAGAATCGAGACCGGGTGGCGTAAACACATAGCAAGGTACCGTGGTCTCTGGTGTAATAGAAACATGGACTTCTTCGGCCAATACTCCCTCAGCAATACGATAACGGGCCCCAAAGCCCATGACCTTACGGCGTGCTGAAAGTAAACCAGGAATATCAGGGTTGTTGGCAGGCGCTGCTTTTTTAGGGGTTGTTTCTGGTTTGACGGTAGATTCAGCACTAGATACAGGCTTTGGTGTGCTCTCAGGCAGAACTTCGAGTATCGCTTTGCTGGGCACTCCAGACATCACTTGAAGTACAGTCTTAGGTATACCACCTTCGAGCATCGCTTTAGCAGCAGCTCCGCGGGTTACTTCAGGCTCAGGCATACCCTCCTTACGAGTCTGTCCGGGTACAGTATTAGGGGCAGGTTCGCGTACGACCTGCTTATTAGTGTCTTGTCTCATGTCTCGGCTTCTATGAGATTATTGTAATTATTTGATAAATAATGAATTTTCTTATGGGAAGCAGGTTATTTTTATCTTTATTTTACTTATTTATCCTGAGATTTAGCTATTCAGCGCAAAGCACACTACCCATGTCAAAATTACCGGCAATTATACTGTAATATGCTATGTCTGTATATATTTAAAACAGTTCTTACCTCGTAGATATGGCAACTTATACCTACTTATACCTACTTATACCTACTTATACCTACTTATACCTAGTTATACTTGAAATCGAGTATAAGTTGGTATAAGTTAGTATAACTGTAATAAAGCATCCATCTGACAATAAGGTATATTTTTATGGATCCTGTGCAAAACCCTTTCTCACCCGGTGCTGGCTCACCACCACCTGCGCTTGTTGGCAGAAGTGATATTCTCAATCAAGGCACTATTTTATACGCAAGAATAAAACAGCGCCGAGCTGAAAAAAGTTTACTACTAACAGGCTTGCGTGGCGTTGGTAAGACCGTACTACTCAATAAGCTAGAACAATTAGCAAAAGACTCTGACTTCAAAACAATTCTGATTGAAGCTCCAGTTGATAAAAGCTTAGCTGAAATGCTAGTACCCTCACTACGTCAATTGCTGTATCGGCTTGATCGGCTTGCAGGTGCAGGAAATCGAGTAAGAAGAGGGCTGGCTGTATTAAAAAGCTTTATTAGTGTAATTAAACTTAAAGCAGGAGAGTTTGAAATCGGCTTAGATATAGAACCAGAGAAAGGAACAGCAGATAGTGGTGATATTGAAACCGATTTAACAAATTTATTTGTAGCTGTTGCAGAAGCTGCTGAGGAGAAAAAAACAGCAATTGCTATCCTCATTGATGAAATTCAATACTTTAATAATAAAGAATTGAGCGCACTAATTATGGCAATGCATAGAATTCAGCAGCGGCAATTGCCACTTGTATTAATTGGTGCAGGTTTGTCTATCTTCCCAGCATTAGCGGGTGAAGCTAAAACATATGCAGAGCGCCTTTTTCAATTTCCTAATATTGGCCCCTTGTCTCAGGAAGATGTATATAAAGCACTAGAAGACCCTATAAAGGAATATAAAGTAAAATTTACCAAACAAGCGCTTGAGGAAATATTTCGCTTAACTGAAGGTTATCCATACTTTGTCCAAGAATGGGGATATAAATCGTGGAATCAAGCAGACCGATCACCAATTACTCTAGAACATGTACATGCATCCACACCAGATGTTATTCGTCGCCTTGATGAAAATTTCTTTCGTGTTCGTTTTGATAGGCTCACACCTAGTGAGAAAAGTTTTCTCCGGGCTATGGCTGAAATAGACTCTACATCAAAGCAGACCAGTGATATTGCTGAGCTTTTAGGATTTAAGATCCAGCAAGTAGGGCCTGTACGCGCAAAGCTTATTAAAAAAGGTATGATATATAGCCCGAGCTTTGGTGACATTGCTTATACTGTGCCGCTTTTTGGCGATTTTATGAAACGCGCAATTCCGAACTTTACAAACGAGTAGTATGGTTTTTTACATAGAGACGCAATTTCTGCTACATTCATTATATAACTCATGACTGCCCTGGACCTGCTTGCGAAGGTAGTGCATGATGTATGACTAAACCATCAGATGTCTGTTGCATAGAATGATAATGATACGTTCCTTGTGGCATGACCACTTTACGCCCACCTATATTTCTGGTTACGTTACCTGTGATAGTAAGCCGCGCTACTTGCGATTTAGCTAAACCTAGATGCTCTTGTGCTTGTTTTCTTTGCTTAGCGTCAGTGCTGAGTAGTTGCTTTAAATCATTTTCAGATTCTAATGCTTTACCTCTGCGAGATATTTTAATATCTTGAATAGATTCTAGCATAGCTTGTATAAAATGAGGGTCCTGATAGCGCGTCTCTGCAAGACTAGCTATAGCATGCTTAGCATCTCTAGCTACTGTCCAATCGCGTTCCTGTGTATTTTCCATTAATTGTAATGTCAACGCTTGTGAAGGTATTAATTTTTTGCTCAAGCACGATATCAATTTGCATATATCATTTTTCATATTACTATCTTTAGATGCTAAACACTGCATTAATTGCTGTTGTACATGAGCCATATCTAAATGCTCAGCTAATTTTTCCACTGCCTTAATGTGTTTTTTTCTTACATAGTATTTTTCTGAGGTGATGCCATCCACATGAGCTTTAACAAACTCAGAAGTGACGACACGCTCGCCCATTCCGCACAAAGCAACGGTTGATTTTTCTGCTATTTCATCTTGCTTATGATTCTGTAGTGTTTTTAGCCGAGCTATCATTGCATCACTTGCATCATGACCATAGGCTTCAATTAATGAGAGCGCAGCCAATACCGTGTGCTTATCTTCAACATTCGTTAATTCAAGTAATTTTTCATCAGTTGTTGGGCGTTTTATCAGGTCAATATTTTTCATTAAAAAACGTTTAACAGTAACCTCAAGATTACTCGCTGTATAGTGTAGGCAATCAAGTAATGACGTAATCACTTTTTTATTTTGTAGCAAACTATTTTCAGAATGATTAATTAATTGCAGAGCAATTATTATTTCCGAGTTTTCATGACTTTTTAACCTTTTCAACACTTCATCGAGTAACTGTTTCTGAGCTTCAACTGGATCAATGCATAGTATTGCTTGCTGTGCTATTTTCCGAACCTCAATAGGTGTAATCGAACTTTTTATAAATTCATTAATTGTGGCAGATATTAACTTAACTGCCGTAGGTCCAATATGTTGTACCGCACTGAGTATCGCCTGTTGCTGATCTGACGACACAGATACTATTTTAGCCTTACATGCTAAGATAAATTTATCTAACATATAGCTAGAGCATGCCAATGAACGTGGTGGTATCCAATACTCTAAAGATAGAATGTGCTGTAGCTGATTTTCAACCCATGCATTCTGCTGGGCTTTTACTAGCTCTGAGGCATGTTCACCCAGTCCTTCTAGTATAACTAAATCAGGATTAGCTTCATCGCTCTGATTAGCAGCGATATATTGGCTTAATTGCCATAATTGCATAAACTGAAACTGCAGTTCAGGTGCTTCAGCTAATAAACCCGTTAACATCATCCAAATGACTGCATAGCGAGTATTGAACTTATATTGCTGGATAAATTTTTGTATTCGTGCCAATTCATTGCTTTTTAGATCAATGAATAATGACCATGCAAAGAGAAATTCCTGAATAGATAAATGCTGAAATTCGTAGGTCATTCTGACAGGGTCGACACAACGCAATAATCCACAGGCAAGCAAACCTTTTGACCTGATTAATTGCCTCGAATCTTTTTTAGTGAATAAATGTGGGTATTGCTCGCGAAGTTCTCTGACTACAACGCGAATCATTTGCTTATCAATAACAGGATTTAGTTGCATCTTTTTTGCTACAGCAATTAAAAATACCAATGCCTTATTATTCAGGTAATTTTTATCCCACTCTAAATAGGACAGCGTTTTATTAAAGCATTTCTTATAATAACGACCTATAGTCTTCATGACCACAGCCCGATACCATTGTGCAGGGTTACTTAAGCGCTGTTCATCTATTTTCTCACCAGCAACAATATCACTGGCTACATGACAAAAAATATCTAGATTTAAGGGAGACTGAGTAGGAAATAAACGTTTCTTCTCTAACAATGTCTGCATAGATTGACAGTATTCGGATAATTTCTGCTTTCTTTTCAATTCAGTATCAGACAATTCACTCTCATCCACAAATAAATTAGCTAGCTTTTCTTCATCACAACCTTCTTCTAATGCCACTAATTTTTTACAATAACGTTGAATATAGTCTTCCTTCTGTTGCGTAATTAGTGGCTGTATTGCCACTTTGCCATAGTCAGCACGTCGATTAAATGCTTTTAAGGCTTCAGCTCGGCCGCTAACAAGATGATGTGGAAATATCTTCACAAATTCTTTATATATAGCTTGGCAAACACTATCACCCGATAATTCACCATAACCATCCAATAACAGGACTGTCTTTTCGCTGTTATCTAACATCTGGGTAATGACTCGTTCCACATATTGATCATTACATAATTGGTAATTTGAATCCAATATACCCTTGAAAAATATATCGAAAATAACATCACGTAAGCTAAAGTCTTGTTTGAATTGTTTGCCTTTATAACGACTTAAATCACGTAATTTAATATGGATAACGCCGGTGAATTGTGGCCAGACATTATTGCTATCTTCCATTTCATCTGGATTTGCCAAGCGCTGTAATAAATGGCTGGTAATTGTATTAAATAAGCTAGTCTTGCCGGCACCGACCTCTGCGCTAATGACATAACGTTGATAATTATCTTGAAATAAATCTTGCCATTTTATTGCTTCACATTGCACAGAGGCTGATGAACTCGCAGCCATGTATTCAAGATTAAGCTCTAATGCTTGCATAGGCTGATTTGCTGTTAACTCTGCATCTAAGCAAGTTAGTGCATTATGTGTATTATAGTGCTTCGCTAAATCACTCCATATGTGTACTTCGTTGGTAAATAGTGGCATAAATTCAGGTAAATCAAAATCAGTGACTGGATCTACCTCTTGGAAGCGTTGCTTTATATCACCCGCAATCACTTTTATAAAAGTGGGACTATTCCACGGTAATCCATGGTTAGGTGGACCATTCTTGCATACTTCGCAACCTGGGCAGTCCTTACATTCTTTAATTTCCTTATAAATAACAGTCAAGCCTGCAGCCATTAACTCATCTTTGAATTTTCGTACATGTTCAATACGTACATCTAATTCACCAATTACGATATACACGATACCATCTTTATTCTCATAATACTCTCTAGGTATATACTGGGATGATACCGAAGGCGACTTAGGATCCATTCCCGGTGACAAGTAGATTCCTGCAAATCCACGGAAAAGCTCCACAGGAAATTGCTTCTTACGTCGTTTAGGATCGGGATCAGGTTTAAGGTTAGTATTGACACTGATGTCAAATACTGGAGCGTCAAGATGTATTCCCCCAACGAAAGGTGATTTTCCATGCTTCATTGCCCGTAGGCCTAATTGCATTGCAATTAATGTCCCCGCACTATAGGCTGAAAGCATGAAGCAGCGAGTGTTAAAGGGCGAATGTTTTGATAACAATATCCTTACTATAGCAACCACGTCATTATGAATAAGTACCCATTTGTTTTCTGGTGCTAAACGATGACAAGGCACTATCACTCGACAACCTGTTTCAGAAGCAATGTGTGAAGCCATCACATATTCAGCTTTATCGACAAATTGCTTACCAGCCGTACCTGGCAGACGGATGATGGTATTAAGCTCGGTTTCATCAGTTGCAACTGCTGGTGTACATACATAACACATGAGTTCAGTTTCAGGGTTGATAAGTATTCTGATTTCTTCCACCGTAACATTCTCAGCAGCAGGATAACGCGCACTATATCCCATCACTTTGCGTCTTTTGCTAATTTCACCTGCCACTTCATCAAATGGTCTTTTCTGTGAGCTTTCACCCTTTTGCGGTTGTGGTGACTCTTGTGACTCTTGCTTTTTTCTTATCCACTTGCCCACAAGGCGTTGCTTTTTTGTTTTCTTACTGATTCTTTTTTTCTTACTTTCATCAGATAAATCACAGGTATTCTTCGTTTGTTTTGAGCCGATATTTTCTTCATCATGATGATTATCAACCTCATCGCAATCTTCTTTACCTAATATGTCTTTTTTTCTTTGTTCAGACTTATCTCTTTGTTCATAACTTTTACGTTTATGCCCTCTGCGTTTCTTATTTCTTTGTCTTTGCTCAGACTGTACTGGATTACCAATTAACTCTGCACTTTCTAATGTAGAACCACTTCCCTCTCCTTTCTCATCAGGTGAGCCTCTATCTACATTAGAGACTGCTTCTGTTCTTCTTGAAACAGATTGTTCCTGACTAGCATCTTTTTCAATATCTGTACCTATACCTACGTTTACAGGGTCGTCTTGTTCTAAATCACCCTCTCGTTTTCTAGTGTACTTTTCTTTTTCAATCCGTTGCTGATGTTTTCTTAACTGAGCTTCGATAGCAAGTACAGCCGGTAAACGAGGTATATTAGGATCTTGCTCTTGGTTAAATTGATCAATGATATTTAAGAGGCTTGGATTATTTCGTGCAGATAGCGCTTCGCTTACTTGCTCAGGGAAACAATCATAGTAATATCTTAGCAAGCTTAAGCAATCAGTGGAAATACTTTCATCACTATCGTCTTTACCCACAAGCAGCGTATCAGCCACTTGGAAAAAATGTACTGATTCAGTATTATTTTGTAAATATTCGATGACTATTTTACGGATTTTTTCCTTCTGGTTGAGTAAGCAAGCAATAATATTTTTCTGCACACTTGGAACGACTAATATGTCTTTCTCGACACAGGCAATTAATTTACAGCCTAATAAAATGTCTTCTTCTACATCGCTGGCTAATAATTTATTCATCCACTCGATGCTGGACTGCCTTAATTCCTCTTCGGGTAACGAGTCAAGAATATTTTCGGCTACTTTGTCAGCGTATTTTGTCTTTTCTCCCTTATGTTTTAGTAGAGCAGGAAGCGTCATTTTTATAGCGTTAGAGTTCATCCGTGCAATATAGGGCATTGCTCTTCGTAGCAGGTCTTCATTTCGTGTTTTTAATAAATAAGAATATAAATGATTGATTAACAGCGTAGCTGCAGATTTGCATTCATTGAATATTGTTGGGCGAGACCACTGACAGTAACCAATCATATCACGCTCTTGTACTTCTAGCCACTGAGCTTGTATTTTTTGGATAAAATCACATTGATGACGACCAAAGCCTTCTATGAGTGCTATGTAAAGATCATTACTAGTATAACCAGCTCTAGTATGAAACTTTTTATGTCTTAATAATGAGCATAACTTACTATAAACTTGCTCATCACCGTTGATAAATCCTACTATAAATATAAGGACCCTTAAATACTGTGTTGTAGGACGGTTACTACTATTCAGATTTTGCCTAAATCTACTAAAGTCTTTATCAGTTTGAGCATCCATCTTTTCAGCGCTTAAATCAATGTAGTATCCCCAAGCTGTGAACAATTGCTCAATCAATAAATGTTGAAAACGATACAGCTTCTTCTCAGCATTAACAATGGTGATGAAATGGTTATTCAGTAGTTGGTTCATGTGTGCTATAGCATTAGAACCATCTTGCGGAAATAATTGTGGGTATTGCTTAGCCAGGTCTTCGATAATTGCATTTAGCTGGTCTATTGAAAAAACCGCAGAATAACGTGCTAATCGTCCTACAGCTATTAGGAAGTGCCATAATCTATTATTGTTAAAGCGATGGTTTACCAGAGCTTCTGAATCAATATCCTCTGCTTGACCTATTTGACCTTGTGCCACACTCATATCAGCGATGCCTTGTTCACCATCTACCTGAAAATTTCTAAAATATGGTTTAATTGCTGTGATTAGACATTGAGTTTGATTAAGGGGAAGCTCTGTTTTATGATTACCATCTAATCTCATCGAAGTTAGCAGACAAAACATATCCAACATCCGAGGTGTGCCTGTGTACAACCGCTCATTTTTCGAGAATACCTTAAGCATACGTGTAGTATAATCAGCAATTTCTTCTGCTAAACTTGTTTCTTCTTGTTTACCTAGCTTTTCTGCTAGTAGGCTGTGCGTACCTGACTGTGGTTTCTGTGAGTTTAATCTATATGTCACATGGCTTTCACAATAATTTCTAATATTATCTTGCTGTTGTTGTAAAGTCAGCCCAGCCATTCTAAATGACTGATATGTCGTATAGTTTCTATATTTATTTTCGCATCCAGTTACGATAGTATGATTGAATTCATATAATCGGCTATGACACTTATCTGCTAGTTTTGTATCAGTTTGCGCGGCATCAAGCCCATCAATTAAAACCACTGTACGTGAAGTATCTTGCAATATTCGTTTAATAACAGCCTCAATGCAGTCTTTATTAAATTTAGCTTCCAATTCGGAAAAATATAAATCATACAAAATATTTGTAGCAGTTAATTGTGAATTTGGATTAAGCTGTTGGTAATAAGATAATTGTGATGCGTCGATATAAATTAGCCACTCAAATTGAGGCCATGTTAGTTCTTCCTCATTTGCCATTTGTCTTAATATTGTTGCTGCGATACGTAACAACAAAGATGTTTTGCCTATGCCTGACTTACCTGATATAAAGCGTCGCGTTACCTCGGACCCTTCTTGTTCTGTATATAGTGTTTGCCAGTGTACAGATTCTTGTTTTTCTGTATCTGTTTTTTTTGCTCGATCTTCTTTAGATACAGGCATTACATACACTTGGTGTGAACTAATGCTCTCGGTTGAAATATCTGGATTTAGATATTTTATTTTACTTTTCTCTTCATAGAGTTCAGCAAGCATAAGTAACATTTCTCTGCGGATTGATAAGTAAGTTTCTTCTGGAATTTCTGATATTTTCATTTTTCTCTTTTTATTTTCTGGATCCCGCTGTCAAGCAACGGGATGACGGGTTTATAAATAAAAATCCCCGAGGCAAGCCTCAGGGTATTTTATTTCCTAGTAATATTTCGCCTGTGCGAACCAAGTTCGCGCGACGACGACTTAAGGGGAGTCTACACTGACTCCCCTTAAGAATCCCCAAGCGTAAAGTCCCCGCAGCAAGCTGCGGGGAATCAAGTAATCAGATATTATTTGTTGTTGAGAATGTTTCTTTCTTTAAAACAACTCATTGTAAAAATCAATTAACTCTCTTCTTGAATAAAGACCAATTTTATCTTTAATATTTTCTAAATAAAAATTAACAGTCCTCGTCTGCAAAGATAATTTTTTTGAAATTTCTTTAATCTGCATACCCTCTGATAGAGCAGCTAAGCATTGAAACTCTCGGCGAGTCAACGATTGGGTAAAGCTACTACCATAATACAATTTTTTAAATGCAGGCTCATTAATAATGATCTTAGGCCTCGATTCTGGATAATGAATGCCTCGTTCAGATACATTACTAAATTTTGCATCATGTAATATAAAACGGTCTTCATGGGCTTTTTCAATTAATTTCTTGGCCTTTTCTTTAAAGTAGAAACAGAAATTATAAAAATCACCAAGCTGAGAAATATAAAGATTATTGATGCCTACGTTATCGGGTGTAGTGGCGAAGGTAAAACGCTCAACAAATTCCGGACTTTTTTTAATAATAAGAAAACCATTAGCTAAGTTATGATAATCTCTAACATATTTTGTGAGTGTATAATCCTTTGGGCTTAATGCTACCCATAGTAGTGTTGCTGATTGGTGTTCTCGGGTTGCATTATGGTAATCTACGGTATTGTAAAATTTATGCTGATAGTAATCGACTGAAACCCCAGGATCGGTCGTCAAAGTAAATGTGGCATTGTCATTATAGAGCCGTACGTAGGCAAAATGATTAAGATTTTTTGCCTGTAAAAAATCATGACAGATTGAGCGCATTTCATCGCCCACGCTGAAAATATATTGGTTTTCAAAACCATTATCAGTAACATTGATTATCTTACTCATATGTTGTTTTATCTCGCTCAGTATCAATTTTCTTTGTATCATATGACTGTCTCGGCAGACGAGTTCAACAACACGGTCACAAGCGACCGATATTGTTTTCTAGTATAATTTCATCTGCGCAGAAAACCTGCACAGAATTTTTCATTTCGATGGAATTTTTCTTCGTAGCGGTACCTATTATACTGACAATTGCCCCAGTCTATTACGGATATATTTGCCGTATACAATTACATTGATCTTGGAAAAATCAAATAGGCACCAAGTATCAATTACTTACTTCTATATTGTTTGGAGTATTTTATAGCAAATAAGCGTTATATTGTACAAAATATAATCTTTTTTGCAGTACGTACGCTAGTTAGGCAATGACATTCTATTGGTGAATAATTGTAGAGAATAAAGTGAGGGAAGGTACATTGGTATGCGGGATGACGGTAACAAAAAGTGCCCGTAGCAAGCTTACAGGCACTCAGTTAAGCAATCTAGAAAAGGCAAGAAGCATTAATCAGCGTGATTATCGCTTCCATGACCACCAGCAGCCATAACTTCTTCTTGCTCTGTCGCTTCAGGTGGTTCAATTAACGCCTTCATGCTGAGTCTTACCCGACCCTGGCGATCGATTTCTAAAACTTTCACGTCGACTTCTTGGCCTTCACTTAAGACATCACTGACGTTATTAATACGCTCGTGAGCGATTTGGGAAATATGCACTAAGCCTTCTTTGCCAGGTAAAACGGCAACAAAAGCACCAAAATCAACAATCTTTGACACTTTCCCAGCATAGGTCGCGCCGACTTCAATATCTGCAGTCAGCTCTTCAATGCGGTCAATGGCTTTTTGTGAAGCTTCACCATCAGCGGAGGCAATTTTCACCACACCATCATCAGTAATATCGATGCTAACGCCGGTCTCTTCGATAATGCCACGGATGGTAGCACCACCTTTACCGATAACATCGCGAATTTTATCAGGATTGATATTCATTGTAATGATACGTGGTGCGTAGGCTGACATATCTTGGCGAGGACCATCAATGGCTTGTTCCATAATACTTAGAATATGTAAACGGCCTTCATTCGCTTGTGCTAAAGCAGCACGCATAATTTCCTTGGTGATACCGGCAATTTTGATATCCATTTGTAATGCAGTTACACCAGCACGGGTACCGGCAACTTTAAAGTCCATATCACCTAAGTGATCTTCATCACCTAAAATATCGGATAAAACAGCAAAGCGATTACCTTCTTTCACTAAGCCCATCGCAATACCAGATACGGCCGCTTTTGTGGGTACACCTGCATCCATCAAGGCTAAACTGGTACCGCATACAGTTGCCATAGAACTAGAACCATTAGATTCGGTAATTTCTGAAACCGCACGTAGTGTGTATGGGAATTCTTCGATATCAGGTAATACTGCTTGAATAGCACGCCTTGCTAAACGGCCATGACCAATTTCACGACGTTTTGGTGATCCGATAAAACCTGTTTCACCGACACAGTAAGGTGGGAAGTTATAATGCAACATAAAGTGATCTTTTACTTCACCTTCTAAGGCATCAATAATTTGCGCATCACGCTGCGTACCTAAGGTTGTTGAAACAATTGCCTGAGTTTCTCCACGCGTAAATACGGCAGAACCATGGACACGTGGCAACACGCTAGTATTAATAGAAATTGGTCGTACTGTACGGGTATCACGACCATCAATACGTGGCTGACCTGAGAGGATTTGGCCGCGTACAATTGTTTTTTCAAGTTTAGCAAACGTAGTTTGAATTTCTTTACTGAAGGCAGCTTTGTCTTCTTCGGCAGCCTCGGCTGTCAACCCAGTAACTACTTGCTCGCGTAATTCACTGATTTTCGCATAGCGCTCTGTTTTATCATGAATTTTATACGCATCACGTAAGGCTTGCTCTACCTGAGTAGCCACTTGCTGCGCTAATGCTTCATTCTCTACTGGTGGTTGCCATTCCCAAGCAGTTGTACCTGCTGCATCTTGGAAGTCTTTAATGGCATTAACAACAATTTGCATTTGCTCATGACCAAATAATACCGCGCCTAGCATGACATCTTCAGATAATTCTTTCGCTTCTGATTCAACCATTAATACAGCATTATCTGTACCAGCAACCACAAGATTTAATTCAGAATCATCCAATGCTTCGAAAGCAGGATTTAATAGATACTGACCCTCTTTGTAACCTACTCTTGCAGCACCAATGGGGCCATTAAACGGGATACCGGAAATAGCTAACGCTGCGGATGTACCTATTAAGGCAACAATATCTGGATCCACTTGAGGGTCCAGTGACATCACTGTAGCAATAACTTGCACTTCGTTGCGGAATCCTTCTGGGAAGAGAGGTCTGATTGGACGGTCAATTAAGCGTGAAGTTAAGGTTTCTTTTTCAGTAGGTCGACCTTCTCGTTTGAAATAACCGCCTGGGATACGTCCTGCGGCATAAGTGCGTTCTTGATAATTCACCGTTAATGGGAAAAAGTCAGCGCCTTCTCCACCTTCTTTCTTACCAACAACACTCACAAGTACCACAGTATCACCCATACTTGCCATAACGGCTGCTGTAGCTTGTCGTGCTATCGCACCTGTTTCAAGCGTGACAGTATGCTCACCATACTGGAAAACCTTTTTTAAAACTTCCACTTAGTTATAACTCCAATTTAATATTCGTAGGTAGCAACTCTGTCAATCACTGTAAAATGACTAACCGCGAATACCTAATTTTTCGATTAATGCACGATAGCCTTCGAGATTAACGCGCTTCAGATATTTCATTAACTTACGACGCTGCGCAACCATTTTCATTAAACCACGGCGAGAATGCTTATCTTGCTTAAAATTCTCAAAATGGCTCTGTAGACCACGAATACGTGCCGTTAGTAAAGCAATTTGCGCCTCTGGTGAACCAGTATCACCTTCTTTACGCTGATATTCGCGCATGGCTTCTATTTTATCACTTGCACTTAACATACTGAAAAAACTCCTAAAATTCTTAACTTAAAGGCTAACTTTTAACCGCTCAAATAGAGCGAGGGTGCGGTATTCTAAACCAGATGGCCAATAAATGCTATACCTAATCCCTTATTACGCACAGATTATCTGTACGTAATAATCGTTTCGCCACTAATTGCTCCCCGTTCAATATCTCACCAACCCCAATAAACTGCTCTGGCGCAGCGTACAAACGCAAAAGTTGGTCAGTATCCACCTTGCATGAGGTATCTGTAGCTATTGTAGCCATATCAACTCGCTGGCCAAAGCGTAAACGCTGTACCTGTTCAGCCTGCAAATCGCAGCGTGGCATATGCTGTAATGCGCTATCGATGGGCAATAAATAGTGGTCCAGGCTTTCTAAGCCTTGCTGTTGCTGAATATCGGCTAATTCATCGTAACTGTGCATAGTAGATTGGCCAAAACCTGCCACATAGCATCGATGTAATTGACTCACATGGGCGCCACAGTTTAGTTGCTCACCAATATCTTGTACTAGAGTACGAATATACGTGCCCTTACTACACTTTACCGCTAATCTGAAGCTCGCTGAGCCTTGACCAAGTAAACTAAGCTGGCGAATCGTCACTTGCCGCTCTTTGCGCTCCACCGTAATACCTTGGCGCGCTAGCTCATACAACGGCTTACCTTGATGCTTTAAGGCAGAATACATGGGCGGCACTTGGCTGATCGCCCCCTGAAAACTAGGCAAAATCCGCTCAAGCTGTGCTGGCCAATCTGCGGGAATATCGCGCTCAACTAATATTTCGCCTTCACTATCGCCTGTGGCAGTCACTTGCCCTAGCTGCGCAGTCACCTCATAGCACTTATCAGCATCTAATAAATATTGGGCATATTTAGTTGCTTCACCTAAACAGATTGGCAACATACCTGTAGCTAAGGGATCAAGACTACCTGTATGTCCAGCCTTATTGGCATTATAAAGACGTTTGATTTGTTGTAATGCGATATTAGAACTAATACCAGTGGCTTTATTTAATAAAAGAATACCATTGATATGACGGCGTGAGGCTTTTCCCATTTATTTATTCTTCGTCTTTAGGATGCTCATCGTCTTCAGCAATCGCTTTGTCGATTAAGCTCGCAATACGATTACCCTCAGTAATAGAAGTATCCTGTTTAAAATGAAGTTCTGGCGTCATCCGCAACTTCACTTGCTGAGATAATTCTGAACGCAAAAAACCCTTTGCACCATTAAGTACCTTGACGATTTCTTGAATTTCGTCACTCTCGCCCAAGCTACTTACATAGATCTTTGCATGAGAGAGGTCACGACTTAAATCCACACCGGAGACCGTGACCATTTGTACACGTGGGTCACGCATTTTTAGCTGGATCAATTTGGCTAATTCACGCTGAATAAGTTCAGCTACTCGGTCCGTACGTTGAAATTCTCTTGGCATAGTGGGACTCCGCAGTATAGCGTTAGATAGTACGTTTTACTTCCACTTGTTGGAACACTTCAATCTGATCACCGGCTTTGACATCATTATAATTTTTAACACCGATACCACATTCAAAGCCATTACGTACTTCATTGACATCTTCTTTAAATCGGCGTAAAGATTCTAATTCACCTTCATAGATAACCACATTATCACGTAGTACGCGAATTGGCGCATTACGACGTACATTACCTTCAATCACCATACATCCTGCAATAGCACCGAGTTTTGGTGAACGGAAGACTTCACGCACTTCCGCAAGACCAACAATCTCTTCTTTAAACTCAGGTGCTAACATACCTGACATGGCTTGTTTAATTTGGTCAATGACATTATAAATCACACTATAATAATGTAACTCAATGCCTTCCGCATCGGCCAGTTTCTTCGCCGATGCATCAGCACGCACATTAAAACCAATTAAAATGGCCTGTGAGGCTAATGCTAGGTTCACATCAGATTCGGTAATACCACCCACTGCACTGGCAACAATTTTCACTTTCACTTCATCGGTGGAGAGTTTTGTCAACGCATCATTTAATGCCTCTGCCGAACCTTGCACATCAGCTTTTAAGACAATATTTAAGACGCTCACTTCACCTTCACTCATACGGTCAAATAAGCTTTCTAGGTTACTTGCTTGCTGACGTGCTAATTTCACATCACGGAATTTACCTTGACGGAATAAAGAAACTTCTCGGGCTTTACGCTCATCACTGACAACTATCATTTCATCACCGGCGCGTGGCGTACCTGACAAGCCTAAAATTTCAATAGGTGTAGACGGACCTGCGGTTTCCATCATTTTTCCATGCTCATTGAGCATAGCACGCACACGCCCATACTCTAAGCCGGTTAAAACAATATCACCCTGTTTTAGCGTGCCATTTTGTACTAATACAGTAGCAACTGGACCACGTCCACGATCTAAACGTGACTCAATCACCACACCACGTGCTGGATGATCGACGGTAGCTTTTAATTCTAATAATTCTGCTTGTAAAAGCACAGATTCAAGTAAGCTATCCACTCCTTCACCCGTCTTCGCAGAAATATGTACAAACATGGTATCGCCACCCCAGTCCTCTGGGATCACTTCGTGATTGGCTAATTCGTTTTTAACACGGTCAGGATCTGCTTCAGGCTTATCCATTTTATTGACGGCGACGATCAGTGGAACTTCGGCTGCACGGGAATGTTGAATCGCCTCGATGGTTTGTGGCATCACCCCATCATCAGCCGCAACAACCAAGATGACTAAGTCAGTACATTTCGCACCACGTGCACGCATTGCAGTAAAGGCTTCGTGGCCAGGAGTATCCAGGAAAGTTAAGCTACCGCGTTCTGTTTTAACATTATACGCACCAATATGCTGAGTAATGCCGCCCGCTTCAGAGCTTGTTACTTTCGCAGTACGGATATAATCGAGCAACGAAGTTTTACCATGGTCAACGTGGCCCATAATTGTCACCACAGGTGCACGATTCACCGCATGCTCATCACTTTCTTGCTGTTGAGTTAATGTCTCTTCTAATTCATTTTCTTTTAGGTATTTAACTTTATGGCCCATTTCTTCAACCACAATTGCGGCTGTTTCTTGGTCGATGACTTGGTTAATGGTGACCATTGCTCCCATTTGCATCAGTGTTTTAATCACTTCAGCGGCTTTTACTGACATTTTTTGCGCTAAATCAGCAACTGTAATGGTTTCAGGGATGCTAATTTCATAAATAACTGGCGCGGTAGGCTTTTCAAATTCTTGTTGCATTGCTGCAATCGCACTACCATTAGCTGGGCGACGCTTTTTACTGCCTGACTGTTCAGATAATTTTAAGCGTTTTTCACGTTTGGCTTCTTTTTTGTGTTTTTTATGGGATGAACCTTTCTCATCATGATCGACTGGCGCAGCTTTGTGACGGTGTGCTGGTTGCTTACGTTGTTGCGCTGCGGCTTCACGTCGTTCTTTTTCTCGACGTGCTTCTTCTTCAGCTAATATTTTTGCTTGTTTTTCTTTCTCAGTTAATTCTTTTTCAGCCGGTTTATCTATAGCAACTGATTCAGTAGTGTCATTCACTGTCGCTTCAGACTCTTTTGCTGCCTTTTCTGCTGCTGCTTGTTTTTCTGCCTCGGCTTTTTCGGCTGCTTCTTTGGCTAAACGTTCTTGTTCTTTCGCGGCAGCTTCTGCTTCTTGAGCTTGGGTAATAGCTAATTGCTCTGTACGTTGGCGTTCTTCAATCGCCGCTTTGTCAATTACCCGACGTTTTTTTACCCGCACTTGGACCGCTTTACGTCCTTGTACTTTTAATGAGGTTTTTTTCGTGCGCGTAATCACCACATCTTTGTGTAAACTATCATGTAATAGTTGTTTTTCCTCTGCGGATACTTGTGTTTTGCTATCGGCATCAGCAACCCCGGCCGTCTTTAACAAAGACCGCAATTGAGTAACTTCTAAATGAAGCTTCTCAGCTAACTCGTCTATACTTACATCTGCCATGTTGCAATCCCCCTATTCCTAATTCTCTTCAGAATTATCAAACCAAGGTGCACGGGCTGTCATAATTAATGCAGCAGCTTTCTCTTGATCTAAGCTATCAACAATTTCTAATAAGTCATCTACGGCTAATTCAGCCAAATCATCCATGGTTTTAATTTCGGCTCTGGCCAATTGCCCTGCAAGCTCTGAGGTCATACCTTCCATATTCAGCAAATCTTCTGCTGGTTCTTCACCTTCACCGTAGCCTGTCGCTAAAGTTTCTGTGAGTAACACATCTTTCGCTCGGCTTTGTAGTTCCTCTACAATCTCTTCATCAAACTCAGCAATATCTAATAATTCAGAAGGCGCAATATAGGCTACTTCTTCAATGGCACCAAAGCCTTCAGCTACTAGAATCTCCGCAATACTCTCATCCACATCAAGCTTATCAATAAATAATTGCAAGCTTGCTTGACTTTCAGATTCACTTTTCTCTTGAGCTTCATCACTGGTCATCACATTCAGTGTCCAACCAGTTAATTCACTGGCTAAACGTACATTTTGACCGTTACGGCCAATAGCCTGAGATAATTGCTCACTACCTACCGCCACATCAATCACATGGTTATCTTCATCAACCACAATGGATTCTACCTCTGCTGGCGCCATGGCATTAATGACTAACTGTGCTGGTGAATCATCCCAGAGGACAATATCAATACGTTCACCGCCTAATTCACCGGAAACTGCTTGTACACGTGAACCACGCATACCTACACAAGCACCAATAGGATCAATACGGCCATCATTAGTTTTCACTGCAATCTTCGCCCGTGAACCTGGGTCCCGTGCAGCACCTTTAATTTCAATAACTTGTTCACCAATTTCAGGTACTTCAATTTTAAATAATTCAATTAACATCTCTGGGCATGAGCGGCTAATAAATAGTTGCGGGCCTCTTGGCTCGTAGTGTGCATCATAGAGATAAGCACGCAATCTATCACCTACGCGAAAATTCTCACCAGGGATCATTTCCGCACGTTCTAATAAAGCTTCTGTATTTTCACCTAAATCTAACAGCACGATATCACGGGTGACTTTCTTAACCACACCGGTAACGATACGATCATCACGTTCTTGATACAGCCGCACTTGCTCCATACGTTCTGCTTCACGGACTTTTTGTACTAAAATTTGTTTTGCTGCCTGAGCACCAATACGTCCAAAAGGCACAGATTCCATAGGTTCTTCAATGGTGCTACCTAATTCTAGGCTTTCGTCACGGGCCTTTGCATCGCTTAAGCTTAATTCCGCATCAGGGTTCTCTAACTCTTCATCTGCTACCACCGTCCAAAAGCGGAAGGTTTCGCTTTCACCTGTGATTCTATCTACAGAAACGCGTACAGTAATATCATCATGGTGTAATTTCTTAGTTGCAGTCGCTAATGCGGCTTCAATAGCTTCGAACACTCGCTCTTTATCGATACTTTTTGTATCAGACAATGTCTTAGCTATTAACAAAATTTCTTTATTGGTCGCTGCTGCACACATAATCGCTACCTCATTTAGTCACAATTATTCCCATGTGGGAACTACATTTGCCTTATCAATATCTGCAAAGGGTAAAGTGTAAGTTTCATTATCCACTAAGATAATGAGTTCACTTGCATCTACTTGCTGCAATACGCCAGAAAAATTCCGACGCCCTTCTATACCTGTTTGTAAGCGGATTTGCACCTGTTCATTGAGATATGCTTGAAACTGCTCCACAGTAAATAAAGGCCTATCTATACCCGGTGAAGATACTTCCAATGAATACTCACCCTTGATAGTCTCTTCCACCGCCAGCAAAGCCATTAACTGCTTACTCACGCTACCGCAGTCATCTGCAGTCACACCCTCAGCATTATCAATAAATACCCGTAATACCGAATACTTACCCTGAGCAAGATATTCACAGCCCCAATAGATAAACCCCATGGCAGCTATGGTCGGCGCTAATAACGCATCAATATGCTCAGTTTTTTTACTCAATGTTGTTCACCAACTTACTCTTACTCCTTACTATGGGTACTTATCAGCCCACAATTCAGAGTACACAAACAAAAAATGGGCCTTAAGCCCATCCTTCTATAATAAAAAACCCCATTCGGGGTCTCTTAGCTATTTGGTAGCGGGGGCAGGATTTGAACCTACGACCTTCGGGTTATGAGCCCGACGAGCTACCAGACTGCTCCACCCCGCGATTAAGGTGTGGAATTGTATTAAAAATTGCAGCCTGGTGCAAGGAGAATATGCGGACTAATTGATAAAAGTATTCTAGCGCGTAGTTTATTACATTAAGAATAAATAAATAAAACTTTATAAATTAAAACTTAATAATCTATTGATTTTTAGGGCACTTTTTTCAGGCGCGCCTGAAAAATCTTCACCTAATTTATATGTTATAAACCATTTTATAGACAAACGATACTACATCCATACTTCACACGCCTACCCTCAATGAACAGCTAAAGGATCTTCTTCTTTTAATAAATAATCCTTAAACTCTAGTGACTTGATTAACTCTAGCGCACGCTCGGCACTGTGTCCATCACCATAAGGATTGACCAGATTTTTAATTGAAGCAAGAAAACTATCGGACATCGCTTGTTCAATAGTCACTAGAATAGATTGTTCTGTAAAATCACAATATAAAACATTCTCTGGCGCAAAACGATCACGCTGGCGTTTACCGACATTGATAGTAGGAATGGGAATAGAGGCTGCTTCAAGAATACCAGAAGAAGAATTGCCAATAATAAAGGCCGCATTTTTGTATATAGATAAGAAATCATCGCGCTCTAAGCTTTCGTAAACAAAGACATTAGGATGCTGGCGTAATTGATTAATCAATTCGATACCTTGCTTATTCCCCGGATCAGTATTAGGGAAGCTAACACAAGCAGCTAAACCTTGTTCATGCATGGCATTGACCATCACCTGCAAATGTTCTGCAAACTGCTCACGCTCCCCATGCAACGGGTGAAAAATCACTAAGCCGTATTTATCTGCACTAAATTGCCAATTAAATTTAGCAGCTAATTCTGTTTTTGTTAAAGCTTGGTGCTTTACAAAGCGATCTAAGGCAATGCTGCCGACAGTAAAAATTCGCTCAGACTTTTCACCAATATGGATTAAACGTTGTTTATGTTGCTCGGTAGTCGCCATATGGATTGAGGCAAATTTAGATGACGCATGACGAACTGGGTTATCAATGCAGCCGTCCGTTGTATGATCTCCTGCCCAAAAGTGCATGGAAGGTATTTCTAAATAACCGGCAATTAATGCTGCAATAGCAACATCTTCACGATCACCTACAAAAATAATCAAGTCTGGATCATACTGAGCAACGGGATCAATAGCACATTGTAATAAGATACTCGCTGTTTTAATCCGTGAGGGCTTACTATCTGCATCAATCAATGATTCAATACACGTTAAAATATCAAAGCCATCTGCACGGATTTGCTCAACGGAATAACCATAGGTTTTAGATAAATGCGCACCGGATACCAGTAGCTTAAATTCTATATCAGGGTCTTGATTCAGTAAGTGATACAGCTCACTCAACAGATCATAATCTGAACGAATACTAGTAAATGCGAGTACTTTTTTCATGCTTACCATTCCATTGTTTGGGCAATTACTTCTATTAAGATTAGCAGAAATTTTATGCGTTAACATTCTAAAGTGAATCACATTCAATTTAGAATGTTAACGCATATGCACTAAATTCAGACTGCTATGTTCACCATAACTCTTGCTCAAAAACATCCCTATAAAAAATAATATCCATATAAATCATGTGGTTATATTAAAAATTGACTGGTATTTTTCTACCTATTAGTCAATTAATGTTACGAAATTATGCTGTGTTGACATTCTAAGTTGAACCATATTCAATTTAGAACGTTAACACAAACAGCTAATATAGGTGTTTTTCAGCTTCTACGATTCCACTAATAACAAGCGGTACGCAGTGCTTCGACCTGATTGACCAGGTATTGGCTCAAGACATGATTTATTCACTAAATCATTCAATTCCCGGTAAGCCGTCGCACGGCTTGTTCTCGTGATATGCATATATTTTTTTGTAGTCATTCCACCCGTGAAGCCCTCTTGGCCTATATCAAGCAATTTATTTAATACTTTGCATTGTCGTGCATTCAATTGTGTTTCTGCATGATGCTGCCAAAATAGATTTTTTTGTTTTATATTCTCAATAGTATCGAGTGATGTGTTAATGGCCTCAGTAAAACATTGCAGAAACCATTGCAGCCATGCAGTAATATCAAGATCGCCTGTGGTTGCTTGGCCAAGTGCGGCATAGTAATGTCGTCGCTGCCGCATGATCTGTGATGACAAGCTATAAAATCGTAAGGAAGAATTCTCATCTTTCGCTAAAATCATTTCTATTAATGCGCGGCCAACTCGACCATTACCATCATCAAGAGGATGTAATGTTTCAAACCAAAGATGGGCAATAGCCGCCTTAATCAGATTGTCATACTCGACATCCGCATTAAACCACGCCAGAAAAGCATCCATTTCCTCTAATACCTGAGTATGGGGAGGTGCTTGAAAATGTATAATAGGTTTATTGCCTTTATAGGATATCACTTGCATCGCGCCTTCACTGCGGTATTGGCCCACTGAAATTTTATGGATGCCAGAATAACCTGTTGGAAATAATGCAGCATGCCACCCCAATAGACGTTCCGTAGTTAATGGCTCAGCATATTGCATAGTTGCGTCAAGTAGCATATCAAGCAAGCCCTCAACATATCGATCAACAGGCTTATCCATACCCGCTTGGTAAATGCCTAAACGATTGGCTATTGAAGAACGTACACTATCTCGATTAATGGCTTCACCTTCAATTGCAGATGTTGTAACCATCTCTTCCACCAGTGCATACTGATTCATTTGCTCCCGCGTTGAGCTTGTAAACGTATCCACAATACCTTGTAGCTTACCTTGCACCCGCCTAGCATCGCCAAGTAAATCGATAATCTGGGCATTATCCCAGACAAAATTTGGCCAATTTCTATGTTCCCATATCCAATTAGGCATTTAATCACCCTAAATAGCTCAAAAAATGAAGCAATTAAATATCCAAATCGCTTCAATATATGAAGCGAATATAGTCCATAATCGCTTCATATGCAAGCTCGGCGCCTGGATAACCACAGATACAGCATACTAGAAAACGTGAGAATCACTTGCTAATCAAACCCTTACTGGTATTATCACCGTATCCAGAGCGTATAAAAAATAACTATTGCTTCTTTCATATAAAAAAGTAAGGACGAGAACATGGCATTTGATCAAGCAAAGTCACAAGCACTACACGCAGGCATTCAAGCACTGTATGACACCATAAAAAAAGATAAGCAAGCCTATGATTTTGTTAATGATGAAACTATTGAGATCGGTGATAATAAAACATCTCTACGTACAAAAGTCAGGCATCATACCAATAACGCCTTTAAATTTATACTGCAATTATTACAATCTTGCACAGAGGGAAATACTTCTCTTGAATACACTGAACTTAGCCTACGAATATTCTTATTAAAACACCGTGAACTGACACGTGAAAGTTGCCTTGATGCGACATTTCACCCGTTCTTTGACTTATCAAAGGCATGTTTAGCAATTGCGGGCGCTGTAGTTGAAGAACATGAAGCTATTGCCACACTGTTATTTCCTGATATCACTTTGGTAGAAAACATTCTACATGTCAAAAATAATAATTATAAAAGCGTAAGAGAATTAACCGAAACAGTAACGGAGAATCAACGAGTCTTCCCTTTACATCAGTACTGTACTTATGATTACCAAGAAAGCACCCGTAGTGGTGCCCACAAAGGCTTAACACACATTCCAAGTACCTATAAATTTCACATGAAAAGTCGTAATGAAAAAATGCGAGAATGTCTAAATATTATGTGTGGACTTAAGGAAGCTGGTGAAGAGGCCGGGAGTAGCCCAGATGCCGATAAAAGTGAAACTGAAGTACTCAAGCATTTAGCAGATCCTGACACTCGCCAGCCCTATGTACCTGATGACAATCAAGCATTCATGGAAAATACAAAAGCATTAAGAAAATTATATAAAGAAATAAATAGTGATGAAACGACTGCCTCAAGTCTACTAATAGGCTTACTAGAAAATACAGAATCACATCAAACACTGTCTGGAGTGATTGTTAATGCCTATGTAATAGCAGAAGAACAAGATGATGTAGCATTAAGTGCTAAAATATTAAACGTATTAGTCAGAATTAACGCTGATAATCATATGCTATCGGGCTTATTAGACAGCCTACCTAAAAAATATAGAGAAATTTTTGCTCGACAAGTATTACCATGCTTGGCTGAAAATAATGTCATTCAAGGCTTAAATGACTTAACTTGTCTAATTCGGAAAGCCTTTCCTAGCTGGTATAACTATGCAAAAGTATGCAATGAGATCATCTCTGAATCCTTATTAAAAAAATTTATAAGACATCCACAAGATATTAATAGCATATTTAGGATATACGAATTTGATGGCAGTGGATGCTTAACTCATTTAGATAATGAATTTTTTCGCAAAATTATTGTAGATATTGATGATTTACTAAATCTTAGCGCAGAACGGCGACTAGGATTATTACTTTATCAAATTTACCCTACCCGGGAACAGTTAACGGATCTCAGTTCACAAGAAAAAAATAAATTAATAGGTTCTTTTCGAAGTGAATTTATTAAATCAATGTATAAAGCATACCTTGATTATAATTGTTCTCTAAATGCAGATATAGAAAGTAAAAAAACAACTAGCATTCCAGCAGCAAGCACGATACCAGAGCAACAGCAAGTAACAGTTAATTCAAGCACTCAGCAAAACGAAATGCCTGTAAACAAAACTATAGATATTCAACGGCTGGCTAACCTTTTAAATTCTGAAATGTCTGGAGAATATATTTCATTCCATTATAACCATAGTACAATTAGTTATATTAGAAGCCAAATACAATCTACTGCTGACCTTATCATTGTGCTAGCAGCACTAAGCTCAGAAGCAAGAGCTTATTTTTGTAAGAACATACTACGCAATAAATTAATCTTGCAATATATCAAAACTCCTCAAAATCTTGCGGATGTACTAAAGGCAATCCCTATGGATGAAAGAGTTTGTTTCTGCTATGATTACCTTGATTCAGGCGTACTCAACGCCCTCATTCTAGAAGATACTGACTATATAATAACGCCACTAATTCCTGAAGATACAAAAGTTAAATTTTATAACAAGGTATTGGATATAGATAGAAAATTTAGCTGGGATTATAGGCATGAAGAGGCTGTCGAAACATTAAAACGTATACCACCGATAATATGCTATGCGGCAGTTGAGGAGTATCGATGGGATTTTTCTTGGAAAACTGAAAATCGCGAACAATTGATAGATATACTGGAAGCTTTACCAGCCAAAGTCAGATTACCTTTCTGTGCTTGTGATGACATGAGAACCAAAATTAGAGATTTACTTGTACAAAAAGATGACCTGCTTGGTATGCTGGAACTTTTACCAAGCAAAGATAGGTCAGATTTTTGCATTGATGTTTATAGCATAGACAATCTCATAAAATTTATTAAGACAAACGACGACCTTATCGATATCCTAGAATCATTAGAAGACGAAGTACAAAGAATAACGCTGATCAAATTAATCAGTATTCATGCACAGTATCACTTACCTGATCCCACAGATGAAGTAGTAAAAAGAACTTTATTATTATCAAGCTCCACTCAATGGCTGGCTCTATGGATAGAAATATGGGATATATATCGAGTTCTCATGTTTAAAACCACTGAAGAATTTACGTTTGTTAATATAGATACAGATAATTATCCAGATGAATTACGAGATAAATTGCAAGCAATATTAAGATTACTTGATAAAAATAGATGTGATGATATCAATCAGAAAGAAGCATTAGAGAGGTTAAATGCTGAACCTTTATTGTTATATACTGTATTGGGGATACTTGAAAACACAGCTTTAAATGAAGCTAATGAAAACAATATTACTTTGATAAACCATGCAGCATTTGAAGGCTTAGCTAACGTAATTTGGTATTTATTAATGCGTGGTGTAGATACAAACATTCGTCCGCATGGTTGGTTCGCCAGAACAACCGAACAATTCGTTGAAATAAATAAGGACATGCAACCTATGCTGCCTTTGTTCAAGCAATCACAACCTCTCCCCAAGCATCCTGAAATCACGAAATATGAAGCTTTCCTCGCAACTCCACCCGCTGAAATTAAAGAAGCTGAATATTTAGATAATGACTTAATACCACCACAACCAAAACAGACAGAAAAAACTGAAAAACAGAAACTGGATGATAGAAAGTATTATGTAGCTTGTTCCATACCCGGCCAGTTACATAAAAGAATTTCTGATCCAATCCTCTGTGCTACCTTACAATTGATGATGTACCAACGCTTATATACGTTTTGTCAGCAACAATATCTACAAGACGATATACGTTTTGAAGAGCGCCATACATGGCAAAGACGTGCAGATGTACTTATGGAAAGCATTGCCGTAAAACACAACTGGAAAAAGTGTGTTGAGGCAGCTAAGCATAAACCTGCTAGAAAAAATGTTGTCATTTCGTATATGGACTCTCTCTATTTTGCAAGTAAAACACTGAACAAAGAATAAAGTCGACATTCGTATATCCGGTAACTGTGTGAGCCATTAACACTAATAAGCTCGTACCCTAATGTAATTCATAAGCACTCTGCAACCTCATCGAGCGGACGACCACGAAGGTCTTCGAAATGGTCAGGTACTGACAGAGTGGTTAAACCTTTACACATTATTCAGATTTTCTTGACTTGTCAGAAGAGAAAGCATACCTCCTATATTTAATGACCTATTTAACTCTACCTATTTTCCTACAGGACTCTAGTACTAATCTTTTACCATAGCGGGAGGTGCCTTAAATTCATCGCCCAATACGATAATAGCCCATATATGCCTTGCTAGTTTATTAGCCAGTGCGACATAACATTTGTGTTTTCCTCTGGTGTTCTTTAACCGCTTGAGCCATCGACTTAATTCATCGTGTTTATTATCAATATATTTGACAACAGACCGAGCACCATGAATAAGTAGACCACGTAAAGTGCGATTACCTCGTTTACTAATCCCTTGTAGCTTGTGAATACCCCCACTGGAGTGTTCCTTCGGCACTAACCCTAAATACGCAGCGCAGTGTCGCCCATTGCTGAAATCACTGGCATTACCCAAGGTGGCGTAAGCAAAGACTGCAGTAATAGGCCCTACTCCACGTAAGTGCATTAAGCGTCGACAGACCTCATTCTCTTTTGCTATCGCCTTAATTTGCTTTTCATAACCGGCTATCTTCTTATCTAAGGTGGGTAATTCTTCGTACAAATCATTCAATAAGCCACGTAACCTATCGGGTAAGCCATTGTTTGTATCCTCTAATAACTCGGATAAACGTGATTTCAAGCGTGATAAACCTTTAGGAACAATTTCCCCAAATTCTAGAAGAAATCCGCGTATCATATTGCCTATCTCTGTTCGCCGCTGTACATAGCTTTCTCTTATCCTATGCAACGTTTGTAACGTTTGCTGCTCTTCGGTTTTAACGGGCACTGTGGGGATACCCTCATGTTGAGCCGCCATGGCGATGGCTTTTGCATCATTGGCATCGTTCTTACTGCCTACCACAAACCCTTTGACGTATTGGGGGCTAATCACTTTTACCTGATATCCCAGGGCTCTAAAGCTCCTTGCCCAGTAATTCGCCCCACCACACGCCTCCATTGCAATGGTGACATCGGCGGATAAATCCTTGATATAACTCATTAATTGATGTCTTTTTTAAGGACTTTTTCAACACACAACTCCCGGATTGGCTGGCTCCATGTAATTCAAAATGATTTTTTGCCAAATCGATACCTAATACGTTAATATTGCCCATTGGACTCTCCTTTTATTTCAGTGGTTTGAGCTTTCCCATAAAGCTCTTGTAAAGACGAGTATATCGTCTTGTGAACGTGAAGTGAGAGTCCATTACATTGAGCGCAGCGAGAAATCTCCTGATGGTTTAGCCAATATGAACAATGCTATTACCGAGTAGTCAAACCGGCGGGAAATCCTACGTGCTTCGTACTCGGGATAACAGCACCTTTCAGCATAGTTAATAACAATATTTTTCACATCAGTATTAGGATGATGCTGAAGCTGTATGGTTTACAGAAGTAGCATACCAAGGCAAACCTGCTAATACTTGCTCCCACTGTTGATCTAATTCTTCTGTTGTAAACGGTTTGCCAATCTGGCGGTGAGTGCACTAACCATTCAGACATTCTGTCTGCTAGTGTTGCGGTCTCGTTAGATACAGCCAATTGTGTCTTTGCCAAATTTAATCCTTCCTGTATCGATACATTAGCATTAGAAAATAACTCTGCTATGCCAATAGCCTGGCTCATAGCCATATAAGAACCACTAGCAACATGTGGTTTGTAAACCCTTGCTGCATCACCAAGAATAAGATGCTTAGTTTGCGTATCTTGTTTAAGGAATTGCTGTGCTGCAGCGCTGTAAATAGGTTGTACGAATTTATGCGGTGTGCGCAAAAAAATATCTGCAACTGCGCTTGGCATGACACCTTTAATTAATTTATCAAGGTGGGCTTCAGTTTGCTCCGGCAAACGATGCCAATTTTTTTCTGTAGTGAGACCTAACTCATCAAGTTCTTCAGCAGAGACCTTTTCGTAAAAAACCCAATTCAATTTTTCTTTGCCATTATCACTGGGAATAAGATAGACAACACAATGGCCACGGTCATAGCAATAATAATCTACTGTAGCTTTGAAATGCTCAATTTCTTCAGCATGCATATCTGTAGTATCAAGCGTACCACGCCAGGCTACATAATTTTCATAGTGCATTGATGCCTCAACTTCAGCGAAGACCTTTTCCCTACCCACTGAGTGCATACCGTCACACCAGACAACGGAATCGACAATTTTAGTTTGCTGCTCCCCAGCTATGAGTCTAGCGCCTTGGTCAGTATTGACTACATCAGTAATTTTCATAGCATCTTGAACATGATC
Organism: Gammaproteobacteria bacterium; assembly: GCA_965230425.1. Taxonomy (GTDB): domain Bacteria; phylum Pseudomonadota; class Gammaproteobacteria; order UBA1113; family UBA1113; genus CBDDKW01. Next base: position 129,467 of record CBDDKW010000020.1, on the reverse strand, counting down.
ACCTGACACATTAGCCATTAAAGCGCGGTGTAATGTTCCCCATGCACAGGCTTGCATGTCTAAAGGTTGTGCCCAAATTTCACACCCCCATTTATTCTCTGGATCAGCCGCAAAAAAGCGCCTACCGATAGTATGTAGAGAATGAAAATCAGCGGGGAGTAAACCTTCTGCTTGTTGCTTCGTTACAAATGGAGTAGGTAAGCCAATCCCAGCGCCCCTGTCTTTCAAGGTTGCTAATTTTGCCCCTTCATAGAGTGTGAAATTAGTTACACCTTTTTTTGTTAAAATAGCAGCTAGGGCTGCACCGCCAATGCCCGCACCGACGATAGCGATGTTTGAATCCAAGGAATGAAAAAACTTTGTCATGATTTATTCTCTGTTATTATAAGTTTAACTCTACCATAAAACTATACATTGATGTCGTCATACCGCGAAGTAGCGACATTATTTATAGCAGAAATAGATGTTGTCATTTTGAGCGCAGCGAGAAATCTCCTAATGGTTTAGTCAACATGAACAGTGCTATTACTAAGTAGTCAAATCGGCGGGAGATCCCACGTGCTTCGCACTCGGGATGACAGCACTTTTCAACATAGTTGATGATACCACTTTACAATATTATTACTGTTTTAAAATGCCGCTTGGCATAAGCTAAAGATAATACCCGGGAAAACCCCAACCACTAATACGATTAAACCATTAATGCTGAAAGCCAAACGCATATCGAAAGATTTTAATTCAAAACTTGCTTGCTCATCCGGGCTATCAAAGTACATGGTTTTCACCACACGTAAGTAATAGAAAGCGCCTACAATAGCAAAAATCATCGCATAAACCGCTAACCAGACAATATGAGATTGTACTAAGGCAGATAGTACGCTTAACTTAGCGAAGAAACCTGCGCTGGGTGGGATCCCTGCCATGGAAAACATCACCAATAACATCATAAAAGCCATCCACGGATTACGGTCATTTAAACCTTTCAAATCTTCAATATTTTCAACATCAATACCTGCCCGACTCATCAGTACCAGTAAACCAAACGCACCGAGAGACATAATGGTATACATGAGCATATAAAATAATGAACCTGTGTAACCGAAATCTGTACCGGCAATTAAGCCAAGAAAAGTATAACCCATATGCGCAATTGCGGAGTATGCGAGCATACGTTTAATATTAGTCTGGACAATGGCCACGACATTACCTAGGGCAATAGATAAGACGGCAATCACTGTTAACATTTGCTGCCATTGGTCATGGTATAGTGGCATCATATCCACTAATAAACGTATGGCTAAACCAAAGGCGGCTAATTTAGGTGCAGTTGCAACAAAAACCGTCACACTATTAGGCGCACCATCATAAATATCCGGTACCCACATATGAAATGGTACAGAGCCTAACTTGAAGGCAATACCTACTACTGCAAATACTAAACCAAAGACTAAAATTAAATTCTCGCTGGGTGGTATCGCGCTAATGGCTTGTGACACGACGGTAATATCCAAACTCTTCGTCGCACCATAAATCATAGATAAACCATAGAGTAACATACCTGAGGCTACGGCTCCCATGACGAAATATTTAATAGCAGCTTCGGCACCCTCTTTATCATCACGCTGAATTGCAATCAATGCGTACAGAGGTAAGGACATTAATTCTAGGCCGAGATACAAACTCACAAAACTATAGGCAGAGACTAATACCATCATACCGATAACAGAGAATAAGCTTAGGATATAATATTCAGCATAGGGTATTTTGCGCTCTTTTAAATACTCCCGTGAATATAAAAATACAAAGAAACAACTACCATAAATAAAGATTTTTAATAAGTTAGCTAAATGATCCATGATAAAACTACCATGGAAGGTAATTTCTTTCGCATGATGATACATTAAGATACTTAATACGCAGGCACCGATAAGGGTTACTTGCGCTAATAAATAACTAATAGCTTCCTTATGCTGTTTCACCATGACACTTGTTAAAATCAACACACAAGTCATGCCTAAGACAAACATCTCAGGAATAGCTGGTACTAAATCAGGTGATACAAACTGCATGCTCACATCCTACTATCTAAACTAATTTGGATTGATGACTAATATCTAATAAATGCCCTACTGAAGCATGTAATAAATTCAATAATGGCTCTGGATATACCCCAAGGAATAATACTAATACAGCTAAAATCCCCAGCACAGCCACTTCAACACCACGAATATCATCCATGACAGCGACATTATCATTGGCAACTTCACCAAAGAAGACGCGTTTGAACATCCAGAGGGTATAAGCGGCTGATAAAATTAATGTGGTCGCAGCTAATAAAGTGATCCAGAAGCTCGCTCTGAAGGTACTTAAAATAATCATCCATTCACCCACAAAACCTGAGGTACCTGGCAAACCCACATTAGCCATGGCAAATAACATCATGAAAGCCACAAAAATAGGCATCTTATTTACCACTCCACCAAAATCACCAATGAGACGACTGTGGATCCGCTCATATAAAATACCGATACCAAAGAACAATGCACCAGTGCTAAAGGCATGAGAAATCATTTGCACCATAGCCCCTTCTAAGCTCATATAGGCATCTTTCATAATACCGGTGTTACGAATAATTTCATAAACCATGAAGCACCCCAGGGTTGCAAACCCCATATGGGCAATAGAAGAATATGCAATTAAGCGCTTCATGTCTTTTTGGCTGATAGCTACAAGACCAATATAAACCACCGCAATTAAAGATAAAATAATCATAACCCAATCTAAACGGAAACAAGCATCTGGTGTGATTGGCATGGTAAAACGCAAGAAACCATACACACCCATTTTCAACATCAATGCGGCTAGTATCACCGAGCCACCTGCTGGCGCTTCAGTATGTGCATCCGGTAGCCAAGTATGTACTGGCCACATAGGTACTTTCACCGCAAACGCTAATAAGAATGAAATAAAGATTAAGGATTGCTCCATAATGGTTAATGGCAATGGATAAAACGCTAAAATATTAAATGAATCTGCTTTGACACGCAGGTAAATTAAGGCAACTAATAACAGCGCAGAACCTAAAAAGGTATACAAGAAAAACTTAACCGAGGCATAGGTACGGTTTGGCCCACCCCACATACCAATACACAGATACATAGGTATCAACATACCTTCCCAGAAAACGTAAAATAAAATCGCATCTAATGATTCAAAGACCCCCACCATCATGCCTTGCATGATCAAGAAAGCCGCCATGTATTGAGCTACATGAGTTTGAATGTACTTCCATGACGCGAGAATTACCACTAAGGTGGTAAAGGTCGACAAAATAACCATCGGCATGGAGATCCCATCCACACCTAAACTGTAATAAATCTTATATTGATCAATCCAGGCAGCTTTTTCAGTAAACTGCATGGCATAAGTACCTGTATCAAAATTCACATATAATGGTATACACAAAGCCATACAGACAATCGCTGTCACAGCAGCAATCATACGCGCACGATTAGCATGCTCATCACCGCCGGTTAATAATGCCAAAACGCCCCCTGCAATTGGAAGCCAAATTAATAAACTAAGTATTGGTATATGAGCAAACATCGCACATCCCTAAGCTAATACCATCCAAGCTAACAATGCCAACAAACCGATAATCATGGCAAAAGCATAGTGGTATAGATAACCGGATTGTAAATGTCGCGTCACGCGAGACATCCAACCCACCATACGGCCTGAGCCGTTCACAAAGAAATCATCAATAAACTTGGCATCAGCAACATAGTGCAGAAAGTCTGCGATACGCACAGTACCACGTACAACGATTAACTGATTAAAATCATCAAAGCCATATTTATTAACCAAAATATTATAAAGAAGAGAAAAACGCTTACTTAAAATCCCGGGCAACGAAGTCATTGGTACATAACATAACCAGGCTACAAAGACACCGGATAATGCTAGCCAGAATGGCGCTGTCACAACAGCATGTTCCATCATTTTAATGGGGCCATGGAAATTCTTAGCTAACTCAGCCAAAACATTATACTGACTAGATACATAAATGGACGAACCTAATAACCCAGGCGTTTGAAACAGCATTGGACCAATCATAAATGCACCAAGAATAATCGACGGCACAGCTAAAATTGCCAAAGGTAACCACACCACCCAAGGTGATTCACGTAATTCATGTTTTGTATGTTCATCCATGCGTTCTTTGCCATGGAAAGTAAAGAAAAAGGCTCGGAATATGTATAAAGCTGTGACAAATGAACCAAGCAATACGCATACATAAGCATAACTTGCACCGGGTATTGTCGATGCATGCACAGATTCAATAATGGCATCTTTTGAGTAGAAGCCAGAAAACGGTGGGATTGCGCTTAAAGATAGCGCACCAATTAAAAAAGTAATATAAGTAATCGGCATATATTTCCATAAGCCACCCATCTTACGCATATCTTGTTGGTGATGCATACCAATAATCACCGAACCCGCCGCCAAGAATAATAAAGCTTTAAAGCACGCATGGGTCACCAAATGGAATAAACCTGCAGCATAAGCTGAAGCACCTAAGGCGGCCATCATGTAGCCTAATTGAGATAAAGTTGAATAAGCGACAACCCGCTTGATATCAGTCTGAACTATACCAACCAAACCAGTGAATAAGGCACCTGAAGCACCAATTACTAAGACTAGACTCAAAGCAGTTTGTGATAATTCAAACATGGGTGACATACGCGATACCATAAAGATACCAGCAGTCACCATGGTTGCTGCATGGATTAATGCTGAGATAGGTGTAGGACCTTCCATGGATTCAGGCAACCAAATATGCAAAGGCATTTGTGCTGATTTACCCATAGCACCAATAAATAGCAAAATACAAATCACGGTAATCAAAGACCAGTGCGTACCAGGAAATGGACTAATCGTTGGATGCATGGCAGCCATCTTCGGCGCCATGGCAAATACTGTGGCATAATCCACTGAACCAAAGTAAGTTAAAATCGCAGAAATCGCCAGAATAAAGCCAAAATCACCCACTCGGTTAGCAATAAAAGCTTTTAAGCTACCAAAGTTAGCCGTTTCACGCTTGAACCAAAAGCCAATCAATAAATAAGAAACTAAACCAACACCTTCCCAACCGAAGAATAATTGTAAGAAATTATTCGCCGTGACCAGCATCAACATAGCAAAGGTAAATAAAGAAATATACGCAAAGAAACGCTGATAACCATTATCATCAGCCATATAACCAATACTATAAACATGCACTAAGAAAGAAACAAAGGTAACTACGAGCAACATCATTGCGGTTAAATGATCAATTAAGAAACCCACATCAAATTGGAATGAGCCGCTAATACCCCAGGTATAGATTACGCCATCATAGGTATGATTCTGAAAAATAACTAATTGCGCAATCCGCAAAGATAATAAGAAAGAAACACCCACTAAAGCAATAGTTAGACGGTGCGTAGCCACTCGGCCAATTTGCTTACCAAACAAGCCTGCAACAAGTGCGCCTACCAGCGGTGCAAACACCACAATTAAACTGAGATTATGTATGTCATTAAACACGGCTTATCCTTTCAAGGTATTTAATTCATCCACGCGTATACTACTACGCGTACGGTACAACACGACCAAAATAGCCAAACCGATTGCAGCTTCCGCAGCAGCAACCGTCAAAATAAAGAACACGAATACTTCACCCATATTATCTTTTAAGAAATGCGAGAAGGCGATGAAATTAAGATTCACAGCTAATAGCATCATTTCTAAGCACATGAGTAATACGATTAAATTTTTTCTATTTAAGACGATGCCAGCAATACTGATCCCAAAGACAATGGCAGCAACAATTAAATAAGCAGATAATGACATTATTTTTCACCTCTATCTTGACGCTTCTGGGCAGGCATATCTACAACACGTAGCCGATCTTCGGGCTGTACAGCAACTTGTCCTGGTACATCTTGGGTTTTGCGCTTTGGCTTACCATGATGGGTTAAACTAATGGCGGATACCATGGCGACTAATAATACAACGGCAGCGACTTCAAAGGGGAACACATAATCGGTATACAGTACATGTCCCAAGGCTTTAATATTGCTATAGCCTGCGCCATGGTGAGCCGGTGCGAGTAATCCAAAGTGATTTGGCGCAATAGCATAAATCATAATACCGACAATCATCGCAACAATAATGGCACCAAAGGGAAGATAACGGACCATCCCTTGTTTTTGCGGCTCTGTATCCAGATTCAACATCATTACTACGAATAAGAATAAAGTCATCACTGCACCAACATAGACAAAGATCAAAACTAAACCAAGAAACTCAGCTTCCAACATGATCCATAAGACAGCACTGGCAAAAAATGCTAAGACTAAAAACAGCGCACTTTTCATCGTATTACGTGACACCACCACCATTAAGCTGGCAAGGATCAATACTGCTGAAAAGACATAAAAAACTAATTGTTCAACCCACATAGTCTATCCTATGATTTAACGATAAGGCGCATCTTCGCCGCGCCGTTCTGCAATTTCTTGTTCATACTGGTCACCCACGGCTAATAGCATGGGTTTTGATAAAATATTTTCGCCACGATTTTGGAAGCTATAATGCATCAAATGAGTTTCCACAATGGAATCCACTGGGCATGATTCTTCACAAAATCCACAAAAAATACATTTAAATAAATCGATATCATAACGCGTGGTACGTCTGGAACCATCATCTCTAGGCTCAGCTTCAATGGTAATCGCCAAAGCTGGGCAGACTGCTTCACACAATTTACAAGCAATACAACGTTCTTCGCCATTTGGATAACGACGCAGCGCATGAATACCTCGGAAACGCGCTGAGGTTGGCGTTTTTTCCTCTGGGAATTGCACCGTGGTTTTTTGCTTGAAGAAATACTTTAAGGTCAACTTTAAACCTAGTAGTAACTCCCACAGAACAAAGGTCTTTACATACTGTTTTAACCGTTTCATATAATCGCCTATTACCCAAACCAAGGCCGCACATGCAGCATAATTGCAAGCGCTACCACCACAATCCACACTAAGGTCACGGGGATCAAGACTTTCCAACCCAAACGCATGATTTGATCATAACGATAACGTGGAAAAGTTGCCCGTATCCATAAGTACACAAATAAGAAGAATGCTACCTTGAGAAAGAACCAGATAATACCTGGCACCCAAGCAAATAAGGTTTCAAGTCCTGGTATTCCTTCGAAAGGTGATAACCAGCCACCTAAGAATAAAGTCGCCGCCAAAGCAGAGATAAAAATCATATTGGCATATTCAGCTAAGAAAAATACCGCAAAGGTCATCCCAGAATATTCCACATGGAAACCTGCGACAATTTCCGCTTCACCTTCAGCCATATCAAAAGGTGCACGGTTAGTTTCCGCCACACCTGAAATCCAATACACTAAAAATAAAGGTAATAAAGGCAACCAATACCAATGTAAGATACTGCCCTGCTGCCCCATGACAATTTCAGATAAATTTGCACTGTGGGCTGCTAATAACACTCCCACTAAAGCGAATCCCATGGCAATTTCATAAGAGACCACTTGTGCTGCTGCTCGCAACGCACCTAAGAATGCGTATTTAGAATTCGAAGCCCAACCAGCAATTAAAATGCCATACACCCCTAATGAAGTCATGGCTAAGGCATATAGCAAGCCAGCATTAATATTCGCCAGTACTAAGCCATGAGAAAAAGGAATCACTGCCCACGCAGCCAGTGCAGGCATCAATGTTAAAATAGGCGCTAAGATAAATAAATAACGGTTAGCTTTACTAGGAAAGATGACTTCTTTAGTCAGCAACTTACCCGCATCAGCTAAAGGCTGCATCATCCCGCGTAAACCCACACGGTTCGGACCAATACGTCCCTGCATATAGCCAATTACTTTACGCTCAGCCAAGGTTAAATAAGCAACGGCTGCCATTAAAGGAATAACGATAATGAGGATCTTAATAATAATCCATATAAACGCAAATAATGTATCCAACATAATCTGGTCTTAACTCCGTTCAATCTCACCCGCTGTAGACGGGTTCGTTGTGGCCTTAAATTCAATAGCGCCAACTTGAGCGCCTAAATTCATTGTTTCTGCAAATCCTGCTGCAATATACATGCAATTGTCCGGTACTCGCTCATCAATGACGACGGGTAATTCACACCCCTGATCGGCCACATTCAGAGACATTCTTTGATTTTCCATCACTGACAATGCTTGCGCTAAACCTGCATTTAAGCGAATCGCTGCGATCTCATTAGTAGCACTTGCTTGTAATGCAGCAGCATTACGCACCATGATATCACTGCGATAAATAGGCCAAGCACTGATCCGCTCAATACCTTCGACGGCTGTAGCCAAATGCTTAGGCAATAATGATTTATGCTGTGGTACGCTCATGCTTTCAACACGTTGTTTTAATTCTTCACGTATTTGGGCTGTTGAGACATATTCAAAGCCATCTAAGCTTAATAAATTACCTAATACACGCAAGACTTTCCAACCAGGTCGCGCTTCACCTACTGGTGTAACTGCACCTTCAGTTGCTTGCCATTTACCTTCAATATTAACGTAGCTACCCGAGGTCTCTGCAAAACTTGCGATAGGCAACATTACATGTGCATAGTCACGCATCGTATCACTCACATGCGTGGTAAAAACTATATTCATTTCCGCTTGCTGTAGTGCAGTCATCGCTGCACTAGGATCTGCACAGTCTAATTCAGGCTCTATGCCAAATAATAAATAGGCTTTCAATTTATTTTCAAACATATGGCGTGCATCTAAGCCCATTTTACTAACATTTGCACTTGCAGGGCCACGGTGTGGGGTTGCCCCAGCTAAACAAGCGCCTGCAGCATTGGCACCATATGATAAATACCCTACTGTGGCACCACTGATGCTAGCAATTAATTCTGATAAACCTTTTAATTGCGCTGCATTTAGATGATTAAGCGCAAGCTCACCCAGTAAAATAGCGACATTATCATCAGCCTGTAATTGCTTAGCGATAGCTGTTTCTACTTCACTCGCGGTTATCTCACCCAACAGAGCAACAATATCTGCAGGCACTTCATGATTAGTCACATCAATTAACGCCTTAGCCACGCCCGCCACTGCTGGCACCATCTGGCTAGGCGCAACAATATGTTTATGCGCTTGTTCAAAGTTAAAAGCATAATCTAAAGGATTAATACTCATCACCTTGGTACCCTTTAGGCTGGCCTTACGAATACGGTGACCAATGATAGGCTGCTCTTGTTGAACGTTAGCACCAATTAATAAAATACTATTTTGCTTTTCTAATGCTTCTAAACTAGTACCCAAATGTGGCACAAGATGGGCCTGGGCTTGATCAGAAAAATCTAATTGACGCAGACGGTGGTCAATATTCTGGCTGCCTATACCACGCATCACTTTCTGCAATAAATAATGTTCTTCGGTAGTCGCATTAGGCGAAATCACAGCACCTACTTGGCTACCAGTAAAATCACCGGTGACTTTTTGTAGCACTTTAGCCACATAAGTTAAAGCAGTTTTCCAATCGGTTTCTTGCCATTGACCATTTTGTTTAATCATAGGCACGTGTAAACGATTTTCTGCATTGATAGCTTCATAGCTAAAGCGATCGCGATCAGAAATCCATGTTTCGTTAATAGCTTCATTTTCTTTTGGTACAGTACGCATTACTCGATTACGTAGTGCATGTAAATAAATGTTTGAGCCTACGCAATCATGGGCAGCAATACTAGGAAATTGCTCTACTTCCCAAGCTCTTGCGGTAAAACGTGAAGGCTTAGCGGTTAAGGCGCCCACGGGACATAAATCAATAACATTACCTGACATTTCTGAGACTAAATGATGCTGAATATACGTACCAATTTCAGTATGCTCACCACGTCCGGTGGCACCTAATTCACGAATACCGGCCACTTCCTCACCAAAGCGTACACAGCGCGTACAATGGATGCAGCGAGTCATTTCCGTAGCAATCAAGGAACCAATATCTTTATCCGCAACGGCACGTTTACCTTCGTTAAATTGTGACACATCGCTGCCATAGCCCATGGCCACATCTTGCAATTCACACTCACCCCCTTGATCGCAAATAGGGCAATCTAAAGGATGATTAATTAAGAGGAATTCCATCACTGACTTTTGTGCGGCAATCGCTTCTGGGCTGGCTGTATGCACAACCATGCCATCATTAACAGGTGTAGCACAGGCAGGTAATGGTTTTGGTGCTTTTTCTACATGGACTAAACACATGCGGCAATTGGCAGCAACTGATAGTTTTTTGTGGTAACAAAAACGCGGAATTTTAAATCCCGCATTATCTGCTGCTTCTATTAGCATAGAGCCTGGCTCTACTTCCAGCTTTTTACCATCAATTTCAATCGTGACCATACTATTTCCCATTTAGTTATGACTACGTTACGGCGACTACACTACGGCACTCTGTTGCACATTCGCCTTCACCATATTCACAAATTCTTCGCGGAAATGTTCAATAAAACTTTCCACTGGCATCGCTGCCGCATCACCTAGAGCACAAATCGTGCGCCCTTTAATATTACCTGCAACACGTTCTAAGGTTGCAATATCTTGCATCGTGCCTTTGCCATGTAAAATACGATGTAACATGCGTGACATCCAACCTGTGCCTTCACGACAAGGCGTACACTGACCACAAGATTCTTCATAATAAAAATGTGCAATACGTGCTAGCATTTTCACCATACAAGTGGTTTCATCCATGACAATTACCGCACCGGAACCCAGCATGGAACCAGCTTTGGCAATGGCATCATAATCCATGGTGATATCCATCATAATATCCGCGGGTAACACCGGCGCTGAAGATCCACCAGGGATCACAGCTTTTAATTTTTTACCATCACGCATCCCGCCAGCTAATTCTAATAACTCAGCAAAGGGCATACCCAGGCTGACTTCGTAATTGCCCGGCTTATTCACATGGCCTGAGACACAAAATATTTTAGTACCACCATTATTTGGCAAACCTAAATCTGCAAACCATTGGCCACCTTTTTCAAGAATTATCGGTACTGAAGCAAAGGTCTCAGTATTATTAATGGTGGTTGGTTTGCCGTATAAACCAAAATTCGCTGGAAATGGTGGTTTAAAGCGTGGCTGGCCTTTTTTACCTTCTAAGGATTCTAGTAGTGCAGTTTCTTCACCACAGATATAGGCACCAGCACCAATAGTATTATGTAATTGAAAATCAAAACCGGAACCAAGAATATTCTCACCCAATAAACCTGCCGCACGCGCTTCTTCCAATGCGGCTTCACAACGCGCAATTGGCTCAGCAAATTCACAACGAACATAGTTATAACCAACGGACGCACCCATCGCATAACCAGCAATGGCCATACCTTCGATTAATTGGTGCGGGTTATAACGCATGATATCGCGATCTTTACAGGTACCTGGCTCACCTTCATCACTGTTACAGACCACATATTTTTGGCCAGGCGCTGAACGTTTAATGAAGCTCCACTTTAATCCCGTTGGGAAGCCTGCACCGCCACGACCGCGCAATGAGGATTGTTTTAACGTTTCAATAATTTCTTCTGGTGGCGTTTGTTCTTGTAAAATCTTACGCCACATGGCATAACCGCCTTGGCTTTCGTAGGCCGCTAAGGTCCATGAATCTTTAACATCGAGGGTCCTGAAACAGGTTTGATTTAATTTTGTCATTAATCTAACCCCTCTAAAATTTCGTCGATTTTTGCTGGTGTTAAATGCTCATAATAAGTATCAGCTAATTGCAATACGGGGGCATTCACACAAGCTCCGAGACACTCCACTTCACGTAGGGTTACTTTACCATCGGGGGTGGTTTCACCCATTTTAATGCCTAATTTATTCTGTAAATGATCAACCACATCATCACTGCCTCTGAGCATACAAGAAATATTGGTACAGACGGCGATTTTATGTCGGCCAATGGGATCTAATTCGTATTGTGAATAAAAAGTTGCGACTTCATAAGCTGCGATATGTGGAATTCTTAAATAATCGGCAACGGCTTCAATCAATGGTTTAGTCAACCAACCACCATTTTCCTTTTGCACGATATGTAAGGCAGGTATCACTGCTGAACGTCTTTGATCAGCGGGATATTTCGCTAACCATTTATCAATTTCTGCGCAAGCTTGTTGCGACAATGAGACTTGTTGCTGTTCGGTCATTAGCGATCAATCTCCCCAAAGACAATATCTTGACTAGACAAAATGGACACCACATCAGCAATTAAGTGACCTTGAGACATTTCATCTATACTTGCCAAATGGCTAAAACCAGGTGGACGTACTTTTACTCGATAAGGTTTGTTCGCACCATCAGAAATCATATACACACCAAACTCACCTTTAGGATGTTCTACAGCGGCATAGGCTTCACCGGCAGGCACGGTATAGCCTTCGGTAAATAATTTAAAGTGATGGATTAAGGTTTCCATATCTTCTTTCATGGCTACCCGATCAGGTGCGGTAATTTTATGATCTTCTAATTTAACTGGGCCTGGATTTTCACGTAGCCAAGCAATACATTGGCGAATAATTTCATTGGATTGGCGCATTTCTTCCACGCGAACTAAATAACGATCATAGCAATCACCATTAGTACCCACAGGAATAGCAAACTTTAATTGATCATAGCATTCATAGGGTTGCTTCTTGCGTAAATCCCACTCGATACCAGAACCACGTATCATGGGTCCAGTAAATCCAAGTGACAATGCACGTTCAGGTGAGACAACACCGATATCTACGGTACGTTGTTTCCAAATACGGTTATCGGTAAGTAAAGTTTCATACTCATCCACACGTTTAGGAAAATCATCAACAAATGCCTGTAGAAAATCTAGTAAAGACCCTTGGCGTGATTCATTCCAGCGATCAATTTCTTTTTGGCTATGCCATTTTGACGCTTGGTACTGCGGCATGCGATCAGGTAAATCGCGATTCACACCCCCAGGGCGATAATAAGTAGCATGCATGCGTGAACCTGATACCGCTTCATAGCAGTCAATTAAGGTTTCACGTTCGCGGAAACAATATAGGAATACCGTCATTGCCCCATTGTCTAAGGCGTGGGCGCCTAACCATAGTAAGTGATTTAAAATGCGGGTAATTTCATCAAACATGACGCGAATATATTGTGCTCTAATGGGTGCTTCAACACCGAGTAATTTTTCTACCGCGAGCACATAACCATGTTCATTACACATCATGGAACAGTAATCTAAACGATCCATGTAACCAATGCTTTGGTTGAAGGGTTTAGTTTCTGCTAATTTTTCCGTTGCACGGTGTAATAGGCCCACATGAGGATCAGCACGTTTGATCACTTCACCTTCTAATTCTAAAACTAAACGTAACACTCCGTGTGCTGCTGGGTGTTGTGGTCCAAAGTTCAGAGTATAATTACGGATATCAGGCATCTGCTCCAGCCCCTTCTTCTACCTGTTCTTGTACCGCTTCCCCGCCATAGCGACTATCATGACGGATGACTTTGGGTACTAATACACGTGGTTCAATCTGCACTGGCTCATAGACCACTCGTTGTTCTTTGGCATCATAGCGCATTTCCACATGCCCAGATAAGGGGAAGTCTTTGCGGAATGGATGACCGATAAAACCATAGTCTGTCAAAATCCGTCGCAGATCAGGATGGCCTTCAAATAAAATACCGTAGAGATCAAATGCTTCGCGCTCAAACCAATCTGCGGAGGACCAAATTTTTATGACAGAATCAATGCGTAGATTATCTTCTGGCAAATAGACTTTGACGCGTAAACGCTGATTCAGTGAAACAGACAGTAAATGATAAACCGCCGCAAAGCGTGGCTTATCCCAGTCAACAACACGTTGCTTTTCATGGCGGTTAACACCTCGCTCAAAGCCACTGCGGGTTGCACCATCGGTTTCCCATTCAGTTAAGCCATACTCGAGATAATCCACACCGCAGACATCGATAAGTTGCTCAAACTTGAATTGTTCTTCATCGCGTAACGCCATGCACAATGTACGTAAATTTTCTTTACTGACTTCGAGGGTCACTTCATAGCGATCGACAATACAAGCATCCAGCACATCAGCAAAGCGCTGTTGTAATTGTTCCGCTAAAGTCTGTATATCCGTCATTACTTAATTCCTAGCGCTCGAGAGTGTTAGTGCGTTTAATTTTATTTTGCAGTTGAATAATGCCATAAACTAAGGCTTCCGCCGTGGGCGGACAACCTGGGACATATACGTCTACAGGAACAATACGATCACAACCACGTACTACAGAATATGAATAGTGATAATAGCCACCGCCATTGGCACAGGAACCCATGGAGATGACGTAGCGTGGCTCTGACATTTGGTCATAGACTTTACGTAAGGCAGGTGCCATTTTATTACATAAGGTACCCGCTACAATCATCACATCTGATTGACGCGGACTAGGCCGAAAAACCACACCAAATCGGTCGATGTCATAACGCGCTGCAGCGGAATGCATCATTTCAACCGCGCAACAGGCTAAACCGAAGGTCATTGGCCACAGCGAACCGGTACGCGCCCAACCCACTAGTTTTTCTAAGGAGGTAATAATAAAACCTTTATCAGGCTGAGATTCTACTCCCATTCCAGCGCTCCTTTTTTCCATTCAAAGATAAAACCAACAACCAATAAAGCGAGGAAAATCATCATAGCAGTGAAACCAAACCAACCGATTGACCGCAAATCTACTGCCCAAGGAAATAGGAAGGCTGTCTCTAAGTCAAATAAGATAAACAGTACCGCTACCAGATAGTAACGGACATTAAAGGGAATGCGGGCGTCCTCAAAAGGCACAAATCCACATTCATAAGGAGAATTTTTTTCAGCATCCGGTCGCTTGGGGCCCAACAACCACCCCATGACTACAGGTCCCAATCCAAATAATATGCCTAGCACAATAAAGATCAGAATGGGCAAATAATCACTTAACATTCCATTTCCCTCGTCGAATCACGGCTTTAATTACCGTTTTCCATTGCCAACCTGATTACAATTTATCCAAACCCGATAAATCGCCAGTAACAAAAATAATGACGCGCGTACTATATCACACAACTAGACTAGTTTCCCAGTGGATTAATACATTCCTTTAGTGGTTTAAGGCTATGTACGTAAAATAGGCATTGTGTTCAAATAAATACCATATATCATCTTCCCTCGCCGCTCGCTGCGTGCGCCTTACACTTGGGAATTTTCGTCAGAAGCTAACCAAGCATATAATTTAAGATCACTCACACACTGAAATCCAAATTTCTGACAAATAGGAGCAGATGTATTGTGCAAACATTGTGCAATAGCCACATGGATACCGTAAGCTTGCGCATCGACCAATCGCTTAGCTATTAAAGCAGAATAGATACCTTGTCCACGAGAATCCTGAACTGTTGCAGCACCACCAAGTAGTACAACGCCAATAGATTTAAAGTATGTAGCCTTTGCAAAGGCAATGGGCATACCAAATTTATCACTGGCTAAATACATCTTAGTTAATACATGCCTTGACTGTGGGGATAATAGACATGTTTGAATTAAAAAGTCGGCAATAGGTCTTTCTACAGGATAACTCTCAGCTACTGCCTGAATAGCCATATCTGCATTATATGCTGTGACCTCTGCGATACATATATTTTCGTTGATTTGAGTAGGCGTTTTAAAATCCACATTCACCAGACCTGCCACCAGTTGCGGAGGCGTAAATCCGACTGATAATAATTGTGCTTCAAGCCAGGGATAACTTGAATTTGGCCCCACTAACCAACTAAAACTTTGTTGCTTATTTTGAAACTGAGACACTACCTTTGAAATAATAGAGCGGGTGTTCTTCTGCTTCAGCTTGGGACATAAACCCACCATATTTATAAGCGGATGCGATTTAGTAGAAACAAAACCACGCACACCAGTAACTTTAATTGCTTTAGTCATATTTTTTATTGCTGGCCCATAGAACAACAATGCTTCTGTCTCTGTAATAAATTTTCTGTATGACTTTTTCATATGAGTATCAACACACTTCTTTATCTTGGTGGTTTTTTTAATCTATCACTGTGCTCTTGCTCAATTTCAGCAACATTAAGAACTAAGAATTTCTTTAATGCATTTGTCAGACTTTGCATAATTTCGTCTACTTTATCAAAAGTTATATTTAAAGATGCTGGATAGATCAAAAATGCGGTAGCTGAATCTTTAGAACCATAATTTTTATAGCCTGGGACAAAGCTTATAAAAGGGACATCATTCTTTCTGACCCACTCATCTCTAAACATGAAACCAATGAATCTTTGGCAGTATTTCTCATAGAGTGCTACGCTCTTTTTATCTAACTTGGATGTTTTATCGAAACTCTGGAATGACTGACTAAATTTAATAAAAAATACTATTTCATAACCGTTACTACTTTTATTAACAACCTCATAATATTTTTGATATTTATTTTCCATAACTTGGGCAAAATAATCAGCAATGCGGTATAAATAAGTAATATAATCAATAAAGCCTTGTTGCCCTAACCTTTTTATAACATAGTATGCTGAAATTATCCCATTACATGGTCGTGAATTTTCAAAAGACACTTTATCGTAACACTGCGAATAATAATTTTCACTATCATTAAAAAGACTAATATCATCCGAGTGCATGAAATGAATGTCCTCTCTATTATTACAGATAAAACAGCTAGATATATACGGACACAAGCCTGTTTTATGGAAGTCAATACCGATTGAATCGGCAAGGTAAAGATCTTTTAAATCTTTTGTTATATTACAAATCTTTCGCTTTATATTCAGGGTAACATCTATGTCAGCTAAATTTTTATTGATAAAAAACATCCATGGCCATGTTATCACTGTATCGACATGTAAGTGAATAGCATAGGTAAGATTATACTTTCGTTGCAAGTACCTAAGTTTTTGCTTTATCTTCCTAATAGGGTCAACCACCATGTTGATTGTAGATCCTGCATTCAGTATCACTGCAGCAATATGCTTACCATTACGAAGCTGCTCTTCTACCGTCATTACAAATTCATTTAACTGAAGTGTGCCACTACGACCTAGACTGATTCTTTTACACTGCCTTGTACCTATACCTAAAAAGTTACATATATTCTCGATACAATAGTGATTGTTTTCAGAGCAAATAACGTAGTATTGGTCATCTACACCGTTTTCTATTACCTGATTATTTACTTTACTTAACCCAGCTTTAACACCATACATGAGTGTGGCTTTGCCCCCAAATGTGAAAAAACCACCAGCTTTATTACTATTCCAGCCGACCATGCTAGCAAGATATCTTATTATTTTCTTTTCTAGGTAGATAAACTTGCCAGCAGTTATATCAAGAAGACTGTTAGGGTTATGCAGTAGTGTTAACATCGATAACACAGTAGTACCTATCAATGGTTGAGGCAGAATATTGAATAATGTACTTGGTTGATGTGGTAGTAGTACTCCTTCGAAGGCCTTCAAGGATGATAATAATGCTATATCAGGCTCAGAAGGTTTACCAAGATCACTCATATCTATATCACTATAATTGAAATCAGAGTTTATATAATACTTACATCCTCTCTTTGTTTTTAATTTTTCCATCTGACTTAGACAATAGTTCAATTTCTTTATAAGCTCGTCATATTTAGTTGCATCGGGGTCTAAAACGTCATCATAGATATAGTTGGGGAAAATACTTTTTTCATCGATAGGATTATTATTACTCATTGTAATTCCTTAATCTTATCTATCAACAGATAATTAATATTATTAACCGCTCTAGCAGATAGATATTTATTTGCTGACGCATATGGATTTAAATATTTTTTCAGCTCATACGGTGTTAAACGCCTAAATAAATATTCTATTTGCTCGACCATATTTGCTGCAGAAACTTCTAATAAAACAATGCTATCAGCTTTAGATAAATAAACTTTTTTATGATTATCTCCCCTAATCACATAATTTCTTCCGTACTTAAACAAAGCAGTTATTGACTGATTGTATTCACATAATGAGAACAAATACGCTAAATATTCTGATTTGTCGTTTGTAATATTTCTCACTTGTTCTCTGCACTTAATCTTTAAACCTCTTTGTGGGTAGCCCTCACAATCTTCGTAGATACTATGGCATAAACCAACTAAAGCTACATCATCAGTATTTCCCCATTGTTTCAGTTTTGAATATGTTCTTAGTAAATGATTTAAAAGAGATCGTTGGTAAAGACAATTTTCATGGAATCTATGTCCTTTAAGATAACGAACCATATGAGCAGCTTTCTTACTTAGCATATTACCTCCTTGCTCACATACTGATGCGAGTCATTAAGTATTTTATCAGCCAAACCACTTAAAACCGCATATTTTTTTATTAAATGATAACTAGTAAAAAATCGTACTCTGTAATCTTTTATTATATTGATGATTGTATTCTCTTCTCTACAAGTTAAATCTGACTTTTTCAATATTTGGCTAAATGCTAATAGTATTCTGGCAATAACGAATGTTGCATGATATACACCACTCATAGACCGCTTATCTTTTCTTAAGGGCGCAGAAAAACGCTCAGTCACTGGATTTTTCACGAGTTGATGTTCAGTATTAATTGCAAACAAATGCATATGTGCTGCCTCATGTACTAGACTTTCAACATAGAATAACCACGAACCTTTATCGTTTTGGCCATTAATGAATGTTGTACTATAACAATTAAAGTCACTACCTGAATCAAACGTCAAATTTTTTGTAGTACACCTACAAACAATTATTTCCTGTATCAATGTATTAATTTCTTGATATAGTGAACGATCACATTTTTTTAACATACCTTCCGCGTATTTTATTCTGTATTTGATTTGAAAAAGTTTATTATGTGATATAGAAGCTATATTTACAGGCAGTGTATCATCATTATTTAAAACAATTTTGTATTGCTGTAGTACATCTTCATGTAAGACCAACTCATTTAGGGTGACAACTCTGTCTCTAGATATATAGTTCTCAGGATTCAGTAACTTTTTTATAACCTTCTTAGCTGCCTTCGCTCGATTATTTGCAACGAACTGATACAGTAATTGATGCAATAGATATGGGTAACCATTATAGCAGATATTATTCTTAGTTAGATTAATGATCTT
The DNA here is from genome assembly GCA_965230425.1 of Gammaproteobacteria bacterium. Classification (GTDB taxonomy): domain Bacteria; phylum Pseudomonadota; class Gammaproteobacteria; order UBA1113; family UBA1113; genus CBDDKW01. The sequence goes on along the minus strand of CBDDKW010000020.1, from coordinate 110,210 downwards.
ATCAAAATTATTATTCTTTTCTTTTAACTCACGACTTACTACATTAGACAGATGAAGAATGCTTTGCGTTAGTTTTTTATCCATTTTATTTTTAAGAAAAGTAGCACGTTGTGAATTTGCCTTAAAATCCTCAAGGAGTTTATCTTTCATATTATTCTCCTTAAAATAAAAGCGCCTCACTAATATGAGGCGCTTTTACAGCTAGTTAGTAGTTTTTGTATTAACAACGATGAGCGCACATGTCAGTCCGTCAAGTTGTAAAATTTTATTTGTGTCAATTAAACCTTTCATTATTTCCTCCTATTTGTTTAACTTACACTTTAAGCATAGAAAAAAAATGGAGTTTTTCATACAGTAAAAAATACCGTTGTTGTCTAGAAAGATCAAAACTATGATTTTTAATATCGCAATAAAATAAGATGCATAATGAAATTAAGTAAACCTTATATATATTTTCGTCTAGGACAATTTATAGCATTAACTTTTCACCGTTGCTTATTATTTTGCATTATCTGGTGGGCTGTTAGTGAGTTTTCTACACAACCCCATATCATTACATTAGTGATTAGTATTCCATTAGTGTTTCGACTTATCAGCCTTTTCTTTGTTGGTTATATGATAGATTCATTTCAGCCAAGAAAGTTAGCCTTATATTCGGATATCTTAGCAATATGCTTTATCTCAATTTTACTATTAATATTTTTAAATTTACCCGTTAGCATATTTTTAATTATTATGGTACTTTCTCTATACAACATAGTAATAGCGATATCCTCGCCTTTAGATAGAATCATCACATTCATGATGATTAAAAGAGAAAATTTAGCCCTTGCACTTAATCTGCAAATGAACTTAGAATTATTTGCCTACTTAACCGGATCAGTGTTATCTGGAATAATATTAACCTTTGCATCTATTGAGTATGCGATTATTCTGGTTGTTGTTGGTTATATTGTCTCTTTTTATATCACTGCCAGAACAGTAAAATCCAAAAAAATAAGGAAGAGCTCAAGATGTACAAGAAATATATTTATAGAACAACTACACTCAGTAAAATTTTTATATAGGATAAAAACCGAGAGATACTTTATATTAAATTCAGCACTAATAAATTCAGTTTTTTTCTGTTTTATAGGATATTTACTCCCAATCTATATCCAATCTTCACTATCTCTGACAGCATTTTATTATACTTTAAGTGAATTCACTCTGAGTGTGGGATTCTTATTCACATTATTATTTATTCATAAAATGCTAGGTTTGTATAAAAAGCATGATCAAATTTTGACATTTTCAATTGCATTACTCGCTGTTTCATTTTTTATAATTAGTATCAGTAGTCATATGGTTTTTTTGTATATCACCATGTTCACCTTGGGAATATCAGTAGCAATATACAATACACTAACTACTAGCAAACGTTCTTTAGCCGTACCAGAAAGACATAGAGGTAGAGTTTTTGGCCTTGTATTTTTGGTAAATGAAAGTGTTATACCAATAGCACTGTTTATCGTAACTGGCATCTATGAGAGCATTTCTATTGAGACAATATTCTTTATATTTGGCAGCATTATTATATTGTCTGCATGTACTCATTATCTGATACCTAAATTTATTCCACTCATGCGACTACACGAAGAAAAACTAGACGGCATATATAGTGATTTTTATCCGCCCAAATCTAATAAAAAATATAGGAAGAATAAACAATGAAAAATAAAATATTAATTTCCAATACAAAGATTCAATACTACTGTAAAAACCAAGAGGAATTTTATGATCAGGCCAATAAATTCATTAGCGCACAATTAATCAAAATAGCAGAGATTATTGAATCACTCAACCACTCCAATCTTTTTCATACTATACAAAAAGTTGAAGATACATTAGCACTCCTAACAGTATATGAAGCAATTGCATATTATTGTTTTACAGGACATTATGATAAAAGATATGAGAGTCAATACAAAGAATTTATTATGTTAACGGAGAAATATTATCAATTTATTTATGGCTCTTCACGTCTTAAAGGTTTTTTAAAAAATGCTAACCCTCAAAAAAAATTCCCAAAAGAGATAAAAAAATTCTACTTGATAAAAATGCAGCTATACCGCAGTATCAAGCATCCATCATTCCCTAAGCATTCCCCAGATCTAATCTCAGAATTACAGCAGCTTGAAGTTAAGTTTAATGAAAACATCCATCAGAGTGAGCAATATTGGAGAGAATATCACCATCATGAACTAAATTATGAGTATTTCAAAAACACTATGCTCAGTGAAAAAAGCTCGGATATTAGAAAGTCTATATATATCGCATATTACACTCGAGCGTCCAAACATTTCCCGGCCAAAGAATTTGATAATACATCTATCATGCAGAAAATGTTGGCGCTACGCTACCAACTAGCTCAATCGCTAAACTATCGCCATTATGCCGACATGGCAATTACTAATAATATTCACAGTTCTTATACGGATATCAGAAAGATTTTAAATAAGCTTATTGAAAATAAATTTAAGACAGCTAGGAAATACTTTAATTATATTCAGAATATCGAGAGCAATAGTGAAGTTAAAAAAATTCACCCTTGGGATTTTGATTATTATTTAAAATCTTTCTTAAATAATAATTATTCTGTATCTCATGATACTCATACTGCTTGCTTACAACTTAATCACTGTCTTGAGGTCTTGTTTGAAATATGTAGTAAAAACTTCCATCTTGAGCTAACTACTGAAAAAAAACATGAATGTATCGTTATCAAATTACACAAAAAGCATAAAATAATTGGCGTGATTTATCTTGACCTACTTAATCGTGCTAGCAAGCAAAATATCATTTGGACTGCAGCCATCACATCCAAGCACCATTTTATTGATGGTCGTCAAATAGTACCGCAAGTAATCGTCCAAACAAACTTCATGAAGGAAGATAACGCTCACTGCTATAGAATATCCTTACATAATTTAATTATATTATTTCATGAATTTGGACATGCATTACATGGCGTACTATCACAAGCCCATTCAGTCAGTTTATCTGAATTAAACAACTCTACCCTTGATATTCTGGAATTTCCTAGCCAATATATGGAGAATTTTTGTTTAGAACCATCTGTCTTAGAAGACATTTGTAAGTTAGAGTTGGGTAGTAGCACATTATCAAAAAATGAAATTGCTACTTTGTTAAGCCGTTATAAAATAACACAGTCTTTCAACGACTTATTCCAATTACAACTAAGCATTTTTGATTTAGAACTACATACACAAGTAGGTTATAAAGATTTAGATATTGAAAAGTTCTATCGCCAGATAGTTGGAGAATATTCACTTATTAAACCTAGTGAAAATATTGCCTTTACTAATAGTTTTTTCCACTCATTTTCCAATCACTATGCAGCCAATTATCATTGTTACACCCTGGCACAAAATAGAGCTAACCATCATTTTAAGCTAAATAAGCATCAAAATATTTTCAATGTTGACTGGTATAAGCAGCAGTAAATGTTGAGGTGAGAAAGGTGGTGCCGAAGGCCGGACTCGAACCGGCACGGCTTTCGCCACTGCCCCCTCAAGACAGCGTGTCTACCAATTCCACCACTTCGGCACAATAACTGCGTCTTTTGCACTGTGGCTTTGTTACAGCTGTTTTTGAACTCAGTCATTTATGACTGATATAAACTCCTTCCTTCAAAAATCAGCTGTGCCGCGCCACAGCACAAAATACTTGTTCTTGTTAACTCTTAAGCACTCACTTAAGGCGCATCACTCGCTATGCGAAAAAATACTCGTTCTTGCTCATACTACAAGCATTTTATCAATTCAGTTTACTGACTTATTGCTTTCAACGTCAGTTATGCCTCATCACAGCACAAAATACTTGTTCTTGTTAACTTTTAAGCACTCACTTAAGGCGCATCACTCGCTATGCAAAAAAATACTCGTTCTTGCTCATACAGCAAATATTTTATCAGCAGTATACTTTTATCTTTAATTATTCCCAGGTACTGGCTGTTGTTCAGCCGGTATTTGAGATTTTGGTCCACTTTGCGCTGGCATTGTTTTCTTCGCTGGTGCAGTTAACAACACTGAACCAGTCGGTTTAGGTTGATGCGCAGCTAAATAACCCAACGTAATACTCGTCACAAAAAATAATGCAGCAAGCACACCCGTGAATTTTAACAAAAACCCACCAGAACCTTGGCTACCAAATACAGTATTTGATGCCCCACTACCAAAGGCAGCACCAATATCTGCGCCTTTACCATGTTGCAACAATACTAACACTACTAGGCCAACACAGACTAATAAATGTATGATTAAAATTAATTGATTCATTTGTTTTACCTTTCATTTGCAGCATTAATAATGGCATTAAAGCTAGTCGCATCTAATGAAGCACCACCTACTAAACCACCATCAATATCCTGCATTGCGAATAATGCCTTAGCATTCTCTGCTTTCACACTACCGCCGTAGAGTATACGTAATTGCTCTGCAATTACTTGATCCTGCGCTGCCAGATAGCCACGAATTTGTTCATGGACTGCTTGCGCTTGTTCTGGCGTCGCGGTTAATCCTGTCCCAATTGCCCAAACTGGCTCATAAGCCACTACAGCCTGAGCAAAATTCTGTATCGCACCTGATAATACCAATACCGCATCTAATTGCGCTTTAATAATCTCCCAGGTTTGCTCAGCTTCTCGTTGAGCCTGCGTCTCACCTACACATAATATAGGAGTTAATCCTGCCCGCTGAGCCATGGCAAACTTCGCTGCCACTTGCTCATTACTCTCAGCAAATAACTGGCGTCGCTCAGAATGCCCCGCTAGTACATACTTAACCTGATAATCATTGAGCATACTGGCGCTGATTTCACCCGTATAAGCACCTGCTTGGTGTTCACTCAGCGTCTGCGCTCCCCAAGCAATGGCTGAACCAGATAGAATTTGTACAACATCCGCCAAAAAAACGGTCGGTGGAATCACCACTACCTCAGCCTCTGAATCAACATTAGCATTGGCTAAAATTCCGTCCAAAAGCCCAGCCACACTGGCTTTGGAGCCATTCATTTTCCAATTCCCTGCTACGATTGGCTGGCGCATTGTGTATCTCAGCTCACCTAATTGAGTCAAATCCTAGAAATACCCCATTGGGATACCTGTCTTAATTGTCGGCAGAGTTTACCTGAGATGGGGAGCTTATTGCAAGCCAAATGCCCTGGGGCCTGCCTTTAAGGTAACAATATGGTACTTAATGTGATGTAAGCGAACTTTGAAGTAGCCACAAATAGCATTTTTGCTATTTGTGGCTACTCTTATTATACTAGCAATTGCAATCAAGCAGCATTTTATTGGATAGTCATTATGGGTGATAGATTCATTGGTCGAAGAAAAGAGCTAGGCTTGCTCAAAGAACTGTGGAGCAAGAAATCTGCTAGTCTTGTTGTTATCTATGGTAGGCGAAGAATCGGAAAAAGCCGGCTAGCTCAGGAGTTCGGCAAAGACAGTAGCTTTTATTTTTTTGAAGGCTTGTATCCAGAAAAAGGCACCACAAATGAAGATCAACTTCATGCATTCCATCAAAGATTATCAACTTATTTTACAGACACCAAGAAACTACCATTTTCAGACTGGTTAGAAGCATTCCATGAATTATCGCTTAAAACACGAAAAGGCAAGATAGTTATTTTATTGGATGAAATCTCTTGGATGGGTAAATACGATCCCAACTTCTTAGGAAAACTTAAAAACGCTTGGGATATGGATTTTAAACAAAACCCCAACCTCGTGTTAATTTTATGTGGCTCGGTATCCAGTTGGATTGAAAGGAAGTTACTAAAACATGCCGGCTTTTACGGCAGAATTTCGATAAAAATGCGTTTAAATGAACAACCCTTATCTGATTGTAAGCAGTATTGGGCTAACAATAATGATCATATTTCTGCTTATGAGAAATTCAAAATTCTGTCAGTTACAGGCGGCATCCCAAAATATCTTGAAGAAATTAATACTCATCTACCAGCAGAAGAAAACATCAAAAAGCTTTGTTTCGTACCTACTGGGCTTCTTTTTAATGATTACAATTATATTTTTTCATCGATGTTAGAACGTGATAGCGAGGTATACCAGAAGGTCGTGCAGACCCTGTGTCAACATAATCTGCTTCGTAATGAGATATTAGAAAAATTAGATAAGAGAAGTGGCGGCCTGTTAACCAGCTATATAGATGAATTAGAAACTTCAGGATTTATCACTAGAGACTTTACCTGGAATTTGCGTACCGGCGACTTTTCAAAAATAAGTCAATATAGGCTATCAGATAACTATATTCGGTTTTATACAAAATACATCTTGCCAGCTACTCCCAAGATTAGGAGTGGTCAGTTTGGCTTTAATTCGATGGCTTCACTACCTGGATGGTCAAGTATTATGGGACTTCAAGTCGAAAATCTAATTCTCAATAATCGTGAAGCAATATTGTCATTAATGCACATTTATCCTGATGAAGTGCTTTGTGATGGCCCTTTTTTCCAAAGAAAAACAACTAAGGCCCAAGGGTGCCAAATTGACTATCTCATTCAAACAAAGCTTGGAGTTCTGTACCTATGCGAAATCAAGTTCACTAGGACAATAATAGGCACCAAAGTAATTGAGGATATGAAAGAAAAGATCAGGCGCATTGCAGCACCTAAACATCTCTCCATTGTTCCAGTTTTGTTATATATAGGAGATGTACAAGATGAAATCTTGGATGCTCAATTTTTTGGAAAGGTATTCGACATTAGCGTATTACTAGACTAGCGCATGCAAACTTTAAAGTAGCCACAAATAGCATTTTTGCTATTTGTGGCTACTTTGATTAAAAATCAGCCTCTATCCTTACTAACTAGTTAAGGATTATCCACAGCAAGAGTCTGCTCCACCACGGCGGCTAATTCTGTGGCCACTCGTTCTACCTGGGCAGATTCCACCCCTTCAACCATCACCCGCATACACGGCTCTGTTCCAGAAGGGCGTAATAACACGCGGCCTTGCTCACCTAGCTGAGATTCTGCTTCTTTAACAGCGGCTTGGATCTGTGGTTTTTGTAAGGGATCTTGTGGCTCAGGCATATGTACATTGATCATTGTTTGTGGGAATAACAGCATTTCTGCCTTTAATTCATGCAAGCTGCGTCCGCTTAAACAAATCGCAGCCAGTACCTGCAAGGCTGATACAATTCCATCACCCGTAGTCGACACCCCTAAATCGATAATATGTCCAGAGGATTCACCACCTAATTGCCATTGATTTGCAAGTAAAGATTCGAGCACATAACGATCCCCCACTTTACTGCGCACAAACTCGATTTGTGCATCCTTGAGTGCAACTTCCAAACCAAGGTTACTCATCACCGTGCCTACGACACCACCACGTAAAGTTTGCTGACGTTGATAATGCTTAGCAATGATTAATAGCATCTGATCACCATCAACCACTTCACCATGATGATCCACCATAATCACCCGGTCACCGTCACCATCATGGGCAATACCCAAATCAGCTTTTTCTGCTAATACGGTTTCTTGCAATAGTGTAGGTGAGGTAGAACCACAAGCCACATTGATGTTTAAGCCATCAGGTGCTACCCCAATAGGGATCACCGTGGCGCCTAATTGCTCCAAGACCTGTGGTGCCACATTATAGGTAGCCCCATGAGCAGCATCGATGACGATTTTTAAGCCTTGTAAATTAACCTCGGCAGGTATGGTAGACCTACAATACTCACCATAGCGCTCCAAGCCATGCATAATTTTAGTAGCTTTACCTAATTTTTCCGGTGCTACTAAGGTCAGAGGTTGATTAAGATACTCTTCGATTTGTTTTTCCATAGCATCATCGAGCTTAAAACCCTGACCAGAGAAAAATTTCACCCCATTATCATAATAAGGATTATGCGAAGCACTGATGACAATACCCGCTTGCGCTCCCATAGAGCGAGTTAAATAAGCAATACCTGGTGTAGGTGTAGGCCCTAATAAGCCAATATTCACCCCCGCTGAGCATAAACCCGCCTCCAGCGCCGACTCAAATAGATACCCAGAAATGCGGGTATCTTTACCAATTAATACTTTACTCTCAGGCCCATTGCCCAAGACTTTACCCACAGCCCAACCTAATTTGAGCATAAATTCAGGGGTAATCGGCTCCACGCCCACGCGACCGCGAATGCCGTCGGTACCAAAGTATTTTCGTTGTGTCATCTGCTTATTAATCCTCAGCTAAGGCCATAGTCATTTTTATCATATCTACTGTTGCTTTAACATCATGTACACGCAATATATTTGCCCCATGGCGGATAGCAAAGACACTGGCAGCAAGCGTACCACTGAGGCTATCTTCCACAGATACCTCTAAAAACTTACGGATAAATGTTTTACGAGAAATGCCTAGTAAAACTGGCGCACCTAAATCTCGATATACTTCTAGTTGACGAATGATATTAAAGCTCTGTTGAATATTTTTACCAAAGCTACCAAAGCCAATACCTGGATCAAGAATAATCTGCTCCCGAGGTACACCTGCTGTAATACAGGCCTGCATACGTTCTTGTAAAAAATCCCGGATCACGGCCACTATCGCTTCATCGCTGGGTGCCTCAGGATCATGCTCAGGTACACCATGAGGATAAGACATATGCATGATACACACAGGTAAACCTAATTCAGCCGCTGTTTCCAAGGCACCTGGCTCACGAAAGCCACGCACATCGTTAATTAAACCAGCTCCTAATTTAGCAACTTCACGCATGATTTCTGGCTTACTGGTATCTACTGAGATGGGCACATCGATTACTTTCACCAAGCGCTCAATCACAGGTAATACTCTATCCATCTCCATCTGCAAGGGCACCTCAGGATGCAAACTCGGATTGGTTGGCTCGCCCCCCACATCGATGATCGCAGCTCCATCGGCCACCATTTGCACGGCAAAATCCACCGCTTCATTCACATCTAAGGTGCGTTGACGCTCACAATAAGAATCTGGCGTCACATTTAAAATCCCCATGACTTGCGGGATCGCTAAATCTAAGCTTTTACCCGCGCAATCTATGATATAATTTATTGATTTTTCAGTATTTTCACGTTCCATTGCTGACCTCTCATTTCAATTTAACTTACGTCCCATACTGATCACTCAGTTCGATTTAATTAATCACGCTCCCCGCTCTCGCAAAAAAGGCCGCCACAATAGCATTTTTTGCACTATTTTACCAATCTAGGCCTTAGTTCATTGAGTCAATTAAGCACCATAGTCTATAAACAACCACGGCTAAACCTATGTTGTTTACTGTTTGAAATGCTGGAAACTTTGCTTATTAGGATAGATAGAAAAGAAAATGGGGTTAACCTAGTAACCCCATTTGTGCAGTCTTACACTTCCTCGGCAGGATCATTGAGATCAGGTTTATTATTATCAGAACTTGGCTTTTTCACATTATCATCACCTGACATGATATTGCGTTCGCTAGGTTCATCATCGCCCCAATCTGCAGGTGCTTTTGGTTTGTTGCCCGCCATGATTTCTCTGATCTGATTCTCATCAATGGTTTCATATTTAATCAGCGCATCCGCCATCATATGCAACACATCTAATTTCTCACGTAAGATACGCTCAGCACGTTCATAGTTACGATCAACCACCTCACGTACTTCCTCATCAATCGTCTGCGCTGTGGCTTCTGAAATTTCTTTAGATTTTGTCACTGAATGACCTAAGAAGACTTCTTCTTCATTCTCACCAAACATCAATGGACCCAAACGCTTAGATAGACCCCATTTGGTGACCATATTACGGGCAATCTCTGAAGCACGTTGGATATCATTAGATGCACCTGTTGTGACTTTCTCTTCACCGAAGATAATCTCTTCCGCTAAACGACCACCATACAAACTGGAAATTTGGCTTTCAAGGCGTTGGCGGCTATGACTGTAGCGATCTTCTTCCGGTAAGAACATGGTCACACCTAAAGCACGCCCACGCGGAATAATCGTCACTTTGTATACGGGATCATGCTCAGGTACAGATAAACCAACAATGGCATGACCTGCTTCATGATAAGCCGTTAATTTCTTCTCATCATCATTCATCACCATGGATTGGCGTTCAGCCCCCATCATGATTTTATCTTTAGCTTTTTCGAATTCTTCCATATCCACGAGACGCTTGTTGGAACGCGCGGCAAATAAGGCAGCTTCATTCACCAAGTTTGCTAAATCAGCACCAGAAAAACCTGGAGTACCACGAGCAATGACTAATGGCTTCACATTTTCCGCCATAGGTACTTTGCGCATATGGACTTTGAGGATTTGTTCACGACCACGGATATCTGGTAAGGGCACAACCACTTGACGGTCAAAACGCCCTGGTCGCAATAAAGCAGGATCGAGTACATCAGGACGGTTAGTCGCAGCAATAACAATCACGCCTTCACTGCCTTCAAAACCATCCATTTCCACTAATAATTGGTTTAAGGTTTGTTCACGCTCATCATGACCACCGCCTAAACCAGCACCACGATGTCGACCAACAGCATCAATTTCATCGATGAAAATGATACATGGTGCTTGTTTTTTAGCCTGTTCAAACATATCACGTACTCGTGAAGCACCCACACCCACGAACATTTCCACAAAATCTGAACCGGAAATGGAGAAGAAAGGTACTTTCGCTTCACCGGCTACGGCTTTAGCTAATAAAGTTTTACCCGTACCTGGTGGGCCGACTAATAATTCACCACGCGGGATGCGTCCGCCGAGTTTTTGGAATTTACTGGGGTCGCGTAAGAAATCGACTAATTCTTTCACCTCTTCTTTGGCTTCATCAGCGCCAGCTACATCAGCAAAAGTGACTTTGACTTGATCTTCACCTAATAATCTTGCCCGGCTACGACCGAATGACATGGCACCACGGCCACCACCGCCGCCTTGCATTTGCCTTAGGAAAAAGATCCACACGGCGATGAAGAGCAACATTGGGAACCAATTAATAAACAAGTGCATGAGTAAGCTTTGTCTTTCTGGTGGCTTACCAGTAACGCTCACGCCTTTCTTCACTAAGAAAGGTAATAAATCTTGGTCAACCATAGGCATATACGTGGTAAAAGATTGCCCCTGTTTCGTTTTGCCTTCAATGGTACGATTTTCGATGGTCACTGAATTAACATTACTCTTCTCTACCGCTTGTAAGAACTGGGTATAGCTGAAGTTAGTTGCCTGACTATGACGTGGGCCAAAATTGCTGAATACTGAGACAAGAATAATGACGATGATGAGCCATAAGAATAGATTTTTTACCATATCGTTCAAAGGGATACCCTCGTTTGTAGTTAACTATTAAAGTAAGTATATACTCATGCTGGTATTTTGCCGAGCATTGTTTGAATAAAAATCCCCATGCGTAAAATGCTTGCTGCAACAACGGGACAATAAGTTTAGTGAGTATACAGACTTTAGACAAATTGAACAAATTTCAGCCTATTTTGCCTGTCATCTGCAAGCCAGTACTTTGATCTAGATGATAACCCAAATATAAACAGCAACTATCACTATATATATTTCACATCATCAACTGAACAGCATTGCGACACTATACGTAGATTGATATGCTACAGCATCATCTTTGAACTTTTATGATACAAGACAATGAATAATAATCGACAGTTAAGACAAGATTTGCACACCGTCAAACGTATCGTCGTTAAAATTGGTACGCGCACTCTTGTAGATAAAAATGGCAAACCCAATCACCGACGGATTCAATACCTTGTGAATGATATGGCGCATTTGCATAAACAAGGTTACGAAGTCATTTTTGTTTCTTCAGGTTCCATCGGTGCAGGGGTCAATACCCTAGGAATGAGTAAACGCCCTACCCTGTTACCAGAGTTACAAATGGCCGCTGCGGTTGGACAAACCCGCTTACTCAGTCATTATAATGAATGCTTTAATGCAGCGAAATGCACCATCAGCCAAGTCTTGTTAACTCACGATGATTTACATAATCGTAAACGTCATTTAAATGCTCGCAATACGCTACTCGCATTACTACGTAATGGCATCATTCCAATTGTCAATGAAAATGATGTCGTCTCGGTGGACGATATTAAAGTAGGCGACAATGATGTTTTAGCAGCACTAGTTTCTGTACTCATCGATGCTGATTTATTAATTATGCTCACCACCCCCAATGGTTTACAAAAACCCATAGCCAATGGCAAGCAACAACGGATCCCCTTCATCGAAGATATTAATGATGATATTTTAAAACTCGCCCATGGCAAACAAAGCGAACTCTCTACCGGCGGCATGCTATCAAAATTAGAAGCAGCAAAAACCGCTGCCATTACTGGTACTCAGGTTGTCATTGCCAGCGGTGGCAAAAATAATGTCTTAACCGATATAATTGCCGGTAAAGATACCGGCACGTTGATTTCCCCCACTAAGATCCTCAATGCTCCCAAACGCAAACATTGGATCACCTTTTTTCATCGCGCTCAAGGCACCATCACCATCGATGCCGGCGCAGTTAAAGCCCTGTGTCAACGCAAGAAAAGTTTATTGCCAGCAGGGATCACCAAGCTAGAGGGCAAATTTGGTATCGGCGCCATGGTGAATATTGTCGATCAACAACAACAAACCATTGGCCATGGTTTAGTGAGTTTTGATAGTGATGACATACAATGTATTAAAGGCCAACACAGCCGAATGATCGCAAAATTATTGGGCCGTAAAGATTATGATGAAGTGATTCACCGGGATAATATGATTATTTTACAAGACTGATGGTGTCGAAAAAGTAGCTGTCATTTCGAGAAGCGGCTGGATAGCCGCTACGAGAAATCTCCCGATGATTTGACGACTGAGTGACAGCATTGTTCAAGTTAGCTAAACCATGAGGGGATATCTCGCTGCGCTCGATATGACAATAATTTTGCGACTACAAAAAAAGGAACAAACATGAATACAGAACAACTCATCAAACAACTCGGCCAGCAAGCAAAACAAGCCAGCTATGCCTTAGCACAACTCAGCACCGAACAAAAGAATACTATTCTACTCAGCATGGCAGATGCTCTAGAAACACACAGCAAAAAAATTCAAGCAGCCAATCAACAAGATATGAACGCCGGCGAACAAGCAAATTTAACCCCTGCTCTCCTGGACCGACTAAAGCTCGATGAACAACGCATTCATGCCATGGCAGAGGGCTTTCGCCATATTGTTTCACTAGCCGATCCCGTAGGCACTCAACTCACGAGCATCGAACACCACAATGGTATGCACATCAATAAAATTCGCGTACCCATTGGTGTTATTGGCGTAATTTATGAATCGCGGCCTAATGTTACTGCGGATGTTGCTGCTCTGTGTTTAAAAACATCTAACGCAGTAATCCTGCGCGGTGGTGCAGAAGCTTTGCATTCTAATCAAGCCATTGCCACGGCACTACTTGCCGGTGGCCAACAGGCAGGTTTACCAGAACACGCTATTCAATTAGTCCCTATCACCGACCGTGAAGCGGTTAAATACTTAGTACAAATGCCGGATTATTTAGACTTAGTGATCCCACGCGGTGGTGAAGGTTTAATAAAAACCGTCATGGAATTATCCCATGTCCCTATTATCAAACACTATAAAGGACTCTGTCACGTTTATGTAGATGCAAAAGCCGATCAAGACATGGCTTTAGCCATCTGTGAAAACGCTAAAGTACAACGCCCTGGTGTGTGTAACGCCGTCGAAACTATTTTAGTCCATAAGGACATTGCCACCAGCTTTATTCCTGCACTCACCCAGTGTTTACGCCAGCACCAAGTTGACATACGTGGCGATGCAAGTTGTTGTGAAATTGATAATCAGATCACCCCCGCGCAGGCAAAAGATTGGGATACCGAATATTTAGATTTAATTGTCTCAATTAAAATAGTTGATAGCTTACAACAGGCCATTGAACATATTAATACTCACGGTTCACATCACTCGGATTGTATTATCAGCGCCGATACAAACGCACAGCAAGCTTTCAGCGCACAAGTTGACTCTGCTGCTGTATATGTCAATGCCTCAACACGCTTCACCGATGGTGGTGAATTCGGTATGGGCGCAGAGATTGGCATCAGTACGGATAAATTACATGCCCGCGGTCCCATGGGCTTGGAAGAATTAACCACGTATAAGTATGTGATCCAAGGCACTGGGCAAGTACGTTAGCTCCCTTGATAATTCAGTTAATACTGCCGCCTAGCCCTCTAAGCGGGTATATACTTGGTAAACCTGGTAAACCCGCATCATAGACTTCTTCGTCTGAACTTTCTGCATCCTGTCTGTTAGTTTGATTACTAGCTTCGCCTAGGCCATTCATCTCTACACCATTACCTTGCTGACCTGCATTACTTTCACACTGCACACCCTCTTTTCCAACCACACCAATCACCCTCGTTCCCTGCCCTGGCTGCCAGAATGGGGTATTTGCTGTGGGCTGTTGCGATGAGGCAGTCGCGGCAGTATTTTCTTCATCAATTGCTGGCTCAGACTGATGCACTTGCCACACGCGCTGGATTTTCTCCCAATCTTGTTTAGGGATAAGATATGCTTCAATTGCATTTGCACGCTTCTGCCACTTAGATCTAACCTGATAACATTTTTCGCTATCACCTGGAATAAATTTTTTACTTTCACGCAGACACTGTGCCACAAGTAAATGGTACATCTTAATACGTACAATTTCACATAATACTACATCAGTTATTTCTTTCTTTAATTGCGCGGGAACAGCATAAGCACTTTTATACAGTTCGTCTTTTTCTTCTTGAGATTGTGCTTTATTAATTTTTTCTAAGTGTTTTTTAAACTTAACAATATGTGGATTACTTTCTAACCTTGGATCTAATAAAGGCAGCAATCGCTCCATGCATGGTTGATCCTTTGCTAAATCGTAAGCTGTTGCACCAAAAGGAAATGTCCTTCGGTGATGTGTCGTTACTCCTCTCACCAATAATGCCCATGTCAAATCTGCAGAGCCCACTTCAGCAGCAAGTTGTAACAGTGTTTGTCCTGAACTGAACGTATCCTCTATGATGCTTCTTTTAATACCGCCAACCCAACACAGATCACTGAGAGAATATTTATTCAATTCCAAACGAAATAACACTGGATTTTTAGACAATATAGTAAAAGCATCTTCTCTCGATTGGTTTGTATATTGCTCTCCGGGCCAATAGTGACCAACCCGTATAAAAGCTGTTACTAATGCGGTTAAATATTCTTTATCAGCCTCATCGTCAAAACAATCTAATAGCATATCCAGTGTTGCAGCTCTATTCAGCAATCGCTCCAATGCGGCAATGGGAAAATGCTGCACTAGGAATGATAAGCGCTCGGCTCCTGGCAATACCTTTAATAACTTACATAGGCACTCAAGATTAATAATAAGACTTTTTAATTTTCTAATCCCAAAATAATTAATACAAAACTGGACCCGATCATTATCATCAAACAACCTAACTAACTGTAGAAAATAATCTACGTGTTTGAATTTGGGTTTTGTAATATCGTATACCTCACGATAAGCATCAGCAAACCTCGTATAAATATCATTTGAGCACATAGGATTATTCCAGTCACAATGACGCTTATCAAGGTAAATCTCAGCAAATGTCATTCGCTGTGCGGGTGGAATACAAGTAATAATGCGTATGATATCTGCTAAGCAAAGAGTCCGTTGCTGTAGCCGAAGGATGGTAAAGTGGTCTGTGCAGAATGGTACTCGTTTTTCTGTATGAAGCCTTGACAAAATGCCAACGACTAAATCTATTGATTTAGCTACTGACTGAACAGTTTCAATACTCAAGATATCAACACAGAGAGACCAACACTCTTCTTCAGAAAATAAAGCTAATAACTTAAGCAGATATTGGCCTGATAATTTCCCACCATTCTTAACGATGAACGACAAATGCGCTTTGTCTATCTTGTTTGCACAAAATGATAAACGTTCATCTTTGGGCAAGGTCTGCAAAACATTCGCAAGTTCTTCACCATTTTTAATGGTTCTCTGCAACCAATCAATGCCAAAGAAATCAAGACAGATGTTAACTTTATCTTGATCTGGAAATACGAATAGTAATTCAGCTAGCATATTACCATTGACGAGAAATCGCTCTAACCAAGTAACTTTAAAGACCTGCTTACAGCATGTAAATCGAGCATCCTCTGCTAGGCTGAGTAATATCATGCTCAACTCACTCGCTGAACGCATCTGACGTTTCAATAATTGATTATGCTTCTTAATAAAATTATAGCAATGCTGTGGCGCTATCCATGGTAAACACTCTTGAAATCGTTTTATTGCCAAACAGCATTCCTTACTCTCTTCCCCAATAATCGCTTGTCTTTCTCTTGCCTCTATTTTTTTTATTAAGTCATCTTCCCCATTGCTGGCTAGCAAGTTGTATAGAACAAAAAAATCTGAGCCATCAGGAAATAAATCCAGATATTGCTTCATTAATTTCTCTTTAGAGTCACCACTGGTAATTTGTATATACAGTTTTCCTAGCGCATCAAGAGCAGAAAGTAAATATTCATTATTGATTTTACTGTGGTCAACTTCGTGTTTTATGTCTGCTCTGGTATGTGGCTTATGATCGTTGCTCTGTTGTATGCGATAATCGCCCAGAAAATTATATTCGGCCAAATTAACAGTGCGCTGCTCGTCTGCACTTTCAGTTAAAGACATGAGTGCTTCTACTTCAATCAGCTCTGATGCTAATAGAGCTGTTTTTCTTTTGCTGAAAATATCATCTATTCCAGTAATATAAGGCATTAACAAAGTGATAATGGCTTCTTGCTTACTCGCTATCACACTGGCAATCAACGACAAGGCTTGATTCACTTGCAATGAACAACGCACGGTATAATCAATATCACTGGCATATACAGCCATACCGCGTGCAAGTAACAGTATTTTTAAGGCGAATTCACCGTAGTCTTGGGTCATAGTGCCTGCTAACAAGCACTCCAACACCTTTATCATCGCAGTAAATGCTGCTGCAGATTCTGCCTCGAACAATTTACGTCGCGTGGTTTTCTCACCATTAGCCAAGGTATGTTCAAAATCAGTAGCAAAGGCAAATTTACCTGGCAAGGTTTGCGATTGTTCTTGTAATTTTTTTATTGATGCTAAAAGCTGCGCATAAACACCAGCATCACGTTTAGGTTGTATGGGCATACACTGTCTCGAATTATGGATATACTCGAGCTACAGTGTACGTAAGAATAGTAAAAAGATCACTTATGAATTATAAAAAAATATTTTTTTGCATTTTTTACGGGGTTAACCACCGTATTTATGTAGACTAACCATAATTATCTTGGCAAATTTGATCGCAGTGATCCCAAAAAATCTTATCATGCATATGGATCAGATCATGGATTTTTTCTGGTTTTTGTTTTGCATTTTGCGAGTCTAAGGTAAGTTCATCCACATGCTCACCTGAGGCAATACATAAACTCATGGCCTGTTGTAAGCCCACACCATCTGCTTGTTTATGCTTCACACAGTGCCAAATGGCTTCATTAGCTACCTTATGTCGGCATACTTCAGCAATGGCTTGCTGCTTCTCATCCGTTATATTTTCACCAGCAGTCTGAGCTTGTTGCCGCAAAGCATGTATACATGCTTTGTATTCTTGCAAAGAAGAACTGGCCCATGCAGTACTCGTCACAGCAAAAAGACTGATAAAAATTAACCCAGCGATGTGTTTCATTGCATACTCCTTGGCCCTGTTGTCGGAATGGGGCCTTTAGCGAAATCATGGCCAAGAATAGCCTGAAAGCATTCACTGGGTCAATAATATAACCATGACAGTCTATACTTAGACAGAGTATGTTGAAATGGGAAAGACCATGACTAATGCAAAAACCTCGATAATATGGCTAGATGGCGAATTTATACCCGCAAGTGACGCCAATACTAATGTGTTAACACATACTTTGCATTATGGCTTAGGCGTATTTGAGGGTTTACGCGCTTATAAAACCCCTGCTGGCAGTGCCATATTTCGCTTAGAATGTCACACGCAGCGGCTTTACCGCTCCGCTAAAATCATGGGTATTGAAATTCCCTATGATTACGAGCAATTGGTAAAAGCGCAAATCCAAGCTGTGTTAGAGAATGAATTAACAGATGCTTATATCAGACCTATGTGCTTTTATGGTGATGAAGCCCTGGGTTTACATAGCGATGGCGCTAAAGTACATGTGATGATTGCTGCTTGGCATTGGGGTATGTATTTAGGCCGTGATGTCATGGAAAGCGGGATCCGCGTAGGGATGTCCTCTTACCAACGAAATTCTATTTGCAGTAGCCACGTAAAAGCCAAAGCTAATGGTAATTATGTAAACTCTCAACTTGCTATCCGTGAAGCCAAAGCTGCAGGTTACGATGAAGCATTGATGTGTGATCATCAAGGCTTTATTGCCGAAGGCAGCGTAGAGAATTTTTTCATGGTACGTGATGGGGTTTTATATACTCCCTTCACAACTTCAGCATTAGAAGGGATCACGCGTGATACTATTATGCAGTTAGCCCGCAATCAAGGCATCGTCGTTAAAGAAAAAAATATGATCCGCGATGATGTTTACATTGCAGACGAAGCTTTCTTTACTGGCAGCGCTGCAGAGGTAACACCTATCAGAGAAATCGATGGTCGTTGCATTGGGTCAGGCAAACGTGGCCCTATCACTGAAAAATTACAAACCTTATATTTGAATTTAGTGCACGGGCAATTACATGATTATGAGCATTGGTTAACGCGGTTGTAGTATTTATAAATTACGTCAATCAACACTAATACTATCCGCTAAATCAACAATGTGATTAAAATAATCTGCATCTTCTACCACACTGACATCGCATCCAGCATGTATAAGTACAGGCTGACATGCATAACCCTTTGGAGATTGTAAGCGTTGGATTTTTTCTGTTACTTGTTCTATTACTTTTTTACTTATCTTGTGCTTTGAGAATTTAACTTCACAGATATATAAGCTGTTATATTTTGTTTGGATTAAATAATCAACTTGACAACCTGCATAGCGTTTCGTCTTACGTTGGAAATAAGGATTATCAATCACAATATCATCAGCACTGATCCCAAGTGCTTGCCAAATAATCTCACGGTTATTCAGTACTAGATTTTCTAATTGCAATCCTAGAATACCATCCCAATTGGGTAGGCTCGACATAGAAGTTTGCAGGAAGCGTCCTTGTTTTATTTTAATTAAATTGGGTTCAATGTACTTGATGTAGAATCGTAAATAATTATCAGATAAGCGGTACTTACTGAGCTTACTGAAATCACCTGCTTTGATATCCCAAGTATTATCATGCTTGAGAAATCCACACGTTACTAAATCATTTAAATATTCACTTAAGGGGCCACCACTAGGATAATCTAATGCATTTGCAATAGTGGAATAATCTGCCGGACCTTGTGCTAAGAAATCAACAATTTTTTTACATATTGGACCTCGACGAGCAAACAGATCATGAAATATGTAATTAAACTCATTAACCAAAATACCATCTGGACTAAAGCATAACTGTTGAATAGTGTCGATAGCTGAACGAGCGCTATTCATTAACTCTAAATACCAGGGGATACCACCGGCAACAGCCAATAGCATTAATCGTTCATATACCGATCCTCTAAAGCCACCTGCGCTCAGGAATTGATTACTCTCGGCTAAGGATAATTCATGCAAACTGAGATTTAAGGCAATACGCCCAAAAAAGCCTGTGCTTGCCAGAATATTTTTTTCCATCCAAGTGGAAATCGAGCTGCATAAGACCATGATAAGTTTTCTATTTTGTTTAAAATGTATGTCCCAAACAACTTTTAACTTACCTAAAAAATCAGGGTCTTCATTACCCATCCAAGAAATTTCATCGATTAAGATCACAACCCGGCCTTTTTGAGTATGACGGGCAAGTAAGGTAAATAAATCTCCCCAATCCTGAGCTTGTATGCCTGGCAAACCAAATTGTTCACCTAATTGCCTTGCAAATTCATCACGCTGCGATTGCGCTGTTGTTTCAGGTGTGGGTGGTAATCCAGTAAATTGGTAGAACGTCTTATTTTTGGCAAATTCCATGATTAAGCGACTTTTGCCCACACGGCGACGTCCCTTTACCGTCACCAAACTCGCATCATCACGCTTATACAAATCAGTTAATTGCCTGAATTCATGTTGCCTACCCAAGAAGGCTGGATTTACCATATAATACCTCTGCTAACTTACGCAAGAATGACATTTGTCATTTTCACGCAAGTTTATACCAAGAATATAACTTACGCAAGAATGACATTTGTCATTTTCACGTAAGTTTATAAGCCATAAATAAGTTACGCAAAATCGACATTTGTCATTTTCGCGTAAGTTTATAAGCCATAAATAAGCTACGCAAAATCGACATTTTACAGAATTGTTATATTTAACTTATTGAAAAATAGTTATTTTTTTATTAGGCATGCGTAAACTGAGTGCCTACTAGGGTCTTTTATATTCTCTTGAGGCTACAGCAATAGACCGCGTAATTTAGGTACGCTGCTGGATTTGTCTATATCAGCTATACCGCCTTCTTCTGTGGTGACTTGTTGGTACTGTTCATGTGATCGAGGGTCATAGGGAAAATAAAATTGAGTAAAGACTTGGCTGCGTAATTTTGCCTCTACCATGAAATCTCGCAGATAGGCAGCAATGTCAGCGTGCCCTGATTGCTGCGCCCACTGCATAGCTGTCTGACCTTGAATAACTAATTGTGGATCGGTGCCTTCATGTACTAATTGTTTGACTGCCGGTAAGCAACCTATTGCCGCCGCAAAGTGTAATGGATGATTAGGGTACACATGATTTAAACGCACTGATTGATGCTGCGCATTAAACATGTGTCGTTGAGCGGTATTACTGAAATAATAAGGTTCTTGGCCTTGCTGCTTCCATGCTGCAGCAGTTAAACCATAATCACGACTTAGACGCTCTCCTGGCTGTATATCTCGCATGATTTTTATAGCGGGTATTTTAACACCATCCATGACTATATGAGTTAATTCGCAATTTGCTGTTTCTATCTTTGCAGTTAAACCATTTTTATCCTCAGCATGTGTCGGTGCATGGTTAATTAAACTGGCAAGATTACCCTGCTCTCTAGCGTCTATAGGCATATGTGCAAAACCTGGATTTGCGTTTGCAACACAATAACGTTTATCAGGAGATTGGGTACCAATAAGCCCTGCATACTTGATTAGAGTACCGGCTGGGATCTGTGTATTAGCAATCACATCTAATCCAACGCGAGGATCATAACAGAGGGTCACTTTGCCACTCAGGTTGATAAATTCTATGGATTGACTGTCGTTATTAAGGCTCTCACTTTCTTTTGGCATTGCCTTTAAAGCTTTTACACTTGTATCTGGAAAACTAAATATCCTGCTTGCTACTTCAAGATTCTCTGTGTGCTTGAATATAGTAATTCCATTGCAGAGAGGACTATGCAAATCCATCAAATGCGCTCGCAACAATTCGTAAACATCACCAGAGATTCCATATATTATTCCTTGGTAGCCCACCCGAAACTTAATCGTTTGTCGCGGCATTTGCTGAATTTTATTCAACGCTACCCTTCCTGACATTGGCTTTGGTGCTACACGTACTTGCTGTAATTTATTAACTTGATCTTTTCCAGGCTGCTGCACTGCAGCTCGAATTTGCGGTATCACTGTGCCGATAGAGAAATCCCCGACTACAATATTTTGTATAGATACACGCCCATTTTTAGCTGTAATTTTTTGTTTTTCAAATGTATTAAGAACAGGTCTTAAATCACTTCTATTAGTCACAAAGTCCTGTATTAAGTCCATTAGTGGTGCTTGTTTAGCCTGTAAAAACCTCCGCTGCTGCTCAGATAATTTATAGTCTTCAGGCAATAACTGCTTATTTTTCCTAGGAGTGGCTTTAATTCTATCATTTAAACTAGCTAATACTATTTTTACAAAATCTTTAAGCACTTTATCTTTTTCAGCAAAAAAAGAAAAATAATAATATACGAAACAAAATACCTGTAAGAATTTTTCAACTTCAACTACTTTGTCGATGGAGAAAGTAAAAGTATTGATATACTGTGTTTTACCATTTTTGTCTTTGCTTATTTTTATATAATCATTGAGTCTCTTATCACTCAATTCAGCAGCATCAATATCAATAATTTTCAATATGGCTAAGAGTTCACCTAAAGAATTATCTTCACTAATAATTCGCCAGGTGAAACTAATCTGTTGCTCTTTTTCATTAGCGTTTATAGATAAGTGAGCATTTGACATACCATATTCACTGCAATCAAATATCACTCGATTACGGTATAAAAACATGGAAGAAGGAAACTGTGAACGTTGT
Source organism: Gammaproteobacteria bacterium (assembly GCA_965230425.1). Taxonomy (GTDB): domain Bacteria; phylum Pseudomonadota; class Gammaproteobacteria; order UBA1113; family UBA1113; genus CBDDKW01. The sequence continues at coordinate 87,713 of CBDDKW010000020.1, read as the reverse complement.
TGAAGTATATGGTTGATAAATGTTGGCATTGTATTTTTTTATTGTCTAGTTTTTGCGGGCAGATTATAACAGAGTTGTTACCCGAAGATTACGGTTATTTTTGCTGTATTTTGCTCAGTGAGTATGATTACTAAGTAGTCAAATCATCAGGAGATCCCACGTACTTCGCACTCGGGATGACAATGCTGCTTCTAGTAATAACATAGTTGATGACAGCACAGAATAGTTGATAACATCATACGAACAGCTACTCTACCCCCTTAAACCCTCGCCCCAATAAATACACCTCTCGCGAACGCGATCTTGATGCCTCAGGTTTACGCGTATACATATTGTTAAACTGGCTTTTCATTAATTTAAAATAACTATCAAAACCTTCACCTTGAAACACTTTTGTTAAAAACGTTCCGCCGGGTTTTAAGGTCTGCTTGGCAAAGTCTAAGCTTAATTCAGCTAAGTACATCGCTCTCGGCTGATCCACTGAATTCATGCCACTCATATTCGGTGCCATATCGGAGAGGATCACATCGACGGCTTGGCCTGCGAGAGTGTCTAATAATTGTTGATAGACTTCATCTGTGGTGAAATCCCCCTGAATAATCTCCACGCCAGCTAAACTTTCAATATCAAGAATATCCAAAGCAACGACTCTACCTTTGTCTCCCACCAATTTTGCGGCAATCTGTGACCAACTACCTGGTGCTGCACCTAAATCAACCACTACCATACCTGGAGTGATAATTTTATCTTTTTCTTGAATTTCTAATAACTTAAAGGCAGCCCGGGCGCGATAGCCTAATTTTTGCGCCTTGTGCACATAAGGATCAGCAAAATGTTCCTGTAACCAGCGACCACTGCTCTTTGAGCGTCTAGATTTTCTCATGATCTATATCTCTACCAAGCGATTGGTCATTATCCTTGCAATTTGCCGCATTTTGCTCTCTTTGGCAGCGTTTAGCCACTCGATAAGTCAAAAAAACTAGCCAAAGCGCAGACAGCACACTATAAATCAGTACAATGAGCGCCTGGCGGCCACGATCTGGGGTAATATCAAATGATGCATACCAAACAGCAACTCCCGCCATCATTATGCAAGCCAGCCATAATTTGACTATATTAAATGGACTGGGCATTACATTCACGAAGCGTGGCTTAGCCACTGCTTTATTTTTAAACGACATAACAGGGTATCCTATGACATTAACAGCACAACAAAAAAAACAACTTAAAAGCCAAGCCCATCACCTAAAGCCCATTGTACAACTAGGTAACAATGGCCTAACTGAAGCAGTCCTCAACGAAATTGACCGCGCACTCACTGATCATGAACTCATTAAAGTTAAAATCCCTACCAGCGACCGTGAAGCACGCCAAGCGATCACTGCGGATATTTGCCAACAACAAACAGCCGAGCTGGTACAAAGCATAGGCCATACTATCGTGATTTACCGTGAATCGCAAAAGGAGTAACTCGTGAAGCAAACTGTAACCATCAATGAAGCATACAAGCATATAAAATCTCTGTTAGAAATGCAGCAGTATGAGCAAATGCAAGTGGTTAGCGAAGAGATTTTGCAACAGCGGCCTGATGATTTGAATGCCCTGTACTTTCTGGCCCTATCCTTTGATTTGCGTAAGGAATACCATGCTGCTCGGGGTAAATATGAAGCGGTTTTAGCCATTAACCCTGAGCATTATCCGAGTATGGTTAACTTAGCCAATATCCTGCAAGCCGGTGGCGAATTCATGGCCGGGCTTGAGTTACAAAAGAAAGCTAATAAGGTCAATCCAGACGATACCAGTGCTTATAATAATTTAGCTAACTCTTTTACTAAATTAGGTGATGTGAAAGAAGCGACTCGCTATTTTAAAATGGTACTTGATGTGGACCCTAAAGCTAATCGTGCTCATAGCAATCTGATGCTGAATTTGCTTTATGACAGTGAACTGGATTTTGATACCTTATATAAAGAACATAGACATTGGGAAGAATTACAGACTAAGGATATAGAAGCGCTACCCACTAAAATCACTGATTTTTCACCTGATAGACCTTTACGTATTGGCTATTTATCAGGTGACTATAATATGCATCCCGTCTCTTATTATATTGGGAATATTCTTGCGAACCATGATAAAAGCAAATTTCAACCGATCTGTTTCGCTAATCAACAAAAACACGACAAAGTCACTGAATCAATTCAACGCATGGCAACAGAATATTATAATGTACACACTATGAGTTATCCTGAATTAGCTAACTTTGTGCAAGAAAAACAAATTGATATTCTTATGGATTTATCCGGGCATACTAAAGATAACCGTATGCCATTATTTGCTTACAAGCCAGCACCTATTCAAGTCAGTTATTTAGGCTATGCTTATACCTCAGGTATGGAAGCTATCGATTATCGCTTTACCGATGCAATGATTGACCCACCACCGGAAGCACAAAAATATTATACAGAAAAATTAATTTATTTACCTCACGGCTGTCACTGCTATACCGCACCCACAGGCTGTCCTGATGCGAATTATTTACCCGCACGTAAAAATAATTTTATTAGTTTTTCTATTTTTCATAATCCCTGTAAAGTGAACAAAAACATGATGCAAATCTGGGCGAGATTATTAGAAGCCGTGCCAGACTCAAAACTATTTATGAAAAACATTATCTTACGTGACCCGCAAGTGAAAGCCATTGTCACTGAACAATTCAAAGAAACCGGGGTTCCTGAGGACCGCTTAGTACTCTATAACTATGATACCACTTACTTTGAGCACTTATCACGCTTTCACCATATTGATATCGCCCTAGATACTAGTCCTTATAATGGCACTACCACCACCTGCGAATCATTGTGGATGGGCGTGCCTGTAATCACGCTCTGTGGCGATAAACCACAATCTCGCGTCAGTGCCAGTATCATCAACCGCATTGGCTTAGGTGACTTAATCGCTTATTCTGCCGATGAATATATTGAAAAAGCCAAGGCACTAGCAAATGATTTAGACAAACTTGAAAGTATTCGGCTTAATTTACGTGCTAATATGCAAAACTCCACCTTAATGAATGGCGCCTTAATGGCTGAAGCTATTGAAACCGCCTATCGTGAAATGTGGATAAAATACTGCGAGCAACAAACTCGCTAATAGGGAGTAAACTTTATGAAACGTCTGGTTATCGTCGTCGCTACGATTATTGCGGTTGTGATTCTGTTTGATATCTATGAAAAATTAAATGTCGGTTTTGTCATTGGCTTAGCCGTGGTATTAATTGGTATCGGCATCTGGGATTTCTTCCAAAAGAAACACGCAGTACTACGTAATTTCCCATTATTAGGGCATTTTCGTTACATGCTGGAATTTATCCGCCCTGAAATTCAACAGTACTTTATCGCTACAAATCAAAGTGAGCGTCCCTTTGATCGCGAAACCCGTACTTTAGTCTATCAACGCGCCAAAGCTGTACGTGATACACTCCCCTTCGGTACTCAACAAGATATTCATCGTCCAGGCTTCAACTCCATTCGTCAATCACTAGCACCCACGGTATTAGATGAATCAGAAGAGCGGATCATGGTAGGCGGTAAAGATTGTAAACAACCTTACCATGCATCTCGCTTAAATGTTTCAGCTATGAGTTTTGGTGCACTCAGTGCTAATGCCGTGCTAGCCCTCAATAAAGGCGCCAAGCTTGGTAATTTTGCCCACAATACCGGTGAAGGTGGTTTAAGCTCACATCATCTTGCTGGCGGTGGTGATTTGATTTGGCAATTAGGTACCGCTTATTTTGGTTGTCGTACTAAAGAAGGCAATTTTGATCCTGAGCAATTCCAGAAAAAAGTTGCTCATGAACAAGTCAAAATGGTTGAAATTAAAATTTCCCAAGGCGCTAAGCCTTCCCATGGTGGTTTACTACCTGCAGCAAAAATTACGGCTGAAATCGCTGAAATTCGTGGTATTGAAATGGGTAAAGACTGCTTATCACCACCAGCACATACTGCATTTTCTACACCAAAAGAATTATTGCAATTTATTACTCAGTTACGCGAACTCAGCGGTGGTAAACCCGTAGGCTTTAAACTTTGTGTGGGGATCCGCTCTCAATTTTTAGCTATCTGTAAAGCCATGCTAGAGATGGATGTATATCCTGACTTTATTACCGTAGACGGTGCCGAAGGTGGTACTGGTGCCGCACCGATTGAGTTTACTGATTATATCGGTGAGCCATTAGATAATGGTTTGCGCTTCGTACACAATGCCTTGGTAGGGACAAACTTGCGCGATAAAATGCGTATCATCTGTAGCGGCAAAATAGCTAGTGGCTTTGATTTAGTGACCAAATTGGCTCTGGGTGCAGATATGTGTAATTCTGCACGGGCGATGCTATTTTCTATCGGCTGTATTCAATCCTTACAGTGTAATGCTAATACCTGCCCTACTGGTGTTACCACACAAAATCCACGCTTAGTCCGTGGCTTAGTGGTGAATGATAAATACAAGCGAGTCGCTAACTTCCATGCAGCAACCATGGAAAGTTCATTAGAATTATTAGGCGCTATGGGCGTGCACAGCATCAGTGAATTAAATCCAGACTATGTTTTCCATCGCATTGATAATGCCCGCGCAAAACCTTACTCTGAGCTATATGAGTACATTGAACCAGGGGCATTGTTAAAAGAAAATGTCCCCAGGATCTTTGCCAAAGATTGGTTTAAGGCAAGTGCGGATAGTTTTTAGATAGCTAGGCTGTAAGTCATCCAACTCCCCCGTAAACGGGGGAGTTGCTTTTCTTTAAAATACTTAGCAATGCAAATATTCTGATTTCTGCAGCCAGTGTTTATCTGGATAGTAGGCTACAAGTAACGTACCATTCTTGATTTTATCAATGGTAGGCTTAGCTAATTTTTTACTGACAGCAGGACAACCCCAACTGCGGCCTAAACGGCCGGTATTTTTGACAAAGGCTTTACTGACATAGTTAGCCCCATGCACCACCACATCTCGGCTCAAGGCTGCATCGTTAATACCTTTTTCTAAACCTTCTAAGCGTAATGAATAACCTTTATGGCCAATATAGGTGTTTTTAGTTAAGAAGACACCTAAGCTTGATTGATGGCTTTGGCTTTTATTGGAAAATGCATGAGCGTTTTTTAAGCCACTACCTTTACCATGAGCAACTAATTCTTCAAAATCGACTTTTTTGTTTTTCATATCCAGCACCCACATACGTGGTTCTGAAGAAGGTTTTGAATAGTCAATAATAGTTAAGACCTGTTTATCGTCTAAGCCTTGCTTGCGCGCACAACCATAGGCACGTAAACCAACTTTTAATGCTTTGGGATCAATGTCTTTGACTTTGATTTTGGTATCTGTTGTTTGCTTTGTTGTGGTGCTATCTAGCTTACTAGTGTGGAAACCAAAGTATTCAAATATGCCACTGATAGATAGTAGTACAGTTAATGCAGCCAGTATGGTTACACCGATTAGTTTATATAGCATGGCTTTTCCTCTTTCTTATTATTATAATTTTTCAGTATTGTTGTGGAAACGTCCATATTTGGTCAATCTTGGACGAAAAATCCACTCAAAGTGCTCATGTATTAAGCATACACTGCGCGCTTTTCATAAATTTTTCGTCCAACCTTGCCACAAATCTGAACGTTTTCTGTATCGGCGATTATTGCCATACGTGCAATTACCTAATACTTTCAGTGTAATCAAACCATCAGGAGATCCCACGTGCTTCGCACTCGGGATGACAACTTTTTTCTAGTCAACAAATCGCTATTAATCTGTAGGTAAATCCTCAAGTGATAACAACAATCCTGTTATCACTCTTAAACATACAGTACTTGGTCAACCACGTAAGCCACTTCACCGCTGGGTGTATTAACAATGACTTCGTCACCTTCTTCTTTACCGATAATCGCTCGGGCGATGGGTGAGCTAATGGATATTTTCTTTTGCTTAATATCAGCTTCGTATTCACCCACAATTTGGTAAACAACTTTTTCATCGGTGTCATCATTAATTAATTCTACGGTAGAACCGAAGATCACTTTACCTGTATTGTTGATTTTTGTGACATCGATCACTTGTGCATTGGACAATTGTCCTTCTAAATCTGCAATACGACCTTCTAAGAAACTTTGCTTCTCACGCGCAGCATGGTATTCAGCATTTTCTTTTAAATCACCATGTGCTCTTGCCTCTGAAATGGCTTCAATCACATTAGGTCGTTCAACCTTTTTTAAATGGTTCAATTCTGCTGTTAGTTTTTCTGCACCTTCTACGGTAATAGGTACTCTGTTCATAATCTAATCCTCGTATAACCGTTTGTTGTTAACTGTATTTACAAACGTATCATTGATCTTAATTAATTTTGCATCTCTAGTTATTCTGCTGCAATAGTTGCAACTAACTCTTGGACACTGTTTACTTTATTTTTTGCTTTGTGGCGCATTGCCAATATAGTCGCTTTTGCACCTGCTAACGTAGTCGAGTAACAAACTTTATGTTGTAAAGCTGTACGCCGGATAGCAAAAGAATCAGCAATGGCTTGTTTACCCTCAGTAGTGTTCACAATAAATTCTATTTCGTCATTTTTAATTAAATCCACAATATGTGGCTGACCTTCTAGTACTTTATTGATACGCTGACAATATAAGCCTGCATCACGTAAGATTTTACAGGTACCACCAGTAGCGATCAGTTCAAAGCCTAAGCCTTGTAACTCTTCACCAATAGCTGCAATCTGTGGTTTATCTGCATCTCTTACGCTAAGAAAGGCGGTCCCTTGTTTGGGTAAGTCACTGCCGCGACCTTGTTGTGCGCGTGCATAGGCTGCACCAAAATTATGACCTACGCCCATGACTTCACCTGTTGATTTCATCTCAGGACCTAAAATAGGATCAGCACCTAGGAATTTTACAAAGGGGAATACGGGCAACTTGGCTGAATAAAAATCTGGGGTTACCTGTTTAGTGATCCCCTGCTCTTTTAAGCTTTGGCCAGCCATACAATTAGCACCAATTTTTGCTAATAATCTCCCGGTAGCTTTTGATACAAAGGGTACTGTACGTGAAGCACGTGGATTTACTTCAAGCACATAAATATCATTATCTTTAATCGCAAATTGTGCATTGACTAAACCAACAACGCCTAGCTCTTTGGCTAAAGCAATAATTTGTCGACTCAACTCTTGCTGTACTGTTTCGCTTAATGAGAAGGGTGGCAAACTACAGGCAGAATCACCTGAATGCACACCGGCTTGTTCGATATGCTCCATAATGCCGCCAATGACTACATCAGTACCATCGCAAATGGCATCTACATCAATTTCAATGGCATCATCCAAGAAGTGATCCAGCAACACACTTGGGCTATTTGATGCTTTGAATGCTGCTTCTAAATAATTTTGTAATTCCGCATCATTGTAGACAACCACCATAGCACGCCCACCTAATACATAGGATGGTCGCACAATTAAGGGATAGCTTAAGCTTTGCGCCGCTTGTAAACCTTCTTCAACAGATGTGGCAATAGCATTAGCTGGTTGACGTAAACCTAATTTGCTAATAATTGCTTGGAAATGCTTGCGGTCTTCTGCACGGTCAATGGCATCGGGTGAGGTACCAATGATTGGCACGCCAGCAGTTTCTAAAGCTTTGGCTAAATTCAGTGGTGTTTGCCCACCATACTGCACAATCACTCCTTTGGGTTGCTCTTTATGCACAATTTCCAAGACATCTTCTAATGTCAGCGGTTCGAAATATAATCGGTCAGAGGTATCATAATCGGTGGAAACAGTTTCCGGATTACAGTTAACCATGATGGTTTCATAACCTAATTCTCGCATAGCGAATGCAGCATGCACACAACAGTAATCAAACTCAATCCCTTGACCAATACGGTTTGGACCGCCACCAAGGATCATGATTTTTTCTTTATCGTTGGGTAAGGCTTCACACTCTTCTTCATAGGTAGAATAGAAATACGCTGTTTCTGCATTAAATTCGGCAGCACAACTATCTACGCGTTTATACACGGGTCGAATACCAAGTTGATGGCGGTGTTCTCGCACTTGTTGCTCTGGTATATCTAATAACGCCGCTAAACGACTATCAGAAAAACCTTTACGCTTAATTGCCAGCATTTGCTCTGCATCAATCTCAGCCACTTGCATTTCTTCAATGCTGGCTTCCCAGGCAATCAATTCTTCAATCTGTGCCAAGAACCAACGATCAATACGCGTACATTCGTGCACTTGTTCTAAGGTGAAATTATGTCTAAAAGCGTCAGCAATATACCAAATACGCTCGGCCGTTGGCGTCCGCAATCCGGCTTTAATGCTGTCTTTAATTTCCCCTTGAATTGGATCAAGTTTTGAAATAAAACCATCTGCACGCACTTCTAAGCTACGCAAGGCTTTTTGTAAACTCTCTTGGAAGGTACGGCCGATAGCCATCGCTTCACCTACTGATTTCATTTGCGTTGTTAAGCGCGGATCGGCTTGCGGGAATTTCTCAAAATTAAAGCGCGGCATTTTCGTAACCACGTAATCAATAGTCGGCTCAAAGGAAGCTGGAATAGCGCCGCCGGTAATTTCATTACGTAATTCATTGAGGGTGTAGCCCACCGCTAATTTAGCGGCGACTTTAGCAATAGGAAATCCGGTTGCTTTAGACGCTAAGGCGGAGGAACGTGATACGCGAGGATTCATTTCAATAACAACTAAGCGGCCATCATCAGGATTAATGGCAAACTGCACATTTGAACCACCGGTATCTACGCCAATTTCCCGTAATACTGCTAGAGAAGCATTACGTAAAACTTGATATTCTTTATCGGTAAGAGTTTGTGCCGGTGCAACGGTAATAGAATCACCTGTATGCACACCCATAGGATCAAAATTCTCAATGGCACATACAATGATGCAGTTGTCTTGGCAATCTCGCACCACTTCCATTTCGTATTCTTTCCAGCCGAGGATGGATTCTTCGATTAACAACTCACGTGTCGGTGATAACTCTAAACCACGAGTACAAATATCAATAAACTCATCACGGTTATAAGCAATACCACCCCCTGTACCACCGAGGGTAAAGGAAGGCCGGATAATCACAGGGAAACCTAACTGTACTTGGACAGTTAAAGCTTCTTCTAAGCTGTGCGCGATAAATGAAGTAGGCACGGCTAAATTAATACGCTCCATGGCATCACGGAATAGTTCGCGATCTTCTGCCATATCGATGGCTTCTTTAGTCGCCCCGATAAGTTCTACGTTATATTCTTCTAAAACGCCAGCGCTGGCTAAGCTCAACGCGCAGTTTAATGCGGTCTGTCCACCCATGGTGGGTAGAATTGCATCAGGCTGTTCTTTTTTGATGATATCAGTGACGCTATCACAATCGATAGGCTCGATATAAGTGGCATCTGCCAAGGCGGGATCGGTCATAATTGTAGCTGGATTTGAGTTGACCAAAATAACTCGGTAACCCTCTTCCTTGAGTGCTTTACAGGCTTGCACACCTGAATAATCAAACTCGCAGGCTTGGCCAATCACAATGGGGCCTGCCCCTAAAATTAGAATCGATTTTAAATCAGTACGCTTCGGCATGGTTCGTTTGTGTTTCCGTTATTGATTGTACACGCGCAACTTTTCGTTGCTCCATCATAGTAATAAACTTGTCAAAGACATGGGCGACATCATGAGGACCGGGACTTGCCTCTGGATGCCCTTGAAAGCCATAGGCATATTTATCTTTAATTGCGATACCTTGTATCGTATTGTCGAACAAGGAACGGTGGGTAATTTCACAGCTCGCGGGTAAAGAATCTTCAGCAACGGCAAAACCATGGTTTTGACTACTGATCATCACCACTTGAGTTGCTAAATCCTGTACCGGATGATTCGCGCCATGGTGACCAAATTTCATCTTCATGGTTTTTGCCTCTGCAGCTAAGGCTAATAATTGAAAGCCTAAGCAAATACCAAACAAGGGAATATTCTCTGCCAAAAACGTTTGAATCGCTGTAATGGCATAATCACAGGGAGCCGGGTCACCTGGGCCATTTGATAAGAACACGCCATCCGCTTGCATGGCTAATACTTCTTCTGCTGGGGTTTGCGCTGGAACAACTGTTAATTGGCAACCACGATCTGCAAGCATACGTAAAATATTATGTTTTACCCCAAAGTCGTAAACAACCACGTGGTAAGGGTAATTACGTGTTTCCTCGGTTGCTGCATCAGCATCCTGCTCCAGAGAAATGCTGCCCTCTTGCCAATGATAGGCTTTCTCAGTGCTGACGACTTTGGCTAAATCAGTATTCTCTAAACCGGCAAATTGCTGTGCTTTAGCAATTGCAGCGGCTTCATCATCCACTGCAGTGGTAATGCAACCTTTGAGCGCGCCTTTCTCACGTAACAGGCGGGTTAACTTGCGGGTGTCAATTTCTGCGATAGCAACGATATTTTCCTGACACAGATACTCTTCTAAGCTCATTTGTGAACGCCAATTACTGGTAATCAGAGATGAATCACGAATGATTAAGCCAGCGGCATGTACCTTGGTAGATTCTCGATCTTGCTCATTGATGCCAGTATTACCAATATGGGGGTAAGTCAAGGTAACGATCTGTTGTGCATAGGAAGGATCGGTGAGAATTTCTTGATAGCCAGTCATCGCGGTATTAAATACCACTTCACCCTGTGTTTCACCTGCTGCGCCAATACTGATACCATGGAATACACTGCCATCTTCTAGGGCGAGGATTGCCGGTTTTACCACTGATTATCTCCTGTTAAGCTTATTTGGTCCTATTTGATTATTATGTTCTAACCCTGTGGCCACACCTGAAAAGTGCTAGATATCGAATGCTATAGTAGATTGATTGCCTCACTCTATTATGCACTCTACAAGGATATCCCTCTCAGGAGAGTAATATTCACTTACGCATATTACTAAAACCAGTAGGTACAAAAACTGGTCGACATTGTACGGGATCTTGGAGATTTAGTCCACCGCAATCATGCAGAAATTGATTATTTATTTACCAGATAGTATTTACTAGGTTTTCATTTCTTCGAAGAATTTTTTCACGCGCGTAAACCAGGATCGCTCCTGTGGACTATGGCTTTTATTGTCTTTTTTCAATGAGTTATCCAATGTTTGCAGGAGCTCTTTTTGCTCTTTATTCAAGTTTACAGGTATTTCAACCTGGACTCTGCATAATAAATCACCCACTGGGCCACTGCGAACGGGTTTGACACCTTTACCGCGTAAACGGAATACTCGGCCACTTTGTGTTTCTGCTGGGACTTTGACTTTTACTCGCCCAGTTAAGGTTGGCACTTCAATCTCACCACCCAGGGCTGCGGTAATAATGCTAATAGGCACTTCGCAATGTAAATCACTACCTTCGCGTTCAAAAATCGCATGTTCTTTGACATAGACTTGTACATACAGATCGCCCGCTGGGCCACCATGGAGACCTGCTTCACCTTCACCCGAAAGACGAATACGATCGCCCTCATCCACACCCGCAGGTACTTTAACGGATAAGGTCTTGTGCTCTTGCACGCGTCCCTGACCACGACATTGCTGACACGGTGACATAATCACTTCACCAGCACCTCGACAGGTAGGACAGGTCTGTTGAACTGTAAAGAAGCCCTGCTGAATACGAATTTGGCCTTGGCCATCACAATCACTACATTGAGTTGGTTTACTACCTTTGGCAGCTCCAGAGCCACTACAGGCACTACAAGACACCCAAGTAGGAATACGAATTTGTTTTGTTGTACCTAATACCGCTTCTTCTAAGGTGAGTTGTAAATTATATTGGATATCTGCACCCCGATGTGCATGACCAGCACCACCACGTCCACCGCCAAATATATCACCAAAAATGTCGCCAAAAATATCACTGAAATTACCCGCTCCTGGTCCTGGCCCAGCGCCCATGGACGGATCGACGCCGGCATGACCAAATTGATCATAGCTAGAACGCTTTTGTGCATCGGCAAGCACTTCATAGGCTTCTTTTGCTTCTTTAAATTTTTCTTCGGCTTCCGCATTATCAGGATTACGATCAGGGTGATATTTCATCGCTAAACGTCGATAGGCTTTTTTTAATTCGGCATCGCTGGCATTACGCGCTACGCCTAAAACTTCATAATAATCTTTTTTTGACATTTTATTTTTCCATACACTTTGTATTATTCATGCTACCTGAAGATCGACAAAACGCGAGCCATACGGCTCGCGTTTTAACTTAGCGTTTTCATGTATCAGAAATGTTACTGATTATGATTTTTTAGAATCATCCACTTCTTCAAATTCAGCATCCAATACATCACCTTCTTTCGCATCATCATTGGCTGATTCTGCGCTAGCAGCACCGGCTGCTGCTGCATCTGCAGCTTGGCCAGCAGCATCAGCTTGACTATAAAGTTTTTCAGACATTGGTGTTGTAACTTCGCTGAGTGCTTGTATTTTCGCTTCAATAACCGCTTTATCATCACCTTTCAGTGCATCTTTCAAGTCACCTACGGCAGCTTCAACACTTGCACGTTCTTCAGCAGATACTTTATCGCCGGCCTCAGCAAGCGCTTTAGTCGTAGCATGTATCATGCCATCCGCTTGGTTACGTACTTCGATTAATGCTTGGAATGCTTTATCTTCTTCAGCATGCGCCTCAGCATCTTTGACCATTTTTTCGATTTCTTCATCGGATAAACCGCTAGAAGCTTTAATCACAATAGATTGTTCTTTGCCAGTCGCTTTATCCTTGGCAGATACATTTAAAATACCATTGGCATCGATATCAAAGGTCACTTCAATCTGTGGTGTACCTCGTGGTGATGGTGGGATATCTGATAAATCAAAACGACCTAAAGATTTATTGGCACCAGCGCGCTCACGTTCACCTTGTAATACGTGGACGGTCACAGCAGTCTGGTTATCATCAGCGGTAGAGAATACTTGATTCGCTTTAGTTGGAATCGTAGTATTTTTATCGATTAATTTAGTCATCACACCCCCTAAGGTTTCAATACCTAATGAGAGTGGTGTTACGTCTAACAGTAACACGTCTTTCACATCACCTGATAATACTGCTGCTTGAATAGCTGCACCGATAGCAACCGCTTCATCCGGGTTAACGTCACGGCGTGGTTCCTTACCAAAGAAGTTCTTCACTTCTTCACCGACTTTAGGCATACGGGTTTGACCACCCACTAAAATAACATCGGTAATATCAGCTGCTTTCATGCCTGCATCTTTGAGCGCAACTTTACATGGCTCAATGGTACGTGTAATTAATTCTTCCACTAAGGATTCTAATTTCGCACGAGTGAGTTTGATATTTAAGTGTTTAGGCCCACTGGCATCAGCGGTAATATAAGGTAAATTTACATCTGTTTGTTGTGAAGAAGATAATTCAATTTTTGCCTTCTCTGCCGCTTCTTTCAAACGTTGTAACGCTAAAGGATCATTGTGTAAATCAATCCCTGAATCTTTCTTGAACTCTGCTGCGAGGTATTCAATTAAGCGTAAGTCAAAATCTTCACCACCTAAGAAGGTATCACCATTAGTGGCTAATACTTCAAATTGATGCTCACCATCCACATCAGCAATTTCAATAATAGAGATATCGAAAGTACCACCACCTAAGTCATAAACCGCAACCACAGAGTCACCACGTTGCTTATCCATACCATAGGCTAAGGCAGCCGCTGTTGGCTCGTTGATAATACGTTTCACATCCAGACCAGCAATACGACCAGCATCTTTGGTTGCTTGACGTTGTGAATCGTTAAAGTAAGCAGGTACGGTAATGACCGCTTCAGTCACTGGCTCACCCAGATACTCTTCCGCTGTTTGTTTCATCTTCGCTAACACTAATGCAGATACTTGTGGTGGTGCCATTTTTTCACCGTTAGCTTCAACCCATGCATCGCCATTATCCGCACCAACAATTTTGTAAGGTACCATGTCAATATCGCGCTTCACCACATCATCAGTAAATTTACGTCCGATTAAACGCTTAACGGCAAAGAGGGTATTTTCAGGATTAGTCACAGCTTGACGTTTAGCTGATGCGCCTACTTTCTTCTCTGCATTATCGCTATCTTGATCTGCGACAAAAGCAACCACAGAAGGCGTTGTTAAATCACCTTCAGCATTAGGAATAACTTTGGGTTTATCACCTTCCATTACTGCAACACAGGAGTTGGTGGTACCCAAGTCTATGCCGATTACTTTACCCATTGTTTAATTCTCCTCTAAAAAATTTGTCAATTATTATGTTTTTGTAAAACCAATCCAAATGCATGATTTCATTAATTCTTAAGCTCATCATGCTAATTATGTCCTTACCGCCTTATATGGGGCCTTAGTTTGTAATTTCAAGGCATAAGATGAAAGGTCAACGTATTAATCTGTCATTTCCTTCGCAACTACCACACGCGCAGGTCGAACCACGCGGTCGTGTAGCTTATAACCCTTCTGGATCACGGCTAATATGGTGCCAGGCTTCGCATCTGCCGTGGGCTGCATAGACATCGCTTCATGGACATCTGAATCAAAGGTTTCGCCCAGCGGATTCATTGCCGTAATAGAATGTTTTTCTAGTAATTTCATCAACATAGTTAAGGTCAACTCAATACCTTCACGCATGGCTTGGTGACTATCTTCTGTCGCATCGGCGGACTCTAAACCACGCTCTAAGCTATCAACAACGGGCAGTAATTCATCCACAAACTTCTGCAAGGCATATTTATGTGCATTACCTATATCACGCGTGGCACGATTACGCACATTTTCTAGCTCAGCAAAGGCACGTAGACGCTTGTCATTACTTTCTTCTAATTGTTTGCGTAGGGTTTCAACCTCAGCCTCTAGCTCAGCCACATCGCCATGCTCAGGGATAGAAATCTTTGCAGGATCTAGCCCCATGGCTTCCGCTGCGGCTGAAAAAGAGGCTTTGCTCTCCTTGGCATCCTCTTCAGGTACACCTGTATCGGGGATATTTTCTTCTTCTACTGTTGTTTTCGTTTTCTTATCAGCCATATATGTCTCCGTTATTTTGCAATTATCGCGTAGCTTGCTGAATGATTGTTTTTCGTACTATGGGGATCAAGTTGCAAGATTTCAACCGTTCTAGCAAATAAAATTTTCTACGTATAAGCTGTGACATGAGCCTGTTGTGGCAAAACATAATACGCATCATCTGTTACAGCATATTGTTCTATGTGTGCTATCCATGCGGCTAACTCAGCTTGAGTAGCAGCACCTAACTCTATGAAACTTGATTCCAGCTCAACTAGTACAGGTAATAATAATGCTTGCATTTGCTCAATCGTAATAGCACGCTGGCTAAAATGCAGTTTTACATCCTTATAACCCGCCTCATGGATTAAGTTACGCAGCTTTGGCCCTAAATCATAATCAACCTTTCTATTCTCAGAAATCTTTAAAAGTGCGCGGTTCATCTGGGTAAAAACACTATCTTCCGGCACAGAAAAGCCCGAACTTAACTTCGGTTCTTGGCAAACAATCGCACCACCTGCCTTGAGTAAAGGCATCACCCTTTTTAATATCGCCAATGGATCGCGTAGATGCATGAGCACACATCTGCAATAGATGATATCAATAGTACCCACATCTTGCTCGAGAGCTTGAATATCAGAGCAAATAAAATCAATATTATCAATCTGCTGTTCACGAGCAGCCTGTTTCGCACACTCAATTTGCTCTGCGCTAATATCTATAGCGGTCACATAGCCTTGTTCACCAACTAGCTGTGCAAACCACGTAGTCATAGCTCCAGAACCACAGCCTAGTTCCAAAATATGCATGCCTGCTTTTAAACCGGCTTCAAGCACATGTAACTCAGAGTCATTTTTAATCAATGAATGCTGTAAATCTAAACGAGCAGATCCAGACTGGCCAACTTGCAAAGCATAGATATGAGACATCTCTCCAGTACCTGATTGTTTACCATGTTGATGCCCAGACTTTACAGCTTGGCTTGCTTTCATGTGCAATGTTCCCCTATTTTGCTTTACATACTCAATTGCTTGCAGTACTGGTATTCATTGAAAATACATCTGCAGTCACACTACTTAACCAGAATCCTTTAACGCCGTACTAAGTAGCTTAGCGGTAACATCAACGATGGGGATCACGCGCTCATAATTCATACGGGTTGGGCCAATGACACCAAGTACCCCCACTGCTTGTCCTTCTACTTTATAAGGTGCGGTAACAACACTGCAGGCATCAAATACATCATAACCGGCTTCATCACCAATGAAAATTTTCACTCCATCGGCACTGATACAACGATCCAATAAATGTAGAATATCGCGCTTTTGACTAAACTCGGCAAACAAATTACGCAGACAATCTATACCAGAGCTATCCGCCATACCGAGTAGATTTGCCTCACCATCAACAACCAGGGTTTGTTCATATTGCTGTTTTTCAATCACCTGACCAGCTAAGTCTATGGTTTGTTGCAACAGATCATCTAATTGTGACTTATCTTGTTGTAAGGCTTCAAACAAATGCTCACGTACATTCGTTAAAGGCTTGCCGGCGAAATGCCGATTCAAATAATTGGCAGCTTGCTGGAGCTCACTGTCAGTAAACTCACGCTCTGTGCGTAAAATTTGATTCTGTACATCACGGTCGTTGAAAACAAAAATAGCCAAGACGCGCTGCTCAGCTAAGGGCACAAATTCCACGTGACGTAAAATGGGGTTATTAATTTTAGGTACCATCACCAGACCTGTATGCTGAGTAATGCTCGAGAGCCAAGCAGAGGTAGACTGGATTAATTCAGTGGAGGACACGCCCTGATTAATTTGCGATTTGGCAATTTTTATCGCTTCTTCATCTAAGGGTTTGGTGGTTAATAAACTATCAACAAAGAGTCTCAAACCAAGCGATGTCGGAACCCGCCCTGCCGATGTATGCGGTGAGGTTAGCAAGCCTAATTCTTCAAGATTCGCCATAACATTACGTATAGTTGCGGAGCTCATGCCCACATCAGATTTTTCGGCGATAGCCTTGGAACCAATTGGCTGGCCTTGACGAATGTACTCTTCCACGAGTAGCTTCAAAACACCCTGGGCACGTGTATTGACTAATGTTTTACTCATAATCTTGATACTTAGATGAACAACAATTCAGAGGAACGTATTCTAGCACCCTACTCTATATACATGCTAGCTGTTTCAAGGTACAACACTTGTAGGCCAGTGCCAGTTAAGGTAGATTAGCATTCATAGCATCTCGCGCGCTAGATATATGTTGAACAATGATGCTAACTTTGAGGCAATAGAATGCAACAACGTTTCCAAAAAATTGGGCTTGTGGGACGCTACCGCAGTGAACATGTCATTGATACTGTACAATTAGTCATCAACTATCTCAAGCAACGTCAATTAGACGTTGTCCTGGAAAAAGACACAGCCAGTGTATTTGATAACCATAATTTACTGACTTACCCCGTATACGAATTAGGTCAGCATTGCGATTTAATTATAGTTATCGGTGGTGATGGAAGTTTACTCAATGCTGCCAAAACGGCGGTGAAGCACGATGTCCCTATTTTGGGTGTCAACCGCGGCCGCTTAGGTTTCTTGACGGATATTAAACCTGATAATTTAGAACAAGAGATCGCTGCAGTTTTAGATGGACACTATAAGGAAGAACAACGCTTTTTATTATCTGCCACATTAACACATGCCGGTGAAATCACCCATCAAGAAGATGCACTCAATGATGTGGTGCTGTTACCAGGTGACATCCCGCACATGATTGAATTTGAAATTCATATTGATGATGACTTTATGTATTGTCAGTGGGCCGATGGGATTATTGTCACCACCCCCACCGGGTCAACTGCTTACGCTCTTTCTGGCGGTGGTCCTATTTTACACCCCAGTTTAAATGCAATTGCCTTAGTGCCCATGTTTCCGCATACACTCTCTAGCCGACCTATTGTAGTGGATAGTCATCGCGAGATCCGGATTGTCATCACTACTAAAAATAACACCACGCCAAAAGTCAGTTGTGATGGTCATGCACGTAAGACCATTCAACCTTCAGGCGAGATCTTAATTAAAAGAAAACCTGA
The DNA here is from genome assembly GCA_965230425.1 of Gammaproteobacteria bacterium. Taxonomy (GTDB): domain Bacteria; phylum Pseudomonadota; class Gammaproteobacteria; order UBA1113; family UBA1113; genus CBDDKW01. The sequence goes on along the minus strand of CBDDKW010000020.1, from coordinate 69,554 downwards.
ATCCTTACGCTTAATTCATCCTAAAGCTTATAATTACTTTGAAAATTTACGCAGTAAACTAGGCTGGGAAAGAGACAACCACAATATTTAGAGCGCTACCATGTTACGCCAAATTAATATTAAAAATTTCGCTATCATCGATAACTTGGATTTAGAATTAAAATCCGGTATGACTGTCGTCACAGGTGAAACTGGTGCGGGTAAATCTATTGTCATCGATGCACTGGATGTAGCCCTAGGTGATCGGGCAGATAGCAAAATGATCCGCCATGGTTGTGACCGTTGTGAAATTGCCCTGACATTTGATATTACCCATATTCCTGCCGCGCAGCAGTGGCTGCAAGCGAAAGACTTTGATAATGAGAATAACGAAGTCCTCATTAGACGCGTCACTACCACGGAAGGCCGCTCACGTAATTATATTAATGGTCAATCAGCGACATTGCAGCAATTACGTGATATGGGTAAATTGCTTATCCATATTCATGCCCAACATGAAAACCAAAGTTTAATTAAAAAAGATGAGCAACGGCAATTACTTGATGCCTATGCTAATCATACCAACTTACTTAATAAGGTCAGTGAACATTATCAGCATTGGCAACATATCAAAAATGAAATTACCCAGCTACAAACAGGCGATACAGACACCCAAGCACGATTAGAATTACTGACTTATCAAGTCAATGAATTAGATGCGCTACAATTACAAGAAAATGAAATAGACACACTACATGCGGAGCATAAACTATTAGCTAATGCAGACACACTATTAACTAACTATCAGCAAGCACTGAATTTACTCACAGATAATGACGATGCCACCATTCTTAGTCAGTTATATCAGGTGAGAAGCATCCTAGCAGATAATGCCGATCACATGAAAGATATCATTGAATTACTGCAAAATGCAGAGATTCAGATTACTGAGGCGAGTCAAGAATTACGTCATTACTTTGATAGTGTCGAAGTTAATCCTCAGCGTCTACAAGAAGTAGAATCTCGCTTAGCTTTATTACACGATACCGCACGTAAGCATAAAGTGACACCTGAGCAATTATACGAGCGCCAATTAAGCTTACAAACAGAATTGAGTAATCTACAAAATTGCGAACAACGATTAGCAGAATTAATTCAGCAGGAACAAAGCGCATTAACCGACTATCTCAGTACGGCAAAACGCTTACAAGCAAGCCGCAAAAAAGCTAGCAAAAAACTTAACAAGTTAGTCTCCGACAGCATTCAACGACTCGGCATGCCGGAAGGACACTTTGCAATTGACATCACAGAAGATAAAAACACCAACCCAACTATACATGGCATCGACCATGTGCAATTTATGGTATCTGCTAATCCTGGCCAACCCTTACGCCCTCTGGCTAAAGTTGCTTCCGGTGGTGAAATGTCACGTATTAGTTTGGCAATTCAAGTGATTACCGCACAAACAGACGCCACACCATCGTTAATCTTTGATGAAGTGGATGTTGGCATCGGTGGTGGTACCGCTGAAATTGTTGGGCAGCTATTAAAGAAATTAGGGCACACAGCGCAAGTACTTTGTATTACTCACTTACCCCAAGTGGCGGCTCAAGGCGATCACCATTTAATGATAGGCAAACACAGTGTGGATAATAGTACAGCATCTACTATTAATTTCCTCAGCCCTGAAGCTCGAATCGATGAAATCGCCCGCATGCTTGGTGGCGTCAAAATCACCCAACAAACTCTCGCCCACGCGAAGGAAATGTTAGCGGTAGATACGAGTGCTGTTGTGGCGTAACCACGACGATGCTTATAGTATTTCACATGCCATAAGCACAGATCTTAAAAGCAGCTTGACTGAAAACAACAGCCAACTATTGATGCTCTAATGGCACCGGTAATGGTTTACCATCCTGGGTTCTTGGATTGGTTGGCCCACTGATACTTGTTAGCTTATCTTTATCAAAATGCAGAACTAACTTTTTCTGCGTACGCTCTTTACCACCTGGCTGAAATGTATACACATAATCCCACTGCTCTGGACTAATATTGTGTTCTAACACGGGTGTACCCATTAAGAATAAGACTTGGCGCTTGGTCATTCCTGTTCTAAGTTTATCCACTTGTTCTTGTTTAATAATATTACCCTGTTGGATATCAATTTTATAAACCGGCAGACTTTCACAGCCCGTCAGACTCAAAAGAGAAAAAATTACAAAACAAATCGCAAGATTCTTTGGCATTATCGTTATCATCCATTATTATCAGCAAAACTACATTTTACCCACGTGGCAAGATGGTGATTTTGGCACACTTAGGGTTTCTAGGGCAATCATATCTTGCAGAAACCCCTAAAGTCATATTATTGATGGCAAAGGAGCAAATATTGGACAATCATGAATTACGCAAAGCCGGCTTGAAAGTCACGCTACCTCGTTTAAAAATTTTACAAATTCTTGAAAAGTCTGAAACTCGCCATTTAAGTGCTGAAGATGTCTTTAAAGATTTGCTAGAAACTGGTGATGATGTAGGACTAGCCACGGTCTATCGCGTGTTGATGCAATTCGAAGCAGCAGGTCTTGTGATTAAACATAACTTCGAGGGTGGACATTCCGTCTATGAACTCAATCAAGGCGAACATCACGACCATTTAGTTTGTGTGAAATGTGGTTGTGTGGAAGAGTTCGTTGATGACTTGATCGAAAAACAACAGAAAAAAATTGCTGAAGAACGCGGCTTCGAAATGACTGATCATAGCTTAAACATGTATGGTATCTGTGCTAATTGTCAGGAGAAGCAGTAATCTAGCTCATTAAGACTTCTTTCGCTGCACGCGTAACATACGTGCCGTTTTAGGATCGATGACTAAAGGCCGATAAATTTCGATACGATCGTGCTCCTCAACAAGATGCTCTAAGTCTACTTGCTGACCAAATATTCCCACTTTATGCTGATTTAAATTGATTTCTGGGTATTGCTGAAGAATACCTGACTGCTCAATGGCCATGGCCACGGAACAACCCTGATCGACCTCGTGAGATAGCAGTACTTGCTCATCAGCGGTGCCATAGGCAATTTCAATATGCAATTTAGTCATAAATCGCCTGCGCACGCTGACAAAAAACATCCACAAAAGAATTAGCCACTTGATGAAAAATAGGCCCAATCGCCATGCGTAATAAACGACTACTAAATTCAAATTCAAGATCTAAAGCCACTTTTGAGGTGGTCTCTGATACATCCTCAAAGCGCCAAAAACCCTCTAATTGGCGAAAAGGCCCAGAAATTAAACGTACTTCAATCATTTTACCCGGTTGTAAACGATTACAAGTGGTAAATGATTTATGAATAGCACCTTTAGCTAGGTGCAATGTTGCACGTACTTCATCTTCAGTACGACTCAGCACTTCACTTTTATTACACCAGGGTAAAAATTCAGGATATTGTTCTATATTATCTACTAATGCATACATTTGTTCAGCACTATACGGCACCACCGCCGTCTTATTAATGGTTGGCATACGCATCCTCATCAGTGTGTCTTCTACGCCTGTGATGTCTTTTTTCAACTAAAATAACAAGTTAGCAAACACTAACCAAAAGACCTAACAGGTATTTCTATTGTACAAGGGGTATGCTGGCAATCAAGCAATTTTTATTGTACTTATATAGATCACACTATATAATCGGCGGTTCGCTGAACAAATAAGCATCTCAAGCTTAAACTTTGAGATGTTTTATCTTCAATAATCACTGAACTATTAGGTGAAATCATGGCTAAGAAGCAAGCAATGGACAAAAATGTCATTGCTCTTAACAAAAAAGCTCGGCATGACTTTCATATCGAGCAAACCTTTGAAGCAGGTATCATGCTGCAAGGCTGGGAAGTAAAAAGCCTACGGCAGGGTCGTGCGCAACTGGTTGATAGCTATGTGATCCTCAAACGCGGTGAAGCATGGTTGCTAGGTACGCATATTACGCCGTTAAACAGCGCTTCTACTCATATTGTGCCTGATAGCACGCGTTCACGTAAATTACTCTTACACAAGTTAGAGCTGAATCGCTTAATCGGTTATGTAGAACGTAAGGGATATACCCTCGTTGCTTTGAAACTATATTGGAAAGATAACCGCGTTAAAGTAGAAATCGGCCTAGCAAAGGGTAAAAAATCTCATGATAAACGTGCGGCGCTAAAAGAAAAAGAATTTGAGCGACAAAAGCAACGAGATTTTAAAGAACGGTTTTGATTCCTTTAACACTATTCTAGCAACTCCTGACTGCTCGTGATTTGTGACCTTTCTTAGCATAACGATCAAAACAAATTAATAAATGATTCCGACCATCATCAGTTTTTTTAGTTTGCTCAACAGTACCAAATAACCGCTCATCTCCCTTTTCCCCTAGAGGTTTTACTTTAAAATATCCGAACCCAGATTTAGATTCCAAGCCCAGCTTTTTGGCTTCTTCATCTGTCACAGACTTCACTCCCTGTCGATACTTTCCAACGCATTGCCCACGTTCTAATACTTGCTGAAACTTCAAAAGACTTGATTCATCAACCCCATCAGTTCCACGTATTCTACTAGCAGCAGCTTGAGGAATATAACCAAACAAAGTATACGGGGGTAAAGCAGGATGCTCCAGGGGATAAATTCTAGGCATTTCCGGTTCTTGTTGTCTTTTTTCATAACATAAACCTTTACCCCAATCTATGACTAATGGCTCTTTTTCAGGTCCTCTGCTGGTCCTTGCCGTATGAATTTTAGTCTGTTTTTGCGCAACACGCTTACTACGCACTGGCACTCTTTTTGTTGATGAAGGTAAAGGCAGCAAATATTCAGCTTGCTGTGTTTGATTATTAGAATGATGTACTTTTGGTTTAGGCTGACTAGACGGACCTACATTAGCATGTGATGCTGATTTATTAAAAAGCTCTCGTGCCGTTTCTAGTATAATTAATGAATTATTATAATCGGCCGTTATCATTATGCGACAACCAAACTCCTGGTAGGTCCATGATGTTTTATTCTCTCTAATCATATGGATTAACTCATCTCTTTTCTCTCTCGAAGATAATTCTAAAATAATTTCATTTTTACCAGATTTGACCCCCGGTTCAAATTTTTTCACCATTTTCTTCGGTAGTTCACGAATATTTTCTGCCAAGCGTTTTCTTCGCTTTTCTTTAATTTCCTCGACCCATCCTTTATATTTCCATAAACGCTCGCATTCTTCCCGACTACGTGATGCAGAAAGTTCAGGATCAATATTTGTAACATATGCATCCAATGCTGCAATCATTGACTTCGCAAATATCAAGAACCACTGTTCATATTCATCTACATGTAACTTATCGCAAATAACATAACCTAATTCCAATAGAGCATAAGACATAGCAGTACTTTTACTACCTGATTGCAAGCGCTGTGCATATTCATCAAACTGTTTACAAATACTCTTGAGATCAAATATGTTTGGGCAAAAATCAAATCTAAAATAGGCTGAAAATAACTCCGCTTTGCGTTTAGTGATATTTTTTAACCTTGCCGACAAATATAACTCATTCTCCTGCACAAGCGATAAGTAAGTCACCATATATTTTTTCATTAAGTTAATATTTCGACTTGGGATAAGGTATTCCACAATAATACTAACCACATAGACAGATAAATCAGCTTGTAATATTTTCACTGTTCGTTCATAGGATTTTTCTTTATCCATCAGTACTATATTCTTCTGAATATTGAACGATAACTTTAACAAGATTTTAAAGATCGGCATATACTTATCATATTGCTTAGACTCAATTACACTACATAGTGCCATACGTTCAGCAGCATCACGTATGGCAGCAATTAAAATACTTATGGCTTGGTGTTTAAATTGTTTTGATTCTTGCATATACGTATTAAGATACTTAATTTCCTCAGTTAAGGCTTGAAATGCAACAGGATTAACTATCCGGATTGCTTTAGCCCCACTAAGCGCAAGGATCCGAGTGGCGGTAACTAGCCGGTATAAAGGATGAGCCTGTGGGATAGAACATGTTATCCCCATTCTCGTTAATATATTCAAAATTTCCTTCAGACTATCTGCATAATTTTCAGATCGGCCGCCCGTTAGCCCAGGAAATAACGGTTCCTCTTTTTTAGGATCTGCTTGTTCAGATTTGGATGTCTGTAACTGCCCTGGAAGCAAAGAAACCACTTGCATATTTGCAGCTTGGCTTACTGCTGGCTGATTTGAGGGTGAAACATGTGAAGCGTTTGCTGATCCTGAACCCTTAGTCCTCTGCCGTGCGCTTCCAAGTTGACGTGATCTGCCCATGATGGCCTCTTTATTATTATTTTTATTGAAAGACTGTATGATAAATTATCAGTTGTCTGGCGTCTAGTGGAAGTTGGCGGTATTACTCCGATGACTTCAATATAACAGGCTCTTTCACATGCAAATCACATTGTGGAAAAGCAAACATAATACCTTTTTCTTTGAATTTCTCTGCAATTGCAAAATTCAAATCACTAGCAACATAGTTTTTTCTATTCACATCTTTTAATATCGCCCACAGTTCGAATTGCATATTGCTATCTTCAAATTCACGTAACATGACTACCGGTTGGTTTGGTTCATCTTGCTCTACTTCCTTATTGCCATGCGCCACTTCTAATAATGCCTCACGCACATAATCTACATCAGAATCATAAGTCACCCCCACTCGGGCGGTGACTCGCCAGAGACTATCACGAAACATGAAATTCACTACTTCAGCGACCATCATACGTGAATTAGGTACGATGATATCTTCTTTGGCTGGCGTGACTATTTGTGTAGAACGCACTCTGATTTTTTTCACGGTGCCTTCATAATTATCTACCAGAATCCGATCACCAGGTTTAATGGACTGTTCTAATAAAATCACAATACCCGACACGATATCATTGACAATATCTTTCAAGCCTATACCTACCCCTACAGATAAAGCACCAATGATGATGGCTAAACCAGTAAAGTCCACTCCTGAAAATAACATACCTATGATAAGCGCAACGATAAAAAACAAATAATTGACTAAGGATGCAACGGCTACTTGCGCTTCATGACTGGCTTTGCCCGTATAACCACGGGTCATTTTTGCAGCGATGAGTCGACCTAATAAATTGACGATACAAAAAGCTAATACGCCTAATAGTATGCCCACAGGTACAATACTAAAATCTGAAAACTTGATCCCTGCAAAGAAATAACTTTTCGCATTATCAATTGTTAAACTCGACATTTGCCATACACGCATTAATCCATAACATGCCGCTAATATATAACAGATGTATAATAAGCCTTTTAAAATTGTAAATTCAACGATTCGCTTATTGACTCTCACGCCTAGATAAAGATGTACGCGTCGAGAGATGGCATGTTTTGGTTCCTGTAGAAACGCTACAGTCCATGAAGTCAGGTAAATCAGCGCATACAATGCGCCGAGAATGAGCACTGTATCTAAAATACCTAAAATAAAAAACAAGCCCAGATGATAATAACCTAAGCATGATATGACTAAAACGCCGACTAAAATAAATAGCAAAATTAAGCGGATAAGATAGAGTATGGGATTACTTTTATTCGATACATTTAACTTAGTAAATAACCAACAGATACGTACCACTAGGATTGTTAACAAAGTGATATACGCAATGCGAATTAAATCAAGCAAGGTGGAATCGAAATAACGCAAACTAAACATCGCATTCACAGCAAAGTAAATTAATATTAATCCACCTAACATAAAGAAATCCACAAAGAATTTACGTGCTAGTGGTGGTTTGATATGCATAATATTTAAAAGTGGATTATTGCGGGTAAAAATAAAACCTAGCCCAGTAATTAAGAAAACGTATAACATCACATAGTGGCTAATCAGCAGCATGGGTGGTTTAAATATCATATCTGCTGTAATAAACTGCACCCATAAATGTAAAGCACTGACAAGTAATACCGGAATCGTGTAGATTTTTAGGGTTTTTAATATGGCGGCCTTAATAGACACATTCTGCGACTGTGCTTTGAGTCGATGACCCGCATAGACACTGATAACACTACCAATAATGAGTGCACTGAGTGATATACCTAATAATAACCATAGATCGGCTTGTTTGAAGACTATCTCACCTTGAAAGCGCGTGCTTTTGTCTAAATGTTTAATTTCAATCTTGCTGATATTTTCGAGACGCAGCAAAGTCCATAATGGCTCGCTTTTGGAAATCGTCGCCTCGGCATTGATTTCTTGAATTTTACTTTTGTAGGCAACGACTAACTCTTCCGCACGCAAATCAAATAAACTACACTCGGCTGCTCGCTTGCCGTAGAGGCTTTTACGTTCAGTGAGGTATTCTTTATAGTTATTGGAACTTTCTGCCTCATGTATTTCATGGTCTGTTTTTAATAACTCATTAATTGCTTTTAATTGACTACGTGATTTCTCTGCACAAGCCCGGGCAATGTGCTGCATGGTTTCTAGATTCTTCACCCGGTAATCTAATTGTTTGATGGTGAGTTTGGTACGTTTGAGATAAGCACGATACTTAGTCATTAAGCTGATAGCACGTTTATTATCAAACTGTTCGGCTTTTGCGCTCTGCGTCGCAGCAAAGCTGCTCGCCATACTAAAGACTAATAATATAGCCAGTAAGTAGCTGTTCCATCGCTTTATTTTTGCCAAGTCCATGATCATTCCCTAAAAACTGACTCTATAACAATAAGTTACCTTACATACTATAGACAGCCAAAGCTATATAGACAAATTAGCGTTTTTTTCGTAAATGAGCTTGAAAAAAATGCAAATATGAATACAATTAATATTGTAACTATTATAAATAGCCAGTATAATGCGCAACCTACGTTATACAGAGCGTTATTTCTACTTAGGGGGCGACATGGCTTCGACGTCGGTCGCGAAACCTGAGGTGCATGCCGAGGAAGTGGCTATCCTCGTAAAAAATGCTACAAACCAAATATTTGCCAAAAACGACAAATATTTCGCTGGTCGCGACCTCGCGGCCGTTGCTGCCTAAACACCAGCAAAGCGCCATCGCCTGAACTTGCTTATGGGTTCAGTATCGATGGTCATAGTTCATAAGATCGCCCGTTTAGTTGTCCTTGCTAGATTGGTTAAACTTTTTTAGGACTCGCTATTTCGCTTCCCTGTCATGTTGGGAAGAAGTAGTTAAAACTAAGAATGTGACTAAGCATGTAGAGCCGATGGCAGAGGGCTTGCGGACGCGGGTTCAACTCCCGCCGCCTCCACCAAATATGAGTAAATTGGAATTAATGGAATCGCGATAGAACTTTAACCCGCTACGCGGGTTCAATTGATGAAAACCATCCTTGGTTTTCACCGCTGCGCGGCGCACTACGTGCGTCCAAATTTGCTCCAGGCAAATTTGTCCCGCCGCCTCCACCAAATTGACCCCCTAAATACTTCAATAACATCTTAAATCTCTTGATATATTAGAATTTTTTATTTATTCTTTGCATAATAATATTCATTTAAAACCCGCAAAATCGTATCTAACAGTGGGACATATGTAAGAGCTTAATATCATTATAGAAATTAGTAATAATTGAAAAAATAAATAGGAATTTATTATGAAAAAAGAGATTGTTAATACACTAACAAATAATTTTGAGTCGCACGCTTGTCAAACTGAAGAAGGTATAGAGTATTGGTTAGCTCGTGACCTACAAAAGCTTTTGGGGTATGGGAAATGGGAGAATTTTGAGAATGTAATTTCTAAGGCGAAGGTAGCCTGTGAAACCTCCGGACATGCAATCATTGACCATTTTCCTGACGTCAGGAAAACGATCCAAATGCCCAAAGGCGCACAAAAAACGATCAAAGATATCATGCTTACACGCTATGCCTGTTATTTAATTGCACAAAATGGCGACCCTCGAAAACAAGAAATTGCTTTTGCCCAAACCTATTTTGCAGTCCAAACTCGAAAAGCAGAATTAATTGAACAACGTCTACTAGAAAATGAACGCATTTCTGCACGCAAAAAATTATCTAACACTGAAAAAGAACTATCACAAGTTATCTATGAGCAAACTGATGGTAATAATAATTTTGCTATAATCCGCAACAAAGGCGATCATGCGCTTTTCAGCAAGTCGACTCAAGCGATGAAAAAGCAATGGGAGGTACCAGAAAAACGACCACTGGCTGATTTTGCCCCAACTATTATTTTGAAAGCAAAAGACTTCGCAACAGAAATTACTATTTTTAATGCCAAAGAGCATGGCATGATGACAGAACAATCTATTGCAGAAGAACATGTTACGAATAACGAAGCCGTGCGAGAAACACTTTTAGAAAGAGGTATTGCACCCGAAAAACTATCCCCCGCAGAAGATGTGAAAAAAGTTGAACGTAGGTTAGATGCTGAGAAGAAGAAGTCTTTGAAAGCGCCTGATTCTTTGTAGTTAAGCAAGCATTGATGAAAACTATTCCAATGGCTAAGTATTATGAATCTTTATCAACTTTAAATTATAATAAATATAATACACAATTAATTTTTTTAATTCGATTAACCGAGATAATTTATGGAAACTTTAACTGACTTCCCCAAAATAGAATGCCCTTATACTCGCAAGACTTTTCGTGTCAATGAGAACGATTTTAAAAAGCATGGCAGACGTTTACAGTTACGCAAACCTGAAGTCTACTTGGTCGTAGATGAAATAAACCCTGGCTTTGAGTGGGTATTCAATGATCCTGATACCATCGCTGTTGAAAAGCTCGATGGTACGAACGTCAAAATAAAAACACAGAATAGTCGCTTGCAAGCATTGCAAAATAGAAAAAATGTCATTGATCCTCTACAAATAATGAAGGGAAAAACCTTCATTATCGAGGGAGTATTTTCGGCCATCCAGAAAGGTTATGTAGAAGATAATGTTGAACAAGCGGGTGAAGTGATTGGTCCTAAACTTCAAGGTAACCCTTATCAGCTAGATAATCACATTTGGTATCCGTTTGAAAAAGCCATTAAACACCTAAAGTACAAATCTTTTCATGAGCATGAAAGGAATTTTGAAAATTTTAGTTTTTGGTTCCAGCATCATTTGAAAAGCCTATTTCACAGCAAAAGAGCCGGTTATGAGAATGCAGTTTTTGCTGAAGGTGTCATTTTCTACAACTTAACACGCAAAGCTGAAAACAAATCCTATATGGCTAAGCTCCGCCGGGATATGTTCCCTTGGTACTATTCGGATTCGATTGAGATTTTAGAATAAAAATCTATATGGTGTTGAATTGCTTCTGGCCTAAGATCCTTAATCAAATCATGATGCATCAGCATGTGTCACTATTGATTCATCACCTAAGGCCTGTATTTCATTGTTTGCGTTCACTTGTATAATTTTGGGTTTGTGGTTTGCAATTTCTGCCTCACTTAAACTGCAGTAAGTTAGAATCAAGATAATATCTCCAGGCTGAATCAATCTTGCAGCAGCACCATTCAAAATAGCATCATTTTCAGCACCACGAATAACATATGTGGTAAATCGTGCACCATTATTGCAATTTAAAATGTGTACTTCCTCATTTTCCAGAATATCCGCTGCTTTCATCAAGCGCGGACACAAAGAAATTGACCCAACATAACTTAAATTTGAATCGGTTACCGTAGCCCGATGTATTTTTGATTTTAAAAAATTTCTGTTCATACTAAAACCACCTTTAGTTTTCAATCAATAAACAATCAAGCTAATGACCATATGTTACCCAAGACTAAATGCCTTAAAATTGGCATTCATTTTAACATAAAAAGTAATCTTAATCCTAAGTAAACTTGTCTTTAAATATGAAATGGGATAGTTTACTAAAGACCAATTAAATTTTAATTTATCACTAATTTTTAAGCGTTGTAGTAACTTGTCTCCCCCAATACGGAAGGTAGCCAGTAAACAAAAAAGTGATACAAACATGCCTAAAGAAAAAAGCATGACATTTTCTATCTAGCATAAGATAATAACCTGCCGTTTAATTGCAATGTAGTTTGGTAAGCCATAAATGCAGGAGTTTATGTATCCTCATTTTTATTAAGTTGCTTGATGACTCTGTCAAAATCACTTTCAAAGAGTCTATCTTGAATTATCCGATATTTTTCAAACTCACTTTCTGCATATTCTTTGGCTAATTTTGCCGTCACCTTGCCACTATTTTGCAGAATTTCTCGGTCATCAAATTCTAAAAACAAATCTAATCGCTTTCCCCAATCTTCCATGGTCATTGGAATTTTTCTTTTAGCTCGTTCCTCTGCCAAATCAAGATAGCTATTCACGATACGGCCAAGTGATGCTAATTCATCCTGTGTTAGATAATTTTTTGCGATGGATACATCAGTTTTCATAATCTTACCTTCTGGCGCTCTCTCCCAAGATGTTAAACCCATATTAATAGTTTCACCATCAGCACGATTAACAATTAATTCAGCAGCAGTATAACCATGTATCGCAAAATGCAGCTTATTCTGGACCTTAGCGAAAAATGCTTTGGTAGTTGGAGCATCCTTATTGTAATCTACACTTGTAGCATAAATATCGGTAATTTTTTGATAGAATCGACGCTCACTGAGGCGGATCTCTCGGATTTCTTCTAGCAAACGCTCAAAATAGTCTTGTCCAAGATATGCCCCATTCTCCATGCGTTCTTTATCCAACACATAGCCCTTGATAGCAAATTCTTTTAGCACCTGCGTGGCCCACTGGCGGAATTGAGTCGCTCGCACTGAGTTAACTCGATAACCAACGGAAATGATCGCATCTAGGTTATAGAAATCAATATTACGCTCAACATCACGAGAGCCCTCTTTTTGAACTATCCGGAATTTCCGGATAGTTGCCTCAGAACTGACTTCTCCTTGCGCAAAAATATTCTTAAGGTGCTCACTAATTGTACGAATATCAACATCGAATAATTCTGCCATTAACTTTTGTGATAACCAAATAGTCTCATTTTCATAGCGAGCTTCAATACTTTGCTCATCATTCTGGCCTGTAAAAATCAAAAATTCAGCCGTACTATTGCGTATCAAACGCTTACTATGATTGCTTGCTTGCTCATGACTGTCCATCTATATCTCCTAGGCATAAATTTAAACATTTACAAAGTATATTTATGGCATTTATTTTCAACAACCTATTTTAGCTCACAGTATGTTCCAAAATAGAGCATACTAGGCTCTAGACAATCGCATTTAAAAATCAAAACCTTGTATAAATTTGAAAATTATTGAATTATGCGATCGAGCGCCGATTTTAACATAATATATCAGCATTACTCTAAGTAAAATTGTATTTAGACAAAAAACAGCTATTAATATAAGAATTAGCCATGCCGAACTGGTCTATCTTTACATCTGGTGTGACGGTCAAAATGCAATTACTAGTTGTTACAATGACGATACTCAACACTCTGTCAACACAATAGAGAGCTTACTCTCAATTTACTGAATAATGAGAGATGGGCACTTGTTAAATACAAAAATCAACAACTTATCAAGAAACGCTGTGATAAAATATACCCCAAAATTACGCGCAGCACAGCGATTAATTTATAAACTAAATAAAATCATTTATGGAAACTTTGGATAAAGATTATGAGTACTGAGTTATGGCATCCAGACTTTAATATAACTGATGATTTGGTTAAAATAATCCTTGAAAAGCAATTTCCTGACCTTTCACCTCTAAAGATAAAATGTATTGGCGAAGGATGGGATAACAAAGTATTTCTTATTAATGATCGATTTGTTTTTAGGTTCCCGCATCGGGCATGTGCAGCCTCACTGATTGAACGGGAGAATGCAGTATTGCAACATTTGCAAAATCGACTCAATCTGAAAATACCTAACCCTATTTATACGGGAATACCCAGTGAAGATTATCCCTACCATTTTCACGGTTATGCAATGATTAGCGGAAAGCCTGGCAGCCAGGCTAATCTTTCAGAAACTACACGCAAGAATAGTATCACAAAACTTGCTAAATTTTTAAAGCAACTACATAGCATTACTGAAACCAAAGCACGCGCAATAGGCGCAAAGGACCAGGTGTTTGATAGAACACATATTACAGGCACAGTAAATGCCTTAACAGAGCGAGTAGAAAAAATTAACGCACGAAAAATTGCTACAGTTAACCCAGCAATCTTTAATAAAGAAATAGAAATTGCAACGGCTGTTAAATTACCTCAAACAAAAGTGCTCGTACATGGAGACTTATATTCTCGTCATCTTATGTTTGATGATAATCAGCTAATTGGTGTCATTGATTGGGGTGATGTTGGTCTTAATAATCCAGCAGTTGATCTTGGTGTGGTTTTTAACTTTTACCCAAGGGATTATCATCAAGCTTTTTTTGATATTTATGGTGATATCGATTCACAAACCTATGCCTGTGCTCGCTTCATTGGACTATATATAGCAATGACTGTCATGCTTTACGGCCATGATATTGGTGATGCACAATTGACACAAGAAGCGAAGGCATCAATACTACGTATTAACTCACAATTATTAGAGTAAGTAATATGTCTACTCAGACCATACCACCATCATTTAAGAAAAATATAATCAGCACATTTGGCTCTACTGGCCAAACATGGCTTAAAAATTTACCCATACTCATTACTGCATGTGAGAAGCGATATAATATTAAAGTTAGCAGAGCATTTGACCATCAATCCTTCAATTTTACCGCCAGCGCAAGCCAATCTGATGGTACTGAGATTGTCATTAAACTCTGTGTTCCATCTAGCGAAATAGATAATGAAATTAAGGCATTAGAATGCTTGCGTGGTAATGGCATCGTGCAACTACTTGATTATGATCGCGAAAATGGGATTTTACTTTTGGAACGATTAAATCCTGGCAAAATGCTAACTACTGTACATGATGATATAAACGCGACACGTATTGCTGCTGATGTGATACAAAAAATATATAAACCTGTAACTGGTCCATACACATTCCCAACTACACAGCAATGGTTTCAAAGGCTTGATGATCCTATTAACCTACCCACAGACTTTCCTGCTACACTCATTGATAAAGCAAAACATATTGCCAAAGCACTCCACCAAAATGAGAATAAAACGGTGCTATTGCATGGTGATCTTCATCATTTTAATATTTTATCAGCACAAAGGATGCCATGGTTAGCAATTGACCCCAAAGGTGTTGTTGGACCACCAGAATATGAATGTGGCGCTTTTCTGAGAAATCCTATTCCAGGCTTTGTAGCTAATCCTAATTTGAAAAAAGTATTATCTAACCGAGTTGATATCTTCGCCGAGATGCTTGGGTTCGATCGGCAAGTTATTACCGGCTGGGGATATGCACAAGCTATTTTAGCAAGTGCATGGTGTATAGATGTGCAGTCTGAAGATTGGCGTGTATTTTTATCATGCGCCAATATCCTGCTTAAATTGTTGGGGGATTAATAGATATTACTATTTATGCAAGTGGTTGCAACCAAGCGATAAAGCACATGCTATAACAAATAAATCTACAGTTTTGAGTTCCTAGTCGTAGTTCTACAATATTTTCTACTCATATGATGGATTGTAAATTTTAAATTGACAATATGTTTCAAACCCAAGTTTCTTATATACATGCTTCCCTTCTTCTGAAGCCCCAAGACTAACTTGCTGGAAACCAGTTAGTTTTGCTATATTTAGAGCATAAAGTATCATTGTCGTGGCTACTCCTTTTCTCTGTGCAGTTGGAATAGTAATCATGTCAAAAATTCCAGCAATATTTTCCGAGAAAAATAATGCACAAGTAGCTACAGGTTGATTGTTTAAATATCCAACATAACACTTAATCTTGTTATTATTTTTTTGAATTATTGAATCTGCTAATTTATAGAATTTCGTGATGGCAGTACACTCATCTGGCAGCAAAGCGCAGAATACCTGCATCCAGTCAAGCAAGAGAGTATCTGAATTAACTACTTCAATTTGTAATGCTTGATTAATTGTGGCAGTATCCTGCAGATTATTTAGATCAATACACATACCATATTCTTCTTCTGTGCAATTTAGATAATATTGCTTTAGTATCTTAGAAATTCGTTTTTCTTCATCTGGTGCTAACCAAAAAGCAAACGGTAATCTGTCAATCTTAAAAATATTAATAGCCTCAGCAATTTCGTCAGGATTTGGTATAGCCCCTTTGTTTATGTAAATTATGTTAAACATATCTGTAGCAAGGTACGAATTGATAGTCGTAAGAGGACCGACATGCTTTACCGTCATACTTGGAATATTAGATGGCAAGAAAGAAAATTTTTCATATAGATTATTAATAATTATTTCTTTCATATTTATGCAACACCTTGACTACTTTTTAAATAATGATGCTGCTTCAAATTTCCATGACATGTTTTTGTCTCATGTAAAGTGAATTCATCTAACAACACTTCAAGCTTAATACCTTCCTTCAATTGCACCGGTATGACAGTAAGAATAACTTCATCTATCATATTGCATTTTGAAAATGATTTTGCCAATTCAGCACCACCAAGTAGCCAGATGTCACCATCATTGCTTTTCCCAAAATTCATCATAAATTCAGTGAGTGATTTATCTACATAATGAATATTATTTTTTTTCGGGAAAGAGTTACTTTTGGTAAACACATAAGTAATTTTGTCAGACCATGCCCAATCACCAAACCCGAGAATTTGATCGTAACTGCGGCTACCCATAAAGATATATTTAATTCTCAACAATAGTGTATTGTAACCCACCTCATCATAATCGCTATCTAATGCCTCATCTGGGTGAGGTAACCAATCAACACCACCATCTTTATCTGCGATAAAGCCATCTTCTGATATAGCAATATACAAAATAATTTTATTATTCATCTGGTATCCACTCGGCTTAATGTCAAACTCACTCAATGTTATGACTACTATAATTCAACAAAAATACACCAATGATAATTTTATTTTGACCAGGATAGCATTCCGTCACCAAGAACACCAGTACCTATCAACCATTTTCATAATACTTGATTGGCATATTCTGAGAGTTTAGATATGAGTAAATAATCAACATGATAAAAAGCTTGACCCTCACTTTACGTGATATCTTATAATACTATAACGCAGATAAAAAAATGGAGTGAAAATATGTTTAGCACGGGAGTAATCACACATGAAAAGAAAAACCAAACAAACTATGCTACTAAGGCTAAAGAGCATGACTCTTTAACTCTTAACTCAACACTATATCTAGCTTATCGTGATATTGGTGATCTCTTAAAACGTCATCTTTATCCACGCTTAACTAATTCAAAAATTAGATTACTAGATTTTGGATGCGGTGTTGGTTTAAGCACTGAAATTATTTCATCTCGTATTATGACCCATTTAAATTTAACTGTCGAAGTATTAGGCGTCGATATCAGCGAAGAAAATCTTAAAATCGCTAAAGAAAAATTACCTCAAGCAAACTTTAAATGTATTACTGAAGAAAGCAAGCTAGATGATATAGGACAATTTGAATTGATAATATGTAATTTTGTATTAGTCGAAATGAATAATGATGATATGCTAAAGGTGCTAAATTTACTACAAAGTAAGTTATCTGAGAATGGTATAATTATTGTGACAAATCCAACAGGAAGAGCCTATCGACCCGAAAACAAATGGTGTACTTTTAACAATCAATTCGTGGAAAATGTTCCGACTAAGAAACTTAAAAATCAGGAAAAGAAAAAATATCATGAAGATCAACCTATTAAAGTACAAATTCTTGCAGCTGAAGGGAGCACTGAAGGTTTCACTTTTTTCGATTATTATCATTCAGGAGCTGCATATCGCGGTGCATACTCAGCTGCAAACCTAAAACTTTTAGAAACGCATAAGCCAATTGGGAAATTGGATGATAAGATTGAATGGAAATCAGAGGCTGAAAAACCGCCCTACAAAATACATGTATTAAGGCGGTAGTATTTCACTAGTGTGCCAACACTATATTACGTGCAGAAATTAGAGAAAAAACAGAACATTAGTTATATACAACAAACACAGGTAAAATGAACCATGAACCAAAACTGTAAAGACAATTATTTTATACTAACCGGTGCTATGGGGGCAGGAAAATCTACGATTCTTAAAGAATTAAAAAAGTTAGATTTAATCTGCATCGATGAGCCAGCTAGGCAGATATTAGCAGAGCAAAGATCTATAAACGGGAATGGCGTGCCTGATCAGAACCCAGGATTATTTACTGAGCTACTGCTATCACGATCAATCTATCAATTTAAGCAATTAACAGACCAGCAGAATCCAGTGATATTCGACCGCGGTATTCCAGATAATATCTGCTATGCAATGTTTTTTGACTTAGATTTAAACGCTTATATTAATGCTGCAGAACAGTATCGATACAATAAACAAGTATTGTTCCTTCCAGCTTGGGAAGCAATTTATCATAATGATGATGAACGTAAAATGACATTTGACCAAGCTAAGCAATTTGGCGAGGATTTAAGAAAATTATATGAAAATTTAGGCTATTACATTATTGACGTACCAATGACTACTCCAGTAACGCGAGCAGAATTCATAAGGCAGATAATAATGAATGCCGTTTGAGCAATTCACTCATCAATCAATTTAATTTCTATCCTTTCTTTACCTTTACCTGTATTAACTCTTTTTAATTTAACAAGACCAACTTCTGCTGTTGATCTTACATGAGTCCCACCACAAGGAACTTTGCTGAAACCATCGATCTCCCAATATCGACGTTGATTTTCTATATCGGAAAATCCTGTTTTGATTGGGGAATCCTGAGCGATGATATCGTTGTACTCAACAAGAATTTCATCAAAGATAGAAGTTATATTTTCACTCCAGACAAAATCTATTCGTGCTTTATTTTCAGCAATGTGTGCACCAATTTTTTCAGCATTTAACTTCCGAGTAACCAATTCTAAAATTAATTCTGCAGCAAAATGTAGACGCATCAGCTTGTATCGACGTTGCCAATCTATTTCTAGAATGACATTTTCTCCGATAGCTAATCCATGTTCTTCTGCAAGAAAATAATAAATTAACTTATCTTTAATTTCTGAATGAATAACTGATATTTTGTTAATTGTTGCCTGATCACTCTCTTGACCACCGGAAAATGAAAATATTATCGTTTCATCTAACAGAATCTTATCATCAATAACATCTGCAACTTTTGTTTTTAAACTTGTTTGGTAAGGATCATCCCAAAAGACTTTTCTCATATATATATCCAAATTAAAGTTGCGCTCAGCAGTTGTTGCAAAATTTGCAACAACTGAATCATAATACAACGCATTAATTGTAAATATATCACTCAAACAATACAAGCTAATTACAACAGAAATGCGTTATATTCTATCCCCTGTACATATATACACTTGAACTAAAATTAATCTCAAGATGAGTTAATTGTGGCTAACCAGCAGGCCCACTATGAAGCTATAGTGATCTTCCTAAGCAAGCTCAATTGATATATAGTATTTTACTCGTTAAACGATATTATATTATGTACCAAATGCAGCACAAAAATATATCATCAACTATATATAAAGAACATGAGTAGAATGAAGAAAGATTTACACAAAGACAATAAAATAGAAATCAGTTTAGCACTTGTTCAGCAGCTCGTGTGTGAGCAATTCCCTCAGTGGGCGTACCTTCCAATCAAGCCGGTTGAGTCAAGTGGTTGGGATAACAGAACATTTCATCTTGGTGATACTATGACTATTAGGTTGCCGAGCAATGCTCAATATGCACCACAAGTGGCAAAAGAACAACACTGGTTACCCACACTTGCGCCTCACTTGCCACTTACTATCCCAAAGCCCGTCACCATGGGTAAGCCTAGCAATGAATACCCATGGCATTGGTCCATCTATCAATGGATAGAAGGTACTGCGCTGACGCATGCACATATAACTGATCTGAACCTTTTCGCTATAAGCTTAGCTAAATTTTTAAAAGCATTACAGCAATGTGATACATCTAGCGCACCGTCTGCAGGTCCTGAAAATTTTTATCGCGGTGGGAGTCTAAAGGTCTATGATGCAGATACCCGAAAAGCTATTGCAAAGATTGAAAATAAAAAGCTGGCAAAAACACTAACATCAATCTGGGAAACAGCCTTGGCATCTACATGGCAACACGACCCAGTTTGGATCCATGGTGATATTGCTGTCGGTAATTTACTTGTAAAGAATGGTAAACTCGTTGCTGTTATTGACTTTGGCCAACTTGCCATTGGTGATCCCGCTTGTGATTTAGTAATTTATTGGACTTTCTTATCGGGGCAAAGCCGTAATATATTTCGTGAGGCTTTAAATCTTGACGATGATACCTGGGACAGAGCACGTGGTTGGGTACTATGGAAAACACTATGTGCGCCAATAGCAGGTACTGATTGCAATAAAATTTTAGATAGTATCATTAATGATTTTGGAGATTTATATAAATGAAAAACATCACAATAATATTAACAACACCCAATGACGCAGATACAGTCTCACAACTCATGGATGAGCACTGGGGTGGTGAACCATTAGTGATTAGAGCCCAAAATTTTTACCCTAGTAAATTAGAAGGTATTCTTGCGTTAGATGGTGACGAAATTATTGGCTTTTTATTCTTCGACATACAAGACAAGACATGCGAAATCATTGTGCTAGAGGTATTTGATAAATTTAAGGGAATAGGTACAACGCTGCTCAATCAATTACAAATTATTGCTAAGAATAAAAATTGTAACAGAATCTATCTTACAACACACAACGATAATTTAGATGCCTTAAGATTTTATCAGCGACGAGGATTTCACATTTGTGCCATTCATCTTGACTCGGTTAAAAAAGGCAGAGAAATGAAGCCTGAGATACCCATGACTGGTGATTATGATATACCATTACGTGATGAAATTGATTTAGAGATGAAATTATAGGATATAAACTTACATCAAATCCTCTACAACCATCATTGCTATCTCAGGTAAACTTCTATCAGGATCTAAACAATTTTTTAATTCTAAAATCGCCTCTTTAATTTCTATAGGAAAAGACTCATTCACATCCTCATCATCCGGCCATGAGTTATCACGCATCTCTTTACTGGGCCATTTAGAGTAGGCAACCCACATACCCTCTTCGGTTTTATGTAGGCATGAACCGATAGCACCCCGTGACTTTATGAAAAAAGAAGCAACTTGATTCCAGTATTTTTTATAGCTATCTTCCATTCCTGCTTTTACATAACCGCGATATATAACTGCAAAAGCAGTTTTATTTTTATTCGTCGTCATATCACCTTACTCCCTTTCTCACTGTAAGTTTTTCTATTTTTAATCTTGCACTCATCAGGTTATTCAACACCTATATAAATATCAATCGTCGCATTGTTAGGATCAATGGCTCTGTGATCGTAAACTTCAAAATCTGCAATATATCGACGCTTGCCATCAAAATCACTAGGTTGCATTTGCCAAATTTCTTGCCACGCATTAATGATTATATCTGGCATTTTACCTGTTTCAGTTGTCAACTTTTGATAGCGACTAGCAGGAATTGTTAATTGTTTGAATTTTTCATTATCTTGCTGATCGAAACTATGGACCAATTCACCTAGGAAATACGTGTAATCACCATGCTCATCACTTTCATAATCTGTATATATAGCATATGTGATACCTGGAGCTACCCTATTGTGAAAATACTCTGCAATATTTTCACTCCAATATCTACCCATCACGTCAGCAATCTTTGATTTTTCAGGGTCCATTTCATTTTTATTATTTGTTCGTGCAGTGATCCCAATTAGTTGTAAAGATTCAAGCATGACGACTTCTTTATTCATTTTAAATACCTCATTAATTTAGCAAACTCTCAAGGATAATGATTACTTAATCATCTATATGCGCAGCAGTACACTGCGCATATTGTCATGCTGACTTATTATTTTAGCAATACCCAGCACTCAGTGATTAGCTCTGTTTCAGCCACTTCATGTGAAAAATTATAATAACTGAAAATGCAGGGTAAGTCACCCAGCTCTTCACCTGACTCTGGCAACCAGTCACGATATATATTATGGATTGTATCAGAAATATTATCGTGTGATCCTTTATGTACAGCAATTGCATAACGTCCTTCTGGTAGCCATTTTTCGATAGCTTCTCCATCAATCTTTAATTTTTCAGGAACTATAACGCCTAAATCAAAACGGAACTCTTCGACAGGCGTTGTTTTCGGATCATGATATGCAAAACCAAATACTTGACCAGGGGTAGGCTTTAGATTTATTGTCTGTGCCTTACTCCAACTAACTAATCTATTAACTGTCTCGCCGATCTTGTTAGAATCACCATGATGTTCTATAACAGCTAGACGTCTTGCATTCTTTTTTTCAATTATAATATTCATTTCTATAGTACCTTGTTTAAGCAAACTATACGGCGGTTTTTCCCAGGCCTGCCAACTCATTTGTACTCTAAATTCACTTGGATTAACACCACAATGTTTTTTAAATACACGAGTAAATGCTTCATGGGATTCAAACCCTGCATTGATTGCGATTTCGATAATTGACTTGTCTTTGTCAATAATCAGTTGATGTGCCGCCCGCTTTAGGCGTAACCAACGAATGTATTGTTGTAAAGACAAGCCTGTATATGCTGTAAATATCCGATGAAAATGATATTTTGAAAAACATGCGACATGACTTAACTGCTCTAAAGTCAGTTTTTCATCCAAATGTTTACCAATAAATTCGATAACCTTCTGTAATTGGCGTTCATAATTCATATTTTTCTTACCCAACATCACTCTATTTACAGCAACCAGCTTAACTGTTTCAATAGGTAATTATTTGACTATTATTGCTAAATAAAATACCCCGAGGCAAGCATCGGGGTATTTTATTTCCTAATAATATTTCGCCTGCGCGAACCAAGTTCGCGCGACGGCGACTTAAGGAGAGTCTACGCTGACGCCCCTTAAGAATCCCCAAGCGTAAGCTACCCGCAGCAAGCTAGGGAGAATCAAGTTAAAGAAAATATACAGCTAAGAATTCCGATAGCCATAATACCACTGGCTACCCGCCTTATGAGAGGTAGATACTGTATGCAGACTATGAGCAGGGATAAAAATTTCCTCACCAATAGCCGCTTCTATCTTTTTACCATCGATAGTCAGCGTTACTTCGCCTTCGACCAGCATAAATAGCTCATCAGTATCATGCACGTAATCTTCCCATACTTGGCCTGGCGGGTCTTGCCAAATCCCAAAGCTAAACCCTCGGTTTTGCCAATTTTGTTTAATTTGTTGAGTATCCATAGCATACCTCTTTAGACATATAGTGCAAAACAAGTATTCAATAATGAGATAATTATTTACCTTGTTTTCCCTTATTCTATCTCCTATAATTTGAATTGATAGTATATGAGAGCATTATTCAATACCAGTACTTCAGAGATACTATATGTTGTCTAGATCTGTAAAGGCGACATAAAAAATCGACCAAATCATAATATTGGATATGTTCAGATTAGTTTAATTAAGGGATTGCTAAGCAAGTAATACCTTCTTTTGTTGAAAGTTATTAGTTTACAGATATGAGCTTAATTTTTAACATTATTATAAGAGGAGTCAAATCATGTCACATTTGCAATTATTTGAAGAAATGGTTAATGATATACAGGGTGAATCAGCCTATACCTGCCCCGAGTTAAAAGTATTTTCTGACGTAAATGACTCTCATGGAATGAGAAATTTTTTAAGTACTGATACGCAAAAAAAACTTAAGTCAGGTAAATTCTCTGATGTCGATGCATCTATTCACCCTGATGTCGATGCATCTATTCACCCTGATGTCGACGCATCTATTCATCCTGATGTCGATGCATCTATTTCGCCTAATTAATTAACATAGCAAGGGAAGGTAAGATAAAAAAATGGATAAACGGTTATTTTTAATTGGGACTGGAATAAAAAGCATTTCCCATCTAACCATGGAAGCGCAGTCATGCATTAAACAGTCTGACTGCGTTTTATATTTAGTCAATGAACCAATAATCTCTCAGTGGATAGAAAAATACAGTTGTAAAAGCCACTCTCTTGACGCAATCTATAATACTTACCCAATCCGAAAAGATGCCTACGAAGCAATTACTCAACACATTCTCGAAGTGACTGAACAGTATGATACTGTCACTGCTGTCTTTTATGGACATCCAACATTCCTAGCATCTTCTGGCCTAAGAGCGATAGAGAAAGCTAAAAAAAATAATGTCATAACTCATATTTTACCTGGTATTTCTGCTGCGGACTGTTTATTTGCTGATCTGGCTGTAGATCCAGGTGAAAGAGGTTGTTACTTAATTGAAGTACATGACTTATTGCTCTACGATAAGCCATTGATCCCTGAATCTGATTGTATCATCTGTCAGGTTGGGATGATTGGAAACTTAGGTCTACCTAGCTATGAGGTTAATATCTCAGCACTCAAGATTCTATTAGATAGGCTACTAGAAATATATCCCGAAAATCACGCTGTTGTATTGTACGAAGCTTCATTATACCCAAACCTTAAGCCATCCATACAAGAATTCCCCCTCACAAAGTTAATGGAACAAACATACACACCAATTACTACACTTTACATCCCGGCATGTAAAAAAGCTAAAACTAATCAATTAATGGCAGAAAAATTAGGCTTGTATAGACAATTAAACCAATTAAACGCAAATAAGCGCTAAAATACTTTTGGTTACTCACTAAAACGAATAAACTTTCAGTTTTACTGGAACTGTATCGAAATATGCTAAAAAAGAAACTGGACTTCAATGATACTAAAACCCATACTTATATTAGAACGCAATTTCTAGCAGGTATGCCAGCGGTAATATTTGGATTTATTATTAGCTATGCGTTTTATTTACTATATGCCAAATTTATGCCTGTTGCAGAATATGGCATGTTTGGTCTTTGGGTTTCCTTAGTACAATTATTTGCCATAATTGCTTGTTTGGGTTTTAATTATTCAGCTACAAAATTTATTGCGCTTTATAACAAAGAATTACAGCCACGCAAAGCAGTAGGACTTTATATATTTGCATTATCTATTTCTTTGATATGCAGTGTTGTTGCCTCCTTTAGCATATATCATTTCTTTACATTTTTTTATCCAGCATCATCTTGGGATGTTAAAATTATCGCACATGGGATCTGGTTATTACCCTTATTTACAATTGCTGCCTTAAATTCAGCGTTTCTAAGCGGATATGGTCTAGTATTATATTCAATAATACCCACTCAAACACTGAACTATGTGATTGCCATTCTATTGAGCCTTTTTCTTTTTATTGAAGAGAATGTACTGACAGGTTACGAAGGGATGCTAAGTTTGTCTATTGCAATTTTAATTGCTGTATTCATACAAACAATTGGGCTATTAATATCAATACCAAAATCTTATCTTCTTTCAAAGCCATCATTTGAATCCATGAGCTGGATACGAACATCACTACCAATATATTTATCTAATGCTAGTTTCTTTGCGATGGTACGAGGTGCACCTTTAATTATCACAGCATTAGCTGGCATAAAACAGGTAGGTATTTATTTTATTGCTTTTCAAGTCACAACAATTATTGCTATGCCGCGCCTTGCGCTGATCCCCATTGTCTCTCAGAAGGTAGTTACACTCTTCCATGACAATGAGATAAAAAAACTACAGCATGTTATTGATGTAGGAGCAACTTATTGTTTTTATACAAGCCTGATTATTGCCATTATTATTTTTTTTGCAAGCAACACTTTTGTTAATCTATTAGGCGATGAATATAAAAGTGCTCTACCCGTTATTGATATTTTAATCATTGCAGTGATGATTAATGAATTAGCTACAATATCCACACAAATGCTAAACTTAACCGGTTTTCAAAAGCTTTCCGCTTATATGTATGGTCTCACTTTAGCTATATATTTATTCTCATCATTAATTTTAGTCACAGAGTACGGGGCTATAGGGGCTGCTTTAGCCTTTTTGATCAGTATACTGATAAATAAACTATTATTTATTTATATAGTTTACCAAAAAATGAAAATTAATATGATTCGATTTTTGGTTAAAGGATTTTCCTAAGCAACTAACTTGTTTTCTACTCTGTTGTCATCTATTATTGAATCAGGTAATCATGAGAGCAATACATAGTCATGATATTCAATATATTTACTCTATATGGCATACTGCAAGACTAAATATCAAAATCTACCTATTTGAATATAGATATTCTATAGTTGCTCAATGACTAGACAATATAATCATCAAACTAATTTGTAATTATATTAGTTTTCCTGCATACGAATGGACGGATAAAGTAAACAATGGATGTTTGTGACGTTAATGACCATGCTTATATCAGGAAGCAATTTATTGCTGGTATGCCCACAATTATATTTGGCTTTATTATAGGTTACTTGTTCTACCTGTTATACGCCAAATTCATGCCCGTAAAAGAATATGGTGCTTTTGGACTTTGGATCTCTTTGGTGCAGCTTTTTGCTATGGCTGCTTGCTTAGGATTTAATCGCTCAGCAGTCAAGTTTATCGCCCTTTATAATAATGAAGCGCAAAAAAATAAAGCAACGGGACTATATATCTTCGCTCTTTCAATCGCTTTGGTCTGCAGTGTCATTGCTTCCATTGGAATATATCACTTTTTTGTAAATTTTTATCCACCTTCGTCGTGGGATGTTAAAATCATTGCACATGGAATTTGGTTATTACCTCTCTTTTCTATCGCCTTCATTAATGAAGCATTTTTAAGCGGATATGGCTTAGTCTTATATTCGATTATACCAACAAAAGCTCTCAGCTATGTTATTGCAATCGCACTCAGCCTGTTACTGTTTCTAGAAGAAAATGTGCTGACTGGATATGCAGGTATGCTGAGCCTAGCCATTGCTATTCTAGTCGCAGTATTCGTACAAACAATAGGGTTATTGTTATCTATTCCAAAATCTTACTTCTTCTCAAAACCACATTTCGATTCAATCAAGTGGATGCGTACCTCACTACCAATATATCTCAGCAATGCCAGTTTTTTTATGATAGTACGCGGCGCTCCGCTTATCATTACAGCCTTAGCAAGTTTGAAGCAAGTTGGTATTTATTTTGTAGCCTTCCAAGTTACAACTGTCATTTCAGTACCTCGAGCAGCTTTAATACCTATTATGTCGCCTAAAATCGTGACACTCTACCATGAGAAGAATACTAAGCATTTACAACATATCATTGACATAAGTGCAACATATTGTTTTTACTCAAGCCTTGCTATTGCGATTGTCATTTTCCTCGCAAGTCATGCTTTTATTAATTTTTTGGGTGACGAATATAAAGCTGCATTACCAGTAATAAATATTTTAATTGTTGCAGCTACGCTGAGCAAAGTTGCTTCAATTTCAACGCAAATACTCAATCTCACTGGCTTCCAAAAACTTTCCGCTCGTACGTATTTATTTACCTTAGTTATATACTTAATCTCTTCAGTGATCCTAATCAAAGAATATGGTGCTGTTGGAGCAGCATGGGCATTTCTTATTAGCATTTTAATAAATAAAGCCATATTTATTTACTTAGTTCATAAGAAAACTAAAATTAATATGTTGAGGTTTTTATTAAAAGGCTTTTCCAAGTAGAAATTAACAATATGAATCTAAAACTCTCAACTCACTGTTATTTCCACCGTTCTCTATTTAGACAATAACTATATCCGTATTTCATAGTTAGATAAGTGTTGCATTTAGCAATCCCATATAGTACCTTTGTCTTCATCAACTCTCGGGGAGCCTTACGGCTGAGATTATTCAATTGAATTAGACCCGTTGAACTTGCACAGGATAATGCCTGCGGAAGGAAGAGCAAAAGCAAATACCACAGATGCTATCTCTATCTTAATATGCATAATTTGGTCATTTCTTTCTCTTCCTAATAGATTATCAAACAGGAGGAGCCAAAGGATGACGACGGAAAAACACATATCCACTAAACTACCAAACTCATCAAAAACCTTTATCCAAAACGACTTATATGATGACGTACACGTAGGCATGCGGCAAATATCACTAAGTAATAACGAAACTATCTTACTCTACGATACCTCAGGTACAACAAATATTGCAGAGGCCCATACTCCAACGCCACCTAATATCCGTACACAATGGCAGGCTAAGCGTCGCCGGCAGTATGAAGGAGGCAAGCAACCACTCACTCAGCTTGAATACGCCAAAAGAGGCATGATCACTGAAGAAATGGCTTATGTTGCTACCCGAGAGAACTATGCTAATCACATACAAGGTTCTGCTGATTTAGCCATAAAACAACCTGTGACTGCGGAATTTGTCAGAAGTGAAATTGCTAGTGGCAGAGCTATTATTCCTGCCAATATCAAGCACCCTGAATTAGAACCTATGATTATTGGTCGCAATTTCTTAACAAAGGTCAATGCAAACATTGGCAATTCAGCACTACACTCTTCTATCGACGATGAACTAGAAAAGTTACACTGGGCCATCCACTGGGGGGCAGACACAGTGATGGACTTATCGACTGGTAAGCATATTGCTGAAACACGTCATCATATCATTCGACATTCTCCCGTACCTATCGGTACCGTACCCATCTATGAAGCGTTAGATAGAGTTAAAGGCAAACCAGAAAAACTAAGCTGGGCACTCTTTAAAGAAGTATTAATTGAACAAGCTGAGCAAGGTGTAGATTATTTCACAATCCACGCTGCAGTACGAAAAGACCATGTTAAACTCATTAAAAATCGCGTTACAGGCATAGTCTCCCGCGGTGGTGCTTTAATGGCGAAATGGTGTACTCACCACCACAAAGAAAGCTTTCTCTTCACTCATTTCGATGAAATCTGTGACATTATGGCAGCTTACGATGTCAGTCTATCGCTTGGTGACGGTCTGCGGCCTGGTTCAACCGCAGATGCCAATGATGCAGCACAATTTGCAGAATTAGCCACTCAAGGAGAACTGAATAAAATAGCATGGCAGCACCATGTGCAAGTTATGAATGAAGGACCGGGCCATATTCCCATACATTTAATAGAAGAAAACATGGTGAAACAAAAAGCATACTGCCATGATGCACCCTTTTATACACTCGGTCCACTGACCATTGATATTGCCGCTGGTTATGACCATATCGCCAGCAGTATTGGCGCTGCACTCATTGGTTATCACGGCTGTGCCATGCTCTGCTATGTCACACCTAAAGAACACTTAGGGATCCCAAATAAAGAAGATGTCAAACAAGGCATGATCGCCTACAAGATTGCAGCTCATGCTGCTGATATAGCTAAGAACCATCACAATTCCAATAATTGGGACAAACTTATATCCAAGGCACGCTTTGATTTTCGCTGGGAAGATCAATTCATTCTTACTTTAGATCCTGTAACTGCAAAAAATTATTTCCAAGAAAACTTTCCAAAAGAGTCTGCGACTAATGCAGAGTTTTGTTCTATGTGCGGACCCAAATTTTGCCCCATGAAACATACTCAGGAGTTAGAAGATATGGCTGGAGAAATTGATTGATGAACATTGGCATTGCCGGTGCTGGATTGCTTGGCCAATTACTTGCCTACAAGCTCAGCCAGCAAGGTCATCACATCAGTATTTTTACTGATAGTGACCAACAGGCATCGTCTAGCGCAACCTGTGCTGCTGCCGGATTACTGACACCGATTATTGAAATGCAACATGCAGAACAAATAATTTATCACCTAGGTATGCGCAGTATAGAGCTTTGGAAAAAAATACTAGCTAATTTAACTAAAGAAGTTTTTTATAAATTTAACGGCAGTATTATCACCGCGCATCCAGAAGACCATACAGAACTTGTGCGTTTCAAACAAAAAATTGCTACTAGACAGCTCACACATCAACTTGAAACGTTGGGAACTAAGCACATAACCTTACTTGGCACAGGTACACAGATAAAACACGGCTATTATTTACCAATGGATGGACATATAAACAGTCGCTCATTATTAGCTGCGCTTAATGTTGAACTAGACCAACAGTCGATTAATTGGTACATAAAGACCTGGGTAACACAGATAAAACCCTACTCAATAACCACAGCAAACCATTCATACACTTTTGATATGGTATTTGATTGTCGCGGTTATAAGGCAAAAGATGCCTTTGCTGATATTCGTGGCATTAGAGGTGAGTTACTACATGTGTACGCCCCTGAAGTTTCGATTCAATGCCCTGTTAGGCTGTTAACGCCACATTATCCTATTTATATCGTACCTTTACCCGACAATCATTATATTATTGGCGCAAGCGAGATTGAAACTGAAGACCAATCACCCATTTCAGTGCGAACCACTCTTGAGCTCTTAACTGCAGCATATACCATTCACACAGGTTTTGCTGAAGCACGTATTATCGAGTCTAAAGTAGGCCTCAGACCAGCGCTACCTAGTCATTTACCACAAATAAAACATATGCCAGGATTGATTGCACTTAATGGCTTATACCGCCATGGTTTTCTCATCGCGCCAGCTCTTATTGAAGATGCGTTGCAATTAATTGACAACAAACATTTAATCCATTTCCCTGAACTATTGATGGAGGAGCATTATGATAACTATTGTACTTAATGGTGAAAATTATCAATGTGAAGACACCATAACACTGTCAGCTCTATTAACTAAATTAAATTATAAACAAGATATGATAGCCATCGCCTTAAATCAAACATTTATTCCCAAAAATCTATACGATACCACGCAAATAAATAATGGCGATTCCATTGAAATCGTCACGGCCATGCAAGGAGGTTAAACTATGTTAACAATAGGCAATACGCAGTTATCATCGAGATTTTTCTTAGGCACTGCACAATACCCTTCTCCAGAGGTATTAAAGACAGCAGTGATAGCAGCAAAGACTGAGGTGCTTACTGTGTCAATTAGACGCCAATCCCTTGATAGTCATAATAATCCCTTTTGGGAATTATTAAAATCATTAGACTGCCATATATTACCAAATACTGCTGGCTGTTTCAGTGCAGAAGAAGCCATTGTTACTGCTAGGATGGCAAGGGAGTTATTTAATACGCATTGGATAAAACTTGAAGTTATGGGTGATGAACACACACTACAACCTAACCCCATTGAGCTTATCAAGGCTGCTGCGGTACTTGTAGAAGAAGGTTTTGAAATTTTTCCTTATTGCACTGACGACTTAGTCTGCTGTAGAGAACTGATTAATCTAGGCTGTAATATTCTCATGCCGTTAGCATCACCCATTGGCAGTGGTCAAGGCATATTAAACCCCTACGCCATAAGGCTATTAAGAGATAGATTTCCAGATAAAACGCTTGTTATCGATGCCGGGATTGGTAAACCATCACACGCTATTCAAGCCATGGAATATGGTGTCGATGCTGTGCTACTAAATACCGCAGTAGCCCAAGCCAATGACCCCGTAGTCATGGCCCGTGCATTTGCCAAAGCTATTGAAGCAGGTAGACTTGCTTATAAAGCTGGAATGATCCCCGCACGTGAAACAGCACAAATGAGTACTCCCTTATTGGGTAAACCTTTTTGGCAGGTAGAGTCATGAAGACTATCACTGCCACTGCTAGTTTTTTAGCAATGCAACAACGTATCGGGCTATATCCCATTGTTGATACCGCAAGTTGGGTGAAAAAATTACTGGCACTGCAAGTGACAACAATACAATTGCGAATAAAAAATACTGCTGAGCAGGCACTTGAAACCCATATCAAAATCAGTGCTGAATGCGCACATGCACACAATGCTCAGCTTTTTATTAATGATTATTGGCAACTGGCAATAAAATACCAAGCTTTTGGGGTTCACTTAGGTCAAGAAGATCTGCAGACAGCCGACCTCTCGGCAATCAAACGTGCAGGATTGCGCTTAGGGATCAGTACGCATAGTCAAGCTGAAATTGATATTGCATTATCACATCAGCCTTCTTATATTGCATTTGGACCTGTTTATCACACTGATACTAAAGTTATGCCTTACCTACCTCAAGGTTTAAATAAATTACAAGCCTGTTGTGCTCAAGCACCCTGTCCAGTGGTTGCTATCGGTGGCTTGAATCAAGCAAGAATAAAAGGTGTTATCAACACCGGCGTTGATGGTATTGCTGTTCTGTCTGCCATTGTTGCTTCATCGCAACCCAATATTGTAGTCAGTGAACTACAACAACTCATAGGATACTAGCTATGCTAACTAGGCATGATACAGAATGCTATGCGCAGCATATTTGCTTAGATAATATTGGCCAATCAGGCCAATTAAAACTAAAAAAAGCAAAAGTACTCTGTATTGGCTTGGGAGGGTTAGGAACACCGGTTTGCTTATATCTAGCCAAGGCTGGGATTGGAACAATAGGCTTAGTGGATGGGGACAGCATTGAGTGCAGCAATTTGCCCCGGCAAATTTTGTATAGTGAAAATGATATTGGTAGGTACAAGGTTGATGTCTGTGCTGAACAGCTACAGCGCATAACCCCAGACTGTCGTGTGCATATACATCAGGAATATCTGTCGCAAGCAAATGCATTAACTATAATAAACGACTATGATATGGTTATTGATTGCTGTGATAATTTTGCTACACGCTATCTGATCAATGATGCATGTTGCCAATTAAATAAAATAAATATTTCAGCAAGTATCTTCAAATACAATGCTATGCTTTGTATCTTCCCTGGCAACTCAGGACCGTGCTATCGCTGCTTATTTGAAAATTTTTCTGAGTTTCATAAGCCTAATTGCAGTGAAGCAGGCGTACTTAATACCTTTGCGGGCTTTATTGCGCTTTTACAAGCTCATGAAACGGTTAAATCTATTCTACAATTAAATTATACAGATATGAGTAAGGTACTGACTATCGATGGCTTATCAATGCGCATCCACTGCTTAAATTTAAATAAAAATCTGCACTGCGTAGCCTGTGCTCAAAAAACAGATTTTTTTGATTTAGAACGCCCTACCTATCATAAAGTCATGTGTGCAGATTCCATTAGCTATCATGAGTATCTTGCATTAAGAAAAGTTGATTCGGCTATTCTTTTGATAGATGTCAGAAACCCTGATGAATTTGCTCAATATCATTTAGCTACAGCGATTAATATGCCTCTTGATACTATAAAAGATACTCTCTCTATATTAGATAAACAGGCAACCATCGTTCTCTACTGTCAGACTGGGAAAAGAAGTTTATTAGCTAAACAGCAACTCTCTAGTTATGGATTTAATAATGTACTTGATATATATGGTGGTCTTGCTGAAGTCGATATACATATGAATAAGTGTGACCATGAAAAAATATAAGACCGTATTAACCATAGCAGGCTCAGATAGCTCAGGTGGTGCAGGCATTCAAGCAGATATAAAAGCTATTTCTGCTTGTGGTTGTTACGCAGCTTCAGTAATCACCGCCATCACTGCACAAAACACCCATGAAATTACAGAAATATTCACTTTACCTGCTAAACTTGTGGGGAGCCAGTTACTGGCTGTCATTAATGATATTAACATTGATGCAATCAAAATCGGCATGCTACATAACCGCCAGATACTTGATGTTATTTGCCAGGTATTAACTGATCTTAAATTAACGCCTATTGTCTTTGATCCTGTCATGATTTCGAAAACTGGCAATCATCTCATGTGCCCTGACATGATCACGGCGCTAAAAAAGCAACTATTTCCCTTAGTAACGTTAGTCACACCTAATCTATATGAAGCTGAAATATTACTGAATAATCACTTGGATGACTTACAGGCTGCCGAGCACATCATTCGTGAAACAGCTTTAACATATGAGACAAATATATTAATTAAAGGTGGTCATAGCCAAGATCAGCAAACATGTACTGATATTCTTTATTTATATCAACAAGACCAATTTCACCAATATTATGGACCGCGCGTTCAAACTAAAAATACCCATGGAATTGGTTGTAGCTATGCCTCAGCTATTACTGCATTCCTTGCGCAGGATTTTGATTTACCATCAGCTATTTCTGCTGCTAAATCCTATATTAATGAAGCAGTTAAATCAGGCCGCCATTATCGGCTTGGTAGTGGATCCGGGCCCATTGAGCACTTTTTTATGCTTGAAAAAAATGCTAATAGATAGAAGATCACGCCTTTCTCCATAATTTACTCTCCTACATGGCTGAATATATTCCCCATTACAAATTTTTTTTAGCTTTAAATGCTTGACCCTCACCTTACGTGATAGTTTATAATCCATTTCAGAGGTGATAGATGAAACTATATCAGATAAAAGAATTAAGTACTTTGACATCAACAACGGTCAGAATGCTACAGTATTACGATGAAATTGATTTGCTCAAACCCACTAAGCGGTCTGAAGCTGGTTACCGGTTATATTCTGAGTATGATTTATTACGCTTACAACAAATCATCACCCTGAAATATTTAGGTCTTTCGCTAACTGATATAAAGGATATTATCAAAAATCCGGATTTTGATGTGCTGAAATCACTACATATACAGGCAGATATTTTATCTGAAAAAGCTAGCAAAATCCAAGATGCATCAAAATTATTGAAATATATTGCTTCTCAGCTTGAGGCTGAACAAAAAATAAATTGGGAAAGCACAACTTCTATCATTAACATATTGGAGATGAATACTATGAATGACTCAGTTCTTGATAAATATCAACGTCAAGCAGCCGGTTCCGAGCTCGGCAAAGAAACTGATTATGATCAAAATTACAATCCTGAACGCTTGTACCCCATACCGCGGGCAGGTAAACGCCAAGAAATTGGTATCGATCCAAATGCCTTACCCTTTTTTGGTTTTGACTGCTGGAATCATTACGAAGTATCGTGGCTCAATGAGAAAGGCAAACCTATCGTCGCTATCGCAGAAATTTATTATGATTGCCATTCACCACTGATTGTTGAGTCAAAATCATTGAAGCTCTATTTTAACTCATTTAATAATGCCACGTTTAAATCCATCACCGATGTGGAGAACACTATTAAAAATGATTTAGCCCAAGCACTTGAGACTGAAGTCACTGTATTGATTAATCAATTAGGTCATAGTGCAATGCCGCCTTTACAGGAAGTACTTCATGGTGAGTGCATCGACGGCCTTGATATTGATTGTAATACCTATACGGTGGATCCTAGTTTTCTAACCACTAACGATAAAATCGTTACAGAAACACTCTATTCTGATCTGTTAAAGTCTAATTGTTTAGTCACTAATCAACCAGACTGGGGCAGCGTGCAAATCATTTATCAGGGACATAAGATCGACCGTGAAGGTTTACTACGCTACATCGTTTCCTTCCGTAATCATAATGAGTTTCATGAACAATGCATTGAACGGATCTTTACAGATATTATGACCCACTGTAAACCAACTGAACTGACCATTTATGGCCGCTATACTCGCCGCGGTGGGATCGACATTAACCCCTATCGTTCTACACAGCCTATCGATTTTAAAGATATGAATGTTAGATTGGTCAGACAATAACCTACGAGATCCGCCCTGAAGAAGTCTCTGGTATACACTGGAGACTCCTTTATCTAGCTAAATATCATTTAAAATCAACAGATTAAAGAAATTTTATTGTAAAATAAATGTCCATTTTGGCATTGTCATTACTGTGCACGATTAGTAAACTCCCAATGATTTGAGGGCAAAATGGCATCTTAAAATAGCTTTTTTACCGTTTTAAGATGTGAAATCACCATCAAACCTGCATCTTAAAACAGTCTTTTTTCTATTTTAAGATGTGAAATCATCACTAAATCCGCATCTTTAAATAGACTTTTTGCTATTGCAAGATGCGGAAAAGCTTACTAAACTACACCGTAGTACAACAAATACCAAGGTAAGATATGAATGTAGCTCCTTTTCTAGGCCGTGAGCATGAGCTCAGTTTAATGAATAATTTAACAGCAAAACAATCTGCTAGTCTTGTTGTTGTTTCAGGCCGCCGCCGAATAGGTAAAAGTCGCTTTATCCATGAATTTGGCAAAAAGTATAAATTTTATAGTTTTGTTGGTTTACCACCAAGCAAGGCAAATACCGCCGCCGCTCAACGTGAATTCTTTGCAAAATCCTTATCACAGCAATTCGCAATACCACAACCTCCACAGGATGATTGGGTTGATTTATTTTGGTATTTAGCTGACCGGGTCAAAAAAATTGGTCGCGCCGTAGTACTTTTAGACGAATTATCGTGGATGGCACAGGGTGATGCAGATTTTTTAGGTAAACTGAAGACCGTATGGGACGAGCAATTTAAAGAAAATAATAAACTGATTCTAGTGCTTTGCAGCTCTATTTCTCTCTGGATGGAAGAAAATATTATCAAAAGTACCGGCTATATGGGCCGACCATCACTACATTTACATTTAACTGAATTATCATTAACCCACTGCAATGATTTTTGGGGAAAATTCAGTGACAGAGTTGATGCATTTGAGAAATTGAAGTTTCTTTCGGTCAGTGGTGGTGTGCCTCGTTATCTTGAAGAAATCAAACCTAAGTTGAGCGCTGAAGAAAACATTAAACAACTTTGCTTCGACCAACGAGGGATCTTATTTCAAGAATTTGATAATATTTTTTCTGATTTATTTAAAGCAAACAGCGAGCGTTATCAAAAAATTGTTACTATTTTAGCTTCAGGTAGTAAAGAATATCAGGAAATCTGCCAAGCAATGAATACTCAAGCAAATAGTGTTATAAGTGGTTATTTAGAAGAATTACAGAAAGCTGGATTTGTCACTCGTGATTATAGCTGGCATTTAAAATCATCAAAACATTCTACAATTAGTCGATTTCGTTTATCTGATAATTATATAAGATTCTATCTTAAAGCTATCTTACCGCATCGACAGCAAATACTTTCTGACGAATACATAGATGCTTCTATTAATAATATTCCTGCTTGGAATACTATTATTGGCTTACAATTCGAAAATTTGGTATTAAACAACCGTAAAATAATTAAGAAAATACTGAGCATCCAACCTGGCGATACACTTGTAGATGGCCCGTACTACCAACGTAGCACCAGTAAACATCCCGCCTGCCAAATTGATTACTTAATCCAAACGAAGTTTAACACACTTTATATCTGTGAA
This sequence comes from Gammaproteobacteria bacterium, assembly GCA_965230425.1. Taxonomy (GTDB): domain Bacteria; phylum Pseudomonadota; class Gammaproteobacteria; order UBA1113; family UBA1113; genus CBDDKW01. The sequence goes on along the minus strand of CBDDKW010000020.1, from coordinate 32,283 downwards.
ATAAAATTTAGTAAACACAAGATTGATAAGAAAGTTATCTCAGAATGTGAGCAGAAAATTTCTGCATTAAAATTACCTAAAGGCTTTTCATACCGACCTGTTTTAATCCATGTCAATGGTGTGAATGATAGCATCATAGAGAGTGAGTTTTTTTCCGCTATTATTGATTTTTCTGAACTACTGCAATAAATCAAAAATGATATAAGAGTTAATTACCCCTTTCATCAGTCTACATAAGGTTACATAAAGTGTAACCTTATGTAGACTGCTTACTTACTCCACCGATAAACCCAATAAAATTGATTGATATATACATCATATTAGCTATGATGTATATATACCCATAGCGTCTCATATTTAGGGCTTTCTAGCGTGTTATTTTCCGCTAGCTAAAGACTTTAAATTTTGCCAATAGTCTGGCTATTAACTGCAATTTAAAGTCTTTAGCTAACAAAAAATCCCTGTGCTATAAAACCCTAAATATGAGACGCTATGGGTATATCAATCAACTTAGTTATAAAAGTATCCAACTACGCTAAATTACCGTTTAAAAAATCAACCAGCACCCTTCATACACAGCAAGGAGACTTAAAATGTCAAACTCATCATTTAAAGATTTATTCTCGCACCAAGCTCAGAGCTATGCTAAATTCAGGCCTACTTATTCTGATGAGCTATTCAGCTATTTAAATAGCTTACCACAACACCATGATTGTCTCTGGGATTGTGGTACAGGCAATGGACAAGCCGCTATCGTCATGGCGCAGTATTTCAAACAGGTGATCGCAACCGATCCAAGTGAACAACAACTCAAAAACGCATCTACACATGATAAGGTCACCTATAAAGTAGCTACTGCTGAAAGCTCAGGGATTAATGATAACAGTATTAATATGGTTACAGTTGCTCAAGCACTGCATTGGTTTAATTTTGAAAAATTTAATCAAGAAGTTCAACGTGTTTTAAAAAAGGATGGTGTGATAGCCGTCTGGTGCTACCAAAATTATACAACACCTTATAATCAATTAAATGAAATCAGCAATGAATTCTACTTCAAAATCACCGCCCCTCACTGGGCACCTGAGCGTAAACATATTGATGAAGGTTATGCTAATATTCCCTTCCCTTATAAAGAAATTGATACACCACAATTTACTATTGAACGTGAAATGACAAAAGAAGATCTATTAAATTATCTAAACACATGGTCTCCCATCAATATGCTATTAAAACAAACAGGAGAAAATCTCGTAGAAACTTGGATGCGCCCAAAACTAGAAGCAATAGCTCTACCTGAAAAAATTCACCTCACTTGGCCAGTTATCATGCGTGTAGGATATATGTGAATAATAGACCCTAGGGCTATCTTACCCAACACTACCACTCGGCATGACTCTAAATACGGCGAAACGGGCCTGTGCTACTTCATCCTCAGTTATCATTGCTTTCGTTCGCTCACAATCCTGTTCATCCTGCTCGGGATCTGACGTCAAAACTTTTTGGTGTATTGTATTCGCTGCCTGAATACCAAACTGACTCATCCTAAAACCTGACTCTCGTATGTGTTTGCGTATCTCAGCGATGGTAAATACATGTAAGAAATTATTCACTTCTGTATGGGTACCATCTTCATGATCACGCGTCCACTGGTAATAAAAATCACCTGGTTCTTTTGCTTCACCTTGCGGTGCATTGGCTTGCCGTAATCTACTAGCCGTTGCTATGTTTTCCCCGTATTCAGGCAAATTCAATGCAACCGTCGCAATCAATCGGCCATCAGGTTTTAAAAGGCTATTTATAAAACGCATTTCTTCATTACGATTTTCCTGTCTAGGAATATGACCTAAAGGCGAATACATAGATAATGCCAAATCAATTTTCTGCGGCACCAAACTTATTTTACTAAAACGCGTATCATGCTCACTACCTTTAATTAAAGTTACAGACACAGGCAATGCTTCAGCATTGGCATCTTTACTCACTACTAACTTAGCAGCAACATAGCCTTGTTGATTTTTACCGCCTTTATTTTCTTTTTCACTTTGAGCGACAGGCGATTGGTTTTCATCCCCAACTAAATGATTAAAAACATCGACATAGTCTTTTTTATGTAAATCCTCAGCAAAGCAACGTAAACCCTCCCGCGTAATATCATAGCCAATGAAGTGTACTTTGATACCTTCTTGTGCCAATAATTCTGCGACTTGAAAATATCGACCATCACCGCATCCATGATCAAAAATAGTAATCTCTTTATTTTCTCTCCGTTGTGCTATCTCACGAGCAGTACATAGAACAATCTCTCGTAAACGAGAAATTGTTCTATGTTTATAATTCTCTCTATACATGCCTTTACGATAATAAACATCATAGTTGGTTGAATCAGCTTTGGTATTGGCGCGCACAGAGCTACCTTGGTTGGATTGTTCTGGATTCATGGTTTTCTCCATTATTTTTTATTAGTAATTAGTATTGTTTTTTACATAAAAAATATTAGAAGCATCATGTGACGATAACAATCCGTAAAAATACTGAAAATTCAATAATTCTAAATACCCAGGTAATATAACCATAACTGATAAATACGAATGCTTTTCTCAGCTTAAAGAAATGAGGTTCTATAATAATTTAAAACCCAACCTGATACACTTGCCCTGTTTGTAAACCTTCAACACTCTTACTAAAGGCTAAGGCAACTTCTGCTGCTGGAACAGGCTTATAACCACGGAAGTACTCCGCATAGGCATCCATAGACTCTGATACGACGGTAGGGCTGACACAATTGATGCGTAACTTATTGGGCATTTCTATAGCTGCCGCGCGCACGAAGCCTTCTAAACCGCCATTCACCATAGCTGCAGAGCTACCATAGCGAATGGGATCTTGATTTAAAATACCTGAAATTAATGTAAAGGAACCGCCTGTATTTAAATAATGCTGTCCAATCAACACGGTATTCACTTGCCCCATGAGTTTATTGTTTAAACCGATAGCATAGTCAGCTTCTTTCATCTCTGCTAACTCAGCAAAGTGTACCTTGCCTGTGGCACAGACTACGGCATCTAAATCAGTTACCTGCTTATACATAGATACAATTGAATCAGCATCCGCGATATCAACTTGAATATCACCATGGCTATAGCCTGCTGCTATAATGTCATGACGAAGACTTAATTCATTGACAATAGCTCGGCCTATGGTACCGCTAGCACCAATCACTAATATTTTCATAATCACCTCTCCAATTGTTAACAATACTGCCCCATACAACCAGCATTGTTACCCGATAAAAATGCTACTTAATCGAAATGTATTATTCTCAATTAAACAAAACCCCGATAATATCGGGGTTATTACTATAGAAAAACGATATCATAAACAGATGGCAAATGCTTAATACTCTACCTTGGTATTTTCTTCTTTTAAAATAACCGGTAATGGCTCACCTTGATTATTTTTGCTAAACGTTGCTAATGTGCTCAAATTCACTAAGATAGGCTTATAAACATAGTCTTTTTTATATAAGTAAATTTGCTTGGTTTCACGTGGGACATATTGATTAGTCAAATTAACGCTAACGGGGATACCACTTTTTAGTGAATAAATATTACCATCCTTCGTATAGGGTAAGCTTGCAGCATCTTTATATTTCACATCACCTTTTATATTCCACACCTTGAAGCTACCATTTTTCTTGCAGGCTAAACGTGTGACTAACCCTGTAATAACGGCTGGCTGTTTATCGGCTTGCAAAACATAAAAACCAAATATGTGACACTTAGATTTATTACTAATCTTAATATCCAATGGTTGTACGCGAATATCAGTTGCATCAATTTTAACCGCATTTTCAGTGGTCCCTGCTAACCAAGTATTCGAAGGAATTGTTTCCTTTGCAGCAAGAGTCAGTGGTAAGCAAAGCAGCCCCACTAAACAGATGCATAATCTTATCATACGTTGATTTCCTCAGTCGCCAATAGAAAAAAGTATAGGCAAAAATGCGTACTTTTCCAAGAACGTTTATTTTGTGAACATGTACACAGCTTAGAAATATTTTGTATGCTCAAATTATCTTCAGTGCTAATAGCACATTACAGCTAGGTTACAAAACGCCAGATAAGTTGTCCATAATAGGCAAAATAGCTTATGCTTAAGCAAAAATAAAAACCCCCGAGGCAAGCCTCGGGGGGTTTTATTTCCTAGTAATATTTCGCCTGCGCGAACCAAGTTCGCGCGACGGCGACTTAAGGGGAGTCTACGCTGACTCCCCTTAAGAATCCCCAAGCGTAAAGTGCCCGCAGCAAGCTGCGGGGAATCAAGTTAATATTATAAAAGGCTCTTACACTCATGAAATCACTCGCAAGCGATAATTACTCTTCGGTCGGTCAGGAAATTATGGATGCCTTAAATGAGGCTAACCAAGGCCATGTTCCATCCTACGGTGCTGATCAATATACACAACAAGCAACGCACTTAATAAAACATGAATTTAGTCAAGAATCTGAGGTGTTTTTTGTTTGTAATGGCACAGCAGCTAATACGCTATCTCTAATACCCTATTTACGGAGCCATCATAGCTTATTTATCACAGAGTGCTCCCATATCTTAGAACATGAAGTTAATGCACCTAGCTTCGCTTCAGGAGCAAAGATTGTCACAGTTCCCACACATAATGGCAAAATAATCCTTGATGGCCTGAAAGAAAAACTTATCCAAGAATCTTACTGGGGGCATCACAATAATAAGCCGCGCATGGTTAGCCTCGCCCAGGCCACCGAAGTTGGCACTGTTTATACTTTAGAGGAGATAGCTGCTATTGCTGAGCTCTGTCGTAAGCATAATTTGTTTTTACATATGGATGGTTGTCGTCTTTATAATGCTGCCGTCTCTCTTAATACATCGTTAAGAGCTATAACAGAGCATATTGACGTATTATCTCTTGGTGGCACTAAGAATGGTCTACTCTATGGCGAAGCCGTGATATTCTTTAATAAAGAATTCACTAATGAATTTGAATATATACGCAAGCAGCATTTACAACTACAATCCAAAATGCGTTACATCTCAGCGCAATATGCAGCACTCTTCGAAAATAAGTTATGGCATCAATATGCAGCCCATGCGAATGCCATGTGTGAGAAGTTAACGGCTGAGTTAAGTAAAATTAGTGCAGTAAAATTTAAATATACACCAATGTGCAACCAAATCTTTGCACTGCTTCCACCCGCAGTAATCCCTATTCTGCAACAACATTATCCCTTTTACGCATACCCGCAAGAGCCTGGGCTGGTGCGCTTAGTAACTTCCTTTGATACAACGCCTGAGGAAATTGACGACTTTATTAGCATTTTAAACAAGGAAATCTCCCTCAGCTAAGGAAGAGTTGGAACGCCAGGGGTTCCCAAGGCGAAGCGCAAGCTCTCCTTAGTTAATCTCAGCGCAGGTTTCCCGCGCAGGCGAAATCATACCAAGCAACTATCTCGGCTATTTGCGCTCGGGCCGTTAAAAAAATGTATCGCCACGATATTTGAATCTATAATTAATAAAGACTATAGTCTTCACACTGATATATTTCAGCCCTTAACTGGAGTCTACATATGCTACACATTACTAATGGCGATCATGCTGCTAATTTAATCAAAGCAGGCTTAGATGCAGAACACGTCATTGCATGGCGCGATGTCCTCTATGAGGGGCCTATCCCAGCACATGCATCACATCATCAATTACGTAAAATTCGAGCTGAATATTTAAGCGAACGTGGTTATGACGAGTTTGACAATATTCTTGAAATGCTCAAGCAGCGCGATCATGCTCTTACCGAATTACGCCATCATGAGGAAACTATATTATGGTTTGAACATGATGTTTATGACCAATTACAACTCGTGCAAATTTTAGATCGTATTTTTACACTACCTACTAGCCCTGCGAAATTAACGCTTATTTGCATCAATCAATTTCCTGGAATTCAGCCATTTTTAGGCTTGGGGCAATTAACTGCTGAACAAATGGCTGAATTATTTCCCTCACGTCAAACAGTCAATCAACAGCAGTTGGAACTTGCCAATACTATATGGCACGCTATTACTGCGGAAACACCCCAAGGAATTGCCAAGCTCATTCAACAGGATCTATCTGCGTTACCTTTTGTAAAGAATGCACTAATAAGATACTTACAAGAATTTCCATCTTATGTTAATGGTTTAACATGGACTGAGCAATATATTCTAGACTCCGTCTATAACAATACAGATCACGCATTAGACATATTTAAAGGACTTGCCATTGCAGAGCAAGAGCATTTTATGGGTATGAGCGACTCCAGCTTTTACAAAGTACTCATGGGCTTAGTGCAGGCTAAAAAGCCATTACTAAGAGTTGCACAATATAAATCTAGCCATGAGGATTCACATCATCTAGAAAACATTACTCTAGAATTAACAAAAACAGGGAAAAAGCTATTGGAAAATAAAACTGACTGGTTGCAAATTAATGGCTTAGACTGTTGGCGCGGCGGTACGCACTTAACTCACACTAGCGCTTGGCGCTGGGATAACGATATGATGGCCTTATGCGAAGCGCCATCTTCATAAAAAAAAGGAAGCAAATAAAATCCCCGAGGCAAGCCTCGGGGATTTTATTTCCTAGTAATATTTCGCCTGCGCGAACCAAGTTCGCGCGACGGCGACTTAAGGGGAGTCTACGCTGACCCCCCTTAAGAATCCCCAAGCGTAAAGTGCCCGCAGCAAGCTGCGGGGAATCAAGTTTAATATTGCTTCCCTTAATCTTTTGTCCTTTGTTTTAAAACTTAGAATGTAAGAACCAACGACCATTCTCACCACGTGAGAAAATATAAGTTTTACCTTTATATAAATCTTTCACACGATCTGAGACATTAGGATCATAAGCTTGTACATGTAACACCAATTGTGCCACATTCGGAACGGGCAATACCCAAAAGTCATCACTACCCAATACCTGGTCTTGAGAGAGAATTTTTAACTCAAGCGGAGTACCGGTATTATGGAACATAATTTCTTTCAATTGTAGCTTAGGCGCTTCACCTAAATAACGGAACTGGATCCCTAATTGAGCTGCGCCATGCAGTGGGAAGTTTTGGGTTCTCACTGTTTTAGTATCAACACCATCACCATAATCTTTTCTCAATTCCTGAGATTGTGTTTGTACAATTCTAGTACTTGGTGTTGGTGTGGTAGATGTTCCAGCAGCAGATGCTGAGCTAGTTGTAGTTTGATTTGATGCATCTTGCGCTAATGCAACAGGCGATATAAAAAATAGTAAACCAGCAATACAAGCCAACATGTGACCTATTTTTTTCAGACTAGACATTGAAGCTTTCTCCTTATTCCTTCATATAAGCCATTTACTTATATAGCAATAATTGTAGTGCATATACTGGCCTAAGCAAGTCCTAAAGCCCTACACTATGCACAGGGTTATAATCACTTTTTGACCAATACTTCGATTCATTCAAGAAAAAACGACAACAACAAGATAAAGCCTCTAGCACTCATTTACATGAATACTATAGACCTATCAATATACATATGGAATAGACACTTCTAGTTAAGCTTAAGCCCCCCGCTGCTTACAGCGGGAAACCCTATTAGAAATTGATTTGATTAATATCTGAATCGACAAATAAGCTCATTGTACCAGTTGCATCTGTGTACTCAGTATATCCTGGCATAGAAGCAGAAGGCCCGAGCAGTGTCCAAGCACCGTTATTACCATCCACGGTGTCGGCATTAGTGCCATCAACAATCAATACATTGTCAGTATCTGTCATTTCAAAGACATCATTAATATCAAGTACCAAGGTATTACCACCTGTACCCGTGAGGTCAACAACTTCTAAATTACTATAGACATCATCCTTGCCAGCAGCCGTTAAGTCTAGCGTTTCACCTGAACTATCAAATATCAAAGTATCGAAGCCGGCTTCACCATCGATTAAACTGTCGGCATTATCAAAGACGATCATATCATCACCGCGGCCAGCATAGATAATATCAACGCCAAGTCCACCAATGATTTCATCATCACCGCCTTGGCCATAAATGATATCATCCCCTGCACCTGCATCGATCCAATCGCCTAAACCAATCACTGAGAAGAATTGATGGAATTCAACACCATCTAAGTTATCGAGGATGAATGTACGTGGATCAGCAGCAAAATCATCACGTAAATCTTGCTCTGGAATACCTGTATTTTCTGACAGAACGACGAAATCGATATTTAAACTATCACCCCAAATGACTTCATCTAAAGCACTTCCATAGAAAACATCAGCACCTACATCGCCACTAGCAAAAGTAAATTCTGCGAATAATGCACCCAATGCATCAGCTTCACTAGGTGGAACGATCATTGCTTCATTAGTATCATCACCGCCAGCTTGTGAAACTGCATCTAACTCGGGTATGTTTAAGTTATTTGCATCATCTGGATCTTCAGCATTAGCAAGACCAAAGACACGTATTTCAACATCCAATGCCTCCAAATCATCAAGCAAGTCTTGTGACGGACTAAAGCCATCATTATCTTCCCCATCCGTGAGGAAATAAATAATATTATCACCACCATTAGCTGCTACTGATTGCAACCAATCAGCAGCTTCTTGTAATGCATCTTCATATTGTGTACCACCTGAAGGTAATACCGCATTAATATCATCCCATAAAGTCATATCATCTGGCATGCGTGCACTACCAACTAAGGTGCTTGATGTGGTAAATGTCACCAATTGAATCAGTGTATTATCAGCAAAACCATCATCGATAAAAGATTTTGCTAAATCAATATACCCTTGTCGGGAAGAAATAATAGGTGCAGTATCAAAATCAACAAACAAACCATCTGCGATAGTTGTACTACCACCACCAGAGAAATTCACTGTAATATCTAAGTCGATATCTGCTGGTGAACCACCAATCCATTCATCGCCAGGAGGCCATATAACCGCTGAAGCTAGTTCTGTTAAACTAAGATCATCGATACTAAAGCCAGGAGCACGGTCAGAGATACGAATATTAATGTCATCACCCGTACCATCTTCCGTATAACGGAAATACCATGTACCGTTAGCGCCTGAAATGGCATCATCAATAGTCACATCATAAGTATTGCCGGCATTACCTGGATCATCAGGGTCAATCAATGGTCCAGCACCATTCTGACCTATGGGTTTAGTGAAAGCCATACTACCTGTGGCATCCATAGTAAAGACCACATTAAATTGATTCGGGAATGTACCTTCGGCCACATCATCACCGACTAATACATTACGGTCTGAGCCAGATAAATCTTGGCCACCTAAAATGGCTGGGTTGCTAATGATAATATCATTACCACCACTACCCACTAATAAGTTTTGTCCTGAGAAATCAACTACAACATCAGCACCACTGCCACCAAATAATTGGTCATCACCTAGACCGCCGAATAAGAAGTCATTATTCTCATTACCAAATAGCGCATCATTAAAATCGCTACCATAAAGGAAGTCATTACCTTCGCCACCCACAGCAAAACCTGCGGCTAGCAATTCTTCAACTGTTTGGCCTGAGTCGGCTGGTGGACTATTACCTTGATTAGGGTTGAAATCATCAGGATTAATATCTTGAGGATTTTGTGATGACGCATCATTCAATGCTCCCACTGTAGGATCATAGGTTACTGTCCAATCTTCCGCTGAATCACTGCCAATATCATCAAAGATACGTGCAAAGGTGCTTGCACTAGCTGCGGCTGCAGGCTGACTATCATCAGCGTCCGGCCGTGTTAATCCTAAGGTATCTAAAACACTTTGCTGGTCACCTATTTCACCATTAAAAGTTTCGTTGCCTAAAATAGCACTGAGTAATACTGCAGCGGCAGGTACACCTATATTTGGTGTCCAACGCTGGTCTGCACCAAAATCTGCGCCATTTGCAACAAAGGTATCAACTACGTCGCCACTAGAGTTACCACTAACAACTTGCACACCAATTAAATCACGCGTATCGACGAAGCCATCACCATTGCTATCTGCAAAGGTAAAGTGCATATCATCAATAGTATCTGATTCAACGATTGCACCCGCACTATTATAAATTTCATAATCGATTTGGTCGAAGCCTGATCCAGGTGCTACACCATAGAATACAATGAATCCTCCGGCAGGTACTTCTAAGCCAACAGGAATAGTAAAGCTTGTTGCTGAACTACCCGTTACACCATCAAGTTCAATAACCATACCGCCAATACCTTGTGGCGAATTATCAAGCGTATTATGGAATTCGATATAATCCACGTTACTCTCACCAGTATCAGGTGATGTAGCATTACGTAAACCAATTTCATTCACATATATATCGCCAACACCTTCTACAGTAATGGTGACGGTTGCTGTGTCAGTAGCACCAAAATCATCAACAATTGTATAAGTGAATGTATCATTTGCCGTTTCACCATCACTCAAGCTATCAAACACATCATCTTGATCATAAGTAAATGTACCATCGCTGTTGATAGTCACTTCACCACCTGCTGTGGTGGTAATGGTGCCCGTGCTACTCACACTAAAATCATCACCTTCGGGATCATAGTCTGAGCCGCTGCCATTATCATCAAAGACATTACCGGCTAAATTCGCATTTTCTAAAGTAGTAAAACTATCATCTAACGCCACCACTTCATTCACACCGGTGACGATGATAGTCACTGTGGCTAAACTCGTCGCTCCTAAGGCGTCGGTAATCGTATAAGTAAAGGTATCTTGTGCGGTTTCACCTTCGGCTAAGGCATCAAAATTACCGCCCTGATCATAGGTGAAGTCACCGGCACTGTTCATGCTGACAGAACCACCGGCCGTAGTGGTTAAGGTACCTGTGGTGGTGACACTGAAAGCATCACCTTCGGGATCGTAATCGGCACCATTGCCATTATCGACAATGACATTGCCATTTAACAAGGCATCTTCTAAGACACCAAAGTCATCATCCAAAGCCACTACATCATTGTTACCGGTGATGGTAATCGTGACTAACGCGGTATCGGTAGCTGTACCGTCCGTAACCGTATAGACAAAACTATCAGTAAAGGTTTCAGAGGCACTCAAAGTTTCTGTAGCTGCCGTATCCACCGGATAGACGAAACTACCATCAGTACCGAGCGTCAAGGTCACACCACCAGAAGTAGTGACGGTTAAACCAGTGCCAGGAATACTTAAGGGATCACCCTCGGGATCACTGTCCACACCACTGCCGCTGTCATCGGTGATCACATTACCCGTGACTGAAGTATCATCTTCTGTCGCCGTGTAGGCATTATCAATAGCATCGGGGGCATCGTTAGTCCCGGTGACAGTAATAGTCACTTGTGCAGTATCGGTAGCGGTACCATCGGTAATCGTATAAATAAAGGTATCTTGCGCGGTTTCACCAGCACTTAAATTATCAAACACACCATTTTGTTCATAATCAAAAGTACCATCGCTGTTGATAGTCACTTCACCACCGGCTGCCGTAGTAATGGTACCAGGACCGCTTACACTGAAATCATCACCTTCGGGGTCATAATCTGAGCCGCTACCATTATCATCAAAAACATTGGCAGAGATATTCACATTTTCAACAGCAGTGAAACTATCATCTAACGCCACCACTTCATTTTCACCTGTAACGACGATAGTGACCGTCGCTATACTGGTTGCCCCTAAGGCATCGGTAATCGTATAGGTAAAGGTATCCTGCGCAGTCTCCCCATCACCTAAGGCATCAAAGTTACCACCTTGGTCATAGGTGAAGTCACCGGCACTGTTCATGCTGACAGAACCACCGGCCGTAGTGGTTAAGATACCTGTGGTGGTGACACTGAAGGCATCACCTTCCGGATCGTAATCCGCACCATTACCATTATCGGCAATGACATTACCATTTAACAAGGCATCTTCTAAAACACCAAAGTCATCATCCAAAGCCACTACATCATTGTTACCGGTGATGGTAATCGTGACTAAAGCCGTATCGGTGGCCGTACCGTCCGTGACGGTATAGACAAAACTATCGGTGAAGGTTTCAGAGGCACTCAAGGTTTCTGTAGCTGCCGTATCCACCGGATAGACGAAACTACCATCAGTACCGAGCGTCAAGGTTACACCACCAGAAGTAGTGACGGTTAAACCAGTGCCAGGAATACTTAAGGGATCACCCTCTGGATCACTGTCCACACCACTGCCGCTGTCATCGGTGATCACATTACCCGTGACTGAAGTATCATCTTCCGTCGCCGTGTAGGCATTATCAATAGCATCGGGGGCATCGTTAGTCCCGGTGACAGTAATAGTCACTTGTGCAGTATCGGTAGCGGTACCATCCGTAATCGTATAAATAAAGGTATCTTGCGCGGTTTCACCAGCACTTAAATTATCAAACACACCATTTTGTTCATAATCAAAAGTACCATCACTATTAATGGTGACTTCACCACCCGCGGTGGTGGTAATGGTGCCCGTGCTACTCACGCTAAAATCATCACCTTCGGGATCATAGTCTGAGCCGCTACCATTATCATCAAAGACATTACCGGCTAAATTCGCATCTTCTAAGGTAGTGAAACTATCATCTAACGCCACCACTTCATTGACACCGGTGACGATGATGGTCACTGTGGCTAAACTCGTCGCTCCTAAGGCGTCGGTAATCGTATAGGTAAAGGTATCTTGTGCGGTTTCACCTTCGGCTAAGGCATCGAAATTACCACCCTGGTCATAGGTGAAATCACCGGCACTGTTCATGCTGACAGAACCACCGGCCGTAGTGGTTAAGGTACCTGTGGTGGTGACACTGAAAGCATCACCTTCCGGATCGTAATCAGCACCATTGCCATTATCAGCGATGACATTACCATTTAACAAGGCATCTTCTAAGACACCAAAGTCATCATCCAAAGCCACTACATCATTGTTACCGGTGATGGTAATCGTGACTAAAGCCGTATCGGTGGCCGTACCGTCAGTGACGGTATAGACAAAACTATCAGTAAAGGTTTCAGAGGCACTCAAGGTTTCTGTAGCTGCCGTATCCACCGGATAGATGAAACTACCATCAGTACCGAGCGTCAAGGTCACACCACCAGAAGTAGTGACGGTTAAACCAGTGCCAGGAATACTTAAGGGATCACCCTCGGGATCACTGTCCACACCACTGCCGCTGTCATCGGTGATCACATTACCCGTGACTGAAGTATCATCTTCTGTGGCCGTGTAGGCATTATCAATGGCATCGGGGGCATCGTTAATACCTGTGACAGTAATAGTTACTTGTGCGGTATCGGTAGCGGTACCATCGGTAATCGTATAAATAAAGGTATCTTGCGCGGTTTCACCAGCACTTAAATTATCAAACACACCATTTTGTTCATAATCAAAAGTACCATCGCTGTTGATAGTCACTTCACCACCGGCTGCCGTAGTAATGGTACCAGGACCGCTTACACTGAAATCATCACCTTCGGGGTCATAATCTGAGCCGCTACCATTATCATCAAAAACATTGGCAGAGATATTCACATTTTCAACAGCAGTGAAACTATCATCTAACGCCACCACTTCATTTTCACCTGTAACGACGATAGTGACCGTCGCTATACTGGTTGCCCCTAAGGCATCGGTAATCGTATAGGTAAAGGTATCCTGCGCAGTCTCCCCATCACCTAAGGCATCAAAGTTACCACCTTGGTCATAGGTGAAGTCACCGGCACTGTTCATGCTGACAGAACCACCGGCCGTAGTGGTTAAGATACCTGTGGTGGTGACACTGAAGGCATCACCTTCCGGATCGTAATCCGCACCATTACCATTATCGGCAATGACATTACCATTTAACAAGGCATCTTCTAAAACACCAAAGTCATCATCCAAAGCCACTACATCATTGTTACCGGTGATGGTAATCGTGACTAACGCGGTATCGGTAGCTGTACCGTCCGTAACCGTATAGACAAAACTATCAGTAAAGGTTTCAGAGGCACTCAAAGTTTCTGTAGCTGCCGTATCCACCGGATAGACGAAACTACCATCAGTACCGAGCGTCAAGGTCACACCACCAGAAGTAGTGACGGTTAAACCAGTGCCAGGAATACTTAAGGGATCACCCTCGGGATCACTGTCCACACCACTGCCGCTGTCATCGGTGATCACATTACCGGTCACTGAGGTATCATCTTCCGTCGCCGTATAAGCATTATCAATGGCATCAGGAGCATCATTTGCACCTTGTATAGTAATGGTGACTTGCGCGGTATCAGTCGCTGTACCATCAGTCACTGTATAAATAAAACTGTCAGTAAATGTTTCTGAAGCACTCAAGGTTTCTGTAGCAGCAGTATCTACTGGATACACAAAACTACCATCAGTACCTAAGGTCAAGGTCACGCCACCTGAAGTAGTGACGGTTAAACCGGTACTGGGGATACTGAGAGGATCACCTTCTGGATCACTATCTACACCACTGCCGCTATTATCGATGATAACATTACCAGTTATTGACGTATCATCTTCTGTGGCTGTATAAGCATTATCAATGGCATCGGGCGCGTCGTTTACACCAGTTACTGTTATCGTTACTTGTGCAGTATCGGTAGCTGTACCATCCGTAATCGTATAAATAAAGGTATCTTGCGCGGTTTCACCAGCACTTAAACTATCAAACACACCATTTTGTTCATAATCAAAAGTACCATCACTATTAATGGTGACTTCACCACCCGCTGCGGTGGTAATGGTGCCCGTGCTACTCACGCTAAAATCATCACCTTCGGGATCATAGTCTGAGCCGCTACCATTATCTTCAAAGACATTACCGGCTAAATTCGTGTCTTCTAAAGTGGTAAAGCTATCATCTAATGCCACCACTTCATTCACGCCTGTGACAATGATGGTCACTGTGGCTAAACTCGTCGCCCCTAAGGCATCGGTAATCGTATAGGTAAAGGTATCTTGTGCGGTTTCTCCTTCACCTAAAGCATCGAAATTACCCCCTTGGTCATAGGTGAAATCACCAGCACTGTTCATGGTTACTGAACCACCGGACGTAGTGGTTAAGGTACCTGTGCTTGTCACACTGAAAACATCACCTTCGGGATCATAATCGGCACCATTGCCATTATCGACAATGACATTGCCATTTAATAGCGCATCTTCTAACACACCAAAGTTATCATCCAAAGCCACCACATCATTGTTACCGGTGATGGTAATCGTCACTAACGCGGTGTCGGTGGCCGTACCGTCAGTAACCGTATACACAAAGCTATCAGTAAAGGTTTCAGAGGCACTCAAGGTTTCAGTAGCCGCTGTATCAACGGGATAAACAAAGCTACCGTCAGTTCCTAACGTTAAAGTCACACCACCAGAAGTAGTGACGGTTAAGCCAGTGCCTGGAATACTTAAGGGATCACCTTCTGGATCGCTGTCCACACCACTGCCGCTGTCATCAGTGATCACATTGCCCGTTACTGCTGCATCATCTTCAGTACTTGTATAAGCATTATCGATAGCATCGGGAGGATCATTCTCTCCTTGTATAGTAATAGTGACTTGCGCGGTATCAGTCGCTGTACCATCAGTTACGGTATAGGTAAAACTATCAGTAAAGGTTTCTGAAGCACTCAAGGTTTGCATTGTGGCAGTATCAACAGGATAAACGAAACTACCATCGCTACCTAAGGTTAAAGTCACACCGTCTGAGGTTGTAACCACTTGTCCACTAGCAGGAATACTTAAAACATCATTGGCATCAATATCACTATCCACACCACTACCACTGTCATCAGTGATCACATTACCCGTAATAACTACTTCATCTTCAGTACCAGAGTAGGCATTATCTGTTGCAACGACCGGATCATTAACACCAGTCACGGTAATATTAACTTGAGCTGAACTCGTGTTACCATTGGGATCAACTACCAGGTAGAAATATGGAACCGAAATACTTTCTTCAAAACCCAATGTATCCATTGAAGGATGAGTAATATAAGTATGTGTACCATCTGGCTGAGTAATCAAAGTACCAATGACTGGACCCGTGACGGACTGAACAGTGAAGGTATCTCCACCCAAATGGAAATCATTCAATAAAATGTTATATGTAATTTGGCCACCCTGCTCTACAGTGAAAAAATCATTAACAGCAACGGGGGGTAAATTTTGTGGTGGCTCAGGAGGTCCAGGAACCGTGCCTGGTCGATCTACAAATAAATCTTCATGGCGACCTGGGCTATCGCTCTCTGGAAATAATCTGTCTTCTAAATCAACATTCGCCTGAGGTAAAGGACGAATAAAATCTAAATCAAGGGCAAAGAGGCGTGCTGAAGGAGCTAAATCAATAACAACGGTTGTAATAAAATCGGGTGGGCGGAACGTTTGATCGGCAACTGTTATTGAAGCTGTTTCTTCACCGGCTGCTGTTGGCTGGAAGAAATCATTCAGCATCAACACGCTACCATCACTGAAGACCATCACTAAATCTTCATCTTGTAGCATCATTTTATCAACAGCTAAAGATACCTCACCTGTTGCACTTGACTCTACCCCAATAACCGTAGCTTGCTGTCCTGGTGAAATTGGATAGCTATCATTAACAGGTATTTTAACTGTTTTCTCACTACCATCAGTGTCAACAATTTTGACTACAATTTTGTTACCGACTTGCCCATTCGCCATGTCATTACCCCATTCTAGCTCATTAAGCATCCCTGCTTGCTTAATCTCTGAATCAATTTTGAAAATCGTACAAAAGATGACTCGTATACAGTATAGGACAAGAAATCTAGGCAAAAGTTTCAATTCTGTAATACAAACCTACCGGTAAGTACCATATTTTATACGGGTATTTGTTGTTTAATTAAGGAAAAAAATAAGAAAAAATAAAGAGTTAGAATATTACAAAGGATATATTAACTAAACATTAAGTAATAATCATGTTACAACCTACCTCTGTGTATACAACAAAAAACGCATGTACAAACTAACATGAATGACGCAGTAACTTACAACTGATTATCCTATTATGTATGTAAGAACTGCTATGATAATAAGTCTTGGTCAATGCTATTATCCAAAATTAAGGTATTGAAGCCATCCGTATAAATAGTCGTTGTTTCACCAACAATACCTTCACCCCAACCAGAACCCGTAACAGTATCGCCATGGCCAGTAATACGTAGCGTATTATTGCTATCAGTAATTGCTGCAACATCTTCTGGAGTAAGGTTCAAAATAGATGTGCCTGTTCCGCTTAGTTCTATAACTTCAATATCACTAATAGAAGGATGTACATTGGCAAAATCAAGTGGACCACTGGTCACATTAAAACGCAAGGTATCAGTGCCGCCATTACCAGCAATTGAAGCATCTAAACTATCAAAAATGAGTACATCATTACCTAAACCACCCGATAGGTCATCAGCACCACTACCTCCATCTATATGATCATCACCGGCACCTGCAATAATTTCATCATCACCACCTTGGCCATTAATAATATCATCGCCATCACCAGCGTCAATCCAGTCATCGGCACCAAGGCTATCGATACTGGCATTAAAGCTATCTGAACTTAAATAATCATGGACAAATTGTACCGGGCTATCTGCATAAGCCTCGCGTAAATCATCCGCATTGAGATTACCAGAGACTGCTGCAAGCGCAACAAAATCGATATACAAGCTATCGCCGAATATAATATCATTATAATTGCTACCGTATATCACATCACTACCATGAATATTATCACTATCTGGTACAATACCATCAACAGCAGCATCGCCTACGATAACATCTCTATCTGTAGCATTAGCACCCGCCGGATCAGAACCATTGAATGCACTTGCAGTTGCTAATAACGTATCATCACCCGAACCACCGACTAAATAATCAGAACCTTGATTGTCAAAGAGTAAGTCAGCACCGCCTTCACCATAAAGCTGGTCATCACCTGCTCCACCACTGATGAAGTCATTATTAGCACCACCATATAAAATGTTGTCACGACTGTCACCAATAATAAAGTCATTACCATGTCCCGCGATAACTGCTTGGTTATTTGGATTATTCACACCATCAACTTCGATAATGTTTTGCCCTGCAAGCGGATCTGTATTTGCTTGACCAGGATTCAAATCATCATTAGCATCTAATGGATTCAAGGAACTACTATTATTAAAGTCACCTGGTGTGGCAGTATCTGTCGTATTCCAAGCGGTTTGATTTGAGGGATTATCTGCACCGGGCACATCGGTATGCTTAGCGAAAGTACTACCACTAGCCTCTGGCGCAATACTGGCACCACTGACAGAGGGTCTAACAATGCCAAGGCTATTCAATAAACTTTGCTGGTCGCCAATTTGCGCATTAAAGCCATCAACCAAAACACCACCGAGCGATGCTAATACTGGCATAGCAATTGGATTCCATTTTTGCTCAGCAAAACTAGCACCATTAGCTACAAAGGTATCTATCACTGCCATAGAATCTACCACTTTGAAGTTCACACCGATAGCATCTCGCGTATCAACAAAGCCATCTCCATTTGTATCAGCAAAATCCCAACTCACACTTGGAATAAATCCTTGTTCAGTCAACGTGCCATTACTATCGTAAAGTGCATATTCACCATTACCATAAATGGTGAAAAATCCAGCTGCAGGTGTTGCAATACCCTCAGGAATAATAAAGCTCGTTGTTGAGCCCACCGTGACCCCAGTAATTTGAATTTCCAAACCACTAAGGTCTTGTGCAGCATCGGTCATTGAATTATGCAATTCAATGAAATCTTCATTAATCACGCCTTCAGGCGTTTGCGCATTAGCAATACCTATTTCATTAATTTGATCTAAGGCTTCACCAGTAATAGTAATCGTCACAGTCGCAGTATCAGTGAGCGTACCATCCGTCACTGTATAAACAAAACTATCTGTATCTGTTTGTCCCGATGATAAAGAGTCATAATTGGTACCAGGATCATAAGTAAATGATCCATCACTACCAAGACTCACGATACCACCACCTGTTGCAGTTAGCGTTTGTGCACCACCATTAATAGCCAAGGTCGCTCCAGTATCCACATCGGAATCTGTACCACTACCACTATCATCCGTAATAACATTACCACCCACGGTAGCATTTTCCGTGGTTGCATAGGCATTATCAGTTGCAACAGGTGCATCATTAACACCTAATACGGTAATTGTTACTAATGCTGTATCAGTTAATGTACCATCAGTAATCGTATAGATAAACGTAGCTGTATCTGATGAACCCGCTGCCAAGGAATCAAAATTCGTTCCAGGATCGTAGGTAAATGCGCCATCGCTGGCTAAGCTCACAATGCCACCACCCGTTGCTGTTAACGTCTGTGTACCACCCACGATACTAATAGGATCATTTTCAGGGTCTCGGTCTGTATTTGCGCCCGTATTGTCTGTCATAACATTACCGCTAATCGTGCCATTTTCATCTACAAGGATGTAGGTATTATTCGTTGCAATGGGAGAATCATTATCTCCAGTAAATGTAATTGTCACTAACGCCGTGTCGCTTAAAGTACCATCTGTCACCGTATAAGCAAAGGTATCCTGGATTGTAGCCCCCTCAGTTAATGAGTCAAAATTAGCAGCATAGGCGAATCCTTTCAAAAAGGCATTGGCAAGCGTCACTGTTACTCCTAAAGCGGATAATACAGTACCGGTGTTACCAATAGATAGCACATCGCCAACATCAATATCCGTATCAAAACCATTACCATTATCTGCTGTGATAAGTTCAGCACCAAAGTTGATTTGGTCACCCGCGATAGTAAAGTCATCATCTTGCGCTACCGGCGCATCATTCTCACCGGTAATCGTAATCGTGACTGTAGCTGTATCCGTCAAGGTTCCGTCCGTCACTGTATAAGTAAATGTTTCGGTAGACGTTACACCCGTCGCTAAAGAATCATAGTTAGTACCTGGATCATAAGTAAATGATCCATCACTTGCTAAACTCACGATACCACCACCCACAGCAGTTAATGTTTGCGCACCACCGCTAATAGCTAACGTCGCCCCTGCATCTACATCACTATCTATACCTGCACCAGTATCATCGGTAATTACATTACCGCTTATCGTAGCATTTTCTGTAGTAGTATAGGTATCATCCGTCGCCACTGGCGCATCATTCGCACCTGTTATTGTAAAGGTAACCGTCGCCGTATCTGCCAAAGTACCATCGGTCACCGTATACGCGAAACTATCGGTGAAGGAGTCTGTCGCCGTCATGGTTTGATTAGTACTGCTATCAAGTGGATAAGTAAAGCTACCATTGCCACCTAAAGTTAACGTGACGCCTAACGAGGTCGTTACCGTTAAGCCTGTTGCAGGGATACTTAAGCTACTACCTGCATCCACATCACTGTCTGCACCTGCACCCGTATCATCCGTGATAATATTGCCGCTAATGCTCGCATCATCTTCCGTGGCAGTATAGGCATTATTCGTCGCCACCGGCGCATCGTTTTCACCCGTCACCGTAATTGTTACAGTTGCAGTACCCGTCAATGTGCCATCAGTGATGGTATAAACAAAAGTATCAGTCCCTGTCACACCCGCCGCTAAGGAATCATAGTTCGTACCAGGATCATACGTAAAATCACCATTACTAGCTAAACTCACGATACCACCACCTACGGCGGCTAAGGTTTGCGCGCCACCACTAATCGCTAAAGTTGCTCCTGCATCAATATCTGAATCAACACCACTACCACTGCCATCCGTGATCACATTGCCGCCCACCGTGGCATTTTCTGTGGTGGCATAGGCATTATCCGTGGCAACCGGCGCATCATTTACACCCGTGATGGTAAAGCTCACTGTCGCCGTATCCGTTAAGGTACCATCCGTCACCGTATACGCGAAACTATCGGTGAAGGAGTCTGTTGCCGTCATGGTTTGATTAGTACTGCTATCAAGTGGATAAGTAAAGCTACCATTGCCACCTAAAGTTAACGTGACGCCTAACGAGGTCGTTACCGTTAAGCCTGTTGCAGGGATACTTAAGCTACTACCTGCATCCACATCACTGTCTGCACCTGCACCCGTATCATCCGTAATAATATTGCCGCTAATGCTCGCATCATCTTCAGTCGCGGTATACGTATTCGCGGTGGCTACGGGTGCATCGTTTTCACCCGTCACCGTGATCGTCACCGTCGCTGTATCCGTTAAGGTACCGTCCGTCACTGTATACGTGAACGTATCCGTCGCTGTCGCACCCGCGGCTAAGCTATCAAAATTCGTACCCGGATCGTAAGTAAAGCTACCATTACTGCCAAGGCTCACGATGCCGCCGCCTACGGCGGCTAAGGTTTGCGCGCCACCATTAATGGCTAAGGTCGCTCCAGAATCTATATCACTATCTACACCACTACCACTGTCATCCGTGATCACATTGCCACCCACTGTGGAATTCTCTGTGGTGGCATAAGCATTGTCCGTGGCTACTGGGGCATCGTTTACGCCTGAGATGGTAAAGGTCACCGTTGCCGTATCGGTTAAGGTACCATCCGTCACCGTATACGCGAAACTATCGGTGAAAGAGTCTGTCGCACTCATGGTTTGATTAGTACTGCTATCAAGTGGATAAGTAAAACTACCATTGCTACCTAAAGTTAACGTGACGCCTAGCGAGGTCGTTACCGTTAAGCCTGTTACAGGGATACTTAAGCTACTACCTGCATCCACATCACTGTCGGTGCCTGCACCCGTGTCATCCGTAATAATATTGCCGCTGACACTTGTATCATCTTCTGTAGCAGCATAGGCATTATTTGTGGCTTCAGGTGCATCATTTTCACCCGCCAAGGTTACTGTTACTGTGGCAGTACTCGTCGCCGTACCATCCGTCACACTATAAATAAAGCTATCCGTCGCTGTGGCTCCCGCCGCTAAACTATCAAAGTTCGTACCCGGATCATAGGTAAAGCTACCGTCGCTGCCCAAACTCACCGCCCCCCCACTGGTACTCGTTAAGGTTTGCGCGCCGCCGGCAATACTCAGTGGATCCCCTTCGGCATCACTGTCGGTACCTGCGCCGGTATCATCGGTAATGACATTACCGGTGACGGTGCCATTTTCTGTATCCGTATAGGTATTGGGTGTGGCGACTGGGGCATCGTTTTCACCGGTTAAGGTGACTGTGACCGTTGCCGTATCGGTTAAAGTGCCATCCGTCACCGTATAAGTAAAGCTATCCGTCGCTGTCGCACCTGTCGCCAAAGAATCATAATTCGTACCCGGATCATAAGTAAAGCTACCATCACTGCCAAGGCTAACAATGCCGCCTCCTGCGGCTACTAACGTTTGTGCACCACCACTAATCGCCAAAGTTGCTCCTGCATCAATATCTGAATCAACACCACTACCGCTGTCATCAGTGATCACATTACCACCTACGGTAGCATTTTCTGTTGTTGCATAGGCATTATCAGTTGCAACAGGTGCATCATTAACACCTAATACGGTAATTGTTACTAATGCTGTATCAGTTAATGTACCGTCAGTAATCGTATAGATAAACGTAGCTGTATCTGATGAACCCGCTGCCAAGGAATCAAAATTCGTTCCAGGATCGTAGGTAAATGCGCCATCGCTAGCTAAGCTCACAATGCCACCACCTGTTGCTGTTATTGTCTGTGTTCCACCCACGATACTAATAGGATCATTTTCAGGGTCTCGGTCTGTATTTGCACCCGTATTGTCCGTGATAACATTACCACTAATCGTGCCATTTTCATCTACAAGGGTGTAGGTATTATTCGTTGCAATGGGAGAGTCATTATCGCCAGTAAACGTAATTGTCACTAACGCTGTATCGCTTAAAGTACCATCTGTCACCGTATAAGCGAAGGTATCCTGGATTGTAGCCCCCTCAGTTAATGAGTCAAAATTGGCAGCATAGGCGAATCCCTTCAAAAAAGCATTGGCAAGCGTCACTGTTACTCCTAAAGCGGATAATACAGTACCGGTGTTACCAATAGACAGCACATCGCCAACATCAATATCTGTATCAAAACCATTACCATTATCTGCTGTGATAAGTTCAGCACCAAAGTTGATTTGGTCACCCGCGATAGTAAAGTTATCATCTTGCGCTACCGGTGCATCATTCTCACCGGTAATCGTAATCGTGACTGTAGCTGTATCCGTCAAGGTTCCGTCCGTCACTGTATAAGTAAATGTTTCGGTAGACGTTACACCCGTCGCTAAAGAATCATAGTTAGTACCTGGATCATAGGTAAATGTTCCATCACTCGCTAAACTAACAATACCACCACCCACAGCAGTTAATGTTTGCGCGCCACCACTAATCGCTAAAGTTGCTCCTGCATCAATATCTGAATCAACACCACTACCACTGCCATCCGTGATCACATTGCCGCCCACCGTGGCATTTTCTGTGGTGGCATAGGCATTATCCGTGGCAACCGGCGCATCATTCACACCCGTGATGGTAAAGCTCACTGTCGCCGTATCCGTTAAGGTACCATCCGTCACCGTATACGCGAAACTATCGGTGAAGGAGTCTGTTGCCGTCATGGTTTGATTAGTACTGCTATCAAGTGGATAAGTAAAGCTACCATTGCCACCTAAAGTTAACGTGACGCCTAACGAGGTCGTTACCGTTAAGCCTGTTGCAGGGATACTTAAGCTACTACCTGCATCCACATCACTGTCTGCACCTGCACCCGTATCATCCGTAATAATATTGCCGCTAATGCTCGCATCATCTTCAGTCGCGGTATACGTATTCGCGGTGGCTACGGGTGCATCGTTTTCACCCGTCACCGTGATCGTCACCGTCGCTGTATCCGTTAAGGTACCGTCCGTCACTGTATACGTGAACGTATCCGTCGCTGTCGCACCCGCGGCTAAGCTATCAAAATTCGTACCCGGATCGTAAGTAAAGCTACCATTACTGCCAAGGCTCACGATGCCGCCGCCTACGGCGGCTAAGGTTTGCGCGCCACCATTAATGGCTAAGGTCGCTCCAGAATCTATATCACTATCTACACCACTACCACTGTCATCCGTGATCACATTGCCACCCACTGTGGAATTCTCTGTGGTGGCATAAGCATTGTCCGTGGCTACTGGGGCATCGTTTACGCCTGAGATGGTAAAGGTCACCGTTGCCGTATCGGTTAAGGTACCATCCGTCACCGTATACGCGAAACTATCGGTGAAAGAGTCTGTCGCACTCATGGTTTGATTAGTACTGCTATCAAGTGGATAAGTAAAACTACCATTGCTACCTAAAGTTAACGTGACGCCTAGCGAGGTCGTTACCGTTAAGCCTGTTACAGGGATACTTAAGCTACTACCTGCATCCACATCACTGTCTGCACCTGCACCCGTGTCATCCGTGATAATATTGCCGCTGACACTTGAATCATCTTCCGTAGCAGTATAGGCATTATTCGTCGCCACCGGCGCATCGTTTTCACCTGTCACTGTAATTGTCACCGTCGCTGTATCCGTTAAAGTGCCATCCGTCACTGTATACGTGAACGTATCTGTCGCCGTTATCCCTGCCGCTAAAGAATCATAGTTCGTACCCGGATCGTAAGTAAAGCTACCATTACTGCCAAGGCTCACGATGCCGCCGCCTACGGCGGCTAAGGTTTGCGCGCCACCATTAATGGCTAAAGTCGCTCCGGAATCTATATCACTATCTACACCACTACCACTGTCATCCGTGATCACATTACCACCCACTGTGGCATTCTCTGTGGTGGCATAGGCATTATCTGTCGCCACCGGCGCATCATTCACACCCGTGATGGTAAAGCTCACTGTCGCCGTATCGGTTAAGGTACCATCCGTCACCGTATACGTGAAACTATCGGTAAAGGAGTCTGTCGCCGTCATGGTTTGATTAGTACTGCTATCGAGCGGATAAGTGAAACTACCATTGCTACCTAAAGTTAACGTGACGCCTAGCGAGGTCGTTACCGTTAAGCCTGTTGCAGGGACACTTAAGCTACTACCTGCATCCACATCACTGTCTGCACCTGCACCCGTGTCATCCGTGATAATATTGCCGCTAATGCTCACATCATCTTCTGTCGCCGTATACACATTTGCCGTCGCTATCGGTGCATCGTTTTCACCGGTCACTGTAATTGTTACTGTCGCCGTATCCGTTAAGGTACCGTCCGCCACCGTATACGCGAAACTATCGGTGAAGGAGTCTGTCGCACTCATGGTTTGATTAGTACCGCTATCAAGTGGATAGGTAAAGCTACCATTGCTACCTAAAGTCAAGGTCACACCATTCGAGGTCGTGACTGTTAAGCCTGTTGCAGGGATACTTAAGCTACTACCTGCATCCACATCACTGTCAGCACCTGCGCCTGTATCATCGGTAATGATATTGCCACTGACACTCGAATCATCTTCTGTAGCAGTATAGGAATTATCTGTGGCTTCAGGTGCATCATTCAATCCAGTAATGTTTACAGTGACTACCGCTGAATCTGTTAATGCCCCATCAGTAATAGTATAAGTAAATGTATCCGTTGCGGTTTGTCCATCAGCTAGAGTTTGGAAAGGTCCCCCTGATGGACTATATACAGCGACACCATCACTTTGCAAGCAGAAGGTACCTCCTTGCGACGTTGTACCAGAAGCACCTCCACCATTTATGCTAATTGGGTCACTTTCTGGATCACTGTCGACTCCTTCGCCTGTATTATCTGTAATAACATTTTGTGTGAAATTAAAACCAAGATCTTCTGTGGCAGTATAAGTATTTGCTACAGCTATTGGCGCATCATTTATACCAGTTATCGTAAAGCTTACAAGTGCTGTATCCGTCAACGTACCATCGGTTACCGTGTAAACAAAACTATCTGTGAATGAATCCGTTGGACCCATCGTATTATTAGTCGTTGTATCCAAGGGATAGGTAAAGCTACCATCGCTACCTAAGGTTAAGGTCACACCATTCGAGGTCGTGACTGTTAAGCCCGTCGCTGGAATGCTCAAGCTATTACCCACATCCACATCACTATCTACTCCTGCACCCGTATCATCAGTAATAACATTGCCGCTGACACTCGCATCATCTTCGGTTGCTGTATAGGCATTCGCTGTTGCTACCGGTGCATCGTTTTGACCGGTCACTGTAATTGTCACCGTCGCCGTATCCGTTAAAGTGCCATCCGTTACCGTGTAAACAAAGCTATCGGTAAACGAATTCGTTGCACTCATTGTATTATTTGCTGTTGTATCGAGCGGATAAGTAAAACTGCCATCGCTACCTAAGGTCAAGGTCACACCATTTGAGGTCGTGACTGTTAAGCCTGTTGCAGGGATACTTAAGCTACTACCTGCATCCACATCACTGTCTACTCCTGCACCCGTATCATCTGTAATAATATTGCCGCTGATACTCGTATCATCTTCGGTTGCTGTATAGAAATTCTCTGTCGCTACTGGTGGGTTATTACCAACGTCTGCTTCTCCGATTACTGTAATAAATACAGTTTGTGTTGCTGTTGCACTACCATCGGATACTGTATACACAAAACTATCAACAGCAATTTCTGTACTTGATAATGTATTAAATACAGTACCTGGTGTATAAGTAAATGTTCCATCAGTACCTAAAGTAATGGTAACGCCATTTGCAGACGTGACTGTCGTTGCACTTGCTGGAATACTAAGTGCATCACCCTCTGGATCAGTATCACTACCAGCACCGGTATCATCAGTAATCACATTACCTGATACACTACCATCCTCACTTACTCCATAAGCGTTTGCAGTTGGTAGCGGCGCATCATTCAAACCACTCACAGTAAACGTTACTGTTGCTGTATCTGTTAAACTACCATCAGTTACTGTATAGGTGAAGCTGTCTGTAAATGACTCTGTCGCCGTTAAGGTTGTATTCGCACTAGTATCCAATGCATAAGTAAAGCTACCATCACTACCCAGCGTCAATGTTACGCCATTTGACGTTGTTACTGTTAAACCCGTTACCGGGATACTGATATTGCTACCCACATCTACATCACTATCAGCACCGCCACCTGTATTATCTGTTATAACATTACCACTGATATTTGCATCATCTTCAGTTGCACTGTATGCATTATCTCGCGCAGTAGGCGCATCATTTTCGCCGTTTATAACAATAGTGACTGTTGCAGAATCTGTTAATGTACCATCTGTAATGGTATAGGTAAAAGTATCGATTGCTGTAATACCAGCAGCTAAGAAATCATAATTCGTACCTGGATCGTAGGTAAAGGCACCATCACTGGCTAAGCTTACTAAACCACCTCCTGTAGCTAATAAAGTTTGCGCGCCTCCAACAATGCTCAATGGATCACTGTCTATATCACTGTCTGATTCTGCACCGGTATCATCGGTAATGACATTACCGATGATGGTGCCATTTTCCGTATCCGTATAGGTATTGGGTGTGGCTATCGGCGCATCGTTTTCACCGGTTAAGGTCATCGTCACTGTGGCAGTACTCGTCGCCGTACCATCTGTCACACCATAAATAAAACTATCCGTCGCTGTCGCACCGGCCGCTAAACTATCAAAGTTCGTGCCCGGATCATAAGTAAAACTACCGTCGCTGCCCAAACTCACCGACCCCCCACTGGTACTCGTTAAAGTTTGCGCGCCGCCGGCAATACTCAGTGGATCCCCTTCGGCATCACTGTCGGTACCCGCACCCGTATCATCGGTAATGGCATTACCGGTCACCGTACCATTCTCTGTAGTGGTATAGCTATTATCTGTTGCTACCGGTGCATCGTTTTCACCGGTCACTGTAATTGTCACCGTCGCCGTATCGGTTAAAGTGCCATCCGTTACCGTGTAAACAAAGCTGTCTGTCGCTGTGGCTCCCGCCGCTAAACTATCAAAATTCGTGCCCGGATCATAAGTAAAGCTGCCGTCACTGCCCAAACTCACCGAACCCCCACTGGTACTCGTTAAGGTTTGTGCGCCACCTGCTATGGATAGCGGATCCCCTTCCGCATCACTGTCGGTACCTGCGCCGGTATCATCGGTGATCACATTACCCGTCACCGCGCCATTTTCCGTATCCGTATAGGTATTGGGTGTTGCGACTGGGGCATCGTTTTCACCGGTTAAGGTGACTGTGACTGTCGCTGTATCGCTTAAGGTACCGTCCGTTACACCATAAATAAAGCTATCTGTCGCTGTCGCACCCGCGACTAAGCTATCAAAGTTCGTGCCCGGATCATAGGTAAAGCTACCGTCACTGCCCAAACTCACCGAACCCCCACTGGTACTCGTTAAGGTTTGTGCGCCACCGGCTATGGATAGCGGATCCCCTTCTGCATCACTGTCGGTACCTGCGCCGGTATCATCAGTGATCACATTGCCGGTGATGGTGCCATTTTCTGTGTCCGTATAGGTATTGGGTGTGGCGACTGGGGCATCGTTTTCACCGGTCAACGTGACCGTCACTGTGGCAGTGCTCGTCGCCGTACCATCCGTCACACTATAAATAAAGCTATCCGTCGCTGTCGCTCCTGCCGCTAAACTATCAAAATTCGTACCCGGGTCATAGGTAAAGCTACCGTCACTGCCCAAGCTCACCGCCCCCCCACTGGTGCTCGTTAAAGTTTGTGCGCCACCTGCTATGGATAGCGGATCCCCTTCGGTATCACTGTCGGTACCTGCGCCGGTATCATCGGTAATGACATTACCGGTGACGGTGCCATTTTCTGTATCCGTATAGGTATTGGGTGTGGCCACTGGCGCATCGTTTTCACCGGTTAAGGTGACTGTGACCGTTGCCGTATCGGTTAAGGTACCATCCGTCACACTATAAATAAAGCTATCCGTCGCTGTCGCTCCTGCCGCTAAACTATCAAAGTTCGTGCCCGGGTCATAGGTAAAGCTACCGTCACTGCCCAAGCTCACCGCCCCCCCACTGGTACTCGTTAAGGTTTGTGCACCACCGGCAATGCTGAGTGGATCCCCTTCGGTATCGCTGTCGGTCCCCGCCCCGGTATCATCGGTAATGACATTACCGGTGACGGTACCATTTTCTGTATCCGTATAGGTATTGGGTGTGGCCACTGGCGCATCGTTTTCACCGGTCACTGTAATTGTCACCGTCGCCGTATCGGTTAAAGTGCCATCCGTTACCGTGTAAACAAAGCTATCAGTGGCTGTGGCTCCCGCCACTAAGCTATCAAAATTCGTGCCCGGATCATAAGTAAAGCTACCGTCACTGCCCAAACTCACCGCCCCCCCACTGGTGCTCGTTAAAGTTTGTGCGCCACCTGCTATGGATAGCGGATCCCCTTCGGTATCACTGTCGGTACCTGCGCCGGTATCATCGGTAATGACATTACCGGTGACGGTGCCATTTTCTGTATCCGTATAGGTATTGGGTGTGGCGACTGGGGCATCGTTTTCACCGGTCAACGTGACCGTCACTGTGGCAGTGCTCGTCGCCGTACCATCCGTCACACTATAAATAAAGCTATCCGTCGCTGTCGCTCCTGCCGCTAAACTATCAAAATTCGTACCCGGGTCATAGGTAAAGCTACCGTCACTGCCCAAGCTCACCGCCCCCCCACTGGTACTCGTTAAGGTTTGTGCGCCACCCGCTATGGATAGCGGATCCCCTTCTGCATCACTGTCAGTACCCGCCCCGGTATCATCGGTAATGACATTACCGGTGACGGTACCATTTTCTGTATCCGCATAGGTATTGGGTGTGGCGACTGGGGCATCGTTTTCACCGGTCACTGTAATTGTCACCGTCGCCGTATCGGTTAAAGTGCCATCCGTTACCGTGTAAACAAAGCTGTCTGTCGCTGTGGCTCCCGCCGCTAAACTATCAAAATTCGTGCCCGGATCATAAGTAAAGCTGCCGTCACTGCCCAAACTCACCGAACCCCCACTGGTACTCGTTAAGGTTTGTGCGCCACCTGCTATGGATAGCGGATCCCCTTCCGCATCACTGTCGGTACCTGCGCCGGTATCATCGGTGATCACATTACCCGTCACCGCGCCATTTTCCGTATCCGTATAGGTATTGGGTGTTGCGACTGGGGCATCGTTTTCACCGGTTAAGGTGACTGTGACTGTCGCTGTATCGCTTAAGGTACCGTCCGTTACACCATAAATAAAGCTATCTGTCGCTGTCGCACCCGCGACTAAGCTATCAAAGTTCGTGCCCGGATCATAGGTAAAGCTACCGTCACTGCCCAAACTCACCGAACCCCCACTGGTACTCGTTAAGGTTTGTGCGCCACCGGCTATGGATAGCGGATCCCCTTCTGCATCACTGTCGGTACCTGCGCCGGTATCATCAGTGATCACATTGCCGGTGATGGTGCCATTTTCTGTGTCCGTATAGGTATTGGGTGTGGCGACTGGGGCATCGTTTTCACCGGTCAACGTGACCGTCACTGTGGCAGTGCTCGTCGCCGTACCATCCGTCACACTATAAATAAAGCTATCCGTCGCTGTCGCTCCTGCCGCTAAACTATCAAAATTCGTACCCGGGTCATAGGTAAAGCTACCGTCACTGCCCAAGCTCACCGCCCCCCCACTGGTGCTCGTTAAAGTTTGTGCGCCACCTGCTATGGATAGCGGATCCCCTTCGGTATCACTGTCGGTACCTGCGCCGGTATCCCATCGGTAATGACATTACCGGTGACGGTGCCATTTTCTGTATCCGTATAGGTATTGGGTGTGGCCACTGGCGCATCGTTTTCACCGGTTAAGGTGACTGTGACCGTTGCCGTATCGGTTAAGGTACCATCCGTCACACTATAAATAAAGCTATCCGTCGCTGTCGCTCC
Source organism: Gammaproteobacteria bacterium (assembly GCA_965230425.1). Classification (GTDB taxonomy): domain Bacteria; phylum Pseudomonadota; class Gammaproteobacteria; order UBA1113; family UBA1113; genus CBDDKW01. The sequence goes on along the minus strand of CBDDKW010000020.1, from coordinate 1,360 downwards.
TGCCGCTAAACTATCAAAGTTCGTGCCCGGGTCATAGGTAAAGCTACCGTCACTGCCCAAGCTCACCGCCCCCCCACTGGTACTCGTTAAGGTTTGTGCACCACCGGCAATGCTGAGTGGATCCCCTTCGGTATCGCTGTCGGTCCCCGCCCCGGTATCATCGGTAATGACATTACCGGTGACGGTACCATTTTCTGTATCCGTATAGGTATTGGGTGTGGCCACTGGCGCATCGTTTTCACCGGTCACTGTAATTGTCACCGTCGCCGTATCGGTTAAAGTGCCATCCGTTACCGTGTAAACAAAGCTATCAGTGGCTGTGGCTCCCGCCACTAAGCTATCAAAATTCGTGCCCGGATCATAAGTAAAGCTACCGTCACTGCCCAAACTCACCGCCCCCCCACTGGTGCTCGTTAAAGTTTGTGCGCCACCTGCTATGGATAGCGGATCCCCTTCGGTATCACTGTCGGTACCTGCGCCGGTATCATCGGTAATGACATTACCGGTGACGGTGCCATTTTCTGTATCCGTATAGGTATTGGGTGTGGCGACTGGGGCATCGTTTTCACCGGTTAAGGTGACTGTGACCGTTGCCGTATCGGTTAAAGTGCCATCCGTCACCGTATAAGTAAAGCTATCGGTAGCCGTGGCCCCTGCTGTCAATGCATCAAAATTCGTGCCCGGATCATAGGTAAAGCTACCGTCGCTGCCCAAACTCACCGCCCCCCCACTGGTACTCGTTAAGGTTTGTGCGCCACCCGCTATGGATAGCGGATCCCCTTCTGCATCACTGTCAGTACCCGCCCCGGTATCATCGGTAATGACATTACCGGTGACGGTACCATTTTCTGTATCCGCATAGGTATTGGGTGTGGCGACTGGGGCATCGTTTTCACCGGTCACTGTAATTGTCACCGTCGCCGTATCGGTTAAAGTGCCATCCGTTACCGTGTAAACAAAGCTATCAGTGGCTGTCGCACCCGCGACTAAGCTATCAAAGTTCGTGCCCGGGTCATAGGTAAAACTACCGTCGCTGCCCAAACTCACTGCCCCCCCACTGGTACTCGTTAAGGTTTGTGCATCACCGGCTATGGATAGCGGATCCCCTTCGGCATCACTGTCCGTCCCTGCACCCGTGTCATCGGTAATGACATTACCGGTGACGGTACCATTTTCTGTATCCGTATACGTATTCGGGGTCGCTACGGGGCGCATCGTTTTCACCGGTCACTGTAATTGTCACCGTCGCCGTATCCGTTAAAGTGCCATCCGTGACCGTATAAGTAAAGCTATCGGTAGCCGTGGCCCCTGCTGTCAATGCATCAAAATTCGTGCCCGGATCATAGGTAAAGCTACCGTC
>CBDDKW010000019.1:0-208561 GCA_965230425.1 Gammaproteobacteria bacterium | reverse complement strand
ATAGGTGGTTATAACAAGCAATAGGTCGCGTACAGTACTTCTATTAGAGACCTCCTGTTCTGCTATAGCCAGCTCGCTCGCCCGAGTAAGCTCCTTATTTGTATGAGAGCCACCAGCTATATCACATTTGGTTGCTTTGAGATCGTCTTGATTATTGTTATAACTATCAATACGATATTTAACCGCTTGATTGTATATAATTCTTAGTCTCTCAATTTCCAATAAAAAATCCTGTGTTTTACACGTATTATAGAATTTTCTCACTACTTCTGCTCTTGACTGAACGATCCTCCTTTGAAAATCAGCATAGTTTTGTCCTTCGGGTTTATTCTCACATTGAATGGCTTGCATCTGGGTAATGAAGTCTCGCACATAGGCATTCTTTCCAAGATATTCATTTAATGTTCTTCTGGCAACTTCTTCATAGACTTTATTCATTAATGTAGCGGCATAGACAGCTTCATCATATAAATTAGCGCCTGGCTTCTCTAAATTATCTGCACACTGGTTTATGAGTGTCTGTTCAAATTTTTCATTATTTTTCTGCTCCTCTTGGCTCATCCAATAAAACCAGTGACTAGCTTCTACCTTATCTTGGCCTTGTTGTTTCTCGAACAAGGCCTTTGCAACAGGTGCACGAATGGACTGGGGTAGTTTTGCAAAACTGTCACATACCCTATGAAATGATTGTGACTCATAATGATCAGTATAAAATTCTGTCAACTTCAGTTGTAAGTGATCTACTTTAACTTTTCTATCTTCTACCACTCCTGGTTCAAGATCAGTTCCTCCAGCCATCACTAAACTCGAAAGGCTGACATAGAGTTGTTGTAATTTAGAGTAACCTATACGCGATAGACGTTCTCCAGCTAGGAATGATGTAATACTCTCAGAACCATGTAAATACAGTAAGGGAAACTGAAATCTTCTTGGTAATTTGCTAATAAAAGCAAGCATCGCTTTATCAATCTTATCTTCTAATAACTGCTTCACACATTCCAAGGATTTATCTTGTATTGATTGCGCAATCTGTTTATGTTTATCACTTTGCTTATCTTCAATTAACTCAAACCATAGGGCTGCATTGACTGTATCTTTATTGACTATATCATTGGCTTCTAGATATATTGCAGATCTACCTGCACAATATTGATCTTGTTCCTCAATATTTGCAAAATGCATACGAACAGGTTCAACGGTATTATCTACGATAATTAAAAACTGCTTCAAATGCTGGCAATAATCTTCGTTATCAAATCCGGCTTCAATATCAGCGATGAGTTGTTGGTTAAATTCCTCAGCAACTGACGCTGTAAAATAAGCACCTGGCAAGAAAGACTTACCTTGATATTGAAAATCCCTATTACTCAACAGCAATTGCTGTAAAATGTAAACAGCATCCGAGACGCATTCTTGTGAATCATTAGGCTCCGCTGTTAGTTCAAATGCATTACTATCTTCATCTCCACTACCGACATCTGCTGCCTTAATTGAGCCTATTGAATCAAGCAATGTATCCGACATATCCCTTTGTGTCATCGTTACAAAGGGCACAGCTAAATAAGCCCGGATATGACGATGATATAATCGCGAAAATTCCCTGATGCTTGCTTGTATAGTCTCCTGTACCTCTATGTACTCCCCTTCTAACTGGGATTTTCGCAATTGCAAACTCTGTATTGCCTCTGGAGAGTAGCTTGCAGCAAGGGTCGAATCATCTTGAGCTTGACTTGCTGGCTCTTGCTGTTTTAATCCCAAGAACTGTTTGATATTGCGCAAACTCCAGTCAGAGGTACTACTATTACTTCCAGAAGAGTGGCACTGTTGTATAGCATGATTTTTATCTTCAGCCTTTTTTATTTCTTGTTGTTTAGCACTAATTTTGCTTTTCAGGTCCTTACATGTAGTACGTAAATTTTCCCATGCAGTACCTTCACGGTCATTCTTATCTAACTTAAAATAGTCATGATAGAGTTGCCAGAAGTGTTGATTCTCTGGTTCGTATTTGAAGATGTGATGATTAGTACAGGCGGTATAAAGGCATAATAGGCACATCTCCATCAGAGTTCTTGTGGTGAATTGCATAGGTGCTACACGCTGCTGACTTTGCTTAGTTGCTTGCAAAATACTTGCAGCATTGTCTGATAATAAAGAGTCTTTATCCTTAAATGTGGCTAATTTAGATTGTTGCTCTCGCTCAAAGCGACAACGTGACAGTAATTGGGTCAAAAAGATTAATTGAAGATCACAGGAGTCATGAATTGCATTGAGCTGTTTAAATTGTTTAGTCTTTGAACTTTCGCCATAGGTATTACGCAACATGGTTTTCATGCTCTGTCTGAAAACTACAAACAAACGTTCATATTCTGTGATGAAATTTTTTTGCAAAACACTCTGTTCTGCTTGAGAGACACTCTGTTCTGCCCGGGACAAATAATTACATATTATCTGCCAGGCAACATCTGATGACCACATCGTTATATTAATACCTCGTGATAAGGCTAGTCATGTCTGATTATTACATATACCAGCGCTGAACGAAACCGTGGCTTTAAGCTTCAGTTAAGCAAAAACTGTTATTATACTGCCCTTAACGAATAAATGTGAGACATTCAGATGGCTAAGAGCTTCCCAGACAAAGTAGAGCAAACCAATTTGTGGCAATTTGCTAATTGGCTGCGCGCTAAGAATCAAGGTTTTTCTGAAAATAATCGTATAAATTCAAGTAAATACGCATCTATCAGTAGTAGCGTCAACAGAAAAGTTTTAGGTGTTGGCGGGGTATTTGCGGGTATTGCTGTTGGGCTTTTGGTTCTCACAGGGCCAATCGCCTTCCTAGGCAGCATCATAGTCCTAGGTCTTGTAGGTTGGCTCATCGGCAACGTGGGTGGCTGGCTCTTAGGTAAATTTGGTGGTAAATTGCTCAGCATAGGTCTCTCTGGTATTGAATATGCAGCTAGAGCCTTAGCTTACCCATGGCAAGCCCTTAAGTCAGGCTTAAGTAACGCAGCAAGCGCCATTAAAAAAGCTATCCCAGGTATCGAAGATATTAAAGCGGCAGCTAATGATGTCAAAAATTGGTTTAACAAGCTATTAGGGCGAAATAAACCAACCACTACCCCCGCATCAACAACAGGCAAAACACGTAAGCCTCTAACCGCCTCACAGATATTAGGGACTGGCGATGATACTAAGCATGCTTCGGTAGACCTGTCTGCTGAAGTTGGAGCGGGTAATGACGGGGCACCACTAGTCTCACTGAGCCAAGAAAAGGCACAAAGTAGCTCACACACAACTGCAGCTATGCAAGATTTACTCGGAACAGCTAACCCTGTAGGTGGCCCAGAACCTCTGCAACCTACGCGCAGCTCTTCGTTAGATTTTCTCAGTACTCCAGTGAATCAAAGTGGATTACCTGAGCCAATATTTAGTTCTGGTGGTGAAGCATTAGCAAGTGTCACCCGTACATCCGTAGCCTCTAGCAGCCCCTCAGATCAACCTATTGCACAAGTATCACGACTAGGTGACGAAGCAGCTACGAGTGAATCTGTTGCTAGCACTAGTAGCACTCAAAGTACCGGTAGCAACGCTGCTGCTGGACAATCCTATCAACCTATTGCAAGTATTACTCGGCAAACACTGACCACTGGAGCAACGCACCCCTCACCCAGCAATGATGATGACCTACTTGCACGCGCTAGTGAGGTATTAGGAAGAGACTTTGGTACTGATGCAGCCCCTACACCGGTTGCAAGTATCAGGAAAGCGCCTTAGGTTATTCATTGGATTATAGCTTAATCAATGCATCTAAATCCATTTAATAGATTTCTGCGATCTGCACAACAGAGGGGAGGGAATTTAAAAAAAATGAACAAATCTGTGAATGAATCAAAACTGTAATGCTTCGGCTAATTGGGTCACACCAGTCACTTGCATGCCTGGTAAGGGCGTTTTTGGCATATTGGCTTTGGGTACGATGGCGTGAGTAAAACCATGTTTAGCGGCTTCTTTTAAGCGTTCTTGGCCACTTTGCACGGGACGTATTTCACCGGCTAAACCAACCTCACCAAAGACAATTAAGCCTTCAGGTAATGCTTTATTACGTAAGCTAGACAACACCGCCAAAATGCTCGCTAAATCTGCAGCCGTCTCGGTGACACGTACCCCCCCTACTACATTAAGAAAGACATCTTGATCATGCGTCACTACGCCACCATGACGATTTAATACCGCTAATAACATGGCTAAACGATTTTGATCTAAACCCACCGTAACCCGGCGTGGGTTGCCAAGATGACTTTCATCTACTAATGCTTGTACTTCTACTAACATTGGCCGACTACCTTCCCAAGTAACCATCACCACACTACCGGGAATAGGTTTTTCATAACGTGAGAGAAAAATTGCTGAAGGGTTACTCACTCCCCGTAAACCTTGATCCGTCATGGCGAAGATACCCAACTCATTCACCGCGCCAAAGCGATTTTTAACTGCACGGACAACACGGTAACGAGAATCCTGTTGCCCCTCAAAGTACAGTACTGCATCCACCATATGCTCTAATACACGTGGTCCAGCCAGCATACCTTCTTTGGTTACATGTCCCACAAGAAATACGGCAGTATCTGTTTGTTTGGCAAATTGCACTAATTGCGCAGCACTTTCGCGCACTTGTGCCACTGACCCTGGTGCTGAAGATAATTGCTCGGTGAAAACTGTTTGAATAGAATCAATGACCATCACTTGCGGTCGTTGTTTTTGCGCTTGGCTGAGGATCCGTTCAATTTGAGTTTCTGATAGAATCAATACTTCATTATCATCAACACCTAAGCGGTGGGCGCGCATACGTACTTGTTGCGGTGATTCTTCACCTGTGACATAAAGTACTTGTTGCTGTTGACTTAACTCGATCAAGGTTTGCAGTAACAACGTAGATTTACCAATCCCGGGATCACCTCCCAGCAATACGATAGAACCGGCAACTAAACCACCCCCTAATACGCGATCTAATTCAGCTTGCCCCGTGTGAGTACGATTGTGCGCTGTCATAGCAACATCTTGGAGACGTTTAACTTCACCATCATTACTAGCAGCATAACCACTGTAACGCGGCGATGCCGCTTTTGCCGATGGCTGCAGTTGTTCTTCTACCAAGGTATTCCAATTACCACACTCCCCACACTGCCCAGCCCATTTGGGAAATTGGGCAGTACAGGACTGGCAACTGTAGATAGTTTTCACTCGGGCCATAAGGTTCCTTCCTTGTAGAGCATCTTGCTTAGCTCTTCATATTCCAGTGGCCATTCGCATCACGACAAGCGGTACCATACACGGATTTGGTTTCACCATTATCTGCCATGGTTACATTGGTTTTAAACTCACGGCAAGGCTGTTTCTGTGCTGTCTGATAAGTCTTAACCGGTGTCACGGCATAGGTATTATGCGTATCTGGGTTTGACCACGTGGTGGTGGTATTGGTTCGAGTGGTTTCTAAGGCTTGATTCATCTTCATGCGATCCACTTCATCCATGCTTTTACCCACTGCGCCACCTAAGAAGCCGCCGAGAATCGTACCACCAATAATTGCGGCTGTGGTACCATGACCACCCCCAACAGTACTACCCAAAACACCACCTAATGCAGCACCTGTTACTGCACCTACATCTTGTTTAGTCACATTATCACAACCACCTAAGGCTAAAACTAAACTACCCGTTAGAATACATGTTAAAAATCTTTTCATGGTTTCTCCCATCATTAATTGGCTATCTAATAAAATGCATGCACAACAATTGCACATACCAGCCTAGGACTCCATTCAGGCTAAAAAGCTAAAGAGCTGATTATAACCTGATCGATGGGAAATAAAAGTCCTAGAAACAAGCCGAGGATGCCGTCATGAACAACCAATCATCCTCAGGTGAAGCACTGCCGGTATTCTGAACACCCGCATCATCAAAACTGACGCTTTGTTCGGCATACATAGATTCAATGGGATTTTGCTCGCCATGCTGAAACCAGGCAAATTCCGGGTTGTTAAACGCTTGAATACATAACTGGTTATCACTGCGACGCTGTGTATCAGCTTGCAGCGTGTACTCGAATGGCTTAGACACCCTTAATGCTAACTTGCGAATATTCAAGCTAGTAAATAAACCACAATCCGTATCATTATCTGCAGCTTGCTTACCCAAGCTAATAGAGTCATAAGGCATTTTAGGAAAATATCGTTTAAACGCATCCTTGACTGTGCTTCTATCGGAGGCTAATGCACTTTTGAAAGTACCACGTGAGTCTATTTGAAACACTTGACCTTTAAAACAATGAATGGTTTCATAATGATTACCTGTTTTTGTTGTCTGGCAATAGGGAATATAAAATTCATCACAATCACGCAATACGCTATCAGATTTCGCTTGCTCTGCCTTGAAATAGCATAATGCTGTTTGCACATCAGAACATTCTCTAATTTTATTAGCATCATTGCTACAGGGTGAAAATATAGCAACCCTTCTATCACCAATATTGAATACGTGAAAACGTAAATTATTTGTCTCAACGACCATTATTGTCCGCAGATACGTGATCTTATTATCCGCTTGTTTAACATGACTTTCATTTATCAATCCCTGTAATAACACCGCTTCCACAATTGAATTAGAGTAACGTTCAGCGGGTTGAATATATTGCTCTTGCTCACACTTAGCTAGAGCCAACAAATGTTGTCTCACTAGTTCTGGCTCTCTTTTAATGAAGTTATTACAACCATAACGATGCAGCAAAATTAAATCTTTAATTGCACGCGCTGCACTTGCAGGCTCAGTTGCATATTGTTTAGATAATGCTATTAATTGTTGCTGCTTTTTGAAGAAACCTGCTTGCGCTTGCTCTGGAGTTGAGCGTGTGCTAGCAATCATATAGCTGTAGATATGTTTATATTCAGTATTTAATTGCTTTTGGATTTTTTCAGCGTCTTCCTTACTTAGCTCAGGGTCGATGGCATTACGCTGTAACTTTAAATATTCATGTAGAACATTTAATAAGCCATTACACTCTTGCCAAGCATCTTCTTGGGATAAGCTAATGGCCATATGTAATAAATGCCGGGCATAATTTGCAGCGCTAATAACACCTTGGCTGTAAGCCTTAAGTAAAACATCCTTAATGGTCGTAATACATGCTTGCCCGTGCAATTCAGTTTTGTATTTCAATAGTAATACTTTTAGCGCATCGTGACGTGTTTTCATGTCTGTCTCGGCATTTGTTAGCACATCATGGAGACATTGATGTTTATGGGGCATTGTAACGCTCTCTTTATAGTTTTAATACGAACGCTATTATATTATTTTTATATTAATGAAATATTAAAGCGAATAAAAATCCCCGAGGCAAGCCACGGGGTATTTTATCTCCCATGAACGCTACAATCATCTATAAACTGTCTTAATTTTATGCTAAGCTTACCAACATTAGTACACAACAATAACAACGAAGGTCCTATCATGAACCCAATCTGGCAACGCGTTATTTTAATTTTTTTGTTATTTTCCATTAGCTTACCTGCTTTTTCTATGTCAAAGCCACCTACTGGCCATAGCCACAAGCAATTTATCGCTGATATGCTGGAAGCTACGGAGCAAAATAACCAATCCATTCTTAAACAACGGAAACATCTATTAGCATTACAACAACAGCACCAGAAACAGCAACCCTTATCTGCCTCACAGCAACAATGGTTAAACAAACTAGCAAAGTCTTACAAGCTAAATAATCCTGATTTTACTAAGGCAAGTACCTGGTCTACCCTCACCCAGCGCGTAGATGTGATCCCCGCTTCCTTAGTAATAGCGCAAGCAGCTAATGAATCTGCCTGGGGTAAATCGCGTTTTGCGAAACAAGCCAATAATTATTTTGGCCAATGGTGTTCTGTACCTGGTTGTGGGATTGTACCAAAACAACGTTCGCACGGCGCTCGCCACGAAGTCAAAAAATTCTCATCCTTACAGGCCTCTATCGCTGGTTATATGAAAAATTTGAATACTCATACAGCCTATGCATCTTTACGCCATATTCGCGCACAGGAACGTCAAAAACAACAAATACCCAGTGGCTATGCCATGGCCGCAGGCTTAACGCGTTATTCTGGGCTAGGATCCGCCTACGTACGTGCAATCCGTAGTATTATTAAGAAATATCACTTACAGCAATACGACAGTTTAGTTGCTTAAACGATATGGTCACACTAGCTCTGCACACGCTGCACGCGGGAACCTAGGCGGGTAAAGATTTCATAAGCAATGGTATGGGCTTGCTGCGCAAAATGGTCAATAGGCAAGTCTTTACCCCATATAGTCACCCTATCACCAATCGTTACGGCGCCCGCCTGACGCAAATCAATGGTCAACAAGTCCATAGAGACACGCCCTATGATTTGGCTAGGCAGTCCATTCACCAATACTGGTGTACCTTTATCTAAATAACGCGGAATACCATCCGCATAACCTAAAGCTACCACAGCTATTGGCATCGCTTCTGGGCATTGCCATAAACCAGAGTACCCCACGTACTCGCCTTTTTGTAAATGCTTTACCGCAATAATAGGCGCTGTCATGGTCATCACTGGCCGCAGATTTAACTCTGTTGCAGTTTTATCGGCAACGGGAGATGCGCCATAGAGCATGATCCCTGGTCTCACCCAATCACGCTGACTCTCAGGAAAAGCAATCGTCGCTGCAGAATTGGCTAAACTATGTGGCGCTTCAACCTCTGAGATTAGTTGATCAAAATGGGTAATTTGCTGTGCGGTAAAGCTGTCTTGTGGTTGATCCGCCCTAGCAAAATGGGTCATTAAAATAATATCAGCAACTTTACTGTGTTGTTGCAATTGTTGGTATACTTGTGTGACGCGTTCAGTTTCTACACCTAAGCGGTGCATACCCGTTTCTAGCTTTAACCAAACACGCAAGGGCTGTTTTAATTCACTAGCGACGCTATCAAGTATGGCTAACTGACTGGGATGTTGAATGCTAGTATCTAAACGGTATTCATCACAGAGTAATAATTCTTCTCGACTGAAAAATCCATTCACCACCACAATAGGCTTTTGATAACCCAGTTGACGCAAATAAACGCCCTCATGAGTACGTGCAACACCACAAGCATCGGCTTGTTCAAAGACCGGGTAAGTTAATTCGATACCATGACCATAGGCATTGGCTTTGACCATAGCAAGTACCTGGCTATTGGGAGCATAGTCGCGAACGCGTTGTAAATTGTGGTTCAGTGCCTCTAAATCAATCTGCGCAGTAACAGCAAAATTACCGACATTTTTTTCTTTCTCTGTCATCACAGCTCAATAACTCCATCACGCAAAGATAATGCTAATCATCCATAAACTGCTGATTACCCGCAAAGTTATCAAAACGTGTATAGCGACCTTGGAAGGTTAAACGCACTTTACCGATAGGACCATTCCGCTGTTTACCAATGATAATTTCTGCGATATTTTTATCACGAGTATCAGGGTTATAGACTTCATCTCGGTAAACAAAAGCAATCAAGTCGGCATCTTGTTCAATAGCACCTGATTCACGTAAGTCAGACATCATTGGCCGTCTATCGGCACGTTGTTCTAAGCTACGATTTAATTGTGATAAGGCAATCACTGGAACATTGAGTTCCTTTGCTAGGGCTTTTAATGAGCGGGAAATTTCTGAAATCTCATTAGTGCGGTTCTCTGAGTGTCCAGGAATTTGCATGAGTTGCAAATAATCCACGACGATTAAACTCAATTGCCCTTGCGAGCGCGCTAAACGCCGTGCACGTGCACGCATTTCCGATGGACTTAAACCGGCTGTATCATCGATAAATAAAGGCTTTTCAGCTAATACACTGATAGTTGATGCAATTCGCGGCCAATCATCATCTTGTAAACTACCTGTACGCAGACAATGCTGATCGATGCGTGACAATGATGACAGCATCCGCATGGCTAGTGCATCGCCTGGCATTTCCAGACTAAATACTAATACTGGCCCTTCAGCCTCCAGAGCAGCATTTTCAGCGATATTCATGGCAAAGGTTGTTTTACCCATGGAGGGTCGACCCGCAACGATGACTAAATCCGCAGGCTGCAATCCACTGGTCATGTGATCAAAATCGGTAAATCCTGTTGCCAAGCCTGTAATGGGATCATTAGAGGTAGACAGTTTATCAATGCGATCCAAGGCTTTTGTTAAAAAGCCCTTAATGGCCTGTGGTCCATCCCCGCGCGCACCCTGTTCAGCTATTTTAAATACTTGTTGTTCTGCGATATCTAATAAATCAGTAGGCGTTCGGCCTTCAGGATTATAAGCAGTATCTGCAATGGCATTTGCAGCACCAATGAGCTGACGTAAGACTGAACGTTCACGCACAATATCCGCATAGGCTTTGATATTTGCTGCACTGGGAGTATTTCGCGATAATTCAAATAAATAAACTTCACCACCAATATTTTCTAATTCATTAATGCTACTCAAAGCAGCGGTCAACGTAGTTGTATCGATAGACTGTGTATCTTTCTCGACTAAATCTGCCATCACTTGAAAAATAATGCGATGCTCGTAACGGTAAAAATCCTCTACGCCAACTTTTTCAACAATATCATCCCAGGCTTTATTATTTAAAATAATACCACCCAGCACAGATTGCTCTGCTTCAATGGAATGAGGAGCTACTTTAAGATCTTCTATTTGTTGGTCTTTTTTCTTCCACTTTTGTGGGGCGGGGGAACTCACATCTGCCATACTGTCTCACCATTCATATCTATAGATTCTTGCTTTGCACTCGTGCATGAGTGATTATCTCTAATGAGGGTGATTATGCCTGGGGATGGCCAGGCTTGCAAAGGCTGCAGTCAAACAATAGTCATGCTCAATATAAACCGGAACATCCATCTTTGGGCAATCTTGCCTCAAATCTGAACGTTAAGTAAATTCAAGTCCTACTATTTAAAATTGGTAGTCAAACAAGCATCTGTCGAGCAGACTCAGCAAGAAATTCTGAACGATTTTTACCTAATTTTTTAGCGACATAATCGATGGTTGCCAATAATGCAGCATCGATAGAGATGTTAATGCGTTTTAATTCACCTACTGGCGGTACAATATGCACTACACAGGGAATCGCTCCCCGGTAATCTGGATTATTTATTATGTATACCAGTATTGATTCCGGAAGAAATCGACATTTATCAATTTCTTCCGGTAATATATCCATTATTTTCTCCGTAAAGAATTGACATTTGTCGATTTCTTCCGGTAATATATCCATTATTTTCTCCGTAAAGAATTGACATTTGTCGATTCTTTACGGAATTCTAGCATGATAGGCACATTGTATGGTTCATTTTATAGGCAGAACTTACGAAATGCAGCGACTCGAAGAGCTGCTACAAAAAAAATCAGCAAGTCTAGTTATTGTCAAAGGCCGCCGCCGCATTGGGAAAAGCCGGCTACTCAGAGAATTCGGCAAAGCAATACAACAAACCTATATATTCAGCGGATTAGCTCCAACTAGCACCACAACGGCTCAATCACAACGTACAGAGTTTTGCCGACAACTCGACAGAAAATTAGGCCTACGCGGCATTAGCGCTGACAATTGGGGTGATTTATTCTGGCACTTAAGCCAACATACTCAGAACAATCGCGTATTGATAGTCTTAGATGAAATTACTTGGATGGGCGATAGAGATCCTGAATTTCTTAGCCAATTAAAAAATGCATGGGATTTATATTTTTCTCACAATCCTGAGCTCATGCTAGCTCTTAGTGGCTCAATGTCCGCATGGATTGAAGAAAATATATTGAGTAGTACTGGCTTTCTCGGGCGCGATTCACTTACACTGACATTAAATGAATTACCCCTTAATATCTGTAAAGAATTCTGGACCTCGCAAGGGGTTAACCCAACGCCCTATGAAATGTTACGTATTCTGGCCGTTACGGGAGGTGTTCCTAGATACTTAGAAGAACTCAATCCTAAGCTTTCTGCCGAAGAAAATATTAGACGACTCGCCTTCGTGAAAGAAGGAATTTTATTCAATGAATTCGAGAAAATCTTTTCCGATTTATTCTCCAAACGCAATGAACTCTATAAAAATATTATTAATACCCTAGCTAATGGCTCTAAAAACCAAAGTGAAATAACTACTTTACTAAACTATAAGTCACAAAGTGATATCGGCGATTATTTAGATGAATTAGAAAAATCTGGCTTCATCTGCAGAGACTTCACTTGGAACATTAATCAAGGTCAGGTATCAAATTTAAGTCAATATCGTCTAAGTGATAACTATTCGCGCTTCTATTTGAAATATATTTTGCCAAGCAAAACCCAAATCAATCGGGATATATATCAAGAAAGCGCCATCACTGCACTACCTTCATGGTCTGCCATTATGGGCTTACAAGTTGAAAATCTGGTACTTAATAACCACAAGAAAATAAAAGCTTTACTGAACATCCCTCCAGAAAGTGTTGAAATGGATGGACCATTTTTCCAGCGTACTACACAGCGTCAAGCGGGATGTCAAATAGACTATATGATTCAGACAGTGGATCGTACCTTATATGTATGTGAAATTAAATTTTCACGTAACATCATTGGTAAACAAGTTATAGATGAGGTAAAGAAAAAAATAGCTCGGTTAAAAACACCTAAACAATATTTTTGCCGCCCAGTACTCATTCATGTGAATGGTGTTTCAGATGAGTTAATTGATAGCAACTATTTTAATCAAATAATAGATATGGCGGATTTATTTGAATGAACAACTACTAATAAATCAATAATTATTTTCTATCTTGGAATACTAAAATACCTTTGGTAATTGGGGTATTTTATTTGCCCTTCGATTTAGCAACCTCAGCCATAGATGGCTAAGGTTGCTTCTCGGCTCAGATTTCGTTTACTGTTCTTCAACAACATGAACGTGAACAGTGGCTTCAATATCAGTGTGTAATTGCAACACAACATCATATTCCCCTGTGGCACGAATTGGGCCATCGGGCATGGTCACTTCACTTTTAGCCACTTCGGCTCCAGCATCAGAAATTGCCATAGCAATTTCTCTCACGCCTAAGGAACCATACAACTTGCCTTCATCAGCAGCGCGGGCTTCAATCGTTACCGTAGTACCGAATAATTTATCCGCTCTTGCTTTAGCAGCAGCAAAGACATCAGCCGCTGCTTTTTCTAACTCAGCACGTCTAGCTTCAAAATCAGCTAAATTTGCTTCTGTTGCTGGCAGTGCAATCCCTTGTGGGATCAAATAATTACGGCCATAGCCTGGTTTTACTGAGACTTTATCGCCCAAGTTACCTAAATTACGTACTTTTTCTAATAAAATGACATCCATTGAAATCACCTCTTACGTTGGCTTAGAGTTATAACCCATACACCGTATATTAGAATCCATAATATACTATGTTTGGACTATAGGCTCTAAACGCTGACGAACATTAAACAAACTATCAATCAACGCGATCAATACTACAAATAATAGTGAACCTGGCGACAGATAAATAAACAGTACATAAAACAAAAGTATCCATAAAAAATGAACCTTATACTTATCAAATAAGTACTGTATCAGGCTGAACCCAGCCACCAAAAACACCAAAAATACAATGGGAATAATATCCCACATCACACTCCAATCGGCTATTAAGCCAACGATTGAAAATACCGCGGTTGCACTGGCTATGTAACCTAAACGGACATTTAACAATTCCGGCTTAAGTGCCTTTGGGTTAAATAAACTCGCTTGCCACCAACGACCAAGCACCAAGTTCAAACAATTACTGAGTAAAGTGAGAATAATGATCCCACCTGTAGCAATTTTTGCTGCATTCTGTAATAAATTCGAATCCTTCACCATGGCACTAAATTGTTGCCACTGGTCTTGGTCATCAGCACTAAGTACCGTTAACCCTGTACTAATTTCATTATTCAGCTTGTCATACTGCGTTTTAAAAACGTCGTACCACCAGCTATTAATATCTGGCATAAACAGATGCACAGCTACAACGCTTAGTATGGCGAGCAACGCCGTAGCTTCTAAGACCAAGGTCCATGAAGCCGAGCGTTTTAATACGCTAGCAACAATCCATACATAAAAGCTACTGCCCAATATGCCAAATAATATAGCCTCTTGATGGCCAAACAATGCCCAAATAATATCGGGTATCGCTGCACATAAAAAGACTTTAAACCCATCCATCGGACCGTGCCGTAAGGTAGCTAAGGCAACAATCACCACGCCAACCCAACCAAATAAAGGCACAAAGCCAAACACAAGGGCTAATGTACATGCATTCCTTTGATTTTCGAGAATATATTTCCCAAATCGCTCCAACACTGTAAGCTAACTTACTCGTGGCTATCCGTATAAGGCAGCAACGCTAAATACCTAGCTTGCTTAATCGCTGACGCTAACATGCGTTGATAGCGTGTACGTACACCAGTAATTCGGCTAGGTACAATTTTGCCTGCTTCGGTAATATATTTTTTCAACGTATGTAAATCTTTATAATCAATTTCTTCCACACCCGCTGCTGAAAATGGGCAGAATTTTCTACCTCTTCTACTTGATCCTGGTCGTGCCATAATGCTTATCCCCTATTCTTCAGTTTGTTCTTCAGTAGATGCTGTTGCTTCTGGTTCAACAGTTTTTTCCACTTCAGGCTTACTACGCTGCTCTTTTCGATCCCGATCACCATGATCTTCTCGATTTTTGCCGTGCATCATTGGTGAAGCTTCCGTAATCGCTTCTTTACGACGCACAACCATATTACGCATCACTGCGTCATTGAATCGGAAATTATTCGTCAACTCATCTACAACTGATTGATTACATTCAATATTGAGTAAAACATAGTGAGCTTTATGAATATTATTAATAGGATAAGCTAGTTGCCGGCGGCCCCAATCTTCTAAGCGGTGGATTTTACCATTATCCGCAGCGATCATAGACTTATAACGGTCAATCATAGCAGGAACTTGTTCACTCTGATCAGGGTGAACCATGAAAACGATTTCATAGTGTCGCATAGTGACTCCTTATGGGTTAAATCAAGGACTTAGCTGGTTTTCGAGCAGCTAAACCCACCTAAAATCTAAGTCTCCCGGCCGCAGCCAGTAAGACAAGGAGATTCAAAAGGAGGCCATTATAGTGAGCTTAGCGGCGCTGTGCAAGGGTTGATCGGCACTGATACGCACTAAATAGGCAGCTTTTTACACATTTTAGCGGCATATGTGCCAAAATAAGCATTGAATTAGCTGCCATGCTGGATCCACAAATCTGCATTTGCAGATTTACGGATCCTAAAATCACCGTTACCTAACTGAGCCAACCAACTGACGATGATATTGGGTAAGACAATTGCAATGACAAATAGCAAGTGAAAGCTAGGGTCAATGGCACTAATATGAGATTTAATGCAGGCATTGCGTTGTTGTGCAGATATATAGGGATACTCACCTGATATGGGCCATTGCTCTCGGCTAGCTGCTTGTTGCAAGAAAACAAGCAGTTTAACGCTTAATTAATGATCAAAAAATGCTTAGTAGCTGTTTATGGAGAGACTTGGATTTGCATATAATGTGGATCAGCATGATGAACCTGCGGTTGACTCAGGCCAGTCAAAGCAAGAGTTTGCGTATACTGGCTCACATCATTGGTCGCATGCATCACATAATCTAAAAACACTAACTCATTGAGCTGATCCATGGTAAATTGGTTATTAAATAATTTAATCAATATTTGTGTAACACCGTTTAAGGCTTTAAACAAAAAATCTATCATATCAATAGCATTACCATCGACGGTCGGCTTAAGGGGAACATAAACTTTATCATGTTTTTCTAAGTTAGCTAATTTATACAGTTGGTCTAACCATAAGTAATCAGGATTGACCTGTGGTTGAATAAATTTAATGAAATCAGTCAGCTCAGGATACTGAGCAACAAACTGTGGAATTTTTAAAAATTTATTGTAGTAAATATTAAGTTTTATATCGATTGATTTACCTTGCAGATCTGGCACTACAGGGAAATAAATACCCAAAGGTTTGCCTTTTATAACAGGCTGCGGACCAAATTTTTTTTCATAGAAAAACAAAAATGACTTATCTAAAATCTGTCGCAAACTTAAAATCATTTCATTTTGTAGCTCTTGGGCTTGCTTTTTTTTCTGTTCATTTACGTGCTCACTGCTGAGAAGTTGTTTATAGCGCGTATATTTATTAAATACTACTTCCAGTACGCGGCGACGCTCTTTTGTAATCAACGTATCAAGTCTAGTTAAGTAAGCTTGTTGTATAGCCTTTTCTAGGCGTACGACCGTACCAGGAGTCGTTACATATTGTTTCAGTATCTGCTTAGCGGTAACAAATTCAATAGCTTTGATCGCAGCTTCAACCATCTCAACATAGTTTTCTTCACCAAAATAATTTTTTTGTTTACTCAGAATTACTATAACTAAATGGCCTTGTGCAGCTTGTAATAATTGTTGCACCCACTCTTTAATGGGAGCTCGACAATTATTTGATAGTAACTCTTCATTATCGCCTATGACCTTCATTGCCTCAGCATGGGAACCTATCTTAAAATGAAAAGTACAGACTTTTAGCCACATACTGTTAACCCAATATGCTTGCTTCTGAGTCTCAGCAACATAGCGAATAAAGTCAACGAGTAAGTCAATCTGTTCATCGGCAATGAAACTATCACAAATAGGTTCATAGTCATAAGGTGAGAACTCATTGGATAGTTGAATATGTAATTTTGCTGCGTTCAATAAATAGCTATACTGATGCTTTTCTTGCAAACGTTTCATAATGGTTTTTAATGTAGAAGTAATATGTAATCCAGTATACCAATTACAGATTTCAGGCATCAAGTAAGCTAACATACGACTGATACCATCAACGAGTAACTCATCTTGCTGACGCTCTTCTAATAGTTTAGACCACACTTGATATAGGGCTGCGACGATGTAACGGTAAACCTTGCTCACTATGGATTCAAGTTGATACTTTTCATTATTATCAGTACGCTCGCATTCTCGATTGTGTTGCACACGAGGTTCATTAATTACGTGCCACTGTTGTAGTAACATGAGTAATTTTTCATACAACTGAGTCATATCATGCTGCGGTATCCATTGAGAAGCGGCATAATGCATTAGTTCACGGTACTGCTCCTCATGTACGTGATTATCCATGCTTGAATTAGCACTCGCCTGAGACTGTTGCCTTGCTCTATCAATCAGATAATGAATTAAGCCATCAAAATCAGCTTGCTCTATATAGGCTACAGTTTTTAGCCAATATCCCTGCATCTCGCTTTCCATAAGCTCACAGCAGCGTTTCGCCTCGGCAAATCCTTGTCCTCGAAAAGTCGCCATGAGATAAGAAAATAAACGTTTAGTCCGAATATATTCACAGGGTATTGCATTGAATAATAATAAATGCTCGCGCTCCAAAATACGCATACACAAATAATCTTCATGGTCGATATGTAAAACACTTAATTTTTCACTAATATCGGCAGGGTCTCCATATTCACTATCTTCATTATGATCCATAGCATAAACAAGAGTAGAATAAAAACCCTCATGCTCAAGCAAACCAATAATACGATAATGCTCGACAGTAGGTGATAGTTTTTTGAATTTTCGTTTTAGTATTTTTTTTAGACTTTCCTCATTGCGTCTTGTATACCACTGATCTTTTTCATCCAACCAAATATTGGTAAATCGCATAGCTAATTCTAAATCAACATCAAGTAACACTGTTAATACAGCTTCACCGAAATTAGCGGGATTTTTTTCTTTTAATGCTTTTATTTTTTTCAGGAAACCACTCTTCGTTAGGTATAAAGCTAACATACACTTTACGACTCGAAGTTTTATAGGTGCAATGTTTTCAAAATATTCCTGCTCATCACTATCATACTCTCTTGGTGGCACTTCGTTTTTTGAATCATTCAACTCATCAAGATCAATTTCAAACTTACCACCTATGTATCTCACCACATCATCCATATATAGGCAGAAAAAACCTGCATCAATTAACTGCTGTATATGTTGCTTAGTCAATGTATTTGCATCTAACTCTTCAGCCACACAACGCTCAATCAACAGTGCATAATCACTAGAATTTGTAGAGCCTAATAATCGGCAAGCAGCGGCTATCTTATTATTTTTATAGGCTTTACTAAAAGCTTTTATGATTTTTTGTTGATCTTTATCCCGAAACAAGCTCGAACATTTTTTTACTATTTCAGGTTGACGCGCTTTGATTGCAGCGAGCATTATTTCACTTAAATAGCCATCCCGATAACCTGATTTAACCAACTTATTAGTTAATTCGAAAGCTTGAGATAATTTACCAGATTGGATCAACACGTCAATAGCTTGCGTTAAGTTACCATAACCACGCTTGTTACGATGAATATTTTTCAATTTTCGTAGCTCTGGCAACTGTCCAGTGACTTTTACTAAACTTGCATCTTGCTCTTCTTGTTTTTTCTCGGCTTTTTCTCGCTTTTCTTTATCACGCTTATCTTTGCGCCGCTGTCGTTCAGCATGAACTAAGTGCTCTGGAAATAGAGGTAATAAAGGTTCCTCACTGTGAAACTGCATGGGCAAAGATGTTTGACTTTCGGGCTGTGTTCTTAAGTCATGACCATCCCACTGCTGTAACAGCAATTGATAGTGTTCATCTGTTAGCGGTAATTTTAAAATATCAGCATGCACAGAACGGCAATAATAGTAACTACACGTATTCAATTGACGAATTAATTGATGTTATCTGTTCAGTAGTCAAGGGCTCTAATGGTATTAACTTAATTTGATCAACTCGTTCATAAGTACCAACTTGACCTAATAGAGCAATAGCTAAACCATATTTTTCACATTCAATAGCAACACGGATAGCTGTGGTGACAATCATTTGACGATGATTTTTTACCTCTGCTGCCTTCTCGACAATGTAACTAATGGGTCCCTTATCATCAGCTTGGTAAGATTGAACAGTAGTTGTGATGGCTACATTAATTAACGGTGTAGCTTCATCGGCCGATAGGCTTCTAAAGCTTTTCCAGTGCTGAAATTCGTACTGTAGACTATTAAAATCGGTTAAAAAACTTAGATTTTCCGGTAATAAGCCCTGTAGCTTATCCAGATGTTGGCGAGCACTGGCAAGGCACAGTAAATACAAGGCTCGGAGTAAACGCTGCTTGCCCGGAGAATCAGGCATGTCAGCCAGTAATTTGATGATGTTATCAAACTCGGCCAAATCAGCACAAATAATCACAGCATTTTTAATATCTGATTTACATAGCTTACAGCTATAATCGCTATGGTAACTATCATTCTTACTATTTAACTGCTGCTGATGCAAAAACATGGCTTTACCGTACCAATACAACCATTTCAAGATGTCCTCAGATGCCGATATTTTTTGTAAGCATTTTATAGCTAACTGTTCTTGTTCATAGTTTTCTTGGATATAGAGAAATATTCTTTCAAACTCAGCAACTCGGTTACATTCAAGTAATTCTTCTGCATATTCTACCCATGCATCAGATGGCAATATTGATTGAGCTGGTGGAAAGATTACTAGATGAGTCACTAGAGCATCTGCTTTGAGCTGTAGTAATCCCTTAATTACCAAACGAAAGATACGCTTCTTATCCCAGCTATCTTCACAGTCAATTAACAGTAATCGTTGCAGTAACTCGACATTTTTTAATTCGATGGCTAAATCACTCGCTTCTTTAATAAGCGAAAAGACATTGTAACGATCAACTGTGTTAATGATAGAAAAAAACTGGTCGAAATCACGCGTTATCAAGGCATTACGTGCTAGCTCTGTTTCCCTTACCATAAGTATACCTCACTATCAGGGTTTTTATGTGTTACATATTATGGTTGGTTATACTTTTAATTGTTATCAATGCTAAATGACAATAGCTTTTATTATTATAATTAATTGTGTTGAAATGCACTGCCATCTTAACCCTCACGCTGTCGCAGCACTTCAAACAAACTGATCCCCGTGGCGACGGAGACATTTAAACTACTCACACTACCCTGCATGGGAATACTAAATAAGCCATCACAATGTTCACGAGTCAGGCGGCGTAAACCTTTACCTTCAGCCCCCATGACAATAGCTACCGGGCCTTTCAAATCAGCATGATACAAATTATCTTGCGCCTCACCGGCAAGACCATAACACCACACCCCAAGATCTTGTAACTGTCGCATTGTCCTAGCTAAATTTGTCACCGCAATAAATGGCACTTGTTCTGCGGCACCACAGGCTACTTTACGCACTGTGGGCGTTAGTGAAGCACTTTTATCTTTGGGTGCTATCACTAAGGTCACACCGGCAGCATCAGCGCTGCGTAAACAGGCACCCAGATTATGCGGGTCTTGTACACCATCGAGGATAAGTACCAAGGTCTCATGGCCAGCGGCTTCCACTAAATGAGGGATATCTTGCTCGGCAAAGCGTAAGTCGCCTGCATAATCTGCCATAATGCCTTGGTGTACCGCTTCCGGTGCGCGTTCAGCAAAGCTTTGCTTATCAAGCCAGCGAATCGGAATATGCTGCTGTTCCGCAATCGTTAAGATTGCTTCGATGCGCTGTGAGGAGCGCCCTTTATTTACATAAAGTTGGGTAATATGTTCAGGCGTGGTTTGTAATACACTTTGAATCGCATGAATACCATATAATGCTTGTTTTGCCATACTCTTTACTCTGTCTTAAAGTACTAGACTAACTCAAAATCAAATTTGGCGCATTTCTAAATCGACGCGGGCAACACTAATAGTTACTTGATCGCCTAGCTTATAACGCTTGCCTGCTCGTTCACCGGTCAAACGCTGGTGAACATTATCATAATGATAATAATCTTTAGGTAATGCAGTAATGTGCACTAAGCCATCCACAAAATGTTCATCTAAGGATACAAAAATACCAAAGGAAGTTACCCCGGAAATTGTTCCGCTGAAAACTTCATCGATTTTATTTTGCATAAATTCACATTTGAGCCAATCAATGGCCTCACGTGTCGCATCATCGGCACGACGCTCTGTCATGGAACAGTGCTTACCTAAGTCATGCATAGTTTCTTTGTTATAGGGGAATTTCTTTTTCGCTTGTTGCGCTAATAAATGTTTAATCGCCCGGTGTACCAGTAAATCCGGATAGCGTCTGATGGGTGAAGTAAAATGCGCATAAGCATCATAGGCCAAGCCAAAGTGACCCGCATTTTTTGAATCGTATTGTGCTTGGGATAAGGACCGTAATAAAACAGTTTGTATTAACATAGCATCAGGTCGATCTTTTACCTTAGCAAGTAGTTCACCATAATCCCGTGGATGAGGTTTCTTGCCGCCTTTTAAGCTCACGCCTATGCCACCGAGAAACTGCTTAAGATCATCGATTTTTTCTGGCTCGGGTTTAGGATGTACTCGATATAATGCCGGCATTTTGTTTTCTAATAAAAATTCTGCAGTACATACATTAGCCGCTAACATACATTCTTCAATAATTCGATGCGCATCATTACGGTCACGACGTACGATACGTTTAATTCTACGCTGCTTATCAAATAAAATTCTTGGTTCCGGAATTTCAAAATCAATGGCGCCTCGTTTTTGCCTTTGCTTATTTAAAACTTTGTACATAGCATACAGTTCCAGCAAGTCTGGCATTAATACTTTATAACGTTGACGTAGCTTTTTATCTTTATCCACTAGCATTGCAGCAACTTTTTCATAAGTTAGTCGTGCATGAGAATGCATCACGCCTTCATAAAATTTATAGGATCGAATTTTACCACGACTACTAATGGACATTTCACAGACCATACAGAGGCGGTCAACTTTAGGCTTTAACGAACATAAACCATTGGATAATTTCTCTGGCAACATGGGGATCACATTACCGGGGAAATACACAGAATTACCGCGACTACGGCCCTCTTGATCTAGGGCACTATCCTTACCCACATAATGGGCGACATCTGCAATTGCTACATATAAACGCCAGCCATTTTTGGGCATTTTTTCACAGTAAACTGCATCATCAAAATCCTTTGCATCTTGGCCATCGATAGTGACTAAAGGTAAGTCACGTAAGTCTACGCGACCTTGCTTATCTATAGTGGATACACGCGGTTTGATGCTATCACATTCGGCTAATACGGCATCTGGCCATTCATGGGGTAAACCATGAGCACGGATAGCAATATCAATCTCCATACCGGGAGCCATATCTTCACCTAAGACTTCAACAATTTTCGCTACGGCTTGACTTCGTAAAGTCGGCTGAGTGGTAATCTCAACACTGACGATTTGGCCTGATTCTACCTCGAATCCACCCGTATCAGGCACGAGGATATTCTGGGTAATGCGATTATTACTCGGTACCACGCAAGCAATACCAGATTCATGCTCATAACGACCAACAATGGATTGGGTGTTTGACTCAGTAACTTCTATAATCATACCTTCCCGACGCCCTCGGCGATCACGGCCAATTTCTCGGGCTAAAACACGGTCACCATGAAAAGCCAGGCGCATTTGCCGATCAGATAAGAATAAATCATCTCCCCCATCATCAGGCACCAAAAAACCGAAGCCATCTTTATGGCCAATCACGCGACCACGGATCAAATCCATTTTATTGACTAATCCATAGCCACCACGTCGTGTTCTAATTAATTGGCCATCACGCAGCATGGCACGCAGTCGGCGGCGTAAACCTTCTCGTTCATCTGCGGTTTCAATGGCAAAGGCCTTTAATAGTTGTCCATGGGTGAGAGGAAAACCAGCATCTTCCAGATATTGACTAATAAATTCACGACTAGGCACTGGATTTGCGTATTTTTCAGCCTCTCTCGCCGCAAAAGGATCTTTATTTTTTTTCTGTTTCTTTTTCATATTAATTTATTTCACTTATGAGTTACTCTTTCCTATAATCCTAAATAGCTTAGAGCTACACTCAGCATACAGCAAACTACAAGGAAGCCAAAATGATAAAAAAAATCATCATCTTATTAGGACTTAGCTGCATCGCCCTATTAGCAGGTTGTCAATCCACCGGCTCACACAACGATGATGGCCATAGTTATGCCACCACACCCACTTACGATAGAAATGCTGAATGCGCAAAATTGCGTAAACAGCTTGGCGCCTATGCTAATTCAAACTATATCGATCCAACGTGGGATGAAAATTCGCGTATATACCAGTTAAAGGTTGCTTATACTGCACATGGATGTGACAAATAACCTAGTCATTGATACCTCACATACGAGTGCGCAAAAATTATACCACAACAAAGGACGAGCGGGAATAATGCACAGGAAAACACTGTTAACGCTGATCTTAGGCCTTTTTTTAAGCAGTTATGCCTTTTCTTGCTATTCTGCAGATTGGATCAGAGGCATTTACGTCACCCAACCCACCTTAGAAAGTACTAAAAGACTGAAAAAACTCATTGCCCACTCCAAATCAGTGGGTATTAATACCTTCGTCATCGATATGGCCCGCCCCAGCAAGAAATACCGGCGTAATATTGATTACGTTAAAAAAAGTGGTATTCGTTATGTTGCTCGTGTGGTGGTCTTTCCCAATGGCGGTAAAGAATCAGAGGTACGATCAAAATCCTATTGGAAGAAAAAGTATAAACTCATGCAAGCAGCAGAATCCTTAGGTGCTGATGCTATTCAACTAGACTACATACGCTATAAACCTTCGCGACCAGCCTCAAAACAAAATGTCCATGATATTCTGAAAGTGCTGAAATGGTACAAAGCACATTTAAAGGTGCCCATGGAAATAGATGTCTTTGGTGAAACCAGCAGCAAGCCGTCCATCAACATTGGCCAAGATGTACAAGCATTCGCACATACCATTGATGTCCTCTGCCCCATGGTTTATCCCTCCCACTATTACCCTTATCGCAAGCATTCACAACAACCGTATCAAACAATTTTAAAATCATTACGTATACTCAAGAAACAATTTAACGGTCATCCACCTTTTAAAATCGTACCTTATATCGAAGTATCAAACCCACGTTACCGCTACACAGGTAAAAATAAAATGAAATATATTTATGAAGAAATTCGCGCGGTACAAGATAGCGATGTGGATGGCTGGTATGCTTGGAGCCCTACCAATAAATATCGCTCACTCTTTAAAACCATGCAAAAATATGATGTAAAATAGTCCGCGACTCCTCTTGCGAAGCAAGAGGGATACTCTAAGTAATTAATGTTTGACTTTACAATGCGTTTCTTTGACAAATAAAGTCAAGACAATAGATAAAAGTAAACTGATAGGCACAATGCTTAACGCAAATGTATAATCAGTCACGCTGTAAGTCGCGATACCATTCTGTTGTAAACCTACACCATGCCAATCAAGCAAAATTCCCACTAAGGGCTGGCATACCACACCACCCAACATAATCATAGTGTTCGTCAATGCAGTTGCAGTACCGCTATAACGCACAGAATTATTTTCCTTACTCAGGGAAAAACATAATGGATGGGAACCACAGGACATACCTAATATAAACATTAAGATATACAAGGCGGTATGAGATAAAGTAGGCCCATAAAAAATCACCATTAATACGGCAAAAGCCACCATAGACGCTAATAATAGAGGCAAACGCCGCATACGAATACCATCAGAAATAGCACCAATAATGGGACTCGCAATAATCCAGCCAATAAACACCATTGCCGTCGCGGTAGATGCTTGCTGTGGAGAGAGGCTATGCACCGTTTCAAGATAGGGGATCCCCCAGACATCTAAGAAAACAGAGGCAGGTAAATATAATAAGCAACCAATTAAACCGATTAACCACATTTGCCTATTTTTTAAAATCTTCCACAAAGCCTGAAATAATTGTCCATAAGATAAGGGGGCTTGCTCCGTTGATTCTGAAGAATTATGACTCTTAGGTCGATTACGCACAAAGAAGAAAATAAGCGCAGCAATAATTAAACCAGCTAATAATGATGAAAACAACGCATGGCGATAACCCATATCACTGACAATGGTAATCAAATATTTTTCCGAAAAAGCTGCCGCGACCATTCCCATGGAAGTTGTTAAACCGGCCATAATAGCGAAGCGATTAGGTGGCAACCAAACGGTCGCAAGCTTTAAAACCGATAAATAAGCAAAAGCAGAACCAAACCCCATTAAGAAGCGCCCAGCCGCAGCAAAATAGAAATTCTGTGACGAGATAAACAGGGCTAAACCAAGCACTGCAAATAGACAGGCGATAGATAAGACTAAGCGCACACCATAGCGATCAATCACCACCCCCACAGGTATTTGCATCGGTGTATAAGAGTAATAATAAAAAGCGCTCAACATCCCAAATTGTGAGGCATTAATATGAAAGCTGGCTAGCAGCTCATTCATCATAGCGCTTGGGGATACGCGCAAATAGTATGCATAACAATAAAAAACCGCGGCTATTATGCAAATTAGCCATGGTTTCAATGACTTAGTAACATTCGCTCGCTCTGTTGCTGTAATTGCATGCTCCATGTTTATCACCACCTATTATTATTATTCCAGTTACTTCCCCAAATTTCACAGGGGTATTCTACTCCAAATAGTGGCAAAGCGAAATGGTTAGAGAATAGGCAAGAACAATTTTTGCATAAAATGGTACGCCAATATTTGGCTACATTTGTATGCGATAGAAGATTGACAAAAGAACTACTTGCCTTAAGATGACAGCCTGAAACCTATTAAGTAGATAGGCCGAGGTGGTGAAATTGGTAGACACGCAAGCTTCAGGTGCTTGTGGGGGCAACCCCGTGGAGGTTCAAGTCCTCTCCTCGGCACCACCCTACGCTGGCTAAAGCCAGCTTCGGGCGGCACGCCACCCATATCAATGCTTCTACTACTCCCTTCGTGAGACAAGCGGCTTGCCTGCCGGAGCTATCTTTGCAAAAGATAGCGTAGGTAGGTGGCACGCCACCCAATCAATGCTTCTTCACTACTCCCTTCGTGAGACAAGCGGCTTGCCTGCCAGAGCTATCTTTGCAAAAGATAGCGTAGGTAGGCGGCAGGCCACCCATATCAATGCTTCTTCACTACTCCCTTCGTGAGACAAGCGGCTTGCCTGCCGGAGCTATCTTTGCAAAAGATAGCGTAGGTAGGCGGCAGGCCACTCATACAAATGAAAAATAAGCTTTCTCACTACGCACAACGCGCTTCACGAGACAAGCGGGCTTGTTTGTCAGGACTGTATTCAAGCACTCACTATTTCCCATTTTCAAGATAGCCTAGAGCACGGCACTAACGACCACACAACACTAAAAATACAGCCACAAACATCATAATGAGCCAACTTACCGTGATACTTGAAATCAACATTTCACGATTTACAGTATCCAAATACGTATCTATTTCAATACTGCTAATCATCTTTTATCGATTAGTAGTATTAATTTAAAAGAGAGCACAATTTAATAGAGTAATTTTTATACAGATAACAATTACCTTTGAGCTATGCAATATCTTAAATACTTTCATGACTAATAATTAACCAGAAAATAACTATTTTGCCCATTCATCTTCTCGCTTGCTGCTGTGATCTAGCTCCAGAACTACCAGATTCTTCACATCTATCTAAAGATGTCTCTGTACTGCTACTCTGCCCTGTATTACCCGATGTCGAAAGCGGATTTGCCTCTGCACTGGTATGAGAACTAAAAAATAAAGGTGCATAAAAGTTAAATCGCTGAGCTAATTGATTTTGCTCTATTTCAGTCAAATGAGCTCTGCCGCTCAGTATCTCACGCACACGACAAGCCTCTATTTCAGACAACTCGCTTATTTTTAGATTATTCGTTCTCATAAGTGCAGATAAAAATCTAGCACTATCAGTCGATGCAATTCTCTGGCTAGAAAAATTAACTTCTTGCATAGACGCTGCATCAGAGTGCCCAGTTATAGCACTCGATGCTTGGCTAGTAGCTGCTTGTAGGCGCCTAGTACCTTGCTCTGATAAGTACTGTCTTAATATCAGACTTAACTGCTCATTATCTTTTATACAAGGCACTAAAAATAGTCGTCGGATTAGTTGATCACGCTGCTGTTGTTCAAACGTATCAAAATAATTATCTACTAACCACCTGAACGCATTGTCATGACCTTGCATAGCAGTAAACTGTAATAATTCATGTAAAATATCCATTTCGAGTAATGACTTCAGCGTACCTAGAAGTAAATTATTCAATATCTTACAATCATTACATTCTAATATCACATGTAATGGAGTAAACCCATCTGAGAGATAGGTAAATAACTTTGCTCCAGCTTCTAGTAGTACTCGTGCTATTAGGAAATTACGATTTAGCATAGCATATCTAAGTGCATTAAAACTTTCGCTATCTTGCATATCAATATTTTTTATCTGTCCACTATTTAACAACGCACGTACAGCATCAATATTATTAGCCTTAACTGCCTCAATAAGTTGTATATGCGGATTTTGGGGTAGAATAGGTAGAGCAGCACTAGTGGCTTGTTCAGTTTTTTTCGTTTGTTTAGTTTGCTGTGATTTTAACAATATTTTGGCTGCTTCAATTAACTTAGGAGCTAATCTCAATTCCTGCATATATTCAGGATCTCTTATTTGTGCAAAACCAAGCGGGCAGCGTTTAATAGGCTTTTCTTTCCTTAATCCATCGCCGACACTTTCTATAGCTAAACTAAGTGTTGCATTGTCTATACTCAAATCCTTACTTAATAAAACTTTCAACAGCTCTATATTACAGCAACGAGCCGCCTCTAAGACCAGCCTATTAATAGCACCCGGGAAATGTCTCAGCAGTAATTTGCTATAGGATGGCGGAAATCTTGTAATTAATTCAACTATAGATGGTGTCGACACAATAGATATTTCACGTCGATTACCATAGGAAGCTGTGTTTCTTGATAAAACTTCTCTAGCATAAATATCAGAACCTACAGCTAATAAATCGTCAATCATAGAATGTTTAACTGAAACGAGTCGCTTTGTCGGATCTTGAATAAAAACATAGTAGTTAGGAGCTTTTGTTGCTTTATTTAGAAGAACTCGGAGTATAGTAGTAGCATGAGCAATAAAATCAGGTTCAGCTTTACACCCAAATAACAAACTCTTGAATAAATCATAGTCTTTAGCACTCATCGCTGCCTGACGAAGCTTATCTAATGCTGAAATCTCAGCTCTAACTAGATTCGGATCTTGTCTCACACGCGTACTTTCGTCAGTTGTGGGTAATTGCCGTTGAGTAATGAACATACTGAATGCTCTGTAAGCATTTTGCACTTCGGCTTCATCAATCAATTCAAGGAAGTACTTAAAAATACGGTTCAAGCACTTAGAAAAAAAGCAGGGATTAGAAACAGGGGATGGTACATATTGACTAATTACTTGGTTAGAAATTCTATTTAATAATTCAAATTTTTGTAAATCAGTTAAATTATTAATAAATATACGTGACTCTTCGTTAATAAAATATTCATATTTTGTATTTGCATTAGTAACCATTATATTATACAACTTCTCAGCTTGATCTTTTGCTTGAAGGTCACTAGTGACCTCATAAATAGCTTCAGCTACTACTTCTTCAACAATCGCATCAACATAATCGTCTATAGGTTCATTAATACCCACACTCAAATCTTTATAAAAAACTTTCCTATTACAAAATTTATTGAAAGCAAGATTCGTATCATAATTTATAGACTTAAGTTGAAAAGTTTTCAGACGCAGAACAAAAGCCTTATGTAACGACTCATTAAGTACTGAGTTAGGCAGACTATCAAATGTAATTCTAAGCTTATATTGTTGAGGGTGCTCTCCTTGCAAAGCACAATCAAGATAATAGTTTAATGTGAAAATTGTTAAGGCTGCACAGTTACTATTATCGTAATCAAAGCCTTGTAAATCATCAGGGTCATTTTGTTTTGTGAAAATAATATTATGCTTCATGAGCTCTGAAAACTTAGTAGCTAAACGCTCAAATAAGCCATGAAATTTCTCTTCAAAATTATTTCTTTTACCATAGGGATCACGTAAGCAAATGGTAATATAGGATTGATCACTTGAGATTATATGAATATGAATCATGAGTGCGTGAGCATGACCATCAATACCCAGAGGCGCTAAAATTACCCACTTAGATTTTTCTTGATAATTTTTTGCTGCTTTAACAAATTCTTCAAGTAAATGTTCAGCAGCGTTGTGATTATCAGCAGCAAGATAATCACTGATGCAAATATTAGTAGACCTCGGGTTTGTATTCGCTAACAACCGTTGACGTAACTGTGCAACTAACTGATTAATGAAGTCATCCCGGTAACCAGCTTCATATAAATCTTGATATTCAGTGATGTCAATTTGATCATTTTCAGGTTCATGCTCTGGGTAGGCATAACTCATTAAATTTTCTTCTATGGTATACTCATACTCTCGGGGAAACATTTTTCTTAATACTCTGGCAACTGTAATATCTGGTGTGCTGATAACATAATTATTTTTATTGTAGTCTTCTATTTCAGCCACCTGCGCATAAACAAGCTCTTTTTGCTCATCTGTTAAATCAGCATCATGCATACGAATATATAAGTCTATGAATCGTTTCTTATCATCACTAAAAACTGTTTTTTTATCGGAATCTTCACCAGTCATGTGGTAGTCCTTGCTAATTTAAATGATGTTTCGGTAAAAAAATTAGCTCAAGCATGAATCATATATTTGTAACTTACATAACTAGCTTGTTAGCCATTTGATTTTCTAGTAAATAGTTTTTCATCTACTACTACTTTCCCACTATCTAATAATTCATTTCTATATTCACACTCATGAGAGATACCAAGCGTCTTAAATTGTGGCAATCTGAAAAATTTACTGATAATACCTTGTTGTCTAGTTATCTCAGCATTGAGACTTGCAATCTCTCCATTCCGCCTCTGAATAATTTCGTCTCTACGTTTTAATTCTTTCGTCTGACCGCTAGTTTTTTTCTCTAAGCACTTTATTTGCTCTAATTGTGCTTTCTGTTTATCTGAATTATCTGTTGCTTTTCGCTTTTTATGCTGTTTACTATCAGTAGTATTTAACGTTTGGTCAGGGCTTTGGAATGTGCGGAAGATATCTACCAGCTCTTGACAAATAAGCATATCTTTTTTACATAGTCGCATTAGGTCATCCACACTCATGGCTACGTATTTAGCTGTATATATCTCTGCTAAATCGTGACCACGCATATACAAAAATAATTTCGGATACTCTAAAACAACCTCATTATGGAGTTGTACATCTTCTTTCTCTAGCGAGAGTTTACCATCATAAATTTTCTTGTTTGCTTTTAACCGGTAAATTATTTGTCGCTCTGACCGCTTAATCTTGCTTTTATCAGTGTCAAATTTCGTTATTAACTGATTGATAAATTCAGCAATATCCTCAAAAACAGCGTCAATAATGGCTTGTAGTATTAATTGGCTACTGTTTAGCAATTGCAAGTCTATCATCTCAGGTAATAAGCTCTCTGGCTCATCGCTACTTATTTTTTGTTTTACTAGTTGGTTTAGGCTAGTCAGTATGTGTTTAAATTCATCTATACAATTATTTTCCTTAAGACGGCCATCTTTTTCGGCTTTAATATTATTTAATAGGATGAAAATATGGATTGGGTCATAGAGATAATTTTCTAAGGAATATCGTTGTAATGCTTGAATATTCTTTTGTTTAGAGCGGCCTCGATTATCACCATCAACCAATCCAAACATAAAATCAGATAATGTTTTATCCTCATCATCATTGACAACACATTTTTCTACTAGATTTTCAACTTGTTTTCTCGATGAATCCTCAGTAACCGTACCGATTTTTTCATCAACTTCTGATTTTCTTACCTTCCCATGTGATTTAAACAATAATTGATATTCATGAGCTAGTACGCCTCTATGAGTCAAATGATTATATATAATCTCGTAGAACTGTTTGTCGCTATCAGCTTCAACAAAAATTAAGCGTATAGGCTGATTAATACAAACAAAATCCGCAGCAAGTAATTTAATTGCTTGTCTTTTACTACTTGCTTTCTGAATGATTGCTTTTTTGTTCGTGCTATCTTCTGACATGATATATAAGCTCTCTGCAGGCACGAGACTCACTGTGGTAGGACTATGGGTGGTCATAATAATCTGTACTTGCATTTCTTCAACAAGCTTATAACGAATAACGTCAATTACTTCTTTAGCAAGGCTTGGATGTAGATGGGCATCAATTTCGTCCAGTAATAGTATTCTGCCATTATCACCATTATCCATTAGTAAATTAGAAGCATAAATCCACAGTAAAGCTAGTAATTGTAAACGTTCACCTGGAGACATCCAACCTGGGTCAACAATATGGCCATTGTTCCAGTCTCTCAATGCTAATTGTTTGAATTGTTCAGGACTGTCAACTTTCTCTAAATTATAGCTTGTCTGTGATACCACATATTTGAAATTATTTGCTATTAAATATTGATTAATTTTTGCTAATGCTATTCGCCGTGCCACTAAAAGAAATTTAATCAGATTATCAATATTACCGAATGTTGTAAGATGCACTCCTATTTCTTTCTCAAGATACTGTTTTAGTGCTCTATTACGATTATAATAAAAGTTTGCATCTATCAACTGTATTTGAGGATTATACCATTCCTTGAAGCTTGCTAAGATTTCATCATACCATGACTGTAAATTAGGATAATTAGTTTGATGTTTTATTCCTTCTCTTTTAGCAATTTCGTAGGCTAACAAATCGTTAAATGTCTCTTCAACATCCTCATTATATGCCTTTTCCGAGTACTTGACGGTACTCGCTCTAATCTGACCATCAGAAGTTGCTGAGCTAATTCCAAGAACATGGGGTATGTAACCTGCCTGCATATTACCATCAGGGCCATCGTGAAGTTGTAGATTGATTTTGAATTGTGCTTGCTTGCCAATTGTTCTTTCGGCACCCTTTAATATCGCCTCAAGCACCGCTGTCTTGCCAACACCATTTTTACCTGTAATCACGGCAAACATTGGGATATCAGTCCAAGAAAATTCTTTTGGAAGACTTTTTTCTTGATAGCCGCCTTCGAAATGCATAGCTTGTAGATAGCCTACTTGTTGCTCTCTACGACTCTCACTATTTGTTGATTGTTGTTGTGCTTCTCCCTGCTCACCGGCCATATATTTTACTCCTCTTCATTAAGTTACTATAGTTGGATATATAAAAGCTATTTTAATAATTATTCGTATTGATTAGCTTACAGGCCTTGTTCAACAACTCGGCCGCAAGCGACCGAGATTGTTTCCTAGTATGATTTCGCCTGCGCGGGAACCCTGCGCTGACGGCACCCCAAGGGGAGCTTGCGCTCTCCCCTTGGAAAACCCCAGTGCTTATGACTACCTAGCAAGCAGGGAAGATTTCTTTCTTTAAACGCTTGTAACCACGTCACCCAAAAATCATACCTTAGCAATCACGTTAAGCAAGGTTAATATTGTTATTTTTATTCATCTGGTAGTACGTCAGTCGGGGCCACTCGTGGGTAACCATTAAGTATATATATTATGGCTATACTGACATTGAAGACTATGAGTATTTGTGGCACTTAAGTATCCCATAGTCTCTATACAATAATTATGATGCCTTCAATTCGCGAAAATATCTTCAAGCATAATTGTCTCTTCCCGATCAGGGCCGGTGGAGACAATGTGGATGGGTACATTTAATAATTCTTCTAATCGATTTAAATAAGCACGGGCTTGGCTTGGTAAATCGTCTATGGAAGTTATGCCGGCAGTGGATTCAGACCAACCGGGCATTTCTTCATAGATTGGTTGGCATGATGTTGCTGAATTAGTATCACTGTCTTTATTATTTGTGTTTGAAAAATCATAATCCACACAAATTCTTATGGTATCTAAACCATCCAGCACATCAAGCTTGGTGATACACAGAGCGGATAAACTATTCATATACGCTGCTCGACGCATAGCATGAGCGTCAAACCAACCACAGCGGCGTGGTCTTCCTGTAGTCGCACCAAACTCTTGGCCACGCTGCGCTAAACCTTTGCCAACATCGCAAAATAATTCTGTAGGAAATGGACCTGACCCCACACGTGTAGTATAAGCTTTAGTAATCCCAAGAATATAATCGACATGCCGCAAGCCAAAACCACTTCCCGTGACGCTGCCACCCACAGTAGTACTCGATGAAGTTACAAAAGGATAAGTACCATGATCAATATCTAATAATGTCCCTTGCGCGCCTTCAAATAAAATATTTTTATTGGCTAAACGTAATTCATTTAATAATTCAGGAATATCCGCAATCAATGGAATAATCTGTTCGCCTAAGGCTAAGGTTTCATCCAGTACGCGCTGATAATTGCAGCGGGGCTGCTGGTGGTAATGCTCTAGAATAAAGTTATGATATTCCATCACGCCTTCTAGTTTCTCCGCAAAAGCTTTTGGATCTAATAAATCCACTAAACGTAGACCTCGGCGTGCTGCTTTATCTTCGTAAGCTGGCCCAATACCACGCCCAGTGGTACCAATCGCCGCATCACCGCGCGCTTGTTCACGCGCCTGATCCAAACTCACATGATAAGGTAGGATCAATTGACAGGCAGCGCTGATTTTTAATTGCGCCCGAACATCCACTCCCTGTTGTTCTAAGATCTGCATTTCTTCTACTAATGCAGCCGGCGATAATACTACGCCATTACCAATTAAACATTGTACTTTTGGATGCAAAATACCTGATGGGATCAAATGTAAAACTGTTTTTTCACCATTAATAACCAACGTATGACCTGCATTATGACCACCTTGAAATCGCACTACAGCTTCGACATGCTCAGTTAATAAATCAACAATCTTGCCTTTGCCTTCATCTCCCCATTGTGTGCCAAGTACTACGATATTTTTTGCCATAATTTTCTCTGTAAATGATTTGTTTAAATTAATTTAATAAATATAAATATGTAAAATAGTTAATAAGCCGAGGCCCACAAGCATGCTAATAATGCCCATGATCCGCAGACCTTTGTCTGATTGACCAGCTAATGAATGAACCATTTTACGCCATCTATCCGGAGATACGAAGGGCAAGATCCCTTCAAAAACCAGCATTAATCCTAAGGCTGCAATAAAATTGTGCCACATCGTTATTTATCCTTACCGTTATTTACTTGTTGGTTACTGTACCAACGTCTGTCAGTTATATCTGGATACCGCGGTCAAGCCGCAGTATGACGAGACTATGAGCCATGCTCCGCATTCGGAATGACAGCATTTTTATCTAATCAGCAACAGAGCTGATGACAGCACTCTCCCTTGGGAAACCCTAGCACTCTCACTCTTCCACACGCGAGAAAGAATTTTTAATTCATACGGGTGGCGTGCCGCCCGAAGCTGGCTTTAGCCAGCGTAGGGTGGAGCAGAGTGATGTCTTGTATTATTCTGATGAGTCTTTAAATTCTTGCCGGCACTGTTGAAGTAATGGAAGAATTGACTATCTGGTGTTAACAATACCACATCATTCTTACTTGAGAATGACGTATCATAAGCAACTAAACTACGGAAAAATGCATAAAAACTAGGATCTTTGGAATATGCATCAGCATACACTTTTGCAGCTACCGAGTCTCCTTTTGCACGCACTTTATTACCTTGTGACTGTGCCGTCGCTACTGTCACGGTTGCCTCTTCGTCGGCTTTTGCACGAATCGCAACGGCAGAAGCTTTACCACGAGATCGATAATTAGCTGCAGCTTTGACTCGATCTGCACGCATACGATGGTACACAGATTCCATCACATTTTCAGGTAAATCAATTTTCTTAATACGTACATCGACAACAGTAATACCAAGCTTTTGCGCATTGAAATTTGCACGCTCGGTTAAACGTGCCATGACACTGGCTCGAGAATCTGAAACAACTTGATTAAGGGTTAAACGTCCAAATTCTGCGCGTAAACCTTCATCTAAATAGGGATCAAGTAGGGTCTCTGCTCGCGCCGGATCACCTCCAGTACGCTGGTAATATAGTGATAAGTCATTGATACGCCATTGAGCAAAATAATCAACCACGAGACTCT
Source organism: Gammaproteobacteria bacterium (assembly GCA_965230425.1). Lineage (GTDB taxonomy): Bacteria > Pseudomonadota > Gammaproteobacteria > UBA1113 > UBA1113 > CBDDKW01. Next base: position 173,320 of record CBDDKW010000019.1, on the reverse strand, counting down.
TTTGCTCCGAGGTGCGAAAAGTCGAAGATTTAACATCAAAGGTTTGTAAGCGTGTATCAAAAACCATAACTCTATCAATTACAGGTAATTTCATGTGTAACCCTGGCATTTGCGCAGCCACACCATCATCAGTGACAATTTTTCCTAAACGAAAAACTAAACCTTCATTACCTTGCATCACGGTAAAAAAGCAGGAGAAAATTATCATTAGCACAACGAGACCACCAATCAGTATGCCCATTTTCTTTGCTGACATTATTTATCTCCCTGCTTCTGATCAAAGTAGCGGTTATTAGTACCATAATAACCGGTATTGTTTGTGCTGGTAGTCGAGGTTGAGCTACTGGTTGTTGTCGACTGCTCCACTTGATTTATATGTTGGTTCATCGCCGCTAATGGCATGGCCGTCATTTTATCTGCTGATTTATTTGTTAAAACAGAATTACGCCCCTGCTGCATGAGTTGATCTAACGGTAAATACAACATGTTATTACTCTTAGACACATCAACTAAGACTTTCGTGGTACTGTTTAATACCCCCTCAATAGCAGATAGGTATAAACGTTCGCGAGTGACTTGCGGCGCCTTATGGTATTCAGGCAACAGTGCTAAAAAGCGAGCGACTTCACCCTGGGCATTAAGTACTACTTTTTGCTCATATGCTTGAGCTGAAGCTGCAAGGCGATCTGCTTGACCTCTTGCATTCCATGTCACTTGTAAAGCGTAAGCATGGGCCTGATCTTCATAACGCACTTTATCCTCGCGGGCTTTAATTACATCTTCCACCGCATCGCGGACTTCTTCAGGTGGTGATGCTGACTGTAATTTAACCGCCGTTACTTGTAATCCTGTATGATATTTAGTCAACGTTTCTTTCAATTGTTGACCTACACTGATACCAACTTCATCACGACCATCGGTGATAATATAGTCAAAATCTGAGTTACCCACTACTTGGCGTAAGGAACTAGCCGTAGCTTCTTGCAAGCTTTGGATAGGTTGAGCAACATTGAAAAGAAAATCCTTCGCATTACCGACACGATATTGTACTTTAACTGCAATATCGATGATATTCTCATCTTTTGTCAGCATCCGATCACTGTATTCATAAGAGTAAATTTTCTCTTGATTCACTTTAAATGCCCGATCAATAAGCGGCGGGATCCAATGTGCACCTGGCCCAACAGTTTCAATGTATTTACCAAAGCGTAAAATAACGGCTCGTTGTGGCTCTCCAACAATAAAAAAGCCAAAAGCTGCCCAGATTAAAAGCAGTATCGCTGCAATGATCCCTGCAAGGAAACCAGCATGCATACCATCACCAGAGCTTGAATTATCTCCGTCATTACTACCATTGCCTAGCTTACCTGAGATTTTCTTCTGAAAATTGCGGAAGATTTGATCTAAATCGGGTGGGTTTTGGCGCTTATTACTGCCACCCCAAGGATCTTTCTCATTTTTATCACCGGAATCATTCCAACCCATTGATTACTCTCCATTAGGTTCAGAGGGAGTTTCTATACCTCTCACGAAAACGAGAGAGATTCAAAGTATGCACGTAGCATTTCCTTATTTCGCGTCTATTCTCGCAAGTTTTACTACAGGAAACAATAGCTAAAGAGACTGCAGATAAAATCATACTTAATTAGTTGATTCATTTCTCACATATCTTTATTCATTTATTTACATCTCTATCGCTAAAAATTCGCTCATACTCACTGCGTGGCATTTTAATCGAGAGAAAATAATGACCTGACTCATCAATGCGTTCAGCACAGACCCCACCTGCAGCGTATAATCTTGCTCGAATTCTAGCCTCACCTGGCCCAAGCTGCACAGTTTTTGTGATAGTATCTTCGCTTAAGGCTTCCACGATTGCTTGCTTGAGTAGCTCCATGCCTTCGCCCGTCATAGAAGAAAGCCAAACACGCTTCACATCTCCAGCTTGATTACGCTCGATTAATGGCTCTGTATCCTCTAGCAAATCAATTTTATTGTAGACTTGGATGCAGGGAATAGTATTTGCTTTTATTTCTTCCAATACACTATCCACTTGTTCACTATGGGCACGGCGTGCAGGATCATGCGCATCAACCACATGTAATAACAGCTCAGCTTCCTGTGTTTCCTCCAAAGTAGCCTTGAAAGCATCTATTAAGGCATGAGGTAAATCACGAATGAAGCCCACTGTATCAGCTACAATGGCTGTACCAAAATTTGCCAGGTCAACTTTGCGCAATGTAGGATCAAGTGTGGCAAATAATTGATCTTCTGCATAGACATCTGCCCCAGTTAAAGTATTAAACAAAGTAGACTTACCCGCATTGGTATAGCCTACTAATGAAACAGTGGGCACAACAGCCTTGCGTCGTGCTCGACGACCTTGCTCACGTTGCTTACGTACTTTCTCTAATCGCTGCTTGATAGATTTAATGCGATGTCTGATCAAACGTCGATCAGTTTCTAGCTGTGTCTCACCTGGGCCACGTAAACCAATCCCACCTTTTTGTCGCTCCAAATGGGTCCAACCACGGATCAGACGCGTGGATAAGTGTTCTAATTGTGCCAATTCAACTTGTAATTTACCTTCGAAGGTGCGCGCCCGCTGGGCAAAGATATCCAAGATCAAGCCAACACGCTCCAAGACTCGACAGCACAATATACGTTCAAGATTACGTTGCTGCGCAGGTGTAAGCGTATGATTAAAAAGAACAATATCTACTTTATGGTGAGTGACCATCATTTTGATTTCATCAACCTTACCGCGACCAATGAAATATTTCGCTTCAGGAATACGCCGAGTAGCTGTGACCACAGCCACAGACTCTACTCCTGCGGACAAAGCTAGCTCTTTAAACTCAGCTAACTCTTCCTGACGTTCATTACGAGTAAAATTGACATGAACAAGAACAGCAGTCTCATTCTGCTGTTCATGCTCAAACAAAGATCATAACCATAGCAATAATTAGAGATCTTCAGCAGCGAATTCTTCAACATCTTCTGCTGGATTACCTACACGAAAACTACGCGCAGGCACGATAGTTGAAATTGCATGCTTATACACCATTTGACTGACTGAATTCTTCAGTAGGACGACAAATTGGTCAAAAGATTCGACTTGCCCTTGCAATTTAATACCATTCACTAAATAAATCGAAACGGGTATTTTCTCTTTACGTAATGTGTTTAAAAAAGGGTCTTGTAGCGATTGCCCCTTTGACATATACCTTTCCCCCTATCCCTGTTATTGTTGTTAATTACCAAACTTTCAGCAGCTCATCATGAGCAAACCAAATTATATCAAAATACCTTGCCCAAACCAGGTAATTCTAACACGCCGGTCGGTCCTACATAAAGAAAAATCCTTCATCTTGATTAATCTTTTTTGTAAGGAGCACGTCTTGGCCGCAACTCTATGCTATGATATGTCCTCTCGAACACTAGCGGATACATTTAACATGAAATCATGGCACCCTGCAAGCTGGCAAACTAAATCTTCTGGTCAACAGCCGCACTATCCTTCACAGCAAGCAGTCACTGAGGTTATTGCCGAGCTATCTGAGCTACCGCCACTAGTGACTCAGATGGAGATCATGACGCTGAAAGAGCAACTGGCATTAGCGGCAGCAGGTAAAGCCTTCATCCTCCAAGGCGGTGATTGCGCCGAAAGCTTTAAGGATTGCCGAGCTGAGTTGATCACGACCAAACTTAAAATCCTATTACAAATGAGTCTGGTTCTCATTTACGGCCTACGCAAGCCAGTGATCCGTATTGGCCGCATTGCTGGCCAATATGCCAAACCACGCTCTGATGATATGGAAACACAAAATGGAATCACCTTGCCTAGTTACCGTGGCGACTTAGTGAATCAACCGCCTTTCACTGAAGAAGCGCGTACCCCCGATCCTAAAAATATGCTCAAAGGTTATCACTACGCCGCCCTTACCCTTAACTATCTACGTGCTTTGGTAGATGGCGGTTTTGCTGATCTACACCATACGGAATACTGGAACTTAGCTTTTGCACAATTATCCCCTAAGGCCGATGCTTACCAAAAATTAGCAAAAAACATTACCGATGCCTTAGACTTTTTACATATTATCCCAGGCACCCATGCGGCTAATTTACAAGCCGTTGATTTCTTCACTAGTCATGAAGCATTACTCTTACCCTATGAACAGGCCTTAACTCGTTTAGATACTACTTCCGGCCACTACTACAATCATTCCACTCATATGCCCTGGATTGGCATGCGTACAGCTAAGCTCGAGGATGGCCATGTGGAATACATGCGTGGTATCGCCAACCCTATTGGCGTGAAAATAGGTCCTACCATGTCAGCAAGCTGGCTGACTCAATTAGTTGAAACACTCAACCCAAATAATGAAGCAGGCCGTCTAGTCCTAATTCACCGCATGGGTGCTGAACAAATCAGTGATGCGCTACCAGCGTTGATTGAAACCGTGAAAGCCACAGGGATCTTGGTTGTTTGGTCAAGCGATCCCATGCATGGTAATACCCAAAAAACTAAAGAAGGCATCAAAACACGACGTTTCGATGATATCTTATCAGAGTTACGTCAAGCATTTGCCATACACCAACAGGCAGGTACCCATCTTGGCGGTGTACATTTCGAAATGACCGGTGAAGATGTTACCGAATGTACCGGTGGCGCGCGAGGGATCACGGATGCTGATTTACAAAGAGCATATAAAAGCCTAGTGGACCCTCGCCTGAACTACGAACAAGCCTTAGAAATGGCTATGTTGATTTGTCAAGAGTGTTAAATACCAGGAAATACGTAAATGACACAAGCGAGAACCCTTATCATTATTTGTAGCGTACTCTTAATTGCCACCTGCGTATCAATCCTATATATTGATAAACAACTAACTATTTTTATTTATCACTTCGACCTGACCCATATCCCTTTTCATCGTGAGTTTATTAGCTTTTTTAATATCATAGGCACGCGTATTAGTTATTATTTTATTGGATTATGTCTATGGCTGCTCATCCTGTATCAATATCATTTTAAGCAAACTATTAATCAGCGTCTCTGCTTTGTCTTTATTGCATTAGCAGCAACAACATTACTCGCCTCAGCACTAACCATTGTTTTTGCTCGTTATAATCCACGTATGTTTTTTGTTACACAACTATACGGCTTTAACTGGTTTGACAATAAACCTTACATGGGGGCCTTTCCCTCTGGGCATATTTCTAGATTAACAGGTCTATGTACCAGTCTTTGTCTCGCCTGGCCAAGACGTCAATGGATATTTATTAGCTTAGGGGTATTGTTAGTACTGTGTATCGGTATCAGCAAAATACTTATTTTAAGGCATTTCATTAGCGATGAGTTGATGGGAATATTAATAGGACTGCTGGTTCCATACTATATCATGCAATTAGTCTATCCCCATGGCGTAGATAATACCATGCAGACTGCTACAAATAATTAAATAAGGTTAAATCCTGCATTCTTGAGTATGTCAATTGTGAAGTTTGTAAGGCTGTCATATTCAAAGTTAAATCGCTGATCGCTTCTAGCGGATCGATATCAGCAATTAAAGACAATGTTTTTTGATTATGGGTGATTAAATCACCATTCACCGCCGTTTCATTATCTACGGTAGCCATATTAGCACCAACCTGAGTCAGTACTTGCAACACATGGTCGTATCCTTGACTCAGAGATGACGCATAGCGATTCATTTGATTCATAAAGTCTGCTTTCTCAACCTCGGTATCTGTTGACATACGTAAAGTATCAATAATACCTTGAATTGTGGTAAATAAGTCTTGGGATATGCTTGGCGTAATACCAAAGTCATCACCGACGGCAGGCTCGCCATCAATAGAAACTTCAATACCATTAAAGACTATGGATCCGCCGGCAATGTACTTCGGCGCATCTGTAGGAATCGTTGCAGGTAATGCAGGCACAACTTGTCCGCTGTTAGTACCAATGACTTGATAGGCTAAATCACCCGAACCATTCGTAACGAAACTAATGGTATAATCATCAGCAATGTAATTATTGTAATCAATCACATTCCCCACTGAGATCACGCCAGTACCTGTATTATTTACACTGCCATCATTACTGATAAAATCACCATTACCATTAGGCATGCTAGCAAAAACGTCATAACCTGAAAATGACGTTTGTACACTAAGACTAGAACTCACTTGGATAGCACGATTACCACTATCCCCGTTATAATTAAAAATACCGTTCTGTCCAGTGAATGGTTTCGTACCACTTTGAAAACCTGCAAAAATATACTCACCATTCACATCTTTTGTATTAGCAATACCTTGTAGTTCTTGTAATAGCTGATCCATTTCTTGGGCCATAACTTCCCTATCTTTTTGCTGATAAGTCCCATTGATCCCTTGCTTTTGTAATTCATTCACACGTGCCAAAATAGTGGAAGTACTTGTGAGAGAACTTTCAACTAATGATAATTGGTTTTCAGCTATACCCGCATTACTTTGATAAGTTTCCAATTGCTGAATATTAGCATTTAAACTATTTATTCGGCTGCTAGCAATGGGATCATCTGCAGGATTCAAAAAGCGCTTCTGCGTTGAGAGCTGTAACATCGTACGGCTGACTTTGTTTTGTGCCTGCATCATTGAAGAGACACTCTGTCTATGCATGCTCATTGTAGAAACTCTCATCATCCTACTCCTACTACAAGAGATCAATTAATACATTAAATAAAGAATCAGCCACGGCAATAAGTTGTGCACTGGCTTGATAGGCCTGCTGATAATACATTAAGTTTGCTGCTTCTTCTTCAAGATTAACCCCAGATACTTCATCACGACGCGATTGCGCTGTCTCCATTAAAATTTCTTTGGATTGGCGTTGTAAATCAGCAAAGTGTGTTCGTGATGATACCGAGCTTGAAAAAGTATTATAGTTTTCCTGGAACGTTGTTGTCCCACCATCGAGTATTTTAATATTTTGTAAATCAGCTAAGAACAAACCATTTGAGCTATCACCACGTGCACCGGCATTATAATTCAGTGTATAAGTATCCCCTGCTGCAGGTGCACCAGTAATCGACACACGGTAACCCGGATCAAAACTACCTGGTGTTGGAAATAGATTATTATTGCTCCCAGGCGTATAACTAATAGGCCCTTCAATCACTGCCGATGTAGTTGCATTAACCAGTTGATAGCTGGTATCTGACAAAAACTCTACACGAATTGGTGGACTTAGCTGACCCGGCGTGGCAAAGCTAGGATTACTAATATCCGTAATCTCTTCTAGGCTAATCACACCATTGCCTGTATTATTCGTACTCGTTGAAGCTTGCACTGGAGATGCTAAAGCGATCTGTGAGGCATTATCAATTTCCACATTCATCGTTCTTGCGGCATTACGTGTTGGTGACACCGTAAAAATATCATTTGCACTAAAACTGCCAGCAGTAATTTGCATAGTAAAGCCATCAACGGCAATTGTTTCAGGATAGCCGGCAATCGTGCCACTACTGACAGCCACATTATCAGAGCTCCTGACTAAGGTATAATCATTAGCACTGGTAAACTTTAAACGGTAATCACTGGCTTCGAGTGCACCCACATCATCAATCGTTACTGAAAATGTACCGCTCCCCGTATTTTCACTACTGGAGATCACTCGAGTACTCACTGCACTTGCTGCATTCACATCAGTAAAAAAGTTACCACCTAAATTATTATTCAGGTCCATACCTTTTTTATGTTGGTCATTGACAGAAGCTGAAATTGATAGCGCCAAACGATTCACTTCATTGATCGCAGGGTCAAGAACTTCATCACGAAAAGCAAGCAAGCCACCTAATTTACCACCACTGATATTATCGGAAATAATATTATCACTATAATCTGTTTTCATGGTGATTTCTAAACGTGAAGGATCTAAGGGATCTTGAGTAGTACTAATAGTCGCTGAATTACCGCCTAACACTAAAGCATCACCATTTCCCATAAATATATCAATAGCGCCATCGTCTCTTGCCACTGTCGAAACTGAAATATATTCAGCCAATTCTTTCATCATATCATCGCGTTTATCCAACAACATGGGATCAATACGCTCAGCGCCCATAATACGCCCATTTACTTCGGCAATATTTGCTGCGATGTTTGTCACTTCTTCTGCAGTACTCTGCAATTGTTGGTTGAGGTCGCTATATTGACGATTCAACTCATCATTAACACCATGAAACCGACTAACTAAACCACTACTTTGATTGAGGTAAACTTCACGTGCGGTTAAAGAAGCAGGATCACTGATAAGATTATGTAATGACGAAAAATAACTTTCGAGTCCTTTAGCCACACTCGAACTTTCATTTCCTAGAAATGTATCCAAACCCGATGCTTGGCCATAGTAAGAATTCATTTCCTCATAGGCAGTAATAGTATTACGTAAATCAATGGTGAGATAATCGTTATACATACGATTCATCTGTTTAACATCAACACCACCACCACTAATAGCACCTTGCATAGGCCGTGAATTGAAATCGACTGTTTGGCGGTTGTATCCAGGATTTGCCGCGTTGACAATATTGTTAAATGTTGAGTTTAAGGCATTACGGTAGGCCATTAAGCCGCTCATACCTACACCGAATAAATCACCACCCATAACACTGTCCTTTCAATTTTGCATTAATATTGAAGTACCATATTAATACATCTATAACTTAGCAAATACACCACTATTCATAATGCTCATAATTTTCTTTGCATACAGCGGGTCTGTAGCAAACCCTGCATCTTGTAGTGCCTGCACAAATTTAGGCATATCGCCCACCTTTTCCAATACGGTTTGATAACGCGTATTGTTTTTCAGTAAATTCACATAGTCATGTAAGCTTTCAGCAAAAGAGTTGTAACTACGAAAATCATCTTTTTGCTTAAAAGGTACACCCTTTTGATATTCAGTGGTTGTTACACTGACTTTATCTTTCTGCCATTGGTCATCTGCTTTAATATTAAATAGATTGAAACTACTACTACCATCTTCATGCTTACTAATAAATTTACCCCAGCCCGTCTCTAATGCTGCCTGTGATGCTAAAACCTTCGGATCAATATTCAACTGACGTGCAGCAACTTTTACATCAGACCAAATTTGCTTGATAAAATCAGCTGGAGATTCAAAGGTGCTTAATGTATTTTCAATGGCTGATATTTTCTTTGCATCATCAACTGCTGCAACCTTTTGCGAATTTCTCGGTGTTTGTACATGATCATGAGCTAAAACTCTATGGTGTGATGACTGTGGTGTTGTCACATCATGGCCACCTAATTGCTTAACAATCATGTCAGCTAATCCAACACCTTTATCACCCAGGCTGAGACTTAGTTGCTGATCAAACATACCTTGATACATATCCATCTGGTCAGAATCAAGCATACCACTTTCAAAGGCTTTACCAGCATCTCGCATACTTTTCAACACCATTTGCAAAAACACTGCTTCAAATTGTTTAGCCACTTCTTTTAGCGCACGTTCATCTTCATTATGCGCAGCACGTTTGAGTGTAGACAACCCTTGAAAATCAGTATAAGTTTTTGCTGCTGTTAATTCATCGGTCATAAGCGTCTCTATATCACTTCTAAATCTGCTTGCAGTGCACCTGCTGTTTTTAGTGATTCTAATATTGCTACTAAATCACTAGGTGATGCACCTACGGCATTTACTGCTTGGACAATTTCATTCAATGATGGGCCTGGTTTAAATAAGAAAGCACGATTGTCTTCTTCCGAAATCTGTACATTTGAATCGGGCACGATCGCGGTTGTACCCAAAGAAAAAGGTTGTGGCTGGCTAGCATAAGGTGTTTCAGAAATCGTTACCGTTAAACTACCATGGGATACTGCCGCAGGTTTAACCCGCACATGGCGACCAATAACAACGGTACCCGTACGTGAATTCACCACGATTCTTGCGGCTACATCCCCGGGTTCTAGAGTTAAATTCTCTATTTGGGATAAATAACCAACTCGCTGCGCTGGATCAGTTGGTAAGCTGATCTCAACTGACATTGCATCAATGGGATGAGCAATACCACTCCTAATGACTGTATTCACTACATCAGCAAGCCGTAATGCTGTGGTGAAATCTGAACGATATAAATTGTAAACCACTTTATCACTGTACACCAATGGCGTTGGTGCTGGTCTCTCCACAGTGGCGCCATTGGGAATACGCCCCGCACTAGGAATATTCACGGTGACTTTGGAACCATCAGCACCTTCGGCACCTAAACCAGATACAATTAAATTACCTTGTGCTACGGCATAGACACGACCGTCAGCACCTTTTAACGAAGTCATTAACAAGGTACCACCACGCAAGCTTGAGGCATTCCCGACAGAAGAAACTGTAACATCAATTTTTTGTCCTGGTTTTGCAAAGGCAGGTAGCTGTGCACTTAACATCACCGCGGCGACGTTATCTGTTTGCACATTGACATTATCTGGTACGCGAATACCAAATTTATTCAGCATATTACGAAAGCTTTGTGCGGTATAAACAGCCTGATTAGTTGAATCACCTGTTCCATCTAGACCAACCACTAAACCGTAACCAATCAACTGATTTTCGCGCACGCCCTGCAAACTAGCAATATCTTTAATACGCTCAGCTTGTACAGGCTGCATCATAGCACTCAATAGGATCATGACCGTTGTTAAACTGGCTATTGCTATTTTTTTACTACGTATCATGACATTATCCTACTCATCACATTAATACGGGTACAAAGGCCCATTAAAGAATCGCGCTAACCAACCTTCTTGATTTGCATCTGCCAGTGCACCTGTTCCACTGTAAGTAATTTGTGGGTTCGCAATTTTTGTTGACGGTACTGAATTATCGGGATCAATATCATATGGACGAACAATCCCTGATAAACGAATATATTCAGAACCTTGGTTTAAATTAATCCACTTCTCGCCACGAATTTGTAAATTACCATTAGCGAGCACACGTGCTACGGTCACTGTAATACTACCCTGCAAGCTATTATTTTGCCCACTAGTCCCGGTACCATTGAAGTTGTTATTTGAATCAAGTTGAAACTGGAGCGTATTATCTTTGTTACTGGCTAAAGGTATAATGCCAGGCACATTAAACTGCGGTGTTGAGCCAAATAAAGTAGGATTGGCAATGGCCACCGAGGTAGTCTTTGTTGTCGCTGTATTTGCAGCTTTAGACGCCGTGGTCGCTTCACTTAACCGCACAGTCAATAAATCACCCACACGATAGGCACGTAAATCAGTGTATAAAGAATCTAAACCAAAATCAGGTTGATACACCGAACCAGAAAAATTAGGTGCTGTGCTAGCCTCATTAGGCAATGTGGGTGCATAAGCAGGGTCATTAGGTTTTGGCGGTATCCAAGTATAACCAGCGCAACCAGAGACTATACTGGCACATACACTGATGCTCAAAAATTTTACGATCCATCGTTTCATTTTCACCAACTACATTCTCTACCGGTAAATGTCTTGTCATCCCGAAAGCGTTTCCCTGTCATCCCGCAGCTTGGCTACGGAGTGATGGCATTCATGACTGTCTTTTAAGCGTAGCAGTTAAGTGACATTTCGCCATTAACTACATTGTTTTTTAAAGCAAAATACTGCCACTCTCCGTAGCAGCGCCCTGTCGTCTCATGTTCTGTAGCCAGACCATGTGACAACCCAGCATGACAATACTTGATATTGCCATACTGGGCCTATACTGCACATTGCTTCACACTACCCCTAACAAATTATCATAATACTTGGTCTGAATACTGTAACATGCTATCAACAGCTGAAATTGCTTTTGAGTTCATTTCATAAGCGCGTTGTGTTTCAATCAAGTTGACCAACTCTTCAACTACATTCACATTTGAACCCTCTAAAGCACCTTGGATCATTGTGCCTAGGCCATTACTACCCGGGTTACCTGTCTGCGGTGCACCACTTGCTGCTGTTTCTATGAATAAATTATCACCAATAGGTTGTAAACCCGCTGGATTGACAAAATCAGCCAATTCCATTTTGCCGATTTGGCTAGGTTCAACGCTGCCTGATTTCACGACAGTCACTGTCCCATCACTGCCAACAGTTAAACTGCCAGGCTTTGCATCGGTAGGTACCGTAATCGAAGATGCTAAAGGATAACCATTTGATGTGACGATCTGACCATCCGCATCTAATTGGAATTGTCCATCACGCGTATAGCCTGTATTACCATCCGGCATTAAGATTTGAAAAAAACCGCGACCACTGATCATCATGTCTTTTTCATTATCTGTTTGAATCACGCCGCCTTCAGAAAATATTTTTTGCGTAGCAACGGAACGTACACCGGTACCAGTCATTAAACCTGAAGGTAAAGTAGAATCTTCAGATGATTGACCGCCAGGTTGACGTACAGTTTGATACATTAAGTCTTCAAATACTGCGCGACTTTTCTTGAAACCAACGGTATTCACATTGGCCAAGTTATTCGTCACTGCATTCATTGAATACTGCTGTGCATCTAATCCCGTTTTTGCAACCCAAAGTGCCTGATTCATAATCTACCCCTCGTTAAACAATTCATACCTTATTAAGATACTTGCATAATCTGTGCCGAACTTTCATCATTCGTTTCAACTAACTTCATTAATTTCATTGTGGATTCATACTGGCGTGATAAATCAATAATTTTAACCATTTCACTCATTGGTCTTACATTACTGCCCTCAAGCACACCTGAAGCTAAGCGCACATTTGCATCAGCTTCTGCCACTTGATCAGGTTCATTCATATGAAATAAACCATCTGCACCTTTTTTAATATCAGTCAAAGGTGGATTCACTAATTTTATTCGATCTAATATCGCCAGTGCATCAGGGCCTTGGCCTGCAGGTCGGATTGAAATTACTCCATCACTACCAATATCTAAAGACTCATAAGGAGGAATGGCAATGGGCCCTCCATTTCCTAACACTGCCTCTCCTCTGCCTGTGACTAATAATCCTTCGGCTGACACAACCAAGTCACCAGCACGTGTCATAGCTTCTTCTCCTGAAGCTGTTTCTACTGCAATCCAGCCATCACCTTTGATTGCAACATCCAACTCACGTCCTGTGCTTGCCATGCTGCCGGCAGAAAAATCAGCAGATTGATCTTCTGCCATCGCATAAGCACGACTTTGTACACCGTCACCATAGACCCCCTGACTGAAAAATTCAGCTAGGTCAGACTTAAACCCCGTCGTTTGGCTATTAGCCAAATTATTGATGCTAACCGTCTGTGCTGCCATGATTTGGTCGGCTCCGCTAGAAGCCACATACAAAGCCCCATCCATGATTTAACTCCTATTCGGATTTAATCCCTTAACCATTATTGAATATTAATAATGGTCTGTGTTACCACATCACCGGCTTTAATCGCCTGTGAATTTGCTTGGAAGTTTCGCTGTGCAGTGATTAACTTCACTAATTGTTCGGTTAAATTTACATTAGACTCTTCCAATGCACCGGATTGAATTGCGCCGGTACTATTATCAGCGCCCACCAAAGCACTGCCTGAAGAACGAGTTTCAGCATACGCCATATCACCCATCGCAAATAAACCTTGTGGGTTATTAAATTTCGCTAAGGCCACTTGCCCCATAGGTTGCACTTGACTATTGGTATAACGCGCAGAAATAACACCGTCTTTATCCACATCAATACCTGTGAGATAGCCGGTTGAAAAACCATCTTGCTCTTGGCCACGTACCGCCATTGCACTACCATATTGAGTCGTATTATTGTAATTCATACTAATTTGCTGGTTAGGTTGCGCACCACCGCCAGGTGTCCAAGTGATTGGATCTAAGCCGGTTGATGCTGAAAAAGCACCCGCATCAGTAAAGGACAAAGTACCATTAGTAACCATGGTACCATCCATTTCCACATGCACATCCCAATTATTACCTGCTGTTTTCACATAATAAGTACTCATATTATGAGAGCTACCCAAGCTATCAAATATCTCTACAGAAGTACGATTATTAAATGAAGTCTTATCGGTAGGATCAAATGCCAACGCAGGTATCTCAGATGAAGCATCAAGATTATAATCAAACTTAATCTGAGAGGTCATTTTTGGCTGCATTGGCTCACTGGATATTTGTAAATCACCAACAGAAGCTGTCAACGCACCATCTACTGCTTGATAACCTTGCAAACGGTCACCGGTACTTTTACTAATGATATAACCTTCTCGGTCTGGTTCGAAGTTACCCGCGCGTGTATATTTAATTTCACCGCCATTTGCCCCATTAAGAATAAAGAAACTATCGCCGTTAATCGCCATATCTAAGGAATTACCGGTAATAGAGACAGAACCCTGGTTAAAATCTTGCGATACACCTGAGATCCGCACCCCATTACCGGTTTGGTTTCCACCCACCCCCGACACGAATACATCTGCAAACTCTGTACGAGATTGCTTAAATCCATAAGTATTAGCATTGGAAATATTATTACCTGTTACTTGCAAATCACCCGTCGCCGCGCGTAATCCACTCAATGCTACATTAAATACTGACATAACCCTTCCCCCTCGTTAATCTTGAACTTTTAATTATGAAATTTGCCATATGTTATAGAATGAAGTCATACCTAAACCATTTAAGTTTAAGGCGATATTGTCACTGCCTTGACCTAAGGTCACGCTATCAACATTTGCAGTAGCCAAGGTCTGCAAATTACCCCGCGTTCCACCTATAGTACCTTCTGCTGTCATATGATATTTACCCGCAGGATACGCAGTACCATCATTACCGGTACCATCCCATTTGAAATCAACTACACCTGCTTTTTGGTCACCTAAGCTGACTTTCTTAATCACTTCACCTTTATCTGAAGTCACACTGACAGTCAGGTTTTGCACATCCTGTGGTGCAATCACTGCACCATTCATACCGCCTTCAGGTGACAAATAGCCGATGTTACTTTCAATTTTTACATTACGGCCTACTAAAGCAGATGCCTGTAAAGCTTGATTTGAATATAGACCGGCATTCATTGCACCAACGGTTTGATTAAGTTTTTGAATACCATCAACCGTACCAAACTCTGCTAACTGACCTAAAAATTCTCCAGGATCCGTTGGATTCATAGGATCTTGAAAAGACATTTGTGTGGTTAGCAGTTTCAAAAAATCTTCCTGCGCCAACTCTGTGCGTGATTTTGTTGGTGAGCTACCACTTAAACCTAATTGGTCAAAGGGATTGTTAGCTGTAATGTTATTAATATCACTCATTTCTCTTACCTCTTCACTCTGAATTAGCGTACTTCGCTCATGCTATTAATGGTGCGCATATACATGGTTTTTGCCGTTTGAAATATTTGCACATTGTCTTGGTATGACCGTGATGCTGAAATCATATTAGCCATCTCCTGTATGGGATCCACATTGGGTAAGGTTACATACCCATCTTCATCTGCCAGTGGATGCCCTGGTCGTAATTCACGTCGCAAAGGACTTTGGTTCTCTTCGATACTTGCAATTTTCACGCCACCTGTGAGACCCTCGCCCATGCCGTCCATTTTGTCATTCATAATTGCTTCAAAAATAGGCTCTTTAGCACGATAGGTTTTACCTGAATCGCTAGCAATACTGTCTTTATTTGATAAATTACTAGCAATCACATTTAAACGTACAGATTGTGCTGACATCCCAGTACTTGCTATATCAAACACATGGCTAAATGACATGACTATTCTCCTTTCAACGCATTCATGATGGTTTGCGCTCTACCATTAATAAAATTTAATGTGGTCATATAGTGCATTGCATTTTCAGAATATTGTGCTTGCTCTATATGGGTATCCACTGTATTACCATCAAATGAGTCTTGTAATGCAGTACGATATTTAAGCTGCATAGTATCGGCAGTAGGTTGGCCGGCTAAATGAACCGAATTTGTAGTTGTCATCCCTGACATAGATTGGTTATCCATATTGCTTTGTAAAATCGCTTTAAAATCTAAATCGCGCGCTTTGAATCCGGGCGTATCTGCATTTGCCATATTACTGGCTAAGATCTCTGCACGCTTCGCCTCTATACGTAAAGCTTGTTCATGTATCCCGAATATTGACGTCATGTTATCAGTCCTCAATTCACTAATGCTTGATACAAAGCAAACCTTATGCCAACTTTTATTTTTGTTATATTTCAATCGGTTATATGAATTATACCTAGTCATGGCAATGCCACAGGCAAGCTCAACCCGGCAAACCGGCAAGTATTTTCTATTACTTCTACTTCTATTACTTCTACTTAAAAACTGGCATAACTCTTGAATATACAATCACAAGTAAACACTCTAAGAGGCTTGAGCAATGAATAACTTACTACCTTTAATGCAAACAATTACCATGGCGCAGAATACCCAAGCAACAAATACAGGCGAAAGCGAAGGCTTTGATTTCGGCCAACTCTTAGGTGATTTCACTGATGCAAATTTGGCAGATAGTGACTCAGATACACAAGTTGATCTTGAAGGCAGTTTTGATTTGCAGCAGTTTCTTGACATGGGTAATCCACAAACTGAACTAGCAAATAATGGGTTAAGCTTTGCCGCAGATGGCAATCCATTACCTCAAGACATACAAATAAACATCAATACAGACGAGACAATAGATACACAGGCTTTTGAAAGTGTGACTATACCATTAGATCAGGAAAATGATTTTATCGCTGATGGTATGACTGACACAGATCAAGATGATCCCAGCCAAACAATCCTGGGCTTCGATGTTAATATAGCCACATCTAATAATGACGCAAATACACAAACTGTTGATAATCCAACTGTTAACACAGATGATATAACAAACTCGCACAAACGTGACTTAGGCATGCCAACTGAGTTTCAAGCACAGAATCATACCAAAGAGCTTCAGCACACTGAAAAACATGCCGAAGCAACCATTTTAAACGCAGACGCCGATACCAAAGAGCAACACACACTCTATAAACAATTACTTTTACAACAACAAGATAGTCAGCATGAACAATCTCAAGAGCAAGATATCGATATGGCATCGTCAGTACAGCTTAAACAAATGGAAACACCATCCACACATCTATTCAACAATGATTTAAAAATGATGATGGACCATATCCAACCGCGCGCTAGTCAGCAAGTTAATCATGCAGCACCTGCGCAAACGGTACAAACAGAAGTGACAGAATCTTTACACACAGAAAACTGGGACAACAAAATGGCTGAGCGCGTCCACTGGCTTGTTCACCAAAAAGTCTCAAGTGCTGAAATTCATATTCATCCACGAGAATTAGGCCCAGTGAATGCCAAGATTCAAATTGTTGAAGGCAAAGCAGACATCACCTTATCAAGTCAGCATGGTAATGTACGCGAAGCACTCGAAGCAGCCATGCCCAAATTGCGTGATATGTTCCAAGACAGTGGCATCGAATTGAACCAAGTGAATGTGAATAGTCAGGCACACTCGCAGGAGCAACGCCAACCACAAACACAGCAGCAGCGGGAAAATCTCGCAACACATTCACAATTGGTTGATGCTGAGGACAGCGCAAAAGAAATAATCACATCAATTAATACACTCACACCTGATGGGTTTGTGGATTATTATGCATGAGGATCCACAGAGACACTTGACGACATAAACTATGTAACATAATTTATGTTACATAGTTTATGTCATAAGCATATTGTAATTCACTATTTCCTTATAGGAAATTATGGGAAACCTAGTCAAACTGATCTAATACCAATACCTATCCTCAAACAAATCATCAATGAGAATAATATTATCAAAGTAATGACGGCGCATTAAGGCATTATCGATCCCCTCTTTACAGATCAATACACGATGAATTGTTTTATTATCTGGATGAGGTAATAGTTCAACTTTACGTTCAAATTCATCAATGATTTTTGTACCTACCTTACTTTGTAGATACTTAATTTCACATATGGTTAACACACCATCTGCTCGTTCAAATACTAAATCGATTTGATAGTTAGATACAGTATCAATAGCCCGTTTATTATAAAAAGCACCTACCTGATAATTAACGGCCCTAAATCCTAAAATATCAGCAATAATATAATGATATTTACGACAAAAACGTTCAAATGCATACCCTAGCCATTTTTGATAAGTATCCATCTTAACTGCATTCACCGGATTGGATGTATAATCGCCATTATGGATCCTTTTCTCAATAGGTCGTATAAATTTATAATAAAATTGTAAATAAGCGTCATTAATGCAGTATCGTGATAATTTAGAATTTTCATTCAAATTATAAGGGGCATATTTTTCAATAAATCCACACACTGATAAATCATTTAAGACGCTTGTTAATGTTCCACCCTGTTGCACTTTTAAATGCTTTGCAATTTCTGCACGTGTTGCGAACTTACGTTTTGCCAGAAACTCAATAATTACTTTATAGTGTTTATTCTCTGCCATACTACTTGCAAAAATACGCGAAAATTCTCGACTAAAATAGGCGTCAGGTGTAAAAGCTTGCTCACATAAGCTTAAAAAGACTGAACTGCTTCTATGCAAACGTTTTAAATACTCTGGTATACCACCCACAGTTAAATAAGCATCTAACACTTCCCGCTTAGAGCTTTTAGCGAGAATCTTCTGTGCATCAACTAATGTAAGTTCACGTAAATGTAATTCATTCTGAGAGCGGTTATATAATGCTTTTGATTCAATCACATGTTTGATCATAAATGAAGGCGAAGAGCCGCACAAAACAACAAGTAAACGCTTGTTGTAGCGATAGTGATTATCCCATACATACTTTAATTCAGAAATGAACTGTGGGTTATAGTTAGCTAGCCACTGCACCTCTTCAAAATATAAAGTCCACTCTCCATGTTCAATATAGCGACCAATGTATTTAAACACTTGAGTCCAGTTATCTGGCTGGATATCACCTAAAAGAGGCTCCTCTGCATACTCAGCTAACTGCATCATGATACGATGCATTTGCTCGGATTCTGGTAATGACTCTATACCTTCAAATTTTAATAATTGGCGCGTACGGTACACTTGTTCCAGCAATTCAGTTTTACCCACGCGTCGGCGACCATAGACAATCATTATGCTTGCTTCATCGGTTTGGCCAATTTTTTCTAAAGTGGTCCACTCTTTTTCTCTACCAAAAAATTTATCGTTTTTATTCAATAACTTAGGTTTAACCATCATATACTCACAAATCATTATAGCCGTTTACTATGAATATTATATGTAAACGGCCAAATTATCAATCAAAGTTTTGGCCGTTTATATGTAAAATATAATATAAACGGCCAAATAAATTATAAATTTATGGCTGTTTAATAGTTATTTGATGGGTAAACGGCCAGAGAATACGATAAACAACCACGGGTAAACCCGTGGTGTTTCCTGTTGGAAATGCCTGCGCGAACCAAGTTCGCGCCACGGCACTCAAGGGGGAAAATCGCAATTCTCCCCCTTGAGAATCCCCATCGCGCAAGGTAACCCCGGCATTTGCCCTGTATCTTCTACACATTTATGGTAAGAAGTAGTACACTTTCTCGCTATAAATGAGCACTAGGAGGCAGTAAAGATGAAGAATGCAACAGATTGGGCCTATGAAACATTCAAAGATAGCGATTTAGGAGATACGCGAAGAACAGAACGTTTAATCAAGCTAGCGTCATCGCATGCGCAGAAAATGGGAGCGAGTACCGTCTCGTGTTGTGATGGAGACGATGCGCAAATAGAAGGCGCGTACCGTTTTATAAGGAATGACCATATAAAGGCATCGTCGATAAGAGAAGGGGGTTATGAAGCGACCTTACGGGCAGTAAAGAATGAGTCGATAGTATTGGCGCTAGAGGACACAACGACCCTATCTTACAAGCACAAAGTGTTAGATGAATTGGGTTATACAAGTAATAGTGAGACAGCGCGTTCGAAAGGCTTTCAAGTGCATAGCGTACTCCTATTGTCAGAGGAAACGGAACGCACAGTTGGATTAATTGAACAAAGCTGGTATTGCCGAGACAAGGAGAGTTATGGTAAACGCGGATTACGAATGAGTCGAGCTTATGAGGAGAAAGAAAGTTACAAATGGGAACATGCCTCTAGGCAGATGACAGCAAGATTAGGTGATTTACAAAACAGAGTCATCTCAGTATGTGATAGGGAAGCAGATATATATGATTATTTATACTATAAACAGTTAAATGAGCAGCGTTTTATCGTAAGAGCTTCACAAAACCGCAAGACAAGTGATTCAGAAGAGAAGTTATTTACAAAGATATTTAGCAACTCACGGCTAGGGACGTATGAAGTAGAAGTACAGCAAAAAGGAGGCCGGAAGAAGCGGACGGCAAAGTTAGAGTACTTTAGTGATAAATTAGAGATAGAATTACCGAAGCATCAAAGAGGAAAAGGTTATCCAGATAAGTTAGCAGTGAATGTTGTCGCTGCGCGGGAGAAAGTATCTCAGCCAGAAAATGATTTAAGTTGGATATTATTAACGACTGAGCCAGTAGATACGGCAGAATCGGCACAACGCATCTTACATTACTATGCATTAAGGTGGCGAATAGAGGATTACCACAAAGCCTGGAAAAGTGGAATAGGAGTAGAGACGCTGCGCTTACAAAGCAAAGATAATTTAGAGCGAGCAGGGAGTGTGCTTGCCTTTGTTGCGGTTAGATTGTTACAAATGCGAGAAATAGCAGTGACAAAGCCAACTGAGTTAAAAGAACAGGTTGCAGTGACTACCCTGTTGACTGAAGATGAGTGGCATGTACTTTGGATTGCGACCCAGAAAAAGAAACCGCCCAAAAAGATACCTACTATAGAGTGGGCCTATAAAAGTCTTGGGAAACTAGGTGGGTGGTATGATAGCAAACGTACAGGCATTATTGGGTGGAAAGCACTGTGGGAAGGATGGTTTAGGCTTATGGATAAAGTAGATACCTACCAAGAAGCGAAAATGTTCTTATGACAGGCAGAGATCTGATCAAGAGACAGGGCATTTGCCGGGGTCTTCGCTTCGCTTATAAAAAGCTGTTTACTAAAAAAGTGGAGTGATTTTGGGCATATAATCTTAGATATTGCCACATAGGGATGATTGACAATAGGCACTACAATCTTGTACTAGCACCCGATTGATTATCCTGCGCAACGATGGCTTCTGCTAGCATGAGATCCAACTCGGTATCGATATCAAGAGAATATCGCTGCGGCATAGGATAAGCGCGTGTTTGTTCATGTAAGAAGGATTGGCTTTGCTGTAACCAAGCAATATCTGCCACATAGACTGCACCATTTAAGCTACACACAGCCGGTAATTCCTGGCGGCGCTGATAATTCTCCTTAGGAAACAGTGGTGCCATACGTTGATCATTATCCACGGTAAAAGTCCAATAAGGATTTTCAGAAGCCTGTGTCACTGAAACCACAGCATTGACTTGCTGTTCAGCCCAGGTACCAATACACCCATCAATATCTTCCACCCGACGCAATGGCGATGTGACTTGCAATAATACCACTACATCATAACCTGGTACTTGTTCAAGCGCATGTAAAATAGGATCGATACCAGGTGTTTCATCTTGGGCTAATTCATCAGGTCTAACAAATGGTACATCACACCCATAGGCCTTTGCTGCCGCAATAATTGCCGCATCTTCAGAAGATAAAATTAATCGGTCAATATACTGCGATTGCTGTGCAGCTTCTATGGTCCACGCCAGTAATGGCTTACCTGATAGTTCACGTAAATTTTTGCTCGTTAAACCTTTAGAACCACCGCGCGCAGGGATCACGGCCAGAACTTTCTTGCCATTAATCATGCGAAGTATTCCTTATAATCTTGGTGCGCTCGCTGAAAATCTTCATGCCTACCAATATCTAGCCAATATTCACTCAAAGGAAATGCAGCGGTAGGCATTTGCTGATTAAGCATTTGCTGGATTAAGTCAGGCATATCTAAACATTGATCCGGCGTAATTAAATCTAGCACTTCAGGTTCAAAGACGTATACACCCGCATTAACATGGTGAAAATGCGTTGGTTTTTCTTCCATGCTGACTAATTGGTTATTCTCAATGTTCACTACACCATAAGGTACTGTGTATTGGAACTCTCGCACACAGATAGTGCCATACACTCCCTGCTGATAATGAAACTCCAACAAGTGGTGAAAGTTCATACGCGTCATGATATCACCATTCATGACGATCATAGGCAAATTAGGTTTTTCTTTTAATAGACTTAAGGGCCCAGCAGTGCCTAGGGTTTTTGTTTCTTCCAAATATTGAATATTCGCTCCCCACTGCTCACCATTGGCGAAATAATCTTGTATCATTTGCCCACGATAGTTAATAGAAAATAAAAAATTATGAAAGCCATATTCCATCAATCGTTCTAGAATAATTTCCAATACAGGTTTACTTTCAATACGTAATAATGGTTTCGGACAATCATCTGTTAACGGTTTTAAGCGTGTACCTAAGCCGCCTGCCATGATCACAACCCAATTGTCTCGCTGCTGTGGTTTCACTAAGCGATTAAGCACTTCTAAACCAACAATACGTTCCTGTTCATCCACAATGGGAATATGCTGCAAACTAAAACTACGCATTAATGCTAGAATATGCTTCTTACTATCACCTACTTTAGCAATTTTTGGATTCACGCTCATGATCGAACTCACAGGATTACACATACTCACATCGTGTAAAATTGAACGTCTCACATCACCATCAGTAACTATGCCTTGTAGTCGATTAGTATCATCCACAACCACAACTGTGCCAATACCACCTTGATCAATGACTTTGACCGCATCAATTATGGGTGTATGTTCTTTGACTAATACCGTGCACCAATCATCCATGATCCCTACCCCTCGAAGTCCCTATAACTATCTCACCATCTTCAACATTTCTTGTAACAATTGCCCCTGCTGCAATAATACTACCTTTACCAATATTGATACCTTGAATGATGCGTGCGCCAGCGCCCACAAACACGCCTTCACCTATATTAACTCCACCGCATATAATTGCTCCTGGAGCAACATGTGCATGCGCACCAATTTTCACATCATGTTCGATAATCACACCAGAATTAATAATACTATTTTCACCAATCTCTGCTACTGCTTGAATAATACTACCCGCAAATACCTGTACACCTTCATGTAACTGTGCAGAAGTACTGATAATGGCTGTAGGATGGGCGATGGTGATAAAGCTATATGTCTGTTGCTTAAATCGCTGATATATATTCTTGCGCTGATTCTGCTTTGGTAAAAATCCTATACCATTAGCTAAATAAATCTGATCAGGCAGCCATTTTTCTATGACACTATCATCACCAAGCATCTTTACTACATCGAATTGATTAGACTCAGCTAAAATATCCGTAGCACCAATCACTTGATATTGATCACTATAAGTCAAAGAATCTAACACTACTTTGCCATGGCCACCTGCGCCAACAAGTATTACATCTTGCATCATTGCCATTGGATTAAATCTCCTGGCTGATAGTCTTGCTGTGCTGGCTCACCTAATAGTCGCCAATATTCAATCGGTGCAATACCATTGCCCGGACGTTTTATTGCAAGATTATCTATACTGAATGCTTCACCCTTCACAATCATCGCATCAGCAACGATGCTACGTGTTGCACAGCTACGATTTGCTTGCGCAGAGCTACTTGGAATTTTTCGCCCATCGCCCATGGCAACTTCTACCTGACGAAGAGCACTCACCATAGCCATAAGTTCTGCTGGCTCGAGTGAAGCACGATGGTCTGGACCAGGTAATGTTTTATCAAGGGTAAAATGTTTCTCAATAATATTTGCGCCACGTGCAACCGCAGCAATAGGAATGGCAATACCTTCGGTATGATCGGATAAGCCTATAGGTAATTGGAAAGCGTGACGTAAACAATCCATCGCATTTAAATTAACACTCTCATAAGGTGTGGGATAATCTGTTGTACAATGTAATAAGCTCACTTTTTCTGCTAAAGCTTGCTGGCCTTCCTCACTGCAATAGGCTTGCTTTAATAATTCTATTGTTGGCTGTTGCTGGTGACCTAAATACCCATAGGCTAATACCCATAAAGCTTGCTCAATCTCACTGAGCGTTGCCATGCCACTGGATAAAATTACTTGGCAATCTTGTTGTGCGATATCAAGTAGTAAAGGTGCATGAGATAAATCACCTGAAGATATTTTAATGGTTTTCAAACCTAAGTCATTAATCAGAAATCTTGCACTACTCAAATCAAAGGGTGTGGACAAAAAGTCAATACCAACAGTACGGCAATGGGCTTGCAGTTGACTAAATTCGGTATTTGTTAATTCTAAGGACTGTAACAACTCGTACTGGCTCTGCTGTTTGCCGGTATTACGCTGTTGGTAAGCAGCCTGCTGTGCTGATGCCGTCACCAAATCAGCCGCAGCAAAAGTCTGAAACTTAATAGCATTTGCACCTGCTTGTCTCGCCACATCAGTCAATTCTAATGCGCTCTGTAAAGAGCCATTATGATTGACACCTGCTTCAGCTATGACATAGGTGTTATGTAACGGTTGTGATATCCCCATCTGCGCGCCTCTTCGCATTTTCTTCAACCATGCCTAGTGATACACTACTAGGGATGTTAATGATCCGCGCAGCCATATCTTCTGCACAACTTAAATCCATACGTGGACAATGATCATATAACTTAGACTGATGATGCAAATCCCATGCCGGTCTTACCAAAATACCTTGCTTATGACATTGCTCAAGAATACTATCACGATGTTGTTTGTATTTTTGCTGTAAAATCAATGCATTCAGCCAATAGTTGCTCTGTGCGTAATATGGCTGAGTGTGTAGACGTGCAAATTCAAAGTCTGCGAAAGCAGTTTGATAATGGCAGAATAGGCGACGTTTTGCCTGCAAGAAACCAGGGGCCTGTTCAATTTGCGCACAGCCTAAGGCAGCATTCAAATTCGGCATTCGATAATTATAAGCATGGCAATTATGCTCGTAGCGCCAAGGATGTGCCACTTTACCCGTGGTTGATAAATGCTTCGCATAACGCGCTAAATCTTCATCATCAGTTAAAACAATCCCACCACCACCGGTAGTAATCAGTTTATTGCCATTAAAACTTAAAGCACCGACTGTTCCATAATGGCCTACATGCTCACCTTGATAGTAACTGCCAAGCGCTCCTGCAGCATCTTCAACTAAAGCTAAGTGATAGCTTTGGCACACTTGGTGCAGTGCGGCTAGATCAGCAGGATGACCAAATACATGAGTCACACATAATGCACGAATAGGCCGCTGCGTCTGACGGTTATAACAAATCCCTTCTTTCAAAGCACAGTGACGATGTAGGTAATCATAGAGCTTATTCGCATCAATCGCTAAACTACTTTTATCCACATCGACAAAATGTGGTGTCGCGTGGCAATAGTGAATGGCATTACTGGTGGCAATAAAGCTAAAAGGCGAAGTAAATACTTCATCACCCGGCTGCACACCCGCCAACTGTAAACTCAGATGTATTGCAGCCGTGCCATTGACTGTAGCGATGGCATGCTTAGCACCGGTAAAATCTGCCACAGCTTGTTCAAATTGATCCACAAAACTACCAATGGAAGACACATATCCTGTATCAACACACTGGTTTAAATACTGCTTTTCATTACCTAAGAAACTAGGTTCATGTAATGGCAAGAGATTGCCATCTTGAGGTAAAGCCTGCTGTAGTTTTGCCGCAACCTGCTCAACGACATCGCAACTTTGATCCTTTTGCATAATATCCCCTATAAAACCCTAAATATGAGATGCTATGAGTATATATGCAGTAATCATGCCATGTAAGTGCGTAAGATAGAAGCACACTTTTTTTACATATCCTCAAACAAATCATCCAACACCACAATCCCACTGAGCAAGTCATCTGCATACAAATTACCATTAACTCCACTAGCAGAAATCATTGCCACAAATAGTTGCTTTCTTGTACGCGTATTAGTGGCAAAGACCTTTTTCTTGTTCAATAAATTTTGTGCATATTGCTTATCAATAGTAAATGGTTGCATAGTAAATTTAATTTCACACAATGTAATTGCCTCATCTCTACGATCAAACAATAAATCAATCTGTGCACCTTTTTCTTCCGAACCTTTACGCGGCACATAGCGCCAACTGTTTGCAATAGCTGTAGGACTAATTGCAAGTTTTTTCCGGATCTGCCCTATATGTTTATAACAAATTGCCTCAAAGGCATAGCCTTGCCAACTATACCATGCAGGTGAACTTTGTATTTCACGCCAATTACCTTGCTCCAATGAGCGCACTTGTAGGGAATCTCGCATTGGTTCTATCCACCGTAAATAGAACAGTGTATATTCATCAATCACTCGATAGTATTTTCCTCGACGCTTGTGAAAGTGTGGTTTAAATCCAAGAATAAACCCTGCGTCCTCTAGTTCTGTTAATTTCCTTATACCTTTAGTTCCAATATATGATTTACCAGTTGCTTCTAACAGATCTTGTTGACCTATACCGTGTCGATACCCCGCAATAATACGTATTATTTTTATATAATCTTCATACTCATCAAATAGCGATGCAAAGAGGCTATCAAACTCTTCTAATAAGAAACTGCCTTTATTAAAAGCAAGTCGTTCAATAATATCAGCTACGGATAAATGCTTTTCAACATAAGTAAGGTAGTAAGGTATCCCACCTGTAACCATATAAAGCTGTGTAAGCTGAATATGATTTAAGGCTATACCTCGTTCTTGCAAAAATCGTTTAGTATCTATTAAATTAAATGGTTCCAGATGTATTTTCCTAGTAATACGATTATGTAAACCACCTTTTGCCTTAATAATTTTTTTGATGATCCATGAAGCAGAGGAACCACATACAATTAATTTGATTCTCTCATCGTCAGACCAATGCTGATTCCAATAATATTCTAAAATATTTAATAACCGTGAATTTCTTGTCGCCATCCATGGCAACTCATCGAAAAATAAAACTATTTTTTGGTCACAAGGCACTGATGCCATTGCATGAGTTAATATTTTAAATGCGTCATCCCAGTTAGTGCCTACTGTTGGCATGATCCCATTTAAAAAGACGCGTCCTAATTGTTCAGCAAAATGTTTTATCTGTTCATTTAGTTTGCCATTCTTAGCCCCAGTAACATTAAAAAAGATAGCTTTCGTATCTTTAAAGTAAGATCGGATTAAAAACGTTTTACCAACTCTACGTCGTCCATACAGCGCTAAAAACTCTGCTTGCTCTGAAACCAGTAACCTACCCAGGAGCTCACATTCGTACTCTCTTCCAATCAATACTTTAGGCATCTACTTTTCCCATCAATATGTCATAATTTTTTTGATATATTCCCATATATCCAATTTATGTGTTGTTCTTCTACATTGAGTAATGTTCAATGTGGAAGAACAATACAAACTTTATGTGCTGTTCTTCTACATTGAATTATAGTCAATGTGGAAGAACAACACAAATTTTATGTGCTGTTCTTCTACATTGAAATCACCTCAATATGGAAGAACAGTACAAATCCAATGTGTTGTTCTTCCACATTGAATCATCGTCAATATAGACGGATAACCTTTGCTATAGCTTGCAGACCTAAAATAATTACAACAATCAACAAATACTCATATCAGACACAAACAATTCACAAACACATATATATTAATATACAATTAAGCATTTAATTGTATGAGTATATACACATGATGAAAACTAACAAAATTAAAGCACTGTGCCGAGATGCCGAGTCAGTTAACAACGGATACTATAATATAGTATCCATGCCTACCTCTGCCCCACCTCAAACTACATATGAAAGTTATTTATCCATACCCAATACCTCGGGCCCAACCCTGATAATTCCTCTTGCCAAGGTCCTCAGCCAAAATGTCAATGACACAAAATGTGCAAATCAGTTGATCCTGTGTCAAGCTCGCTGGCATGTTTGTCCAAGAGAAACGAATGCTGATAGCGTCGACATACGCGATGTATTACAACTCAGTGACTGGGTGCGCGACCATATATGGCAAACACTCATTAATAATAAAATCTTATTTCATGGTCCATGGATGAATGCACTTCAACCTGAAATAAAATTTTTAGTCAAACAATGGATGCAGTCCAAGCATAATCCACCTCTACAACCTGGTAGGCTGTACCTCTATCGTAATGGCTATTTGTGGCGTGAACTTGTGGTTGACAAAAACAATACTTATGCCGATGTAGATTTGCATGAATATGCTGGTTTGGATCAGCGCCCTGCAACGGGTATACCTGAACGACACTTTTGCCTTCCGTGGATACTGAATAATCAAAAACAATCATTAGAAATTTGCTATTCAAGTATCCCATGGAGCTGGGCACGTATTAATTATTTTGGTGGTATGGATCCACAGGACTCACGTTTAATCGATAATACCACTTACTATGCACCAAGCCCACAACAATTACAGCAAGCAAAGTTAGCACGATATAATCGATTTGAACGTATAGATTTTACTAATCTATCCGAACATATGCCTATAGGTACTAATTACAAATTATCAGAAAAAAATAAACTCATACAGATCTTAGTGCCTGATCCTATGGGCTTAATGCAGCGAATACAAAGGGACCTAGCCAAATCATGGTACCGCTTTTTTACCCTACTACAGACATCACATGAAAATCCGTTATTTAAAAGCGCGATCACAGCATATCACCTTTATTTTGGTACTCAAGCAACTCCCCCCGTTGAAATTCCCCGAGGCCCCATTTCTACACCACCGAATAGCCTACCCCCGATAGTAAAATATTATCCTAAAAGTGTAGGCAATAAAATCTACCTAGCCTCACAATATTTATCGAAAGAACACATCGAAACTGTCTTAGGCACGAAAGCACGTCGTCAATTACGCGCACTTATCAGAGTGCAACAACAATTGCTAGTCAGTACACTACATGACATTTATACAGCGGGGCAAGAAGAATACCCAGCAATATTACCTGATTATAAAGAAAATAAATTAACCCCAATATTTACGGGAACTACATTTAATCAAGTACTATCTGATTATTTTGCTGCGGCTGTGGATTATTACGAGTATGCTTTCATCAATGTTGACAACGTTCTTAGCCTCGTACATACCGATCCCAGTAAACTAGATTATCAATTGGAACTCAGTGGTAATGCCGATATTGTAAATGATCCACCAGGCATAGCCTATATAAAACAACTATTAAACACGCAGCATCCCATACATGACAAACTTTTTCCCACGCAAGAAAAAATTAATATCTATCAACCAGATAATACTGAAATTGCTGACCATTGCATTATGCAAAGTGAAAATCAAGGCCATGGAAAATTCCGTGAAAAAACATTTCAATGTTTATTTCAAGCAAGCTTAAAGAATCAGCCCTACGTGATTGTTCGCAATGATCAAAACGATATCCCTAACATTGATACATATGAGGATAATTATACTGAAGTAATCAATAGAATTGATAATACACTACATGGTCTCATGCTTGGGATAAAAAAATCAGCTCGTAGCTTTGCTCGTTATTTACGTGATAGTAATGGTATCATTACAGTAGAAACACCATCACCAAAACAATACCTCTCGCCACTTGCTGCTACCATAAGCATTGCCAGGGCAACTGGTTCATTCAACAATTTATATTACGCACATGCTGAACCAAGTATATCGAGTAAAGCTGCCATAAGAACATATATACCTGGATTATTGTCTGTTTATCGATATAGTGAGCCTCATGCCCTAGCATCCGTCGTCCCTGCAGATGCAATCCCTATTTATACCATCAATAAAGAACAAGCCATCGGCTTTGCTCAACACCATGGTAATTTCGGTGCTGCATTACGTAATGAATCCATTAACACCAAGCACTGGTTAACTGACCATCTATCTGAACACCCCTATGCTCAATTTGATATCCAACTAGATGCAAGCTGTGATGAGGCTAAAGCACGAGATAAGATACTTGACCACTTTATATTTGGTCGGAAAAGTCTGGGCCTAATTATAAGTGCGATTACATTGTTCAATTTAGAGGAAGCATCGCAGGCATTATTTTTAAAATATACAGACAAATCAAAGATACGCAGAAGTGTCGAAGAGATCACTGCTAATTTAGCTGTGATAGTTTCTATACAAGATACTTGCGAAGCATTCCTTGGCACTCAAAAAGTTAATGACTATCTTATAAACAAGCCAATCTTAGGCTCCACACTAGTAAAAGAATACACATGGCTTAATATGCTAGCATCCCCCCTCCAACATACATTGCTAATATTCGCTAGCATTGGTGTTTTTCTTGCTATCTACGATAGTATTAATGACCTATATGTCGGTGAGCATGGCGAAAGCATTGGGCAGGGAATTAATGCCCTAGGAGCCAGTGTGTTGTTAGCTGGACACGCTGGCAAAGCCATCAGCAATCAAGCTAACAAACGCATTAATGGCTTAGTTAAACAATTTGGTAGAGTTATTTCACGAGCTACTATCAAAGAATATATTTATAAAAATGAACTAAATGTACTCATGCTTACCTGTATTGAATCATCTGCCATTGGTTGGCTAGGTACGCTATTGTTGATTATTGGTTCTTTATCTATTGAGATACTTAAAGATGATAATATCACTCGCTGGGCTAAACACGGACCTTTTAGTAACACCAAACACTGGCTATACCCAGGAAAGTATGCAGCATGGGAAGCTCAGCCGCAATTTGCATGCCAAGCACTTTTAAATATTATCATGCAACCCCAGATTAATAACATATACCTAAGCTCAGGTAGCGAAGCCGGAAAATATTGTATTGTTGAAGTGTTAATCCCTCAATTTATCCCCCAAATAGATATGCTCGATGTACGTGCAGTGTGGGAATGGCAAAGACAAATACACTATAATGACATTGGTCATAACTTTTGGATCCCCGTAGGTATCGCCAAACCCAGTAAAATTTTACAAATAATGTCTAAGGGTCCTATCCCAAAGATCATAAAAATGCATTATTACTACCCTATTGATACCAGCCAATACCCTAAAGGACATTTACGTTTACAAGCAAAAGTCCGACTACTCTTAGGTGAAGAGCATTTTATTTTACCTTGTGAAGAATTCCCAACTCAGGAAAGCAATGACTTAAGCCCTAAGAAAACTGATAATACCATTAACCGAAGTATCTCTGGCTGGAATTATGCACCAAAACCCTGTATTTGCTCATAACCTCGAAAATTACCAATGTTCATAGGAAAAATGTATCTTCGCTATAGGATCTTAATCAGCCTCTAAGCTTCCACACAGATATGACAAAATCACATTCTAATATTGTAAGCAAATATTGCAGTATTACTACGAAAGATTTATATATATTAACCGTGATAATTTTTCATGATAAAATTCATACAGTTACATATCCTTAGCCAAATTCCGCATTATTCTTATCTGCTTCTATAATTAGATCAACGAGAACTGACGCGAATGAGGATCTAATCTAGTGTATTTACTTAATTATCTGTGCTATTCAGCCCAACTATATTACTATCTAATCAGAACGGAAAAGATGACTTCAGTATTGATTAAGCTAGTCCTTACAAATTGTCACTTCTCTCTCCCCGTCCATTATATTCTTCCATTGCAGACGGTAACACCGGATATCAAACCCGCAGTTAATTTATCCTTAAACAGAAAAACAAAAGACAGAGGAACTTTTACTCAAAACCTATGTCTACATGACTATGATATACCTTACCAGAGAGTGAGTACGCACGACGGTTAGGAAAGGTGAGTGGGGGTAAATTATGTATACAATCACTATTCGTAAAGCGAATGGTCAAGAAGAGGCGTTGACCCTATCATCAGGGGATAAAATAAATTCACTGGGTAAAGGCGAACAACTTATACTACCTGAAGGTGTGCAAGTACTCCTGCAGGATGGTAATGACTTAATCGTTGTTTATAAAGATGGTTATAACACGATTAAGGACTTTTTTGCTAAGATTACAATTGACACGGATCAATTAGCGACAAGCATTTTTGTTGAAGGTGATCTCTATGTACCCCATGACTTCTTAACAACACCCGCAATTTTTCCGCAACTGAGTCTCAATGTAAATATCGTTAACGCACAAGTTAAAAGTTTGACTATCGAATCAACTATTGATGAACGCAACGAGGAACAACTTTCAATAGCTTCTAGCGAATTTAACACAGTTGTTGCTGTCCTCAGTCGCGCAGCAATTCCCGATACTATCATTCAACAAATTGTTGAACGCGCTAATTTCACTAATAATACATACTCAGTACCTGAATCAACCCCTATCATCAGCGGCAATGTTATTACCGATGATACCGGTGCTGGTGCGGATAGTAGCCCAACAAGTAATACTATTTTTATACCTGCTAGTGCACAGACCGTTTCTACTTCTCGCGGATCTACTTTGACTATCGGATCTGATGGTAGTTTTTCATATAGTGTTGATACTAATCTTACAGATACACTTTCTGCAACTGAAAGCTTTACTGATAGTTTTGTCTATACCGCAACTGATGGCACGGAGACAGGCACAGCATCAGTTAATATCATCGTGACCGGCGAAAATGATGCCCCTACTGTAACTGATAACGCCTATACGCAACCGGAATCAGCTACCCAAGTTACAGGTAATGTTATTACTGATGATTCAGGGAGTGGTACTGACTCGGATATAGATGGTGACCCACTGAGTATTCCCAGCACTGCACAATCAATTACTAGCTCACAGGGCACGCCCATTAGTTTAACTTCGGATGGAAATTTTACATACCCTATTGACACTGATGTGATGAATACCCTAAGTGCTACGGAATTCTTCACTGATAACTTTATTTATACGGTCACCGATGGTACTGAAACTGCCACTGCATCAGTTGATATCACCATCGCTGGTGAAAACGACACACCTGTTGCCACAGACAACACTTATACTGTCAGTGAAAATGACACCCAAGTCACCGGCAATGTCATTACCGATGATACCGGTGCAGGTACTGATTCAGATGTTGAAGGTTCACCACTATCAATTCCAACAACTGCACTAACCGTTACTACCAGCCAAGGTGTCACCTTAACTCTTGGCACTGATGGTAGCTTTACTTATCCCTTAGATAGCAACACTAATAACACCTTAAGTGCCACCGAAACCTTCACTGACAGTTTCACTTATGTTGTTACTGATGGTGGACTTACTGATGGTGCTACCATTACTTTCACAATCGAGGGCGAAAATGATACACCAACGGCCACTGACAATACGTACAATGTAGGTGAAAATGCTACTCAAGTCACTGGCAACTTCATTACTGATGACACTGGCGCCGGTACCGATTCGGATCCTGAGGGCGATCCCCTTACCATCCCGGCTACCGCACAAACCGTCACCACCAGCCAAGGCGTCACACTCACGCTCGGCAGTGATGGTAGTTTTACTTATCCCTTAGATAGCAGTACCAATAACACCTTAAGTGCCACCGAAACGTTTACCGATAGTGTTACCTATATTGTCACCGATGGTACATTGACTGACAGTGCCACCGTGACCTTTACCATTGATGGCGAAAATGACGCGCCCGCGGCGACCGATAATAGTTATACCGTCAGTGAAAATGACACCCAAGTCACCGGCAACGTGATCACTGATGATACGGGTGCCGGTACTGACAGTGATGCTGAAGGCGATCCGCTCAGTATCCCAGCTACCGCATTGACGGTAACAACGAGCCAAGGAGTGACCTTAACGCTGGGCACCGACGGCAGTTTTACCTATCCTTTGGATAGCAACACTAATAATACCTTAAGCGCTACAGAAACTTTTACTGACAGTTTCACTTATACGGTGACTGACGGCGCTCTTACCGACAGCGCCACTATCACCTTCACTATCAATGGCGAAAACGATACACCCACGGCCACTGACAACACGTACAATGTGGGTGAAAACGCCACCCAAGTTACCGGTAACTTTATTACGGACGACACTGGCGCTGGTACCGATTCGGATCCTGAAGGCGATCCCCTCAGTATCCCCGCTACCGCACAAACCGTCACCACCAGCCAAGGCGTCACACTCACGCTCGGCAGTGATGGTAGTTTTACTTATCCCTTAGATAGCAGTACCAATAACACCTTAAGTGCCACCGAAACGTTTACCGATAGTGTTACCTATATTGTCACCGATGGTACATTGACTGACAGTGCCACCGTGACCTTTACCATCGATGGCGAAAATGACGCACCGGTAGCGACCGATAATAGTTATACCGTCAGTGAAAATGACACCCAAGTCACCGGCAACGTGATCACTGATGATACGGGTGCCGGTACTGACAGTGACGCAGAAAGCGGACCCACTCACCATCCCAGCCACCGCATTGACTGTGACCACGAGCCAAGGCGTCACCTTAACGCTTGGCACCGATGGCAGTTTTACCTACCCACTCGATAGCAATGCCAATAACACCTTGGGCGCCACGGAAAC
This sequence comes from Gammaproteobacteria bacterium, assembly GCA_965230425.1. Classification (GTDB taxonomy): domain Bacteria; phylum Pseudomonadota; class Gammaproteobacteria; order UBA1113; family UBA1113; genus CBDDKW01. Next base: position 138,671 of record CBDDKW010000019.1, on the reverse strand, counting down.
CTTTTACTGACAGTTTCACTTATACGGTCACTGACGGCGCTCTCACTGACAGTGCCACCATTACTTTTACCATTGATGGCGAAAACGATACCCCGGTCGCCACCGACAATACCTACAATGTAGGTGAAAACGCTACTCAAGTGACCGGCAACTTCATTACTGATGACACTGGCGCCGGTACCGACTCCGATCCCGAAGGCGATCCCCTCAGTATCCCCGCTACCGCATTGACTGTCACAACAAGCCAAGGCGTGACTTTGACCTTAGGCAGTGATGGCAGTTTTACCTATCCCTTAGATAGCACGACCAATAACACCTTAAGTGCCACCGAAACGTTTACCGATAGTGTTACCTATATTGTCACCGATGGTACATTGACTGACAGTGCCACCGTGACCTTTACCATCGATGGCGAAAATGACGCACCGGTAGCGACCGATAATAGTTATACCGTCAGTGAAAATGACACCCAAGTCACCGGCAACGTGATCACTGATGATACGGGTGCCGGTACTGACAGTGACGCAGAAAGCGACCCACTCACCATCCCAGCCACCGCATTGACTGTGACCACGAGCCAAGGCGTCACCTTAACGCTTGGCACCGATGGCAGTTTTACCTACCCACTCGATAGCAATGCCAATAACACCTTGGGCGCCACGGAAACCTTTACTGACAGTTTCACTTATACGGTCACTGACGGCGCTCTCACTGACAGTGCCACCATTACTTTTACCATTGATGGCGAAAACGATACCCCGGTCGCCACCGACAATACCTACAATGTAGGTGAAAACGCTACTCAAGTGACCGGCAACTTCATTACTGATGACACTGGCGCCGGTACCGACTCCGATCCCGAAGGCGATCCCCTCAGTATCCCCGCTACCGCATTGACTGTCACAACAAGCCAAGGCGTGACTTTGACCTTAGGCAGTGATGGCAGTTTTACCTATCCCTTAGATAGCACGACCAATAACACCTTAAGTGCCACTGAAACGTTTACCGATAGTGTCACTTATATTGTCACCGATGGTACGCTGACTGACAGTGCCACCGTGACTTTTACCATTGATGGTGAAAATGACGCGCCCGTAGCCACTGATAATAGTTATACCGTCAGTGAAAATACCACCCAAGTCACCGGCAATGTCATTACCGATGACACCGGTGCCGGTACTGACAGTGATGCTGAAGGCGATCCCCTCACCATCCCGGCCACCGCATTGACTGTAACAACAAGCCAAGGCGTCACCTTAACGCTCGGCACCGACGGCAGCTTTACCTACCCACTCGATAGCAACACCAATAACACCTTGAGCGCGACAGAAACCTTTACTGACAGTTTCACTTATACGGTCACTGACGGCGCTCTCACTGACAGCGCTACCATTACTTTTACCATTGATGGCGAAAACGATACCCCAGTCGCCACCGACAATACCTACAATGTAGGTGAAAACGCTACTCAAGTGACCGGCAACTTCATTACTGATGACACTGGCGCCGGTACTGACTCCGATCCCGAAGGCGATCCCCTCAGTATCCCCGCTACCGCATTGACTGTCACAACGAGCCAAGGCGTGACTTTGACCTTAGGCAGTGATGGCAGCTTTACCTACCCCTTAGATAGCACGACCAATAATACCTTAAGTGCCACTGAAACGTTTACCGATAGTGTCACCTATACCGTCACAGATGGCACACTCACGGATACCGCTACGGTTACCTTCACGGTGAATGGTGAAAACGATGCCCCTGTAGCCACCGATAACACCTACACCGTCAGTGAAAATGCCACACAAATTACTGGTAATGTAATCACTGATGACACCGGTGCTGGCACAGACTCCGATCCCGAAGGCGATCCCCTCACCATCCCAGCTACCGCACTCACTGTAACAACAAGCCAAGGCGTGACTTTGACCCTCGGTACCGATGGCAGCTTTACCTATCCCTTAGATAGCAGTATCAACAACACGTTAAGTGCCACAGATATGATCACTGACAGTTTCACGTATGTGGTCACCGATGGTGCAATTACCGACAGTGCTACCATTACTTTTACCATTGATGGTGAAAACGATACACCCACGGCCACTGACAATACCTATACCGTCACGGATAATGCCACCGAATTTACTGGCAATCTCATCACCGATGATACTGGTGCCGGTACCGACTCGGATCCCGAAGGCGATCCCCTCAGTATTCCGGCTACCGCCTTGACTGTCACAACGAGCCAAGGCGTGACCTTAACCCTCGGTACCGATGGCAGCTTTACTTATCCACTGGATAGTAATACCAACGTCACCTTAAGTGCCACCGAATCCATTACCGACAGTGTCACCTATACTGTCACCGACGGCACCTTAACCGATACTGCTACGGTCACCTTCACGGTCCAAGGCGATAATGACGCACCCGTGGCCACCGATAACACTTACACGGTCAGTGAAAATGCCACACAAATTACCGGCAATGCCATCACCGATGATACCGGCGCCGGTACTGACTCCGATCCCGAAGGCGACCCGCTCAGTATCCCGGCTACCGCCTTAACCGTCACTACCAGTCAAGGGGTCACACTCACGCTCGGCACCGACGGCAGCTTTACTTATCCCTTAGATAGCAGTGTCAACAATACTTTAAGTGCCACAGATACGATCACTGACAGTTTCACTTATGTTGTCACCGATGGCGCCATCACCGACAGTGCCACCATTACTTTCACGATTGATGGCGAAAACGATACGCCCACGGCCACTGACAATACCTATACCGTCACGGATAATGCCACCGAATTTACTGGCAATCTCATCACCGATGATACCGGTGCCGGTACCGACTCCGACCCCGAAGGCGATCCCCTCAGTATTCCGGCTACCGCCTTGACTGTCACCACCAGCCAAGGCGTGACCTTAACCCTCGGTACCGATGGCAGCTTTACTTATCCACTGGATAGTAATACCAACGTCACCTTAAGTGCCACCGAATCCATTACCGACAGTGTCACCTATACTGTCACCGACGGCACCTTAACCGATACCGCTACGGTGACCTTCACCGTCCAAGGTGATAACGATGCACCTGTAGCCACCGATAACACCTACACCGTCAGTGAAAATGCCACACAAATTACCGGCAATGCTATCACCGATAATACCGGCGCCGGTACCGACTCCGATCCCGAAGGTGACCCCCTCAGTATCCCGGCCACCGCACTCACGGTCACCACCAGTCAGGGCGTGACTTTAACTTTAGGCACCGATGGCAGCTTTACTTACCCCTTAGATAGCAGTGTCAACAATACTTTAAGTGCCACAGACACGATCACTGACAGTTTCACGTACGTGGTCACCGATGGCGCCATTACCGACAGTGCCACCATTACTTTCACGATTGATGGCGAAAACGATACACCCACGGCCACCGATAATACCTATACCGTCACCGACAATGCCACCGAATTCACCGGTAATCTCATCACCGATGACACCGGTGCCGGTACCGATTCGGATCCTGAAGGCGATCCCCTCAGTATCCCGGCTACTGCATTGACTGTCACCACCAGTCAAGGCGTGACCTTAACCCTCGGCACCGATGGCAGCTTTACTTATCCACTGGATAGTAATACCAATGCAACGCTGAGTGCCACCGAATCCATTACCGACAGTGTCACCTATACTGTCACCGATGGCACTCTCACGGACACCGCTACAGTGACCTTCACCGTCCAAGGTGATAACGATGCACCTGTAGCCACCGATAACGCTTACACCGTCAGTGAAAATGCCACCCAAATTACGGGTAATGCCATCACCGATGATACCGGTGCCGGTACCGACTCCGATCCCGAAGGTGACCCCCTCAGTATCCCGGCCACCGCACTCACGGTCACCACCAGTCAGGGCGTGACCTTAACATTAGGCACCGATGGCAGTTTTACTTATCCTTTAGATAGCAACACTAATAACACCTTAAGTGCCACAGACACGATAGTCGACAGTTTCACCTATGTTGTTACCGATGGCGCCATTACCGACAGTGCTACCATCACTTTCACCATTGATGGTGAAAACGATGCACCCATCGCCACCGATAATACCTACACTGTGCCCGATAATGCCACCGAATTCACCGGTAATCTCATCACCGATGACACCGGTGCCGGTACCGATGCCGATCCCGAAGGCGATCCCCTCAGTATCCCGGCTACTGCATTGACTGTCACCACCAGTCAAGGCGTGACCTTAACCCTCGGCACCGATGGTAGCTTTACTTATCCACTGGATAGTAATACCAACGTCACCTTAAGTGCCACCGAATCCATTACCGACAGTGTCACCTATACTGTCACCGATGGCACCTTAACCGATACCGCTACGGTCACCTTCACCGTCCAAGGTGATAACGATGCACCTGTGGCCACCGATAACGCTTACACCGTCAGTGAAAATGCCACCCAAATTACCGGTAATGCCATCACCGATGATACTGGCGCGGGCACCGACTCCGATCCCGAGGGTGATCCACTCAGTATCCCAGCAACAGCCTTAACTGTCACAACCACTCAAGGCGTCACCTTAACATTGGGCACCGATGGCAGCTTTACTTATCCCTTAGATAGCAGTGTCAACAATACTTTAAGTGCCACAGATACGATCACTGACAGTTTCACCTATGTTGTTACCGATGGCGCAATCACCGACAGTGCCACCATCACTTTCACCATTGATGGCGAAAACGATACACCCACGGCCACTGACAATACCTATACGGTCACCGATAATGCCACCGAATTCACCGGTAATCTCATCACCGATGACACCGGTGCGGGCACCGACTCTGATCCTGAAAGCGACCCCCTCAGTATCCCTGCTACCGCTTTAACTGTCACCACCAGCCAAGGTGTCACACTCACGCTCGGCACCGATGGCAGCTTTACTTATCCGTTAGATAGCAATACCAACGTGACCTTAAGTGCCACTGAATCCATTACCGACAGTGTCACTTACACCGTCACCGATGGCACACTCACAGACACCGCTACAGTGACCTTCACGGTCCAAGGCGATAACGATGCGCCTGTAGCCACCGATAACGCTTACACCGTCAGTGAAAATGCCACGCAAATTACCGGCAATGCCATCACCGATGATACCGGCGCGGGTACCGACTCCGATCCCGAAGGCGATCCACTCAGTATCCCTGCTTCCGCCTTAACCGTCACTACCAGTCAAGGCGTCACCTTGACCCTCGGTACTGATGGCAGCTTCACTTATCCTTTAGATAGCAGTATCAACAATACTTTAAATGCGACAGATACAATCACCGACAGTTTCACCTACGTCGTCACCGATGGTACCTTCACTGACAGTGCTACTATCACCTTTACTATCAATGGTGAAAATGATGCGCCGGTGGCCTTAAGTAATGCCTATGCTACGACTGAAAACAATAGTGTTAGTGGCAATGCAATCTCTGAAGACACTGGAGCTGGCCTTGACTTCGATCCAGATACAGGCGATACACTCAGTATTCCAGCTTCAGCTCAAACTGTAACCTCCGTTAATGGTGTGACCATTACTTTGAATTCTGACGGTAGTTTTACTTATACACCTGACAGTGGCTTAAACAGCATGAGTGCTGGCGAAATATTATTAGATAGTTTTACTTATACTATCACGGATGGTGCGAGCACTGATTCAGCTGTAGTATTTGTCACAGTAGTTGGTGAAAATGATGCACCCGTAGCCACAGATAATGCCTATACAGTCACTGAATCTGCCACCCAAGTCACTGGTAATCTCATCACTGATGACACTGGCGCCGGTACAGACTCAGATCCTGAAGGCGACCCACTCAGTATCCCAGCCACTGCATTAACCATTACAACCAACCAAGGTGTAACTTTAACACTCGGCACCGATGGTAGCTTTACTTATCCACTGGATACTAATATCAGCGATACCCTCGGCGCAACTGAAACCTTTACCGATAGCTTCACGTACACTGTTACTGATGGCACATTGACAGATACCGCAACCGTATCCTTCACTGTCAATGGTGAAAATGATGCACCAACAGCCACTATCAATAGCTACAGTGTTCTCAATAATAATACCTCGATTAGTGGTAATATTATCACTGATAACACTGGCAGTGGTGTTGATTCAGATGTAGATGCCAATGACAGCTTAAGTATTCCTGCTACAGGGCTTACTGTTACCACTAGTCAAGGTGTCACCTTAACACTTGGCTCTGATGGTAACTTTACCTATCTGCTAGATACTGTTGCCTTAGCTACATTAGCTGCCACAGGATCCTTCACCGATAGCTTTACCTATACCGTTACTGATGGCAGTTTAAATGACTCAGCGACTGTGTTTCTTACAGTCACGGGTACTGGCGTCAGTACTGTGGTTGCTGTAGACGATAATGTTACTGCCACTGAAGATATTAACTTAACCGGTAATGTATTTAGTAACAATGGCAATGGTACTGACTTTGACCCTGATAGCGATGCCTTCAGCGTTGCAGCACCTGGAACAATTGCTGTTACAGGTGGTGGAGTCGTGAGTATTGATGCACTCGGAGCTTTCACATATGATCAATTGAATAGTTTTAATAGCTTAGGGCTTGGGCAAACTACGCAAGCAACATTCAGCTATACCATTATTGATACCACTGGCGCCACTGATAGTGCCACGGTTACCATTGAAGTACAAGGTGTGAATGATGCACCTGAGGCTACCGACAATACCTATACTGTTGCCGATAATGCTACTCAAATTACCGGTAATTTTATTACAGATGATACCGGCGCAGGCACCGATGCCGATCCGGAAGGTGACCCACTCAGTATCCCTGCCACCGCATTGACCGTCACCACCAGCCAAGGCGTGACATTGACGCTAGGTACCGATGGCAGCTTTACTTATCCGTTAGATAGCAATACCAACGTGACCCTCAGCGCGACCGAATCCATTACTGACAGTGTCACTTATACCGTTACTGATGGCACTTTAACCGATACCGCAACTGTTACCTTCACTGTCCAAGGCGATAATGATGCACCCATAGCGACAGATAACACCTATACAGCAGTAGACAATGACACACAAGTGAGTGGTAATGTTATTACAGATAATACTGGAGCGGGTACTGATAGTGATCCTGAGGGTGACCCACTCAGTATTCCTGTATCAGCACTCACAGTCACCACCAGCCTAGGTGTGACATTAACGCTTGGTACGGATGGTAGTTTCACCTATCCTTTAGATAGTAATAATAATGTCACTTTAAGCGCCACAGAATCTGTCACAGACAGTTTCATTTATACAGTGACCGACGGTACTCTGACCGATACAGCTACTGTGACTTTCACTGTACAAGGTGATAATGACGCACCTGTAGCTACTGATAATGCTTATACTGTCACTGAAACAGCCACCCAAATTTCAGGCAACTTCATCAGTGATGATACCGGCGCGGGTACTGATTCCGATCCCGACGGCGATCCACTTAGCATCCCTGCAACAGCTCTCACAGTCACTACTAGTCAAGGCGTCACCTTAACGCTTGGCACCGATGGTAGCTTTACCTACCCACTCGATACTAGTATCACTAGTACGCTTGGCGCTACAGAGAGTTTTACTGATAGTGTGACATACACCGTTAGCGATGGAAGCTTAACCGACACAGCAACTGTTACCTTTACTATTAATGGTATTAATCAAGCACCTGTTGCTACTGACAATAGTTATACCACAGCGCAAAATAGTACAACAATTACTGGCAATATTATCACTGATGATACCGGAGCAGGTACTGACTCTGATGCTGAAGGTGATCCACTCAGTATCCCTGCCACCGCGCTCACAGTGACCACCAGTCAAGGCGTGACTTTGACCCTTGGAACCGATGGTAGCTTCACTTATCCGCTGGATAGCAATACTAACTTCAGCTTGAGTGCAACGGAAACTTTCACAGATCAATTTGTTTATACGGTTACTGATGGCACATCAATAGACACGGCCACAATTACTTTCACTGTTCAAGGTGAAAATGATGCACCTGTCGCCACCGATAATACTTATACGGTCACTGATAATGCCACCGAGTTTACCGGCAATCTCATTACTGATGATACGGGCGCCGGTACCGATACCGATCCCGAAGGCGATCCCCTCAGTATTCCTGCTACTGCGCTCACCGTAACAACCAGTCAAGGTGTGACACTCACCTTAGGCACCGATGGTAGCTTTACCTATCCTTTAGATAGCAATACCAATGTCACCTTGAGTGCCACTGAATCCATTACTGATAGCGTCACCTACACAGTGACAGACGGCACCTTAACCGATACGGCTACGGTCACTTTCACTGTCCAAGGTGATAATGATGCACCGGTTGCCACCGATAATACTTATACTGTCACCGATAATGCTACTGACTTTACCGGTAATGTCATCACCGATGATACCGGTGCCGGTACCGATGCTGATCCCGAAGGTAATCCACTTAGTATTCCTGCCACCGGCTTAGTGGTCACCACCAGTCAAGGGGTCACATTGACCCTCGGCAGTGATGGTAGCTTTACTTATCCACTGGATAGCAATACCAATGTCACCTTGAGTGCCACCGAATCCATTACTGATAGCTTCACCTATACTGTCACGGATGGCACCGTCACTGATACCGCCACCGTGACCTTCACCGTTCAAGGCGATAACGATGCACCGGTTGCCACCGATAACTCCTATACCGTCACCGATAATGCCACCGAGTTTTCCGGCAACCTCATTACTGACGATACTGGTGCCGGTAGCGATGCCGATCCCGAAGGCGATCCGCTCAGTATCCCGGCTACCGCATTGACCGTCACCACCAACCAAGGGGTGACTTTGACATTGGGCACCGATGGTAGCTTTACTTATCCCTTAGATAGCAATACCAATGTCACCTTGAGTGCCACCGAATCCATTACCGACAGTGTCACCTACATCGTCACTGATGGTACGTTAACAGACACTGCCACGGTCACCTTTACCGTCCAAGGTGATAATGATGCGCCCATAGCGACAGATAACACCTACACCGTTGGTGATAACGCCACACAAATCACCGGTAATATCATCGCCGATGATACCGGTGCTGGCACCGATGCCGATCCCGAAGGTAATCCACTCAGTATTCCTGCCACCGGCTTAGTGGTCACCACCAGTCAAGGTGTCACACTCACGCTCGGCAGCGATGGTAGCTTTACTTATCCTTTAGATAGCAACACCAATGTCACTTTAAGTGCGACGGAAGCCCTTACTGATAGCTTCACCTATACCGTCACTGATGGTACCTTAACCGATACGGCTACCGTGACTTTCACCGTCCAAGGCGATAATGATGCACCTGTGGCTACCGATAACACCTACACCGTCACCGATAATGCCACCGAGTTTTCCGGCAATCTCATTACCGATGATACCGGCGCCGGTATTGATGCTGATCCCGAAGGCGATCCCCTCAGTATCCCTGCCACCGCCTTGACTGTCACCACCAGCCAAGGGGTGACTTTAACCCTGGGTACTGATGGTAGCTTTACTTATCCACTCGATAGCACTACCAATGGCACCTTAAGTGCCACCGAATCCATTACTGACAGTGTCACCTACACCGTCACCGACGGCACCTTAATCGATACCGCCACCGTCACCTTCACCGTCCAAGGTGATAACGATGCACCCATTGCCACCGATAACACCTACACCGTCACCGATAATGCCACCGAGTTTTCCGGCAATCTCATTACCGATGATACCGGCGCCGGTACCGATGCTGATCCCGAAGGCGACCCCCTCAGTATCCCTGCCACCGCCTTGACTGTCACCACCAGCCAAGGGGTGACTTTAACCCTGGGTACTGATGGTAGCTTTACTTATCCACTCGACAGCACTACCAATGTCACCTTAAGTGCCACCGAATCCATTACTGACAGCGTCACCTACACCGTCACCGACGGCACCTTAATCGATACCGCCACCGTCACCTTCACCGTTCAAGGTGATAACGATGCACCCATTGCCACCGATAACACCTACACCGTCACCGACAATGCCACTGAATTTACCGGCAATCTCATTACCGATGATACCGGCGCCGGTACCGATGCTGATCCCGAGGGCGACCCCCTCAGCATTCCTGCTACCGGATTAGTGGTGACCACCAGCCAAGGCGTGACTTTAACCCTGGGCACTGACGGTAGCTTTACTTATCCACTCGATAGCACTACCAATGTCACCTTGAGTGCCACCGAAGCCTTTACCGACAGTGTCACCTACACGGTCACTGACGGTACCTTAACCGATACCGCCACCGTCACTTTCACTGTCCAAGGCGATAATGATGCCCCTGTGGCCACCGACAATACCTATACTGTTGGTGAAAATGCCACTCAAATCACCGGTAATATCATCGCCGATGATACCGGCGCGGGTAGCGATACCGATCCGGAAGCGGATCCCCTCAGCATTCCCGCCACCGGTTTAGTCATCACCACCAGCCAAGGCGTGACCTTAACCCTCGGCACCGATGGTAGCTTTACCTATCCACTCGATAGCAACACCAATAATACGCTGGGAGCCACGGATACCTTTACCGATAGCTTTACCTATACCGTCACTGATGGCACGTTGACCGATACGGCCACCATCACCTTCACCGTCCAAGGTGAAAATGATGCACCTAATGCCACCGATAACACCTACACCGTCACCGATAATGCCACTCAAATCACCGGTAATATCATCACCGATGATACCGGCGCGGGTAGCGATACCGATCCCGAAACAGATCCCCTCAGTATCCCCGCCACTGCATTGACTGTGACGACCAGCCAAGGCGTGACCTTAACCCTCGGCTCTGACGGTAGCTTTACCTATCCTCTGGACAGCAATACCAATGTCACCTTGAGTGCCACCGAAGCCTTTACCGACAGTGTCACCTATACAGTGACCGATGGCACGTTGACCGATACGGCCACCGTCACTTTCACCGTCCAAGGCGATAATGATGCCCCTGTGGCCACCGACAATACCTATACTGTTGGTGAAAATGCCACTCAAATCACCGGTAATATCATCACCGATGATACTGGCGCGGGTAGCGATACCGATCCCGAAGCTGACCCACTCAGTATCCCCGCCACCGGTTTAGTCGTCACCACCAGCCAAGGCGTGACCTTAACCCTCGGCACCGATGGTAGCTTTACCTATCCACTCGATAGCAACACCAATAATACGCTGGGAGCCACGGATACCTTTACCGATAGCTTTAACTATACCGTCACCGATGGCACGTTGACCGATACCGCCACCGTCACCTTCACCGTCCAAGGTGATAATGATGCGCCTGTGGCCACCGATAACACCTACACCGTCACCGATAATGCCACTCAAATCACCGGTAATATCATCACCGATGATACCGGCGCCGGTATTGATGCTGATCCCGAGGGTGATCCCCTCAGTATCCCTGCTACCGGATTAGTGGTGACCACCAGCCAAGGGGTGACTTTAACCCTGGGCACTGACGGTAGCTTTACCTACCCACTCGATAGCACTACCAATGTCACCTTAAGTGCCACCGAATCCATTACTGACAGTGTCACCTACACTGTCACCGACGGCACCTTAATCGATACCGCCACCGTCACCTTCACCGTCCAAGGTGATAACGATGCACCCATTGCCACCGATAACACCTACACCGTCACCGACAATGCCACTGAATTTACCGGCAATCTCATTACCGATGATACCGGCGCCGGTACCGATGCTGATCCCGAGGGTGATCCCCTCAGCATTCCTGCTACCGGATTAGTGGTGACCACCAGCCAAGGGGTGACTTTAACCCTGGGTACTGATGGTAGCTTTACTTATCCACTCGATAGCACTACCAATGGCACCTTAAGTGCCACCGAATCCATTACTGACAGCGTCACCTACACCGTCACCGACGGCACCTTAACAGACACGGCCACCGTCACCTTCACCGTCCAAGGTGATAACGATGCACCCATTGCCACCGATAACACCTACACCGTCACCGATAATGCCACTCAAATCACCGGTAATATCATCACCGATGATACCGGCGCGGGTAGCGATACCGATCCCGAAGGCGATCCCCTCAGTATTCCCGCCACTGCGTTAACAGTGACGACCAGCCAAGGTGTCACCTTAACGCTAGGCACTGACGGTAGCTTTACCTATCCACTCGATAGCACTACCAATGGCACCTTAAGTGCCACCGAATCCATTACTGACAGTGTCACCTACACTGTCACCGACGGCACCTTAATCGATACCGCCACCGTCACCTTTACTGTCCAAGGTGATAACGATGCACCCATTGCCACCGATAACACCTACACCGTCACCGACAACGCCACTGAATTTACTGGCAATCTCATTACCGATGATACTGGCGCCGGTATTGATGCTGATCTCGAAGGCGATCCCCTCAGTATCCCTGCCACCGCCTTGACTGTCACCACCAGCCAAGGGGTGACTTTAACCCTGGGCACTGACGGTAGCTTTACCTACCCACTCGATAGCACTACCAATGTCACCTTAAGTGCCACCGAATCCATTACTGACAGTGTCACCTACACTGTCACCGACGGCACCTTAATCGATACCGCCACCGTCACCTTCACCGTCCAAGGTGATAACGATGCACCCATTGCCACCGATAACACCTACACCGTCACCGACAATGCCACTGAATTTACCGGCAATCTCATTACCGATGATACCGGCGCCGGTACCGATGCTGATCTCGAAGGCGACCCCCTCAGTATCCCTGCCACCGCCTTAACTGTCACCACCAGCCAAGGGGTGACTTTAACCCTGGGCACTGATGGCAGCTTTACCTATCCACTCGATAGCACTACCAATGTCACCTTAAGTGCCACCGAATCCATCACTGACAGTGTCACCTACACTGTCACCGACGGCACCTTAACCGATACCGCTACCGTGACCTTCACCGTCCAAGGCGATAATGATGCACCAACAGCTACAGACAATACTTATGTCACAGTAAATACAGCAACCCAGATAAGCGGCAATTTAATTACCGATGATACTGGCAGTGGAATAGATAGTGACCCAGAAGGCGATGCACTCAATGTACCTGCAACAGCTACTGTTGTAACAACAAGTCAGGGTGTTACTTTAACTTTAAATGTTACTGGTGAATTCACTTACTTAATTGATACAGCAGTCATGGCAACTCTTGCAGGAACTGAAACATTTACCGATAATTTCGTTTATACTGTCACTGACGGCACGCTTACCGATACTGCACTTGTACAGCTTACAATTGCTGGTACAAATGTCAGTACTGTAGTTGCAGTTGACGACAACTTTACTGCAACTGAAGATCTCTTACTAAATGGTAATGTTTTAGTTGATAATGGCAATGGCAGCGACTTTGACCCTGAAAGTGATGCTTTTAGTGTTTCAAGTCTAGGAACAATTAGTGCCACAGGTGGTGGTATTGTTACAATGAATAGTGCTGGTAATTTCACCTATGACCAGCTTAATAATTTTAACTCGCTTGCTGTTGGCGAAACAGCTCAGGCCACATTTAGCTATACAATTATTGATACTACCGGTGCTACAGATAACGCTACTGTCACAATTGAAGTACAAGGTGTTAATGATACACCTACGGCTACTGATAATACGTACACTGTAGCCGACAATGCCACACAAATTACCGGCAATATTATTTCTGATGATACGGGCGCCGGTATTGATTCTGATCCCGAAGGCGACCCACTCAGTATCCCAGCCACCGCCTTAACTGTCACCACCAGCCAAGGGGTGACTTTAACCCTGGGTACCGATGGCAGCTTTACCTATCCACTCGATAGTAATACCAATGTCACCTTAAGTGCCACCGAATCCATTACTGACAGCGTCACCTACACCGTCACCGACGGCACCTTGACGGATACGGCGACCGTTACTTTCACTGTTCAAGGCGATAATGATGCACCTACGGCTACTGCCAATGCCTATACCGAGGACAATACGGCTACGCAAGTGACTGGTAACATCATCACCGATGATACCGGTGCCGGTACCGATGCCGACCCGGAAAGCGATCCACTCAGTATCCCAGCTACGGCATTAACCGTAACTACCAGCCAAGGCGTGACCTTGACACTGGGCACCGATGGTAGCTTTACTTATTTAACTGATACAGTTGCCCTAGCCACACTCAGTGGTACAGAAACCTTTACGGATAGCTTTACTTATACCGTCACTGATGGCACCTTAACTGATACCGCCACCGTCACTATTACTATTGACGATGCGGCGAACTTACCACCCAATGCAACTAACAATGGCTACACTGTCAATGAAGAAGCTACCGCTATCTCTGGTAATGTCATTACTGATAATACCGGCGCAGGTACAGATTCTGACCCCAATGTGGGTGACATATTAAGTATCCCCACTACTGGCTTAACCGTCACGACCAGCCAAGGGATTACACTGACACTCAGCTCCGACGGTAATTTCACCTATACACTAGATACTGCTGCCAATAATACCCTGGGAGTTGGCGAAGGACCTGAAACCTTTACCGATAGCTTCGTCTATACCGTCACCGATGGCTCATTAACTGACACCGCTCTCGTGACTTTCACTGTCGAGGGTATTGACGATGCGCCTGTGGCTACAGACAATGACTATACCGTCAATGAAGAAGCTACCATTATTACGGGTAATCTGCGTTTCGATGATACCGGCGATGGAATTGACTTTGACCCTGAAGGTGATTTCTTCTTTGTGCCCCCAGGTACTGTTCTAACGGCACAAGGTGTGACATTAGCACTCAATAGTCAAGGACTCTTTACCTACACACTTGATACCAGCGTCAATAATACCCTCAGTGCCTCGGAAACATTCACCGATAGCTTTACCTATTTTGTCAGAGCAAATGGACTCGATAGCAATACAGCACTTGTAACTCTCACCGTACAAGGACTCAATGATGCGCCAACGGCCACCGATAATACGTATACCGTAGCCGACAATGCCACACAAATTACCGGTAATATTATTGCTGATGATACCGGCGCGGGTACCGATTCCGATCCCGAAAGTGATCCGCTCACTATTCCCGCCACAGCATTGACCGTGACTACCAGCCAAGGTGTGACCTTGACACTGGGCACCGATGGTAGCTTCACCTATCCATTAGATAGCAATACCAACGTCACTTTAAGTGCTACTCAGTCTATTACTGATAGCTTTACTTACACGGTTACTGATGGCACGTTGACCGATACCGCAACCGTCAGCCTTACTATTCAAGGCGATAATGATGCACCAAATGCTACCGCGAATGCTTATAGTGCAGAAAATACCGCGACCCAAGTCACCGGCAATATCATCACTGATGATACTGGTGCAGGTACCGACTCCGACCCTGAAAGCGATCCACTCAGTATTCCTGCTACAGCATTAACCGTCACCACCAACCAAGGTGTGAACTTGACACTGGGCACCGATGGTAGCTTTACTTATTTAACTGATACAGTTGCCCTAGCCACACTCAGTGGTACACAAACCTTTACGGATAGCTTTATCTATACCGTTACTGATGGCACCTTAACCGATACCGCTACCGTCACCATTACTGTTAGCGATCAGATAAACTTACCACCGAATGCAACTAACAATGGCTACACTGTCAATGAAGAAGCAACGTCTATTGCTGGTAATGTCATCACTGATGATACCGGTGGCGGCACTGACTCCGATCCCGACAGTGATCCGCTCAGTATTCCTGCCACTGGCTTGACGGTCACAACCAGTCAAGGAGTGACACTGACACTCAACTCTGATGGTAATTTCACGTATCCATTGGATACTGTTGCTAACAATACTCTAGGCGCAACTGAATCACTTACCGATAGTTTTGTATACACTGTTACAGATGGTACTTTAACTGATACAGCCACAGTAACCTTGACTATTAATGGTGTAAATGACGCACCAATTGCTACTAATAACACATTCGTCCAAACACTCAATCAAACCGCAGCATCTGGTAACGTCATCACTGATAATACAGGCAATGGCGCTGACTCTGATGTAGACGCAAATGATACACTGAGTATCCCTGCTACTGGACTCACAGTAACAACAGCTCAAGGGGTTACACTCACATTAGGCTCTGATGGTAGCTTCACCTATGTATTTGATATATCACCTAGTTCACCACTGATTCCATCACCACCAGGCACATTACTATTCACTGATAGTTTCACTTACACGGTGACTGATGGTTTAGTCACAGATACTGCCACTGTATTTTTATCGGCAATCGAAGGTACTACCACACCACCAATTGCAACTGACAATAGTTACAATACTGATGAAGATGCCACACAAATTACTGGTAATGTCATTACTGATGACACTGGTGTTGGCAGTGACTCCACTGTTGTAGCTGCGCCACTTAGTATTCCTGCTACTGCATTAACTGTCACTACCAATCAAGGTGTGACTTTAACTCTCAATAGTGATGGTAGCTTCACTTACCTACTTGACAGTAATGTGAATGACACCCTAAGTGCTGGCGAAATATTAACTGATAGCTTTATTTACACAGTCTTTGATACTCGTGAAGTTTCAACTGCTACTGTAAACTTAACCATAGAAGGACTCAATGATGCACCTGTGGCCACTAATAATGCCTATACTGGCACAGAAGATAATACTAGCATTACCGGCAATGTAATTACCGATGATAGTGGTAGTGGCACTGATACCGATGTAGACGCTAGTAATACATTAAGCATCCCGGCTACAGCATTGACTGTGACAACATTGAATAGCGTCACTGTCACATTGGATAGCAGCGGTAACTTTACTTATCCCTTAGATACAGCCATCAATAATTCAATGAGTCCTACAGATTCATTCACTGATAGCTTTGTCTACACCGTCACCGATGGTACTTTGACCGATACCGCTCTTGTCACCTTTACAATAACCGGTATCAATGATGCTCCTATAGCTGTTGAGAACACCTATACCGCTACGGAGGATGTAGGCTTTAACTTTACCCAAAATGTCATCACCGATGATACCGGCGCAGGCGTTGATAGTGACCCAGAAAATGACCCCATTAGCATAGAGGGTGGAGGAGCATCTGGTACCACGTCACAAGGAGGCACGTTCTGTTTACAAAGTGATGGCGTCGCTGTGTATAGCCCAGGCAGCGCTTTCCAATCATTAGCTGATGGCCAAACCGCAACGGATACGTTTACGTACACCATTACTGATGGCTCATTGACTGATTCCGCCGTCGTGACTATTATCGTCTCCGGCTTGAATGATGCTCCTGTAGCTACAGATAACAGTTATACTGTTGCTGATAATGCCACTGAGATCACCGGTAATGTGATTAGCGATAATACGGGTGCTGGTACCGACTCTGATCCCGAAGGCGATCCACTCAGTATCCCAGCCACCGCCTTAACTGTCACCACCAGCCAAGGGGTGACTTTAACCCTGGGTACCGATGGCAGCTTTACCTATCCACTCGATAGTAATACCAATGTCACCTTAAGTGCCACCGAATCCATTACTGACAGCGTCACCTACACCGTCACCGACGGCACCTTAACCGATACCGCCACCGTCACCTTTACCGTCCAAGGCGATAATGACTCTCCAAATGCAACAGCAAATATCTACTCTGAAGATAATACTGCTACACAAGTATCTGGTAACGTCATCACGGATGACACTGGTGCTGGTACAGATTCCGATCCCGAAGGTGACCCACTCAGTATCCCTGCCACCGCTTTAACTGTCACTACCAGCCAAGGGGTGACTCTAACACTAGGCACCGATGGTAGCTTTACTTACTTAACTGATACCGTCGCTCTAGCCACCCTCAGTGGTACACAAACCTTTACGGATAGTTTTACATACACTGTCACTGACGGTACTTTAACCGACTCTGCTACCGTCTCCATCACTATTGATGCAGTAGCGAATCAACCACCTAATGCTACTAACAATGACTACACTGTCAATGAAGAGGCTACAGCTATCTCCGGTAATGTCATCACTGATAATACCGGCGCCGGTACTGATTCCGATCCTAATGTAGGTGATATATTAAGCATCCCCGCTACTGGCTTAACCGTTACAACCAGCCAAGGAATTACCCTGACGCTCAGCTCTGACGGTAACTTCACCTATGCACTAGATACTGCCGCTAACAATACCTTGGGAATTAGCGAAGGGCCTGAAACCTTCACCGATAGCTTCGTCTATACCGTTACTGACGGCTCATTAACCGACACCGCTCTTGTCACTTTCACTGTCGAGGGTATTGATGATGCACCTGTGGCTACTGACAATGATTATACCGTCAACGAAGAGGCTACCGTCATTACTGGTAATCTTATTTTCGATGATACCGGCGATGGAATTGACTTTGACCCTGAAGGTGATTTCATCTTTGTACCCCCAGGTACTGTACTAACTGCACAAGGTGTTACGCTATCACTCAATAGCCAAGGACTCTTTACCTACACGCTTGATACCAGCATCAACAATACTCTCAGTGCCTCGGAAACATTCACTGATAGCTTCACCTATTTTGTAAGATCAGATGGACTCGATAGCAATACCGCACTCGTAACACTCACTGTTCAAGGACTCAATGACGCGCCCGTGGCCACCGATAATGCCTATACCGGTACAGAGGATGATACCAACATCACCGGCAATGTAATCACCGATAATAGTGGTAGTGGCATCGATACCGACGTGGATGCTAGTGACACATTAAGCATCCCAGCCACTGGTTTAACTGCAACAACATTAAATGGTGTCACTGTCACATTGGATAGTAATGGCAACTTTACTTACCCCTTAGATACCGCCATCAATAATTCAATGAGCCCAACAGATTCATTCACTGATAGCTTTGTCTATACCGTCACCGATGGTACTCTAACTGATACTGCTCTTGTTACCTTTACAATAACCGGTATCAATGATGCTCCTATAGCTATTGACAATACTTATACGGCTACTGAAGATGTAGGCTTTAGCTTTACGCAAAATGTTATTACCGATAATACAGGCGCAGGCGTTGATAGTGACCCAGAAAATGACCCCATTAGCATAGAGGGTGGAGGAGCATCTGGTACCACGTCACAAGGAGGCACGTTCTGTTTACAAAGTGATGGCGTCGCTGTGTATAGCCCAGGCAGCGCTTTCCAATCATTAGCTGATGGCCAAACCGCAACGGATACGTTTACGTACACCATTACTGATGGCTCATTGACTTAATGACGCGCCCGTGGCCACCGATAATGCCTATACCGGTACAGAGGATGATACCAACATCACCGGCAATGTAATCACCGATAATAGTGGTAGTGGCATCGATACCGACGTGGATGCTAGTGACACATTAAGCATCCCAGCCACTGGTTTAACTGCAACAACATTAAATGGTGTCACTGTCACATTGGATAGTAATGGCAACTTTACTTACCCCTTAGATACCGCCATCAATAATTCAATGAGCCCAACAGATTCATTCACTGATAGCTTTGTCTATACCGTCACCGATGGTACTCTAACTGATACTGCTCTTGTTACCTTTACAATAACCGGTATCAATGATGCTCCTATAGCTATTGACAATACTTATACGGCTACTGAAGATGTAGGCTTTAGCTTTACGCAAAATGTTATTACCGATAATACAGGCGCAGGCGTTGATAGTGACCCAGAAAATGACCCCATTAGCATAGAGGGTGGAGGAGCATCTGGTACCACGTCACAAGGAGGCACGTTCTGTTTACAAAGTGATGGCGTCGCTGTGTATAGCCCAGGCAGCGCTTTCCAATCATTAGCTGATGGCCAAACCGCAACGGATACGTTTACGTACACCATTACTGATGGCTCATTGACTGATTCCGCCGTCGTGACTATTATCGTCTCCGGCTTGAATGATGCTCCTGTAGCTACAGATAACAGTTATACTGTTGCTGATAATGCCACTGAGATCACCGGTAATGTGATTAGCGATAATACGGGTGCTGGTACCGACTCTGATCCCGAAGGCGATCCACTCAGTATCCCAGCCACCGCCTTAACTGTCACCACCAGCCAAGGGGTGACTTTAACCCTGGGTACCGATGGCAGCTTTACCTATCCACTCGATAGCAATACCAATGTCACCTTAAGTGCCACCGAATCCATTACTGACAGTGTCACCTACACCGTCACCGACGGCACCTTAACCGATACCGCCACCGTCACCTTTACCGTCCAAGGCGATAATGATGCGCCTACTGCTACGGATAATACGTATACGGTAGCCGACAATGCCACGCAAATTACAGGCAATATTATTTCTGATAATACCGGTGCTGGTTCAGACTCCGATCCAGAAGGCGATCCCCTCAGCATCCCAGCTACAGCATTGACTATTACCACCAGCCAAGGGGTAACTTTGACGCTGGGCACCGATGGCAGCTTTACTTATCCACTCGATAGCACTACCAATGTCACCTTAAGCACTACAGAATCTATTACTGATAGCTTTACTTACACTGTCACTGATGGAACCTTAACAGATACGGCTACCGTCACCTTCACCATCCAAGGTGATAATGACGCGCCTACTGCTACTGCTAATGCTTATACTGAAGATAATACCGCCACCCAAGTCACAGGTAATATTATTACTGATAATACGGGCGCTGGCACTGACTCTGATCCTGAAGGCGATAGCCTCAGTATTCCAGCAACAGCCCTCACTGTCACGACTACACAGGGCGTGACGCTGACTCTAACAACTGATGGTAGCTTTACCTATACTACTGATACTGCAGCTTTAGCCACGCTGTCTGGCACAGAGACATTTACCGATAGCTTTGCCTATACAGTGAGTGATGGCTCACTCACTGATACCGCTACAGTGACGATTACAATCACGGCACCCGTTAATACAGTTGTTGCCCAAGATGATAACTTTACGACAATCGAAAGTAATACCTTAGTAGGCAACGTATTGAATGATAATGGCAATGGTACTGACTTCGACCCACAAGGTCACAGCTTTACGGTAACCAGTACTGGAACAATTAGCACGACGGGCGGTGGTGTTGTCACTTTGAATGCAGATGGTACCTTTGACTATGATCAACAAGGTGCCTTTGCAACCTTGGCCACAGGTGCAACTGCCAATGATACATTCACCTATACTATTACAGACCAATTTGGCGCCACTGATAGTGCCACAGTAACAATCACTATCGAAGGGGTTACGATTAACTCCGTCGTTGCTCGTGATGATAGCTTCACAGCCACTGAAAACGTTAATGTAGTGGGTAATGTCTTTAATGATAACGGTGCTGGTACTGATTTCGACCCACAAGGCGATAACTTCAGTGTTAGCAATGTAGGTACCTTTACTACGGCTGCTGGTGGACTCGCTACGCTGACTGCTGCCGGTGGTTTAGTTTACAGTCAAGAAAATCAATTTATTACTCTTGGTAATGGTGCTACAGCAACCGATAGTATTTCTTACAGTATCGTTGATGACCTTGGTGCAACAGATATGGCCACTGTGACCATCACTATAACTGGTGTGAATACCGTGATAGCTGAGGATGATTTTTATTTATTACAAATAGATGATCCAGATCCTGTGGATCTTGTCAGTGGTAACCTCTTCAGTAACACGGGGGCTGGCATTGACTTTGACCCTGAGAACGATGCCTTTAGTGTTAGTTCTACTGGTACCTTTACCACAGGTGAAGGCGGCGTACTCACCATCAATGCGAATGGCACTTTCACTTATGATGGTTCTTCACGCACATTAGCTGGCGGCGGTGAAGGCGGTACTGAAGAATTCATCGATGATACTTTCACCTACACCATTGTCGATGCCTTCGGTGCTACTGATTCTGCAGTATTAACTGTTCGTGGTTTTGGTACTGAAAATGAACTCAATGCCCTTGATGATGAGTTTAGCACCTTTGAAGATCAAACCGTCATAGGTGATGTATTTGATGATAATGGTAATGGCCCTGATAATGACCCTGATGGTCATAGCTTTTCAGTGATAAATGATGGTACGCTGATTACTTCAGCCGGTGGTGTCGTAACGTTAGATGATAATGGTGAATTCACCTATAACCAACAAAATCAATTTGCTTCTCTTGGAGATGGACAAACAGCCACAGATTCATTTATCTATCAAATTAGCGATAGTGGATTCCCTCAGCTCACACGTAGCGCTACTGTAACTATAACAATTACCGGTATTAATGAAGTCGTAGCTGCCGATGATGATGTGGTTGCATTTGATAATCAAGTACTCACAGGTAATTTATTTGCAGATAATGGTGGACATGGTACTGACTTTGACCCTGAAGGTAATAACTTCAGCATCAGCAATACAACTCCTTTTGTCACCGGCGGTGGTGCTGCTGTTAGTCTTAATGCTAATGGCACATTTATTTATGATCCACTAAATGCCTTTGCCAGTCTCACCTCGGGTGCTACTGCGCAGGATACCTTTGTTTACTCTATTATTGATGACTTTGGTGCGACCGATAATGCAACTGTCATGATTACTATAAGTGGCCTGAATGACGTGATTGCTGAAGATGATGCTTTCACTGTTGAAGTCACTGCAAATAACCTCAGTGATAACGTCTTCGATGATAATGGTAATGGCTCTGACGTTGACCCTGAAGGCGATAGTTTCAGCGTCCAAAGTCCGGGTACTTTAGCAACTACCTCGGGTGGCGTTGTCACCTTGAATGCGAATGGCACCTTTGACTATGATCACCAAGGACAGTTCGCAACGCTAGGAGTAGGCGATACTGCTAATGACAGCTTTACTTATGTAATTGTTGATGCTCTAGGTGCGACAGATACCGCTACAGTAACTATTACTGTCTTCAATACAACACCACCTAATAGTGTTGTTGCCGTGGATGATAACTTCACTCAAATTGAAGGCAATAACCTTGTAGGTAATCTCTTTGCCAACAATGGTAATGGTACCGACTTTGATCCAGAAGCGGATAGCTTCAGTGTCCAGAACCCAGGCACTCTGCTCTCAAGTGGTGGTGCGCTTATTACGTTAAATGCTAATGGTACCTTTACGTATGATCAGCAAGATAGTTTTGCCAGCCTAACCGCAGGCGCTACGGCCAATGACACCTTTACTTATACAATTGTTGATACCGGAGGGGCTACTGACTCTGCCACTGTGACCGTCAATCTCGTCGGTATCAATGAAGTGATTGCCGAAGATGATGCCTTTAATACCTTTGCTTCGAATATTTTGAATGATAATGTATTTGACGATAATGGTAATGGCCCTGACTCTGACCCTGAAGGTGATAGCTTCAGTGTGCAAAATACTGGAACGCTCATCACCACTGGCGGTGGTTTAGTTACACTCAATGCCAATGGCAGCTTTAATTTTGATGGTAGTACTGGCTTCCTAAGTTTAGCGGCTGGGGCTACGGCACAAGCCAGCTTTAATTACACTATTGTCGACACTACCGGTGCCACTGATTCCGCTAATGTCACCATTACCGTGACCGGTGAAAATGAAGTAGTTGCTGTAGACGACGATTTCGCGATACTGGATACGAGTAGCGGTATTATTGGTAACCTATTTAATGATAATGGTAACGGTAATGATTTTGACCCTGAGAGTAATCCTTTCAGTGTTAGCTCTATTGGCACCTTCTCCACTTCCTTTGGTGGCGTAATCACCATCAGTGCGGATGGTAGCTTTACTTATTCTCTAGGCCAACTTGTCAGCTCAGCAGGCTCCGGGCTACAAAGCGCTATAGCCCTTAATACCGGCCAAACGGCCAATGAGACCTTCGTATATACTATCGTCGATTCACTGGGTGCTAGCGATACTGCACTATTTACTGTTCGCGTCACGGGTACAGATAGCCCACCGGTTGCTGTGGATGATGACTTTACCGCACTAGAAGGACAAACAGTCACTGGCGATACCGATCATGATAATGGCCATGGTGAAGATTTTGACCCTGAACCCAGTGATTTTTGGATTACTTTACCTGGCCCCATCACTTCATTTAAAGGTGGTACTGTCAGCCTTACAACCCTAGGACAATTTACTTACAGTCAGAATGGACAGTTCTTATCACTTGCTGCTGGTGAAACCACTACTGATAGTTTTGAATACGGCATTAGGGAATTCTTCGGTACACGCACCAGTACTGCAACTGTGACTATCACCATTACAGGTGTTAATGATGTTGTTGCAGAAGACGATGCCTTTACCGTAGAGCTTACTGCTAATGATTTGAATGATAATCTCTTTAATGATAATGGTAATGGACCTGACTTTGATCCTGAAGGCGATAACTTCAGCGTACAAAACACCGGTACCTTAGCCACTAGCGCCGGTGGTGTAGTCACCCTCAATGCCAATGGTAGCTTCACCTATGATCAGTTAGGCCAATTCGCCACCTTAGGCGTAGGCGCTACAGCAAATGACACCTTCGTCTATACCGTAGTCGATGACTTTGGTGCTACAGATACCGCAACAGTCACTATCACTGTCTATAATACCACACCGCCTAATAGCGTGGTTGCTGTGAACGATGCCTTCACTGCTACTGAAGATGTCACCATCACAGGCGGGGATTTATTTGCCAATAATGGTAGCGGCACTGACTTTGACCCGCAAGCGAATAACTTCAGCATTAATAGCGTCGGTACATTTATTACTGCACAAGGTGGTTTAGTTACCTTAAATGCTAATGGTACCTTTGATTACGATCAACGTGGTCGCTTTGATAGCTTAGGCTCGGGTGAAACCGCCTCTGACAGTTTCACTTACACGGTCATTGATGATGGCTCGCCAGCGGCAACCGATCAAGCAACAGTGACCATTACTATTACCGGCGTGAATGAAGTCGTTGCGCAAGATGATGATATTGCCGCAATGGAAAATAGTATTATTACCGACAATGTCTTTGATGATAATGGTAATGGACCAGATTATGACCCTGAAGGTGATAGCTTCAGCGTACAAAATACTGGTACATTAAGTACGTCTCAAGGCGGTGTTGTCACGCTGAATGCCGACGGCACCTTCGTATATGACCAACTAAATTTATTCGTTACCTTAGCTAATGGCGCAAGTGCTACTGATAGCTTTACTTATACTATCACTGATGGCACAGCCACTGACACTGCAACGGTTAATCTCACTATTAATGGTGTTAACAGTGTAGTAGCTGTGGATGATGATGTGAATGTCTTAGAGGGTAATCTATTATTGGGTGATGTATTCCTCGATAACGGTAATGGTACTGACTTTGACCCTGAAGGCGGTAGCTTTAGTGTTAACAGTACTGGTTCTTTCATTACTAGTGAAGGTGGTATTGTCACTCTCAATGCCAATGGTAGCTTTAGCTACAACCAAGAAGATCAATTTGCTTCTTTAACTGCGGGTGCAACAGCTACTGATAGCTTTACTTATACAATCATTGACACCACGGGTGCTACTGATACTGCGGCGGTCACTGTTGAGGTTGTTGGTATCAATAGTGTGGTTGCCTTAGATGATGGCTTTAATGCACTAGAAGATACCGTTATCTCCGGTAATGTACTTAATGACAATGGTAATGGCACGGACTTTGACCCTGAAGGCGATAGCTTCAGTGTACAAAATACCGGTACTGTCCTTACAGCCCAAGGCGGTATTGTGACACTCAATGCCAATGGTAGCTTTGATTATAATCAAAATGGTCAATTTGCCCTACTAGCAGCAGGAGCAACAACTAATGATAGCTTTACCTATACCATAGTTGATAGTTTAGGTGCAACAGATGCTGCAACAGCGACTATTACGATTACAGGCATTAATACCGTTGTTGCCTTAGATGATGGCGGCATTATTGTTGATGCTGGCAATAGTGGTGGTGGTAACGTCTTTAACGATAATGGCAACGGCCCTGACTTTGATCCTGAAGGTAATTCATTTAGTGTAAGTAGTACGGGTGCATTAACTTCCGCCGCCGGTAATCCTATTACTATGAACAGTAATGGTAGCTTTACTTATGATGAAAACTTTAATGTCTTTGTACTTGACGGCTCAACAGCCAGCGACACCTTCACTTATACTATCATCGATAGCCTTGGTGCTACCGATACAGCGACAGTGACGCTCACGATTAACTCAGGTGCAATAGTAAATACCGTAAATGCAATTGCGGATAACTTTACTGCTGCTGAAAATGCCACCGTGAGTGGCAATCTGTTTGCAAACAATGGTAATGGTACGGATTTTGATGCCCAAGGCGACAGTTTTAGCGTCCAAAATACCGGAACACTTTTCACGACTGCTGGTGGCATTGTCACTTTAAATGCCAATGGCACCTTTGATTATGAGCAACAAGGCCAGTTTGCATCACTTGCTGCAGGGCAAACCGCTAACGATACCTTTAGATATGAAATTATCGATGATGGTTCACCCGCAGCTACAGATAGTGCCGAAGTCACAATTACCATCACGGGCACTAATGACGTGGTTGCTGAAGATGATAGCTTCACGATTCTTGAAGATAATCTTTTAGTGGATAATGTCTTTAATGATAATGGCAGTGGCTCTGACTTTGACCCTGAGGGTGATAATTTCAGCGTCAGCACCACCGGTACAATTGCAACCACTGCAGGTGCGATTGTAACTATCAATGCCAATGGTGACTTCACTTATGATCAGCAAGGCACCTTCGATACCTTAAACTCGGGTGAGACCGCTACTGATAGCTTTACTTATACTATTATCGATGATTTAGGCGCCACAGATACCGCAACAGTGACTATGAATATAATCGGCGAATTAGATATTCGTTTATCAATCAGTGATGCAACTGGCGTCAGTCCTACTACCTTCACTGAAACGCAAATCAGTGGCGGGACATTCAGTTTAGGTAGTTTAAATGGCAGTAATGGCTTTAGTATTTCTGGACTACTACGCCACCAGTCAATCACTGGTACAGTAACCGCAGGTAATGATGCTATGGGCAGTGCCGATATTAATAACGATGGCTTCAGTGATTTAATTGTCACTAATCCTTCAGTCAGTGGCTCCCCATCAACTCAATACATTTTTTATGGTAGTGCTACGCAGCCAGCCACCATCAGTTATACTTCACTGACAGGCACCACAGGTACGCAATTCAGTTCATTCTTTACCGACCCCACCGCCGCAAGTGCGGGTGATTTTAATGGCGATGGACTGGAAGATTGGATTATTGGTAATGCCACTTCTGGCACTGCAACTGTTCTTTATGGACGTACTGATACCCTCACCCCCTTTACCGCACCTTTTGATCCACTAGGTCATCCAGTCGCTAATCCAGGCACTGGCATACGCTTTAGCGATGGTCGTCGTTTTGGCGCTAGTGCCGTGGGTGTTGGTGATGTGAATGGTGATGGTGTTGACGATATCTTAGTGGGAAGACAATTTGGTAATGATGCAATGCTTATTTTTGGTCGCGATGGTGGCTTTGCAAGTACCAGCGTTAGTATTGGCTCATTAACCGCAGGCGTTGATTATGTGGATGTGGATGGTGGTGGTGGCTTCAGCGCTCCCTTCTTTATAGGTTATACCGTCAGCAGTGTCGGTGATATTAATAATGATGGCTATGACGATATTCATCTTAGTGCCGACTCTAACACCCCCAGAAGCTTTATCATTTTTGGACGTGATACCTTTTCGCCATCGATTACTCTAGTTCCTGAAGCGGCTGCAGGTCGCGGCATATCTTTCATCTCACCTACTAGCGTCGGTGATTCACAAGCATCTGCATTAGGCGATATAAATGGTGATGGTATTGACGACGTTGTTATTGGTTCACGCCGCGAAAATGAGGCAATTGTACTCTTCGGTAATGAGAATCTTGGTGGCGAATTTGATGTGAGCACTCTTGATGGTACCAATGGATTTGCATTAAATATTTTTGGTGGTAATTTTAACCTTGGCATATCAGTAAGTAGCGCTGGAGACTTCAATGGCGATGGCTTTATGGATATTCTGGTGGGTGCTCCTGACTATCGTACTGCGGGTGAAGGTGGAGGCCCAGTGACTCTAGGTTTTGCCTATTTAATCTTTGGTAAAGCAAGTGGCTTTGACCCAACCTACACAGCAGCTAACTTCGATGGCATTCAAGGCATTCGCTTTGATGGTGTTAAACGTTATACTGGCGACGCGGTTGCCTCTGCTGGCGATGTGAATGGTGATGGTTATGATGACATCATGATTACCAGTTCCGATCAAGGCGGTAATGCGAGTACCTATATCGTCTATGGCTTTGATAATATCACGGGTACTCGAACAGTAACATTTACTATTAGTCTAAATATAGCCTCTACAGAAATCGTGACTGTTGACTATAATTCCTTAGATGGCACTGCCATCTCAGCCGTAGATTATCAGCCTATTAGTGGTACTGTAACCTTTGCACCTGGAGAAACCAGTAAAGAAATTACCGTTGAATTATTGGCCCCTGTCACAACCTATGACTTCAATAATCCACCACAGTTTAATATTCAGTTGAGTAACCCAACAGTAGCTACAATTGATGATGATACAGGTGTCGGTACTATTTACGCTGCTACTGTGGTCGGTGATGATACAGATAATGTATTAAATGGTACTGCCGCAAGAGATGTACTGCTAGGCCATGATGGTGATGATACCCTGGATGGACTAGGTGATATTGATAGACTAATCGGTGAGGCAGGCGACGATACCTTAATATTCGACGCCACTGACTTCACCGGTGCTGGCTATTATGATGGTGGAATTGGTGATGATACCCTTGCGGTTGCTAATGTGAATGGTGTCACCATTGACCTAACTGCCATTCCTAATGGGTTGATTCAAGGCATTGAAGTAGTTGATTTACATCAAACAGCAACCGGCAACAGCCTAACCCTCAATGTACAAGATGTGATTGATTTATCCGATGAAAAGTCAAATTATATCTTTGATGGTACTACAGCCTTCAATGAAGAAAACACGGTACTCGTTAATGGTGATGCCACTGATACAGTGAATAGCACAGGCCAAGGCTGGGTATCTAATGGTACGGTTACCATTGATGGTGTGCCTTATACACATTACTCAACAGACACGGCAAATCTATTGATTGAAAATGAAATTTTGAATCAGAATATTAGTTAATATTGATTAACCAGTTTGACTATTTATACTATGTAGTTTTTAGTATTATAATACTGAAGATTATCAGTTTGACTAAACCACTCAATAGTTTGCTGTAGGCCTTTGCGCATCCCTTCAAGGCTGGCATATTCAGGCCGCCAATCTAATAATTTTAGCGCCTTATTATTATCGGCCAATAAGCGATCCACTTCGCTACCCTCTGGACGTAACCGATGGCTTTCCGTTTGAATGTCTATATCGCTATGCATGAGTCCTTTTATCATATGCACGGTATCTGCAATACTCACTTCAAAATTACTACCTAAGTTAAGCACTTCACCCAGCACGCAATCTGACTCAGCTCCGGCGATAAATCCAGCCACTGTATCACTGACATAATTAAAATCACGGGTAGGGTTAAGGTTACCAAGTTTAATACTAGACTCACCAGCAGCAATTTGGGTAATGACGGTAGGAATAACGGCACGGGCTGATTGACGTGGGCCGTAAGTATTAAATGGTCTAATCGTCGTCACAGGTACATCAAAGGATTGATAAAAAGAATAGGCTAATTGATCCGCTGCAATTTTTGATGCTGAATAAGGTGATTGGCCTTGTAATGGATGTAGCTCCGTAATTGGTACGAATTGAGCGGTACCATACACTTCACTGGTAGAGGTATGAATAATACGCTCTGTGCCTAATTCTCGCGCTGCTTGTAGGATATTTAAGGTACCTTTGATATTAGTATCCACATAGGCTTCTGGTGCCTGGTAAGAGTAAGGAATGCCAATAAGCGCCGCTAGATGGAACACAATTTCACACCCCTGCATCATGGCTTTCATCGCAAAGCTATCGCGTACATCACCTGCGACAATTTCGATGGCTTGACGTGTTTGCTGCGGAATATGATCGAGCCAGCCTTGAGAGTTGAATGAATTATAATAGCAGAGTGCTTTCACCTGGCAGCCATGTTGAACTAAGGCTTCCACTAAGTGTGAGCCGATAAAACCGTCTGCACCAGTAACAAATACTTTTTTACCGCTTATGTTCATTACAAGATCCCTTTGGTTGTATAACTGTAGTCAAATCGTCAGGAGATCCCACGTGCTTCGCACTCGGGATGACAACATTGTTTCAATACATAATCACATGTCAGTTACAATAACATAATCACGATTGCGTTGGTACTACCAGCGGCACGGATGGTACATTGGCTGCAGGAGCCGCAGCTATGGGTGCTACGGCGGTTGGCGTTGCTGGCGCTTGTACAACTGGCGCTGCAGCGGCTGGTGCTGCTGGAGCTTGTGCTACTGGTGCTGCGGGTGCTGCCGCCGGTGCTTGGTCAGGTGCTTGTGCCACAGCTTGGCCAGCAGGATCAGACTCTGTGGCTTGTTGTTTAGCAGATAAATTTTCCACATCCTTAGGCACTGGCGCATCTTTCACACCAGCTTGATCATCCACCAAATCTTTCTCCATATCTGAAGCATTCACTTTTGCTGGCTCACGCTGGTCAATTAAGATTTCAACGCGGCGGTTTTTTCGCCCTATTTTCGCTGGATGTATTAGGTAATAATGGACGACTTTCACCAAAGCCACGCAAGACAAAGCGATTAGCCGGAATTTTATCAGTATCAACAAATTGTTCTATCACTGAATAAGCACGTGCTGCAGATAGCTCCCAGTTAGAGCGATACTGATCGGTCTCAATGGGTATATCATCGGCATGGCCTGAGACAACAATATCACCCTCTATACCATTGAGTTCTTCACCAATCTTATCTAATACGGGTCTAAAATCATCTTTTAGCTTTGCAGAGCCGGATTCAAAAGCACCGGATTCAAGCATGCGAATAATAATTAAACGACCATGGCTTTCTACTTCGACATCATTCTGGGCAATTTGTTCCTTGAGTAGTTCTTCAATTTTTTCTGCATCTTGTTTCGTTTGTTGCACCTTCATAGCCGCATCAACTTTCTCAGATTTTTTAGTTTGGCCGGCCTGTTCAGTACTTGGTATAGGCTTAATATCATTGGAAGTATGCGCAGGCGAGTTAATAGGACTACCTAAAGCAACTTTCATAGAACGACCTAATTCTTCAAATTTTGCCTTATCTACTTCTGCCATTGCCAATAGCATCACGAAAAAACACATAAGCAGAGCCATGAGATCAGCGAAGGTTGCTAGCCAACCTGCTCCTCCTGCCGCCGGTGGTGGGGCTGATACTTTTTTCTTCTTGCTCATGCTCTTCTGCCTATTTCTGATGCTGATGTACTATTCATCACTCTATATTAGTTCTACAATTATAGAACAGCTATCCTGCGCTATATGGGAAGTACTCTTGTTTATTGAAAAGCCATATAAAAATAGCTTTCCAACATAATCCCAACTTGGTTTTTAACTATTTCTCCTTCTTATCACCTTTTTTATCACCGCGTTTTGAACCTGGTAAATAAGTTTGTAATACTCCTTTAAGTATACGTGGATTAGTACCCTGTTGAATACCAATGATGGCATCAATAATCATTGATTTGATTTGCTGCTCTTCTTTACTGCGTAATTCTAATTTATCTGCAACGGGTATCGCGATCATATTCGCTAAAATAGCACCATACAGTGTAGTTAACATAGCTACCGCCATAGCAGGACCAATACTTTGTGGGTCACTCATATTGGATAACATCTGTACCAGACCGATGAGTGTACCAATCATTCCCATAGCTGGTCCCACATCACCCATGGATTTAAAAATTTGCTGACCTTTTAAATGGCGTTGCACTGTTTGATCTAATTCATTTGATAAGGTCTGCTCAATAATTTCAGGATCCACACCATCAATGAGATATTGAACACCTTGTTTTAAAAATTTATTTTTGACCTCAACACTTTCTAAAGCGAGCATACCATTTTTACGTGCTTGATCGGCAAGCTCGACTACATTCTCAATCACATCTTCGGGTTTATCTATTTTCCATAATACTGTTTTCAGACCTACTTTTACTGCACCGAAGAACTGTCCCATACTAAATTTCATCATCACCACGCCAGCACTACCAGCACCAACAATGAGTAATGATGGAACATTAACTACAAGCCCGAAGTCGCCACCTTGCAAAATAGCCATCGTAACCACGCCTACTGCAGCAGCAAATCCTAATAATGTTGCTATATCCATGACTGCGCCCCTTAAAATAACTCGTTATAGGCTTTAAATGCCCTTTTACCGACTTTTATCGCTTGCATTTTATCCTGCAATTGTTCTCTATTCGCTTTAACCAGACTAACAATACGCTGATTAAGCTCAATCATTTTGTTAATATCCCGAATGAGCTGATTGGATTGTTCAGCTTCCGTGATATTATCGAAGAAATCTTCAAGCATAGGTTTACGTTGTGCCTCTTTACGCGCTAAGTCATCCCACTCCCCAGATAAGGCATGCTCATACAGCACACCGCTTAATTCCATAATATGGTGCCATTGGGCAGTCCGATTTTCCGCTAATGCTTGAAAGTCCATGATCCTACACCTTAATTTTGTAAAAGTTGTTGTTTACGACTTGCATGCTTTTCCCGTTCAACTTGGGGAATAGCATCCCAACCTTCTTTTACGTTGCCCATGAGTTTTGCTACTTCATCCAATATCTTTTCATCATGGCTTTTATTCGCTTCATATAAGCGTTTAATCATATAGTCATACAATCTTGATAAGTCTTGCGATATCTCACCACCGGCATCCATATCTAAACTTACCTGTAGACCATTGATAATATCGATGGTTTTACCAATCACACGTCCGGCCAAGTCAGCTTCATTACGCTGGATATGGCCCTTCGCTATCGCTGTACGATCGATAACACCTGCCATAAGCATTTGAATAATACGATGTGGATTCGCCTCCAAAACACCGCTATTCACATTCACTGATTGGTATTGCTGTATTCCTCTCATTGTCCTCTACCCCATCCTCTATTTATTAGACTGTTTACCTAATGTCATATTTGATAATTGTGCAGTTAAATAATCACTTGTTGCCGTAAATTGTGAATACAAAGTATCCATTGCATTGAATTGCTTTCTATAGCGCTCTTCGACTATTTCTAAATGGCGTTCTTCACGTTCAATTTTGGCTTTTGTGCTTTCTATCCGACTATTAATCCCATCCGTGCGCACTTCGATAATGCCGCCATCGTCTTGCATACTCTTAGCCAAGCTTTCATAACGTACGGCATACCCTTCTGTACTATCTGCAAATAAACGTGATACTGCTGAAAAATCCTTATCCATTGCCGCGTTAAATTCATCATCATCGATAGTTAAGCGTCCGGTGGTTGGATCTGAGGTAATACCCACATCAAACAGATAAGAAAATTCGCCTACATTATTCGCAGGCTGCAGCAACTCCTCACGTAAATCGCTTTTCATTTGGCGTAAACTGCTGTCATTACTCAAAATGGCGTTATTATCTATATTGTCATAATCACGTTTTGACTGTTCATCAATGATATTGAGTAATTTATTGTAGGTATCAACAAACTGCTTTGCGGATTCAAGTACTGCATCCGTATCACGAGTCACTGTTAATGTTGTGCCCGTGGGGTCTAATTCTTTCACGGTAAAATTTAAGCCTTCAACCACATCATTGAAGCTATTAGTTGAACTTGTCACATTGAAACCATCAACGGTAGCTTTGGCATCCTGTGCCGGACTCATTTCGGTGGTTAAATCTAAGGTTGCGGCAACTATGCCTGATACATCCGCGATAGTAATCGCATTATCGCTGCCTGAATCATCAGCCGTTAAAACTAATCGGCTTTCGGTTCCGCCGACCCCATCATCAACATTGAGAATAGTCGCTTTAACACCGGTATTATCGGCTGCTAGATTAATTTGATTTTTGATGCCCTCTAGGGAATCTGTGTCATTATCAATCACCACATCAAAAGAGTCTGTTCCTACAGTAATTCTGATAGTACCTGTCTGGCCAATACTACTAGTACTATCACTAAAACCTGTAGATGCGAGCTTATGTGTGCTGGCAAGTTGGCTAACAATGATATTGTAGCTACCGACACTGGCAGCACTAGAGACTGTGGCGGTTATCTTATTTTCATCGCCGCTATCCACGGCATAGACTTGGAATTTTTCCAGTGAACCCATGTCCTTCATGGCTGACTCAAAATCACTCATAGCACTTTTGATTTTGCCATAGGCGCTTAATTGGGCTTCGTAGGTACTTTGCTTATTTTCCAGGAGTGTGAGTGGTTTACGCTCAATTTTCATGAGGTCATCGACTAAACCCTGTATGTCTAATCCTGAACCAAGTCCTGCGGCACTGACCATGTCCTTCTCCTAATCCTTGTCTTAATAATCCTTGGATTTAATCAGCAATTCTCGTACCAATATCTCATCTGGTTGTGTAATATATAGTCATATCATCAAAGAAAAAAAGGAAACGCACCAAAGGGCGCGTTTCCTAAGGGCTCAGCTTAGCCTAGAAGACTTAAAGCCATCTGTGGCAAAGTATTAGCTTGCGCTAACATTGAAGTACCCGCTTGTGTTAATACATTAGCTTTCGCCATGTTGGACACTTCTTCCGCAAAATCCACATCAGTGATACGTGATTTAGCAGCGGTTAAGTTTTCAACTGTATTAACATTACTGTTAACGGCAGTTTCTAACCGTGATTCATCCGCACCTAACTGAGCGCGCGCTGATGTAATTGTATCAATCGCTGAGCTCAATGTGGTCAATGCAGCTTGCGCACCAGCAGCAGAAGTAATCGTAGCGGCTGATATGCCCAGGGCAGAAGCCTTAGCATTGGTTAATTGAATAGAAATTCTATCATTTGCTGTATCAGCAAACCCAACTTGGATATTCATAGTGGAGTTTGTACCATCAGCTAATTGATAGCCGTTGAAATCTGCTTTAGCAGCAGTACGGTCGACCTCAGCACGTAATGCAGAAAATTCAAGTTGCATGGATGAACGGTTAGCCGCACTATAAGTCGCATTAGATGCTTGAGTTGCTAATTCATTCATACGCTGCAAGTTTGCTTCAATTTCTGATAATGTACCTTCAGTTTGTTGAATTACTGAGATACCATCACTAGCATTACGCATACCTTGGTTTAAGCCGCGGATTTGCTTATCCATTTGGCGTGAAATAGCCAAACCAGCCGCATCATCTTTAGCTCGGTTAATACGTAAACCAGAAGACAAACGTTCCATTGATTGCGCTAAAGAACTTTGGTTTGCATTTAAGTTCTTTTGTGCTGTCAATGAAGTCACGTTAGTGTTAATCGTTATTGCCATTTTTAAATTCCCCCTCTTAGGATTTCCGTTTCATGACTTGCGTCAGTTAAGTTATCGACCATATGTGAGGGAACTTTAGAATTTTTTGCAAAAAATGAGCATTTTTTGAGTTTTTATATAAAAATCAATAGGTTATATTGTGCTTATTTTATCTAAAATAAGTAAATATCTAGTATTTACCATTATAAATAAAAGCATATGCACACTAATCGGATACATCGTCAAAGAATCAGCAATGCCTTCATCAACTATGTCGAGCAGTGCATCATTAAAACAAGAAGAAATGTTGTCATTCAGAGCCGTGGCTTTAGCGGCGGCGAAGAATCTCCCAATTATTTAGCCAACTTCAACGATGCTGTTACTAAGTAGTCAAACCGACAGGAGATCCTGCGTGCTTCGCACTCTGGATGACAGCAGCTTGTTATTGTCAACTAAACCACCAGGGGATTTTTCACTAAACTCGAATAGCAATAACCCATTTAGAAACTAATAATTTCTAGTTAACTTTTTAATATTTTCTTAATGAAATTTTTGTACAATATCCCCTTTCACGTAATACACAGAGGATACTGAGAACAATGGCAGCAAATAAACCAGACGATAGGATAACAACAAATGATCCTGCTCAAGTTGCTCAACAGCTTAGCTGTAATATAAATGCCTTGGGAGGCTATGCAAAAACGATTAATGACGCCACACATTCTCAATTAATCGAAACATTTGAAAATACACCTATTGATGTGAATGGCACGCCTACATACCTACACGCTGCTCAAGCAGCAGAATTTCTACACCATTGTGACACTAGTTATTTTAATCCAAGCCAACTTATTGCATTAAGCTGCTTTGCTGCTCATGATTTTGATATCTTTAATCCCACCCATGAGCCAACCATGGTTGAGTTGATAAGAGACAAACCGACGAATAGTTCTACGCCACTGATCAGCGACCCTGCTTATCTGCTGCAGTTTTATTTATGGGCTGTAGATATTGTCAGTTTAGCAGAATCTTCACAAACTCATCACATGAATGCAGTATCAACCGAGGCAGTTACAGATACAAACGTAACACCGCAAGCACAACAGCAAAGCCATTGGCAACAACATATTTGTGGCTTCAGCCATACTGACTTTACTCAACTTTCACCTGCAAATGCCCTAGATACCAGTACATTATTTAGTAAAAAAGGACCGATAGTTTTTTTATTCGATAACTGTAGATTCGACGATACCACTCTAGCCTATCTTTTTGCACACCTTGCAACACGCGAAGCCCCCTCGAACAACAAAAAAACACTACGCTTCCACAATACGATAATTGATAGCAATTTTATTCGTATGTTTACTAGGTTATTACAAGTCAGCCATCGCTGTCATATTGAGTTTACAGGCGATATGCTTTTGGAGGACAGGAATGGCGTTGAAAATTTTGTTCGCTGTTTCAATCCAGACCATTATAAGCCAGGACAAGCAAACTTAGCTAGTTTGAAATTTAACTTGACAACACTTGATGCAAAAATGAAAGCAGTACTTAAAGGGATTATTTCATGTAATCCAGTCATCAATGAAATGTCTATTAATACAGAATCGACAAATTGTGACACTGATAATAATAAAGCATTTTGGCAAACACTAAAGGAGCTGCATCAACAGTTAGCATCTGGCATTATAAGACTCACGTACCCAGCATTAAATGAAATCAGCACGTATTCCCCTGACGCTAATCCCATTACAGCAAAACAATTTAGAATAGTAACTAGTTATTTAACCGGTGAACTCAAAAAATTTCCTATCGAAGCATTTATCACTGTTGTGCGTACAGTGCATATGGTACACATGGCCAATCCAGCACTCCCACATAATTGCTTCTTATCAACAAAATTTGATATTTCGCGAATTCAATATGCTGAAATTATTACAAATACAAAAAAACCTCTTTCAAAAGAAATAGAAAAACAAGATAATTTTTGGACTCTGATTTTTTTACGCTTGACACAAGAGCGTCAATCTATACTCACAGAATCTTCAACAGATATTTATGAGTTCGAAGAACATATGTATCAGGCCTATGCAATAACCATTCAATGGCTACTCTTAATAAGTTTGCTGCAAGATATACAGGAAAGTTACAGCATTAAACTATCTACAGAAAAATTACCAACATCGCAGGAAATTGCTGCTCGCATTAATGGCATGTCTGAGGACTATTATGGTGACCGCACCAACCATGTCCGCGCATATAAAACACTGCGAAACCTTCCTACGGCTGCACTCACATTTGGCAAGCTGATAGAAGCATTAAACGATTATCGTTATCTCATAAATTATATGAAATTACTCGATGATAATTACAGGAATATCGGCTTAGAAGGCAATATGCGTAAGATTAAATCCTCATTATTTCAATTACCACAGGAGTATTATATTACACAACTTAGAAGAATCTACGAAAAATTCGATACCCAAAATGTTTTATTAGGAAAAAACCTTGACTGGAATCATATTGAAACACTCGGCAAAATACATGAACGGCAAGTCGTAGATTATGTTAAAGTTGCTCTACGTGACTTACTGCAGCGAAGATTTAATGAAGATAAAACAACGCAGATTCCTCTTAAACAAAGCAAGGTTGATGACTCATCACGAAAAATAACAGCGCATGAGAAAAAATTATATGACCTGGCTAACTCAGAAGAACCATTGACTTCAGAATATTTATACGAACAGCTAACCCAATTTGTAGAGGCCACTAAAACTGGGAAAATGACAGAGAAAATTCTATTTATATTCAATATTCGACTAAATGATTCTGATTTTAACTATATCATGGATTTTATAAATGCAGCTCTAGCAGTGCTAAAAAACTTCACTGACCCGTCAATGCATGACAACGCCAGGACAGCACTATTAAAAAGTCATTGGCAACCTGTTACTGATATTATAAAGGTTTATAATTTACTGCAAGCACCTGAAGAGATCATAAAAAACCAACTACGAATAGCACAGAGAGTAGGAAAACAAGAAACAGACAACCCTTGCGAACATGCTGAAAGACCAGAGGAAAATGAACGTTTAGCACAACTAATAGATAGCCTCGCTGAGCAAGCAAATTTAAGTAAACTAAATCAAGGTCCACAATGTAATCTTTTGCCCTATCAAGTATCTTTTAATGGTACGATAATGAGTATAACAAATACAAAGCGCACTAACATGAGAATAAAGCTACAGCAACTGATTGGGCAAGTAAAAAAATTATCAGCAATCTGTGAAGATATAGCCGCCACCCACGCAATACCTTCTTTTAGACAACAGCACCTCAAGGAAGTATTGATTGCACTCAATAAGCTAAACACAAGTCTAAATACATTAGGTCAAGCAGATTTAATCCAGACACTTGGGCTTGAACAATTAATTACTGATATGCGAGGTAAGTTAGCGCACACTGCCACAGATGCTGCACATGACATGGCTTCATCAAGTCATAAAAGCACAAGTGGCACCTCAGTATCTGACCCAGCAACTTCCAGTGCATCTTCGTCAACCTCAAAACAAGCAGCAGTTGCTCAGGCTGAATCAAGAAATATCCGTGTAATCTCGACAACACCAGTTAGCACACAATCCGATTCATCATCAGCAACTATACAAGAATCTAATGAAGTTCAAACATTACTCGCTCAATGCAAAGAACTAGGTATTGAGCTTGAGAATGACCCCATACTTCAAGCTTACCAGTGTTGTATATGTCAAGACATTACTACACATCCAGTGAGACACCCAGATGAACCGGGGAGATTATTTGATAAGCCCTGCATTAGCAATTGGTTCGACACTGCAAAAGGAAAAGGTGAAACAACCATTGAGTCGCCTGAAACAAAGGCTGTTCTATCAGTTAACGCTACATTACAGAAAGACGTAAATGTAATTAATGCAATAACTGCTTATTTAAAACAATTACTCAAGACAGCACAGACTCAACAACAAACCTCTGTAGACGCTGACAGCACTGTTAGCTCTTCACAACCAACAGCAAGCTCGGGACAACTCGTGGAGATACCAAGCACTATTACTTCAGCAGCATCTTCATCTTTACACCCTGCTCTTACAGGTCCAGCCAGTACTCCACTGGTTGCTACATCTACACCCTCAGCAGCGACAACACAAAGCGCTGGCAGCAGTGCAGTCTCAACTGCAAAACAAGCAGACCTGCAGACAGGTTCAGCAAGCTCAACTTTCTTTACGCCAACGACTGATAGTAGCGCACCTATCCCTGCGGTAAGTTTATCTGGGCGAGCTACAACAACTCGCACAGCAGAACAAGCAGCATCTGTAGATGCCGCTACTGGCAATGGCGATAAAAGCTCATCTATACGAGTACCAACAACTCCAACAAGAGCGCAAACGTCATCGGTAAATGCGGCTACAGGTACGCAGAATGAAGTATCATCTGATCCTGCTGCAGCAACACAAGCGATGCTTGTAAAAGCGCCAGACGTACCATCTACTGAGCCACAACGTACAAGTACTAGTTCTGCCCGTCCAAAACAACGAGCAACTGCCGTGTAACATGAGTGACTAAGAAACTACGCTGTTCACTATATGATTACTAGAAAAAATACCGTCATCAACTATGTTAAAAAGTATCTAAAGCAGTGTTGCCATCTCGAGCACAGTGAGGAACTGAATCGCTGCCATCATTTCGAGCAATGCGAGAAATCTCCCAATGGTTTAGTCAACTTCAATGATGCTGTTACTCAGTAG
Organism: Gammaproteobacteria bacterium; assembly: GCA_965230425.1. GTDB lineage: Bacteria > Pseudomonadota > Gammaproteobacteria > UBA1113 > UBA1113 > CBDDKW01. The sequence continues at coordinate 98,296 of CBDDKW010000019.1, read as the reverse complement.
TCATACTGCAAGAGATCCTGCGTGCTTCGCACTCTGGATGACAGCATTTTTCGGCATAGTTGATGACAACAACGTGTTGTTGTTAACTAACCTACCAGAGGGTTTCTCACTAAGCTCGAAGAGCAATAATATATTTGGAAACAAATAATTTCTAATTAATCTCTTAATGATCTCTTAAGGTATGTACTGTATAGTAACGCGCTTAAGGCAACAGCTAACACAAAATTACAACTAAACGCTGAATAACCTAGGGATCAGGCTTCAATATGCTCAAGCATGAAGCAACCAGTCAATCAAAAAAAATTCAAAAGGTCATTAAGAACGATGAAACCCAAAAACACGAAAACAATCACATTAGATCCAACAGCACTCGCCCAGATATTAGGTAGAAAGGTCTCTAGTGTAGTTACGTATGGTTTGAAAATCTTTGACGCGACACCTTATCAATTGCTTGAAACGTTTGAGGATACGCCCATATCCTCAAACGACAATACAACTGAACACCTTCACATTACTCAGATACCTGAATTTTTAACTGCATTCGTTAGCAAACGTAGAAACATGTATAGTGACGATTTCCCTCCCAAAAACCATTCTTATAGATATTTTATAAAATATCACTGGGCTCCGATCGTCGCGCTAATGAGCTTGACGCACCTTGACAATCTTGCCGAAGCTGGCACAACACTGACTGACACTTACGACACTCGATATTCAACAGGAATTGTTAACTTTTCTTGTGACCCCACATTTCTGATCAAATTTTATCGCTGGGTTACAGAAAACCAAAATATGTTACTACAAAAATTAAGGAATTCGAATACTGCAGAAGCGAAGGCCGAAGGACAAAGCAATACTCTATCAACAAGCTCCACTACAACTATGATGCAACAAGATCAAGCTTCATACTGGAAAAATCATGTCTGTGATTTTAGCTATGCTGACTTTACTCGTACTCAACCTAGTGAGATTCCTGATACCAAGTTTCTATTCAGTAAAAACGGACCCCATGCTTTTCTATTTCGTGATTGCTTATATGACCACACTACTGTTGAAAATTTCTTTGCTGAACTGAGAGAACGCGAAGACCCTTCCAATAATAAGAAAACTCTATATTTTCATAACACCACCATCACTCGACAATTTATCGATATGTTTGCTGATTTATTAAAAGTCAGCCATCGTTGTCATATTGCATTTACCGGTGAACTTTGTTTTCGACAATATGATGACTACGATACAGTTGGGGAATTTAGTCAGTTATTCAGTTGTAAACATTATGATCCACGGCAGGCCAACCTAGCAAGCCTCTCATTCACACAGCCAAAGAAGGAGGAGGAACAAGCTCGCATACAGCGTGTACTCACAGACATTGTTTTATTCAATCCAATGATGAATGAGCTGTCGCTTATCGACAAGGAGAAGCATACAACAGATGAACAGTTTTGGCTAGAGCTAGTGAGCGCACATAGGCAATTTGGGCATAACATTACTGAGCTTACCAACCCAGCATTAGATAAAATTAGCAAACCTGACCTTGATGCTATGCCCCTTATCACCAAGGGTTTAACAAGACTCAGAGATTATTTAGCAGGTGAGAGCCATAGATTTCCTACGCAAGCATTCACTGACGTCATCAGTCTAATCTCTGAAAGTAGTCGTCAAACAGGGCAGCATAATCAATCAGATACGCATAATCCTTTTTTAAATCCTGTATTCGGGATCACAACGCCACCCGCTGATATGTACAGCAAAGCATTCGATGCCGTAAACACACAGACAACACAAAAAAGTGAGTATTTCTGGATAAATATTTTTACGCGCTTAGCGCAAGAGCTACAACCAAACCCAAGCATGGATTTAGATGAGTTTAATGCTTATTATGATCATATATATCACGCTTGTACCACCCTCATACGCTATTCATTAATAATGGATTTATTGCATAAAAACAAGTTGCCCATGCGCCAATTTCATGCATTAACGTCACGCCCTGACGAGATGTCTAGTACCGAATTCAACGCGCTAAATAAAATGCTTAATCCAGACAATGAATTCACACTCACTCAGTTACAATCCTTGGCAGAGAAACTACATAGCAGCAGTAAATCAGATCCGAAGCACCCCGCTGATACTCTTCATACCAAATTACTACCCTCTCTTATAGATAAACTGTATTGGCTACCTAAGGAATACCACTACGAAAAGATCAAGAATATTTGCAGTGAACTCCCTCTCCCTGTCAAACAAGGTGGCTGCAATGTTTTTATGAGTATATGGAATACACCGACCTATCATCTACGATTCTCTAACGCAGCTAAAGTTGCTCTAGGTGATTTATTTAGCCGCCAATTCTGTCTAGATAAAAGCACCTCATGGCCTAAAGAAATTTCTCCTCAACTGCGAGAAATGTATGATTTTGAAGTAGAGCTATCTAAAAAAATAAGTTCAAATGAGATGTTAAAATGGGGTGAAATTAAAGGGTTTCGTCAAAGTTATGACAACAAAATCGGTCAAGTAGTAGACTTGGGATTTTTTAACGTACCGTGGGGTGTCAATGCAAACAAGTTTACCTATATTCAAGCTTATCTCAAACTCATACTGGCATTACAACTCGGACACCACCAAGAGTCAAAAGAGGCGTGGCGTTATGTTTATGACATTATTAAGCTGTATAATACCTTTCAAGCACCATTAGTTGGTCTGCTAAATAATTATCTAAAGGTCATTATTGAAAAGCAAAAAACTACAAATACTGCACTGCAACAAGATTTAACTAATAAAAAAGCAGCAGTTACTCACGCCAATAGTAAAATCAATGAGGCAAAATATAAAAGCTTTAAAAGGAATAGATGGGGAGATTTGAAGCCTGACTACGAAACACGCGCTCAATATGCGAAGTTACTACCAAGCTTACAAAACGCCGTTGATGATGCAAACAAAGCACTCGAAGTATCTCGGCAAGAAACTAGCAGATTAAATAACATTGTACAAAACATCAAAGAGCAACCTGTACAACTCGATGGTATTGCGCAATCTTCGCCATGTACTTTAGATATATATATGGCATCTTTTAATAGTACGCAAGTTGTGATACACGCCCCAGGTCTTAAGAAGAAGCATACAATCGGTTGGCAGGCACTAGTTCAACAAATTCTAGCATTCAAAAAGATAATTAGTAATATCGCTGGAGAACATCAACTTGCAGAATTAAACCGTCTTCATATTGAATTCACAATAGAATGCTTTGAAACACTCAAGCAGGCACTTAACAAACTTGGTGAGCATGAGTTAATACAAGTACTCGAACTAGAAAAACATATCACAACGTTAAAAACAGAACTAGAACAAACATCAGAGCTAACTGATGCTTCCGAATCTGCTGTTGCGCAATCGAGTACTGAAACTGCATCTGACAATACTCAAGCTGTGACTGACTCTAATCCTGTAGTAGCTGAAGCCCAAGCAGCTCAGTGTAGTTCAGTTGTGGTTAACAAAGCCGACCCAGCAGCAGGCTCAGCAGATTCAGGTTTCTTTGCACGCGTCACTGGCGGTAAATCCCATGCAGAAAGTGCATCTGTAAAACCTTCTACGCCAAGAATTCGGTGAAATCGATGATCTTGGCAAAGTAATCGGCGTCTTCTACCGTTTCATCAACCCCGTTAACGTGGATCAACACCGGGATGCAACTATAGCCTCTCGGTAGTACTAACTTGGCTAGTTTACTTCGCATCTCTTCTACGACACTACTTTTAATAGGATGGCGGGAGAATTTAATTTCGCAGGCATATAAAGTATTGAATCTGGTTTGAATAAGGTAATCAATCTGGCAGCCCTGCGTACGCGTAGTTTTTGTTTGGAAATAAGGATTATCGATTAAAATATCATTACGGTTGATACCAAGCGCATCAATAATTAAGTGGCGATTACTTAATACAAGGTTTTCAAACTGTAACCCAACTATACTGCTCCAACCAGGCAGACTGGATAAGGCAACATCCTCAAAATGACCTCTTTCAATGCGAGTTTTGTACTTTTTAATATACTTTAGATAAAAACGTAAATAATTATCGCTTAGTCTATAGACACTTAGGTTTGACTCTTTAGATGTTTTCACATGCCACGTGTAATCTCGAGCAATAAAACCTGCACTTGTTAAATCATTCAACATCTTACTCACATGACCACTCTTCTGCTTTTGTAATTTCTCACAAATATCATTAAAAGTAAGTGTCTGATTAACTAACAGTAATACTATTTCTTCATAGATAACACTATGGCTACCAAATAAATCAGCAAAAATGCTGTCAAATTCATTAAACAATACGCCATTCTCTGTAAAACATAGACGTTTTATATTTTCCTCTGCCGATTGACTTGGGTTAAATTCCTCTATATATCTGGGCACTCCGCCAGTAATAGATAGAATCTTGAAGCGTTCATAGACGCTTGCCTGTATACCCAATGTTGTTAATAAGCTATTACTATCATGTAGTGGCAATTCTTTTAAGGTCATTGGTAGAGAAATACGGCCCACAAACCCAGAGCTTGAAAGTATATTGTCATCTATCCATGAGGAAACCGAACCACAGATAATAAAAATCAGCTTTGGATTTTGTTTAAAATAATCATCCCACGCCGTCTTCAGTTTGCCGAGAAAATCAGGGTCTCCCATCGCCATCCATGAAATTTCATCAAGTAAGACGATGGCTCGACCTGTTTTAACCGCTTGTGCCAATAGTACAAATAATTTAAACCAGTCATCCGTGTGTACTTCTGGCAAATCACTCATCATGCTAAGAGTGCGGGCAAAATGATCACGTTGGTGCTGCGCTGTTATCCCTTCTCGTGGTGCCAACCCTGTGATTTTATACAAGGTATATGGTTTAGCAAATTCTTCTATCAAACGGCTCTTGCCAATACGCCGTCTACCTCGCATTACTAAAAAGCTAGCAACCTTTTTCTTCAAAAAAAGCTGTAGCTCTTTTAACTCTCGCTGACGCCCAATAAATGGCATTATGTTCATTTTATACCCAAATTTTCTTCATAATAATAAGTATTGTCCACATACATGGATCTGGTGACAGAAAAATCAAGGCTTTCTCGCGTCACAATACTTGCAATTGTAGATTTCGTGACGGGAAAATCAAGGCTTTCTCGCGTCACAATACTTGCAATTGTAGATTTCGTGACGGAAAAATCAAGGCTTTCTCGCGTCACAATATCTGCAATTGTAGATTTCGTGACGGGAAAATCAAGGCTTTTTCGCGTCACAATATCTGCAATTGTAGATTTCGTGACGGGAAAATCAAGGCTTTCTCGCGTCACAATATCTACAATTGTAGATTTCGTGACGGAAGTAAAAAGTGAAATTGCAATTAAAATGCGTGAAAATACGCAATTTTGCAGCTAAATAGCTAGATTATGGTATCTGTTCTTGAACCTTTGCCGGTGACTACAGCGCCGCTGGCATCATAACTTACCGTACCTGCTTCACCGCCATTACGGACGATATCTATGGTCCGGCGTATGCCATTTAAGCGCGAAGCGATGATGGTACCATTAATAATGTTTTGGCTGCGGCATTTTTCTAAGGTAGGTGATAAATCTTGCCAAAGTTGGGTGAGTTGTTGCTGTTGGTCCGCAGGGCACTGAGCAAGTAGTTTTTCCATCACCTGTGGCTCTTGGCTAACACCAGCATTTGCCAAAATAGCCATCAAGCGTTTATCACTCTTAGCGAATTCATCTAATAAGACTTGCTTTTCCTCGGCTGTGGCTTGGATCTGCTCCGCATCATCGTCACTGAGGGCCTCATTTTCACGCTCAAGCAACTCGCATAATTGCTGCGATTGATGCAAGTATTGGGATAATAATTGACTTAATTGGTTCGCAACATCCATATGTGTTTTATCCTATTGTTTGTGTATTATATACCCTAGCTTTAACCACAGCACTCATTCATCAAGCAATGACGCATCATTTAATAATACATCAGCTAATTTATCGTAATCCACCTGATACTCGCCATTGGCAATGGCTAATTGCAAAGCCGCCATACGTTCTGGATCGGCCGCAGGTGGTGCACTATCTACTAGCTGCTGGAACATTTTACCGTTCGCAGAAAATTCAATGGTATCGCTATCTTCATTAGTTTGAGACCCACTAACTACTTGATTCTTAGACTTTTCTGCTATCTGATTCTGAACCTGCCGGATCTGAGATAACTTAATGTCATTAATCATGGAATTATCCTCCATTTGTGTTCTGCATCCATGCTTCTACACCACTCATGTATCTTATCGGCCATTACCACAATAACTTTAGCGAAATAATTCAATTAATTCACCAAGACTGTCACCATGCTTGGCCCTGTGACTAAGGCATCGATCACGCGCTTTGATGATAAGTTACGCACAGGAATATGCTCACCCTTACCACCACTTTTCATAGCTCGCCCCTTCATCTGTACTTTTAAACCATCATGTTCAACAGCAATAGCGACAGTTTCACCTTTTTTAATGACTGTAGGCGCCGTTAATAATTTCGGCGTGATGGGTGTACCCATGGTGATTGAGCGCGTTAATACTTTCCCAGCCACTTGGTCTTTAGATTGGAAAAATCCTTGACGTAATTTCATGACGTTCATATTTTCCAATTTAAAATCTTCATCATGTAATTGCGAGCCCTTTGATATGGGATGTGCAGAGACAACAACTTGTTTATAAATCTCAACGCGCACAGGTACAAAAATTCGCCATGGCTTTTTACCTGCACAGGCAACACCCACCGTATGACTTTTTAGTGTGCGGCGTCCTGAAGGTACAAACACTTGTAAAGGAATTTCGCATTGAGCAAGATGTAAACGTGAATCCAAATGACCGACCTCTACTTTTAATTGCTCGCCTTTATTCACAGTGACTTTACTACGTACAAAATTCTCAACTGACTGTTTAATATCATCTAGATTTTCATACTGTGCTGTATTTGCCATAGATATGCTGCTAAACAACATGAGCGTCAAAAAACCGAGCACTTTATAGATGTTTTTCACTGTGTTTTCTCCTTTTGCGTCAATTTATTGACGTATTGTACCGATAGACTTTCTCTTACAGTGCGCTTATTCAATATAAAATTCTGATCTGCGTCATCTATTTTGCACCTTTCTATAGATAACTGTATATATATCCGGCAAATCATAGGTAAATCGGTCAATTTAAACACGTATATGATTACAATAAAGTTAAATAAGAAGCAATTTTTATTCCAGAACTGACTAATTTTTCATTTGGCATGGTAGTTGCACTCAGGGGTTACTGGTGATGATTTTTATAAATCAGTATGGAGACAAACTAAAAACATGGGTGTTTCAGACGTACTTTCAGATGATGAAGTAGATGCTTTACTCGATAAAGATAATGCAACAGCAGGCAACAGCGCAGAAGCTGTCGACTATGACTTCACTAATAAACCAAGCAGTCATTTTGGTAATTTACAGCGCCTTGAAACCATTAATGACGTATTTTGTGCGGAAATGCACCGCAAATTTAGCCAACTACTCTGCAATAACATCACCATTAGCGCTGAGCCGCCCACCGTTGTGAGCTTTGATGAATACATTAACTCCATTCCGCAACCAATGATTATGCACTTAGTACAGATGAAACCTCTAATTGGTACTTCCGCTATTATATATAGTGCAGACCTTGTGCATCGATTGATAGAGTTATTTTTTGGTGGTAGTGTCAGTAACCCCACCAATACTGAACGTGAAATTGCTAAAGTTGAGTTACGTATTGCTCAGCTTGCACTAGAAGAAATGAATACTTGCTTTAGTGGCGCGTGGCAAATTATTAAAGATATTGAGTTTAACTACATCAGAAGTACCACACGGCTTAGCCTAGCTAATATTGCTAATCCCTCTGATAACTTCATTATTAATCGTTATAAAATGCACTTTGCTGATACTGAAAGCGAATTTATGCTATGCATACCCTACTCTATATTAGATCCGATTCGACATTTAATTGACAGCTCCACCAATGATTCAACCAACGAAGCTGAAAATAAATTATGGAAAGAAGCACTAGAGCAAAATATGCATAATGTCAGCCTAAAAGTTACTGGCAATATTTCAGAAACTGAAATCACCTTGAGTGATTTAATTAAACTAAAAGTAGGCGATATTATCGCTATTGATAATCCTCGTTATGCAGAGGCATTTATCAATGATATTTGTGTATTTAAAGCCACCTGTGGCGCCCGTAATGGCAATCACGCCCTTAGAATTATTGAATGGTTAAAGGAGTAAAGCAATCATGGCAGAAAGTGAAAGCGGTGCAATCGCTGAACCTAGCGAAGAATTTCAAGAAATTGGTAACCCTGACGGTGTAGTCACTACTACGGATGAAATGAGCTCCGATGGCGCCGCCCATGCGGAATTGGGTGTCTTATTGGAAATTGGCGTCAATTTATCTATTGAAATGGGTAGTCGCACGATTAAGTTGAAAGACTTATTAAAACTTTCCAAAGGCTCCGTGCTTGAGTTAGATAAAACGGCAGGCGATCCTTTAGATCTTAAAGTCAATGGTTCACTGGTAGCTAGAGGTGAAGTGGTGGTTGTCAATGGTAAATACGGCATTCGATTGACTGAAGTTGTTAGTAAGTCAGATCGGATGAAGAATATTTAAAAATGGGATAAGGTATGCAAAAAACAAAACTGTCGTCATTATTACTGATTTTGTATAGCACAGTATCATTTGCTAGTAGCAATATTCCAGGCACCATACAGCATGCTTCTTATGCAGGAAAAGTAGCACAAGTTTTTCTTGTACTCGCAGGGATTATTATCCTTATTTTTGCTTGCACTTATTTTCTTAAACGCTTTACCCTATTAGGCAAACATAGCTCTGGCACTATCAAATTATTATATACCATGCCGATTGGTACACGAGAAAAAATCTTACTCATTCAAGCCGGTGAAACCCAGCTATTAGTGGGCGCATGTGCGGGCCAACTGAGAACTTTGCATGTTTTTGATGAGCCGATTACACAAAGTGAAGATAATAATGAAGCAATGAACTTCTCACAGCAGTTGAAAAAATACCTTGGTCAAGGAAAGTCATCATGAAAAAGCAAACCATCGTATTTTTTGCCTTATTAGTTTGTTTATTCTTACCTGACATTGTTTATGCGGTTAATCCAGGCTTTGTGGCCGTGACCGCTAATCCAAATCCTAATGGTTCAACCACTTATAATTTAAGCCTAAAAATCCTCATTGCCATGACACTGCTGACGTTATTGCCTGCATTAGTTATGATGGCAACTTCTTTTACCCGCATCATTATTGTCTTGGCTATTTTACGCCAAGCTTTAGGTATGCCGAATATCCCAACGAATCAAATTTTAATCGGCTTATCATTACTCATTACTTTATTTGTGATGTCACCCGTACTCAGCAAAGTCAACACCACCGCTGTACAGCCCTATATCAATCAACAAATCACCGAAGAGCAAGCCTTAAAGAATGCTATTATGCCTTTTAAATCGTTTATGCTGAAACAAACACGCCGTGATGATATTAATTTATTCATGAAAATGTCACATCACCAGCCAGTACAAACTGCTAGTGAAATCCCCATGACAGTATTAATGACATCCTTTGTCACTAGTGAGTTAAAAACAGCATTTCAAATTGGTTTTATTTTATATATTCCATTCTTAGTCATTGATTTAGTCGTAGCTAGTGTTTTGATGTCCATGGGGATGATGATGTTATCACCTCTCGTCATATCGCTGCCTTTTAAAATTATGTTATTTGTCTTAGTCAATGGTTGGGATTTAGTTATTGGTACCATTGCCTCAAGTTTTGCCGTATAAGGAAGCAAACATGACGCCAGAAACTGTAATTGACATCTTTAGACATGCCTTATTTCTGGTGATGATGGGCGTATCAGCCATTGTCATCCCTGGTTTAATTGTGGGTTTGATCATTGCCACATTTCAAGCAGCCACACAGATCAATGAAATGACATTAAACTTTTTACCAAAATTATTCGTTATTCTTTGTGTCATCGCTTTTTTATCACCGTGGTTGATTAATATGATAACCACATACACACAGGAATTAGTCATGGAAATTCCGTATTTAATAGGTTAAATCTAATCATGGAACAATTTGATTTTAACCAAATTATGCAAAATTATATGCTGGGATTTTTCCGCATCTCAAGCATGTTTATGGCTATGCCTTTTTTAGGTGCGCAGTTAGTCCCTGTACGCGTACGCTTATATTTTGGTATTTTAGTAACGATTTTAGCTGTTCCATTAATGCCGAAACATGCACCAATTGACCCTATGTCTATTACTGGCGCTATTGTCATTGGCCAACAAATTATTATTGGTATTTCTATAGGCTTAGTTTTTCAATTTGTCTTTCAAGTGGTGGTACTCGGTGGGCAAATTGTCGCTATGCAATCAGGGTTAGGATTTGCAACCTTAGTGGACCCTCAAAATCATGATAATCTACCAATGATATCGCATTTTTATTTGATGTCAGTGACTTTATTATTTTTATCTCTCAATGGCCACATTATGCTGATTCAAGTCATAGTCAATAGTTTTAATATTATTCCTATTGGCATGCATGGCTTAACAGACCCTCAAATTAGCGATCTAGTAAAATTTGGTGGCGAAATGTTTGCTGGTGCTGTTTCAATTGCTCTACCTGCGATTATCTCATTATTAGTTGTGAATATGACCTTCGCAGTGATGACCAAAGCTGCACCACAATTGAATATTTTTTCTATTGGTTTTCCGCTGACCTTATTACTTGGTTTAAGCGTTATGTATATTAGTTTTTCTGGAATGATGAATCATTCAGAATATGTCATTAACCAAGGCTTTAGCCTCATTGGTACACTGATGAAGGGGCAGTAATGGCGCAGGATGACGGTCAAGAAAAAACTCAGGAACCGACCCCGAAGCGACTGCAAAAATCTCGCGAGGACGGCGAAGTTCCCCGATCGAAAGATCTGAATAGCACTCTACTGCTATTAACTGGCGCAGGGATCATGCTCATGTATGGCAGCCAAATTTTTTCTGCTCTAGCACAAGCGATGCAATCATGCTTTACTATCCAGCGTGAATTTTTGGATAATCCTTATAATATGGTCAGTATTTTTGGTCACACGATATTTAAAGTTTTTCTATCTGTTTTACCTTTATTTGCTGCTTTATTTGTTGTTGCCTTAGCTAGCCCAAATCTACTCGGTGGATGGTTATTCAGCGGTAAAGCATTAATGCCAAAATTTAGCCGTATGAATCCCCTGAAAGGCTTAGCCCGCATGGTATCAGTGAAAAGCTTCGTTGAGCTAATTAAATCATATGCCAAATTTATTTTAATTTTAACTGCGGGTATTTTATTACTACGTAGTGAGTTGACTCAAATTATTAACCTCAGTAATGAACCAGTCAAAGAAGCTATCCCTCATGCGATTAATATGCTTGGGTTATCATTTCTACTTGTCTGTTGTACCTTGATTATTATTGCGGCTGTTGATGCACCTTTTCAATTATGGTCACACAAGAAAAAATTACGCATGTCACATCAAGAAATCCGTGACGAATTAAAACAAACAGAAGTCCGTGGTGAAGTCAAAGGTAAAATTCGCAGTATTCAACAAAGTCTGGCAAGAAAACGCATGATGAGCGAAATACCTACTGCTGATGTTGTGCTCGTCAACCCAACTCACTTTTCCGTCGCACTGCGTTATGATTTGAAGAAAGGTGGCGCACCTACTGTGGTTGCTAAAGGTGCTGATTTAATCGCTTTCCAAATTCGTAATATTGCTACAGAGCATAATGTTGAAATTGTCTCTGCTCCAGCACTAACCCGTGCTATTTATCATAGTACGGATTTATTCCAAGAAATTCCTGGTAGTTTATATGTGGCTGTTGCTCAAGTCCTTGCCTATATCTACCAACTTAAACAATTTAAAACAGGCATAGGGCCTAAACCTAAACCATTAGGTGATATCCCTGTACCTGAGGAGATCTAAATCATGGCTGATGATGCCGTTGCACAAATAGTCAATAATCTAAAAAAAGGTAATCTTGGTACACCTATTTTAGTTGTACTGATGCTAGCAATGATGGTACTACCCTTGCCACCTTTTATGCTAGACGTACTATTCACCTTTAATATCGCTTTATCACTGATTGTACTATTAGCAACAATTTATTCCTCACGACCCTTAGATTTCAGTGTATTTCCAACAATTCTATTAGTCTCGACCTTATTACGCTTAGCATTAAACGTAGCATCCACACGAGTCGTTTTATTAAAAGGTCATCTAGGTCCGGATGCGGCTGGCCAGGTGATTAAATCGTTTGGTGAGGTAGTAATTGGCGGTAACTATGCTGTTGGTATTGTCGTTTTCACCATTCTTGTGATCATTAACTTTGTTGTTGTCACCAAGGGTGCTGGACGTATCTCAGAAGTGAGCGCACGTTTTACTTTAGATGCAATGCCAGGTAAACAAATGGCCATCGATGCCGATTTGAACGCCGGCATTATTGACCAAGAGGAGGCAAAGAACCGTCGTACTGAAGTCGCCCAAGAAGCTGATTTTTACGGGGCCATGGATGGTGCGAGTAAATTTGTACGCGGGGATGCGATTGCTGGTCTATTAGTCTTGTTTATTAACTTAATTGGTGGCTTAGTTATCGGTGTGAGTCAATTTGATATGTCTCTTAATGCCGCTGGTGTTAATTATTCTATTTTAACCATTGGTGACGGTATTGCTGCACAAGTCCCTTCATTACTCTTATCCACAGCCGCAGCCATTATGGTTACCCGCGTTAACAGTGAGCAAGATATGGGTAGCCAAGTGATGTCACAATTATTTGGTAATCCTCGTTCTCTTGCGATTACTGCAGGTGTGATTGGCTCCATGGGTGCTATTCCAGGAATGCCACACGTTGCTTTTATATCCTTGGCTGCATTAGCTGGTGGTATGGCCTATATGACTGACAAGAAGAAAAAAGCAGCCCTAGCTATAGCCAGCGCACAACCTGCTGAAGACACGGCTGCTGCATTACCGGCAGCCGAATTAAATTGGGATGATGTTGCTCCAGTAGATATTATTGGTTTAGAAATTGGTTATCGCTTAATTAATATGGTAGATACCAGCAAAGATGGCCAGTTAATGACACGTATCAAAGGCGTCCGCAAAAAACTCTCACAGGAACTCGGGTTTCTTATCCCGTCAGTGCATATCCGTGATAATTTAGATTTATCACCGAGTGCATATCGGATCACACTCATGGGCGTGGATGTAGGCTCAGCAGAAATCATGCTCGGCAAGGAGATGGCCATCAACCCTGGCCAAGTCTTCGCAAAAATTGATGGTACTCCTACTCGTGATCCGGCCTTTGGGCTAGAGGCAATTTGGATCAACCCAGAACAACGTGAATACGCGCAAAGCCAAGGTTATACCGTTGTTGATTCAAGTACAGTAATTGCTACGCATCTGAGCCAAATTCTACAAAATCATGTATCTGAAATTTTTGGTCACGAAGAAGCGCAGCAATTATTGGATAAATTAGCCAAAATATCGCCTAAATTAGTTGAAACCCTCACACCGGGTGCACTAAGTCTCAGCACTATCGTTAAAGTGCTACAAAACTTGTTAACGGAACAAATCCCCTTAGTGGACATCCGTACGATTGCTGAAACCTTGGTTGAAATGGCACCTAAAAGCCAAGATCCTGATGTATTGACTGCTGCAGTGCGTGTGACTTTAAAACGACTGATTATCCAAGCTATCAATGGCAATAAAGATCAATTATCCGTCATTACTTTGGCACCTGAATTGGAACAGATATTGCAACAGTCCTTACAGATGGCTGCTGAAAATGGCATTGGCTTAGAACCGAGCCTAGCAGAAAAAATTCATCGGGCCTTAACCACCTATGAACAGCAGCAAAATATGACCGGTGATAGTGCTGTGGTCTTAGTATCGCCACAAATCAGGCACTTACTCACACGTTTAGTACGGCACAGCATCCCAGGTCTACATGTTTTATCGTATCAGGAAATTCCAGACGATAAACAAATTAAAATCGTAGGCTCAATCGGTAATTGAGCTATTTTATAGGGAAAATTTTATGGAACTACAACACTTCTTTGCACCCAGTATGCGCCAAGCTATCAATCTTGTGCGTAATTCACTGGGCCCTGATGCCATTATTTTCTCACACAAAAAAGTGAATGGTGGTATTGAAATCGAGGCGGCTACTGACCGAGAAACCGACACGCAGGAACAACCTGCGCAGCAAACGCCAAAAATACCATCACCCAGCGCTGAAAATTTGACACCAGCGTCACAATCACCATCAGAAACAACTGATGAACCCGCTATGACCTTGGTACCGGATGATTTATTGAACAGTATGCAAGATGAAATCAGCATGTTACGGGATTTAATGGAAAATCAATTAGCAGGTCTAGCGTGGAATAATAAAGTCCGTCAAAATTCTGGCGAAACAGCTTTATTAAAGCGCCTAAGCACTTTAGGCTTAGATCCAGAAGTCTGTCGTTTCATTTGTCAGCAACTACCCAATATACAAAATTTAGATACTGCATGGACTCAAGCACAGCACAGTTTAATCAATAATATTAAAACCACCGGTGATGAACTTTTACATTATGGTGGTATTGCTGCACTCATTGGCCCCACAGGCGTAGGTAAAACTACCACCATTGCCAAAATTGCTTCTCGCTTTGCACTACACCATAGTGCTGATGAAATAGGCCTTATCACTACCGATACTTATCGTGTTGCAGCGCGAGAGCAATTAAATATTTATGGGCGTATTTTACATATACCCGTTATTTCTATTGCTACTGAAAAAGAATTGAATAAAGCCTTAGAAAAATTCCAAAATAAACGCTTGATTTTGATCGACACTGCGGGGATGAGTCCACGCAATATGGAATTAAACCATAAATTAGAATTACTTAATCAGGCTGAGCGGACTGTGAAATCTTATTTAGTGATGCCTACGAATACGCAAACAGGTTATCTGAATGAAACTATCAATGCCTTTAATATGGTTAAAATCAATGCCTGCATTCTCACCAAGCTTGATGAAACTACTTCATTAGGCCCTTGCATCTCCGCTTTAATAAAACATGGTTTGCCTGTTGCTTATGTTAGCAATGGCCAACGTGTCCCTGAAGATTTAAAAGTCGCACGTCCGCACCAGTTAGTCACTTGGGCCATTGCTGCGGCAAGACGTAATGAACACATGCCTACAGATGAAGAAATGGCATTAACATTTTCACAAGGAGTCGCTCATGCTCACGACTGATGATTTGGCATTTGAACAAGTCGCAGGATTAAAGAATTTACACCGTAAGAAAACCACGCGCGTGATTTCCATCGCAGGGGGTAAAGGTGGTGTTGGGAAATCCAATGTGTCGGTTAATCTTGGTATTAGCCTAGCGAAACAGAACCAGAAAGTTATGCTTTTAGATGCTGATATGGGATTAGCTAATCTTGATGTACTCTTAGGCTTAAAATCTGAATTAAACTTATTTCACGTATTACAAGGTAAATGTGACTTAGAAGATATCATTATTGCCGGACCACATAATTTAAAGATTGTGCCTGCAGCTTCTGGTATCCAAAAAATGGCACAACTCAATACCATGGAAACCACTGGGATTATTCATGCTTTTAGTCATTTAACTGACGATGTGGATGTATTGATTGTGGATAATGCGGCTGGGATTTCGGAGCAAGTGATGAGTTTATCACAGGCTTCTCAAGAAGTGATTGTAGTTGTTTGTAATGAACCTACCTCTATTACTGATGCTTACGCACTGATTAAAGTCATGAATCGTAATTATAATATCGATAAGTTTCATATCTTGACTAATATGGTAAAAAACTTTTCTGAAGGCAAAGAATTATTCAATAAAATTAGTAAGGCTGCTGATCGGTTTTTAGATGTGACATTGCAATTTGCTGGGTCTCTTCCTTATGATGAATACCTACGTAAAGCTGTTCAACAACAAAAGGCCGTTGTTGACTTATACCCTAATTCAAAATCCGCTATGGCCTTTAAACAAATCAGCCAAAAAGTACAACAATGGCCCAAACCAAAGGCTAACCGTGGCCATATTAGCTTTTTCTTAGAGAGATTGTTACAACACGATGCAATGCTAGAAGGGTGCGTTGAATGAATGACGTTGCAGCCTATGCAGAGGTTTCAGAGCATATTAGCACTGATAATGTGATTGCACAGCATTCTGACTTAGTCAAGAAAATTGCCTATCATATTCACAGTCGCTTACCTAGCTCTGTACAAATTTCTGATTTGTTGCAAGCTGGAATGATCGGACTATTAGAAGCCGCAAAAAATTATCGTTATGACAAAGGCTGTAGCTTTACCACCTTTGCTAGTATCCGTATTCGTGGGGCTATTATTGATGATATACGCCGTGGTGATTGGATACCACGTTCTGTGTATAAAAACAGTCGTGCAGTAAGTCAGGCGATTCATCAATTAGAACATGAACTAGGCCGCATGCCGCTCGATCATGAAGTGGCTAAAAAACTTGATGTCGATATGGAGCAGTATCATCTTATGCTCAGGGATTCTGGCTCCTGTGAATTATTTTGCTTTGAAGATTATGAAAGTACCATGACGAGTGAAACAACCGAAGATAATCCCAGTGAACAAATTGATCGGGCAGAATTAAAAAACTCGCTCATGGATCATTTAAAAGCCCTACCAGAAAAAGAGAGCCTAGTGCTTTCACTGCATTATATTGAAGAAATGAATTTAAAAGATATCGGCACTATCATTGGTGTCTCAGAATCACGGGTGAGTCAATTGCATGGTCAAGCCTTAAGCCGCGTCCGTGCAAAAATGCTCAACTCATTAAAT
This sequence comes from Gammaproteobacteria bacterium, assembly GCA_965230425.1. GTDB lineage: Bacteria > Pseudomonadota > Gammaproteobacteria > UBA1113 > UBA1113 > CBDDKW01. Next base: position 81,340 of record CBDDKW010000019.1, on the reverse strand, counting down.
TAAGGATAAGACAATGCACGCAACACTACTTATGCAGGCAATTAGTTTACTGACAACCTTGAGTGTGCTTGGTATCACTATCATGATCCAACGTAAGAATACGCTGATGAATAATCAGCAGAAACGTTTATTACAAGCAATCTCTCACCTTGAACTTACCGTTGAAAAACTCGAGGAAGAAATTTACCGCCAAGGCTTACAGGAAAACCAAGTCAGTATTGACGGCCCTGATAGTGAGCTCTCCTATAATTACGCAAAGAAAATTCTCGAAAGCGGCGGCAGCCTTGAGGATGTATTACGCGATACCAGCCTCACCCGCGGCGAAGCTGAATTATTACAAGCATTACATGATGGCCAATATCGTACTACTGCAGCAGAAGCTGTTGAATAGTCTGAATCTTTAATTCCCAAATGGTCATTTATGCCCTCGATTGCAACTGTCACCTATTGTCATCATAAAAATGATGCGCATCAAAAAATAGCTGACAATCCAGAGCCATATATGTCACTTAAGATTAACCATCAGCTCCTGGGCTTAGTGGCCCACGGCCTTGTCGTACATACCGCTGTATTGTTTCTTCATCTTGCTGTTTAAGAGCCTTGCGGTCTGCTTCGAGTAATTCACTGGCTTCACAGCTTGCTTTAACTTTGGCAACTTTGAGTTCTTCTTGTTTCGCTTGCATCCATTTGTCGCGGTGCATACCACAGAGTGTAGCTAAATGTGATTCTTGTTTACGGCCATCATTGAGTTTCTCTATCACGCCATTTTTCCATTGGCCGCGGGCTTTTAAATTCCAACCGGCAATACCTTCTGCACCACTATCAATCATTGCCTGATGGCTCTCAGTAACGTGGTTCTGTAAGGTTGAGCATAAGGATTCGGCATGTTGACGTTTTTGCTCAGCTTCTGCTAATTCAGTCCAACGTGCCTTAGCTTCTTCCGCACGAAAACGTTCTACTCCGGCTAACCGTTGTGAACGTGTAACTGTTTCACCCATAGTACTACCCTAAAACCCTTTTACTCTGCTGCTGGCGGTGACAATAATTGTTGCAACTGCCCGACACTTTCTGCGTAACTCACATTTTGATGCATATCTTGCGCCAAAAAGGCTATAATCTGCGGCATTAATTGAATTGCCCGGTCTAATTCAGGGTCAGCACCGGTTTTATATGCTCCAACATTGATCAAATCACGGTTTTCTTGGTATTTAGAGTACAGCCGTTTGAACATTTTCATAGCATCCATCTGCTCTTTAGGGGCAATATTTTGCATCACCCGGCTAATGGATGCCTCAATATCAATGGCAGGATAGAGTCCTGATTCAGCTAAACGCCGTGATAGCACAATATGCCCATCTAAAAATGAGCGGGCTGAATCGGCGATGGGATCTTGTTGATCATCCCCCTCTGTCAGCACTGTATAAAAAGCAGTAATGGAGCCTTGTTGACCACTACCATTACCTGCACGTTCCACTAACTGAGATAATTTAGCAAAGACTGAGGGTGGATAACCTTTAGTCGCTGGTGGCTCACCGATGGCAAGGGCTAATTCGCGCTGGGCTTGGGCAAAACGTGTCAATGAATCCATCAATAATAATACTTGTTTACCCTGGTCACGAAAATATTCAGCAATCGCAGTAGCACGCATAGCCCCATGTAAACGCATTAAGGGGGATGCATCAGCCGGCGCGGCAATCACCACAGAACGTGCCAAACCCGACTCTCCTAAATTATGTTCAATGAATTCTTTTACTTCGCGACCACGCTCACCGATTAAACCTACCACAATAATGTCAGCTTCGGTAAAACAGGTCATCATCCCCATTAATACACTTTTACCTACACCACTGCCCGCAAATAAACCTAAACGTTGACCACGGCCAATAGCGAGTAATGAATTAATACTACGAATACCTACATCTAAGGTTGTTTCAATACAGTCTCGTCCTAACGGATTAATGGATTTGCCAGTTAAGGGATAATACTGAGTGATATTAACAGGTCCTTTGTTATCTAAAGGTTTACCCTGACCATCAATAATCCGGCCTAATAAAGCTTGACTGACCCCCACTTCAGCAACTTTTCCTAAGGGTGTAATTTTTGCACCTGGCACTAAACCCAAAGTATCTTCAGTAGTCATTAAATATAATTTTTCATCGCTGAAACCAACCACTTCCGCTTCGATAGCATTGCCTGTGGTCATTTCTACTTTACAGCGCGATCCCACTGGTGCCTGGCAGCCAATAGCTTCTAAAGTTAAACCTACCATACGTACAAGGCGACCATCCACGCGCAGATCCGAGCCTTCTGAAATACGTTGAGAAAATTGTGCTATACGACCACTTAAATCATTCGCCGTCATTATTTAAAATCCGGTTAGCTAATTCATTAATACGTGCTTCGAGGGTTGCATCGATTTGTCCTGCATCAGACACTACCTTGCAATCACCGCGTGATAACTCATGATTTTCATGCAGGTAAGCTGAAATACTATCATCGCCTTTTTCTTGCATAGCTTGACGCATTAAAGCTGCATCCTCTGGATGCACATGGATTTGTATATTCTTCGCATTTGCAGGCAACAAGGCTTTGGCTTCTTGAACGATAGTCATCACTTGTTCTGGATTAATCGATAATTCATGTCGACACAAGCGTTGTGTCATTGACATGACTAGATTGAGGATTTCTTTTTCAACATTTTCATCTGTGGCATTAAGTGGCTCATTAAGTGAGCTAATTAAACCATCTAATTGATTAACTTTTTGTTGCCATTCGTTGCTGGCATCGTTAGCAAGTGTGGATTGTGCTTGACTCACCCCATGGGCAACACCTTGAGCAAAAGCTTCTTCTTTTGCTTGACGGATCATTTCGTCTAAGGATTGTGGTGTTGTAGCATCTTGTGAAGGTTGTGGTATATCTTGGCTATTGCCTACATCGGGCAATTGCCACGCTTTGAAATTTCCTGCTTCTTCACTGCTAATGATTCGGCTCATTGTTTATTTCCCTTCGCTCGAAAAGCTTTGAACATCTTTACGTTTTAAAGTAGTCAAACCCCCAGGAGATCTCTCACAGTGACTAACGCCACTGTTCGAGATGACAGAAATTTTATAATTGTCATCTCGAGCGCAGCGAGAGATCTCCCACCGCATTGACTATTTCGAACATATTGTGACAACCATTAATGCCGTCACACCATTTCCTCACCTTGGCCAGCAATGACAATCGTGCCATCTTTCGCTAAGCGCTGAGCGACGGCTACAATATTTTTTTGGCACTGTATCACTTTACTCAATTGCACTGGACCCTGTGCCTCTAAATCATCTTTGAGCATTTCTGCAGCACGCTCAGACATGGCATTGAAAAATAAATCATGCATACTCTCTTCTATGCCTTTTAAAGCCAAGATTAAATCATCATTGGATACATCGCGTAATAAATTCTGCATACTGCGATTATCAAGCTTAGTTAAATTCTCAAATGGGAAAATGAATTCTTGAATTTTTTCTGAAAGGTTCTCATCGAATTCAGCCATATCTTGCATAACTTCATTTTCTAAGTCACCACCCATGAAGTTAATAATATTTGCAGCAATCTCTGCGCCTGCTGCAGGTAATTTTTTAAAACTACGAATTTCATGTGAGCTATTTTCCATGATGATATGTAATTCTTGTAATGCTTTAGGTGAAATAGCGCCGATACGGGCAACTCTACGCATCACGTCTAAGCGCAACTTATCAGGAAACTGTGCTAACACATCTGCTGCTTGTTCATTGTCGAGATAAGTTAGAATAACAGCAATAATTTGCGGATGCTCATCTAAAATCAAAGAAATAATTGCAGAGGTATCTTGCCATTTTAAACTGGCAATACCACCATCACTGTCTTCTTTTATAGTTCTATCAATAACTTTAGAAGCTTTCTCTTCTCCTAATGCATTCGTTAAAGTATTTTTTAGGAATTTTTCTGTATCGCCACCAATACCTGTTTTCTTTTGCGCGTCTTTAGCATAGCCAGTCATAGCTTCCTGCATCTGCTCTCGACTCACTTCACCCAATTTACTCATAGTTTGGACTACTTTTTCTACTTGCTTGGGGGACATATGCTTCATAACCTGGGCAGCTTTTTCTTCACCCATGCTTAGCATCATCACCGCAGCGCGCTCAATATCATCCATTACCTTCGTCTCCTACCCAGGCTTTCATGACTTGGGCCATTTTTTTCGGATCATCTCCTGCCAATTGCTGCATCATTTGCATTTGATTTTGTTGTAACATTTGTGGGTTCCCTGCCATCCCACCAGGTAACATGCCACCTTGCTGCATCATCATTTGTTGCTGCATGGGATCCATGCCTGCACCACCTGGCATTCCTCCAGGCAAGGCATCAGGTATATCTTTACCCTTCGCCGCTAAACCTTTTAACACTGGACGCAACACCATGAACACCAGTAGCAAGACAAATAAAGCGGCGGCTGAGGTTTTAACAACATTCCAAAACCAATGCTGTTGCCAGATAGGTAATGGTGGTGGCTCTTCTGCTTTCTCTGGTTCTGCAAATGGGATATTAGCAACACTGAGTTTATCGCCACGCTCTTGATTAATGCCCACGGCATTTTCAACAATCTTAGTGATTTTTGTTATTTCTTCCTCAGTCAATGGCGTTCGGGTTACCTCACCTGATTTGGGATCAACTTTGGTATGGTCATCAACAACCACAGCAACTGACAAGTGTCGTAAAGAGCCTGTTGGCAACTGCGTATGACTAATGGTTTTACCCAATTCATAATTACGCGTGCTCTGACGTTTTAAGAACTGTGGTTCTACCGCTGCTTCTTGCCCCTCTGCACCTGGATTAGGATTTTGTGCTGCAGGCTCTTGTGGTGGCTGATTAGCTAAGGCTCCCGGTGCCCCACCAGCGGCATTACCTTTATTTTCTTTTGCTTCATTAAAGATTTGCTCACTGCGGACGGCTTTTTCATTGGGCAAATACTGCTCTTGAGTTTGCTCTACTTGAGTAAAATCAATATCAGCAGATACACGGGCTTTCACTTTATGCAAACCTAACAGTGGCGTTAATAAATTTTCAATCCGTTTTGCATACTGCGATTCTAATTTACGTGTATATTCAAACTGTTCTTGTGTTTTAGCGAGTCGATCATCACCTTCACCATCTGTAAGTAACTCACCGCGCTGATCCACCACTGTTACATCTTTAGGATCCATATTTGGCACACTGGAAGCGACCATATGCGCAATAGCTGCCACTTGATTCTGACGTAAATGCTGCCCAGCAGCAATATCTACTAATACGGAGGCACTAGGACTTCTATGATCATTCACAAACACAGATTCTTTTGGCATAGCTAAATGCACACGCGCAAAATGCACATTGCTTAAACTGCCAATCGTCCTTGATAATTCACCTTCTAAGGCACGTCGATAACGCGCCGTTTCCATAAAACGACTGGTACCAAAACCTTGCTCTTTTTCTAACATTTCAAAGCCAGCACCATGAGATTTTGGTAAGCCTTCATCAGCTAAACGAAAACGTGCATTGTAAACATCATCAGCCGGAACTAATACATCACCAGTTTTCTTATCTAATTTATATTGAATACCCGTCATCTGTAAGGCATCTAACACATCACTGGTTTCTTGAGGGGTTAAATGGCTAAATAGCGGCCGGTAATTAGGTTCTTGTGACCATAGTACTACTGCAAAACCTAAGGCTATACTTGCAGATAAACCCACTAGCAGTCCTACTTGTCTTATCAATGGTAAATGACCGAAGCCTTTTGCGGTATTCATTGTTGAAGATTGATCTGAAGCCATAATACGAAGCTACCCTTGCTAATACTTACACTTGCATATTCATAATTTCGCGATAAGCATTGATGAACTTATTGCGCACTTGTAATAAAGATTGAAACGATAAATTAGCTTTCTGTGATTTCAACATCACATCAACTATATCCGCATCACCTGTTTCATAAGCTTCTTTCGCTGCTGATGCGGATGCTTGTATATCATTGACTTTATTTAACGCTTGTTCAAACATTGAGTAGAAATCATCCTCCACTGCAGATTTTGTTTCTACTTTTTGATTGCTTGCCTGCGCTGCTAACTTATTCATCTCCTGCAGAGCATTATTCATATTCGGTGATTTTATTGTCATATCAACCATTGCCATGCTCCTCTATACTTCAATACCTTCTTCGCGCATTTTAGCTAATTTATAACGCAACGTTCGTGGACTGATTCCAAGTTTTTTTGCTACGGACTCACGATTTCCAGAGACTTCATTTAGCGCATCTAAAATTAATTGAAATTCATGTGACTGCACATCAGATGATAATTTTTCCTGTAAGGGCTTTTTAATCACGTATTGCTCTGCTGGCGGCTCATTTAATTCAAGCTGTAAATCATCTACTTCAATAGTTTCACCACTTTGTAAAATTAAAGCCCGTTGAATGGTATTATCCATTTCCCGCGCATTACCTGACCATTGATGTGTTTGTAGTGCTTCACTAGCTTGTGCGCTAAATGTAGGGATTTGCCTGCCACTTGCTACTGCATGTTTTTGTAATAGATACTCAGCTAAAGGCATAATATCCATTGGCCGTTCGCATAAGGGTATCCAATGCAAAGGAAATACATTTAAACGATAATATAAATCTTCACGGAAATTGCCTGCTTTGACATGTTCCATCAAATCTCTATTGGTAGTTGCGAGAACTCGTACATTTAAAGATAAAGTTTTCTGGCTGCCTAAGCGTTCTACTTCCCTTTCTTGTAGTACACGTAGTAATTTAGCTTGTAAGCTTAAATCCATTTCCGAAATTTCATCTAAGAGTAAAGTCCCATTTTGCGCTTGCTCAAATTTACCGGGATGACTCTTATAGGCGCCTGTAAATGCACCTTTTTCATAACCAAATAATGTGGCTTCTAGCATATTCTCGGGAATTGCCGCGCAGTTAATAGCGACAAAAGGTTGATCTGCACGTGAGGAATTATCATGTACATAGCGTGCTAGCACTTCTTTACCTGTGCCACTTGCACCGCTAATTAATACTGACACATCACTGGATGCGACTTTACTTGCTAAGGCTAATAATTGTTTACTGCGAGGATCTTTGACTACTGGACCTGATGGTTCTGCTTGACTTGGTAAGTATTTCTCAACTTTACTCACTAAATCATTCGGCTCAAAAGGTTTTAATAAATAGTCTGCCGCTCCTGCGCGCATGGCCCGTACCGCATCAGCGATATTACCAAAGGCAGTCATTAATAATACAGGAATATCAGCATGATGTTTTTTTAAGGTTTCTAAAAATGATAAGCCATTCATTTCTGGCATATTCACATCACTAATAATTAAACTTGGTTTTTCATTCTGCAACATGGTCAATGCTTGCTTGCCATTCTCAGCACAAGATTGTTGATATCCCGCCAATGCTAAGGTATCCACTAAAGCTTCGCGTAATTCACGATCATCTTCGACGATAAGAATGTTATTCAATACACTCATTGTGCTTTCTCCAATAAGGGTAGGCGAAATTTAATTGCCGTCCCTGTACCAACCTCTGACTCTATCCACAATTTACCACCGTGAGTTTCTGCCACTGTTTTCGCAACAGCTAAACCTAAACCTGTTCCACCTGTACGTGTGGTAAAGAAAGGCTCTAAAATCTTTTGTTGCAATGTGTCTGAAATACCTGGCCCATTGTCCTCAACTGAAAACTCAATACTGTAATCATCTACTTGTTTAACTGCGATGCGTATGTTTAAAACTTCGGTTGCAGCTTCAATGGCATTATTCACACAATTTTGTATTGCCCCACTTAAGGCATCAGGATTACATTTGATCGTATGATTCGGCATATCAATACACACGTCTAAAGTAGCCCCAGCCGTATTTAATTGCGTTTCTAAACTCGTTTTTATATCTTCAATAAAATCATGAATAGGGATATCTACCAATATTGAACGACCACTTTTTGAAAAAGCCAACATTTCTCTGATTTGTCCTTCCATATTATGTAATCGTGAAACCAGCTTATCTGCGAATTTAACCCGTTGCTCTTCTGCTAAGGCAGGGTCAGTTAAATGCTTAGCATAAAGTAACGATGCTGATAACGGTGTACGAATTTGATGTGCTAAGGAAGCCGCCATTTTACCCATGGTAGAGAGGCGTTGATAATGTTGTAATCGCTGCTGCAATAAATGTTCTTCGGTGACATCATGAAGCAAAATTAATTGACCAGGGGTGTCACCTAGTGATTGGGTCGCGATGGTAATTATCTTGCCATTGCGTAGACGTAAATCACATTGATTACCCGCTGTAGGTAAAATTTCACGCTCAATGATATCTACCCAGAGTTGCTCTACTAAGGGTGCACCCAGTAAAGTCAACGCGGCTGGATTACATTCTTGGATTTTGCCGTGATTATCAAGAATCAAGACCGCTGCTGGCAAGCATTCAAACAAGCATTGCAAGCGCGTCAATAAATCGGCGTCAAAATTTTCACGTGACGGAGTTGCCACTGTCTGCCAATTTGGCACATTAGGCTTTTGTACTTGCGTTTTTTCATCTTCGCTGAGCACTGTCATGTCATCCATTGACAAAAACTCCTATCACAGGTCGCTGATGCGAACCAAATTAACTACCACAATGGTAAATATTATTGCTATAAGCCCTTCTTGCAATTATCGATCCAAACTCAAATTGGGCTCATGCTTCTTCAAAACTCGGGCAAATTTCTTCACGCGTAATGCTGTATTTGCGCATTTTTTCTACTAGTGTAGTCCGCCGCATATTCAAGTAATTAGCTGCATGGGCAACCACACCATTGCAATGTTCTAGTGCTTGTTTAATCAGCGCTAACTCGGTATCCATTAAATGTTGCTTTAAATCGATACCTGATGCTTTAGGTTCAGGTTCAATACTAAAGCTTGGCATTTCTTCTTCAGTTAATGCCAATTGTTCTAAATCACTGATACGCATTTGCGGCTTATATTTATGAGGTAAATCTTCTGCATCTACGCTACCATTAGGGTGCAACACCACCATGCGCTCGACTAAGTTCGCCAATTCACGAATATTGCCTGGCCAAGGGTGCTGTTTAAGCATCTCAATAGCAGCAGGTGTAAAAGTCACTGAGGCTTGTTGTTGTTCAGCAATACGCTTGACTAAATCGTCAATTAATACAGCTAGATCTTCAATACGATCGCGCAATGCTGGCATTTCAATAGGAAATACATTTAAACGATAATATAAATCTTCACGGAACTGATCATTAACAATCGCCTGTTCTAAGTCACGGTGAGTCGCTGCGATAATCCGTACATCTGCGACAATGCTTTTATTACCACCCACCCGTTCGAAGCATCGTTCTTGAATCACTCTTAGTAATTTCACTTGCATATTCAGTGGCATATCACCAATTTCATCGAGGAAAATAGTACCACCGATAGCTAATTCGAAACGTCCCTTACGTGTGGTAATCGCACCTGTGAAGGCACCCTTCTCATGGCCAAACAATTCACTTTCCAATAATTCTGCAGGTATTGCCCCACAATTAACCGGAATAAAAGGCCCATCAGCACGGTCTGATAACTGATGTAAGCAACGCGCAACCACTTCTTTACCAGTACCTGATTCACCAGAAATTAATACATTCACATCATTACCGGCCACTTGGCTAATAACTTTATGTAAATGTTTCACTGCTGCACTATTGCCGACGATAAATTGCTGAATGTCACTATGAATAGGCGCTTCAGTTGATAAGATTGCTGTATTAAGACGAGGTTGTTCACATACGCTAATAGCATCTTTAATCTGTTGTTGATCAAATGGATATGTCAAAGCTTGTATACGTTTGCTTGTCAGGGCTGTTTGCGCTAATTCACCAATAGAAAATACTGGAATATTATCTTGCTGTTGCTCAAGCTTGTTAACAATTGAAATAATATCTGCGTGCTCTAGTTGATTACTAAGAAAAATACCAGAGATTGTCTGTGAATTTGCGAAACGTTGCACTAATTCTGAGACTGTCACAATATCTGCTTGTTGATTGATAAAGCTAAAGATGCCTTTTAATTCACGGCAGTGGGCATACTGTTCACCCACTAAAAGTAATCGCTGTTCCATCATCTTCTTAACCCCAACTGTCCATGTCGCCTGCTTAAGATGCGTTGTAGCTTTAAGTAATAGCAGCAAAGATTACTATGTCAAATCTATGACGGCTGAGAAAATCAAATAGTCAAAAAACTAACGAGGTTGTTTCGGGGTAGTAATATAACGATGAAAAAATAAACAGTAGTGGGCAGAAAATTGACACCAATCATCCACTAAGTGGGCCTAATCAACTGGATTCGGAAATCAGCTCTGTCACTGGATCCACAAGCTCTGCAGAGCTGACTGCCTCAAGCATTAATGATTCAATACTCGATATTTGCGTTTTTTTGCCGATCTTTATTTAATGTTAACTCATTGTTTTTACTATAAATATCAATGATAAAAACAATTTTATTGCCGATGTTTTTGCCGATCTTCATCCGTTTGTCAAGAATGATTCATTACTTAAGAATAATAACCTACGGTAAGTATTAACGTAATAAATTTTAAGCGTTTCATTTACTATAACGCACATAATAAATAGCTCATTATCACTCAAACTAATTTCTAGAATAACTTTGTGGCTAATGACAATCAGTATAACTACATCACCTAGGGCACAAAACTATGGTATTCAAACAGGCAGAAAATGCTAGAAAGAGAGAAGAAAGTATGGCACCAAAACAAGGTAGAGCCGTCGAATCACTTTCATCCAATAAGCAAAGCTTACAGGAAAAAGTTCAAAAAATAAGACAACAGTTGGACGCTGTGTCGATACAACTGAGTCCTTCTGAGCGAAATGCATCGTTTATCTCAGTCATTGAGAACAATGTATTCAACCCTGAGTTTTCACCAGCCATATTATTTTCAGCTATTGAAAGGATTGCAACGCATAATCGTATAGGACTTTATGAGAAATTATTTGCCAGCACTTTACTAAAACAACACCTCCTTGTTGCAGATACTTTTTTACAATTATTAAAATTCCTACCTAAAGACCAACGCATACATTGTTGTGAAACTATTATTAACCCTGAACAATTGAAGAGCATTATAACTGATCCACAACAATTATCAGAATTGCTCAGCGTACTACCTGACAACCATCGATTGAATTTTTGTGTTCATAGAATTGGTTGCGACCAGGTGAGAAATTTAGCAGTTAACACGCTATTTTTAACATGGACTCTAGAAGAGTTGCCTGATGAAGAACGGTTAGCGTTCTACACAACGCATTTAGGATTAGGTTGGTTGGCTACGATTATAAAATCACGCAAGGATTTTGAATCTTTAATAAATCTTTTGCCTCCTAACCAACGAGCCATACTAATTGCCCATGAAAAGATTAATGACAAACTCGATGTAATCACTCGTACTATAGATGATTTATTAAAAATAATAGACTGCATTCCTGAAGAAGACAGATACATATTTTATCTAGGTACTTTGGGTATAGAAAAACTGCTAACATATATTCTGTTAAAACCTAGCATAAATAAAAACAACACAAACTTAGAAAAGCTAGCTTTATTAATTGATCAACTACCAGCAGATCACCGTCATAACTTTTGTAATAAACCTACTGTTTTAAGGTTTATTCAAACTCATTTAAAATCACCTGATGGTACAGACCAAGAAAAGAGAATTGATAGCTTCTGTAAAATTGTTACTGCATGCGGATATCTAGCGAATACCACACTGATTGGTAAAATTGACTCTCAAATTATTAGAGATAGTATATATAGTGTAAAATCAATTATCCAACTCTTGAATAGTTTCCCAGAAAACCATCGCTTAATGTTTTTGAGAGATACATTAGGGAAAAACACTCTTAAAAAACATCTGTCTAGTATAAAAGATCCTCAAGAACAATTTTCGGCGCTAAAAAATTTAACAACCCTCTTTCCCCCCAAAGATCGTTTAAATTTTTTAATTCATGATATTGGTATCCCGCTTCTTAATAGAATAGCAAATCGCAATACAGATGATCAGGTTACTCTGTGTGAGACTCTTGATGACCAAAAAGATTTCGTATTATTAGTTGTTTTAATGGATGCGTTTGTTGAAGGAAACATCCGTAGCTCAGATAGAATCGATGCATATCAAATGTTAGGTGAACATCCACATTTATTTCGTATTGCGATGAATCAACACAGCATTACTTCCTTAAACCGACAAGACAAGCTACATCAAACAGGCCTGATCTATGCAATACTAGCTAAACAAACTGCTTTAGCCTGGGCTTTATTAGTTCGTGGAGTAAACACTAGTATAAAAAATGGAATACTGTGGGGTGATACTGCATATGATGTAGCAAAAGATATGCCTTCGATGCAGGACTTACTACCCATGTTAGATCCAAATATTGAAAAACATACAACTATACAAACACTAAATATAATCCTTTCTCAACTCAAATCAGCACCAACAGCAGAACAAAAAAGCCAACTATATGACGAAGCGCATGAAGTTATAGATAAATTAAAATATAAACTACCAATAGCACCGTTAAGAATAGCTATCTTTGTTAAAATGCATCAGCTTATTGAACAGAGCTATATACAACAGGCTAATATGCTACCAGAAGGTAACAAATACAGAAATGAATGGTTAGGAAAAGCGAAAGTCAGCCAGACTATACTACTAGAAAAACAAGATTGGCAGAAAGTACAGGCTATGTGGCAAAGACCAGCGACTCCTACTCAAGAAACAAAGGCCCATGATTCTAAACAGACTTCATTCTGGAAGCAAATGCCACCGCGCCGCGATGCTACTGTTGACTACCTTGCACCACCAACTACAACACCACCATTAACTGCCAAGAAAGATGCATCGCATCAAAGTAGCTGTACTCGATAAAATAAATCATCACGAGTTTACCCGTTATGACTCTTATTTATAATACCTGCGCGATCCAAGCTCACGGCACAGCATTCGAGGGGGAAAATCACGATTTTCCCATCGATAATCCCTCATCGCGCAAGGTAAACTCAGTGTATGCTAGATTATTTACTTTGATTATATAAATAATTACTCACACTCAGTCAATAACTGTGCTAATTGTGGGTCATTAGGCAAATGCACTGCAGCTTTAGTCAGCCATTGCTTGGCTTTGTCTGGTTTGTTGAGTTGCTTATACAAAGTGCCAAGTTTCTTCTGTACACCAGCATCTTCAGGCATTTGATCGAGGTATGATTCCAAAGCAGCCGTGGCACAATCATATTTTTCTAACAAAATAGCTACTTCGGCATATTGTGGTAAATAGGTTATGGATAATTGAGATAAGCACTCTAAAGCCAACAAGGCATTATCTAATGCCTGATGACGTACTAAGAGTGTAGTTAGGTGATTCAGTGCCTGTTCAGCTAACTCACCTTCTGCCGCTTGATGATAATAATTGATTGCTGCCTCATCATCCTGATTTAATTCAGCAAGATAACCTTGTGCCAAGTGCGTTAAAGCAAGAGTATTATCAAGCTCCATATTTTCGATTTGAGACATTAGTTGCTGTATTCCTGCTTGATCATACTCTCGGTAACAAGAATACAATTTACCTTGTAATGATTTACGCTGCTCATAATCAGACGCTTGATAAGTAATATTCTGTGCGGATTTTTTCACATTATACGCTTGATTAAAGTTAATAAATTGTTTTTTCAATGCTGCGGGCAACTGCTCAAATAACTCAGCATAACGTTGTTTCCATAAAATAGAGCGACCGAATTGCTGATCTCTTTCCCATTGAGCAAATAATTTTTTAAAATTAGGCTCTGCTTTGATTTCCTCCATACGCATTTGAATGCGTGATTTTGCCTCTTGGATCAAACTTTGTAAGTCTTTTGCACCTTCAGCATAGCCTTTAAAAATGCTTTGACTGGCTTTTTGTATTTCAGCCTTTGTCATTTCAGCCCCTGCAGTGGGTAAATACACATCAGTGAACCGTTGATAATTACAAATTTTTATCACTGAAAGTAAATCTATATATTTACTTTCTAAACTCTTTTCAATACGATTGATTTTTTTCAGTAACTGTGCATCACCTTTATCACTCATTGCAGTTAATTTTTCATTCGCTTTAAAGGCATTGAGTGATAATTCGACGATATCATGTAATTGTTTACTAATACGATTTAGCTCATCAAGACAATCTTGATAATATTTCTTAAGGTTGAGTGCTTGCTGTTGTTTTATAATTAGCTTCTTAATTGTAGTGCGTTGTTCCGCAAGAGCAGCAATCTCTACATCGTCTATTGCCTGATAAACAACATGATTAATTTTCGCAGCTTTAGCATTTAAGTTGATAATTTGGCAACCTTGATTGACTGCTAGTTCTGCTTGACCACCTAAAATATTGACCGCTTCGAAAAATGCAAATTCAGTTTGTCCCAATGTCCCATCATTTAATTCGACAGATTGTCCAGTAAAGTCCACACGCGGCCCATGGGCATGCTCATGACTACCTTTTGCATGAGAATAACCCTCAGCACTATAGCTCAAGTCAACACCTGCTAATAATATTTGCTTTGCCCCCATCGCAACGAGTAAATCAAAGGCAGCATTCGTCACTGTAGGACCAGCTACAGGCAAATTATCTTCATCTTGAGCCGTACACCATGGATAGCGGCTACCTAGATAGACATGTTGGCCTGGCCATGCGCTCACAAGTAATGGTGTGGCATGGTAAGCATGGACAAAAATTGATTTTTCAGCAAAAAATAACATTTCATGGCTGACTACAAACATTTTATCAGTCGGATCAATCGCCACAATCATATCAGGGGTAATACCCATTTCCACTAAACGGCGACTAATACGTGATACCGCGACAATGTACACATCATCACTGTGCTGTTGTAGCCAGGGTAATATAGCATCAAGCGAAGGACCACCCGCTAATAAGATTGCTGTTTTACCTTGTAGTTGTCCACGTAAACAGGCGGCTGAAATCATATTTTCAGCGATATTGGCTAATTGCTGCTGAATAAAATGCCGACCGACGAAAATAACTCTAGCATCCCAGTATAGTTGATCCACCAATTGTTCCATGGTGCTGACTAACTGGCGATAAGCCGGAATAAAACAATCAATAGCAGCCAGAGATTTTCGCACACATACACTGTCACGAGCAAAGTAACCATCACTGCCTAACTGTTTTGCTATAGTTTTCCAGTCATTTAAGTCAGCTAAATAAATAGTATCATCAGTAAAACAGGCATCTTCTTTAATCATCTCGATGACTTCAGGAAAATCGATGAATAGATAACGACTCCCCTTAACTGTGCCCTGTTGCTGGATGAATTGTGCTAATAAACCAGAATCACTGCCAAGGATAATATATAGCGTATCTTCACGCTGAAATTCATCAGCATAATGTGCTTGATAAAATGCCTGTGAACCAATTTGATTAAATGTGCTGCGATTAACACTGTAAAAGTAATTATCGCCAAAGTCATTGCATACTCTTTGACCGATATGCGCGATACTCTCATCCATGAGTTGCTCCTGAGTTCAGATATAGCAAGATAGTAGCATAAGTTAATTCCACTGACGAGTAGAAAGAGAAATCCAATTGCTCACATTGAGAATACGGTGAAAAGCAATTTGTTGTGATTTCGAGCGCAGCGAGAAATCCCCCTATGGTTTAGCTAATATGAAAATATGTTATGACTAAGTAGTCAAATCAGCAGGAGATTCTTCGCCGCGGCTAAAGCCACGGCTCTGAATGACAACATTTTTTAAGTAATATAGCATAGTTGATGGCAGCATTTTTTCTAATGACAACATGTCACCATTGTTATTTCGAGCACAGCAAGATAACCTTTCATGGTTTGGCCAATATGAAAATAGGTTATAACTAACTCGTCAAATCGACGGGAGATCTCTCGCACTTCGTGCTCGAGATGACAGCATTGTCAGTACTATCAGCACGGTTACCGTCAGCTCTTTGCTTAGTACGTGGTGCACATAATAATCCTAGACAATTAATGGCTCTAATATCTGTTTCAGTCACCTGGCGGTTCACAATATCATGAATCATCGCATTTTTCTGCTGTTGTTCCCAACGCGCGGCTAGACTTGTGAAAAATTTATTTTCTTGCTTACTAAATATCTTTGTTTGTTTTTGTTCATATTTAAGTTTACGAAACACAGATAATAATATATCAACATCAAATTTCTCCATGTTCTTAATAATCTTTAGTCTTGAATAGGAAGTCTCACCCTCAACTTCACCCTCATTAGGAAAACAATCAAATGGGGCGTCATAAATATGATGTGCTTTTACAAATAACTTAACAAAATAGTAAATTGCCACCTCATTATGCAAAGCATTCAGACTTAAATCTGTAATTGCATTTTTCATAGCATTTCGTATCTGGTGATAGCTAATATTAATGCCAGTTAATAGATATTCATATGCTTCTCGACTAAAATAATCACCTAGATAACCGACTGCTGGTATCCCAGCGTCTATATCCCACCAATCATACTCACCTATTGGTTTTGCCTTTTGATATAACTGACTCAAGAACGATAAGTCACAGCCATACTTTGCTAAGCAACATACAATTTCGCCAAAATCATCTTTATCAGGAAAGTTCCTATCATCAGTCACTCTCACAGAAGCAGCGAGTTTATTTAATGCGTCAACGGGTAACTCTGGACGATATTCCTCGGCTAATGTTGACCTTGTCGACAAGAAACGTAACCATTCGCCGTTTTTTTGATAGTCTTCACACTGCTCAAGCTTTTCAACAATCCCACATAATTTTTGAAACTTTTGTTCAGTCTCATCATCGGAATCATCATTGATCAACCTACTTGCCTCTGCACGTAACAATGTAAATGTATGCAGGATAAGCTTATGTGCTAATGGTTGGTTTGGCAGTGCAAATCTACGGTTAATACGCCCTTGAACACACAGGCTATCATCCTGTAGAATAATTACTAAACCAAAATGCTTAGCGAATTCAAATAACAACCATACAACGGACTCAAACTCTAATAGAGTAGTCGGACTAACATTGCTAAATTTTTCTGCAAAGTAATTTAAAATCAACTCATCAATTTGAACCTGGAAAATACTAACAGTAATATCAGTCAAACTCTGAGGTGATATATTTTTATCATTATCATAAATAGCAACAATGGTGTCACACAAGGTCGATACCGCTAATTGTTCTTTATACTGAAATTGAGCCAGCCTTAACAGAATTTTATAGGCAGAATTTATTTCCCAATCACCACTATGACGATCGCTAATGTTTTTAACTATAAACTGGCCCATTGATGGCAGTAGAAAGCGCTTCAATAATAATACTGCGGGTAATCCTGCATTCAAATCCCAAAAACGTGGATAATCACATGCAAACAACTGGTCGATCAACACGTCAGTTATCAAACCATTTTTAAGAAATAGTTGTAATACGTCAGTCAAGCAATTTTTTTGTTTAAAGTTTTTAGTAAATGTCTTTGTAAAATGTTTAAGTTCAAAAACATCTAATTCAATAAGCGCAACAATCAATGCAAAAGCCTCATGGTACGTACTTTCATTCATACTGTCTGAAACTTTAATATAAGCCTTATGTAATTTCAGGCGAATTCTGCTTAATAAGTCCACATCAGCTTGTGGATCTAAACTAAAGATCATATTCATCAATTTAGAGCGTACTGACGCAGGATAGCTTCCTGTTAATACTTGTTCTAGTAATTTACCAATTTGTTGTTCATAGCCATCATCTAACGTTACTTCTTTGATATCCTGTAATGGAACGTTAGCTAAGGTTATATATTTACACGCCTCTACATACTGCTTATCATCATCGTGATCAACGGTGACACTAGTCGTATGTGTCGCTATTTTTTCTCGTGCTTGTCTAATTGATTGGGTTGGTGTTTCAATATCTCTATAGTGTTTAAGAGCATCTCTATGCCTATCGCCTAATGCCGATAAGTCCATATTCTTCACACAGGCGCTGACAATATCCTCATATACAATACCGACCTGATCCTTTGGAACAGACAGTAAGAAATCACAAAATAAGTCACGTACTGCAGCCAGCTTATTTATAGGCAATAGTGTTGACTTCCCTGTTAACATACCTGCAACAAACTGCCATACTACACGCATATGTACTGTATAAAATGCTTGCTGCCATTTACTACGTATATGTTCCCCTCTATCGCTAGCATTTAATGCCAAAATCTCATTAATTAAATACAGTGCCGTTAAATATTCAACTTGGGTTTGATGGTCAAAGATATAATCGCTTGTTGAATATGCTGGCATATGTCTTATGCATGTGACAAACCCTAGTTTTTGAATATCTTCATCTAGTGCAGCATCAGTTTCTAATGCAAGCTCTATCTCCATCATTTTTGCATGAGCTGCTTGTTGTAATCGTTCTAGTATTTGTTGCGACAACTGCCATACTCGCATTGGGATCAAGCGTGAATGCGGGACATGATTATGTGTTGCGTGGAATTTTTTTAAATTTACCAACATAAACTGTTCAAACAAACTTGCCATGGTGATTTGGTCGTAATTTATGCTTTGTCGGTTCGCTGTACGTAATGAATCTTGCAAAATTTCACAAGCGATGCGACATAACAAAGGTTTGCCTAATAGTGCTAAGTTATTACTTTCTTTCAGCGTTTGAATTTGCTTTTCGGCGAGTTTCCTAGACTCTTCATCCGTGAAAAATAATTCTATATAACGTTGAATTTGCTTATCATCAAAGGGCTGCAAAGCTAAATATTCATTAGCTTGTACTGGAATAAAGTGTGCTGCAGTTGGGCGCGATGTCACTAGACAATGTGGTTGCTTTAAAATACGTTCAATTAATTTAGCACAGTCCACTAACTGTTGCTTCGTCATTTCATCAAAAGCATCAAGCTCCCATAAGATATCACCTGTTTGTATTGCTTTGACCAACGCTGCACGTTGCCAATAGTATTTAAGCCGCTGCGGTAGATAGTGTTCAGCTAACTCAGCATCTGTGAGTTTTTCAAAGTCCTTATGTAAGGTTTTCATAGGAATTCGGATAACCCACGTAAAACTATGTCCCATACTAGTTAATGCGTGGTCAATATCGAGCTGTTCAGTCAAATAAGTCTTACCACTGCCATAATCAGATAGTAATACGCTACGCACTGGATATGATGCTCTTCTGAGTAAGGCTTGATAATCATCGCCTGTATAGGTGCCTGACTGCACGTACTGGCTTGTTTTAGGCATATCTTTATAATGACTGGGATTAGACAATTTAAAATACTGTGCCTCACCTTCTTCATTAACATATTCTAAGCGCTTCAGTGATTGCAGAACTTTAGGGATATCATCATTCTCCACTACAAATACAACATTCTTATAGGCTCTTATCGCTTTTCTTATACTCAAAGGTAATTTAGCGTAGCTAGTTATGTCAGTGATACACAGTTTATCTTTATGTTCTGCATCTTTATCATCCTGTACAGAAGCTGTACTAGCATAGATATTGATAATTTGACCAGTGCCTAATTGTGTAATTTTACTTTTGTCTTGCTCATATTCGTCCAAAAGTTTGGCTACATCCAACTCAAAGGTTCGAGTTAACTTAGCTAGTTCAGCACCACTGCATTTAAGCAATACAGGTTGCTTAAAATCTAAAAGCATCTCCCAAGCATACACTGGTATTTGACGTTCGATCGTTGGTTCAATAAATAAGCGTTTTTGTTCTGTACTATCAGTCATTTCAGCAGGCTTTGTGACGGCATGTGCCAACATTTCTTGTAAATAAACAGGGTTGGTTATCACTACTCTTAATGAATCAATTTTTTCCATATCTAAAAATGATATGAATCGTCCACCAAGGATGCAGCCTTTATTTTTGCATCCTGCCTTATTAATATTATCTCTTACAACGCTTAGGCTAAGTGGCGCTACTTCTTTTACCACAACGCTATCTAAATTTGGCTTTTCAACTAATTTTTTTTGACCCTGTGAATTCGTTAATAGCACTAATCTTTTACCATGCTTTTTTACACTATCTACATATGCTTGCAATTCCTCATCATTGAGTGCATCCGCGTTATCAATAATTAATATCTGAAAATCTTTAGCAGCGAAACTCACTGTATCTAGTTTAGAAAAGGCATGATCAGAATTAATGAATGCATAAGCATTATCTAACAACTCATTATTTTCTTTTACTTTTTGCAAATCATGAGCAACGGAAAGTGCGGCAGTAAAGTCATCTTCAGCATAGACAACTGAAACAATATTATCACTCTCGAGTACCTCTTTGACCAAATTTCTTCGCTGTGTATCTTCTAAACTAATATTACAACTCCGTGTAACATGATGCTCATAGCGTTTTCCGTATCCTACTAGCATATTCGCTTCAAATACCGTTCTTGCGAGCATAAATACTTCACTTATATCAACTTCAGTAATTGATTTCCCTGATTTATCTAACAGCTTTTCCAGCATTTTTTCATAGAAATGCAAATAAAAATGCGGATCACTATTATTAAATTTTTTCTTTATTTCATCCTCTAATCGTTCAGTTAACTCAGCCTCATTAGGTTCTTTCACACGGAAGGAAAAACCATCAAAAAATGCTTTTGCTAATGCTAGCAACGGTCCTGACCTAGCATTGTCATTATCTAAAAATAATCCTGCTATCTGCGTACGACCGCATAATACCCTATCAAATTCTGATGATTGGTCAGTTAAATTACCAAGGTCAAAAAAGTCAGACGCAACGCACGAAAAAGTATAATCTTTCAATTTATTAGAGTCCCAACTCAGCAACTTACGAAATTCAGCTATTACTGGTGGTAGATTATTGCCATCAATGAATTTTTTAGTAAATCTATAATGTGGTTTTTTCCTCTTATCATTTGGATCTGTCTTTTCTATACAGAAATTATGCTTCAAGCTACCTAATAACTTACATACAACGGAAGTTTTGTTATTTTCAGCTTTAATTGACCGACTTTTAGGATCAACTCCTGTTAATTTAGCTTGTAACTTTTTACAAGCTTCATCTATTTTATCTCTTAACGCTTGTTGCTCTTGTTGCCTTTTCTGTGCCTCTACCTCATCCATCTGTTCCTTTAAAGCATCAATACATTTTACTGATAAAAAATCTCCCGTATCATTTCCCAAATAACCTGTATACAGAGCAACAGACAATGCGCTGGGGCTTTGCTCTGCAGCATCGACATCAAAAAAATTATTCTCTTTGCTGATAAAATTGAAGGCTTTTAAATCATCTTTCTCCCATTCCAATATTTCATGTAGCTTTGCCAGTACTGGTGGTAAATCATCATTATTGATAAATTTATCTGTAAACTTACATTTCGTTCCCTTTTTCACTAAGCAGTCTGCATTCCTTAATGCCGCCAATAATTTACATACTGCAGAACTGCGTGGTCCATTAATATCAGCCATTATATGATCTGGGGCTGTTAATGCTTCTAACGCTGCTTTAAATTCTGCACAGGCAGCAAGAATATCTTTTTGTAATTGATATAAATAAGTATAAATCGAAGCAATAATCGCTTGGCGGGATGCCTGTGCTGTTGCAGTTAAATTATTACCACTGATAAAGTCATCTGAGAAGCTCTGGTCGTCATCATCATGTAGCTGATCTAAACCTTCATCTGTATTTAATTTATGGTTTGTATAGAAAATGTATTCTATATCTTTGATATTGGCAAATTTCTCTGGACTACTACGTTTTTTCGCTTCAATCTGTAACCAACTATCTAAATACTTGGCAATAGCTACTTTCTTTTCTTTATCTTTTTTCTTTTCTTGACTTTCCTCTTGAGTCGATGCTACCAAATGCTTTAACAGATATTTTCCTTCGGGGTCATAGCTATGCTTGGCTTGTAATACTTGTATTTTATCTGCTTTCCAAATGACTAAATCATCAAACTTGCCAAAATATTTTGCCTCTGTCTGCAAATAGAATGTTTCCTTATTACAGAAAGCTTCAAAGGCATATAACATTAGAATTTTGACTTGATAGACAGCGCCGGCAAATCCCGAACCTAGCAATGTATCTTTGTCGTAATCTTTTAGCATATCAGGATTCACAACTGGATTTGGCATAATAATCACCTTATTTAAATAATCATATTTTACTTGGATATGTAACAACTAAGCTGCAAAAATTAAACGAGCACTAAAGTAAGTGCTACTCATGCAGCCTATATTTTTTTCATTAGCAACACTTATTTTTATTATTGATTACTGTGTGTGTTTTTTAGCTGGTCGATGTTAAATTCCGGCATCACTTCATGAGTAAAGGCCACTTTAGGTGTTAGGAATACATAGGGATGCTGGACTTCTGAATAGATATATTGACCAGTTAATTTTGTTAAGTAGCGAGCTAATAAGATATTAATCGGTGTAAACTCTTCATCGACCTGGGCTTGCTGCCATGGAGCTTTAACCGCAAATAAGGTACTATAACCATCTTCAATATCTTGCTTATTCAAGACATCTTCATCCCCGCGGAAAGGACCATTTTCCATAATTCTCGAGCCATGATCACCATGAACGATAATAATTGCCTTATCATAGACACCAGATTTTTTTAACTGAGTGAATAAATTATCTAACTGAATATAAGTACAGCCTAATTGATTTTCATAGTAATGGTAACGTAGCAAGCGTGATTCTGGCGTATTGATAACCCAGTTACTGTCATTATGATTTACATACCAATTTTTTACTTTTGGGATCACATGACATTGCTGATCAAAGATATAAGGACTATGCGGCAAGAGTAAATGGGCAAAGAATACTGTCCCGCCACTATCTTGCTGCATATCTTGCGCTATCTGCTTGAACGTCTCTGGAATAGCTAAGGTACTCACATTAGCTTGGTCCCAAGTCCATGCTGGAAAATCAACGCCTAATACCGCTAGATTAGGACGTAAGTTATATTTGTAATATAACTGTAAGTTTTTAAAAATAGACGATGTTAATAAATAGCTCTTACTTACAAACAAAAAGCGCTGCCAGGCTGATAGACCCAGGTCTTTAATATAATTAATATTGGTCACTGGATAGGTATAGCAAGAGGCATAGTTAATATCGGACAAGGCGCAATAATTAATATAATTCGCTTGATAAATTTTAAATCGATATCCCTGCTCATTGAGTAATTCAAAATAAGCATTTCTTTTTAAACGCTTATCTTGTAAAAATGATTTGAAGTAGTCTGAGTCAATAGCTTTTGGCATGAAATTAAATAAATTAGGGATTGAATTATAAGTGCGATTATAGTGGCTATAAGCATTGGCATAGAGGTGAAAACCATGCTGTATATAAAAGTCACTTAACTGTTGTTTTAATTGCTGACCTTGACCTATATCCTCTGGGATCCCATCAATGCCAATGTGTTCATCGAGAATAATATGAATAATCGGCGGCAGATTTTTATTATAGGCTTGAGCTGAAAATTTCTCTTGCTTAGGATGTGTCAGTGGATGCTGAATCGGAAAAATTAATAACCCAATAATAAATTGCACCAGCATAATAGCAAGGATAAGACACGCTCTACGGGCAAAGATAGTGCTAAATGCTAAGGCTAAAAATAAAAGTAGATAGAGATAGTTAATACTGATAAATGCAGGTAAAAAGCTCAGTGAAACTACAATTAACAATGTGAGCAAAAAAACTTTAGTGGCCCAGCCTGCTCGCCACAAGAGCCAACCACATAGGCCACCAAGGCTTAGCACAATACCCGCCAAACCTAAAATAGCTGGTTGCAACAAACCGTATTCAGTGAATTTTGTAAAAAAGATGAGTGGCGCTAATAACAATAATATAGCACTTAGGCAACTGACCAAGAGGGATTCTTGATGTATTTTTTTGATCACACTTGATACCATATTAATGTTCGACCAGATTCAGTGATTGCCTCAGTTTTGATAATCGTCGCCTTGGCTTGTAGATAATTAATCATATTTTCTAATTTATAATCCGCAAAAATATCTTCACGCAAGCACAGTAGCGTTTGCACCATAGGATCTTGCTTAGGTACAAATTCCACAACACCCTTAGGAGCTAGTTGAATCAGCCAATCCACTATGCGCGGTAAAGGGATATTTTGACTAATGGCTAAATGATGAATGATTGCCAGAGCAAGCACACCATCAGCATTGACTCGCTGAGTTAGGCTTTTATGCTCTTGGTGACTCCAACCCTGACCTGGTGATGGATCCGCAATATTATGAAAAATCGGCGTAAAATTTAATTTCTCTTTTTGTGCGCGTTTAAAGCTATGCTCTAAACAACCATGGTCCATATCAAAACCAATCACTCGCTGGGCACCCGCAGCAAGCGCGTGGGCAGCATATTCACCTGTGTTACAGCCCATATCCCATAAAGTATTAATCTGCTCTTGTTCAATAAACGCTTGCACAAAGGCTTGCTTTGCCTCTATGGCATGAAAACGATAGCTGCGTTCCTGTGTATAGCCCTGCCACTGGCTACGTAATTTCTTACTGGGTTTTAAACCTTCAATCCAACGGCTTAAACTAGCTAATAAATGTTGTAAATTTTTTAAAGGTAATTTTGCTGCAGCTTTTACTTTCGCTGCATCTTGATTTTTTTGCTTTTGAAAACTCGCCTGCAACACTACGTGACACAACACCGACCAATTAAATTTTTTATAGAGGGGGATAAGCTTCACAACATCTTGAGTAGGTATACCCTGAGGATTACCTCGGTACCAATAATTAAAGGGGATCCCACAATACGCAGTTAGCAATAAGGGATTAAGAAATTGCTCACAAAATTGTTTATGTGCTAACCAAAATTCCCCCTGACGATAAGGACGAAATGACAAGTGGTCAATAAAAATAGGCTGTATACCTTGAAATTGAATATTATAGGCAGATGCATCCACCAAGTTCACGCCATAGGCTAAGGCTTGCTGATGAATACGTAAGTGAAACAACGCGGCCTGTTGTAAGGCAGAAAATGACCATTCATAAGGATAGCTAATAAAATCTAATTTGGGATGCTGTAGAAATAATTCGGCCGGATAATCACACTCGGCTATTTGTTCAGCATCTACTGTATTTTCAGCTAATAAATCGCCCTGCTCGATTAAGGTATCAATTAACCCTGTCTCACGCACTGCGTGATAATCTTGCAAACCTGCCGCAGAAATACCACGGTAAACACAATCGTTGGCGATAAATACACGCCCAGCATTATCTTTATAGGAGGCAGGATCCGCTTGCATGCTCATGATGAAGGTGGCCGCTCAGATTGGTCATTGGATGGATGCTCACCCACTTGCACTTGCGTAGCACTGGGTTTACGACTGAAAAAGCTCTTCACCTTAGCCCAATATAATCGTAAGACTGCTAAAGCACCGGCAATTCCAGCCAACAAACCTTGCAACATAATACTACCCGTACCACCATCTAAATAGGCATAAGCTGGTGTGGTTATTAATAAAGCGAGTGGTAATAGCAATAGAGCTGTTCTTTTCTTGGACATATCATCCCCTGGTGCGCTGTTGTTTCGCTATTCTACGCAATTGCGGAGGCGATGGGCAAGTCCCGATTAGGGCATTGGAAGACTAGATAGTAATCTTTACGCTGGTTAGTTTTTTATCATGCTACTTCTCTGGAGGCTTATTTACTGATTCACCAAGTCTACTTTAATAAAAATATTAGAATCTGGATGTTTCAAATTCGCTGTATCATAGACAATGCGATCATCCGTCTGCGATTGTCGGCTACTGGTATTACCCAAGCGTGTCCACTCGCCAATAGGCACGGCAATACTCGTTGATGCTGATTCTGACTTCACGGGTCCCTGTTGCCGTTCCCAATTATTATGATTATATTGCTGCGGTAGGTTTTCATGTTGCCAGCTTATATTCAACACTGCTTGGCGACCACGTACTCTTGGCGTCACATAAAATCCTGATTGCAATTGCTTATACCAAGTATGTCGATAGGGCCCATAGGGTGAAAACCCACGATCACGCACAGGAAATTCTTCGCCAGTTTTAATAAAGGCCGTTTGCCCCGATTGTACTAATAAAGTCTGACTACTATCGCGTTGGTCTGCGCCTTTAGTGCCATATACTTTGACTTTACCAAGTGCTGCTGTCTGCGTATCGTATTCATCATTGTGTACACGCCGCACAGAAATTTGCAGCATTTGTGCGGCTTTATCCAATTGTTTTAATAAACCACGTAGCTCCCGTAATCCTTGCGGTGTTGTTTTTACTACCAGATTATAACCTGAGCCTTTCACCACACTGCCCTCAGGCAAAACTGGCTCCACTAACGGGATCACATAGTCAGCGGTACGATTATGTAATTGCAGCACATTCAGTTGCATATCATCTGCTTGCACAAATAAACACACCAATAATAAACCACAAGCTAAAATATAACGGGCTAATCGCTGCATCATCGCTATCCCTATATTCTGTTTCTCATTTTGACCCTTGTATCAACGGCGTTAACCAAGGCCGTAAAAATTCTTTTAATAGCGTAATCATCACCGCCGTTAAAAAAATCACCACTAAAGTCCAAAAACTCCATTGATCTAACACAATCCCTAGTGCTAACCCCGCTGCCGGTGGGTGCTCTACATTGAGTAATACCATTAATAACATAGTACAACCCACCGCTAAGGCAGCACCTACTTCGAATACCGTATCTGCTGATAATAGATGTTGGATATGGCCAAAGTAATGGCAAATACAAAAAAACAACACACCCGTGATCAAACCGATTAAATAGCTAAAAATCATATGCCAAGGCTCCGCCGCTGGCGAATCCGGCATTGAAAAAGAAATAAAGGTACTCGCCCCCAAAGAGCTCGCGCCAATAGCCCCCAAAATCACTGCCTGCGACACATTACCCAGGGCAATAACAACTACAAAAGTGATCAAAGTGACTAATAAGGTTTGAAAAATAAACGGGGCTTTATTGTGCTTAAATTTTGCATTTAGCATGGGTATTTGTCCATTTTACCGATTATAACTGTCAATAACTCTTCCATGAGTATCATATTAGTATATAGCCTAGCAGTTTTTGCTGCTTGTGGCATAAAAATTCGCCTAACAGTTTGATTTGAAATCATTTTAAACTGTATACTAGGTATCTGTTTTAGCCAAATAGAATAAGATAAGAATTGCTCTTAGATAATAAAAAAAATATAAAAATCATAAAGTTATAGACTTTTTAAGTACGACTAATACATACCCAACAATAATTTCCTATGATTAATAAATTCTTAATATAACTAAGATACAATACCACCCACCAGAGACACGAGCCAATCTGCCTTCAGCAGGTTAAATTGAAAAAGACACATTATGCATCACGAGACCGAGAATTCAAGACTATGCCATTATCAACACAAGTGAGTAAAAATCTCCATAAGCAATACTTAACGCTAGGGCAGCAATTCCTATCGAACCAAACGCAACTTAGACTATGGGTGAGTAATAAAGAAGCGATTAGACTATGGGTGAGTGATAAAGAAGCGATTATTACCTTTTGTCAGACATTTGGGATTGACTTGGTCAATATAAAAAATCTTGATAAAAGTATTGCCCAAACACTCGTCTCTGAATTACTAGTACTGGGCCGTTCTCCTCATTTTACTGCTGATTGTGAAAAAGCCAAGCCAGCCTATACCCCAATGAGAACTTCAGCGATACAGGCAGACAATACAGTTCAACAACAAGACACAAAGCCAGAGGCAGGACAACTAACAGAGCAACAGCAAAAGATTATCACCTGGGTTCAGAGCTATTTTAAACATACACATCAAGCCGCTATTGCAAAGGCTGCAGGCATTGCTGCAAAAAAATCACGATTGCTAAACACAGTCACCGAGCTGTATGAAACGCATCAAGCAAATACAGAGATATTTGATTTTATCAATGATATCCCAGCGTCAATGCCTAGTTACTTGATTTCTCCTGCAACTTCATCATCTACATCTGAAGACGCCCTATCAATTGACCTGGTTCAAAAAGAAGTTGAAGCAAGCTTTAAGTTCATCATTTTTGTACTCACCGTCTTAGTAACTGGTGAAATCAGCAAAACCCAAGCCTATAATGCATTACGCGCATTGTTAATCGTGCGTTGGCAGGCAATAAAAGGACGCTGCCTTGATTATACTTATCACCCGTTTTTCCCTTTGAATCAAGCATGCTTAGCCATTGCCTCTGCAATTGCTGAACCTGACGAACCCATCATCTCTGTGCTCATGCCTGAAATTACTAAAGCCAAGCAAATTATTGGGCCTAACCACACTAACACCAGTCTGCAACAACTCACTGAGCAAACGACTGAAACAGGCGAACGCCAGCTTAATCTGCATGAATTTCATTATATTAAAACATATAATTACAGTCCAGACAGACTTATACACATCCCCAGTGTAGTAGACTATGCAATCGCAGCTACACATTGCTTCTTTCCTCGCCTTGACAATAGACAACCGAGTATAGATGTCGACCTCGCCGAAGGAGTTTACGAACATATACGGCAAGTAGGTGGCACAACCAGTGCAGCACTCATAGCTACTCTAGAGAAATTATACTATAGTACACATAACTTAAACTGTGTCGGTACACAGTTAAAAATATTATCACAGGCTGCACGACAATCCTCTGTCATTCAAAAAGGCTCCGAATCATTAGCCGATAAAGAGACTATTGGCCCGGCTGTTCAACATTTTTATCATAATGTTTGGATGAAATTATCTGAGCAAAATCGTCGCACTATTGGCAAGCTATCTATTGCTGAGAGTAATGCAGAAGGCCAGGTAAGCCTTGAGTATTGCCTGTGTATGCTCTTTGATACAATCAGTGATATAGATGAATCAATCCAAATTACTCAGGCACAGAAAGAATTATTGAAAAAGCCATTACTATTAAATTGTACCCATATGCTATCTGGTCGCTTGGATAGTTTTATAGAACAGAATCCAGGCTTAAATGACATTGAAGTTAATAGCCAAGATGCGGAAGAAATAGATAGCCGTATGCGTCATACCATCAGCATTTTACGTGATGAATTGATGACGATACTGCAAGATAAACAACAACGTACTCCTTATCTTGCTCATAACAATGCAGACTATAAGCTATTTTTACACGATTACTTAGCAATAATCACTGATGTTAAAGTCACTCAACTTGAGAAGCTCATTGCCTATTGCTTTAGTAACGCACTTTATGAAGATACGAATCGCTCTCTCGTACATAGAGTGCTATCAGATAGAGTTGCCAAAAGCACTGGGCAAAACCAAAAAGCTTATGAAAAGTTACGAGCTAATATTCTCGACAATGGTGGAACTGGATACTGCCTGCCAACTATACCCTGGGATTGTAGCACCAATAATTTAGCCATATTCTTTAATGACGAAATTGTTATTGCACTCTACAAACATTCATTAACAGTTTTTCACAAACATTCATTAACAGTTTTTCGTTACCAATATTTAAAAGACGATATCGAGATACATTACTTTGCCCGATGGTTACGGCATATAGATGAAGATAAACGACTTGCTTATTGTGTTAAAAATTTTGATGCTCAACTAATCGCTGCTGTAATAAGAAAACGTAATAAAAGTGGCGGAATAGATAAAGACGAAACCACAAAAGCATTAATATCTCTATTTGAATGCTTACGCGAAGAAGACCGTTTGAAATTTTTTCTGCATTTTTTTGATGGTAGCGAAAGTAATTTAAATACCGATTTTAAAACATATATCAATACAATTGAATGTTTCTACAAAATACTCGAGTTCCACATTCCTCGCGAAGATCGTCTACGTTTTACCATTGCAGCTATAAATCGAAAACTCATTGTCTTTAATCTCTTTGAACTGAGACTAGAAGTACTGCAACTAATGCCTTATGAACATATAATAATTTTATTTTTTCAAGAAAACCATTCGCTTGACGAGCTACTAATCACTAAGAATATAAGCATAAGCACACTACTAAAGCTCATTGATGAACAAGGACAAATTAATGAAACATTAGCTGAGTTAATGACTCCCATTGAACAAAAGCTATTACAGCATTGGCTGTGTGTATTTACCCATAAACAAATACCAGGATTAGGCAAACTCCAGTCATTACAGTTTATTGGCACCCATGCCTCAGCGCTATTTCAAAAAGCAGCTGCTCGTTATCCTTTAGACAAATTGAGCCAACCAGATAATAAAGGCCGTACCCTATTATACTTTACCATCGCAGCTAACCAACCGGGCTTAGCGCTAGCTTTACTCGTGCGAGGTGTTGATACATCAATTCGAGAAAACGGGGGACACACTGCTTATAAGCTAGCTAAAGATGTTGCCGAATCTAACAACACCATGAAACCCTTATTGACGTGGTTCGATTTTGCTTCATTCCAGCATGACTTAATTAGCGAATGTGAAGAGTACTTACAACAAGCATCAAATAAAGCAACCTCATATAATGACCATTCAGTAAGTAACTCTGACTCAGAAGACAGCAACCCAGAACATGATGCATTTTTAACATTGAGTAAGGTATGTGAGATTACCGGCCCCGATGAACGAGATAAAGTCGAGATAAAACTACTTATGCTGTTACGTGACTATGTCCGGAAAAAAGCGGATACGTACGACTTAAGCGACAGTAACTATTATAAATGGCTTGGTCGTATTAAGGACATTGAAACTTGCTTAACTCGTGAACTGAATTGTCAACGCATCAGTGAAAACTGGCTGAATCGACAAAATCAAAGCCAACAAGATACAACTTTAATTGGGCCTCTGGCTACAGGAATGTCAAAGTGGTTTCGCGGTGGAACTCCGCGACCACAACAACAAGCAGCGAATATAGAAGCTAGCAGCAGGCCAATACCACAAGGCCCTACTGCTCGCACGGCTCATTCGCCTACGCACGGTTAATAATCAACAAAATTGCTTGTAATACGATATATTACATACTACACTTACTGATATGATAAAAAGTTGGCAACATAAAGGGCTAAAACTGTTTTACGACACAGGAAGTAAAGCCAAAATTCAAGCAAAACATGCAGATAAATTACATGATATTTTGCAAGCACTCGATGTTGTTACTGAACCAGAGCAGATGAACTTTCCAGGACTAAACTTTCACCCATTGAAGGGAAAACGTAAAGGATTCTATGCTGTTACAGTGAGTGGCAACTGGCGCATCATCTTTAAATTTGAAGGTAAAGACGCAGTTTTAGTTGATTACTTAGACTACCATTAGAGGTAAACGACCATGATACATAATCCCAAGCATCCCGGTTTGATGGTAAAAAACCTTTGCTTACAACCACTTGAGTTATCTGTAACTGAAGCGGCTAAAGCATTAAAAATTGCCAGGCCTACATTATCAAAGCTTATTAATGGCCACATCGGTATTAGCCCCGATATGGCTGTACGCCTATCAATTGTGTTTAGTACCTCTGCTGAATTCTGGATCAATCTGCAAGCAGCTTATGACCTTTATCAGGCTGAAAAAAGACGTAAAAAATTACGCTTAAAACCTATCAAAACTGGTAAATTAGCTGCATAATACCCGTTTATCTAAATACAATTAGCGGGGCAAGCAATGACGGAAGAATCACACTCAGACTGGGAAGCTAGCGCACTACAAAAAGTACTCTTGGAGTCTATCAAGGAACAGCGCAGTAATCGTCGTTGGAAAATTTTCTTCCGCTTAATTTTTATTTTAATTTTCTTAATGTTCATTGCCATGCTCAAACCCAGTCACTCTTCTGACTATTATAAGCGCTCCAAACCTCATGTGGCGGAAATTAGTGTCTACGGCACGATTGCTCCAGGTGCTAAGGCTAATGCTGAATCGATTATTGATGATTTAAAAGATGCATTTAAAAGTGAAAATGTCACTGCTGTGATGTTACTCATAGACAGTCCTGGAGGTAGTCCAGTACAGGCGGGCGAAGTCTATGATGAAATCACTTATTTGAAATCCAAACACCCTAAGATCCCGGTATACGCGGTGTGTACTGATGTGTGCGCATCGGGAGCTTATTATATTGCCGCTGCCGCAGATAAAATCTACGCAGATAAAGCCAGCTTCGTGGGTTCTATTGGTGTTTTAATGAATGGCTTTGGTTTTGTGGATACATTAGAGAAATTAGGTATTCAACGCCGCTTGATGACCTCCGGTAAATACAAAGGATTTATGGATCCTTTTTCACCGATTAATAAGATTGATGAAGCATACATGCAAAAAATGCTTAACATTGTTCATGAGCAATTTATTGCTAGTGTCAAAGCTGGCCGTGGCTCCCGCTTACAACAGGATCCGAACTTATTCTCTGGCTTAGTCTGGACAGGTCAACAGGCTTTACCTTTAGGTTTAATTGATGGTATCGCCACACCACAAGCGGTGTTACGCGATGTGATTAAGAATGAAACAGTGGTTGATTATACTTCTGGTGAGAGCTTACTGAAACGCTTATCCGGTAGTGTAGGCTCATCGGCTGCGCATACCTTTGCTCATGAAATGGGCTTGGACAAAGGTGTACATTTAAGTTAGCTCACTATCTCTATAGGGATGAAAACCTTGTAAAAATCAGCAAATGATTGGACCCTGCAGTTAAGCGCTGCAGGAGCCAATTTGATCATGCATCTATCTGAACTTATTCTGTAAAAATGCAAATGCTCGCTCCAACTCAGAAAAGTTAGCGCGAATATGTTGATAAATTTTCAATGCCATTGCCTCATCATAGACATGGGAAGTATTATTCCTATCGTCAAGCATTTCTAACCAAATAGTTTCATTTTGGATCCATTCAGCCTTATAAGCTGCTTTTAAAGTTTCTCTCGGTGTGGTCACATGCACTGCTTCAGCAGCAAGAGAACGTTTGATGGTTTTCCAGAACAATTCTATGACGAACTCAAAACGCAAAATGGTGCCATCAATCATCAATTGGTTAGGTTCGGCTACAGCAAGTGCGTCACGTAACCTTGCTAGAGCTTGCTCTAAATTATCAAGACTTTGTGCTAATTTCACTTGCGTCATAAATTTTGATCCCTTCGTCTAAAATTCTCTGCTGTAATGTTTGAGCTGCCTCAGAAAAATTCACCACATCAATTTCTAATAGCGTCTCTGCTTGCTCGATTGCTGCTAACAAAGCAAACCAAGCGGCTTTATCTTTATCTGGACATAAAATAGCAATATCAATATCTGAACGTTCTTCTGCATCTCCTCGTGCTCGAGATCCGAATAAATAAATACACTCAACGCCAGACAACAATTCTTCATCTAGGCAATCGAGAATGATTTTTTTACATTTTGCGATTTGTGGCTTCATAAAAGCATGGTAATTAATTTTTATAAGTAATCAAATCATCGGGAGATCCCTCACAGCGGCTACCGCCCCTGTTCGGGATGACAACATTTTTTCCAGTAACAACATAGTTGATGACGAGCTTATAAGCTGAGAAAGTAAGTAATTTATTATTATTCAATGAGTTACATTCATCAGACCTTTATCCTAAAAGGAAGTAGCTGGAAGTGGTATCACCAGGCAAAACTCGTTATACTGCCTGCCATTAAATTCTTAATGGAAGCAAGGATATGGCACCAGGAAATATATTTAATGTATTTGCACGTTCACCCATTCGTCCACTACAACAACACATGGCCAAAGTTTACGCATGCGCCAGTGAGTTGATGGGCTTTTTCGCGGCTGTTTATGACCATGATTGGCAAAAAGCCGACGAAGAACAGCAAAAGATCGTCGCCCTTGAGCATCAGGCTGATGAAATTAAACAGGATATGCGTGCTCACTTACCCAAGGGTTTATTTTTGCCAGTTTCACGTGGTGACTTATTAGAAATCCTCACCACCCAAGATCGCATCGCCAACAAGGCCAAAGATATTGCGGGTTTGATCATTGGTCGTAAAATGCCCATTCCTGAAACAATTACCATCCGTTTTCTTGATTTATTGAAATGCTCTATTGCTGCCGTCGACCAAAGTCATAAGGCCATTTGTGAATTAGATGAATTATTAGAAACCGGCTTTCGTGGTAATGAAGTTCACATTGTCGAAGAAATGATTAATAAAATTGCCGAAACTGAGCATGAGTCCGATGAAATTCAAATCGATGTGCGCCGCCAACTTTATAAAATAGAACAGGACTTATCTCCTGTTGATGTCATCTTCATTTATAAAATCATCGACTGGGTGGGCGATATTGCTGATCGCGCAGAACAAGTGGGTAATCGATTACAATTATTATTAGCACGGTAGTACTCAATGGATCACGGAACACTTTATATTATATTAGCCTGTTTGTTTGGCTTGTTGATGACATGGGGCGTAGGTGCCAACGACCTCGCCAATGTCATGAGTACCAGTATGGGTTCAAAGGCTATTACTGTACGCCAAGCCATGATAATCGCAGTCATTTTTGAATTTGCCGGTGCCTTCTTAGGCGGTAACCAAGTAAGCGATACTGTACGCAATGGTATTATCAATACTTATGCCTTAGAAAATGCACCGCAGATTTTGATTTATGGTATGTTATCTGTGCTTTTAGCTGGCACGTCGTGGATGGCTTTAGCCAGTTACTTTGTTTACCCGTCTCGATTACCCATACCATTATTGGTGCCATGGTAGGTTTTGGCGCTATTGTCTTAGGCGCTGATGCTGTACATTGGCATTTAGTTGGCATCATTGGTTTGAGCTGGATTACATCGCCATTAATGGCTGGTTTGTTATCTTATATTTTATTTTTAAGTATGCAGCGCTTAGTCTTTATTAAAGCCGATCCTTATTTTTATGCGCGACGTTACGCACCCTTTTATTTATTTTTAATTGGCATTGCTATTTCAACCGCTTCCATTCTGCGTGGCTTAACCCACTTGGGTTATCAATTAGACATTATGGATAAAATTACGATTACGATTGGCACAGGCTTAGGCGTGACTTTTTTAGGGTTACTGCTGATTAGTAAAGTGAGCATCCAAGCGGATGCCCCACGTCACAAGCGTTTACCCAGGCAGAAAAAATCTTTGCCGTGTTAATGATGTTTACCGCCTGTGCCATGGTCTTTGCCCATGGTTCTAACGATATCGCTATCGCAGTAGGTCCTATGGCTGCAGTAGTAAGCATCGTTAAATCTGGTGGTCATGTCACTACATCCACTTACCTACCGCCTTGGATCCCCTTTCTTGGCTGTACTGGCGTCATCTTAGGTTTATTTATGTATGGACGTAATGTTATTGCCACAGTGGGTGAAGGGATCACCGCTTTAACACCTAGCCGTGCCTTTGCCGCAACACTTGCGGCAGCCTTTACAGTGGTCGTTGCCACGGGTACAGGGATCCCGGTATCAGCTACGCAAACCTTAGTAGGTGCTGTGCTTGGTGTAGGCTTAGCACGCGGTATTGGTGCGTTAAATATGCGAGTTATTCGCAATATATTCATGTCATGGATTATTACTATCCCTGCAGGTGCGACTTTTGCCGTCGTTTACTTTTTAATTTTTAAATCCATTTTTGGAGCTTAATATGGATACACAACCGATGTTGGACAAAGCCCGTGCTGTGCAGCAACGAGCGTATGCACCCTATTCAAAATTCTTGGTGGGTTGTTGTATCCGTAGTGGCGATGATAGCTATCATGTAGGCTGCAATGTGGAAAATGCCTCTTATGGGTTAACACAGTATGCCGAAGGTTCCGCCATCAGTGCGATGATTGTTGCGGGTGATAAGCAAATCAACGAAGTATTAATCGTAGGTAGTGGCGACGGTATTTGTCCGCCTTGTGGGGCATGTCGGCAACGTATTCGTGAATTTGCTGCAGGCTCTGTGCCCATTCACTTATGTGATGATACCGGTGTGGTAAAAACCATGACATTAGCAGAATTACTGCCAGAATCTTTTGGCCCCGATAATCTTGAGCACTTACGTTAATAGGAATACTCATATGCCCCAGGCCATTGCAGACTTTATTCGTAGCCAAGCGCAAGACATTCAACCTCGTATTGCTATCCTCTTAGGCTCAGGCTTAGGTGAGGTGGCTAAAAGCATGACTAACAGTACAGTCATCGCCTATAAAGATATTCCTAATTTCCCAGTCAGCACGGTGTCTGGTCATGCCGGTCAATTACATATTGGTCTATTAAATAATGTCCCAGTTATTTGCTTACAAGGGCGAATTCATTATTATGAAAACCCAGCGCATCAACATATTAAGCACTTGGTCCGCAGTTTAAAATGCTTAGGCTGTGAAGAAATTATCATCACTAATGCAGCAGGTTCATTACGCGAAGATATACCACCGGGTAATTTTATGCTGATTAATGATCATATTAATTTTCAAGGTTGTAATCCCTTGGTGGGAGATAATGACGATGAATTTGGTCCGCGTTTTGTCTCCATGGACCAAGCCTATGATAAAGCCTTACGCGAACAATTACTTTCTGTGGCTAAAGAATTAAACATCCCACTTAAACAAGGTGTCTATTTAGCAACGCGTGGCCCAATGTTTGAAACCCCTGCAGAAATTCGTGCCTTTAAATGTTTAGGCGCTGATGCAGTAGGGATGTCCACCGTACCTGAAGTCATTGTGGCTCGACACTGTGGTTTAAGAGTCTGTGCTATTTCTACCATGACGAATATGGCAGCAGGGATGAATGATGAAACACTCAGTCATGAGGGAACCCTACACCATGCTAATTTAGCTGCTGAGAAATTAACTCAATTACTATTACGCTTTGTGGAGCGCATACATGCAAGTTGAAAGTTTTATCGCCCATATGGCCCTAGGTGAAGAAACCTGTAAACCAGAAAGAAGTTTTTAGTTTACTCGACCTGACTAATTTAAATGAAAACTGTAGCGAGCATGATATTAAAAAACTCTGCGCGAAAGTGCACTATCACGATCGTTATGTAGCTGCTGTATGTATTTACCCCCGATTTGTGGGTTTAGCAAAGGAACTATTGGCGGATACGCCAGTGGCTATTGCCACTGTATGTAATTTCCCTGAAGGTACTGATGAACCTGAACGAGTATTACAGCGCATTGAAAAGTCTATTGATGCAGGCGCCACTGAAATTGATATGGTGATGCCCTATCAAGCTTATATGACCGGTGATGATAAAACGCCCTTCCAATTAATCCAACAGGCGAAACAAGTATGTAATGACAAAGCATTATTAAAAGTTAATTTTAGAAACAGGCGCTCTACGCGATGCGAAGTTAATTTACCATGCTAGCCACGATGCCATTGCTGCAGGTGCTGATTTTATTAAAACCTCCACCGGCAAAAGTAAAACCGGCGCTACAATCGAAGCTGCGGCCATGATGTTACAAGCCATTGACGAAGCAGAACGCAAGCTTGGATTGAATATTGGTTTTAAAGCAGCAGGTGGTATCGCCACACTAGAACAAGCTCATGCGTATATTAATCTTGCGAAAAATATTATGGGTGATGAATGGGTCACTCCTCAGCATTGCCGCATCGGCACGAGTCGCTTGCTGGATGAGATTATAAATAATTAATCAACCCAAAACCGACAGTACATATTGAATCATCTCATCCATACTCTTATACATATCCTGGGAAAAGCGTTGATTAACCCGATTAGCCACCACTAAATTAACCGAGCAACAATGATGACCCAATACGCGCCCTAAACCATAAATCCCTGCGGTCTCCATTTCAAAATTCACAATGCGTAATCCCTCATGCTGAAATTGCTGCATCTGATCCAGAATATCCGGATATTTTACTTTAGCACGTAACTGTCGACCTTGAGGTGCATAAAAACCGCTGCAAGTGGCCGTAATACCAGGCGTACAACGCTGTTTAAATAAATTAATTAAATCCTGACTACCTGCAAACACATGGGGCATCACTTGATAGTCGGCAAAATGTGTTTGCGCTGCAGCAAACAATTGCTGCTCATCCTGCTGTTGTGGATAATCGTAGAAATGCATTAAGCCGGTAAAATCGAATCCATGAGACGATACCACATAGGAATCCTCTGGTGTATCTGCCTGCAAGCCACCACAGGTACCAATACGCACAATATTTAATGGCGTGGGGGTTTGCTTCAGTCGGCGCTGTGCTAAATCAATATTCACCAGGGCATCAAGCTCGTTGAGGACAATATCGATATTATCCGTGCCTATACCGGTAGAAATCACACTCACGCGTTTACTACCCAAGCGGCCGGTATGGGTAACAAATTCACGCTTGTGTTTTTTGACCTCAATACTATCAAAGTACTTCGATACCGCGTCCACACGGTCCGGATCACCCACAGTAATGACCGTTTCTGCTAATTCTTCAGGCAATAAGTTCAAATGATAAACACTGCCATCTGCATTTAAAATCAATTCAGAGGCAGTTAATTGTTGCATTGAGTCCATAATTTTTTCTCCCTTTAAGGCTAGCGAAGAATAGCATAGAACAAGCTTGAGTTTTATGGCTTAGAGAGTAAAATCCCAGCCACAATATACTGGCGCAAGGATACCCCAATGGCGAAACTGTACTTTTATTACTCAGCCATGAATGCAGGCAAAAGCACAAATTTACTCCAATCAGATTACAATTACCGTGAACGTGGGATGGACACTATACTTTTTACTCCCGCCATTGATGACCGTTATGGAACTAGCGTGATTAATTCACGGATTGGGATCCACGCTAATGCCATCAGTATTGAACCTAGCGACGACCTTTATAATTATGTAGTGAATCAATTACGTAGCCGCCCGAATATCAAATGCATCCTTGTAGACGAAGCGCAATTCCTGAGTAAAGCACAAGTATTTCAGCTATCAGACATCGTTGATAAATTACATTTACCGGTACTAGCCTATGGGTTACGCTCTGACTTTCGCGCAACCCCCTTCGAAGGAAGCTTACACTTACTCGCTCTGGCCGATGA
The DNA here is from genome assembly GCA_965230425.1 of Gammaproteobacteria bacterium. Lineage (GTDB taxonomy): Bacteria > Pseudomonadota > Gammaproteobacteria > UBA1113 > UBA1113 > CBDDKW01. The sequence continues at coordinate 42,276 of CBDDKW010000019.1, read as the reverse complement.
ATTAAGTGAACTTAAAACTGTCTGCCATTGTGGTCGTAAAGCCATCATGAATATGCGTATTGATGCACAGGGTAATAAGATCAGCGAAGGTGCTCAAGTGGTCATTGGTGGTAATGATAGTTATATCGCCACCTGCCGTAAGCATTTTAAAGCTGGCGATTCTGGGGTGAAACAGACAACGCAGCAAAAAACAGAGATCACAGAAGAGGTGCTTGAAGAAGTATGACAAACACCACAACAACCCACCCACTAGAGCAAACAACTTTGGCCATAATGCCCTGGTTAGTATGCTTTGCAGCGAGCTTATTCTTCTTTTATGAATTTATTCAAATGAATATGTTTGATGCTATCAGTACCGATATGATGCAGGCGTTCTCTATCCGTGCTAGTCAATTGAGCGCACTCTCCAGCACCTATTTTATTGCCAATGCACTGTTATTATTACCGGCTGGTTTGTTATTAGATCGTTTTTCCACACGCAAAATTATTTTAACCGCCTTAATACTGTGTGTTGCTGCAACTTTTGTCTTTGCTCATGCCCAGCATTTTTGGCTGGCAGCAACGTGTCATTTTGTCACTGGTTTTGGCAATGCGTTTGCATTTTTAAGTTGTGTCATGCTGGCTTCTCGTTGGTTTCCACCACAACGGATGGCTTTTGTCGTAGGTTCCATCGTCACGATGGCCATGTTAGGTGGTGTGCTAGCCCATACTCCCCTACAAATGATTACACATACTTATGGCTGGCGTCAGGCCATGCAGTATAATGGCATACTGGGTATTGTAATTACTGCTATTATATTTTTTAGCGTCAAAGACCATCCTCAGAATACTAGTAGAGACGAGGCACAAACAAATACTCAAGTAGCATTACCATTTAAGACTGCGATTAAAACAGCAATGAGTAATAAACAAAATTGGATCTGTGGCACTTATACCTCACTGTTAAATATGCCATTGATGGTATTAGGTGGACTCTGGGCAAGCTTATACCTACAGAATATTCATCATTTAAGTATCACTCAAGCGACGATGGTATCTTCCATGTTGTTCTTTGGCACAATCTTTGGCTCACCTATTTTTGGTTCTATTTCTGATCGCATGGGTAAACGTCGTCCGGGCATGTTATTTGGTGCACTTACTGCACTAATCGTCATGCTGGCTATCTTGTTTATGCCACAATTGCATTATTACAGTTTAATGGGTTTATTCTTTGCCTTGGGCTTCTTTTCCAGTTCGCAAATCATCGGCTATGCTGTTATCGCAGAAAGTAATGCGCATACAGTTACCGGTACTGCCACAGGACTAGCCTCAGTGATTATCATGGGTGGTCCTGCGCTATTTCAGCCACTCTTCGGTTTTCTGATGGATTATTTTTGGGACCACAAAATGGTTGGCAATATTCCAGTTTACTCAACCGCTGATTATAAACTATGCATGTTGTTATTCCCCATTGGCATATTGATTGGCTTAATCCTCGCCTGGCGATGCAAAGAAACTTATTGTAAATAATATCTATAGCCGAAATATGAATCACTACGGGTATATATTTTTCACCGAAGGAAAATGCTTATGAAAAGACTAGTATTCCTATTCACCCTGTTAATCAGTATTAACACCGCACTAGCCATGCCAGAGATCAACTCTTACAAGCAAAAGAATGCGTGTGATTGTGTGGATTGTAATTTTAGCTCCGTGAATTATCAAAAACTTTCCCTTGAAAAATATGCCAATAAAAAAAGCATTCCCGTTTGTCGCTTCGATGACAGTTTATTTACTAATGCTAATTTCAGTCATTCTACTTTCTGCATAGGCCGTTATGATGGTGTACATAGCCCAACCCCCATTTCTCTACGGAATACTGAAATAACCAACAGCAACTTTGCTGATAGCCGCTTCTGTCATGCTAATATCAAAAACAGCCGAATTATGAATAGCAATTTCGAAAATAATTATTTTTGGTTTACCGATTTCAGTGCTGGTGATATTCAAAATACGGCATTCACGAATATTACGCTAGGCACGACAGCACGCGGCATACCTTGGTTTGCGCTTAAATTAAATAATACTCATATAACTAATAGTAATTTTGAAAAAATTAATCAGAACGGCAAAATTAGCCACATCGAATTTCAACGCGCTGCTATTAAAAATAGTAATTTCTCGCACAGCCAATTAGCTCAAAGTGACTTCAGTCGTGCTCATATTATCAATAGCATTATGAATAATGTTAATTTGGCAAATAGTGCATTCAATCATTCCCAGTTAATTGGTGTACAGCTAACAAATAGTATTATTTATAAAACAAATTGGCGTCATTCCCATTTGAATAATGTGAATTTTAATCATTCTGTATTAGTGGATGTGGATTTCAACCAAAGTCAACTACAACAAGTTAATTTTAAAAATACTGTACTCTGCAGAGTCACAATGCCCGATGGTAAATTGGTTAATAGTATTTCCTTAAATAAACCATTACATTCACGCTGGCTGAATTATATTAATTTCACAGGTTGTGATCTACATGATCTACATATTAACCAAAGCCAATTAACTGAAGATAATTTTGCTAAAGCTAATTTAACTAATAGCCAGTTTGATCATGTATTAATGACCATGGCCAGTAACACATTCAATCACAGCAATTTAAATCATGCAGATTTTTCCAATGCCCACTTAGTCTGGTATCGTCTCGATAAAAATCTTTCCCAAGCCTTTGCCGGCGCAGACTTGTCTAATGCAAATTTTGCAAATACTCAATTCGGTTATTTTAAATTCGATGAATCCGCCCCAAATAGTATTAAACCTATAAAGAAAGCAATCTCCGTAGATGCCATCTTCGCCAAAGCCAAGCTCTGCCACACTGTGCTCCCAGGTGGTCAAAGCAGCGATCGGGATTGTTCATAGTACTTTAAGTGCTTTCATACTTATTTCATCATAAAATTATTGCACGATACTGTCACAAAATGACAGTATCGTGCAATAAGTTTGATTTTTTACTAATTTAATCTATAATTTTGCATGAAACTGTCATTTTATGACAGTATTGAGTAAAAATTAATGGATTTAAACGAGTTTGTAAAAAAAATGCCTCATGCTTACATCACAGATGCTGAAATTGCAGTCTTATTGGGGGGCACAGCACATAGCCGATATAGCAAAATTAAACGCTTAATCGCACAGGGTAAATTACTGCATATACGCAGAGGGCTCTATCAAATCCGAGAGCATGGAAGTGAAAATACTATACACCCCTTTGAGTTGGCACAGTTTATTTATGGTCCGTCCTACATTAGTCTTGAATCAGCACTCAGTTTTCATCAACTGATCCCTGAAGCTGTGCGAACCATCACTAGCGTTACATGTAAGCGCAGCAAACAATTTCAAACACCTATTGGTTTATTTACCTTTCAGCATGTCCCTCATGCGCACTTGTATACTAATGTTGAACGTATCCATGAGAACCACTATACCTTTTACATTGCTACACCCTGGAAAGCGATTTGCGACTATATCTATTGTTATAAGAAAACATGGGCATCTTTGGATGCCTGCATTGAAGACTTACGATTAGATATTGACGTTTTACCTCTGCCTTCTGATACGCAGCTACAACAACTTGATGATTACTATCAACACTCACGTGTCAGGCGCTGTTTAGCAAAACTCTCAGGGGATTTGGCTGGCTTCACACTCAAAAATCAATAAACACATTAAAATTAATTGACCCATAAGATTTTATAGTTAAAATAAACAACATCGAAATCACAATCAAGGAAAGAGTCTGTGAGCATCAGTATAATTCAGCAAAAATTACTTGAATATCAGTGTCAAAGTGTACTAGAGCAAGAACATGCTCTTAAAGAAATCGCGCAAGATATTGCATTATTAGCTTTGTCACGTGCGGGTTTTTTTCGAATAGCTGCATTTCATGGTGGTACATGCCTACGCATATTATATAATCTACAACGATTCTCCGAAGATCTGGATTTTGTTTTGCTTGAACCTGATCCAAATTTTAGTTGGGAACCTTACCTAAAACATATGGCTAATGAATTTAGTACTTATGGCTATACACTAGAAATGAAGCCTAAGAAAAATTTAGGAAAAACCGTGAAATCTACTTTTTTAAAAGCTGACTCTCAAGGTGGATTACTTGTATTGACAGATATTCGAACTAATCGACCTAAAATTCGCATCAAATTAGAAATTGATACGCACCCGCCAGCAGGGTCACAATTTGAATTAAAATACTTAGACTTTCCACTTTCTTATGGCGTGCTAGCTCAAGATAAAGCTAGTTTATTTGCCAGTAAATGCCATGCCCTACTTTGTCGTAACTATATTAAAGGTCGAGACTGGTTCGATTTTCTTTGGTATGTTGCACGTAAAACTGACGTTAACTTCATATTACTTAAGAACGCACTTTTACAGAATAGTCCATGGCAACAACATAGTTTATCTGTAACACCTGAATGGTTTATAGACCAACTTCAAGCAAAAATAAACCAAATTGATTGGGAAAACGCAAGTAAAGATGTTGCACAATTTATATCAGATAAAGAGCAAACCAATTTAGCATTATGGTCCACTGAATTTTTCTCATCTTGTTTAGAGAAACTAGCCAATTATTTACCCCACCGTGAACTCCAATAAAGGCACTTTAATCACATGCGTTTTATGGAAGTTCTTTGGGAATTCAGCTAGGACTAAGTGATTCACGTCTGTATATTTTTTACTGGTGCGAAAGCGCTGTATTAACTTGGCTTGAGAGCTAGGAATGTCATACTGGGCAATCAAGGGCACATTAGCATAACACAAGCTGAATCCAGCAAAGTGATGCCAGGGTTTAATTTCAGCTATTTGGTGATTAAGCGCTACCTTACCTGCATAGACTTTAATAACATGTTTACTGTTATTGAAGATTTGGCTGCGACAGAATACGGCTTTTTGGCTGTGTGGTGCATTAGCAAAATCTTTTGGATATTGGACAACTACATTTTGGTTGCGATTATTGTATTTATTTCTAGTAGAGAATGTTTGACGTTTAATCTGTGGATGATTAGGCACAGCATTCCAGACAACGGCAGCAATCTTTTTCTGAGAATAACATGAAGCATTATTACGTAGTAGACGACCAACACTAGTGGTACCCAGATAGTTTTTTTCGGTGACACTGCCAGCATAGAAACTAACCGTTTGTGGGGTTGTTACTAATAATTGTGAATTACATACAATGTGTTGTGGTAATGCACTAACAGTGTTAAAGGGTAAAATACTCAGTAAGATCATCCACGTGAGTAATGCGATACGACTGATGTTCATAGTAAGCTGGGCATCCTTGGTTACGTAGTATATAAGGATTCCACATTCTAGTTGTTTTTGCTAGTATTATCTTACATATTGATAAAATTATTAATTAGTCAAGTCGGCAGGAGATTCCTCGTCACGGCTTTACAGCCATGACTCGGAATGACAACACTATTTAACATAAATGATGATAGTTTTTTAGTAATAATAAGTTTCTGTGATTTCGAGCAACGCGAGAAATCTCCTTATGATTTGACTCACTTTGAACAATAAACCCTAGTATTCTGACAAAAAATACACTATGTTAAATAAATAACCTAATTAAGAGCAAACTCATGGTCCCAAAAGCAGAATTACATTTACACTTAGAAGGCGCGATTAGTCCAGCCCGCGTCCGCAAGTTAGCAAAACGCAATCACTTAAGTATACCTGAAGAAATTTTCAAAGATGAACATTCATTTAATTGGCGGGATTTTCTTGATTTTCTGCATGTCTACGATATTGCAAGCAGCGTTATTCGTACTCCTGAAGATTACTATGATATTACTTATGATTATTTATCTGCCAGTGCAAAGCAGGGTGTCATTTACGCTGAATTAATGCCTTCTAGTGACCATGCACAGGCCTCTGGCCTGAGTTATCAAAATATGCTTGACGCTATCGTGGCGGCTATGGAGCAAGCTAAATTAGACCATGATATTGAAGCGCGGATCCTTGTGAGTTGTGTACGTCATTTTGGCCTAGAAAAGTGTATTGCTGTAGCTGAGGATGTAGTACGCCATCCTCACCCATTAGTAGTAGGGTTTGGTATGGGAGGTAATGAAGCCGATTTCCCACCTGCGCAATTCGCACCGGCTTATGCTATCGCGCATGAAGCGGGTTTACAATGTAACGTCCATGCTGGAGAACATGTAGGTCCTGAAGGTGTCTGGGAAGCCATTGATCATTTACCCGTTAAACGTATTGGTCATGGCGTTCGCTCTATTGAGGATGCAGATTTAATTCAGGCATTGATTGAGCGTGATATTAGTCTTGAAGTCAGTCCAGGCAGTAATATTGCTTTAGGTGTGTATCCTGACTATGCCTCACACCCCTTTTTACAATTGCGTGATGCTGGCGTTAAAGTAACGCTTAATTCAGATGACCCACCACACTTTGCTACAACAATTGGTAATGAATACGATCAAGCTCAAGCACAATTTGGCTTGAATGATGCTGAATTAATTGATATTACTCGAACTGCGATTGAAGTCAGCTTTGCCGACGCCGAGACTAAAACGAGTTTGCTAGATAAATTGAATCAGTAAACAATCATCACAAACCCAATTTTTTTCCTATTTGGAATCTCAGAGTAAGTTATGTTGATGAACTAGCTGGACTGCTAGAAGTGCTACCTGACTCTAAGCCTGCTAACTTATACTGAATAATCTCTTCATCAAGCCAAGTTCCTGCAATCTCCAGTGCGCTCAACTCCTTACAAGAAGATAATACGGCTATATTATTATCAGCTCCCATCAGTGACTGATACCAAGGAGCTGGATCGAGTTGAGATAAATTAGGTGCGTCAAATTCTAACTCTTCTAGTGTTACCTTATGATTTTCATGAAGGTGGTAACGATTATCCCGCTGCATGCGCTTGAGCGTATCCTGAGTATATGCATCTAAATGAGGAGTGATTTCATCAATAGCATCACCTAGCACATCTAGAAGTGGATGTCTCATACTATTTGTTAATTTGTATAAACGACAAATGCTGCTCTTATGATGACGTAAAAATAACACCATGCTATTGATACATGATTCTGTCAACTCACTGGAACTCTCTTGTAATTCATCATAATAGCCGGCTAAGCGAGTTATCAACATATCGGCATAGGCTGCCTTGAACGTTGATTTTGTACTATCAACATATCGTTGTAAATTGGCTTGTAGATGACAGATAAACCATCCAGCATAAGCTTTTAAAGGCAGACAATCTTTCATACTTTGCATCTGCTTTTCAATAATGTGTACATAGATGGAAGAACGACTTTGCTGTAAGCGCAACTTATCTGTTGGATCGGTATAGATCTTATCTACACCCGTAACTTGGCAATATTGCTCATTGATCACACTGACCATATGAGACATTTTATCGGCATAATATCTATCATAATCGATATAACCCTCTGCAAGAAGCACGTCATCGGTATCCAGTATATTATTTAAATTTTTCAACAATTCTACAGCGAGATCATTCTGACTAAGACCAGAAACAGTAAAATCGTCAGTTAGGCCAGTCACTAATTGAGTAGCATAAGCATCATATTGTGCTTCAAGATAAATGGCTTTTAGCTCTTGTGTTGTCAGTTTATCTTGTAATTGTTTTCTTACTTCATCACATGCTTGACGTAAGCCAGGAGACACCGTGGTTTTTTCCGAGTAAGCGATGATAATTGTCAATATAGTTTTTAATGATTGCTGTAAGCCATCATTCTCATTTATAGAAGTAACTCCAGCAGGTAACTGATCTAACTCTATCATCACTGCTGACAGTGCATCTGTTAGTGGGTCGTTAGCCTTTGCCGATAATTTCGCTACACGTTGTTGTAAGCCGGCAATAATATTCTGTAATGCAAAGCGCTGTTTAACTCCATTGATCGCTTCTTCAAGTGCTGGGCTATGTAAAGTATCTATTTTAGCTTGCATCTCTTTGGCAATGTGTACTGCTTGTCTTTGCCTTTGGTCTTTGTCACTCAAGCCTTCTTGGCTATCACCCTCTAAATCAGTGGTTACGTGGCGTAAATCACTCTCATACTTGGAACTATCTTCCTGTGTTTGTATCTGTAAGCAAACAGCATATAACCTCACAACATTATCAACAGCATCTGCAAATGAATTAGCCCATGGGCATTCATTATAGTAGTTGATTAATAAGACAGCCGCTTCCGTAGAAGTATATAAGTCATCTGGTCGGCCAAATCGGCTGGTAAGAGAGTGTAAATGACTACCTAAGCTAGCATATAAACTTCGCTCATACTCCTCCATTAATTCATCAAGAACATCTGACATACCCAAAACATGTGCTTGTTCTGCCATATCATCTAATAATTCATCACGCATTGTACATAATGCATCACGTATTGCAGGATACACTGCTGTTTTTTCTGTGACAACTGTTGGATTTGCAAATGCAGTATAACATTTAAAATAGAGCGCTATCACTGAAAAAATCTCATGCACATGACCGATTGTTAACTCATGAGTCACCACCTGCCAAGATTGAAAATAACTATCAATCATTTGATGTAAAGTGTAATGTTGTTTTGATTCATCGTCATACACCGTGGCCACTTTTGCTAGAAAATCATTTTGAAATTTTACTTTTAGAATATCTTCTGCAAATTTTTGGAAAATTCGTCGTGATGCTGTTGTATAATATGCTTCAGCAACTCCCCTTTCCAACAACATAGCTTCACGTAAAGCTAAAAGCTCAGTACGTAAGGGAGAGTTTTCTGGTGCTACGGGGAAAGTATCATCCGGACAATCGACTAAGCCTGTGTAATAATCCAGTTGACCTAAAATATACAACTGGTCATTTAACTCAACCGAATTTAAACTCATATAATCTTTGGCAGTTCTTAATTGCTGTTTTTGTGCATCTGTAAGGAGCGCTTGTCCAGCAGCATCAGTATGATCTAAATTTACAAAGTCAGTGTATTCGCCAGAACTGGTGGTAAACAAATTATCTCTTCGAGCATAGGCAACAATTGCGGCGGCTGGAGTATCGCCATCAATCTGCTCTGCTGCTCCGGCAGATTGTACAAAATAGGCCATATTTGCTAATATAATTTCCTGCTCATTGAGGCGCTCTTTAATATGCTTGGCTGCTGCCTTAGGGGAGTCGGCCTTTGACCAAAATGAGAATGACCTACCCTCATTGGCGTCGGTGATATCTCCTAAAGCAGTAATGACCTGATGTAATAGCATGGTTTATTCTCTTTCATTTACTGAGGTTGGCATATTATATAAAAGAATGCTTAACGTTGCCTTAAGGAACTGCACCTTAACAAAGCAAATTCTTGATTTAAGCACCCTAATTTGTACCTTGTTGTTTTAATCTTAGCGTTTATTAGCCAAGGCGAGTAAAAGGCGCTATCACGAGTATGGTGCAAGCTACATGGATGTAGCCGAGACTTGGCTAATAAACGCTAAGATTAAAACTTCAACTAAGCATTTTATGCTTAAATCAAGACTTATCCCCTAACCCTTGATTTCCACCAATAATCCACGTTAGCATAAGCCCCGTGATAAAAATCCCCGAAACAAGCTTCGGGAATTTTATTTCCTAGTAATATTTCGCCTGCGCGAACCAAGTTCGCGCGACAGCGACTTAAGGGGAGTCTACGCTGACTCCCCTTAAGAATCCCCAAGCGTAAAGTGCCCGCAGCAAGCTGCGGGGAACCAAGTTAATTATGAGGATGACAAGGATTATGACAACCTCCATTGCTATCGAGCCTATTAGCGCCCTAAGTAACATTCAGCAGCTTAGAGACTTTTTAAGCACCCGAATTCTTGGTCAGCAGCACTTAATCACCCGTATGCTCATTGCCTTGATCTCTGACGGCCATTTACTCGTGGAGGGTGCACCTGGATTAGCCAAAACTAAAGCAATTAAAGAATTAGCTCAGTGCATTGAAGGTAGCTTTCATCGTATACAATTTACCCCCGATTTATTACCCGCAGATTTAACCGGTACAGAAATTTTTCGTCCCCAAGATGGTAGTTTCACCTTCCAGCAAGGCCCTCTGTTCCATAACTTACTCTTAGCCGATGAAATTAACCGCGCTCCAGCCAAAGTGCAATCCGCTTTATTAGAAGCTATGGCGGAACGCCAAGTCACCATTGGCCGCCAAACCTATACTTTACCTGACTTATACCTGGTCATGGCAACCCAAAACCCCATTGAACAAGAAGGTACATACCCATTACCTGAGGCTCAGCTTGACCGTTTCTTAATGTATGTGAGAATTAATTATCCAGATAGCACGGTTGAACAACAAATTCTCACACTTAACCGTCAAGAAGCCCATGCAAATGCGCAACAACAGCACCCTGAATTGCCACAAGAAACCATCTTCGCCGCACGTCAGCATATACTCAGCTTACATTTAAGCCAGGCCTTGGAAGAATATTTAGTCCAAATTGTTATGGCAACACGTCACAGCCAAGCCTATGGTGATGATTTAGCCAAATGGGTACGCTATGGCGCTAGTCCTCGTGGCACTATTGGCTTAGATCGTTGCGCCCGCGCCCATGCATGGTTACAAGGACGCGATTACGTCTCCCCTGAAGATATTCAAGCAGTCGCCCACGATGTGTTACGCCATCGTATTTTATTAACCTTTGAGGCAGAGGCAGAAGGGATTGATGCAGATCATGTGATCGATGAAATTTTAAATAGAGTTGCTGTACCATAAGGCTGCTTATCAATATAGAACTCCATTGCGCTAGGTGAACAATGCTAAATCGTATTCTCAATAAGTATAAATCAACACCTACGTCTCTCAATCATGAGTTTGATGGGCATAATGTTAGTTTAGAAGAGCTTATCCAATTACGACACAGTGCACGTGCCATTAATCTCAGCAATCAACGCACAGTCTATACCCATAATGCCGGCGGTTACGTCTCGGGTTTTAAAGGGCGCGGTATTGATTTTGAAGAAGTCCGCAGCTATTTACCTGGAGATGATATTCGCTTAATGGATTGGCGCGTCACAGCTCGAACAGGTAAAGCCCATACCAAAATCTTTCGCGAGGAACGTGAACGGCCTGTGTTTATACTCGTCGATCAGGGTGCTTCTATGCAATTTGCCACCCGAGTTGCCTTTAAATCAGTGATTGCCGCCCAATGTGCTGCACTCGTCGCTTGGGCAGCAGCAGAACATAATGACCGAATAGGTGCACTCATTTTTGCTGAACAACAGCACTATGAATCACGCCCAAGAGGCAAGAAATTCGGCGTTTTGCCCATACTCAAAAATCTTGCCGAAGCCTCACAGCAGACAGTAACACCACAGAAGTATTCCGATCCGCTAGCCAACGCACTGGGACGTTTACGCCGTGTTGTTCGCCCTGGCAGCCTAATTTTTATTTTTAGTGATTTTCATTTTGTCTCAGAAACCAGCCGTAATCATTTGAGCCAATTGAGTCAGCATCAGGATATTATCTGTAATAGCATTTACGATCCTATTGAATCTGAACCCCCACCACCAAATCGTTATGGCATCAGTGATGGCGAACAAATTGCTAATATTGATACAAGCAATACAAAATTCTGCCAAGCCTATCGTGAATATTTCACCCAGCGCCATCAGCGGTTACAAACCATGTTACGCCAGCTTTCTATACCCTTAATCAGCATAGCCACTGATGATGATATTATCCAACGCTTGCAGTTTGCCCTTGCTGGGCAAAGGAGGCGAGCATGACAGCCCAACAAAATGCCTTGAGCACACTGCGCGATATTCATTTGCCGAAGGCTGTTTCTTGGTGGCCACTAGCACCTGGCTGGTATATCGTACTCACTATTCTAGCAATTATTTTAGTTACGCTTAGCATATTTGGTTATCGTTATTGGCAACGTCTACGCCGCAAGCGTTTTCTGTTAAAACAAATTCAGCATTTACAACAACAAGTGGGTCAAACTGATAATGCTACACTTATTATCGCAGCATTATCCACCTTATTACGTAAGGCAGCCTTGGCAAAGTTTCCACGTGATGAAGTTGCTAGCTTACATGGTGAGGCTTGGCTGCATTTTCTTGATCATAGTGGTCGCACCACAGAATTTACCCAAGGCCAAGGGCGGCTATTAATGACTGCCCCCTATCAGGCAACGTTCACAGCAGACAATAAAGAAATATTTTTACTTGCTAGTCGCTGGGTTAAGAGGTGCTTATGATTGAATTAGCAGCACCTTGGCTTTTATTACTGTTACCCCTACCTTGGCTACTGCGCTGGTGTATACCTAGTGCGAAAATAAAACAACAGGCAGCACTACGGGTACCTTTCTACCAATCGATCACTCAACTCAGCACTAGCCAGCATTTTACCAAACTCAAAGCGAGTACCACGCGTTCATGTTTAGCTTATCTATTATGGTGTTTGCTGGTCTTAGCTGCTGCAGGTCCCCAATGGCTGGGTGAGCCTATTGAGTTACCACGTAATGGCCGAGATATTATGATGGCAGTAGATTTATCCGGCAGTATGCGTATTCCTGATATGCAAGTCGCAGGTAAAAAAGCCAATCGCCTGCAAGCTATCAAATCTGTTGCTGATAACTTTATCCAACAGCGTAAAGGCGATCGCCTAGGTTTGATTTTATTTGGTTCCCGTGCCTATTTACAAACACCACTCACCTTTGACCGACAAACAGTCGCTCACATGCTCAATGACTCAACCATAGGTCTAGCAGGACAACAAACCGCCATTGGTGATGCCATTGGTTTAGCCGTTAAACGCTTAATGAAGTATCCGAAACAAAGCCGCGTACTGATCTTACTCACTGACGGCGCTAACAATAGTGGCACTGTTGCACCGCTAGCTGCTGCGCATTTAGCCGCGCAACAGGGCATAAAAATTTACACCATTGGCTTTGGTGCAGACAGTATGGTACTTCCCAGTGTATTCGGCCCACAACGTATCAATCCTTCTGCTGATTTAGATGAAAGTACCTTAGAAGATATTGCTAAAGCGACGGGCGGACAATTTTTTAGGGCAAAAAATACGCAAGCTTTAGCTAAAGTTTATAAAACGCTAGATAAGCTAGAACCCATTAGTTCAGACAAAACCTTATTAAAACCTATTAAACCACTTTATCCTTGGCCTCTGGCACTAGCCTTGCTAATTTCATGCTACTTAGCTTGGCGTCATTGTGCTTGGCTACAATGGCGATCATTATACAAAAACGCCTCAACCGAGGTGCAACCATGATGCTATTCCAACACTTACATTTTATGCGGCCACAATGGTTCTATGGTTTAATACCTTTAGGTATTTTGTTACTGCTATTATTAAAGCGGCGCACACAAACAAGTCAATGGCAACAGGTCTGCGATCCACATTTATTACCACATTTATTAATTAATCAACAACAAACCCGCCAATTATGGCAATTAATCGCTCTCGCATGTGCCTGGTTGTTCGCTATTATTGCCCTTGCTGGCCCCGCCTGGTCAAAATTACCGGAGCCGGTATTTCGTTCTAATGCGGCCAAAGTCATTGTCATGGATTTATCCAGCCAAATGCTCGCTACAGATATTCCACCCTCACGACTCGCCCGCAGCCGCTATAAAATCTTAGATTTACTCAATAAATACACAGTTGGTCAAACAGGGCTTGTGGTCTTTACCCAAGAGCCCTATGTAGTATCACCATTGACAGAGGATAATAAAACCATTGTGAGTATGGTACCGCACTTGTCACCCGCGATGATGCCCAGTGATGGTAATAATATTGCGGCTGGATTAAAAATGGCAGTAAATCTATTACAACAAGCAAATAACCAACAGGGAGATATCCTATTACTCACAGCTAACAAAGCAACGCCAGCAGATATCACCTTAGCAAAACAATTGCATGATGAGGGCTACAAAATTTCTGTATTAGGTGTTGGTAGTGATAAAAATGCACCAATTAACTCGCCACAAGGCGGCTTTTTACATGATGCTAATGGCGCCATTGTCATGAGTAAATTAGATGAAAGTAGCTTGCAGCAATTAGCTCAAGCCGGTGGCGGTCATTATCAGCGTTTTACTAATAATAATGATGATCTTAATACGCTTATCAGTGAAAGTAATCATGAAGCTTTACAACGGCAGAAACGCAAACATGAAGTCTTCACTAACCGCTGGCAAGATCAAGGCCATTGGTTTGTCTTAGCTATCTTGCCCTTTGTTTTAATTGGGTTCCGGCGCGGCTGGCTGGAGGAGATTGTATCATGAAGCGTCTACTTCTATACAGTTGTCTTCTCTTGTTAAGTTACACTCAAGTGACCTTAGCATTTAGTTGGAAAGATTTATGGTTACGCCCCGACCAACAAGGTGCGCAAGCACTACAAGCTAATCAACCAGAACAAGCCGCGAAACTATTTCACTCACAGGATTGGCAGGCAGTCAGTGAGTATCGAGCCAAACAATATGATCAGGCAGCGCAAACTTTCGCCCAAGATAACTCTGCTACTAGTTTATATAACCAAGGTAATGCCCTCGCACATATGGGGCAATTACAACAGGCTATTAATGCTTATGAGCAAGCACTTAAATTGCAACCTAATTTTGCAGATGCAAAATATAATCGGGATATATTAAAAAAGATGTTAGCGCAACAGAAAAATTCATCAAAAAATAATCAACAACAAAAAGACAATCAGCAATCACAACAGAACCAACAGAACCAACAGAATCAGCAGAATCAGCAGAATCAGCAGAATCAGCAGAATCAGCAGAATCAGCAGAATCAGCAGAATCAGCAGAATCAGCAGAATCAAAATAGCTCACAGCAACAGCAACAGCAACAGCAACAGCAACAGCAACAGCAACAGCAACAGCAACAGCAACAGCAACAGCAACAGCAACAGCAACAAAGCAAACAACAAACTAGCACCGATCAAAAGCAGAATCATGCTCAACAAACTGCAGATAAGAACAATGAAAACAATAAGAACCAGCAGCAAGCTGACTCACAACAACGCGCCAAACAACAAGAACAACAACAAGCAACGCAACAATGGCTGCGCGCTATCCCCGATAATCCAGGTGGGTTACTAAAGCAAAAATTCGCGCGTGACTATCAACGCTATCAACAACAACGACAACAAGGGAAACAACCATGGTGAAGCTAACAAAACATAGGTTTATGCTGTTAATCATATTATCATGCTGGTTTTCTTCTGCAGTATTTGCAGCCACAGAAGTACACACTCGATTAGATGCCAAGGCAGTAACCATGGGTGAAACCTTTACCGTCACTTATAGCATTGATGGTCGACCACCGCAGGCACAACCTAATTTTCAATCATTACAGAAAGACTTTCAGATTGTCTCCACCAGTACGAATAGTGCTATCAGCATCGTCAATAACCATTCCTCTATCTTAACCCAATGGATACTCACACTTTCACCTAAACATACGGGTACCTTAATGATCCCGAGTATTCATATTGGCGATGGTCAAAGCCAACCTCAAGCTATTAGCGTCACCAAGGCCAGTCCTACAACTACCAGCGGTGATTTAAAAGATATTTTTCTTAGCGCACAGATTGCACCCGAAAATCCCTACGTACAAAGCCAAATGATTTATACCCTGAATATTTATTATGATAAAAATATTCAAGGTGCAGAACTTACCGACCCTTACGCAACGAATACGATTATTGCTCGCATTGGTAGAGATCGCAATTTTAACAAAACAATTAAAGGTAAAAACTACCATGTGCTTGAGCGTAAATATGCCATATTCCCACAAAAAAGCGGCACACTGACCATCAGCCCTCCCATTTTTTCAGGCCAGGTTTTAGAAACTGACGATGTCGGTGGCTACTTTACTACAGGTTGGCATACACGTAGAACCGCGGCAAATGAAGTCAAACTCGATGTACAACCAATTCCAGCGGCTAATCAAGGGCATTGGTGGTTACCTGCCCAGCATTTAGCAATCAAAGAAAATTGGTCCGAACATCCACCTAAGTTTAGTGTAGGTCAACCCATTACTCGTACCATTACTATCGTTGCTAAGGGTTTATCTGGTACACAGCTACCTAATATCGGCGAACAGAAAATTCCAGGCTTTCAAAGTTATCCTGATAAACCTGAAACGACGAATCAAAGTACAGAGAATAGTATCCTTGGCAAACGCATTGAAAAAATTGCTCTCATCCCTGATAAAGCGGGTAAAGTTACCCTACCTGAAATTACGATCCCTTGGTGGAACACACAAACTAATCAACAAGAAATCGCTCGCATCCCTGCGCATACTTATCAAATAGCCGCAGCAACAGGTACTGTCACTGCACCACCACCGGCAAACGTGCAGCCGCTAACACTCAATCAACAAACAGCGCAGCCACAAAGTACTACCCAGCAAGCTGCGCCTATCACGGTTAAAGCCCCCGTACCAACGCCGAGTAAAACAACACTCTGGCAATGGCTCACTGGATTATTTATTTTCTTATGGCTATTAACTTTGATACTCTTATTCCGCTATACAAAACAACCACGTTCTGTTGCTACAGATGACCAAGAAACATCAGCAAAAATCGCTTCATTACGTCAGTTAAAACAAGCACTAGAACAAGCTTGCATGAGCAATGATGCGATGCAAACACAACAATGCTTAATCGCCTTCGCAAAACAATTATGGTCCGAAGCACCTATTCGCTGCTTAGGCGATATAGCCAAGCAAATTGGCACTGACACTGCACGCAATACGATCAGTCATCTCGATGCTATTCTTTACACTGAAGATAAACAAGAATGGAGTGGCAAGCATTTTTGGCAAGTATTGAAAAAAGAATTGAAGAAAAGTGCGCAACAGGATCCAAAGAAAAAAGCACTTTTACCCGATTTGTATTTATAAATAGAGGGCTACTTGACCATTAAAAGCAATCAAACCATTGGGAGATACCTTTCAGCGCCTACCGCCACTGTTCGGGATGACAACATTTTTAAAGAAAGAAATCTCCCCCGCTTGCGGGAGAGTCAGAAGCGCTGGGGTTTCCCGCGCAGGCGAAATCATACCAGGAAACAATCTCGGTCGCTTGCGGCCGAATTGTTGAAACATTATTAAGGATAAATCATGAAAAAATGTCTCATCATCACCGGCGGTAGCAGTGGCATAGGCGCAAGCACTGCCGAACTATTCCTTAAAAATCATTGGGACATTATCAATATTTCTCGCAGACCTTGTGAAATAGCAAATATAATTAATTTAACAATTGATCTAAGTACATCCGATTGGCAATTACACCATGGCCAAAGCATCGAACAGGCTATCGAAGACTACGAGCAAATAAGTTTAGTGCATAATGCCGGCATACTAGGTAATGATACGGTACAGAATATTGATGCTGCTGAGTTACAGCGTACCCTACAAGTAAACGTTATCAGTCCAGCTATATTAAATACTCTAGTCTTACCCCACATGCAGGCAGGTTCCTCAATTATCTATATTGGTTCAACCCTATCTGAAATTGGCGTAGCTAACTGTGCCTCCTATGTCACTAGCAAACACGCCATTGCTGGACTGATGCGTGCCACCTGCCAAGATTTTAATAACACTCAACTGCATACATGCTGCATTTGTCCTGGCTTCACCAGTACCCCAATGTTAACTGATCGCCTAGCCAATGCACCTGAAGAAATCCACCAAGCAGTACAACACTTCAATACTGCAAAACGACTCATAGAACCAAACGAAATTGCTGAATTAATTCTATTTGCAGCGAATAACCCTGTTATTAATGGCGCGGTACTACATGCTAACTTGGGACAGGTGAGTGATTAGTGAATAAGAGTACCTTGCTACTAGCAAAAAAGATGTCATCTCGAGCGCAGCGAGAGATCCCCCTATGGTTTAGTTAACATGAAAATATGTTATAACTAGATCGTCAACTCGGCAGGAGACATCTTCTGATGATTTAGTCACTTGAATACTTACTTAAACAACATCGCTACTGCTTGAATGCGCCGGCGTTGTAATTCTTCGGCAATGGCGGCACCAGTAAAGCCAGCATCGATAACTTCTTGATTCGCTACTTGATTTGCAGCAGCTAATGCTTGGCGTAACAACTCAGCTTGAGGATAAGCTTTATCTTCAAAACCAAGACGACCATTAAAGTCGGCCTGGGTTGCTTGTAAAAATTCTACAAAACGTTCGGGCCGACGAAAAGCATCTAATCGTTGCAGTAAAACGACGATTTGTTTTGCATTCATTTTATCGATGCGATGACAATCGCCATGATAACGTGAGACTAACACGGCAAGTTCTTTATATTCTTTGGGTAATTTGAAACGTTGGCAGAATTGTTCAATCAAATGCACCCCCTTGGCACCATGGCCATGATGTTTCGGCCATTGTGCTTGCGGCGTTAAACCTTTGCCTAAGTCATGCAGTAATGCCGCTACACGCACTTTAACAGACGCAGTTATTTTTGCTGCAGCATCCACCACCATGAGCGTATGAATCCCCGTATCAATTTCAGGATGCCAATTTGCTGGGTTTGGGATCCCAAATAATACATCAATCTCGGGAAATAAATGCTGGCAAGCACCACAGGCACGTAATACTTCGAAAAAGACACTGGGCTTTGCTTCACTTAAGACTTTTTGTAACTCTAACCAAACTCGCTCAGCCACTAAATGATCTAATTCACCCTGATCAGCAATTTCTTGCATTAATGCTAAGGTTTCAGGGGCAACCGCAAATCCCTCTGCGGCAAAGCGTGTGGCGAAACGTGCCACCCTGAGCACCCGTAAGGGATCTTCAACGAAGGCTGGCGAGACATGGCGTAGTACACCCTGCTGTAAATCGGCTTGGCCACCATAGGGATCGATCAATTCGCCAGTCTCTGTTTGAGCAATCGCATTGATAGTTAAATCGCGACGTTTTAAATCATCCTCTAAACTCACATCAGGCGCCGCATAACAACTAAAGCCCGTATAGCCTTGGCCCGTTTTACGTTCGGTCCGCGCTAGAGCATATTCTTCATGGGTTTCTGGGTGCAAGAAAACCGGGAAATCCTTCCCTACCTGCTGATAACCTAAATCTAACATTTGCTGAGGTGTGGCACCGACAACAAGCCAATCTCGCTCTTTAATAGGTTTACCTAATAATTGGTCACGTACGGCACCGCCGACTAAATATATTTTCATGCTAACATCTTAGCCTATTCAACAGCATATGTGTACTTGACCCCGTGGCCTAATTCCGCGCATTATAGAGGCATGAGTAAACGTAAACTGACAAAACAGCAAGCTTGGCGCATTGAAAAAATCCAAGCAGAAAAACGTGAGCGGGCTGCAAAAAAATCGGCGCAATTAGCGGATACGCTGAATGCGAGTGAACTAGGGCCAGAACAAGAGGGACTATTACTTGCTCGCTATGGTGCTACAGTTGACGTAGAGGCTAGTGACGGTAGTTTACATTACTGTCATTTACGTCAAAATTTACAGGACCTTGTGCCGGGTGACCATGTGGTTTGGCGTGCAGGACCTGATGATACGGGTGTTGTGGTAGCCAGCCACCCCCGCGACACCAGCTTAGCTCGCCCTGACGCTCAAGGTCAGCTCAAGCCAATTGCCGCTAATGTGAACTGTATTGGCATTGTTATTGCCTTACAACCAGCACCTACCTTAGATTTAATCGACCGTTATCTTGTGGCGGCTGAACTGTTAAATATCCAACCAATTATCATTCTAAATAAAATTGATTTAATCAACTCTCGGAAGCATCCGCTACGCCAATATCTGAAGCTATATACTGAACTAGGCTATCATGTATTTGAAATTAGCGCTCAAAAATTATCCAGCATGAAAAAACTAAAAAAATATTTTCGTGCCCATACAAGCGTTCTAGTGGGTCAGTCGGGTACCGGTAAATCTTCTATCATCGCCCAATTATTACCCGATATTGATATTAGTATTGGTGCACTCTCGCAGGGTAAAAGTACGCAGGGCACACATACGACCAGTATCGCACGGTTATATCATTTACCCGACGGCGGAGATTTGATTGACTCACCTGGTGTGCGTTCTTTTCGGCTCTGGCATGCAGAAAATACGGAAATATTAAACGGGTTTATTGAGTTTCGCCCCTTTATTGGGCAATGTAAATTCCGCGACTGTACTCATAATCATGAACCCGACTGCGCTTTACGCACGGCAGTGGAAGCTGGCCACATTAGTGAATATCGTTTTGCTAATTATCATAAAATTGTATCCGAACGCTGAATTTGTTACTCTTTTAATCCAGTGTCGATGAAAACAATAATAATCTTAATTTATACTTCTTTGTTCAAGAGTATGAGGAGTCCAACATGCCTAATTACTCGCCGTGGGTAAGAGCCTCTAGTCGGGATAGTAGAAATAAAAAACGATGGCAAACCCGAATTCAACAAACACAAGGTAACAACTGGTTTTGTTTCCACTACCTTGCGTTTCTTAATAGTCAGAAGATACAGATACCAGCACATCAATCTGTACCTCTTTTTCATACCTTTGAATTTTGTTTAGAAGAACCTGATACAGAATCAGCACGTGCACTTGTTGCAGACGATTATGTTGAGAAAAGAGAAGTACCGTCACCTGCAGGAGCAACAACCCACTACTTAATACGCTTAAGAAGCCGTACATATCCAACTGACGAGTCACCTCAATACTTACGCCAAGATTTAACACGCCGAGCTAATCTAATAAGAAATGTGATAAACCACTTTAGCCGCCAAAATGGAGGCGCATTACCTCCTGAGTATAAACAACATTGCGAAAAACTAATTGACGAATCTGTTTCGCTCTCTGGACTGATTGCATTGCAATTACGCTTAATTAATGAAAACAATGCTTATTCAAGTTGTAGAAGGGTTATAGAAAAACAGAAAAGAAAGAAAAAACCTGCTAAATCTGATCCTCTCACGCGCTTACAACCACACTTTATCCCCTTGTATAGCGTTGCTGAATGTCTATTAGAATTACAGCGTTGTGTCGTGGAAAAACCTCAATCTACAGCACTTAAACCTAAACATATGAAAATGTTAATGACTATGCGTAAATTACGTTATCGTTATCAAGATGGTTCTGGCGATGAACAAGATTCAACTCAAGAAGTCTTCGAAGAAGTAGACTTAACCTATTTAAAATATGCCTTTGCATTATATCCACAAGAAATAGCTGCCTGTGTTCCCTTCGATATTAATATCGGACGAAAACCTCCGCCAGCAACACCCACAGACGTTTTTACTCGGCAACCAAATTCAACTGTACAAGCTGGTGCCAATACTGGGCAAATCACTCGTAGAATCGTTAGGCAACCCAAAGAGGGTACTAATCAGCCATCACATGCTCCTGTCGCTCATCCTGATAGCCCGGCACAACCAGACTCAGCAGCACAAAATGCCTCTAGACAACCGGGACCTGATGCCTATGACAAACCAACCTCAGCTCATGGACAGCCTGCAGCATACCCCACTGGCAAAACAGCTTCTATTCATGGACATAGGGCCAAACTAAGTCCGCACAAGGCAATACAGTCCGATGGTGAACAACCCTCACCCCCTTATC
Source organism: Gammaproteobacteria bacterium (assembly GCA_965230425.1). GTDB lineage: Bacteria > Pseudomonadota > Gammaproteobacteria > UBA1113 > UBA1113 > CBDDKW01. The sequence goes on along the minus strand of CBDDKW010000019.1, from coordinate 20,654 downwards.
CCACAGCAATCACCGTGGGATGCGCAAACACATAAAAATACACTGGCTAATTTCTGAAACAAATCATTGAAACTAAGATACCCTATACCTTACCTTATCCATATGAAGAAATGCTTGAATCTTGGGCCGCAAGTGCGTAGAATTGCCAAATTTCGTAGCAATCATGCCAGTAATAGCGGAAAATCTCTCTTTAAATATATAGAGAAAGGGGATACCAATAAGGGATAATACTCTGGTTTGGGTCACCCACAGCGCCAAATAGCATGTAGGTACATATTAATAGAGTAAACAACATCGGCCATTTTTAGCCGAATTATTGAACAGAAGGGGTTCCGAATTCAATGCCATCAGTACAATCTAAGCAAAATGAATCAGTAGACGGCTTATTACGCCGCTTTAAACGTGCCTGTGAAAAAGCAGGTATTTTAACCGAGCTAAAACGCCGGTCACGCTACATTAAGCCGACCAAAGTTCGCGCTCAAAAGAAAGCCGCAGCTATTAAGCGCTACATGAAAAAACTTGCTAAAGAAGCACCCGTACCTTCACGTGGTAAAGAACGCGGACGTAAAAAACGCTAGAAAACACCCCGAGACACATTTCGGGGTATTTTTTTCCTCATAATATTTCGCCACTGCGAATCAAGTTAATCTCGCTCAGCGTTAAAGGATGACAGCATGTCTGAAATAAAAGCAACATTACAAGCCGATATGAAAACAGCCATGAAACAGCAAGATAAGCAGCAGCTTAGCACTATCCGCTTGATTATTAACGATATTAAGAAAAAAGAAATCGATGAGCGCATCGAGTTAAATGATGAGCAAGTGTTAGCCATTCTTGATAAAATGGCGAAACAACGACGTGAATCTATTGAACAATATCAAGCCGGTGGCCGTGATGACTTAGTTGCGCAAGAACAGTTTGAATTATCTGTCATCCAAAGCTACTTACCTAGCCAGCTAAGCAGCGAAGAAATTAATCAATTAATTGAACAGTGTATCGCTGAAGCTGGCGCCGAAAGTATGCGCGATATGGGTAAGGTCATGGCATTACTCAAACCGCAAATCCAAGGACGCGCTGACACAGGTGCTGTGAGTAAACAAGTCAAAGAACGTTTAGCGTAACGCCGGGGTCTCCCATGGCACTTATCCCTAAAGAGTTTATCACCGACCTGGTGAACCGCATCGATATAGTAGAACTCATTGACGCCCGTGTCCCCTTAAAAAAATCCGGCCATAACTATTCCGCATGCTGCCCTTTTCATAATGAAAAGACCCCCTCTTTTACCGTCAGCCAAAGTAAACAATTCTTTCATTGCTTTGGCTGTGGCAAACACGGCAATGCCATTACTTTCTTGATGGATTATGACCGCATAGATTTCGTAGATGCGGTGGAAACTTTAGCCGCACAATTAGGCATTCCAGTCCCAAAAGAGCAACGTAGTGGCCAAGCTAATCAAGGCCAACAACATGATTTTTATACTTTAATTCGTAAAGCAGCAAAATTTTATTATTTAGCCCTACAACAACACCCTCATGCCCAGAACTACCTTGAATCGAGAGGTATCGATGATAAAGTGATCAAACAATTTGCCCTAGGTTATGCCCCAAATGCCTGGGATAGCATGAGTCAATTATTTAACCAAGACCGCATTCCTCAGCAGACCTTACTTTCCACAGGTATCTTGACACAAAATGAGCAAGGTAAAATGTATGATCGCTTTCGCGATCGCATTATTTTCCCCATCCGTGATCGCCGCGGTCGTATGCTTGGTTTCGGCGGCAGAACACTTGGAGATGGCACTCCCAAATATTTGAATTCACCAGAAACCCCTATTTTTCATAAGGGTAGCGAACTTTATGGGCTCTATGAAGCACTGCAAGCTAACCGCGAACTCAATGAAGCCATCATCGTTGAAGGTTATATGGACGTCATTGCCTTAAGTCAATTTGGCGTGACAAATGCAGTGGCTACACTGGGTACAGCAACCACTAAGCATCATTTAGAACGTTTATTTAAAGTGACACAACGGGTAATATTTTGCTTTGATGGGGATAACGCAGGCAAACAAGCCGCTTGGCGAGCACTAGAAAATAGCCTCAGTCTGCTACAAGATGGCCGACAGATCCGCTTTATGTTTCTTCCTGATGGCGAAGATCCAGATAGCCTTATTCGCCAACAAGGCCCTTCAGGCTTCCAACATTATATTGATAGTGCAATGGAATTAGCCGAATTCTTTATTCAGCATTTAGCGCAACAAGTCGATTTAAGCCATTTAGATGGCCGCGCTCAGCTCATCAAGCTTGCGCAGCCTTTAGTGCAATTACTACCTGCCGGTATTTACCAAAAGTTAGTTTGTGAACGCTTAGGCAAGTTATCTCGTCTCAACCCGCAACAAATTCAGCAACATTTATTCAACTCAAGCAATGAAATCACCCCAACCACAAAAAAACAACAACAATTTCGCCCCACGCCGATGCGTATTGCTATTGCATTATTGGTTCAAAATCCTCAGTTATATCAATGTATTAACGAGAAATTACCCAGCATATCGCAGCTAACACCTGGCGCGAAGTTGTTCAGTGATGTAGTTGAATTTATTGAAAAAAATCCTACTATTAATACTGCAGGCTTATTAGAAAATTGGCGTGACCATCAAGACTATACTGTGCTCGCCAAATTAGCATGCTGGGAGCATACATTACCAGAAGACGGTATCGAAGCGGAATTCATGGGCGCGCTACAACGCATCCGTATCAGCGGTCATGAAGAGCAAATCGAAGCTCTGCTGGCTAAAGCAAGTTTAGGCACTTTAAGTGACACTGAAAAAAGCCAATTGCAGCAATTAATTGCCGATACAAAGATAGAAGGACAACAATAAGTTAATAAGGAAAAGCATTGCTCAGGCCTGTTGGCACGAAGAGCACATTATAAACCCCTATTCGGCTCTAGCAGCCACAAAAAGTGGCATAAATGCTAGCTATAGGGATACAAAAAGCATACAATACGCGGCTCATTCAAAAGACTGTATATTTATGCTCATATATTGGGACTTGATATTAACGCGGCGGTAGGCGCTGCGGAAAGTAAAACATGGCGTAAAAACACGCCGCACTTTCGCACAATTCATTAGTAAAATCAATGAGTTGTATATAACAAGACAGACTAGGACGATCTTGTACATAGAATGATATTTGACCTATTTGATTGACGGTGACATGAACGATTATGGCTGAAAACCAACAACAATCTCAACTAAAGCAATTAATTGATCGAGGTAAAGAGCAAGGATACCTCACGTATGCAGAAATTAATGACCATTTACCTGCTGACATCATTGAGGCAGATCAGGTGGCTGTCATTGTTAGTATGTTTGGTGATATGGGGATCCCAGTCTTTGAAGGTACCCCAGATCCAGATACCTTATTGATGGTAGAGGCAGCAGCAAGCGATGATACCGCAGCCGAGGAAGCAGCAGAACAGCTCACCAGTTTCCATGCTGAAACTCATCGCACCTCCGACCCTGTACGTATGTACATGCGTGAAATGGGTACTGTGGAATTATTGACTCGACAAGGCGAAATCGCTATTGCCCGTCGTATCGAAGAAGGCAACCAAATGGTACAAAATGCCTTCGCAGAAAATCCTGCCATGATTAAATATATATTGGATGAATATAAACAAATCGATGAAGAAGAATCTTGGCGCCTAAGTGACATTATCAGTGGATTCACGGATTTAGAAGAAGAGTTTGCTGTTCAACAAGCTCAGCAACAGGCGGCTCTCAAAGAAAAAGCAGCGGCTGATGAGCAAGCAGAAGATAGCGAAGAAGAAGAAGATGATGATGGTGATGGCGGTAATACTGAAGATAGTGAGCCTGTAGACTCTGGCCCAGATCCAATCGTCGTTAAAGAACGCTTCACCGAATTAGAAAAATTATACAATGCAGCCATTAAATCTGAAGAAAAACGTGGTAAAGATCATAAAACAACCATTAAAAAACGCAAAGAATTGGCTGAGGCATTTATCAAATTCAAGCTGGTGCCTAAGCAGTTTGAAAAATTAAATCAACATATGCGTAGTTTACTTGAAGAATTACGTGAACATGAAAAAACCATTATGAGCATCTGCATCAAGCGTTGTAAGATGCCACGTAAAGATTTTATTGCATCATTCCCACGTCAAGAAACCAATCTAGACTGGGTAACTGCACATGTGAATGCGGAACAATCCTATTCAGAAGCATTAGCCGCAGCTACAAAAGATATCGTTAGAGCACAAAAGAAACTGTTAGCCTTGGCTGAAAGCAGTGAACTGGCCATTACTGAAATTAAAGAAATCAACCGCAAAATGTCCATCGGCGAAGCGAAAGCCAGACGTGCGAAGAAAGAAATGGTGGAAGCGAATTTACGCTTGGTGATTTCCATCGCGAAAAAATACACCAACCGTGGCTTACAATTCTTAGATTTAATTCAAGAAGGCAATATCGGCTTAATGAAAGCCGTGGATAAATTTGAATACCGCCGCGGTTATAAGTTCTCTACCTATGCTACCTGGTGGATCCGCCAAGCGATTACACGTTCCATTGCTGATCAGGCTCGCACCATACGTATTCCTGTACACATGATTGAAACTATTAATAAGCTCAATCGTGTTTCCAGGCAAATGTTGCAAGAAACCGGGCAGGAACCTACTCCTGAAGAGCTCAGTATTCGCCTGGATATGCCAGAAGATAAAGTCAGAAAAGTTTTAAAAATTGCCAAAGAACCCATTTCAATGGAAACACCTATTGGTGATGATGAAGATTCACATTTAGGTGAATTTATTGAAGATCCATCAACCGTATCACCATTAGATGCCGCTACCAACGAAGGCTTACGCGAAGCGGTACAAGCAGTACTCGGCTCTTTAACACCGAGAGAAGCGAAAGTACTACGGATGCGCTTTGGTATTGATATGAATACAGACCACACGCTTGAAGAAGTCGGTAAACAGTTTGACGTTACTCGCGAACGCATCCGTCAAATTGAAGCAAAAGCTTTACGTAAATTACGTCACCCAAGTCGTTCAGAAGAATTAAACAGCTTCTTAGATACAGACGAAGAGTGACAGTGATTCATTGAGATAATATAATGTCTCAATCCGGTTTGAAATAACGGGCCCATAGCTCAGTTGGTTAGAGCAGGGGACTCATAATCCCTTGGTCGTAGGTTCGAGTCCTACTGGGCCCACCACCCTACGCTCTACCTCACTAAGCGCAAAGCGCTTCGTGAGGCAAGCGAGCTTCGGGCGGCACGCCACCGAAGCGAGTTAGAGCTAGCTTTCTCACTATGCGCGAAGCGCTTCGTGAGACAAGCGGGCTTGTCTGCCAGAGCTATCTTTGCAAAAGATAGCGTAGATAGACGACACACCAACTATATATACTTCTGACAAGAAATTACGGGCAATACAAAAATTCGTGATATTCAATACAGCACAATCGATGAAGCAGGTACTTTAGCATCCTATACAACCCACTATGAGCAGCGTGGGTCAAGCAAGCCCAAAATCACTAGAAGCTCACAGACTCTACAAGTCTATACAGCTTATCAGCTCAAAGAGATGCTGCATCAAAATGGCTTCAAGGTAATCCGGCAGTGTGATGTTGATGGCTCAAGGCTCTCCAAGGATAAGTCAGATCGAATATTGACGGTCGCAAAAAAGCAATGAGATATAAACGATTTTGGAAGTAAAAGTTATGACTGAAGTACCTATATTAATTTGTGGCGCGGGTCCTGTTGGATTGAGTTTGTCATTAGCTCTAAGTCAACAAGGCATCAACAATATGCTGGTGGAAAAACACCCAGGCATCACGATCCACCCCAAAGCACGTGGTGTAAATGTCCGCACCATGGAATTATTCCGCAATTGGGGAATTGAATCAGCCGTTCGTTCTCATGAACTATCAGCCAATGCTCGCAGATTATTATGGATGGAATGCTTAAAAGGAAAGATCGTCGGGGAAATAAAAGTAGAAGAGTCTGAATTTACTGATAGTCCTAGCAGCAGTTGTTTGGTCACTCAAGATTTTGTTGAGAAAGAATTATTGGCTGCAGTGCTAGATCAAGAACATTGTCAAATTAAATTTTCTACGAAATTGAACTCTATGCAACAACACGGCGAATTTGTTGATTGTATATTGTTAAATAAAAACACCAACAAACATGAGACCATACGCTGCCAATATTTAATAGCCGCAGATGGTGCCCATAGCGACATTAGAAATAATCTTGATATAGGTATGAGCGGAATTGAAAACATGGGGAATTTCTTAAGTGTATACTGTGATGTAGAACTGCCTTCTAATTTTGTAACCAACCCTGCTACCGTTACAGTTTTTACCAAGCCAGAGCAGCAAGGTAAGTTTATTATGGCAGTTGATCTAAAACAAAAATGGATAATTGCACAACGCACTGATGGCAGCAAACATGAATTTGATCAGAATTATTGCGTTAAACTCGTGCGTGACGTTGCCGAAGAATCCAAACTACAAGTCAATATTATAAATACATCAATTTGGCAAATGGCGAGCCTAAATGCAGAGCAGTATAGAAATAAAAGAGTCTTTCTTGTTGGTGATTCCGCACACAGGATGCCACCGACGGGTGGTATGGGAATGAATACAGGTATACATGATGCACATAACCTAGCGTGGAAACTGGCTTATGTTATTAATAACTTCGCGGAGCCTGATTTGTTGGATTCCTATCAGCAAGAACGTCAACCGATAGCAGCGTATACTATTGAGTGGAGTTGCCGTAATTCAGAGACATTAATAAATATTATACAGTCTAAGAATGAGGGAGAAAAAGAAAAATTTAAAAAAGCATTGTCATTACAAAAAACTCAATTAAATCATCGTGGGCTTGATTTAGGATTTATTTATCGCTCAAATGCTATATACAGCAATATTGAAACCACAGAAGAGTTTGATCCAGACATCTACCATCCCTCATCAAGCCCTGGCGGCAGAGCACCCCATTGTGAAATAAAGATGGAAGGCAAGATATTATCCACATTAGATCTATTCAGGGATAAATTTGTTTTATTGCTCAGTCCAGATTGCGATGTTGAATCACTCAAATCAGCACTCCCTATCCCCAATCTGTACCCATTGGTTTCTTATCAATTGAAAAAAAACTTTATTGATGTGAATCAAGATTTTGTAGATTTATATCAAATGGAAGATTATAGTGCTGTACTGGTAAGACCTGATGGACATATTGCATGGCGATTTTAATTTATAATCGATGCAATAAAAATTCACTATATGGAAAAATAAAAATCCCCGAGGCAAGCCTCGGGGTATTTATTTCCTAGTAATATTTCGCCTACGCGAACCAAGTTCGCGTAACGGCGACTTAAGGGGAGTCTACGCTGACTCCCCTTAAGAATCCCCAAGCGTATGTCGTTGGTCTAGGCTAACTCTTTAAGATTTTCGGCCATTTCAACAGTTTTCGGCACATCTAATCGTCGATAAGAAGATTCAATTATAATATCATTAGGTGCCATTGTTGGTTCTAGGTGAATATAGTATTGTTCAACTTGATTAATCTCTAGTAAATCATCCACTGCAATCTCATGGCTATCATCACAATGCTGTTGGAAATCATCTACGCAAAGATCTCGCTTAGCTTTGGCTACGATTTCTTTTTTATCATGACCAACATAAAAGCTCATCTCATGCATTTCTCCAAATACGCCTGGATGGTAACCACCAAAATTGACAAAATACAGCGATGGTTGTTTTCTTTCCGCAGGTGGTGGTTCGGACTGTATGAATACTTGATAGCCATCCACTACTGTTAACTCCGCTGATGAATCCACATGTAAACGCTTAACATCTCCAAACCACTTATGGATCAGGTATGGATATCTAGCTTCAAGCGATGTACCCACCGTAAATACAACATCGTGTAACTCTATGCGGGCCCCAGGTGCACGACCACCTAACAATACAGCAAATAATTTCAACATAGTATTTTCCTTCAATTTCAATAATGCACGAAACCCAATCGCAAAATACTTATTTTACCTCATTGAACTCTTAACTTTAAGGTTAATCTACAGTTAATAAGGCTCTATTCTGTAATCTCATGCCACTTGCGCTAGGACCAAAAGTAACCAATTGATACATATGGAACTTGTAAAAAGTGGCAATTCACTACACTTTTTACTTGCAAAAAGTGGTAATTTACTACACTTTTTACTTGTAAAAAGTGGCATAAATGACTAAGCTTATGCCATGAAACGACATTTAATGCACAAATTAGCTGCTTGGAAAGTTGCCCCAAACCGTAAGCCATTGATATTACGTGGAGTACGCCAGACAGGTAAAACCTACTTATTGACCCAGTTTGGTCGTGAGTATTTCAAGAATGTTCATATTATAAACTTTGAAAAACAAATACCCTTGCAAGCTTTATTTGAGCAAGATCTTGAGCCAAAGCGCATTCTTGACGATCTATGTTTCCAACTGAAAACTCACATTAATATCCGCGAAGACTTATTGATCTTTGATGAGATACAAGCCTGCCCTCATGCCCTCACTAGCTTAAAATATTTCTGCGAAGATCTGCCAGAGCTTGCCCTTTGCAGCGCTGGTTCACTGCTGGGTTTACATTTAAATGAAACCTCTTATCCAGTAGGCAAAGTGGATATGCTACATCTTTATCCAATGACATTTACTGAATTTCTAGCAGGGGTTGGAGATAATTATGCAGCAGATTTTATAAGCGCCTACGATAATATAGAAATTATTTCTGCTCTTAAACATCAACGCCTATGGGAACGTTTGCAACACTATTTTATTACCGGTGGTTTACCTGAGGTTGTCAGTATTTTCAGCGAACAACAAGAGAACCTGTATACAGCAACGTTACAAGTGCGTGAAAAGCAAGAAGAATTAATTAAGGCATACTATGCTGATATTACAAAACACGCAGGTAAAGTTAATGCAATGCATATTGACCGTACCTGGCGTGCAGTACCAACACAACTTGCCAATCATTATGACATTAGTACCAGTCGATTTCGATTTAAAGAAATTCTGCCGAATATTAATCGTTATCGTCAACTAGTCAATGTGATTGATTGGCTCGAGGCTGCTGAATTAGTTATCCAACTTCCTATTGTTAGTTCATTTGAACAACCTATAAAAGCATATACAAAAGATAATTTATTTAAGCTCATGATGTTTGATATTGGTTTGCTAGGTGCCATGAATGGCATCGATCCTAGCTTAATTTTAGATTATGACTACGGCACGTACAAAGGTTACTTCGCGGAAAACTTTGTTGCCCAACAATTGATGACGCAACAAGAGCTTTTTAATTGGCAAGAAGATCGCTCTGAAATTGAATTCTTAATGCCTCTACAAGGCCAAATTATTCCTATTGAGGTAAAATCTGGAAAAACAACTCGTACCAAGAGCCTGGATAAATATATTAACAAATATCACCCCGCACAGAGTGTTATTTTATCTGCGAATCAACCCTATTTAGATCCTAAGACTGATATTTTTCGCTTACCATTGTATCTCACTGAAAAGCTTATAGAGCTTCTACAAAACCATATATAAATAATCATCATCTAGAAAGTGCTTCATTATTAATCATCGCTGACGAGTTTAGGCTATTCTCTATTTTACATAGCTGTGTATTTATTAAACCATCCCGTCCTCTGTAGAAAATATATACTACTCATATCTCACTAAGAATGTAACCAGTATGTTGATAAATATCCAACATACTGGTCATTCCAATACTAAGACACTGAAAAATTCGCAAAAATTGCCCACATACGCTAGGCTAAAAAGGTATTTTTCTGGAGAAATGAAGGACAGGAATCACCATGAAATTCACAAAGATTGTTTTACTCAGCGTTGGTTTATCAGTTTGTTTAGCAAACACTGCCTGGGCAGCTAAGAGCCAAGGTAATGATAATTGGCAATATCAAGGTAAGCATGGTCCTCAGGCCTGGGGCCAATTAGACGCCCAATATGCAGCCTGCAGTCAAGGTAAAGAGCAATCGCCCATTAATATTGAGAAAACGATTCCTGTACAATCAAGCGATAATGCTATTGTGCCTCATTATCAAGCAACCCCCTACGAGCTGAGCTTAAATAAACATAATTTAAACATTACCTTCCCCCAAGCAGGCCAGCAAGAATACGTTAATTTTGCTGGGGTAAATTATTATCTACAGGGGATCCATTTTCATGCCCCTAGCGAACATCAAATCAAAGGCAAAAGCTTCCCCTTAGCAGCACATTTGGTACATAAGAATTCTGAGGGTAAATTACTCGTCATTGGGGTATTAATGGATCAAGGTAAAGCCAATAGCTTTCTCACCACCTTATTGACGAACCCTTTTCCAAGTATGGGACAAACCATTGATATTAAACAGGCACAGTTAAATCCCGCTGATTTGCTACCTAAAGATGATAGTGTTTATTTTTATACAGGCTCATTAACCACACCACCCTGTAGCGAAAATGTTAGTTGGCTGGTGATGCAAAATCCCATGAGTGTATCGGCACAGCAACTTGAGTTTTTTCATAAAAGAGTGACTGATAATAATGCCCGTCCAGTGCAACCCGCCAATGGACGTACCCCCATGGCGACGGTCGCCAGTAGTACTCAAAGCAATAGTCATCCTACAGAGTAGATTATCAATAATAGTAGAGCTTTCTCTATTTAAAGAGTCCTCAGCCACTGCTTCTAAGTAAAAATACATGTACAATAGCTAGCTTCAGTATCGTTGGACTTAATTGCGAGTATGGAAAAATGTAGGCCCTTTCTCAAATGGGCAGGTGGAAAATATTTACTCACTGATCGTATTAAAACATTACTACCTGCGGGTGAGTGTTTGATCGAACCATTTGTTGGTGCTGGTGCTGTATTTTTAAATACCAACTACCCTCGTTATATCTTAAATGATAATAATGCCGACCTGATTAATCTTTATAATGTATTAAAACGAGAGAAACAGCGTTTTATTAAAGACGCGAAAAAACTGTTTAGCGAAAAAAATAATCAAGAATCTGCTTATTATGATTTACGTGAACAATTTAATACGAGTAAAAACAAGCGTGAGCGTTCTTTGTTATTTTTATATTTGAATCGTCATAGTTATAATGGGCTATGCCGCTACAATAATAGTGGTGGCTTCAATGTGCCCTTTGGCAGTTTTAAGCGTCCTTATTTCCCCGCAAAAGAAATGACTTATTTTGCGCAAAAAGCCCAGCAGGCCACTTTTGTCTGCAAAGACTTTGCCAATGTCATACAGCAAGCACAGGCAAATGATGTGATTTATTGTGATCCACCCTACGTACCCTTGAGCCAGTCTGCTTATTTTACTCAATACCATCAGCAATTTTCCTTAGAACAGCAACAACAGTTAGCTGATTTGGCACATACCTCAGCTAAACGTGATATTAAAGTACTTATCTCTAATCACTATACAGATTTTACTCGCCAGGCATATGCTAATGCCGAATTAACAACATTCAAGGTACGCCGCAATATCAGTTGTAAAGGACAGAAACGACTGGCAGTTGAGGAAGTGCTAGCACTTTTTTCATAGAGCGCACAAGAAATTAGTCATTGTAGTCGAATCGGTGGGAGATTTCTCGCAGCGGCTTCCAGTCGCTACTTGAAATGACAGCATTTTTTAAGGCAATAGCAAAGCTGCTTGTCATATCGAGCACCGCGAGAGATCTCCCGATGATTTAGCTAACTTCAACTACGCTGGCCTAATGTAGTCAAAGGAGTACGAACTGTTCGCTGCTGATTCCCAACACCGTCTGCTACAGTATGAGCTACTTGCTGCTGACTCTGCGCAATGCTATTAATAATGGACGTTTCTTTCTCAGTTAGCATATTTGAAAACTCATTAAAAAATGTCTCTGTCATAATGACACTAGGATTATCTAGTTTCCTTAAGAAAAATTGGAATAATTCCATATATGCAACATCTATTGTAGGTTTAACGGCAAGATAGTCTTCCTGTGTTTGACAGTGACTTGCATTGACTTGCTCTAAAAATGCAGTGTACTTTTCGGCAATAAAAAACACGGCTGTTAAGACAGTATCAAATTTTTGCAAGGCCATCATCTGGCTTTTCGTGCTAGTCTGATCTCGTGCATTGTCAAATGCCTGTTGCATAGTCTCTGCATCTGGATATTGAACTGTCATTGGTACTACCTTTAATGGTTGTTCATTTTCCCAAAAACTGTTGACTAACCTACATTGTTGCTGTCGTTGACATGTCTGTTCTGCATAGTGTCCATCAAATAGAGTTTGGAACACTTGGTTGAACTCACTCTCATCTATTACCTTAGAAAAATTATTAAAAGACGTATGCCTATTATCCTGCAATTTTGATTTAAAACTCTTAAATGCGCTAAGATATACTGTATCTTGTTTGCTTTGTAATTCTGATAGTACATGATAATGGCCATTACACGAAATGATATGATCCGATTGCGTTCTTAAGCTCTCTTGATCTACCTCAGGAAATTGAGCCAGTTGCTCTATAACTTTGAAGCTGGGTAATTGACCATCATTCACATTGATAGATCTAATCGTCGCTAAATGACCATTGAGCTGGTCTTCAGTCTTTTGAAACACGGCCTGAAGTTTGTCCCTTGCTACCGTATCAGTATTAGATAACTGAGATAAATAAACGTCCTTCAAATCTTGAACTGCTTCAATACAACCATTCATCTGAGTGGACAAGCGAGTTAACTTATCAGTAATTTGCCGCTTATGGTTAAGTGATAAAGCCTGCGTAACTCGACTTTCAATCTCTTTTTCATTATGTGTAATCTTTATAAAGCTCTGAAACGCTTGAGCATCTACATTATCTTGCATCTGAACGATTTGGTCTTCTCTTTTAGTATATTGGCGTTCATAATCAGAAAAAATTGGGGCTAGTAAGCCACCGATATCATCTTCTGATATTTCAAGAAAGACACAATCCCAATGATATTTTTCTTTCAATGCAGCTAATGCTTGTTTGTTTTTTTCGATCTTAGCTAATGCCTGTTGTTTGGGGGTCTTTGGTGCTGTAACGATACTACTGATGGAGCGAGCTGTTCTTTTACCTACACCAACTCCCAAACGAACAGCTCCTGTACCTAAACCAACAACACTGCTAACAAGTCCTCTCCTTGTTGGGCTAGGACTACCACTTGATTCTGAACTAGGACTAGAGCCAGGACTGAAATCAGGACTGGATCCTGAGCTAGAACCAGCACTAGGCGTAGAAGCAGTACTGCTTGCAGCATCTGCCGCAGCTTGAATATCCGCTTGTGTTATTCGTGGTGGCGCAACTGTTAAGCCATCGTTTTCATCGATATTTAACCTCTTATTACACTGACGAATAAAATCTTCAGCTCTGATCCGCAAGTCTTGTAACTGTTTACCTACTGCTAATCGTTCTGTGAATTCTTTATCGACAGCTTGATGTTGCTCTTTAACTAGCTCGACTAGATTGTATCCCTGGTCCAGTTAATAAGCTTTCAACGTTATATTGAGCAGAAGAATGCAATAATTTTTCGCAGTACTTTATCCTCTCTGTAACGATACTTTCTTTCTGTGCCAATGCCCTTGAAAAGTGCATAATACCCGCAGTCTTATCCGCCTGTTCTTCGGCAAGAGCATATCTAAATGAACTGCTTAAATTAATATATCCTGTTAATTCAAGCTGAAAAGTATTAATTGATTGTGTAATGTTATCAACGTACTGATTGAGCTGACAATTAGTAACGGCTGTAGTTCCATTTTCTTGCAGAGGAACAGGTGTGATCTGGGCCAAAACATCCAACTTAGCTTGTATCTTCTTCGACATCGCATTATTAGCCGCTAGAATACTGGCTAATTTAGCAACTTGCTGCAATTTTTCTGGCAATGCCTGCTGTATAGTTCGCGCTTCTGTTGCCCGATCTCTAAATAGCCGAACCAACACTGATCGATTAACCCCGTTGTAGCCCCTCTAAATCACCTAGGAATAATCTCTCCACTCTAGCTTGCTCAGTTATCAATGACTTTTCTATACCAACAAAAGCTAGCTGGGTACGGTCAATCAGTTTCAAAACACCTAACAGTTGTTGTTTTTTAGCTTGAGGATTAGATAATTCGCGTGAACCATATATGTCATTATTTTTTGCGGGAGCATGCGGTTGTAATTGTGTTTCTAGTTTAGTAACGGTATTACGCATATCCGCGATTTCAATTTGATAATTTTTTAGTTCAGAATCATATTTTCTAGTGAGATTTGTGCTAAAATTATTTACCTGTTCTTGAATAAAGTCCTGATTAATATTACCTAACTGTTGTGTCAACTCCGCTTTAAACGCTTCTTCATCCTGGATTTGACGGTCAAATGCTCGCAGTGATTCTTCCACATGCAGCAATTGTTGATTAGGTTCTTCTATACTCACTGCCTGTATTGGCGGATTTACTGGCTTTGTTACCCTTACTGGTGAATGCGATGGACTATGTGTTTCCTCATCGCTGCTACTAGCAGCAGTCACAAGCTCGCTCAGTAAAGTGCCGAGCTGCTCAAAGTCATTTTCACGCCTATCCTGCGGTGGTACGAGATTATTTGCCGTAGATAATTCTGGGAAATACGTACTTTTAATATCGGCAATGGTCTGCTGTGCTGCCGTTCTATAAAGGCGGAGCTTACAGAATTGTTGTTGCAATAATTCAATAGGCTTAGGGGGGGTAGATAGTTCTATAAAGGCTTCTTTTGTATAACCTGGTAGATTTTCTTCTTGTACTGCTAGCTGTGCTAGTGCTTGCTCTATCTGCTTGAAATAATTATCTGTTGGGCCGCCCATAGCTGTTAACCTCTTATGTTTTATTTATAGTGCGTTGTCTTGGTGATTAATTTTTATAGTGATTGACAGAGAGGCAGTTTATCAAAGGAAGATTAACTGAATATTAAGTGTTTATTTCAGGCATAGGTAGTCAAATCGGCAGGAGATTTCTCATAGCGGCTATCCAGCCGCTGTTCGAAATGACAGCATTTTCTCAAGTCAATAGCATAGTTGATGGCAATAGCAAAGCTGCTTGTCATATCGAGCGCAGCGAGATATCCCCCGATGATTTTGTTAACATAAATAGAAGCTTGTTCTATACCCATAGCGTCCCATATTTAGGGCTTTCTAGCATGCTCTTTTCCGTTAGCTAGAGACTTTAAATTTTGCCAATAGTCCACTATTACCTGCAATTTAAAGTCTCTAGCTAACGAAAAATTCCTGTCCTATAAAACCCTAAATATGGGACGCTATGGGTATAATTAGTCAAATCAGAAGGAGATCTCTCGCAGCGGCTTCCAGCCGCGGCTCGAGATGACAAATATTTTTTCCTGTAATAATGTAATTGATGACAGTACTTTTCAACAATGTTGATGGCAGCACTGTTTACTACAGTTAATTACCATATGGTCTACTCAATCAACCCTTGCGCTTTTACAGTATCACGTTCACTGCGTAATTCATCGAGGGTTAATTGTAACTTCTCTTGACCAAAAGCATTATGTTCAATACCAGTAACTACTTCTAACTGGCCCTGTTTAACACGACATGGGAAAGAGAAGATTAATCCTTCATCAACGCCGTATTCACCTTTGGACGCTAAGCATACGGAGAATGTTTCATTCTCTGGAGTATCATGCACAAGGTTATAGACGTTGCTAACGATGGAATTGGCAGCAGAGGCTGCTGAGGATGCGCCTCTAGCTTTAATGATAGCCGCACCACGTTGTTGTACAGTGGCAATGAATTCTTCTTTTAACCACGCTTCATCATTAATGACTTCTGCGGCGGGCTGGTCATTGATTAAGGCATTGTAGAAATCAGGATATTGAGTAGCGGAATGATTACCCCAAATGGTCATGTGACTCACTGCGGTAATATCTACACCGGCTTTTTTAGCTAATTGTGTACGGGCACGTTTTTCATCTAACATGGTCATCGCAAAGAAGCGGTCATTAGGCACATCTGGGGCATTATTCATGGCAATTAAGCTATTTGTATTACAGGGGTTACCTACCACCAGTACGCGCACATCACCATTAGCATTATTATTAATCGCTTGGCCCTGTTGGGTAAAAATACCACCATTAATTTGTAATAAATCAGAACGTTCCATACCTGCCTTACGCGGTACCGCTCCCACTAACAGTGCCCAATTTACATCTTTCATACCTTGATTTAAATCAGCCGTACAGACAATATTTTTCAGTAATGGGAAAGCACAATCATCTAATTCCATCGCCACCCCTTCTAAGGCTGGTAAAGCAGCTTCTAATTCGAGTAAGTGCAAATCTACTTCGGTATCAGGACCAAACATTTGCCCTGAGGCAATGCGAAATAATAACGCATAACCAATTTGCCCTGCACCACCGGTGACAGCCACTTTTACTCGTTTATTAGCCATGATATTCATCCTCCTAGTTTGCTAAATATTGTAACCAATCGTGGGTAACATCACCCACCACTAAAAAATGTGGATTCAATAAGGAATCCTTTGTATTGTATGTTAATGCCTGGCCCTGAGTATCCATGACCTTGCCGCCAGCTTCTTCTACCACACATTGTGCTGCAGCCGTATCCCATTCTGACGTAGGCCCTAAGCGTGGATAAATATCAGCACTGCCCTCGGCCACAAGACAAAATTTTAGGGAACTGCCCATTCGTACAATTTCTGCAGCTTCCACTTGGGCAAACATTTCTCTCGCACAACGCTTACCTTTGCGTCGACTAGCCACAATACGCATCATGCGTTGGCTTGCTACAGAACGAGATTGTATGGTTTGTTTCTCTGCATCAGCGTACTGTTTGAATGCACCCTGACCACGAATGGCAAAATAGCAGGTTTTGCTCACGGGCGCATAGACAACACCTAGCCGTGAAACATGGTCTTGGATAAAGGCAATATTAACGGTAAATTCGCCGGTTTGTTGAATGAATTCCTCGGTACCATCCAAAGGGTCTACTAGCCAATAGCGTTGCCAAGATTGGCGGTCTGCGTAGCTGATCTTATCTGATTCCTCTGATAAAACCGGAATATTCGGGGTTAATTTCGCTAATTCGGCGACGATATGGTGATGAGCGCGCATATCTGCCTCAGTAACAGGCGACTTATCGGCTTTACGCTCAATATTATAAGATCCCTCATGATCGTGATATATGTCTAATATTTTATCACCCGCTTGCTTTGCAATCGTGACAACCGGATCTAATAACTGTGTTAAATTCATTATTGCGTACATCTCTTACGTACATATGCTCATAGCTGGCATGAAGTATACGCCCAATCAGAGGATGGGTCGACACATAAAATTCCTCAAACCTAAGATATCCACCAAAAAAGCGCTCTAATCCTCAATCAAAGGCTTTATACATTCGGTATAATTTTGACCAAAATCCGCGTATAATCAAGCCAAAATTAAAATCCCCCGTAGCAAGCTGCGAGGAATCAAGTAACGAATAACGAAGCTAACAATTATGCCATTACAATTCAGTGACACCATCCCGCTATCTTTGTATATTCACTTGCCCTGGTGCGTGAGGAAATGCCCCTATTGTGACTTTAATTCGCATAACCTTAAGCAAGACTTACCCGAAGCAAACTATATCAATGCTCTGCTGGATGAGTTAGAACAAAAATTGCCGACCATATGGGGCAGGCGGATTATCAGCATTTTTATGGGTGGCGGTACTCCCAGTTTATTTTCTGGTGCGGCTATTGAGCAATTGCTGTCTGGTTTACAGCAACGTTTAAGCGTTTTACCCGATGCAGAAATTACCATGGAAGCAAACCCAGGCACTGCTGAGCAAGCACGTTTCGCCGCCTATCGTGCGGCAGGGGTTAATCGTCTCTCGCTTGGTGTACAAAGCTTTGCAGATGCTCAGCTAAAAAAATTAGGCCGCATACACAATGCTCATGAAGCTGAGCAAGCTGTAGCAATGGCACGCACAGCGGGGTTTGATAATTTCAATATTGATTTAATGTATGGCTTGCCGGCACAAACGATTGAGGATACAGCAGCTGCTGACGACCGTTCACGGCTTCGCCGTGCCGCCGCTGCTCCACGAAGCCGGCTTGGCCGGCGACTACGAAGCCGTCATGAGCGAGGCCGCCGAGCGCCAACAGCAGGTCGCCGCTCGCTTCCCGCACGCAGCGGGCTACGTCGCGCCATTCGGCTTCCTGCAGCGCGTGCGACTGGTCTTCGACCCGCGGCAAACGGCCTACTTCATCGAACTACGCAGCGGCCCCGAAGGGCACTTCTCCTACCGCCGCGTGGCTCTCGACATGCTCGCGCACGTGCGGCGCGTTTCGCCGCTGTTCGCGAAGTTCATTCGCGCCCGCGAAGGCGACGCCTTCCTCGGCCGCCTCGACAGCGAGATGACGGCCGACGAGCGCCGGCAGCGCCGCATGCAGGCGGCCGGCGACTCGTAGCCGGCGCTCAGCGCAGCATGACCTCGGCGGGCGCGCTGCCGGCCCCCGTCGGCGCCCACGGGCCGTCCCAAACGAACGCCGCAAGCGTCAGCTGCAGCCCGTTCAGATCTTGCGGCAACGGCGCGGCCGCGGAGAAATCGAACGAGCAGGTCGCTTCCCCGTTGGCGTCGAGGAAGCCCAGGAACCCCTGGTAGAACGGCGACTGCACCGCACTCGCCGATGCCAGCACGAGCCAATCCACCTCGACCGCGATGAAGTCGTCGAGATACGGAACGACTGGCTGCTGCCCGCTGAGTCCGACCGCCGCGAAGTAGGGCCAATCCGCCCGTTCGCTGCCACCGCGGATCGTCGCCGTCACCGCCGGCGCAGTCGCGAGGTCGATCGTGATCGCGTCGGTCACGAGCTGCGGACGAACCGGCGTCAACGGCAGCTGCAGATAGGAACTGTCGACTGGATCGCCAAGCACGACGTCGACGCGGAAGTCGCGGAACAGCGGCGCGACCTCGAGCGAGGGCAGCATCGGAAACTCGCGCAACCAGAGATTGCGCAGCCGCAGCCGAATCACGCTGCCCGCCGGCAAGCGGACCGCGGTCGGCGGCAGGCGCAGGTCGTGCGACTCGGCAACGCCGGCGACGCTGTCGCGGGACACGAGGGCCCGGCTCGCGATCTGAACTTCGTCGCCGCCGGGTGGTTCGACCGTCAGCGTCACGCCGAGCATCCATTCCACGTCCTGCGGCACGAGCTGCAGGTGCAGCAAAGAACTGCGCAACAGCTCACGCTCATTCGAAACCGTCATCGACCAGACCTGCTCGTCGAGCGGGCAAGCAGCCAACACGTTCGCCACTTCGCGCACGGCCATGGTGTCGAGGTAGTCCACCGCGTTGAACTGAGTCGCCGTAGGATCGATGACTTGCCGAATCGGCAGCGACGCCGGCCCCGTCGACGGCAGCGAGACACCGAACGTCAGGTCGTCGAGCAAGTAGAACGTCTCGGCCTGCGGGGAGACGCCCGCGTCGTCGATCCCGACGTGACTCCAAGCGAATGCCGGATCGTCGCGATCGGTTGCCGCCAACGGCACGACCGCCAACCAGTGCGGTTCGAGATCGACTTCGTTCGGGATGTCCCACGCAAAGCGGTTGAGCCAACGCAGCGCCATATTCTGCCTCAGCTCTTCTTCGATCAGGTTGGTCGGTACGCCGTGACCGACCGTGCTGAGCACGGCACGCCGCGGCGCCGTCATCGATTCGAGTCGCTGCAAGCCGTAGAGCGGCCCCTCGATGGCGTCGTAGTAGGCGTGGCCATAGAGCACGGGCACGGTCGAAGCCGGCAGCAGCGATGCCACCTCGTGGCCATCGGCCGCGAGGCTCTGGGCAAGAGCCGCCGGATCTTCGGTCAGGAACGCGCTGCGTGCGTTCTGCACGAACGCGGCATCGAACGGCACTCCGACGTAGTTCTGACTGACCGCTTCGATCAGCCACGAACTGAACAAGCCGCCCTCGCGAACCCAATCGTCGATCGGGTCGGCGACAACGTCGTGGGCCACGGCGCACGTGATCAGCGGAAACGCAATCGGTGTGCGTCCGGGAGTTTGCAGCATTGCCCCGGACCAAGCCGCAGCCTGCCAGGCGTGTGCGCCCCCCTGACTCTTGCCGACGATCGAAACCCGCGACGCATCGATGATGCCCTGCCACTGCGTCGCTGCGGCAACGAAGGCGATCTGCTCGGCGAGATCATGCCGCTCGAGCGCGCCGATCAAGGTCGTGCCGGCGTTGGGGTGGCCGGGATTGGCCACGAAGGCCTGCCCCTGGCCGCGCACGTCGTAGCTCCAGACGGCGTAGCCTTGACTCGCCACCATGCTTTGGAACGCAAGCTCGTCGCCACGCGTGCCGCCGAGCTGATGCACGTAGACGACCAACGGCCAGCCACAGCTCGGCGCCGGTTCATCGGGTAGCTGCATCGACCCGTAGGTGACGTAGGCGTCGGAGTAGGTGACCTCGACGGCAAAGTCGACCAGCAACGGATAACCACCAACCGGGGGCGTTGGTCGCAGACAGGCTTGTGCCGTCACGCCAGCCGTCAAGGCACAGGCGATCCAGAAGGAGGCGAGGTGCATGCGGTCGCAAGCATAGCTCGTCCGTTCGC
>CBDDKW010000018.1:0-138345 GCA_965230425.1 Gammaproteobacteria bacterium | reverse complement strand
TGGAAAGCCGACGACCCCGCTCTACGCGTGGGCTGAGACACGTCCTGCGGAATTCGTGGCGGATCTA
This sequence comes from Gammaproteobacteria bacterium, assembly GCA_965230425.1. GTDB lineage: Bacteria > Pseudomonadota > Gammaproteobacteria > UBA1113 > UBA1113 > CBDDKW01. The sequence goes on along the minus strand of CBDDKW010000018.1, from coordinate 138,278 downwards.
AAGGAAGATCTCAACGAAAGGGAAGTCCACAACCGAACGGGCTGTCCGTTTCACTCCAGTTATTGGCCCGCAAAACTCATATGGATTAGAAAAACTAACCCGGATGCATTCGATCGAACTCGAAAGTGGCTATCTTTCCCGGACTTTCTGGGCCAAAGGCTTTTTGGAAACGACGCAACGAGTGTTTCAATGGCGTCCGGCACCGGCATTTTCGACATAAGGACACAGGGTTGGGACACGGAGCTCCTCGATTATCTAAACGTTAAGAGCGATGAGCTGCCTTCGCTTGATGGTGGTTCAGAAGCTTCACTTCGGTTTGTCAGCGAGTTCAAAGAACGTTGGCCGAAAATCTCAGATGTTTCGTGGTTTCCCGCAATTGGCGACGGCGCTGCGAATAACATCGGAGCAGGCTGTTTCCAAAAAGATAAAGCCGCTTTGATGATCGGCACATCAGGTGCGATGAGAGTCGTCTACAAAGGAGATCCTCCAATAAACATACCAGTTGGTTTGTGGTGCTATCTTGTTGATAGTGAGAGAGTTGCGATCGGAGGAGCGCTTTCAGACGGAGGCGGCCTTTACCGTTGGTTGAAAGACAATTTCAAGATCGCCGTAGACGACGACCTTACTGAACTTGAGATGTCGAAACGAGCACCTGCCGGGCACGGCATCACGTTTCTACCTTTTGTCGCCGGCGAAAGAAGCACCGGCTACAACGCTGATGCGACCGGCGCGATCATCGGTCTTCGAAACGCACACGACTCGGTCGATATAGTCCAGGCGGCACTCGAATCAGTCGCCTACCGTTTCGAGGATATTTACACACGTCTGCACTCTGTCTTACCTATTGAAAGTATAGTTGCTTCGGGAGGTGCGTTGCGCGCATCTCCGATCTGGACTCAGATAATCTGTGATGTAATCGGCGTCGATATGTCGCTCCCGGACACGAGAGAAGCGTCTTCAAGAGGAGCGGTTTTACTCGGCGCTGAGAAGTCGGGATTGATAGGTTCGATTGATGAAGCCCCAGAGCCCAATACGAAAGAGTTCGAATCCCGTAAAGAAGTGCACGCACTATACAAGGCCGCAATGAAGACGCATCAAGAGATGTATCGGATGCTGATCGAAGGCGGCAATAAATAATCAGCGATATGAGCAAGTGGAAGAGCGTCGAAGACGCGAGCGGAGCTTAGCCAGTGGTGGAGCGCGAAGCGCGGAACCTCTGGTTATGGGTCACCAACCTTTTAGCGCGCCGACGTTGTATTTTGGTCAAAAACACAACGTCGGCGCGCTTTTTATGTTGGAATAACGTTTCCCAGATGCTGCGGGCTGACGCCCTTGCAACTGGCTAAGTTCCCGCTACGGCTTCGCCGTGCTGTTCTTGAAGCGCAATAGGCACTTAGATTATTTGGGAAAGGGTTCAGTAACATTTGTAGAACTCTTTCTCATGGATTTCATTTTTGTCACCACTGACGTGGTTCCTGGTGTTTGGTGGTTCTTTACCGTGAGCTGCGCCTTCGGCTTGGCTATCAGAGATTCTGAGGATGTCTCAAAAGGAATTTCCATGTCCTTATTCACTCATATTGTTGGTATTCACGAGGAATACGTTTTTCCTGGGAATAAGAAAACGATGCGGTAAACATTGTATTCACATGATTTACCACATCGTTTTCTTTTTGGATGCTTTTTACTCCTTTCTGGCTGATCAATGAAATACACCTACGGGACGAGCCCGTAGGGCTTTTGAAACAGCCTCGTTTTAGGAATTACTTTTCTAAAGGGCTTGCCCCCAAAAGGCTCCGGAGAAGAAACTATTGGACGGGCGTAACGATAATCTCCCACTAATTTAGCCTCCGAAATTGTTTTCAAAACCCAATGCCATTAACATGTCCTTATCCAAATTTATTAGTACTTTCGAAAGGACGGCAAGATGACTACTGCGACTACCGAATCACACGATACCTCTATCGAACAATTGTGTATCAACACGATCAGAACTCTTTCATTGGACGCGATTCAGGCGGCTAATTCTGGTCACCCGGGACTTCCTTTGGGTGCGGCCCCGATGGCATATGTTCTTTGGACTAAATTCCTAAGACACAACCCTAAGAATCCGAAGTGGTTCAATCGTGATCGATTCCTTTTATCTGCCGGCCACGGTTCGATGCTGATTTACAGTCTTCTGCACTTAACCGGTTACGAGTCGGTTTCGATGGAGGAGATAAAGAACTTCAGGCAGTTCGGTTCGACGACACCTGGCCATCCGGAGAATCATCTGACTGCGGGTGTTGAAGTTACAACCGGCCCACTCGGACAAGGGTTTGCGAACGGCGTCGGAATGGCGATCGCGGAAAGACATCTTGCAGCGACGTTCAATAAGGAAGGCTTTCCGGTTGTCGATCACTACACATACGCGATCACTTCCGACGGCGATCTGATGGAAGGAATTTCTTACGAATCCGCATCGCTTGCCGGTCATCTCAAACTCGGCAATCTAATTTATTTATACGATGACAACGACATCACTATCGAAGGCGGCACGAACCTAACGTTCTCCGAGGATGTGACAAAGCGTTTTGAATCGTGCGGTTGGCATGTCTCGATGGTCGAGGATGGCAACGATCTCGAAGCGATTGAGAACGCGATTCGCGAAGCACAAGGTGTGACCGACAAGCCTTCCATCATTCGTGTGAAGACAACCATCGGTTTTGGAATGCCGAACGCAGGAACAGCGGACGCACACTCCGACGCGATCGGTGACGATGGAGTCGCTGAAACGAAAAGAAATCTGGGTTGGGATCCTGAGAAGAAGTTTCATGTTCCGAATGAAGTCTACGAACACTTCAAGAGCCATGTGGGTGAAGACGCGGAACGTGAGTGGCTCGACATGGTCACGAAGTTTGTTAGTGAGTATCCCGAAGAAGGAAAGCTGTTCGAGAACGTCACGAACGGTGAATTGCCCGAAAACTGGGAGGACGGATTGCCTTCGTTTGATGATGTAACCGCAAAGGCTACAAGAGTTTACAGCGGGGAAGTGATCAACGCGATTGCCGATGATATTCCTGCGATGATTGGCGGTTCGGCTGACCTAGGTCCTTCGAATAAGACTGATATCAAGTCGAGCTCATCTCTTTCGGCCGACAACTACGGCGGACGAATCATGCACTTCGGTGTGCGCGAACACGCGATGGGTTCTTTGATGGTTGGCATGGCACTGCACGGAGGTTTGGTTCCTTTCGGCGGTACGTTCATGACGTTCAGTGACTACATGAGACCGGCGATCAGACTCGCGGCATTGTCTGAACTCCAGTGTATCTACGTATTTACACATGATTCGATCGGACTCGGCGAAGATGGTCCGACTCACCAGTCCGTCGAGCATGTTTCGGCGCTGCGTGCGATGCCGAATCTTCATGTTATGAGGCCTTGCGACGCTCACGAAGTTCGTGAAGCTTGGAGAATCGCACTCAACCGACGCCACGCTCCAACTGCTCTTTCTCTCTCGAGACAAGGAATAACTCTGATCGACCGTGAGAAATTCGCGACCGCAGACGGCACTTCAAAAGGCGCATACGTTTTAGCGGACGCAGAAGGAGAACTTCAAACGATCATCATCGCGACCGGTGCAGAAGTTGGACTCGCACTGGAGACCAGAGACGCACTTCAGTCTGAAGGAATCGGTACGCGAGTTGTTTCGATGCCTTGTATGGAATTGTTCGAAGAACAAACCGAAGAATACCGAGAAAGCGTGATTCCAACAGCAGTCACTTCGAGGCTGATCATCGAAGCAGGCGTAAGACATGGATGGGGCATTTACGCTGGACCAAAAGGAACTACTCTTACAGTTGATAAGTATGGTGCCAGTGCACCTGCCAAGGTAGTTTTCGAGAATTACGGCTTTACGGTCGAAAATGCCGTAGCGCTTGCAAAATCGACTTTGTAAAAGATCCGTTATTCAGAAAAGGCAATATTCTAACCACTGAGGCGCAGAGTTCACCGGGTCGGAAGACAAAGAATGATTGAAGTTTTCTTTTCCTCCGTGATCTTTGCGCCTCAGTGGTTAAAAAACCTATCGCTGGCTGTTTGGATTTTCTTAATATAGAAACTCGGAAGTAACTACGAAACGATTGTTCTCAATGCAATTGTTACGCCGCTAGACATGGGCAAATTTCATCTCATCTTTGGCATCTTGTTGTTCGTCTTGTTCCTAATCACGGGACAGCTGATGTACTACTACTTTCCCGACAAACTCGCGATCGAGCAGGATTACCGGATGTTGATGAAATCCCGCCACATCTATCTCGTTTTCTCAGCAATGATCCATATGCTTTTAGGAGCACTCTTTGTTCACAGGACAAACTGGCGGAAGTGGCCGCAATATGTCGGTTCGTTTTTTCTTCTTCCTGGGCTCGGGTTTACTGATCACGGCGTTCTTCGTCGAAACGTTTGAATACAAGGAGTTTTCGGAGATAAGCGCACGAGGGATTCAAGCGACTCTCGCGGGAACCGTAGGGCATTTGTTTGGAATGAGGTTTAAGGCTGGGTCGGACAGTTAAACCCATTATTATTAACTATTTCCGGAAAACAGTCTTTAAAAAATCAGGGGCCAAAGAACTCGACCCGGAACCCACCGGGCTTTTCAGACATTTCCCTCACCGCAGAGTCGCACAGTTTCCAGAGGTTGGCGGAGAATCAGTTTTTTGATAATTCTCTGTGTCTCGGTGGCCAAAAAAAGCGCTACAAAAGTTGGCACTACCTACAAATCCTATGTGCCTCCGTGACAAATCCTCAAAATTAAATCTCGATTGCATTGGAATTCTGTAGATATTAGTATTTTTCTTCAACCGTAGCCTGAAAAAAGGCGACGCTCCCGTATCTATTGTAAAAACGACATACGTGATGGAATTACATCCGCTACATCAGAATCTCGATACTTCATTCGTCAACGTTTCGGCGTTGGTTAAATACCTGCGTCGACGCCAATTCGTTGGGTGCATCAAGATCCAACTGAATGGTTATAAAGCCGAAATTCAGTTGGGACGTGAGAATCAACTGAAGGTTATCGAAAGAGACGAAATCTCCGGACGTGTGTCCGAAGGGAAAGAGGCTTTTCAGAGACTTTTGATTCGCGCACGCGAGCCGGGCGGATCGGTTAATGTTTTTCAAGAAAAGGAGAACAAGAAGCCGAGTCCCGAACCTACAAAGACTAAGACTGTTCAATCTGTGGAAGTCACAGCGGTCAAAAAGCCTGCAGTTCCCACGAATGGTACTGCGAAGAAGCCACCAGCACAGACGCCGCCGCCGATTCCACAACCGGAAACCGAACCGTTTTTACCGCAGCCTTTGGCAAGCAACGGGAATGGATTCAGTTCAAATGGACATCTGCCGTCGCCGCCCGTCGAAGCGAAACCCGTTACGGTTGTCGAGCCGGTGGGAATCGCAGTTCAGGAAGAAGAGGTTGAGGATCATGCGTCCGGTCCATCTCTGCCGGATTTCCCGTTTGAGCTTTCGAACAACTTCGAACGTAGAGCCAAGAAAAAATCGATTTCATCCGAGGATTGGCAAGTTCTAATGAAATTGTCAGTCGAAATGCTTGGAGTACTCGACAAGTGTTTGGCGAAACACAATCTCGATTTCACTGCTGCGTTTGAGAAGGTACGGATGGAAATTGCCGAAGACTATCCGTTTATGAACCCTTCCGAGGGAATCTTTAACTACAAAAGTGGCCGCATCGAAATGACGAGACGTGTTAACGAGAACATGTTTGTCTCGAGCATCGTTGAGTCGATCCGAAAGATCGTTACACGCCTCGGGGAAAATCCAAGGTTTAGCGAACAACATCGAACGATCTCACAAGTATTGGTCGCACTTCTTGAAAAGCGCAAACCTCATTACGACAAGTTCGGGTTTTCAAAACCGCTTCGTCGGATTCTCGGGGTTTAATTAGAAAGAAACAAAGAATTTACTCAGAACCGAGTCCTTTTTTGATAGAATTCAGATTCTATGAAAAGGGCTTTTTTGTTTGTTTTACTGCTCTTCGCCGTAATTTCAATTCCGATAGACCGTGCTTCAACGAAATCTGAAACCGCACGAGTCTATGAAGAACTCATCCCACAGAAGATTCAGGCGGCGAAATTCGCGGTTTCGAGACCTGTCGCAGACCTGGGTCATTCTGTTCCTGACGCCAAGAACAAAAGCCGTAGACTCGGAAAAGCCGATTCTGACGCGAGAACTGTTGAAAACAAAGAGCCTTTCAGAAAACAAATCCCAGGAGCCGTCCACGGGGAAGACGCGGCAATCGCTAAATTCGGGAGCGGGTCAATGCCGACGCCGCTGCAGTCATTCGATGGTTTGAGTAGCAATGACAATGCCGCTGTTCTTGGCTTTCGAGTCATCCCACCCGACACGATTGGTGACATTGGTCCCAATCATTACGTTCAGGCAGTCAACACGCTTTTCCGCGTCTACAACAAAAAAGGTGCTCCGCTAACGCCTCCACTTGCGTTGAGTTCTCTGTTCGAGCCGCTTGGAACTGCATGCGCAGTGCGTAATGATGGCGATCCAATCGTTTTGTATGACACGCTTTCAGACCGTTGGCTGATCAGTCAGTTTTGTAAAGCGACACCACCATTCCGACAAATGATCGCGATCTCGAAAACAGGAGATCCGACCGGCGAGTTCTACATCTATGAGTTCGTCATGCCAAACGTAAAACTCAATGACTATCCGAAGTTCGGTTTCTGGCACGACGCCCTCTATATGTCGACGGACGAATTCTTCGGAAGTGATTACGCCGGGTCCGGAGCCTTCGCTTTCGACATCAAGAAGATGATCCAGGGTGATCCAACAGCGAGTTTCATCTACTTCGATCTCGCTTCACCGACAACGATGCGTATCGGCGGAATTCTGCCCGTGGACTTAGACGGTCTCAGAGCGCCACCTGCAAGCACACCTGGGATGTTCATTGGATATTCTGCGAATGAGTACGGTGATCCGGTAGACGCATTGAGACTCTTTGAGTTTCGACCCGACTTCGATAACGTCCTTAACTCAACCTTCGCAGAGGCCGCTTTTTCACCGCTCGGAACAGTTGAGTTTGATCCGACGAGCCCGGTAGGACGTGCAGATATCAAACAACCTGAACCGGGCGAGGATCTCGACTCGCAGAGTGATCGGCTTATGTATCGCGTCGCTTATCGAAACTTTGGTACGAGTGAGTCTTTCGTCATCAGCAAGACCGTCAGGATTACGCCTCAAGATCAAACATATCGGGCAGGCTTACGAGTTTGGGAATTGAATCGTCCGATCGGTGGCGTTTTCACGTTTCTGGAACAATCGACCCTAGGAACTGACGACACGAGTCGTTTCATGGGAGCGGCCTCCCAGGATCACGAGGGAAATCTTGCTTTTAGCTACAACACGAGTAACGAGGAAAAGCAGCCGTCGATATTCTACTCGGGTCGTTTGAGAAACGAACCTTTGGGAGGCTTACTCATATTGGCAGGACCGCTGCTGACTACTTTACTACAGTATGGCAAGTTTAATGCCTTCGATGTGCATATGGCACAACGCAGCCTCTGGGCCTTTGCTGTAGGCGTGCCAGGTTTTATGTTTATTAAAGTCTTAGCATCGGGCTTTTATGCTAAGCAGAATGTAAAAACCCCTGTGAAATATGCCGTCATCGCTATGGTGACAAATATGTTATTAAATTTATTATTGGTATTCCCCTTAGCTCATGCCGGTCTAGCCTTGGCAACGGCCCTGTCTTCGAGCCTGAATTCCGCCTTATTATTTTGGGGGTTGCGTAAAAGGGGTATCTTTATACCACAACCTGGTTGGCTGAAATTCGCTGGTCAATTATGCCTTGCGAATGGGGCAATGGCCTTATTACTGTGCTTGACCACAGCGTCTTTACCCACATGGCTAGAGTGGGCGTGGTATCAGCGTGCGAGCCATTTAGCCATGTTAGTGATAGGCAGTGTGTTGGTGTATGGTTTAACCTTGCAACTGTGTGGTGTGCGCATTCGCCATTTCTTACGTAATCCAACCGAGGAAGACACATCATGCAATTAATTCGAGGTTTACAAAATATTCAACCTCAGCATCATGGATGCGTCGCAAGTATTGGTAATTTTGATGGGATCCATTTAGGCCATCAGCAAGTACTGAATCAACTCCAAGAAAAGTCCCTAGAGTATCAACTACCCAGTGTCGTGATTATTTTTGAGCCGCAGTCGAAAGAGTACTTTATGGCAGAGAAAGCGCCGGCGCGTTTGACCCGCTTACGCGAGAAGTTAATGGTTTTATCGCGGTTTAATGTGGATCAGGTATTATGTTTAAGCTTTAATAAGGCCTTTATGCAAATGCCTGCGGAAACTTTCATCACTGAGCTGTTGGTACAGCAATTGGGTATTCAGCATTTAATTGTTGGTGGTGATTTTCACTTCGGTTATCAGCGTCGTGGTAATTATGCCTTATTGGAACAGATGAGTCAGGAGTATGGCTATAGTGTGGCGAAAATTGCTGAGGTCCAACACGATCAGGGGCGTATTAGTAGTACGCGCATTCGTCAGGCACTTGCGACGGGTGACTTAGCTGCCGCAGAGCAATTATTAGGACGGCCCTATAGCATGTGTGGCCGTGTTGCCCATGGGGATAAGCGCGGGCGGCAGATTGGTTTTCCAACGGCGAATATTTACTTACACCGGCAGGTGAGTCCTTTACAGGGCGTTTATGCTATCAAACTATATGGATTAGGTTCACAGGTGTATACAGGTGTGGCAAATTTGGGCAATCGGCCAACTTTTGATGGCACTAAAACGCTTTTAGAAGTACACTTGTTTAATTTTGCGCAAGATATTTATGGGCGCTATGTTGAAGTAGAATTTGTGCGTAAAATTCGGGATGAACAACGCTTTGAATCCTTTGCGGCATTGAAACAACAGATAAGCACTGATGCAGCGCAGGCACAACAGTATTTTTTGGATAATGATTCATGACAGATTATAAAGATACCTTAAATTTACCCAAAACTGACTTTCCAATGAAAGGTAATTTGGCTAACCGTGAGCCAGGTATGCTGGCGCAGTGGCAGCAACAGGGCTTATACGAAAAAATCCGTGCCACCTTTGCAGGGCGGCCTAAATTCATTCTGCATGATGGTCCTCCCTATGCCAATGGTAAAATCCACATTGGCCATGCGGTGAATAAGGTACTCAAAGATATTGTCATAAAAAGTAAAAGCTTCAGTGGCTTTGATAGTCCCTATGTGCCCGGTTGGGATTGCCATGGTTTACCTATTGAATTGAATGTAGAAAAGAAACTCGGTAAAGCTGGTATTAATGTGACAGCTAAAGAATTTCGCCAAGCCTGTCGCGATTATGCCCGTGGTCAAATCGATATTCAGCGTGATGCCTTTAAACGCTTAGGCATCTTTGGTGAATGGGAAAATCCCTATATCACCATGGATTATCAATTTGAGGCAAATATCATCCGTACTTTAGGTCATGTCATTGATAAAGGCCATACTCACCGTGGTTATAAACCAGTACATTGGTGTACAGCTTGTGGTTCTGCTCTCGCAGAAGCGGAGGTGGAGTATGAAGATAAAAAATCACCAGCTATTGATGTCGCCTTTCGGGTATTAGATGAAGAAGTTTTTTGGGATCGTTGTAATCACACTTTAGACAAGCATATCGAGGGTGATTTATCCGTAGTGATTTGGACCACAACCCCTTGGACCTTACCTGCCAACGAAGCGGTGGCATTACATCCTACAGTAGACTACGTGATTATTAATGCCGAAGGTCCGCGTGGCAAAGAAAACTTTTTTGTAGCCGAAGCCCTCGTTAAAGACTTAGTCGTGCGTTGGGAGTTAAGCCATTATCGCGTTGTGGCTTATTGTCAAGGTCAAGATGTGGAAGGTTTAAAATGCCGTCATCCCTTTTATGAACGTGATGTACCCATTGTCTTAGGCGAGCATGTCACTATAGAGTCAGGTACCGGTGCGGTGCATACTGCGCCAGGTCATGGTCAAGAGGATTATCTGTTAGGGGTTAAATATAATTTACCTGTGGATCATCAAGTGCAGGCTAATGGTTGCTTTGCCGAAGATACTCAATTCTTTGCTGGCTTACATGTGTTTAAAGCTAATGACGAAGTGCTCAATATATTAAAGATTCACGGTAATTTAGTGCATACAGAAACAGTAGAACACAGCTATCCGCATTGCTGGCGTCATAAAACACCCTTGATTTTCCGCGGTACTCCGCAGTGGTTTATCGGTATGGAAACTAATGGTTTGCGTGAACAAGCCTTAGAGGCTATTGGTCATGTGCAGTGGGTACCTAGTTGGGGAGAGGCACGTTTAGCCAGTATGATCAGCCAACGCCCGGATTGGTGTATCTCACGCCAGCGGGCCTGGGGTGTACCTATCCCCGTATTTTCCCACAAACAAACCGGTAAGATTCACCCCGATACCAAGGGCCTGATTGAAAAAGTCGCGCAATTAGTGGAGCAAGCCGGTGTAGATGCTTGGTATGACTTAGACCCGACAGAATTGCTTGGTGCTGAAGGTAAGGATTATGAAAAATTAACCGACAGTCTTGATGTCTGGTTTGATTCTGGTTGTACCCATGCCTGTGTCTTAGATGCGCGTAATAATTTACAGTATCCTGCTGATTTATACTTAGAAGGTTCAGATCAGCATCGTGGTTGGTTCCAGAGTTCTTTGCTATCTGCGCTAGCCTCTAAGGGTAGTGCCCCATACAAAGCCGTATTAACCCACGGGTATGCAGTGGATGCGAAAAAACGCAAAATGTCTAAATCCTTAGGCAATGTGATTGCGCCCGATAAAGTGATTAATAGCTTAGGGGCTGATATTTTACGTCTGTGGGTAGCGAATACCGATTATCACAGTGAAATTACAGTATCAGATGAAATTTTAAAACGCACCAGCGATGCCTACCGACGTATTCGCAACACTTGCCGTTTTTTACTGGCAAACTTACATGGTTTTGAGCCGGCGCAAAATCTATTACCCGCGGAAGAATTGCTTGCCTTAGATGCATGGGCAGTAGAGCGAACCAAGTTATTGCAACAAGAAATTATCCAAGCCTATGATGATTATCAATTTCATATCGTTTGCCAAAAGATACATCATTTTTGTGGTATTGAAATGGGTAGTTTTTATTTGGATATTATTAAAGACAGGCAATATACCACGCAAACAAACAGCCAAGCTCGACGCTCAGCGCAAACAGCCATGTATCATATCGTTCAAGCTCTGGCAGCCTGGTTGGCACCGATCTTAAGCTTTACCGCAGAAGAAGTATGGCAGCATATTCCAGGTGAGCGAGCTGAGTCCGTATTTTTAACGACATGGTATGAAGGTTTATTTGATGTGCCTGTGCAACACCAAGCGCTAGATCAAGCCTACTGGCAAAGCCTCATGAAAGTACGTGATGAAGTGAATAAAGTGGTAGAAGGTTTACGTGCAGAGGGTGAGTTAGGCTCAGCCTTAGAGGCAGAAGTAACGCTGTATTGTGATGACGAATTGTACCAACAACTTGCTAAATTAAGTAATGAACTACGCTTTGTATTGATTACCTCTACGGCACAGTTAATGCCAGCAAATGATAAACCTGAATCTGCGGTGGCAACGGATATTCCACAGCTACATTTACAGGTGAGTAAAACAGCTAATGAGAAATGCGTGCGTTGTTGGCACCGTGTGGCAGATATTGGTATGAATAAGGAACATCCCGAGCTCTGTGGCCGTTGTATAGAGAACGTTGCTGGCAGTGGTGAAAAACGAGCATTTGCATAAAGGCTGATGATGGTAGACAAAAAAACTTGGTATTTACAAAACGCACGTTGGTTAGTGATCAGTGTAATAGTGATCCTCTTAGATCAATGGTCAAAGCATGCGATCCAAGCACATTTAAGTCTGGGACAACAAATTCCCATATTCCCATTCTTTAATTTAGTCTCATGGCGCAATACCGGAGCAGCCTTTAGTTTTCTCACCAATGCCAGCGGCTGGCAAACACCGCTATTAGCCGCGGTAACGGTTATAGTGAGTATTGGCTTAAGTCTGTGGTTACTCAGATTACTACCCCAGAAAAAATGGCTGTTGATTGCCATTGCCTTAATTATTGGTGGTGCACTGGGCAATTTATATGATCGCATTACATTAGGCTATGTGGTTGATTTTCTCTTATTTTATGTCAAAACCTGGGCCTGGCCCGCCTTTAATATCGCCGACTCAGCCATCTGCATCGGCGCCGCCATGTTGGTGATTGATATGTTACGAAATCCGAGCGGTCGTACACCTAAATCTTAAAAAAATCGCTATTTTTCATGCGGTTATTTATTCTATGTTTTTGAGTTAATTTTAGTGCTATAGTTAGCCAATAATTATTAATTTCGATCTAATATCAAGTGCAATAATATCTATAACAAAATTGATATTGTTCGTACTAACTTTAAGTAGGTAGTGTTATGTCGAGCTATAATTTTACAGAAGAAAACATTGTCAATTCTCTCAGTATTAATTTTTGGTGGAAAGATAAATCAGGACGGTATTTAGGCTGTAATCAAGCATTTCTGGATACTTTAGGCTTAGTGTCGAAGGATGAAGTAATTGGTAGAACTGATTTTGAATTACCTTGGGCAGAAACGGCAGAGACTTTAGTTGCAAATGATAAGATGGTAATGAAAACTGGTGAAATTTATCAATGTGAAGAAGTCGTGCGAGGTAAACAGGGTAAAGAATTTATATTTTTGATCACCAAAGCACCCTTAAGAGATGATAAGGGTGAGACCATTGGGACCATTGGCAGTTCAGTGGATATCACTGAGCGGAAAAAACTTGAGGAAGATTTAATAGCAGAAAGAGCAGATAAAGAAGCAGCAGAGGCCGCAAATAAAGCACAGACTGAATTCCTAGCCTCTATCAGTCATGATTTTCGTACCCCTTTAAATGGTATTATGGGTATGGCGCAAGTCTTAAGTATGCAGCCTCACAGTCATGAACAAAAAGAATATATTAATGCAATTAATGAGTCAGCCAATATCTTACTGACTTTTGTGCAAGATTTATTAAGCTTTACTCAAATTGAAGCAGATAAAGTGGTTGTTAATCCGCAGCCTGTGGATTTGTTGAATATGATGGAGCAAATGTTACAAGTGCTAGGTAAGCAGATACAGGATAAAGGCGTTAAGTTATACGTTTGTTATCCCTATAACTTACCCAGACAGATTATTACTGATCCATCCTTAGTGAAACGTATTATCTTAAATTTAGTGGGTAATGCCATTAAGTTTACACCTGCAGGTCATATTATCGTTGAAGTGTCAGAAAAATTCAGAGAGGGGAATATATCAACTTTATTAATTCAGGTAAAAGATACCGGTATTGGTATTCCAGAGGATAAACTAGAGCAGATTTTTGAGCGTTTTGCGCGGGTGAAGCTTACTTACCAAGAGTCTCGCTATCAAGGTGCTGGGCTTGGGTTATCTATTGTCTCTTCTTTTGTTGAATTGCTGTCAGGAGAAATCAGTGTTGAATCTACCGTTGATGAAGGTTCTACTTTTACTTGCACGCTGCCTTGTGAATTACAACAAGAGATGAATGATGAGGTCGTTAGCAAAGAACTACCTACCGATCTTTCTCTAGCAGTTGTCTCTGATGATGAAATATCCAAGGCATTATTGCGGAAACAATTACAGGGTAGAAGCTGCGATATTATGTCCAGTGAGGAGCTGTTCAATAATATTAGATCTTCTGAAAGCTATTTAGAAGAAAATTTTAATCATGATATGGTTATTATTGATATTGATGTTAAAACAGGTACCCCCATCGCCTTCGCTTCAACTCTGCGTAAGCGCCATCCAAACCCGCAACTTAAAGTCCTGCTACATACTGATACATTACCACTTGAGCGCACGCAAGCTATGTTATCTTCAGGGTTTGATAAAGTCATATTAAAACCAACATTACCCACTGAGTTATTTTCAACATTATTCGATGTCATGAACATTGTGCCGCAGGACATAACCGCACCGCAACAATATTTAAATCACGAGCAATTACGCATTTTATTAGTGGAAGATAATCAAGTAGCACAATTGGCTTGTAAGGCCATGTGGGAAATGCTGGGATGTCATGTGGAAATTGTCAGCACTGCCAAACGAGCCTTAGCTATGAACTTGGCAGAGTACCATATTGTGCTCATGGATATTGGTTTACCAGATAAAGATGGCGTCACTCTGACCAAAGAAATTCGCGCTAGAGATAATGAAATCGATAAACAAATCCCAATTATTGCTTTGACCGGTAATGCAACAGAAGAATACAAGCAAGCATGTTTAGAGGCTGGAATGGATGGTTTCTTAACAAAGCCTGCCTCTTTCCATGATTTTCGCGAAGTATTGTTGATTATGAGCCGAAAAGCACGGGGTATCAATTAGACATGAGTTAATGTCTACTTAAGCTTTTTAGGGTAAATTTGCTGCTAGAATTATTATAACTACGAAACATAGCGGGTATAGATATGCCGAGCGGTCAGCAAAATACATTATTAGAGGGCATGCTAAAATTGTATGATGCCCAACTTAAACGTTGCTCTTTAGCTTTGAAGAAGGCTTATACTAGCCCCGTCGTTATTGAAAACCTTCTTCAAGCCAAAAAGCAGTTAGTTGGTTTACAGCAGCAAATCCGTTCGTTAGTCGCATTTGATAGCAAAACCCCCAATCAATTAGATCAAGCTCTCCTAAAAGAAATTAAACAACAAGCTAAGCGTAATCGACGTGAATTGGCTGGCTTGAATGGCCATATTGAGGTGACGCAGTGTCGTGATCATTATGCTAAAGCACAGGAATATTTTAATGATCGATACAGGATGGCTGCGTTATACACGCAGGATAATGATGAAGAACATAGAGTATTTCAATATGATTTATATAAGCAGTTACGTTCCGCAGCTCAAGGTATGCAAGCGGCAGCAGCAGCTTTAAGTAAAGTAGCAATGCGGCATAAAGAAGTATTAGGCTTAGAGCAAGAAGTAACCGAGGCGCAGAAACAAACCGCTGCAGCATTTACGTCGATTAGAAAAAAACGTATTGAAGAATATGACGAGCAGCGTGACTATGATCATAATGGACGCGCAAAAGAAGATCAGGCCGCCAGACACCTATTAACAAGTTTTGCGCCTGAGTTGGCAAATACCATCCGCATATTAAAAAAGAAAATCAGCGATACCAACAACAGTGCTAGGAAAAGATATTTAGCAGATGCTATTAAGGCTTTACAGCCTATCCAAGAGCAAATCAAAGATTATCAAAGGACTAGCTCTACAAGTAATTACATGACCGCCAATGATTGTGAAGATATCATCGATGATATTGAATTTGCACTAAAGCGGACTTTATTAGATCCTATTGCGAAGGATGCAAAAAAACATACAATAGCTCAGCGAGGCTTTGCTAAGTTTGTCGATAATGTGACTCAAGTGTTCCGCCAGTTATTTGCTACAGTGTTTAATAAAGGGCTATTTAACACCTATGAAACTGCTCGGATCCTCAAGGGTAAAATGAAGAAAACTTTCATTGATACCACTGTGAAAGAAAAGTTACGCATGACACGTTATTCCGTAGCTGGCTTGCAAGCGAAGGCCTATCAATTTTATACATGGGTAAAAGCAGGTCATATGACACCGAGCCAATATCAGGAAGCTATGCAAGGGATTACTGATATTTATCATCTGCAAGAAAGACAGGAAAGGACACGCAGCCATGAGCAATTGGCTAAACACCAGCGTGAAACCACCGCACATGATCAAGCGCGTGATAAGTTAATTGATGAGCAAACCGAGCATTTTGATCCAGAGGTGCTAGCGCGAGGTCAAGCTTTAGTCATGTTTGCCTTGAGTCGTGGTAAGACCAGTGACACTCGAGATCTTGAAAAGGCTTTTCCTGAGGGTGAGAAACCCGCCAACATCATTAAACATGGCCCAGCTCCCACTGTTGATAAGTCTTCCCAGACCCGCTTAGACCGATAGGTTCCTGTCTAAACAGCATAAATGATGCATAGCATCCTTGATTGTATTGATGGTGTAAGTTAATTATACTTATTGGCTGATTACTGAGGATAAAAAATGAACAAAGATAAAATAATTCAAGCCGATAGTGAAGTCATCATGCATGTAGATATCAAATTAATGGATGGTTCCGTTGCAGACAGTACTCGCACTAGCCACAAGCCTGCGCGGATTGTGATGGGAGATGGCAGTCTCTCTGCTGGCTTTGAACAACAATTAATGGGCTTACAGGCAGGAGAAAAGAAAGCCTTTAATCTAGCTCCAGATGATGCCTACGGTATGCCTAATCCAGCTAACTTTCACAAAGTACCTCGTGACCAATTTCCCGCAACGCTTGATTTAGAAAATGGCTTAATTATTGAATTCGAACGTATGGGTGGTGAGCCTGTACCGGGGGTGATCCGCAGCTTTGATGATGAGACGGCCACGGTAGATTTTAATCATCCACTGGCGGGACAAGAATTATACATTCGTGTTGAAATTGTTGAGGTGAATTAGCCCGTAGGTCTCTATTCTTGCTAATGTTCTTTACTTGTCTTGAAACACATTAGTCGTGTTTGATATGTTAACGTATTGAATAATAATCAATTTATTGTTCCTGGAAATAATAAGGGACGCCGCCATCTACCCATGAATTTGTTAACGTAAAATCCATGACCCCCTAGTTATTGCAAATAATTCTCATTTCCATATAATACCATTTTTTGATAACAACAAGAATAATGGAGATGATAAACATGCCAGCAGCGAGCGGTGGCAGAGCCACGCAGCATGGTGATCACCGAGCCGAAGAGTTACTAGTTATTCCTGCATCTGCCAATGGTGTTGGCGTGAGTGATGGTGGTAAAGCTCAGTCAGATGCTCAGAGACCTTTTGCTATACCATATGCCCAGACTCCTCAGACTGATGGCGATGGTTTTTATACAGTGCCGCTAACAACATCACATGCTGGTGATGACACACCTGTACCTCTATTAGCACCTCAGCTACTTCATGATGATGTATTGTTCCAGCCATTGGCTTCTAACCAGCGGCGTTTTGTTGCTAGTTTTGTGCGTAAGGCGAATGCTTTTGCGTCAGGCTTTTCCGAATTTTTTGGTGTCTTTGTTCCCGTTCGTGATGTATTACTGCGTTATCGTAGTCCATTTATGGCTTCATTGCTATCAACAATCCCAGGGATTGGTGCTGCTATTGTTATTTACTTAGAATCTAATGCTTTTTTAGGCAGGGAAATAGCAGCAAATATATTGGGCCATGAACCTGGCCGTTTTGATTACCCGCGTATTGCAGGCCAGCAATCTGAGGAAGAGAAACAAGCGAATCTGAAAATGCTTGTTACAAAAAAATATGGGTATTTGCTCTTAAGCCCTTTGATTGGCTATGCTGATTTGTGTTTATTAGCGCTTGGTGGTAAACAATGGATCGTCGCAGTAAGAGGCGGTAGTCAAATCGCCCAGGATAATGCGGTATTGAGTTATCCGGTAATGGGTATTCTAGCCGTTTATTATGCCCTGTCGGTCATGCCCTTTACCTTAGTGACTCAAGATGCTGCAGTCTTAGAAGGCTTAGAGAGGAATGCAGAGACTGGCGATTTAGAAGATCCCGTCTACAGAAGATTTAAGCCTTATCTTAAAGATGTGGTGAGTAATTCTGTGGTAACTTCATGGCTGTATTACCCTGGAGCTATCAACCATGTGATTGGTCATTTACTACGAATTGTATTCAGTGTGCCTCCGCAACTTGTGTTGTTCTTATGTTCTCAAAGTGTCTATTGGCAAGTGCCTATTTTTACGGGTATCGGCGCTATGTTATTGCTTTCATTAGTCGTACTCGTGTTACAAACGCTATATTTTGAAGTGTTAGAGGCAAAGGAAAATATTGCGCATATCACAGGTGTAGAACGAGCAGAGCCAACACCTTGGATGCCAGCACCTATCGCAAAATTTTTTAAACGAGTGATGTATCTTGATGCACTTATTCACGCCATCGATGGTGCTTTTGCAGTACTCATTGCTGGTCGTGAGTCATTTTATCCGACGCTAGGGTGGGTTCTACAAGGCTTAGCCTTAGTTGTCGGTTTTTTTATGTATTTTGGTAGTTTGTATTCTGAAGTGACTGAAGCGCGTAAGGGGCTGACTGAGATTACTATTCCTACAGATAGTGCAACAGCACAAGAGCGAAAACAGTTAACCAGCGATTACCCGAGTATTCAAGGCGAGGGTGATTTTTCTGTACCCAGAACAGATTATGCTACCGGCCAGTACGACAGTGGGGATGAGAGAGCAGAGGCTTTTGATCCAAAGGGTAAGCGAGAGGCAGACTATACTACTACCGTTGTTGAAGAGACAGTACGCACGCGCGTGACTAAGGTGGTACATACGACTGTGACGGAAACAGAATATAGCAGAACCACGACAACGCAGCAATCTGCAGGTAGCAGTAGTCGAGATGAACCACAACAGAGAGGTTTTGATAGTGATGGCCGACTACTTGCTGCTCGTACTCGTTTTTATCCGCAGCCGGCCGCATCACAATCAAGCTCAGGATCTTCTAATGAGGTGAGAATTGATATACCTAATCACGTGCAAGCAAAGGGCACATCACAAAATAATGGTTCTCATTCTAGATGGTGCGCAATTATGTAATTAACTTGCCTTCCCACAGCTTGCTTTGAGGATGTCAATTACCAACAATCTGCTGCGGTACCAGGACCGGTGTTCCCTTTTTGACCCAATTGATTATATGTCAAACTAGCGCAATTAGTATCTTGACTTGCTTGCGCACCGGTGGGGGTGGCTTGGATGGTATAGGCAGTACCTGTGGCATTGGTAATGGCCAAGTTATAAAACCCCTCTGAAGACGTAGTGGGCATACCTAAGCCTGCTAAGGTTGCACCTACATAGGTATTATTTTCGGTAAAGAAGCGATCCATACGGTTAGCTAAATCTAATAAGGCTACTTGACCATCCGCACGGCGAGTTTCCGTTACATAATCATTATAAGAAGGTATGGCGATGGCCCCAAGAATGGCAACAATAGCCACTACAATGACCAATTCCATCAAGGTAATACCGCGATGATAGCGATGCAGATCCATAGAATTTCCCCAAATAAACTGTATTGCTTTTAACAACTCGGCCGCAAGCGACCGAGATTGTTTCCTAGTATGATTTCGCCTGCGCGGGAAACCCGCGCCGACGGCGACCCAAGGGGAGCTTGCGCTCTCCCCTTGGGAAACCCCAGCGCTCTGACTCCCCCGCAAGCGGGGGGAGATTTTCTTCTTTTAAGTATAGCACTGATAATGATTAGCATTCATTAGCCTGGATGCCCATATTCTTGGCTAATTTTGTTCTGTTGCTGAATATTTTATGATATTAACCTTGATTAATACACTGTTGCACCCCACATTTACCAGTAAGACTACTCAATAAAGGAGTTAAACAATGAATTGGGAAAAATTTACGGTTAAATTTCAATCAGCCTTAGCAGAGGCTGAATCCTTGGCGATTGGTCGAGATAACCAATATATAGAGCCAGAACATGTACTCAAGGCCTTACTTGACCAACAAAGTAGTATTATTCGGCATTTATTGATCCAGGCGGGGGTAAAGGTACCACAATTGTGCAGCGAATTAGATCAACGTTTAGATGCATTACCTCAAGTCACAGGTACATCCGGTGATATGCATGTAGGCCGTGACTTAAAGGCTGTACTGAATTTAATGGATAAATTAGCCCAGCAACGCAAAGATGATTACATTGCCAGTGAGTTATTTATTCTCGCTGTCTTAGAGACCAAGGGTGAGTTAGCCAAATTGTTAGCGAGTGTAGGTGCTAGCAAGAAAGTGCTTGAGCAAGCCATTGATAGTGTGCGCGGTGGAGAGTCGGTTAAAGATCCTAATGCCGAAGACCAACGCCAAGCGTTGGAGAAGTACACTATTGATTTAACCGAACGTGCCTTACAAAGTAAGCTTGATCCGGTCATCGGCCGTGATAGTGAAATACGCCGCACTATTCAAGTGCTACAACGTCGAACCAAAAATAATCCGGTTCTCATCGGTGAACCAGGTGTAGGTAAAACCGCCATTGTAGAAGGCTTAGCCCAACGCATTGTGAATGGTGAAGTGCCTGAAGGCTTAAAAAATAAGCGCTTATTATCTTTAGATCTTGGGGCCTTAATTGCCGGGGCAAAATTTCGCGGTGAATTTGAAGAGCGTTTAAAAGCTGTATTAAATGACTTGTCCAAGCAAGAAGGTCAGATCATCTTATTTATTGATGAGCTACATACTTTAGTTGGTGCAGGTAAAGCCGAAGGTGCCATGGATGCCGGTAATATGTTAAAACCTGCCTTAGCGCGTGGCGAGTTACATTGTATTGGGGCCACAACCTTAGATGAATACCGCCAGTATATTGAAAAAGATGCTGCATTAGAGCGACGTTTCCAAAAAGTACTAGTGGATGAGCCTTCGGTTGAAGATACCATTGCTATCTTACGAGGTTTAAAAGAACGGTATGAGATTCATCATGGGGTTGAAATTACTGATCCAGCTATTGTAGCGGCAGCGACTCTATCTCATCGCTATATTACTGATCGACAATTACCTGATAAAGCTATCGATTTAATCGATGAAGCAGGTAGTAATATACGTATGGAAATTGACTCTATGCCAGAGGAAATGGATCGCTTAGAACGGCGTTTAATTCAATTAAAGATTGAACGTGAGGCCTTGAAAAAAGAGTCTGATGAAGCCTCGAAAAAACGTTTAGAGAATTTAGATGAAGAGATCAAAACCTTGCAGAAAGAATTTGGTGATCTGGAAGAAGTTTGGAAAGCAGAAAAAGCTGCGTTACAAGGCTCACAGCATATTAAAGAAGCCTTGGAGCGAGCTAAGATGGAATTAGAAACTGCACGTCGGGCAGGTGATTTAAGTCGTATGTCCGAATTTCAATATGGGCGTATTCCAGAATTAGAAAAGCAATTAGCGCTGGCCTCTGAACCTGAAGCGCAAACAGAAGCGACTAAATTAGTACGCAATAAAGTCACCGAAGAAGAAGTTGCTGAAGTCGTGTCTAAATGGACTCATATCCCAGTCTCAAAAATGTTGGAAGGTGAGCGTGATAAATTACTACGTATGGAAGACGTGTTACATCAACGCGTGATTGGCCAAGATGAAGCGGTGAATGCTGTAGCCAATGCCATTCGTCGTTCTCGTGCAGGCTTGTCAGATCCTAATAAACCCATCGGCTCTTTCTTATTTTTAGGGCCTACGGGGGTGGGTAAAACTGAATTATGCAAAACCCTCGCTGAATTCTTGTTTGATAGTGCCGATGCCATGGTACGTATTGATATGTCAGAATTTATGGAGAAACATTCAGTAGCACGCTTAATTGGTGCGCCTCCAGGCTATGTAGGTTACGAACAAGGTGGCTACCTTACTGAGGCGGTGCGTCGCAAACCGTACTCTGTGATTTTATTGGATGAAATTGAAAAAGCGCATACTGATGTGTTTAATATTTTATTACAAGTATTAGATGATGGCCGTTTAACTGATGGTCATGGCCGTACGGTGGATTTTCGTAATGCGGTAATCGTGATGACTTCGAATTTAGGTTCTCACCTTATTCAAGAAATGGCAGAATCTGGTGATACCAGTGGTATGAAGAAGGCAGTGATGGAAGTTGTCGGCCAACATTTTAGACCAGAATTTATTAACCGTGTGGATGAAACAGTGGTCTTCCAACCGCTGCAACAAGCACAGATCCGTATGATTACCGAAATCCAAATTCGCCACATTTGCCAGCGCTTGCAAAGTAAAGATATTAAACTTGAGATCAGTGATGAAGCTTTAGATTTCTTAGCTAAAGCTGGTTACGATCCAGTCTACGGCGCTAGACCGTTAAAACGCGCAATCCAGCAATACCTAGAAAACCCACTCGCCCAAGCCCTGCTAAAAGGCGAATTTGCCGCTAACGATGCAGTGCATGTTGCAGTAGAAGGGGATAGTTTAGGGTTTTCTTAATGGGTGCTCAATGTGTTCTATGCACGACAAAAAACTTACAATTAATAGATGAGATATAAAGTTTCAAGCTTGTAGTTTATGTGAAAAGGCGAGTAAAAAGCGCTATCAGGGATGATAGCGCAAGCTACAGGAAGGTAGCCGAGCCTTGGCACATAAACTACAAGCTTGAAACACTAGGCTACCTGTGGCTTTTCACGAGGTTTTTTGTCGTGTATAAAGTATTTACCCAACTTGCCAATAACAGCAAAACTATGGACTATACTTTCAAGAGTATAGGGGTAGGGTTTGAAATAGGGATGCATTATGAAATCATTATTTTTTGTATTAGCGCTGTGCTGTGTGACAAGCTTAGCCTATGCGCAAACGCACAATACACCTGCAACGCCGACGCAAGCGACAGCAGAGCAGTCATTGCACCCTGCGCTCTATGTGGAGTCTATACAGGCTAAACAACAGAATGAAAAACATGGTGATGAAATTTATTTTGCTATTGCCGTGTATTCAAAGGATAAAAATAGTTTTTATACAGTACCAGAACAACCTATCTCAACACCAGCCAAGGCCCTTGAAAAAATTAATAATGTAAAATTATGGGATGGTGAGCTAGCTGTAGGGGATAGTATTGAGCTAGTGGTAACATTAGTGGAACATGATCATCCACCTTGGAATACTGACGATACTATCGGTGTGGCTAAAATCCAAATCACCAATCAAGGCGGGGTACTAAAATCCAAGTGGGAAGCACCGAGTAAGAACAGTGAACAACGCGTTGTTCCTGCAAGTGCTGGCGAGATACATAGCTTCGTCTTTACTGGCAACCGTAGTGCTTATGAAGTGGATTATCAGCTAAAGAATATCCAGAAACAATAAAACCAGTATGCAATCTCCACTGCGCTTGAAGTGGCAGCTTTATTGAGTATGTTGCATAGATTGCTTCATCTGCTGCAATTTGAAACAGATCCCCAGTATATCTTGACGCCCATCACTAACCCTGCGTAAACTGGCCGCTGCACAGTTAACCGAGGGAAATTGATGGAAAATCAAGCAGATCAGGTCAAACATCCACCGAAGGGCATTTATCTTCTGCCTAATTTGTTTACAACTGCAGGTTTGTTTGCTGGCTTTTATAGTGTGGTCGCCGCCATGCAAGGCAGCTTTGAAGTGGCAGTCCATGCTATTTTTATTGCTATGATCATGGATGGTTTAGATGGCCGAGTTGCGCGCTTAACTAATACGCAGTCTGCCTTCGGTATCGAATATGATAGTTTATCTGATGTGGTTTCTTTTGGCATTGCCCCAGCATTAATTGTGTATAGTTGGTCCTTATATAGTCTAGGTAAACTGGGTTGGTTAGCTGCCTTTTTATTTACTGCCACTGCAGCGTTACGCTTAGCTCGCTTTAATGCGCAAACGGGCAGTAGTAGTGATAAGCGCTATTTCCAAGGTTTGCCATCACCCGCAGGGGCAGCAATTATTGCCAGCATGGTATGGTTTGGTAATGAGTATTCGCTGAACCCTGAAAGTTTGGCTATTGTGGTTGCCATTATTACTACGGTGACCGGTTTACTGATGGTTAGTAATATTCGTTATTACAGTTTTAAAGAATTAGATTTTAAAGGCAAGGTGCCTTTCTTTGTTATTATTCTCATGCTATTGCTGTTTATTGCCATATCCATTAATCCACCCACCGTTTTATTCACCGGCTTTGGTATTTATGGTATTTCTGGATTAGTGCTGACTGTAAATGAGTTAAGACGCCGACGTCGCTCACGAAAGCATAGTACTAGCCATGAACAGCATGACGAAGAATAAACTGTTGTAAGCGTAGCGTGCCGTTAGTCCTGTCGTTGTTGATAATGTGTAAACCATTGCGCAAAGCTTTCATCTTCTAACGCATAAGTGCCGCGACTAGATTGCCAGATAAACCCTTGTTCGCGTAAAGCTTGAATCGCTGTTTGCACGGTTGAGATAGGCAGTGATGGATTGTCAGTGGCTGCTTGGTAGTATGCCAGTGATTCTTCAGAGAAAGGTGACCAACTGCGGCCTTGTTCAATCATAAGCGCTAAAATAGTCTGATGTAACGCCGGTAAGGCATGGTAATCGTTTTCAAACTCCTGCCAAATTTGTGTATGCCAGAGTAAAGCATCTTGAGTGAGTAAATCGGAAAACGAGTGAGCATCACTATTAATTGCTGTACGGCCAACAATTTGGCGTAATATTTCAGGTCGATGACCAATTAATTGAAAAGCATCCCAAACACTATCTTGAGTAAATTGATTATCTTTAGCCAAAGCATTATTCACTGTATCCGTAAAAAAGTCAGTGAAGTCACGGCCTAGTAAGGGAAAGCTCGTAATATCGGATCCAAAAAATGGCTGTTCTTTTTTAATCACTAATTGTGCTAATTTATCTCGGTTAGAACCTGTCAAGATTAACATGAGTTGTGGCGCAGCATCGGATGTATTGATTTGATCTCTAGCAGACTTGAGAGCAAACATAGCATTAATGCCATCTGTTGAGGTTAAAGCATGTTGGGCTTCGTCGATGATTAAGAGTACTGGTTTGTCTGCAAGGCGAATTAGGTGTAGTAGTAAATCTGTTAAAGTAATATTTTCAGGTAGCCCTGGTTTTGCAAAATCTAACTCAATTGCTTTGAGTATCTTAATTTTTTGTAGTTGTATTTGTTCAGCTAATTTACCCAGCTTGCTTTTATATTCAGAAATGCTTGATTTGATAGCTTCAACAATAAGTAGGGATGGATCTGCTGCTTTATTTGCCCATAGATCTACATAGACTGTGTGCCAATTTCGTGATTCAGCCTCTGGAACAACATCTTCGAGCAAAAATGTTGTTTTGCCAACGCGACGAGGGCCAGCTAAAAACAAACCTGAAACTGCATTGGCAATGCCTTGTCCTATTAGACTGTCGCAGTAAGCATTGGCAAGATTTTCACGTCTGAATGTTAAGCTAACCATGGTGTATCACTCCAATTACGTTGAATTATGTAAATTTAGGTAATTTATGTAATTTAATATAATTCAACATAATTTGCAATCTGGCTGGCTTAATTTCTAGCAATCACTCGTATTTTATTTATTAATTTATATTTTATATATTTGTATAATCAATATATATGCTGTAAAGTATATTTTTATTTTTCACTTTAACGTCAAATAGTGTTGACAAATGTCAACATTGTGTTCATACTTACAACGATTAAGGGAGTAGAAGCTATGGCATCACGTCCACGTCATCCTAATAAGGATATTGAAGCTGCAATACGTTATGCAGAGAGATGTCGGTGGCGATATAAGCAGACAGGAAATTCGGCACATGCGTGGGGTAGAATTTACTGCCCAGAGAAGACACCAGAAGGGTGTGCTCTATCAGTGTGGTCGACGCCGAAGAATGTCATATACCATGTGATGCAGATAAGGCGAAAAGTTAATTTATGCGCTCATTAGGAGAAATGCAATGAACACAAAACAAGTATTTCACTTTTCAATTATTTTGTCTGGGGTGGATGAAAGTACTCCAGGTTTGGAAGATGCATTGTATCAAGCTGGCTGTGATGATGCCTTAGTTCACTTTAACAAATCAGTGGTCTATTTAGATTTTGATAGAGAAGCGGATACGCTGGAAAATGCAGTGATTTCAGCTATTCAAGCCATTGAACAAGCGGGTATTAATGCCATGGCAGAAAGCGTAACTCCAGCTCCTTACGTTAATATCAGTGAAATTGCGAAGCGATTGCAGTTATCTCGTCAAAGCATTTCTTTATTGGTAGCGGGCCAAAGAGGAGATGGTAGTTTCCCAGCACCTGTATTTCAAATCGATAATAAATCACCCTTATGGCGCTGGAGTACCGTTATACAGTGGTTTCTTGCGTACAATAAAGTAAGCCATCAGGAAAGCTTATTAGAGGATGCCATCTGTATCGAAAATATCAATGCTGCCCTGGAAGCACGTAACCGTGGTACTTATGAGCAGCGTGAGCAATTATATAAGCGGTTAACTGAAAAGACGATGCTATAAAACTATTTTTTTAGTAGCCACCTTTCTTACCAGTCCCAAGATACACAAATTCCCACTCTACATCAAATGGCTTCCACCAGTTTGCGACGCCTGTTTCACGGTCGACATGATGAAAAAAGCCATTATAAGAGGGGGGATTGATATGATAGAGTAATTTATATTTTCCAGCCCCATCTAGCGTGGTGTTAATACCATAATGTGGACCATCGCTGGCTACCATTGGCATCAAGCTGCCTGTTTGTTGCCAATCACTGCCAACTTTTTCAAGATGGTAGCTAATATTTAAATAAGGGATCCACTCACCAACGCCAAAGCCATTAGGGTTATTTTTTAGGGCATGTATATCCGCCTCTAAGTGAATATCACCAGGCCCTTGAGTTGCCATAGATACCTGGGGTTGCATTTTCACCGCTTGTAAGTACACAGCACCTACTTCCATACCATTAATTTGCTGGGCTTCACCAATGGGTTGTTCTGCTGCATACACATTGTGAACCAAGCCTAAGGTGCATAAGGCTGATAATAAATAAGTGAATTTTTTCATCATGAACTCCAGAAAATCGTGATCTTAAGAGACACTATGGGGATATATGTCGATAATGCTCTAATACAGAATAACTGATCCCAAAAATAGCTGGCCACCAGGTGAGAGCGACGCCAATACTGCCGGCAATACCAGGTAACAAGGCAAACCAATTATGTTTTCCTACTAAGCTTTGTTGCTGCAAGAGTTTCCTACCCAGACAAATACTCCAGATGACGCTACCCAATAACAGTAAACCTTTTATCGTGCTTAATAAGATACTATTCATACCAAAGTCTAACAGTGAAGAAAATAATTTATCACCGAGACTGATAATAATGGAAATCATTGCTACCGGTGCAAATTGATAACCGAGTTCGATAAAACGTTGTTTGAAATCTCTATCAGCGCCAAATCGCCCAGCTAACCAGCTACTCATAGCTGTGCATACCGCTAAGAGTAAAGTAATCAACAGCATACACCCCAGCATAAAGCTAGTGATAGTGATGAAATCTAACCAATTGTAGGCTTGGCGTTGTTCCGGGTGAACGCTCATCAGCCAACTAGGTCCGGTATTACCAATCCAGTACCAACCATGGTTAATGAACCATTCCCCAATGCTTTGGCGTAAAGTTTGATAGCTGGGTAAAATTAACCAAAGAAAGCCACCCAATGCAATACCTGTGGCAATAAAGATAAACCAAACTTCTGCAGCATTTGGATTATGTTCGCGGATACGAATAATTTCATCGCCAGGTTTACGTAAGCGCACAAACAACCCACCTGGAGAGCTAGGTTTTACACAGCGAAAGCATTGAATACAGTGTCGAGACTCTTGTTTCTGCGGAATCGATACCATGGTAGGACAAATGCCTTTTTCTGCGTAAGCATCTTTACTGCCAGGGCGACGTAACTTAGGCGCGAATTGTACTGCGCCGATACGTGAAAATACACCGAGTAATAAACCAATAGGGCAGGCATGGCGGCACCAGGCCCGTTTCTTTTTACCAAAGAATAACCCAATCAATAACGCGAGTACTAAGGTACCACCAAACACTTGAGCAATAGCACTTGCCTCATCACGCACATCAACAGTTTGTCCTAATATGGTCAATAATAAAAAACTTAAAATCGGTGTACCTTCCCAGCGTAGCCAAGCGGGGATTTTTAATTTAAAACCGATCTTGTTAGTCCATTCTGATGCCGCACCCATGGGGCAGAGGACGCCACACCAACTGCGACCGGTAAATATGACAGAGGCAAAGACCAGCGGAAACCAAATACCCCAAAATAGAAATTGTGCAAATAAGGTAAAGTTGTTAAAGGTGCTAGCTTGCTCTGTTGGCTCTGGTAAGAATAGGGGGATTACAATCAGTGCTAAGAAGAATAGGAACATGCTCACATGAATAAAGACTAATTTATTACGATGTTTATAGCTTAAATTCTCAAGCTGTAGTAACCAGCGTGGTCGGGTTTGTGTGAATTCAGGGTTCACTTCTGTGCGCACTGGTATTTCTCGCAGTTTACGTTGCGCTGTTGTTGTCATTGATGTTTCCAATTTTGCTCTTCACAATTCAGACGATACTGCCAAAATTGTATTCCACGTAATACACACCCATAGTATCTATGCTAGTGTCCGGTTGGTGCCACAGAAGTTACCGTGTCGTCTTAATATGACGTTATCCCCATGTGCGGATGATATATATTTACGCCGCTGTTTGTGCATTCAATCTAGCTTTTGCCTGCTGTTTACGCCACCACAGTACACCTGCTAGCGTCGGCACCAAGAATAGTAATTGCGTACCTAAGCTTTGCCAGGTGGGGTAAATACCTAACCAACCAATTTGCGGTAACCATGTGATCGGAGTAATACTGATCCAACCTGCTTCTTGTAACTCCAGCATACCGCCGCCGATAAAATAAAAAGCCATGTAATAAAGGAAAATAGCCGTAGCGCCAAAGAAGAAGCGATAGGGAATTTTCACTGTGGCACTGCGCATGGCAAAGTAAATTAAGACTAATGCTAGGCAAGCACAGAATATCCCTGAGAAAATCGCCATAATATGGGCGCTATTACCAATCGCTAAAGCTTGATAAAACAAGATAGTCTCTGCACCTTCACGGTATACCGCAAGGAATGCCGCTAAACCGAGGGCGAATAAACTGCCGGTGGTGATAGCTTTTGTCATTTTATGTCTGATGTAAGTTTGCCAACGATCAGATTCACGTTTAGCAAAGAGCCAATAACTAACGTAGAATAAAACACCTGCGGCAATCAGCATGGTGATCCCCTCAAGTGCCTCACGGTTGGCACCGGCGATATGAAAAATCCGATTAAATAAATAAGCGGTAATGAAACTAGCAATTAAAGCAGCCCCAACACCATAATAGATAGCATATGTTTTATTACCATGGCCCGAGCGACGTAGATAAGTTAAAAGTGCGGTCACGATGAGTAGAGCTTCAAAGCCTTCACGTACTAAGATAATAAAGGATTGTAATAAGACTTGGCCAAAGGTGCTGGCATGATGGGTGATTAATAAGTTTAAATCACCATTTAAGCGTATTTTTAAGATATGCCAGGTTTTTTCCAATTGGGATTTAGCGGCGCCTTCACTGCTAAAGCCAATAAGCTGAGTAAATAACGATTCAGTTTTACGGTTCATGGTAGGTGACATAGCAGTGACGGCCAATTCCATGCCGCTACCTTCATATTGTTCGAAGTAGAGGCTAGAAAAGCCATCCATGGTGGCCATACCATTACTTGGATCATAATCCGCGATGAGTTTATCGCCGGTCGCTTTGATTTGCGTAACGACCTGCTCAAAATTAGCGGAATTATTGATGTTGTCCGTATTGGGATTAGCAGCTAATGCGCTATGACTGACAAGAAGCAGTGCCAAGGTACAAAGAACGTTTCTGACTATGTCCATTATTGTTCCACCTTAAATAGTTGACGTTGTACGTTATCTTTATTCAGCGCTTGAGCATCAGCAGCTATGGCTTTGCACAGAGAGCTAGCTATCTCATCCACTTGCTGAGTTTGCGCCGGCGTAGGGTTAACCACCATCGCCTTGGTTAGCTGGTGGAACTGGCCCTCGATTGCAAACACATGGGGTCCACCTTGATTTACACGAACGGCAGGTTCCATGTTGGCATCATAACATTTGAAATATGCCATGGTGGAGGCTAGATGCGCTTCTTTCACTTTGCCATTGTGATAGAGTTTCACCGCAGCTTCAATACGTTGACACACTTCTTTTGCCATGGGTCCCCAAATATCCTGATCGTGATCAGAGCTTGGTGCTGAATATGCGCTAAAAGTGAACAATATACTCACAAGAATGCTAATGATGAACTTCATCTCTAGTTATCCACTGCTAAGAATTGGTGGGATTCTAATCCATTCCTAAATGAGAATCAATATCAATTAGTGTTTTTTATAAATGAAGTTAAGACTTCGACATTTGTCGGGCTTAACTTAGCATTTGGGGCGTTTATTAGGTGGAGTAGTCCCAACTGCCGGCTGCGACTGTACTGAATCTGATGTTGAATGAGCCTGTCTACCTGTATGGCCATTTGTCTCTGCCTCTGAACCAGGACGTAGGCGTTTACTTCTTGGTTTCCTGTGCTGCTGCCCAGAAGGTGAGCTAGACCCTTCAGTCTCATCAAGACTGGCTCGCTTCGGATCACAGGCAGCCCATTTTGGCGACGTGTTAGGGGGGCGAGCAGGGGAATCACTGCTTAGTTCTGAAGACTCTTCTTTTTCACTAGGTCTTTGCTGCGCTATCAGTGCTTTTAGCTCAGCATTTTCCTCCACTAGCGTTGCAATTTTAGTTTGAGCTGCTGCAATGCGGGTTTGAGTTTCGCGTATTTGAGCTTCTATTTCTGCAGGTGTGCGTATATGTTGTTTAATAAATGCCAGCCATTGTTTTTTTATATCTTCACCTTGACAGCCTACGTGAGGAGCTTTGATGAGAGCAGCTTGAAGATAATTGAGAATGTCGAAATTAAAATTCCAGAGTCCACCGGCATCGATGAGTGATTCTGCGAGCTCTTTATTATTGCAGCGGCTGGTTAAAATTCTATGGATAATGTCTATGATAGGGGCAATTTTTCTTTCATGGCGTAAACGGGATAGGGCGCAGTCATATGCTAGTTTATAATCCTCTTGGTATGCGTCATATTTTTCCCTAGGCATAAGATTAGGATTTTCTTCGCGGCGTTCAGCCTGTTCTTTGTCGGCGAAATTATGTGCTATTTCAGATGCACGCCTTTCTAGCTCTTTATTTATAAGAATTTCTTTAATCTTGTGTTTTATTGATTTTTTTCTTAGGTCTTTATCGCGCATATCATTTAGTCTCTGTCCTGTAGTGATAGTATTTTACATTGTAGAGTTTGTTTATATCACTATAGATTTGTGTATTTAATCAGTAGTAAGAAAGTTATTGACACCCGCTATTTACATGCTAGGCCCACGTTTTATCCGTTTTTCTGCCTGCTCAACTGAATCACGTTCCTCTTCAGTATCACTTTCTTTGCTTTTATTACTTTTTTTTCAGATTCAGAAAAGGTATGAGTACTATATTTCTGGTATAGTTCATCTAACCAAAGTTTTAATGTTGCTGTGTCGATATTGTTAATTTCAGATTTAGCTAGACGATTTTCTAGACTATTTTGTATATTTTTCCATATATCTCGGGTTATAGTAACATTTTTGTGAGTTTCTCTTAAATGTCGAGCGCACTCTTCAGCAACTTCTGGTGATAAATGACTTTTGATGGTTTTTTTTATTTTTTTTATATGATGCATGTTAGTCGCTATTTTTTCTGCGGCTTCCTTATGTTCTTGAAATCTTGTTTCTTTTTCCCCGGGCGAATCACTACCACTGTCGCTGCTCCCTTGCTTTGACTTTTCGGCGGCATAAGTGCCGCTAAAACTTGCTTTAGATGCATCTATTGCCTGCTTCAAGGTTTTTAATTTCCTGGTTGCATCTTCCATATGCTTTTCTAAAACTAGCTCCCTGATTTCAGTTAATTTTTCTTTTATATCTGCATAATTTTCCGTGTAATATTCGCAGTGTACAGTGAACATTAGATGGTATTTTTCAAAATACCAATCTCGTGCAAACTTGCCTAAGCCTTGTTTTTTTCTCGAATCATTTGTGATGCTAATAGCCCGCGAGCCAATCTTTATTTTTATATCGTTTGCATTAATAAAAGTAAGTTTATCTAACAGAATACCTGCTTGTAAATCGCCTAGTGTAGCTACATCATGGAGAAACGTAGTGCCAAAGTGGCTGATGTTTTCAAACCACTTTAAAGGCTCTTTATCACTTTTTTCCAGGTTGCAAGCATGACACAAAAGCCATAAATTATCTACCTCATTGTAGCATAAACGGTAAAAATAACGGGTAGCTTTAATCGTCTGACTATTCAAATCGCGTCGAAAGAAATCATTCATATTGGGCTGCTGTAGTAATATATCAGTAATTGTTTGATTATTCTGATCATTTAAATAATTCAGCAGTGCAATTTGACGTTCACGAATCGTTTTATAGGGCTGGGCATGATCTACATCCATGCCTTTATGCAAGACAAAATCATTATGTACCATGCAGAACAATGGACAGCCTTCCTCATCTTCCTCGGGGTTTAATGGTTCACTCAACAATACTTTAGCGCTACTAGTGCCGGCATGAGTTTGGAATTGCAATTGGCTGCGTAAGGGAACTTCATCTTCGAGTATATTAACAAAGTGATTTTTATCCTGTGGGCGCATATCCAGAGGAAAAGCCGTTAACTCTTCTTGAATGGTAATAGCCAGCGCCTCAGCTATCATCTGCGCGTTACTTGTTATCGACGTTTTTGGTGCCGATGTCGTTTGTTTGCTATCTTTTGCCCCATCCACCAGCTAACCCTTATTCAGATTACTTGTCATCAAACAGCTAAATACAACGCTGCATTGCCAGTTAGATTCTGTGGTTGGAAGATGAGTTTATTCCCTTAAGGTAAACTTGCAGAGATAGTTGCAGATTAAGTGAGTAGTTGGTTCTCGAACCCTACAGTGCAAGCGAAGTTGCTCCGTGCTTGTTCTAATAATAGATGGGGTAAGTAAAAAATGCCAGTTACGGTGATCTTGGTACATGCAATTGATACAGTAGCATTTGCTGCAAATCTGAATTAACAATTACTTAACTTGATTCTTTGTCGGTTGCCGTTAGCTCGGGTTGTCCGCGCAGGTGAAATCATATAAGCAAAGCAATCTCGGTCGCTTGCATCTGAGTTGTTGAAAAAAGGTATTTCCTGTTGTGCAAACTAACATTCAGGTGTATTCACCGCTAAGCCACCTTGGGAGGTTTCTTTGTATTTATTTTGCATATCGCGTCCTGTTTGCAGCATGGTAGCAATGACATCATCTAGGGATACTTTGGTTTCATGATTTTCCATTAAGGCGAGTTTGGCGGCATTAATGGCTTGCACAGTACCCATGGTATTGCGTTCAATACAGGGGATTTGTACTAAGCCTTTAATAGGATCACAGGTGAGACCTAAGTTGTGTTCCATACCAATTTCTGCTGCATTTAAAATTTGTTGTAAACTACCACCTAGTACTGCGGCTAAGGCACCGGCGGCCATGGAACAGGCTACACCCACTTCACCTTGACAGCCTACTTCTGCGGCTGAAATAGAGGCGCCTTTTTTATAAAGTATGGCAATGGCACCCGCAGTGAGTAAGTATTCAATAATGCCTGCTTCAGACACTTCTGTGCAGAAATTTTTATAGTAGGCTAATACCGCCGGAATAATGCCTGCAGCGCCATTAGTGGGTGCCGTGACAATACGTCCACCTGCAGCATTCTCTTCATTAACGGCAAGGGCACATAGGTTGAGCCAGTTAAACATATCAGCTTCGGATTTTTCTTTGCCTTGATCTTTTTCTTGGAGTTTTTTATATAAATCAGGAGCGCGGCGTTTAACGTTCAAACCACCTGGAAGAATGCCGGTATGATGGATCCCTGCTTGGATGCATTCTGCCATGGTATCGGCAATTTCTAAGAGTTTTGTTTTGACTTCAGTATTGCTACGCCAGTGTAATTCATTTTTTAACATGAGTTCGCTAATGGTTAAGTTATTTTCCTCACACAGTGTTTTTAATTCTTTTGCGGTTGCAAAGGGAAATGCGACAGTTGCGCCATCATCCATATCCTGATCAAAGTTTTCATCGTCAATGACAAAGCCACCGCCAATGGAATAATAAGTTTTTTGTAACAGTAGATCATCATTAGCATCTTTTGCCGAAAACTTCATGCCATTGGCATGGCGTGGTAAAAACTCTTGCTGATGAAAAACTAAATCAGTTTCTGGATCAAAGTGGATAAGACATTGCCCAGCGAATGTTAATTGCTTGGTTTGATGAATTTGCTGGCAGCGAGGTTGGATGGAGCTAGGATCGACGCGGTGTGGTCGCTCTGCCTCTAAGCCCATGAGAATCGCTGTATCAGTACTATGACCTTTACCGGTGAGCGCGAGGGAACCGTATAAATCAACTTGCAGTTGTACCACCTTGTCTAGATTATCAGCATCAACAAGCTGTTGAGTAAAATTAGCTGCTGCTGTCATTGGGCCGACGGTATGTGAGCTGGATGGGCCGATGCCGATGGAAAAAAGTTCAAATATGCTAACACTCATTTTATATTGCCTCATGTAGTTATAATAATTGTAATTGATTAGTTGCTAATAGCAAATGTTACTGCCTCACCGTCCTTTTGTATATAATTCTACCAGGTGTGTTGTAGGAGTTAAAAAAGGCTAGGCATTTTATTATAGATCGGGCAGAATGTGAGGGCCTTAAGCTTCTATGAAGATAAGGTTGGAAGGTCAATTTATATCAATAGGACACAGGTAGGGAGTTACAATGAAATTACGATTAATGATAACTGCTGCAACGGTCGGTTTATTTGCTATGCAAGCCAATGCGGCGCCAGCAAACCAAAACGCTGTAGCACCAGCGAACCCAGCAGCAATGAAACAAAATGCAACTGCACATCATGCAAGCAACCAAGGCCATGCTGCATTTAAAACAGAGCAAGAAAAAGTAAGTTATGCCATTGGTTACGATATGGGCGAAAATTTAAAAGCGCAAAATATTCAAATTCAACCTAATGTACTGGCGCAAGGTATTCAAGACGGCATGACCGGCGGTAAAGGTAAGATGAGCCAAAAAGACATGGAAGATACTTTGGCTGCTTTTCAAAAGAAAATCATTGCTCAACAGCAACAACAGCAAACAGCCATAGGTGATAAAAATGCCAAAGAAGGTCAAGCATTTCTTGCCGAGAATGCGAAAAAGCCAGGTGTTGAATCACTTCCTAGTGGCTTACAATATAAAGTCGTTGAAGCAGGTAAAGGCACTAAACCTACGGAAAATGACTATGTGACAGTGAACTACGAAGGCAAAACCTTAAATGGTCAAGTATTTGATAGCACATACGAACGTGGTCAGCCGATTACTTTCAAGTTATCTCAAGTGATCCAAGGTTGGCAAGAAGGCTTAAAATTAATGGCTCCAGGTGCAACCTATATGCTCTACATCCCAGCAAATCTTGCTTACGGTGAGCGTGGCTTAGGTGGACCTATTGGCCCTAATGAAACATTAGTGTTCAAAGTACATTTAATTTCCGTCAGTAATAAAAACCCGGATGCTAAGCAGCAAACCGAAAGTTAATTACTTTTAGAATAAGTGAGTGGGATAAGTGTGAGCTTATCCCACTTACTTATTTGTTTCAGTCAACGCATAGCGAGAGAGGCCGTGCTCAGCAAAAAAACATATTATTACCTCCATGCTACTCACCGATTAATCATTGTTACTTTACTTGGATTTGCTTCAGGTTTACCCCTTGCCCTAACAGGCTCAGCACTACAAGGCTGGTATACTAAGGCTGGTGCCAGTTTAGTGACTATTGGTACACTTGGTTTATTGGGCTTACCCTATGTGTTCAAATTTCTCTGGGCATTTTTCTTCGATCGTTTTTATCCGCCAGTATTCGGGCGTCGTCGTGGTTGGATTTTGTTGATGCAATTGGCACTTACGGCTGCTATTTTTGCGCTAACGTTTTGTCACCCTATGTTAAACCCATGGCTTATGTGGACCATTGGTTTAACGGTGGCATTCTTTTCTGCGAATCAAGATATTACCATTGATGCTTATCGTACTGAAATTTTATTACCTCGGGAGCGTGGTTTAGGTGTCGCTTTTGGCGTCACTGGTTACCGTATTGCCATGGTTGTCTCAGGCGGTTTAGCTTTTATCATGGCGGATCATATTGGTTGGGTGCACACGTTCCGTTGGATGGGGGGGATAATGGTGATATGTACCATTATTACTGTTTTTGCTCCAGAACCTCGGCGTGAAAAAGCACCGCCACATTCTTTGATTGCCACCTTTGTGGAATCATTTATGGACTTTTTGCGGCGTGATAGTGCCATTGCCATTTTAGTGATGATTGTTTTGTATAAATTAGGTGATGCATTTGCAGGGTCTTTAACCACGACTTTTCTTTTGCGTGGTATAGGTTTTAGTCAAACAGATGTAGGCGCAATCACCAAAGTAGTCGGTTTAATTGCTTCATTGTCAGGTGTCTTTTTAGGCGGCATTTTGATGACAAGAATAAGCTTGTACCGTGCATTGATGAGTTTTGGTATTTTGCAGGGCGTTTCCAACCTAGTATTAATGTGGTTAGCGTTGGTGGGCAAAAACTATACTGTAATGTCACTGGCAATATTCATTGAAAATTTTTGTGGTGGCCTCGGCACAACCGCATTGATTGTGTTATTTATGAGTCTATGTAATATTCGTTATACGGCTTCACAGTTTGCCTTATTGACCGCGTTGTCGGCGGTAGGCAGAGTCTTTGTGGGACCCATTGCCGGCGTTATGGTTGAGCATATTGGCTGGGTTGATTTTTATCTATGGACTGCGATTTTATCACTGCCTGGTTTGTGTTTATTATGGTGGTTAAGGCATCGTTTAGAGTTGGGTTCAAAGAGTGTAGGTGGTGCGAGTGTGTGAAGGAACAAATAAAATACGGATAATTATTGCGTTAACAATGTGCTGGCTTATGTTCGTAGGTTTAACAACAGCTCATGCAGCAAGAGCTATATTACCGCATACCCCAGAAACTATGCAGCAGCAAAAAGACGCCTTAGCTCAAGCGCAAGCCCACTTGCAGTGGTTACAGCAAAAAAATCAAATTAGCCAAGAGAATTTAACGCAGCTACAAAAAAGCGTGCAAACCAAAGCGATGGTGATGTTGCCACGTGATATCAATAAGCATGTTATCGAGCGCGTGACCCTAGATCTGATTTTAGCTCATGCCAATCTAGACGGCGCTAATATTGCAAAAACAGAAGCACAGCAAGCAATTGATGCTACGCAAGCCAATATTTCAGAATTACAAAATGATTTACAACAGCTAACCTTAGCTGCAGGTAAAACGCAGGCAGTGAAGCCGCGATTATTAATATTACAGAATCAATTAAACTACCATCAATCTTTATTAAAAATCCAGCAAGATCAATATGATGCTATCAAGCAAGGCTATGAAATAGCCCAAGCAACTTTTGTTGCTCATGAAGAATTAAAAAATAATATTAATAAATTAAGTTTGATCAATCAACAACGTAGGGTGCAGGAGAAATATCAAATCAAGATAGAGTCCTTGCAACAGCAACAGCAAAAATGGTTACGTGAGCTTGCAGAGATAAATAAGCGTATTAGCGTGCTTGATCAGCAGGGAGAAAAAGCTAATAAATCCATGCGAGCACAATTAGAAATTGATGTTCTCGAAGCGCAAGAAATGAGTAATCTTAGTCATTTACAATTAGTTTTGGCACGTTTGACTTATCAATTGAGTGTGCTAGGAAATAGTACGAAAGAAAGACAAACAGTTACAGCGTATAATACAACTAGTAATCAATTGCGTATCATTTTAAATGAAGCAGAGAACATTAAAGCCATGGTTAACCGTAAGTTGGCGCTATTAGCTAATCGTGAAGTACTAGATAAGAAAGCCCAAAACTTAGACCTTGTGACGCAGAATGACTTCAAAAGTAGTAATGGAATGATAAAAAAGCTACAAGCAAAATATCAACAAGTAGCTAAAGAAATTAGTACCCTCGAAGATCGAATCCGCACATATCAACTAGAGTTACAACAAAATTTGAACCGTGCTCTAGCGCGTCGCCAGGGTATGCCGGGTTTGAGTGTAAAGGCATGGGCATCATTAGGACAAAAATTAGTCTTGATGCCTAGCTTAGCAGTACAGTCGCTGAATGCTTTAAAAGACCAAATGGTTATAGCTTTTCATAAGTTGCATGGTTGGCGGGTAGCGCAAATCGTTATTTTAGAAGTGCTATTATTCATAGCTTGGTTATCCGCGCGTAAATTTATTACTGCAGGTGTCAAAAAAATTGCCGAACATCGTACAACCCTCGCCGACAATACCGCATATGTTTGTCTACAGCTCATTGCCCGAAATTTGCAAGGACTATTTGTATTTGCAGGGATTGTACTGTTATTCTTTTTGAGTCAAATATCTTTTAAATCATTTACGCCGATTATTTCCCTCTGGTTAGTTTGGTTTATATTTAAATTTGCTATAGGTTTAGCTCGCCTCACTCTCTTAGAAACAGTCAGCAGTGCCTCTGGTCACGATGTTATTTTATATCGCAACTTAAAGTGGGTCTTACTTGCCGGTGGCGTCTTAACCATGCTGACTGTTTTGAGCCATCAATTGCCTGTTGGTTTTGAAGTGAGAGATTTTTTTAACCGCATGTTTATGCTATTCTTACTGGTCACCTCTATTATTCTATTGCGTGGTTGGAAAGTCGTGCCAACGATGTTAGCGTCTTTCATTGATGGCTCACGTCCATATTTGATGCGAGTCGTTAAAATCATGTGTTTGCTTATTCCTCTAACCGTATTTTCGACAGCAGTAATTGGTCTGTTGGGTTATGTTGATTTAGCATGGAGCATCAGCAAGCATGAAGGCATTTTCATTTTAGTATTATCAGGATATATATTGTTGCGTGGGTTTTTAAACGATTTAATGGACTGGTTATCTGAGTTTTTTATTCGTAGATTGAGAAATGGGTGGTTATGGACGCAAGCAATCTTAAGACCCCTGGATCGAATATTGAAGCTAGGCTTATTGGCATTTGCAGTATTTCTTCTATTCATCCTGTATGACTGGGGACGTGGTTCATTCTTAGTGACAGAGATTGATCACGTGCTCAACTATACACTTATTGACATGAAAGGGTCACCATTGACCTTGATGAAAATTGTTGAGTTTATTATTGCGAGTATTATTTTATTTTGGGTTGCACGTTGGACCCGTGAATTTTCCTATCGCTGGTTGTTTTCGAAGACGCGCGACATAGGAGCAAGGAATAGTTTTTCAGCATTTACTCAATATGCAGTTGTTGCTGTAGGTGTTCTGATTGCACTTGATTTGATTGGTATTGACCTGACGGGGATTAGCTATATCTTAGGTGGTTTAGCTATTGGTGTGGGTTTTGGTTTACGTGATTTAGCAAGGAACTATGTCAGTGGCATATTATTATTGGTTGAACGTCCAGTACGTGCCGGTGACTTAGTCTCTATTGGGAATTTTGAAGGTGAAGTGACTCACATTGGTATGCGTTCGATGACCGTAAAAACTTGGGATCACATGGAAGTTTTGGTACCCAACTCAGAAACCTTTGAGAAATCTTTTATGAATTGGACTCATCAAGATAGTATTGTACGTACAGTAATTTCTCTAAAAATTAGTCGGCTTGATAGTCCTCTTTTTGTGCAAGAATTAGCGTTTGGGGTATTAAAAGAGATCCCCGCTGTAGTCAGTGATCCTGCGCCTCAAGTTTTCATGAAAGATATTGATGATACATTGATTGAGTTTGAAGTCCGTTATTTTATTAACTTACAACAATGTATTAGTCGTGCCGCGGTAAGGTCTGAAGTTTTATTTGCACTATGGCAGTGTTTCTACGAACATAATATTCATCCACCGTATCCGCAACAGGATTTACATGTGAAGAGTCTACCGCAATCATGAATGCAATAGAGATCAAAGATTTAAAAAAAATCTATAATAACGGTGTAGAAGCACTCAAAGGGATCAGCTTGCATGTGGAAGAGGGTGATTTCTTTGCTTTATTGGGTCCTAATGGTGCTGGTAAGTCCACTACTATTAGTATTATCACTTCGTTGGTGCGTAAATCAGAAGGGCAGGTTTATGTCTTTGAGAATGATTTAGATACCGATTACGCAGAAGCTAAACGTAATATTGGCTTAGTTCCCCAAGAGTTTAATTTTGCTGTTTTTGAAACAGTGGAACAGATTATTTTAAATCAAGCGGGTTTCTATGGTGTACCTAGGAAACTTGCCAGAGAAAGAGCAGAGCATTATTTACATAAACTAGGCCTATGGAAGCAGCGTCATTCTCAAGCCAGACATTTATCGGGTGGTATGAAACGACGCTTAATGATTGTCCGCGCTTTATTACATGAGCCACGCTTATTAATTTTAGATGAGCCAACAGCAGGTGTGGATATTGAGTTACGTCGTGGTATTTGGGAGTTTCTCCAGGAAATCA
Organism: Gammaproteobacteria bacterium; assembly: GCA_965230425.1. Taxonomy (GTDB): domain Bacteria; phylum Pseudomonadota; class Gammaproteobacteria; order UBA1113; family UBA1113; genus CBDDKW01. The sequence continues at coordinate 97,949 of CBDDKW010000018.1, read as the reverse complement.
ACCAAGCAGGAGTAACGGTTATTTTAACTACCCATTATTTAGAAGAAGCTGAACACCTGTGTCGAAATATTGCCATCATTGATCAAGGTGCAATTGTTGAAAACACCAGTATGCGTGGTTTATTAGAAACTCTGCAGGTACAAACCTATATTTTAGAATTAAAACATGCCTTACAAGCAGCGCCCACACTGGAACAGTTTACTTGTCAGTTGCTTAATCCAACCAGTTTAGAAGTATGTGTCAATAGTACATATATGCTGAATGAGTTAATGGCTGAATTAACCCGGCATAATATTCATGTAGTGAGTATGCGCACCAAATCTACTCGACTGGAAGAATTATTTTTGAAGCTAACAACCGAAACGTCAAGTGGTACATAAGGCATCCTATGAAACATAATTATATTGCTTTTAAAACTATATTAGCTCGCGAAATTCAACGCTTTTTTAGACTGTGGGCGCAAAGCTTATTACCGCCAGCAATTACAGTGACTTTATATTTTATTATTTTTGGCAGTTTAATTGGTCCGCGTATTGGTAGGATTGAAGGTGTAGATTATATGCAGTTTATTATGCCGGGCTTAGTTATGATGACTTTACTAACTAATTCCTATGCGAATGTCAGCAGTTCATTTTATTTAACGAAATTTCAACGTAATATTGAAGAATTATTAATATCACCCGTGCCCAATTTTTTAATCTTGCTGGGCTATGTTCTTGGTGGCGTACTGCGTGGTTTATTGGTAGGTATCATTGTTATTTTTATTTCATTATTCTTTACCCATGTGAGTGTGGCGCACTGGGGCTTAACTATAGCCGTGGCATTCTTATCCGCAACCATGTTTTCCTTAGCAGGATTTCTTAATGCCTTATTTGCCACCAAGTTCGATGATATTATGGTGGTTCCAACTTTCGTACTGACACCCTTAACTTATTTAGGTGGCGTTTTCTATTCATTAGATATGTTAGCACCTGTTTGGCAAAAGGTTTCTATCACCAATCCAATTCTTTATATTGTTAATAGCTTTCGTTATGGCATTTTAGGTGTGACTGATGTGCCGATTAATACCGCGTTTTTCATGATGATTGGGGTTTGCGTTATATTATTTTGGATCAATCTATGTATGTTAAAGAGCAGTCCTGGCATCCGGCCTTAATAATGTAAGAATTATGTATAGTTTGTCGGGCCAGATACAGAAGCCAGGCATGGTACTTTGTGAGATATTTCTTACGTGAAACATCGCTTTTATCCTATATACAACACTCCCGAATGGATGGTAGAGTTCTGGCTGCTAATTTATGATGTATCAACAAAAATCAAACAATAAATTGATAAGATAAACTCACCATACAATTGATGCGTTTTCAACTAGAGAGAAAAACTGTCATTAATGGTTTAACCCACATGGGTAAAGCTGTTAATTTTTTGTTAGGCTGTTTGCACGTAGAGGTAAGATCTATAAGTTCTTAGGCGTGTAAATTAAAGTTTAATTTGTATAAGTAAAAATAAAGGGAACGATTCATGTGGAAAAGTGCATCAACTGACAAGGATACAGGAAAGTCAGCAGATATAGAAACAGAAGATACTAAGTTATTGGGTATAAAAGTAGATACTCTTGACGAAATGCGCCCTATAGTTTTGCATGGTGGTAGCGGCGCGTCCACTGGTCAACAATCATCTGCAACAATCAGTAAACAACCATCTCCATATGGCTTTTTCGAGCGCCCATGGCGTCGTTTTACAGAGATGTTATTTAATGATGGGCCTGTTCAGGCATCGCTTGCCTTGGATAAACGAGTATTGGAAAAACGAGCTGGAACAATCAGTATCAAGGAAAGTCAGGCACAAGAGTTTGCAGTGGAAAATGCAATTATACGCCGGCAATTTCAGCAGAGAATTAGCAAGCGATTAATCGATCCGAGTAAAACACAAATGACGGCTGATGAACTTGATAAACTGCAAGAATTATTCGAGTTTTTCCACGAACTAGCTGTAGAACTAGACAGGTTAGAGGACGAACTACAGGCTAAAGCTGATATTGAAAACCAAGCATTTCGTGCAGATAGTGCAGAAGCAACTCTATTAAGGCAGAATGCAAGCCGTAAAAGACGAGCAGCGTTCATAGCTCGAGTCACAGCAGTATTAACATTTATGGTAACCATTGTAAATGTAGCTCTTGTTGCATGGCGTGGTCCGGATGAACCTGAGACGTTATTTTTTGAAGCATTGACCACAATTTTAGCTTCGGTTGCTGCAAATTATGCTCGTAAATACGGTGATAAAGAGTCTAAATCCGCATCAGAAAATGAAGCTGATGGTTTTCAAGCATTAACCCCAGGATTAGGTTCGTAGTTGTTTTTTTTACTAAGCATATAAAAAAGTTAGGATGTAATTAATTATTTAACTAAAAGGTGAGTAAAACTATCATTTTGTCACTGAGCTAGTTGCATAAACAAGTTAAGATGTCTAAGTACTTAAGCTACATTTTTATTTGTATAAAATAACCAAAAATTCAAGGAAATAATTCATGGGAGATATTGAATCAACTACTGCAGGACAGCAAACTTCAGATGATCATCAAAATCCTGGAAGTCTTGCTACTGGTGGAATGAATAGCAACTCGGAATTGACACAAACACAAGTGCTCCCATCATCAAATGGTAAAGTAGATAGTGCTGAACAAATGCGCAAGAGCATTTTGCGAGGTGAAGGAGCAACAATCAATCAACAATCATCTCCATATGGATTTTTCCGCGGTACGTGGCGCAATTTAACAGATTTTTTATATAGCGACCAGCCTACTCAGGCATCACTTGCCTTAGATCAACGACTATTGGAGAAACGAGCGGCAACAATCAACATCAAGGCAAGTCAGGCACAAGATTTTTCTGTATTTAATCAAAACATGTTTAATGAACTTAAACAGGAAATTCAAGAGCGAATAGCTGATGCGAATAAAAATAACTTGACAACTGAGGAATTGAATAATCTGAAAGGACTATTAGAATTTTTTAAAAAACTACCGGAAGAATTAAATAGACTAGAAAAGGAACTTGAGAATAAAGTTAATGCAGAAAATAATGCATTCCGCGCTAGTGCCACACAAGCAACCTTATTAAGACAGAATGCAAAACGAAGAAGACGTTCTGCACTTATAGCTCGGGTTGCTGCTGTACTGACGTTTATTGTGGCAATTGTGAATTTAGCACTTGTTTATTTCGTTGGTCCCGGTAAAGCCGTCACGTTATTTTTTGCAGCATTGGTTTCGATGCTAGCTATGGTTGCAGGATTTTACACTCTTAAATACGGTGATAAAAAATCAAAATCTGCATCAGAAAAAGAAGCTGATGCCTTTGCAAATTCCCGTTTGAAAACCATCGGAGGTTTGAGAGGAATTACAGCAGAGGCCATTGCTAATGAGAGAGAACGCCTGAGAAAATTAGCAAAAGCTAAAGCCGGAGACTCGAGCCTACTTGATGATCAGCTAAAGAAGGCTGACGATGGCTATTGGTACACCGATGATGATATCAATACCTTGTTGAATGCTATCTTCAAGGAAGATAACGATGTTGAGGTTGTTGCGCCTTTGGCACCACTGAAAAAAGATGAAAAAAATTACGCAGAACTCTTTAAAGAACAAATTGAAGAAGCCGTTAAGCGTGTTTTACCCAGTGGCTTGCCAGCTCACTATACCTTGTTACCTATTAATAATGCCAAAGAGACGTCAACAAGCTCCTCAGCTTCAGGTACACATTGGGTATTATTGGTGCTTAAGAAGGATGCAGCAGGGAAGATAAAAGCAGATTATTACGATCCACTTGGTAAGCCTATAGATACAGCACTCGCAGGTATGATTAAAGCTAAATTGCCCGCAGGTCAATCTGCAATTGACGAAAAAATAACATCAACTGCACCACAACAGACAGGCGCTAGTTCCAGCCAATGTGGTCCCATGCTTGTGAGTAATGCGCAAAGTGCTGTGCGTGAAGAAAAGTTTAAAACTGCAAAAGATGATTGGTCTTCTATTCGCCGTGAGCAAGTTGAAAAATTTTTGGGAGGTTCCAGTAGCGAAGCAGCTAATCAGGGTTCTACAGTTAGAGTTAGAAATGCATCTGGGGCCTAATAAATCGCAGGATCATATTAGTGTTTAAAACGAATTATGTTACGTTAATATAAATTATACATACTTTATGGAACGAGACTGTGTGTTACATATGAGCTGATCGATTAGATTTACTGGCATTGTGCCTGAAAAGTATTATAAAAAAATAATAAAACGGTAAGCGACTAGTTGTAGGCAACCAAATATATAATTAATCTTTTTCTATTGTGTAAAATAAATCAATACCATTTTCATAAGTACTGCTTGAACTTTGTAACGTCCAGCGGTTAGTGACCTTATAACGAATATGTAAGGTATTAATAGGATTGATTAAGCCAATGCTGTAGTCAATAAATAACTTAGGACTGAGTGCTTTGCCGAGCATTAATGCTGTATTTTCCTCAACAGTATTTGTCTCTGGATTGTATTGCTCTTCAGAGCCTAAAGATAGTTCATCTAGTCCCAAGGTCGATGTTATTTCTTTTTTAAGATTGCTCGTTGCTGAAGTACCTGCATTAAGTGCAGACATGGCACCCAGTAGCATTTGTGCGTCTGAGCTTGAGCCATGATTTGGTGATCGACCAAGCACAAGCGCGGAGAGAATTTCCGACTGGCTCATACCTGGCGGTTGTGAAAAGAGAGTAATTTTGGGTGTTTCCAGCGTTCCTAGTACTTGAATGCCTACTAACTCACGGGATGAGGAGACAGCATGAGAATCTGATGAGCGATCATTTTCGTCTACTAAAGATATTGAGTTGATCGCACGTACTGCTTTGATATTAAGACCTGGATTTGTGACTGGTCCACCTGCGAATAACAATCTTCCATTACTAACTGACAAATCTTGTCCATAAGCTGTATAATGTCCTTTTACTACAGTTAAATCACCGATTGCAGTAGTGACGCCACCTGGCGTATCTTTTAATTTTAGGTCGCCTGTTAATTCCGCATCAAGCCCCATAAAACTAAGGTGGATATCTTTACTCAAGCGCAAATGAACGTCGCTATAAAATTCTATGCTACTTTGATCTTCTACCTGATTATTTTTAACGTAGACTACATCCTTAGGCAGTGTTACCGTGGAGCTAAAATCTTCAGGTGTAATGGTTGCTTTAGGAATATAAATACTGCCAGTTAAATCAATGCGTGTGTCAACGATGTTAAACAATAAGTCAGGTGAAGCATAGACAGTACCATCTTGGGTATTAAAGACTTCGACATTGTCGCCTTTTACTTGCACTTTAACAGTCATGGGTGAGCTGAAGACATCGGCAGAGCCAGAGAGGTTGATAGTGCCTGGCCCCGAGCGTGCTGATCCTGAAAAAGTGATGGGTTGTTGATTGTGTCCCTTTGCTTGTAAGTTAATATTACGCAGCTTAACCCCAGTTTGGTTGATATTAACTTGACCATTGTTGAGATTAATTTGCCCGAGTATTTGAGGTTCTGTGAGTGTACCTTGTAGAGTAATATGTGAAGCAAGTTGTCCCTCAGGGTCGCTAATTTGAGGGACAATAACACTTAGGATGCTCAAGTCATTAAGTCGAAAATTGATTTTCCCCACTATTTTTTGTGTGTTTCTATTGAGGGTGGCGGGTGAAAATTTAGGTAATTGTAAAGAGGCTGTGATAGGTTGCTGGCCTTGTAATTGTAACTTGAGTTGACTTTTCAAACCTGCTTTATCTAAAGTGGCAGTCATATGACCACCTGTTATTGTCAGCGTGTGGCGTGTATTTTCAAGCGGATATGATAGCTCACCTGGACTAAGTTGAAGATCCATGTTTGCTGTGATAGTTGGTTCAGTTAATGCTGATATTGAGTCTGTCTTTGCAGTATTTTTATGATCTTTGTCAGAAGCTGCTTGCTGTAACTTTGATTGTGCATGAATATTTGCTTGCAATTTATTAGAAATCTTTAATTCAGGATTAATAAAACCAGCCAGGCTTGCTAATGGGAAATTTTGTATCGTGAGATTTGCTCGCCATCCTTGTTGGTCTACCCAGTGGCCATTAGTGCAAACTTTACCATGTTGAGAATGTAAACAAAAATCACTTAAGCTAGCTTGTTCTTTACTGAGTTTCAGCATGGCTGTTTGCGATAATTTCCATAGACCAAATTGTGGCTCATCAAAATTAAACTGCTTGATTTGGGCTGACCATTGTTGCTGATCCAATTGCCCTTGAATTCGTGTAGTTAGTTTTTGTTGACCTTGTTGTAGTTTTAAGTCAATGGCTTGATGCTGTCGATTACCATGAGCATTAACAGATACGTTGTTGATATTAATCCCTGCAGCAACAATATCTATTGCTTGTAGTGTCAATTGCGAACGCTGTGATGAAAGCAAGTGGAGATTAAGTTGAGTCTGTAGTGAACTAATATGGTTGCCTTCATAAGCGAGATTATTTATGGTGGTTAATGTTTTGAGAATCGGATCTTCCGCAGATCCAGATAGTGTGCCCTGGCTGTTTATCGCTCCTTGTAGATGAGAAGTAAAGGCGCTGAGTTTAGGTAAATGCGCTTGCCATTGTAATTGCCAGCGTTTATTTAACAGACCATTAGCTTGTATAGAGGCATTACCTAGTTTTAAGTCTACTTGTTTAATATGTAGGTAATGATTTTTTAACAGAACTTCGCCCTGACCATGAATAGGATATTTTTTCACATTACCTTGCAGCTTTTCTAGTTTTACATCGATGTGATAGTCATCTGTAGCTAAATTACCCTGGCTATTCAACTTGAATGCTACGTTACCAGACAATTGTTTATTGTATTGCTGTAATTGTAGGTTACGCGCTAGTGTATCTAAGTGCCAGTTAAGTGTGGGTAACCACGCAATATTACCGTGACTGTATATTCTTCCACCTAATATTTGGATTTGTAGTTTTCTAAACTTTATTCCCTGCGAGTCACCGCGTCCTTCAATCTGCCATATACTCTCTGGGAGATCAGTTGCGACAAGGTATTGACTGGCTTGTAGATAGTAGTTGCTCAGAGGGCCATATACATTGAGTGCGCCTTGTTTGGAAATGATGGATTTTTTATCAGTGATATTAACTTGTAAATTAGACCAGCGATTACTACTGCTGAGTAAAATGTCTTGTTTATTTTGACTGAGGCTGGTTTTGCTACTGAAATTTTTCAAAGAAAGTAACGTTGAATCAGGATTATCTTTGAGGATAAATTGGGTTAGTTTAACCCTCTCTAAGTGAATAGCGATAGGTAGCTTTATGGGATCATGTTCTGTTGCTGCAGAAGCAGAAGTATCTGTAGGTATTGAATCAGTTTTTAATGTCACTATCACGCCATTGGCAATTAATTTGCTAATATCTAGTGTGCCCTTGAGTAAATAGCGTGGTTTCCAATTGAGCTTAATAGTACTTGCTTGAACTTCTACATTACTATTAGTGTAAGTCAATGCTTGTATTTTAATCGGGCCGATCAGTCTACCTTCAAGCGTGTGAAGATGTATGTTCCCAGGGGTAAAAGCTTTGGCAACGTAGTAACTCAGTCCAAGTCCAGCTTGAGTCGTGAGTAAAAACACAAGGATTAGCGATAAAATAATGAAACTTGCAATGCTAATTTTTAGGATTTTTTTCATCATAATGTAGTGCCTATATTAAATTGCAAGCGTACTTTTTTATGCGAATCTGTGATTGGCTTAGCTAACGTGACTTCTAGAGGGCCGACAGGTGAAGCATAGACAACACCTATACCTGCACTGACTTTAACTAGCTCAGATAGATTAATATTAGCCTGCTTTTTTCCAACAGTGTGGTTTTCTGGATTATTGAAACTATTGACTGCATTACCTGCATCTACGAAAACTGCACCGTACCAATTACCCTTTACTTGATGTTGGAATTCTACGCTACCCACATAAAGATAGCGTCCTGGCCCCAATTCTTGATAGTCATAACCACGGATGCTATCTGTGCCACCGGCAAAAAATTGTAGTGATAAAGGTAATTTCTCGATATCATTGATGCCAGTTACACCAAAGTTACCGCGAATTATCATACGGCTTTTTTCTGTTGGACTGAAAATAAACTTACCACCAGCGATACCCTGTATAAAATTGGTACTTGATAATAATGGTTCTGCAGAGCCGCGTATAGTAAATGAAAGCTGTTTTGCACGACGTGGAAAGATAGGGTTATCAACATCAGACTTGCTGAGTGTTACACTTGGCAAAAATAAATTTGAATATTCTCTTGGCCCTTTTCTGATAGAGTATTGATCCCACTGATAGCTGAATGAGACGGTGCGTCGCCAACCATGAAATGAATCAATAAAACCATAGGTTAATTTTTGTGTATTACCTTTGCTGTCATTAGGTGTTTGATGCTGTGCACTTGCGCCAAAATAATATTGGTCAATTAGTGGATTTTCACCTGGGATAACATAACGTAATTCCAGTGTGCTATCTTCTTCAGCTAATTGAACAGAAGTTTTCATATGGTGGCCAGTATTTGTAAGGTGGCGCCAGTCAGCGGATGCAGTGACACGTGGGCCAGTATCTGTACCATAACCTACACCAAAATTATAGCGTTTGGCTTTACTAGGAGTGAGATCTATATTAACAGGGACATAATTATGACGTGCGGATTCTTTCTCTGGAACAACTGAAACGGAGCTGAAAAACTGTGTACTACTCAAGTCCTGTTGTAATTTGAGTAATTTTTCTGAAGAATAGTCGTCTCCCGGTTTAAAGCGGACAAAGCGTTGCAGAAAACCTTGGTCAAAGAAACTTTGGTTAAAATGTACTGCACCGAAATAGTATTGCGGCCCAGTATTCAAAACTAGCTCAATTTTAGAACGATTAGTGGCAACATCAACAAAAATTTTACTGGTGGTGTATTTTGCATCTAAAAAACCATTCTCCACGGCGGTATTGAGTAATTTACTTTTACCTTCATCATAGTCTTCTGTATTTAGTGTATCGCCTTGTTTAATGGGAAAGTTCTTGACCACTTTCAGTAGTGCAGGATTATTTTTTCCAGCCCCTTGAATCGTCAAACTAAATTGATTCACTTTCATCAAGGGGCCAGGGATGATATTAATATCAAGTAACCAAGTGTCGCTACCCGTGTGTTTTAATTGCACGCGGACTTTGGCTTTAAAGTAACCATAAGGAGCCAAGGCAGCTTTGGCATTTTCTGCAGCTTCCTTATACAGATGATCAATGCCTGTTTGGGTGAGCGGTGATGCAACGTTTTTTTGTTCTATCTTTAGCCTGCTGATTACATTTTTTTTCTCAGGATTGTCGATACCAGTAATTTGATATTTCAAACTAGGCGCAGCTAAGCTAAGATGCCAATGCAAGAGTGTGAGCAGTATGACGCAAGCCATCATTAGGCGTTTGAATAAATGATTGACATTCATCGGTCGTTGCTCAATCCTTGGCTGAAAGACTCAATGCTTAGCCTATCACTTTTGTGATTTTATTGCACAAAAATTTTTTCTAGGGGCAGTGGATATGCAGCGGATGCGCAAAATACTGATCAGCTTTTGTTTGCTGTGTTATGTTTCGAGCGTTTGGGCGTGGAATTACACCGGGCATCGAGTCATAGGCAAGATTGCTTATCAACAATTAACACCTGCAGCCAAACAACGGGTTGACCAACTCATTCCCATCTTGGGCCAATATTATTCCCGTGACATGGATTTTTCTAAGGCAGCGATATGGCCTGATTTGCTCAAAGGCCACCAAGTGAATGCCTTTAATCATTGGCACTATATCAATATTCCCATTCGCCACGGTAATATAAAAGCTCCACACCCAAGGCACAGTGACAATGTGGTTTGGGCTATTCAACAAAGCGAACAAGTTTTATCCAGTCCACGGTCTAATGATTTTGAAAAAGCTTTGTTTTTAAGTTTTTTGATCCATTTTGTCGGGGATATCCATCAACCCATGCATTGCGCTTCGCTTTATAGCAGTCAATTTCCTGATGGCGACCGTGGCGGGTCCTTATTTACCATTAAAAGTCCAATTGCCGATAATTTACACCAATATTGGGATTCTGGTTTAGGCTTATTTTTAAATACACCACAGCGTTATCCTTCACAAGCCGCACTGATCGATGGTTTAGTTGCTGATATTACTGCTGCTTACCCACCGGCTGATTTTGCCGATGCCATAAGTAATGTAGATCCGGATAGTTGGGCGCAAGAAAGTCACCAAATCGCGGCGACGAATGTGTATTTAATCGGCAAAGATACTACGCCAACAAAACAATATACTGAAGAAGGACAAGTTATTGCTAAACAACGTGCAGCATTAGCAGGCTATCGTTTAGCAGCAATTCTGAACCAAACGTTTAGGTAGGAGGTGCTGTTAGCTCAAAATAAAATGAGCAATCTGACAGGGAATAAAGTAAAAAGAATCAAAGTGAGGAACAAAAAATGCACAAAATAATGGTCATAGGCGCAGGTAAAATAGGCAGTTTAATCACTGGTTTACTCATGGAGTCTGGTGCGTATGAGGTGTGTTTAGTTGACCGTGATTTGTCTGGTCATGATTGTGCACGTTTGGATAAATTCCCCCAATTAAAAAAACAGGTCATTGATGTGAGCGATAGTGCTGCCTTAGCAAGCTGCATGCAAGCCAATAATGTCACAGCAGTGATTTCTAGTTTGCCTTATTATTGTAATATCACAGTGGCCGAGTTAGCTAAGCAACATCAATTACATTATTTCGATCTCACCGAAGATACGGCGGTGACTAAAGCAATTAAAGAAATGGCTGCTGGAGCCAAGACTGCCTTTGTACCGCAGTGTGGGTTAGCGCCAGGATTTATTTCTATTGCAGCACATAGTCTTATGCAGAAATTTGATGAAGTCGATGCGGTGAAAATGCGCGTCGGTGCGTTACCCATCAATGCCAATAATGCTTTACAATACTCTTTGACTTGGTCCACCGAAGGTTTAATCAATGAGTATGGTAATCTCTGTCACGCCATAGAGCAGGGACAAGCAATTGATACTCAACCGTTAGAAGGCTTGGAAGCCATTCAATTAGATGGCTTATCTTATGAAGCTTTTAATACCAGCGGCGGCTTAGGTAGCTTAGTGGAATTATATGCAGGTAAAGTGAATACCATGAATTACAAAACCATCCGCTATCCTGGTCATTGTGAAAAGATGCGCTTATTGATGAATGATTTACAGCTAAATTCAGATCGCGATACATTGAAAAATATTCTTGAACGTGCCATACCCAAAACCTATCAAGATGTCGTGGTAATCTATGTGTCCGTTACTGGTAAACAGCAAGGTGTGTATCTTGAAGAGAATTATCAAAAGAAAGTTTACCCGCAAATTATCGCTGGACATCATTGGTCAGCCATCCAAGTAACTACCGCCGCAGGCATGTGCACCGTGGTTGATACGGTTTTAGCGGATCCAAAAAATTACCAAGGGTTTGTTTATCAGGAAAAAATTAGTTTAAAACAATTTTTAGCCAATCCTTTTGGCAAGTATTATGAAGTGTAATAAGGAGCAACAATGGACTTATTAAAGCAACTCGCAATCAAAGACCTCAACCCCGGTGCCTGTTCCGGCGATGGCCAATGGCTTGAGGGTAATCAAATGCAAATCATTGAGTCTATCAATCCCAGCACGGAGTCATTGATTGCAAAGGTAAATACAGCTACTGTTGCTGATTATGAACAGGTAATGCAGCAGGCAGAAGCTGCGGCGAAGCAATGGCGTACTGTGCCAGCGCCACAGCGAGGTGAATTGATCCGCCAAATGGGTAATGCCTTACGCGAGCACAAAGATGCCTTAGGTAGTTTGGTCGCTCTGGAAATGGGTAAGTCAAAAGCTGAAGGTGATGGTGAAGTACAAGAGATGATTGATATTGCTGATTTTGCCGTGGGGCAATCACGTATGTTATATGGCAATACTATGCACTCTGAACGGCCGCAACATCGCATGTATGAACAATGGCATCCCTTGGGTGTTGTGGGAGTAATTTCAGCTTTTAATTTCCCTGTTGCCGTATGGTCTTGGAATGCTTTTATTGCGGCTATCTGTGGTAATACTGTGGTTTGGAAACCTTCTCATAAAACCCCACTATGTGCTGTTGCCGTGCAACAGATCTGTAATCGGGTCATGGAGCAGGCGGGTATGCCAGGGATCTTTTCTTATTTTATTGGCGATAGTAGTACTACTGAGCAATTTGTGGATGATCCCCGAGTTGCATTGATGTCATTTACTGGTTCCACAGCGGTGGGCAGACAAGTGGCAGGGCGAGTGGCTCAGCGTATGGGTAAATATTTATTAGAGCTTGGTGGCAATAACGCGATTATTGTCGATCAAAGTGCTGATTTAGAACTAGCGGTTCCTGCTATTGTCTTTGGTGCGGTGGGTACGGCAGGACAACGCTGTACTACAACGCGACGTTTGTTCGTGCATGAAGCTATGCTTGAATCACTATTACCACGTTTAGTTTTCGCTTATGAGCAAGTGAAAATTGGCGATCCACTAGATACTAATAATTTAATGGGACCGTTAATCGATGCAGCCGCAGTAGAACAATTCACGCAAGCTATTGAAACAGCACAGGCAGCCGGTGGGCAAGTGTTATGTGGTGGTACAGCCTTAGAACAAACCGGTCATTTTGTAAAACCAACAATTATTCGAGCAGAAAATCACTGGGACATTGTGCAACGGGAAACCTTTGCACCGATTCTCTATGTAATCAGTTATAAGGATTTAGATGAGGCAATTGCTTTACATAATGATGTGAAACAAGGCTTATCTTCTGCCATATTCTCTAATGATGTACGTCATGCAGAGCAGTTTTTATCTGCCGTAGGCAGCGATTGTGGTATTGCCAATGTCAATATTGGTACGTCAGGCGCTGAAATCGGTGGCGCCTTTGGTGGTGAAAAGGAAACGGGTGGTGGACGTGAGTCTGGTTCTGATGCTTGGAAGGCGTATATGCGCCGACAAACAAACACCATCAATTGGAGTCGTGAATTGCCTTTAGCCCAGGGTATTAAATTTGAGCTATAATAAATGACTATGTAAGAAAAAATAGAAACCTCCCCCGCTTGTGGGGGAGTCAAAACGTTTTCCCGTGCAACAAAAATATAACCAGGAAACAATCTCAGTTGCTTACGGCTGAGTTGTAGAACTATAAGGAACACAACAATGAAAAAATATTTCAGTTTACTTTTAGGTGTCATGTGTCTTGGCATGATCACCATTGCTAATGCAGAGCGAGTGGTTGTAAAAATATATAAAACCAGCCCCAAAGGTGTAGGTGCACCCATCGGCACAATTACCGGTTAAAGAATTACAAAATGGTTTACTATTTGTTCCCAACTTATCTGACTTAAGCCCAGGGGAGCATGGCTTTCATGTGCATCAAAAAGGCTCATGTTTGAATTCCGGTAAAGCGGCCGGTGGCCACTACGATCCAGAGAAAACTAACAAGCATTTAGGACCGTACAATGATGCCGGGCACAAGGGTGATTTACCCGTAATGCAAGTAGATAGCCAAGGTCGTGCTATTGAAGGGATTATTGATCGGCGTTTAACCCTAGCTGATATTCAAGGGCGCACTCTCATGATCCATGCTGGAGGAGATAATTACTCCGATACCCCGAAAAAACTAGGTGGCGGCGGCGCCCGCATTGCTTGTGGCATCGTGCCAAAAGCAAAATAATAAAAATTCCTTGATAAATATAAAAAGTATGATATTATTATTTATATTACTATAATTAATATGAAAAGTAAGACTGGTTGGTAGGATGATTGGTGGGATTATCTTATTGGCTGTTGATATTGTGGGAGACAAACAATGCAATCGCAAAAAATGTCGATTTCTTTGCCGAAATCACTCTATGATTTTGTGAGCTGCTATCAGAAAGAACATAGTATTAAAAGTAGGTCAGAAGTGGTTACTAAAGCGTTATATATGTTACAGCAAGCGCAATTAGGCGCTGATTATCATGCGGCAAATGCAGAGCTTGATGATACTTTTGATGGTACTGTTGATGATGGATTAGATACGCATGAAACGTGGTGATATTTACTATGCAAATTTGAACCCTACGATTGGAGGGGAGATCCAAAAGACAAGGCCTGTTTTAATTGTTAGTAATAATGCAAATAATCGTTATGCTACGACCTTGACTGTAATTCCACTCACGTCGAATGTAAAAAAAGTATATCCTTTTGAAGTGCTGCTACAGATGCGAGATACAGGGTTATCTAAAAAGTCCAAAGCGCAGTGCCACCAGATTCGTACAATTTCTAAATTAAGGCTATCAGGTAAATGCCAAGGTACTCTTGGTAGAGAGATATTGAATCAAGTCGAAGATGCGATAATCTTACATCTTGACTTACTAGGAAATGTACTATAATGCTAAAGCAGTGAATAAGGGACACTTATAATAAATATATAAGTGTCCCTTAAGGCCGATCATGTTGACAATAAGAGACGCTTATAGCTGATTTATAAGCGTCCCTTAAAAGCTAATTTTCCAACATAAGGGACGGTTATAATCCAGGCTTAGCGAGGGCTGGATATGTGCCTTGCTTCCTGTTTTTCTTGAAAGATATTAGTAGATGCACCTGATTCAGAAGCTGTACTACCAATGCTGCTTTCTGATTGAACTTGCTCAAAGGCTGCTGGTGTGAGTACTTCAAAATCAGGCATGTCACAGTGTGGTGAAAACAACTGAATAAGAATCATTATTTTTCTTTGTAGCGATTCTTGCAAATCTTTATATGATGCAATGAGATCTGCATCAGTAAAATTTGATAATTCTGTATTGATGACTTCAATAGCGGCAGCAAAGTGATTAATGGCAAGTTGTGGTGTGGCATTGTCAGGTGTGTAATTATTTATATAGCAATAGGCAGCTGTTTCATAGTAACAGCCATGTGCAACTAATAAATCATATACATGCAGGTTTATATTGTCTTGTGTCAATGCATCTAAGGCGTGAGGTGCTATCAGTATTCTATCTAGCATGATGACTTCCGCTTGTACATGGGTTTTACTTTCTTCTAGGGCAGCGCGCGTAGCTGAAATTAACTTTTGTATAGGGGGTATGACTGAGGGCTCAATAATTCCATTGGCTACATAATAGTTTGAACGCACTTGTAGGATAGTCAGGCTACAGCGGTAAAACATAAGCGCAGCTTGTCTATGTGCGGATTTCGTATATAGTTCTTGTTGGTTATTTTGATCTGCAACAGGTATGTTGCTTTGAAGAATATGTTGTAGTGCAAAATTGTTTAAGTGGCTAACAGCGGTTGTGATAAAAGCCACATCATGTTGAGCTGCAAGAAGATAGCCTGGTATTGCTTGCGTTGTTCCCCAGAATGGTGTTGCTGATGGATTTAATGTCGATACAGGCAACTGTGTTCTAGAGCCGTTGACATGTAGCGTATCGTCAGTGAAAGATGAAGGTGGAGTCAATGGTGGTATATCAATTAGACCAGTAACCCCATTGCGGCGATATTGAATTGGGATGCCAATTGGGTCGAGAGTTTTAGGTGGATATCCACTTGTAGTGTAAGAATGATGGCCTGGAATATATTGTACTGGTAGGTCTGTAGGGTTAACCAATAAGCCACTATTTATTTTCGCTAATATTCTATCAAAAGGTAATGATTTAAAGTGCTGATTACCTAGGACTATGCCGAGATGAAAATCATTTAACTCACTAAAATCTCCTTGCCTTATTCGTTCAAGCGTTTGTGCGAGTTCAGGTGATATTGCTCGGTTGGATCCCGTTGTTAAGTTATGAGGATGATTTAGTGCGAGTGCAGAATGAGGGTCATCAGCAAGCCATTGCTGCAAATTCCAATTCCGACCGGGTTCCAATACGTTTTTATGAATGCTGGCTAGCATAAGAAATTTTTGACGATTGCGTGTTTTAGTCAGCACGGTAAATAATGTCATGTTATTCTGGGTTTCTTGCAGGCAAAGTGTTTGTCTATGTTCGTCTTTACAGCGATTAAAAACAGTCAGCATATGGGCAATGCTATGATTGTCTGCGTTTTTTAACATATCAACGAATGATGAAAACTCTCTTGATTTTGTTTGATGAAAAAATAAAAATAATTCATCAATGGTAATATGTTGTTTGTTCACTGCTATATGCAATAAATCAAATAAAATTGAAAAAATTGGTGCGCTTAAATCTTGACGTGTAAGTAAAGTTGTTGATGATGATTTGAGTTTCAATTTTATAAAAAATGCATGAATAATATAGCCTAAGAGCGATGAATTATAGGCGCCATCGCGGACCAATAAAAAACGTAAACTATGTTGGTCAAACAACAGTCGTTGGATAAATGCTAATAGGTCAGTGTAGTCGCTAGGGGCTCTATTGATTGCATACTGGTTAACTAAGCGCTTAAAATATGAGGCAGTTTTATGTTCAGAATCAGTGAGCTGTGGTGTGGGTATCGATTGCAAAGATATATTTGTAGCTGATTTTGTCATGATTTTCGCTCACTCAGTATTGTTATTATTAGGGAAAACTGCCTGTCTATAAACTGGCAGAGAAAGTGTGCAGACTATAAAAGATTATTAACTAAATCGCAAGCATGTGTAAACAATATAGAAGTAAATATAAAGAAGGAAATTTTCCATGATCGTAGAGGAGTTGTTGTAATTGAAAATACAGAAACAAGACTCTTATTTATCATATTAAAAGGACTTGAGCAGATGCATACTTAAAGGCAATCAAAAATTAACAAACCTATGGGTAGGGATAAATTGTGCCTGTACGTTGACAGCAAGATTAATTTATATACAATTATTTTACAAAAACTGTGAGGAAAATATTATGGGCCGACACTCTAATAATAAGCGCGATCAAGCAAGGCGCAGAAAACATAATGCCCGAATCCTAGAAAAAACGAATGAAAGAGCTGATATTGATACCTTGTTAAGATTAAGTCCATCTTTGTCACAGCCTTCAAGCCTACTAAGTTATTTTTGTTTGTTGATGGTGTGTAGCGCTAGTATGATTGAGGCAAAGCAACGCATAGACGGAAATAATGGTGATGAAGATAGAGGAGCAGCAATTATTCCAAAAAATTCTGCAAGTCAATTACCAGCTATGCAGCATGTCGCATTTATCCCACCCCCACCATTACAATGCAAGATGCAGATGAATCCCCCAAGGGCGGCATTATTTGAGTTGAAAAAAACATTAGATAAACATTCAGTTCATGAGAACGATAGCTATATTAGGCAGAATTATCCAAGAGCCGCAGCTATCAAACGCTTGTTTGAGCAAGATAAGTTTGATGGTGCTTACCAACTAATCATCAATGAAATTATCTATGAAACTCAACAGGGACAATTATCATTATTTAAATATAATGATTTTCTCGTGAGTCAAGTAGCAGAGCTTGTGGGTGACTTACTAACTGCAAGAGTATATTCATATTTTCATCAAATAGCGCAAGAATTGCCGCAGAAGTTAAGTTCATACAATGACATAGAAAAGTTCAGTCAATGCCAGCGTGCACTGAGGCAACTGAGAAACATTTATCAATCTTTATTAAAGTATCATAAAGGTATAGGACTATTTGGCGGCTACGGTGCATTGAGTGTTGCCGAGCACGGTTTAAAGCAACAAGGTCTAAGCCCCAGCGAGCAATTTGAACCAGTTATTACTCTGCTTACAGAAGAAATTAAAAGAGCCAAAGCTGACTCAAGTAGAGTAACTGCTTATGTGGGTACTGTCGTGAATGATTGGGCTGATTTTTGTGGGTTTTGGTCAAGGCAGCTATATCATGTTGAACCACGCATACAGGATCGGTCATCAGCCCTTGAAATACAACAGACTGATGAGCCAGTGACTGAAATACCTCCTGCGGAGAGTAATGTAACGCTAGTGACTACTTCTAGAATGGCACCGTCATAAAGTATCGCCTATTAACAAGTTGATAGATCCCTCTTAAGAGTTGTGCAATGGAGGTCTATAGAGAATTTATAAGTGTTTTTTAAAGGCTAATGTTTTACTTGTAAGAATTGGCACGCAAGAATCACTACCTTGTTACTCTACAGTATTATTTGCATCAATAACAAAACTTACTTTGCGATCTAAACCAAAGTAATCTTGTTTCATGGCTTGTTTAGCTAAGTGTAAGGTTTCTTCAGCCACGGCATTTGCTCGCTCAGTTCCTTGTTTTAAAATGCCAAGTACATAGCCCATATCTTCTTGCAGTTCTAAACGTCGTTGGCGCATAGGTTCAATTAATTCAACTAAGACATCGATTAATTGGCGTTTACATTCCACATCGCCGATTTGACCATTACGGTAACGGTCTTTAGCTTCTTCAATCCAAGCGGTATCTGGATTAAACGTATCATGAAAAATCCATAGGGGATTATTTTCTACAGTACCTTTATCCGTAGGCCGTAAACGATTAGGATCTGTATACATCCCCATGACTTTTTTCTTTACGGTATCAGGATCATCACTGAGGAATATGGCATTATTTAGTGACTTACTCATTTTTAATAGTTGACCATTTTCCGCGGGTCCACCGGTGCCCACTAAGCGATTCACACGGCCAATTTTCGCATTGACCACAGGGAATAAGCCACCTGCTTTGACATAGTCTTCATCTTTGGTATGTGAATCAACACCACAATATAATTGATCAAAACGCCGCGCCACTTCACGAGTCATTTCTAAATGCGGTACTTGATCTTCACCCACAGGGACCACTTCAGGTCGGAATGCTAAAATATCCGCTGTTTGTCCCACAGGATAAAGTAAAAATCCAAAAGGATAATTATCGCCTAACCCCTTATCGCGGATTTCATCCTTAATGGTGGGGTTACGCATTACCCGTGGGAAGGGCAATAGCATGCTAAAGAAGAATGTCAGTTCCGCAATAGCGGGAATTTCAGATTGAATAAAGATAGTACTCTTTTGTGGATCAATGCCGGCACTAAGATAATCTAGGGCAATATCTAAGACACTTTCACGGATTTCTAAGGGGCGATCCATGCGCGTAGTAAAGGCATGAGCATTAGCGATAATAAAATAGCAATCATAGTCTTGCTGCATAGCAACGCGGTTTTCCAGTGAACCCACCCAATGGCCCAAGTGTAGTTTGCCTGTGGGGGTATCACCTGTGAGCAGGCGAGGTTTTGCGGTGGTGTTCGACATAATGCATCCTGTTATTTGTACGTGGTCTGTCATGCTCATAGGCATGGGTATCAGCGAGGGGCTAATTTAGCATATTTTGCAGGTAGACAAAATGCTAAGATGGTGCTGTTCTTAATTTGAACAAATCGGTGCTGCTATATGAGATTATCCCAATGCGTCAATAAAAAAAATTCAGATGCATTGCCAAATGACTCAGGCTATAATGGCGTAACTAGACGAACCATTTAAGGAATATCCATGATCAGAACTCGCTTCGCCCCCAGCCCAACGGGTGATTTACATGTTGGCTCCGCGCGTACCGCTCTGTATTGTTGGCTATATGCTAAACATACCGATGGCAAATTTATCTTACGTATTGAAGATACCGATCGTGAGCGCTCAACAGAAGCTGCTGTGAATGTGATTTTAGATGGCATGAAATGGTTAGGCATGGAGCCCGATGAGGGTCCTTTTTACCAAACCCAGCATTTTGATCGTTATAAGCAAGTGATAGAAGAGCTATTAGCTGCGGGTAAAGCCTATCCTTGTACCTGTAGTAAAGAGCGTTTAGATACATTACGTGAGCAACAAATCGAAGCCAAGCAAAAGCCACGCTATGATGGTCATTGCCGTGACCGTGATGATATTGATACTAGCCAACCCCATGTGATCCGTTTTAAGAATCCAGAGCAGGGAGCTGTGCTGATCCAAGACCAAATTCTTGGGGATATCACTATTCAAAATAGTGAATTAGATGATTTAATCATTGCTCGCACAGATGGCACACCCACTTATAATTTTACCGTTGTTGTGGACGATATGGATATGCAAGTCAGCCATGTGATCCGGGGTAATGATCATCTCAATAATACACCACGACAAATTAATTTATTTAATGCACTAGGAGCGACGCCACCATTATACGCGCATATTCCCATGATCCTAGGTGATGATGGTAAGAAATTATCAAAGCGCCACGGTGCGGTGAGTGTATTGCATTACCGAGAAGAAGGCTACTTACCCCAGGCGTTATTAAACTATTTAGTACGCTTAGGTTGGTCTCATGGCGATCAAGAGATTTTTTCCGTGGATGAAATGATAGAATATTTTGATATCAGCCAGGTGAATAAAGCGCCATCAGCCTTTAATACAGAAAAGCTACAATGGCTAAATCAGCATTATATGAAAACACTTCCCATAGAGGAAATCCTGGTTCCCATACAATGGCATTGTCGACAATTAGGTATTGATGAAAGCCAGGGGCCCGCATTAACGGATGTGATTGAAGTACAGCGAGGTCGTTATAAAACGCTTAAAGAGTTAGCACAGGCCAGTACCTATTTTTATCAAGAGGTTAGTGAATATAATGCGGAAGCTGCAGCAGAACATTTGCACACGGACATTCTGCCTGCACTGCAACACTTACAGCAACAATTAAGCGAGTTATCAGCGTGGAGTATTGAGACAATCAAGCCTGTCATCAAAGCCACATTAAAGCAATTTGAATTGAAAATGCCAAAATTAGCATTACCGGTGCGAGTAGCAGTCACAGGCAATACGGCTTCGCCGTCATTGGATGCGACTTTGTGGCTTATTGGCAAAGAGCGCGTATTAGCACGGATACAACGAGCCTGTGAGTTTATTAGTGCTCACTAATGTAATCAGATAAGGATATAAAACATGTCAGAGCAAGATAAAGCTGAGCTAGAAGCAAAGGCAGAAAAACTCATCGCTGCTATGCCGCCTTTGGTGCAAAAGCATCGCTATTATTTACATAGCTTTCTCTTTGCCGAGCAAAGCAAAATTGTCTCTGATGAGCTGTGTACACTGGCGCGCAATTTAGCGCATGAATATACGCGTAACTATTGCGGCTTGCTCGATAAAAATATGTTATTCCAATTTACTCAGTTAGCTATACATTTTATTCGCTCAAGCTTTCCAGAGGAAGAGCAAGATGAACAAATTAATCGTTATCGTACTATCCTCGCCGAGCAAATTCCCGAAGCAGAGCGTTGTTCACAGCTCATGGAGGATTATCGCGTTAAAGGTGAACTTGAAGAAAAGTTGCTGGTAGATTTGGGTATTTTACGTATGGTCTTTGTAGAAGGGCGGGTTGGTTTAGTCAATTTCTTTTTAACCGACCTATATGAGATTTTTAAGAATGGGCCTACTGACAAAGATAACAAGATGAGCCATCAAGAGCGCGAAGTGAAGTTAATGCCATTTTTATATGAGCAGTTTGATAAATTCCAAGCTCAAGTGGTACAAAAACTACAAGATATGAAGCCAAAGATGCGTAATTGCTTTGTGGTAGAACAAATCGCCTTAACCATCTGCATTATTCTCATGGGAGCCTGCGTCAATGCCGAAGAACGCGCAGAAATGATCCAAGAGTTAGAAAAAGTGCTGATGATCAGCATACAAATTAATTTTAATTCCTTTATCAAGCGACATTAATAAGTAAAGCTGGTTGCACGATAATTGCATTTTATACGGTAAATAGTAAGTCATTAAGTAGGATGTTCTGTCATCCTTTGGCTTATAAGTTCAGCATCTCGTAGCTTATAAGTTTCGTCATCCCGCGGCTTGACCGCGGGGTCCAGGGCTTCCAGGCTTTTAATCTTTAAGTATTATTATTGGGAAGTGAGCTTTTTCACTATTTGGTTGAATTGTACTGTACTGCAATATAGGTTTGATATGAGATTTTAAGCCACTATTTTGTGCAATTATTGGTTTGATGATTATGCTTGACAGTAGCGATAAAGCTCCGTAAAATCTCGCTCCTCAGTTCGGGGCTATAGCTCAGCTGGGAGAGCGCTAGCATGGCATGCTAGAGGTCGGCGGTTCGATCCCGCCTAGCTCCACAAAATATATAACTCTCTAGTCCCCATCGTCTAGAGGCCTAGGACACCGCCCTTTCACGGCGGTAACAGGGGTTCAAATCCCCTTGGGGACGCCATTTCTTTATGAGCCAGTGGGAAGCCCTGGCTGCTTAATTTATTCCTACTTCAATACTATGATTAATATCAAGGAATTCGTTGTCTTAAGGGTGCGCATTTAAGTACTATGCTAAGCAATTTTGTGAAATGATTATTATCGTATATGTATTGATCAATACATAATTAAATTTTACTAGATTGACTGTTTAAATTGCTCGTTGTGCCTGAAGTTAGTCTATTCAGAAGATATATTCCAGAACTATTTGACTAGTCTGGAACATATCTCTGGAATAATTGAAGCATAGACTGCCCTCATTCTAGAGGAGTAGAAGTGGGTGCCTATTCAGCCCGAGATCTCTTAAATCATGGCATGGGATTGCTGTTTGTATTTCGTTGGGCAGCTGATTCACCTGCTGGCAGCACTGTGGGTGCTGCGACCGCCACTGCCGCATTCGTTTCAAAGCTACCCCAACCACGTTTGGCCATGATGTTTGCACTTGAGCTTGTAGCTAAAAGCTGTCTGAGCACAGGTTCAAGTATACTGACAAACTGGTGGATTTGCGAGAAGGTATTATAAGCATAATGAGCGGTAATACGTATAATACTGGGCGGTCGTGTATCCACTTCATAGTCTGCATTTTTTAGTTGTGTCTCTAGTGCCTTCATGTCTATGTCCTGTTTGGTGCTGATGCAAATAGTTGCGCCGCGTTGCTCAGGATCTAAGGGGGTAATAATATTAACCACATCACTTAAATGATGCTGCAATAATAATATTAAGTATTGTGTAAGGCACTCAGATTTGCAGAATAGTTTTGCAAAGCCAACCTCATCAAATATTTTTAAAAAGGTTTGCACTGGAGCTAGACCTACTGGCGACGGGTTGCTGGTTCTAAATGCAAGTGCCCCCTTTGCTGAAGTCTTGAGTTCTTTTGGGTTATAGTTGTTGATAGACTTAAACACCTTATCTGGATCGGCCGCTGTCCAACCTTGTATAGGTGAAAGCTCTTCAAGGTCTGTATCTGCATCCGTATCCGAATCTGTATCCGCAACCCTAACGTAAATTCCAAAGCCACTTCCTGCATATCCGCAAAGGTGTTTATAGCTACACCCTACGGCTGCGGTAACTGGCAGTGCAGGTAAATCAATCGGTCGATTGCCAACCAAGTGCGCTAAATCTAGAATGACGTGTATATTATTTAGTTCAATGATGCTACGTGATGTATTTAATATTTTTTCTAACTCTAAGCGCTGGCCGGTATTAAATACAATACCGGATAAACAAATTAAACTTATTTCGTCTTTATATTTGGTTATTGTATCTATAATGTCTTGCGTACTATAAATACCCTGATCATTTGGTTTGATTTTGATAATTTGATCGCCTGGTTTTGGGCATTGCTTACCTTCGAAGCATTTAGAGTTTTTAGAGCGTGTAATAGCTCTTTTAACTATTGAGTGGATGATCATTTGGTCTGAAATAAATTCATTGCCAAGTATGACAATCTTTGTACGACCTGAATCCCAGTCATCTTTGCCTGGGCTGTAAAAGTTGTCTACTAGCATTCCTAAGTTCTGTGATAGACCGGTTACCGTAAAATTAAACTCTTGAGGATTAGTAACACCAAGTAATGCTTTCATTGCGGCTAAAGCTTTTACATCACGATCACATTCATACCAATGCGCATTGTTTGCCCCATCAGGATGTGTGTCTTTAAAATGGCCAGCATGTAGACCATTAGCTTGTAAGTCATGTATACCCTTGACATTCTGCAATACTTTTTTCATGGGAGGTCCCAAGGAGTGGCCTGCTAGTGGAGTAAGCTCACCAATATCAAACATTTCCCGGTGGTCTTTGAATGGGTCGAATAAGTCAAGGGCTTGTGCCATTGCAAAGCTTAAGGCATCAGGATTGGATTTTAATTGTTTAGTAAACTCACTTGGGTTGGTTGTTAAATGAGGTATTAGTTGATTTGTTACATAATCATTTAGTCCT
This sequence comes from Gammaproteobacteria bacterium, assembly GCA_965230425.1. Classification (GTDB taxonomy): domain Bacteria; phylum Pseudomonadota; class Gammaproteobacteria; order UBA1113; family UBA1113; genus CBDDKW01. The sequence goes on along the minus strand of CBDDKW010000018.1, from coordinate 73,775 downwards.
GTCATAGGTACATTCCTTGTTTGTTATTTTTTACGATAATCAGAAAATATAATGTGCTATGTGAGCATCAACGTTGCTTAGCATTTATATCTCTAAGCTATTGTATATTAAAATTATTTCAAAAAAAACAATGCTATTTTTGCCGTAAATTTTTTGCGGTTAGGGGGTAAGTAGAAAATGAGGTTAGTTTTTAGCTATTTCAGTGTTTAACCAACTGGTTAGTCCGTAAAATGGTATGTGCTGTATATTCTCAGCATAGCTGTAAGGATGAGCAGAGACTTTAATCCCGTGAGTTGAATGTGGATGAGACTCAAGGAAGAGTTGCATGCTTTTCATGGCACCTTTATTACCTGATTTTACTTCTATAGGCAATATCGATCCTTCTTTTGATATAACAAAATCGATTTCGGCATTGCTGCTGCGAGCTTCACGATGCCAATAATGTAATTCAGCAGGACGTGTTTGTGTGCTATAGGCAATAATTTCCTGGGCAACAAATTGCTCGGCAATTGCGCCATTATATTGTGGTAATGTGGGTTGGAGTAACCATTCTTTTGCTGTTAGTCCAAGTATATTTTGAGCCAATCCAATATCAAAAAAATATACTTTGAATTTTTTTGTATTTCTAGTTGCTGTCAACGGAATACCTTGTGCCGAAGTGTGGTAGCAAGAGTGTATAATGCCGGCTTTTGCGAGTAACTGTAAGGCTTGCTTAGATTGGTAAAGGGATAATTCAGGAGCAGTATTAGAGTATATGAATTTATTTCCTAAACATTGGGGGATTGCATGAAATAATGTATTAACGTGTTCTATTTGATTATTTTTTGCGTATTTTTCAAAGTCTTGGGTATAAGTTGTCAAAATTTCGTTTTGTGCCTCTTGGCAATAATCAAGCCTTTGATGTTCAAGCCATGCTAGTACTGCTGCGGGCATGCCACCGATGAATGAGTAATTCTTTACATCATCTAATAATTGCTGATGTATTGCCACTGGTAGTGCCGTATCGAGCATTTTATGTCGTAAAGTATGCTTGCCAATAGCGGTGAGATATTCTCCAAAAGACAGCGGATAAAGGTATAGGAACTGTACTCGCCCAACAGGGACGCCATATTTTTCTATTGCAAAATCAAGTAAAGAACCTGCAGCAACAATATGTAATTCAGGATGCTCTTCTTTAAAGTATCTTAGTGATCGTAAAGCGTTTGGACACTCTTGGATTTCATCAAGAAAAATTAACGTACGGTTCGGTTCAATGGGTATTTGAGAGTAGTAGTGGATATTATTTTTGATTTGAATAATGTCAATAGAATCTGGGAATAGGGTGTGGGCATGTTTGTCTTTTTCAAAATTCAATTCAATAAAATAATCAAATTGCTTGGAAAACTCGCCTATGAGCCAAGATTTACCCACCTGTCTCGCGCCTCGTAAGATTAAAGGTTTGCGTAGTGGGTAATCTTTCCATTGCATTAATTGTTGGTGTAAATCACGCTGTATTGCTTCCATAGTAAATAACCCTTTAAATCAATAGCTTAAAATCTATTTTAATGAGAGTTTATAAAAAATCAAGGTAAATTATGGTCATAAATTTAAAAAAGTCAAGGTAAAATGCCCAATAAAATTTTAAAAAGTCAAGGTTGTTTGGTGGCTAAAATTTCAAAAACTCAAGGTTAGATTACGTGCAATATTATAATCTTACGCCATTTGATCGTAAATTGACTGCTCCAAATTTTTTTACACCTCAAAATATTAAATTAAAAACTAAATTTAAATCAACTTTTAATTGATTTATTGCAATATCTCTTATATCCTATCGCCCTCATTGAACGAACCGCACAGGGGGAGACGACCGTGTATATCGTACAATTCATGGATGATGATGGTAAAGTTAGAACAGGTACCGTGTTAGTAGATAAGATTGCTTATCTTAATACTGATAAATCTGTGTATGACTTAGTGGCTACTGCCATTGAACGCAACATAAGTATAAAAGAATACATTCAAACTCATGAAGCAGCAGCCTTGGTTGATTATAAAACACTGTTCTATCAAAAACGTTTTGTGCTACCGATCTTTCCGGCTGATTTAAGCCATATGATTATCAGTGGTACCGGTTTGACGCATTACAATAGTAAAACAACACGCAGTGAGATGAGTAAGCTGCAAGGGATAACCGATGCAGAGAAAATTTACCTTGAGGGTTTAAATAACGGTAAGCCTAAAGCAAACAAGCCTGGAGCAAGACCCGAGTGGTTTTTTAAAGGCTTTGGTCAGCAAGTACAAGCCACGAATCAGCCGCTAAAGATTGCGCACGATGTGCAAGGATTTGGTGAAGAAGCTGAAATAGCTGTGATCTATATGATTTCAAAAACAGGGCAGCCACATCGAGTAGGTTTTGCCTTGGGGAATGAAAGTTCAGATCATGCCTTAGAGCAACAAAACCACTATTATTTAGCCCAATCAAAATTAATGCCATGCTCATTAGGACCTGAGTTGTATATTGGGGATTTACATAATGTTGTATCGGGCACTGTTGAGATCAAGCGTAAGAATAAATTTATCTGGCGCGCTATTTTCAATACGGGGCTAAGCAATATGGTGCATAGTTTAGAAAATATCGAACATTATCTCTTTAAAAATGCAGCCCTGAGAAATCCCGGTGATGTACATATTGTCTATTTGGGAGCAGATAAGATCAGTTATCAGGACGATATAACACTACAATCCGGCGATACAGTCAGTATCCGTTCCAGTCTATTTAACTTCCCATTAATCAATACTGTCCAAGCAGAGAAGAGTAAGAATTATTTTACAGTTTTGCATTAACATATTTTTTTAGCTGCACATCAAGCCTGGTAGCTTGATAAGCACAGATCTGGATACTAGGTGAGGTTACCTGATAGGGGGAAGGATCTTCAATAAGGTGAGTGGCGACTTTTCTTTTTGGAGACTGTTATAGTGACTTGATTCCTGCAGCATTGCAAACAGTGAATGCTGTGAGTTTACTCATGATGCCGTATTCTAATAAGTTGCAATCATACTTCCATGAAAATAATTTGCTTACACACACCGAGTAAGTCAATATTCTTATCTTTTAGATCAATGTGTACAGGTTCATATTTAGGATTATGGGGGCGTACATACTCATCTGTGCCTACTTGAGTATAATAGCCTGATAAGAGAATATCTTCTTTACACCAATGTATGAGTACTTGTTGATTGTTACTAGGTTTGATTGAAGGATCAAGTACGATGATTTCACCACCAGCAAAGCGTGGTTGCATGGCATCATCATCAGCAGGAGCGATCACGGCAAAGTGGTCGGCTTCATTGTCAACAGAAACCCAAATGGATTGTTCCAAATTACTATCATCGATAACTAAAGGATCAGCGCGCCATGTCTTAGCTCGCTGCCAGTCGATGACTGGGATTTGTTTCCAATTATATTGTGCAATATCTTTCATGCCTGATTGTCCAGGGAGGGCAATCGTACGATTATTTGGATCCATCGCACCTTGCCCGGTTAATAACCAATTGGCACTGACATTCAACTTCTGCGCAATATCATTGATACGTTTGGTGGGATAAATTTCCCCAGTAAGCCATCGTGCAACAGCCTGTGAGCTTACACCAAATAACTCAGATAGCGCTCCGAGGCGACCTTTGCCTTTCTTCGGATAGCCTGCTGAGTCTAAAGCAGATTTCAACCTTTCTGCGAATTCAATTGATTCTTTGCTTGCCATTGTCTCTATCAGCTCACTTATTTAAACTTAAATTTAAAATAATTTCAACAAAAAGTTGAACGTTAGTTACTTTCAGTGTACTCTAGCATCCATGTTATTATGTGTTAGAACATGGAGTCCTAAAGTAAAATGGTGTAATCCCTCTTAATCAAAACAAATACATAACTGTTTTTTGCATTTATTATCATAAACGCAATTGCAGTTTATTGCGTGTTTTAAATTTACGTTTGCATTCTAAACCTTCTTGTCCAAGAAAAAAATAACTTTTTGTTGATTTTAGAAATTTAATTGATTTTACGGTGGTTTTTTAAAGATTTAATTATCTTTAATTTGATTTGTAATGTCTTGAGTTATTAAAAGCTGTAGAGAGTTAAATATAGGCATGTTACCAAGAGCTCGCTCGAGGAAGAGTTATTTAATTTGCCTTATAGTTTAATTTTCATGCCAATTCCGATATAACTATATTAATATATTATAATTTTTTGCATCTGATTATACCAAACCATCATAAACCAAAATCGGTTTGTATATGGTTTGGTATCATTAGCCGATTCCTGGATGCGCTCATTAAACGTTCACCAGTTATATTGTTACGCAGAGTTTGAAGTGGCTAAGTCACCGTATTTGCTACGGTATTGTGGCGTATACTAGCTGTATATACTGTGTTTTTTGTTAATTAGGAGTTAAAAAGATGCAAAACCAAACGACAATATCTCACAGCCACATTGTTAAGGAGCTTTTCCAATCATCTTTGATTGACCAAGATGTTAAGCAGTATGCTGAATATTGCGATGATGCTATACAAGTACACTTCCCAAATAGTTGGAAAAAGCTATTACCTATGGAGATTACTGATTTACAATCTGCACAACAAGTCGATGAAGTCTTATTACAAGCCTTTAAAATTCAACAATACACCATTACGGAAATATTCACTGATGCGCAAGATTTAGATAAGACAGCGGTGCTGTGGGATGCTGAAGGTGTGCATGTGGGGGACTTTTTTAATTTGAAAGCCACCAACCAAAAGTTTTCTATCTCTGGTAGCAGTGTTTATCGCTTCAATGAAAGTAATAAAATTATTGAGATCTGGCAAGCATGGGATATGTTAGGTTTACTTGAGCAGATCGGCTATGTGCGCCCAATGCATGCTATGTTGGATGCCGTTGAGCTAGAAGAGTTAAATAGTAAATTCTCATTACTGTCTGCCCGCGAACGAGAGTGCTTATATCATTTGTTGCAAGGTAATACAGCGAAAGTAACGGCTCAACAGCTAGCCTTATCATATCGTACTATTGAGTCATACTACGATAATATAAAAATTAAATTGAACTGTTTAGGAAAGCGAGAGTTGTTTGAATTAGCGCGCTTATTTGATGCATATGGTTTTTTTAGCTGATTTAGAGCCGGCACTCTAACTCACTAGCAAGGAAACTACAGCACTTTATATACCCATAGCGTCTCATATTTAGGGTTTTATAGCACAGGGATTTTTCGTTAGATAAAGACTTTAAATTGCAGGTAATAGCGGGACTATTGGCAAAATTTAAAGTCTTTAGCTGGCGGAAAATAACATGCTAGAAAGCCCTAAATATGAGACGCTATGGGTATATATACGACTCACTTCGCTAATTGCTTTACCAACCTTTTAATGGACTTCAAATATGCCCGAGTATTAAAGTTTTGCTGATGCTGCTGCACTTGCCAGATTTGTTCCACCAGACAATCCATCATGGCATGTTCTGCCTCGTGCCGCTCTAATAGGGCACTGCGTTGTAAATTAATAAAAAGCTTTTGAATGCCACGGGGTTGGTTGAGTTTTACTTGATCACGGATTGCTAAGTGCATGGATAAATGGGCGAAGGGGTTGACTTCATCTAACTCAGGGTGGAACTCTTTTACTAGATTACTATCGGGTTTATTAAAAAATCCGTGATATTCAGGGTGCTCTAAAATTAAATCGGCTAACTGTTGCTCTAACGGCTCCAAGATTTCATGATTTTGATATTTTTGCCAGCTTGTGAAAAATGTTTCCCGATAATCTTCGCGGGTTTCATTGAATATCATGGTTTATCCTTTTCTTTATATTCACATAAATCATAAATAATGCAATCATTACATTTAGGTTTGCGGGCAACGCAAGTATAACGGCCATGTAAAATTAACCAATGGTGTGCATCGTATAAATACTCTTTTGGGATCACTTTTACTAATTTCTTTTCCACTTCAAGTACATTTTTACCTGGGGCTAGATTGATCCGGTTGGCAACCCGAAAAATATGCGTATCCACGGCCATGGTAGGCTGACCAAAGGCGGTATTTAAAATCACATTAGCCGTCTTGCGACCAACACCGGGTAGAGCCTCTAAGGCTGCGCGTGTATCGGGGACGGTTGAATCATGTTCATCGATCAGTGCTTTACAGGTTTTGATAATATTGCTGGCTTTACTGTTATACAGCCCAATGGTTTTGATATAGGGGATCAAACCCTCTTCACCAAGCGCATAAATTGCCTCTGGCGTATTAGCCACAGGGTAAAGTTTTGCTGTGGCTTTATTTACACTCACATCGGTGGCTTGTGCTGATAAAATCACCGCAATTAATAATTCAAAGGGATTGTTATAACACAACTCAGTGGTGGGCTTGGGATTATGTTCCTTAAAGCGCTTAAATATAGCGGCACGTTTGTCACTGTTCATGATTAACAGTTAATCCTTGTTATCGCGTTTATTCTTTACTCTAGCAATGGCCTCAGCAATATAAGTTTGTTTGGCTGCTTGAGCTTCATTGGCACTTTTAATAGTTTGTTGCGGCTTTTTCGCTGCTTGTAATTTGTTATAGCGTTCAGCTTGGCGTTGTTGTATACGTTGTTGATGTTGATAGTAGCGTTGGCGTGCATGGTCGGCCTGGGCTTGTTTAGTGTGTGGCCTTGATTCTGCAAGAGCAATAATATCAATACAATCCATGGGGCAGGGTTCTACACACAGTTCACAGCCGGTGCATTCATCGGCGATCACTACGTGCATGAGTTTATTACTGCCCATGATGGCATCCACTGGACAGGCTTTAATACATTTCATGCAGCCGATACATTCCGCTTCGCGGATCTTAGCCACTTGTTCGGGTTTAGCACGTGATTGTACAAACTCTAGATGTGGCTGTGGATCTTCATCCAATAGTTTGGCTAAGGCTTGCAGGGTGTCGATACCACCAGGCGCACAACGGTTAATCGCTTCCTCACCACGAGCAATAGCTTCGGCATAAGGCAGACAGCCTTGATAGCCGCATTCTTGACATTGCGTTTGTGGAAGTAAAGTATCTATTTCTGCGGGTGTTATTTTTTTCATATTAATTTATTTGACTCGCATACCGGCTTTGGCACCTTCATCTGGTGATAATAACCATAAGTCTTTACCACCCTCTGGCGTACTAGCCAGAATCACCATCGCTTCGGATAAACCAAAGCGCATTTTACGTGGTGCCAGATTCGCGACAACGACGGTGTGACGCCCAACTAAATCTTCAGGTTGGTAGGCAGATTTTATCCCCGCGAAAATTTGACAAGTTTTACCATCAAGATCTACTTTGAGCTTGAGTAATTTATCTGCATCCTTCACCGCCTCTGCTTCGAGAATTTTAGCAATACGTAAGTCTACTTTAGCAAAATCATCGTAGCTGATTTCAGGGCGTAGCGGATCTTCATCTAAACGGGTTTTAGCTTTTTCTTCAATCACAGGTGATTCCTCAGCCGCTGCCGTTTGTAAATTAATCAATTGTTTTTCTTCGATACGCTGCATGAGTGGTTGAAACTTTTCAATCGTATGATTCTCTAAGGGTAAACTACGATTATCCCAACTCATGGGTGCAATCTTCAAAAATTGCTCAACGGCTTCGGCCAGTTTGGGTAAAGTAGGTTTTAAATAAGTCATAATCACGCGGAATAAATTTAATCCTACGCTACAAACTTCATGGGTGAGCTGTTTATTGCCTGGTTCTTTGATGAGCTTCCATGGTTTCTTTTCGTCAATATATTGATTTGCCCGGTCAGCTAATTCCATAATTTTACGCATGGCCTGATTAAAATCACGTTGTTCGTATAATTTGCCAATCTCTTCACCGGCAATAACAAAGTCTTGATAAAGTGCAGTTTCATTATTAGTTTTAGCCAATGTGTTGTCAAAGAACTTATTAATAAAACCTGCACAACGGCTGGCTATATTGACAACTTTACCGATTAAATCAGAATTAACTCGCTGCATAAAATCTTCAAGGTTTAAATTAATATCTTCAACACTGTTATTTAACTTCGTTGCAAAATAATAGCGTAAGTATTCCGGTTGTAAATGTTCTAAGTAAGTGCGGGCGCGGATGAAGGTGCCGCGAGATTTAGACATTTTTTCGCCATTAATCGTTAAGTAACCGTGCGCATAGACACCGGTGGGGGTTCTGAAGCTAGCCCCCGTTAACATTGCTGGCCAAAATAAAGAATGAAAATATATAATATCTTTACCAATAAATTGATGTAATTCGGTGGGGCTGTTTTTATCCCAGTAATGGCCGAAGTCTAAATCAGGCCGACGTTCACATAAATGTTTAAAGCTCGCCATGTAGCCAATGGGTGCATCCATCCAGACATAGAAGAATTTACCTGGTTTACCCGGAATTTGAAAACCGAAGTAAGGCGCATCGCGGGTGATATCCCAAGATTTTAAACCTGCTTCAAACCATTCATTGAGTTTATGAGCGACTGCTGATTGTAGATGACCAGCATTGGTCCATTCTTTTAAGACAGTAGTGTATTTGCTTAAGTTCACAAAATAATGTTCTGTAGCTTTCTCGATTGGCGTTGCTCCAGAAAGGGTAGAGTAGGGATTAATTAATTCTGTGGGAGAATAAGTGGCGCCACAAACTTCACAGTTATCGCCATATTGATCTAAAGCATTACAGCGCGGGCATTCACCTTTCACATAACGATCTGGTAAAAACATATTATGTTCTGGATCGAAGGCTTGATGAATGATACGCGTTTCAATATCACCATTGGCGAGTAAACGTTCGTAAATGGTTTCTGCCATAGTGCGGTTTTCATCGGAGTGAGTGGTATGAAAAAGATCAAAATCCACATGAAAATCAGCAAAATCCGTGGCATGTTCATGGTGAAGTTGTTTGATTAATTCCTCTGGACTGATCCCCAGTTGTTGGGCTTTGATCATGATGGGCGTGCCGTGCGCATCAGCTCCACAGACAAAGCTACATTGGTGCCCCTGCATACGCATATAGCGCACCCAAATATCTGCTTGAATATAGCCAACTAAGTGGCCAAGATGAATAGGCCCGTTGGCATAGGGCAGTGCATTAGTGACAAGTATTTCTCTAACCATAGGGATTGTATCTTTATTTCCGATTCAGTAACTTAGCGAAGCATTATACCGCCTTGTTAGTTAAAATGCAGCCAATCTACAGTTCTGCAAGATGATTTTTACTGCGTAGTGCTATAAATATGTTAATATAGGCGCCGTTTTGAGTATCACATGTGTGCACTAATAGCACAGACCGATAAAATTAAATAGGACAGACAATGGCCACTCATGCCACCCTTGAACAAGCAATCGCCACATTTATTGACCCTTACTTGGGGGTTGATTATACCAGTGCCAAAGCGCTAAAAAATCTTCAACTCACAGATAATAAAGCTAAGATTGAAATTGAGGTTGGCTATCCTGTGGCAGGTTGTGCCGAAGAGTTAATAAAACAGCTTACCCATGCTATTCAGCAAACTGAACCCAACCTTGAACTAGATATCAGTATGAGCGCTAATATTTTGCCTCACGTATCCCAGCGCGGTGTGAAAGGTATCAAGTCCATCAAAAACATTATTGCCATTGCCTCAGGCAAAGGCGGTGTGGGTAAATCAACCACAGCAGTGAATATGGCCCTAGCCTTACACACAGAGGGTGCCAAGGTAGGGATTCTTGATGCGGATATTTATGGGCCTAGTCAACCTCAAATGCTTGGTACTTATAGTCGTCCTGCCGTTGAAGAGGGCAAGCACATGCGACCCATCGAAGCCCATGGTTTACAAGCTATGTCCATTGGTTTTTTAGTGGGGCAAAAAGCCCCCATGGTGTGGCGGGGTCCCATGGTGAGTGGTGCCTTACAACAATTACTGAATGATACCCAATGGGATGAATTAGATTATTTAATCGTAGATTTACCGCCGGGTACTGGTGATATCCAATTAACCTTAGCGCAGAAAATTCCTGTCAGTGGTGCAGTAGTTGTGACTACGCCCCAGGATTTATCCTTACTGGATGCACGGCGTGCCATTGGTATGTTCCAAAAAGTTGGGATCACTACTTTAGGTGTGGTTGAAAATATGAGTGTGCATATTTGCTCTCAGTGCGGTCATCACGAAGCGATTTTCGGTGATGAGGGTGGTGAAAAAATTGCAAAAGAATTTTGTGTAGACTTGCTAGGTAGTTTGCCCTTGGCAAAACATATTCGTGAGCAAGCCGATGGTGGTTGTCCTACTGTGGCTGCAGATCCGAATAGTGATGCTAGTCAGTTATATCGAGATATCGCGCGTAAAGTAGCGGCAAAATTATCCTTACAAGGTCAGGATAAATCATTTAAATTCCCAGAAATTGTAGTAGAAAAAGCGTAAAGGAGAAACAAGGTGAGTATCAAATCAGATCGTTGGATTGCACAGATGGCTGAAACACAAGGGATGATCGAGCCTTTTGCGTCGCAGCAAGTGCGACAAAATGATTCCGGCAAAATTGTTTCCTACGGTACTTCTAGTTATGGTTATGATGTACGCTGCGCCTCAGAATTTAAAGTCTTCACTAATATTAATTCTGCTGTTGTTGATCCAAAAGCCTTCGATGATAGTAGTTTTGTTGATGTTGAATCTGATGTGTGTATCATTCCTCCCAATTCCTTTGCCTTAGCCCGTACGGTGGAATATTTTCGTATTCCGCGCAATGTCTTAACTATCTGCTTAGGTAAATCCACCTATGCCCGCTGCGGCATTATTGTCAATGTGACGCCCCTAGAACCTGAGTGGGAAGGGCATGTGACCCTTGAATTTTCTAATACGACTCCACTACCTGCAAAAATCTATGCCAATGAAGGGGTAGCGCAAATGCTGTTCCTTGAAGCAGATGCAGATGATGTTTGTGCTATTTCCTACAAAGACCGCGGCGGCAAATACCAAGGCCAGCAAGGTGTAACGTTGCCGACGACATAAGGTAATTTGTGATATCCAAAATGCGAATAAATAGTAAATTTTTATATGAATTTGCTATAACTATCTGAATAAATAGCTGTTTTTTATTGGTTCTTGCAGACTCTGTAGGCCGAACCTGTTGATCAGGCTTGAATTTCCGTATAAATATATGCTTTAATTATTGATTTTTTAAATATCAAATACACTAAACCATTATAAACCAAAATTTGTTTAGTAAACCAAATCTTGTTTACTAAACAAATTTTGGTTTATAATGGTTTAGTATCATTTGGGAGTATAAATATGCAGTGGCAATCATTAGGTTTTAAAGCCGACCCTCTCAGCACCGATCCAATTTTTATGGAGACATTAAAGCTCTATACGGGACATGATAAAGAAGTAAAAATGTGTCTCAATGTTTTAGCTGAAGGTAGTCGAAGAGTTGTAGTGGAGGGTGCTAGAGGCATGGGAACGACTTCTTTTGCTAACTATATTCGTTTTTCACTACAAGAAAAAAAACTACTTTTCACCCCTAGAAACGAAATTAGAGTCGATGCCGGCTGGCAAATTGAGACCTTATTATCAGTGATCGTTGCTAATATTGTTCGTGAAATTGAACTGTTTGGTTCTGAACGTTTAACCAAAGATCAGCGATTTCAAAATGCTAAAGCACTATCAGTAAGGATTGCCGAAACTTATCGTAATTTTGGTGTTGATGCATTAGGTGTAGGGTTTAACTATGGCAAAACGGCTGGCATAGTTACGCAACCCGTGCTAGTGCCAGCAGCGGTGCTTGGACATCATCTTGAAGACTTGGTTGAATTAATAAAATCGGCCGGTTATAAAAAAGGTATCTTGATCCAACTGAATAACCTTGATGTGGGTGAGGTACATGATGAAACTCACTTGAAATATTTGTTTAATGCTCTAAGAGACTACGCACAAACCTCTGGATTCAGTTGGTTGTTTGTGGGTGATATAGGATTGAGGAAATTTATAGCTCAGCAGGTTGACCGATTAGATGATATTATTTCCTTTGAAGTCGCTATAGGTCCTTTAAGCAGAAAAGATTTTGAAGCATTAATTTCAAAGAGAGTAGAATTTTACCGTAATAATACTAAAGCTGAATTACCTATTGATATGGATGTACTCTTATATCTTTTTGACATTACCAAAGGTAGATTACGTTATATTTTTGGTTTGCTTGCTCGCTTAATGCCTAGTTTGCATATTGGCGACTTAACTGACCGTATAACATTAGATATTGCAAAATCTATGTTGATTAAATTAGCAAGAGCGCGTATTGAAAGAAATGACGTGACTCCTGCAGAGGAGCAAATTTTGAAAGTTATTGTAAGAAAAAATGAATGCATCATTACAGAAGTCGCGAAAGATATGGATAAATCTGTACAATACGTCGGAAAAGTTCTGAATAAATTAAGTGAAGCTAATTTGGTTAATATAAGAAAATTTGGAAAAAGCAAATACTATAGTCCAGCATTAGATGCGATAATAGCTTATTCTGAAGGATCAGAATAATTTCAGCACGTAAAGTAACACGAAAAAAAACAACTATGTACGGTGGATTTGAATCATGAGAGATGAGTATGATTTTTCAAAATCAAAAAAGAACCCTTATCCAATAAAAGCCAATAAATTTCCAAAAAAGAAACAATAAATTTCTTTATTCGTAATATTTCCTTAAGCTTTCCCAGGTATCATGCTCAGCGTGGATGGAACGTAGCCAATCGTGGAGAGCGAGTTTAATCACGAAAAGCTATGTTAACCAGAGAGCACCACATACCCCAGATATGTAACTCAGAGAGTACAGCGACTTTATAATTAAATAGTACATAACCAGAGAGAGTTTTTGAACATGCCGTTAACACACAATAATGTAGCAGCATTAATCAATACTGTTACCGTCCAATTTGAGTCCTGTAAAAATGATAGTAAAACCTTTGCAAGCATAAGCGATGAAGAGTACTGGGTAGGTGAATTAAAAACATCAGAACGCCAACAAGCAAGTTTAGAATTCGATGCGGCAGTTAACTGCTTGCTGACTATTTTGAGAAAACTGCAAGTGAAGGATATTAGCTTGAGTTATGCAAATTTTGCTTTGCGTCTTGTTTTGGCAGTGCGTTGGCAAGGAGTACAAGGTGGTGACCTTGATTATACATATAGACCGTTTTCAGCGACTACAGCACTGTTTTATACAATGGCAAAGGCTATTGTGCGTGATGATGAAGCATTACTATCTTTATTGATGCCAGATCTACAAAAAATGGAGCAAGTGCTTGGTATTGCTGCTTGGCATGGCGCGAGCATAGCAGAAATGACTGAAGAAGAAACCAATGATGGTGAACGAGAACTGTATATACATGAATACTTGAGTGGTGCTCCTGGTCGCATATTACATATCCCTGAGTTGTATCAATATATCGTTGCTGATACAGCTACTGTGCTGCCAATATTACAAGAGCAGGCAACTCCTGCTTCAGGACAACGGAGTGATGAGGCACAAAATTCATCCATGCAGATCCATTTACAGCCGGACGAATTACGTGCATTACAATTTAGTTGTGAACCATTTAGTATCGAGCTGTATGGTGCATTGAGTGATTTTCACCGCCAAAAATACAATTTAAATACCTTCGGTGCGCAATTAGAGATATTTGCAGATGCACTTCATGCGGCTTCAGAGGCTGGTCGTGGTACGCCAGGTCAAGCCGATATGAGTATCGCAGAACCTGCAATCAAGTCTTTTTATGAACAAGCTTGGTGCAAGTTACCCGCATTTGTTTCTAATGGTTCTTCTTTTATTAATCAGACAGACTATGGCTTTGAACCAACCCAAGCAGGCATTGGAAATTTGACGATTGATGATTTTGGTAATAAAAATATTACCTTAGAAAGTTATTTAGTAATGATTTTTAGTGGTTTTAGTGATATTGATCTGTCTGAAAAACAGGAGAAAATGCGTAAAAAAGATGATTTATATCGTTGCTTATTTCAGGCATCAACTATATTAAAACAATTTTTACAGCAACATAAGACACTTTATGCTGTCCATCTTAAAATAAATACTAAAGAAAAATTATCAGTCAATCCAGACTCTGCAGAAACTGCTGATTTAGCTCCTTTGCCACTTGACAAGGAAATTAATGAGTCGGCAGAAAAAGCACTACAACATGGTGACTTATTAGCTGCTGAAGCGGATGACCAAGACTCGATGGCAAATAATGAAACCACGGTTGCTGAAAATAATAAAGAGCCGATATTAAAAGTAACACAAGTAAATTTCGAAAAATTGCTGAATCACTTAAAACTTGCCCTAGCAGATCCTAGCGCGCGTCGTCCTTTTGCCCTAGCTAATAATGATAATTTTATGGAGCTGAGTAGTTATTTACAGATGGCTTATGCTGCGGTAGTTGAAGTTGATGAGAATATAGAAAGCCCAGATATGCCAGAGCAGTATCTCATGGATACGCTTTTTAGTAGGGCACTATCGACAGAGTATGTAGGTCATTTGTTGAATATCATGCTCACAGGAATCAAATGCACGACATTAGAATATACTGAGAAAATTACAAATCGAATTAATGCAATTTTACCGATGGGGCTAGAGTCTGCGGAAGTATTGATGCGGGTTATAAAGCCAGACTATCGATATCGATTTATTGTGGATCAATTCGGAGTTGAACGTGTTAAGCATGTAATAGATCTGAATTGTAATACTTTGGTTGTGTTGCTATCCCTCTTGCCGGCAGTTGAACGTGTAGATTTTTGTGTAAAAGTTCTTGGTATTGATTATATCAAATCAGTCGCTAAGAAAATGTATAATGTCGCTTTGTTAGTTAAGGTGTTACCAGCAACTGAACGTCAATATTTTTGCTTTACGCATTTAGGCGGTATTGAGTATTTTAAAAATATAATTTTCAGATTAGATGATATTGATTTTCTGTTATCTATTTTTCCTGAAGCTGAACGATTTCAATTAATTGATGAGAAATTTAGTTTTGAATTTCTAACTACTTTGGCTGCTTGTCAATGGATGCCCTTCATTTTAAAGACACTGCCTGAGTCACAACGACTAGAACTTTTTTCGCGTGAAAAAATATTCAATGCATGGAAAAAAGCACTAGCCGAAATGAATGCGATAAAGGAAATAGGACGGATTTTTCCATGTTTCCCGATAACACAATGGCGTGCAGTTGCTGATATGATTTTTGCCAGTGGTTGGAAATTGGAAGATGAACATCGTTTTATATCACTACTAAGTGTTTTACGTGAGGCTCATAGCTTTGCGTTTTGCACTCAAGCTATGAGGATAGACGATTTACAGATATTCGTTGCGGGACTAAGTAAAATAGTTGAAGTGCTCACGAAGATAGCTGCTCATCAACGGTCGGCATTATTGCAGCTATTATTGACTGCCAAATATGTGGAGCAATATATACACGTTCATGAGGATGTTGACAGTAAAGAAGATATTCAGTCAAAATTTAATGAACTAGTGAAGATTGCAAAACTGCTGCCAAAGGAGCCGTACGTTAATTTTTGTAATACGCTTTTGATACCGTTTGTAGAAAAAAATCAGCATATGATTACTATGAAGATTTCTGACTTTTTAAGTATATATCCAGAGACTACCCGCATGAGCAGGTTGATTAGTTCATTTAGCATCGATAGGTTGAAGGCTGAATTTGTAAACACAGTAGCTATGCATGATACTTTAGAATTATTGTCAGAAGAAGAACAAAGAGAGCTGATTGAGCGTCATTTGGGATGTAACTATATTGTCAATATGGTCGCACATGGTGTTGATTTAGCGCATGTTTTGACTGGACTCAAAAATAAAAATAAATATTGGTTGTTAACCAATGTTTTCACTCGTGAAACAGTATATAGTCTACTTAAAAAAGATGCTGAACAGTATTACAACTTAGAAAGGGAAATTCGCGCGGCGACTAAAAATCATTCGTCCTTTTTTTATGTTAATAAAATTATCAATGATCGTAACTTACGTGATTCAAGCTATAAAACTGCAGTACATAATGAGCGAGGGAGTATCACCTTGCTATTAAGTGCAATTCCTGAAGAACTTCGTTTAGAATTTTTATATGGTTATTTAACACTAAAGAATGTTAAAAATTTACTTGTTAATATTGAACACCTTTGTGATGTCATTATTTTACTACCGTCTAATAATAGATACTTGTTTTTAACAAGAATGGTAGGTGTTAAATATTTAAAATCTAAAATTACTAATAGTAGTCAATTAGATAGGCTCATATCCAGCTTACCTGAGCCAAAGCGATTACAGTTTATCTTGAATGAATTGCAGATAGCTTTTGTTCGAGAAATTGTAATACGCAAAGGACATTTGGCGGTTATCGTGACTAAATTACCACAGATAGAGAGAAAAGAATTCCTCTTGAATTCGTTTACATTAAGCTCTGCTAAATTAACTGTAAAGAATGCTACAGAATTATTTGCTTTACTTAATCATTTTACTACTAGTGAAAGATTTGAGATTTGTTTAAATCAATTTGGCATTGAGTTTGTTAAGCGCATGATAACTGAATGGACAGAGCTAAAGAAACTTATAGTGATGTTCCCTGATGCTGAACAAAAAAAACTATATAATGATCTTTTTACTATCAGTAATTTAATAAATATTATTAAAACCACTTGGCAGCTGAATGAATATTTAGAGGGTTATGTTGCTGAAAATGAACGATATAAAGTTTGTCTTAATTTTGGCCATCAATGGCGTCGGTTAATGACAATAGAGTATGATGACCTTCGGCAACTTGTTAACTTGATCCCGAGTAAATGGCGCCTCAATTTTATTATAAACTTTGTTGGTTTAGATACAGCTCAAATTCAGTTTTCGTTTTTAAATTTAGATACATGGCCTGAAGAAGATCAACGTCGGTTAAATTCTCTTGTAGCTGTTTTTTTTAAGAAACCCATTTCTGTCGATTTTAATTTTGAGGAATCGGTTGAATACTTATTATCACAACCGCACTTATTTTTTGCAGTTGCAAAACAGTTAGCAGTTGCAGAACAGTTAGATAGTTGGAAATGCTACGGGCGCGTGTATCGACAACAATATCAAAATGAAAAATTAGAGGTCTGGTTTGGTAAAAAATTAGCGGAACGTCAGCGAATTGCTAAACAGGCGAATAGTACTGTTCCTGCAATACAACAGTTTTTCACGCCAACGGCGGTGGCTAATATTGAGCCAGAAAATGTTACCGTTCACAGCACTCCGGTGTTAGCTAATAACACTCAAACTCAACCAGAAAATGTTTCTGTCGCGAACAGTCTTATTATTGAATCGGATCAGTATGACGCACCCTCAATAGATGCAGCAAATACTTCACAAGAAACGCCTGAGACATTAGCAGATAGATCGAGCCAGCTATCTGAGGAAGGTGGACAACAAGATACAGTTTTTAGATTTCCTCGTATCATCGGGGGCTAAAGTACCTCGAGCATACCTCGGGGAGCTTTAGTAAGTGCAATTATCGTGGTGAAAAATGTATATTTAGGCATTAGTTAAGTTGTATACAAACCAACTATAGCTGGCTTAATCAGCCGATTCATCTTTTTTCTTCGAAGCGTCCACTAACTCGCGCAATTCTTTGCCAGGTTTGAAGTGTGGACTGTATTTGGCGAGTGTGACTACTTTTTCACCCGTTTTAGGATTGTGGGCATTACGCGGTGGGCGATAGTGTAAAGAAAAGCTGCCAAAGCCACGGATTTCAATACGGGTACCACTGCCCAGGGTTTCGCTCATGTGATCCAATATGATGTTGACACAGCTAGCCACGTCACGCTCAGGTAGGTGAGTTAAGTCACTGGCAAGTTCTGCTATGAGTTCAGATTTAATCATCGCCGCTGTCAGCTAAGCTGCCTCTTTGTGCTACTGTGATGGTCTTGTGCATCTATGGATGTCTATTTTTTGAGACCACGATCATACTGGTTTATGTAAATGTAGCAGTAAGTTACGGATTTCGCACGAAAAATACAAATTTTTTTTGCGTATTAGTGAAAATAGATTAGCAGGGCAGACTAAAATTTAGCCAGCACTTACGCTGCTTCAATTTTTGCCTGATAGCCAGTGCTCGGTAAAGCTGTTTCATTTAAAATCACTTGATTCTGTTCACTTAGGTAGAGCTGTTCATTAATGAACCATTCGGTGACTAAGGGATAGGCATGATGCTCAAGTTTTTGTACTCGTGTTTTTAAGCTTGCTTCTGTGTCATTGGGGTGAATGGGTAAACGTGCTTGGTAAACCAGTGGTCCACCATCTAATTCCTCAGTGACAAAATGGATACTTAAGCCATGTTCGCTATCACCGGCTTCAAGAGCGCGACGGTGGGTGTGTAAACCACGGTATTTAGGTAAGAGAGAGGGGTGAATGTTCAACATCCGTCCATGTAACGCATTGACTAAATCCGCACTGAGAATGCGCATGAAGCCAGCTAATAAAACTAAATCAGGTGTGTAAGATTGGATAAGCCTGAGTAAATCAGCATCATAAGCAGCCCTATCCGTATACGGTTTGGGATCTAGCACCTGGGTGGGGATGTTCGCATCTAAGGCTCTTTGTAAACCGTAGGCAGTGGCATTATCGCTGATGACAGCGGCGATATCAGCCTTAATTTGTCCTGCCTGCACTGCATCGATAATGGCTTGTAAATTACTGCCATTACCAGAGATGAGTACAATGATTTGTTTAGCCATTTTGATAAATTACCTGCGGCGCTTGGGTTGGTTCACTTGGGGCAATATCTCCCAGTAGCCAGGCGGTTTCACCTTGATTGTGAAGTTGGGCAATCACTTGGGCACTTTGCTCAGCCGGCACTACTAAAACTAAGCCAATGCCACAGTTAAAGGTGCGTAGCATTTCTTCTGTTTCAATATTGCCCCGTTGCTGCAACCAGGTAAAAATAGCCGGAAGTTCCCAGCTATTAAGATTAATGTGGGCATTGACGCCCTTGGGTAGAACCCGCGGTAAATTTTCAGTAAGACCACCGCCAGTGATATGACTGATGGCGCGAATATCATGCTCAGAGAATAAGCTATGAATGGCATTGATATAAATTTTTGTAGGGGTTAATAGACACTCGCCAAGCGTCTGGCCCTCGAAGTTTTGTGCTAAATCGCTTTGATGCACGTCAATGATTTTACGAATGAGTGAATAGCCATTAGAGTGGGGACCAGAGGAGCCAACAGCAATCATATGGTCGCCTGCTTGTACTGTATGGCCATCGATAAGCTTAGGTTTATCAACAATGCCTACACAAAAACCTGCTAAATCGTAATCTTCAGCTTGGTACATGCCTGGCATTTCAGCGGTTTCACCACCGATGAGTGCAGCACCTGCTTGCTCACAGCCAGCACTGATACCGGCGATAACTTGAGTAGCAGTGTCCACATCTAAGTGGCTGGTGGCGTAATAATCTAAGAAAAATAAGGGTTTTGCGCCACAGACTAATAAATCATTCACACACATGGCCACTAAATCAATGCCAATGCTATTGTGGATCCCCAGTTCCATAGCCAGGCGCAGTTTAGTACCCACGCCATCAGTACCAGAGACTAAAATAGGTTGTTGGTAATTTTGCCAATCCACTTGGAATAAGCCACCAAAACCGCCCCAGGCCAGTGAGGACCTCAGGGCCATGGGTTTTCTTGACCATGGGTTTAATGCGATCGACTAATTCGTTACCTGCATCAATATCTACACCGGCAGATTTATAATTCATAGCAGGCGGGTTATCGTGATTGGACATGGGTATCCTCATGAAGCTGAAAGTGGCCGAATTTTAGCATAGTGCATATATATCGTCACTATGTGGTTCATCATTCTGCTTATTCAAGCTGGTTACCCCGCGGCTTGGCAACTTTATTTCGAATTTTGGTAAAATGTTGTCATTTCCAGCATAGCGAGAAATCCCCTAATGGTTTAGTTTACTTGAACAATGTTGTTACTAAGTAGTCAAACCGGTAGGAGATCCTACGTGCTTCGCACTCTGGATGACCGCACTTTTCAGCATAGTTGATGATGGTGCTACACAGCGTATTGTGATGCCCGCATGATTGGGGATATATTGCTTTATATAGATAATGAACAGTATAATCCCAGGCATTTATCTTAAACAGTGGATACAGACATATGTACCGTTCGTTATATACGGCAGTCATGGTTATTTTATTGACAATGCTGGCGAGTACTGCGCTGATGGCGGCTGAGCCTACGTCGCTGTATTCTGCTCAGGTTATGGTCACCTCGCAAGATGCTAAGCAGCGTCAACAGGGGATCCAAACTGCCTTAGCGGAAGTGTTAGTGCGTGTGAGTGGTAATTCCGATGTGTTAAGTGTGCCAAAAGTGTCACATGCGATGCAGGCGGAGAGTGATTCACTATTAGAGAGTTATAGCTACGATACCACTGAGTCAGATCAAGGCGAACAGCAATTGTGGTTAACAGCGCGTTTTGATAAGCGTGGCATCGTAAGTCTATTACGCCAAGCTGGCCAAGCGGTTTGGGTCGGTGAGCGGCCCACAGTGTTAGTATGGTTAGCCCAGGCTGATAATCAAGAGCGGCGCTTAATTGGTGCTGAATCTGATCCAGAGATCCAAACCATGTTAAACAAAGATGGTCAACGACGTGGGTTAAATGTGGTGTTGCCACTATTAGATTTACAAGATATGCAGCATGCTAGTGTAAATGATGTGTGGGTGCCTTTCCCCTGGGTGTTAACCAGTGCCTCTAAACGTTATGACACAGAGACTTTATTAATCGGCAAAGTGACTCAGCAAAATCAACAGTACAATGGTCAGTGGTTGTTTATGAATGAGGGTGAAAAAATGACATGGCAAAGTCAAGCGAGCGATGAGCAAAGCTTGTTAGCAAATGCGGTCGATTACGTGGCCAATGTCATGGCTGCACGTTATGCTTCATTGGATGCAAATCCTTCTCAAGGGCATGTGGCAGTGACGGTGTATGGGGTTAATGGTTTAGCCCGTTTGTCAGCAGTAAGCCGTTATTTAAAACAATTGACCTCAGTGACCAATGTTAATGTTGACAGCTTCGCTGAAGATCATGTGACATTTAATGTGGCGATTAATAGTAGCGTACCCGTGTTAGAACAAAGTATTAATATGGAGCATTTTTTATTGCCCATACAAGATTATTCACAACCTCAAGGGAATGAAATCAGTCTAAGGTATCAATTGGCCGCATGAAGAAACAACACATTCCCAACTTTTTAACTTTATTACGTTTAGTGGTGATCGCACCATTAATTTGGGCCTTAGTCGAAGGTCGCTTTGCGCTGGCTTTTTGGTTATTCATTGCCGCAGGTATTAGCGATGGTGTGGATGGTTATTTAGCGCGCCGCTATCACTGGCAAAGTCGCTTTGGTTCAATTGCAGATCCAGTGGTGGATAAATTATTATTAATGACCATGTTTATTTTACTGGCTACGATGGATGCCTTGCCGTGGTGGTTGATCATCGTGGTGGTTGCCAGAGATTTAATTATTGTCTCGGGTGCCTTTGCTTATCACTATGCCATTGGCCAATATAGCTTTAAACCATCCTGGGTGAGTAAGGTGAATACAGTATTACAAATATTCTTGATAGTTTGCGTGTTATTTCAACTGAGCTATCATGATTTACCGAGCTTATTAATCAGCGTATTAATTTATGGCGTTTTTGCTACCACCTCTATTAGTTTAATTAGCTATATCTGGGTATGGGGCCGTAAGGCATGGTTAAATTGGGGAGTATCAGAGTAATGGAATCACGATCATGGCTAACCCTGGGGTTAATCCTCTTAGTAGGCGCGCTCATTTATGTTTTGTCACCTGTACTGATGCCCTTTGTCACTGCGGCGATTTTAGCTTATTTAACCGATCCTTTAGTCAATCAACTACAGCGTTTAAAAATCCCGCGAGTATTAGCCGTGACGATTGTATTTATGTTATTGATTGTGGGCGTAGGCTTGCTGGTGTTAGTGTTGATACCTTTATTAGAAGATCAAATTGTTGCCTTAATTAGTAAAGTGCCGGATATTATCGCTTGGATCCCAGCACACCGTGATCCCTTGGTTGGATAAGAAATTTAATATCACAATTGCCTTTGACCCCGTACATATAAAAAATTCGCTATCTAAGCACTTGCAATCAGCGACCGGTATCATGGAAAATCTATGGCGCACTGTGACATCTTCTAGCATGGCAATCATTGCTTGGTTTGCTAACTTGCTCTTGATCCCAGTGGTGATGTTTTATCTTTTACGTGATTGGCATGGTGTACTTAAGGGTACGCGTCAATTGCTACCACGGCGTATGGAACCCACAGCGACGGGGTTATTGCGTGAGTGCGATGAAGTCTTAAGCGCATTCTTACGTGGACAATTAATAGTGATGATTGCTTTAGGTATTTTGTATACCATTGGTTTATCTATTGTGGGTTTAGATTTAGCGTTATTAATTGGTATGATTTCTGGGCTTGTCAGTATCGTGCCGTATTTAGGCTTTATTGTGGGTATTGCTTCAGCTTCTATTGCGGCTATATTCCAGTTCCACGATTTAATTCATGTAGTCTATGTGGCGATTGTCTTTATTATTGCGCAGAGTATTGAAGGTATGGTGCTCACGCCATTATTAATCGGTGATAAAATTGGCCTACATCCGGTGGCAGTTATCTTTGCCATATTAGCTGGTGGCCAATTATTTGGTTTTGTGGGTATTTTATTAGCCTTACCTGTAGCGGCCGTGGTGATGGTCTTTATTCGTCACTTCCGACGTAAATATATGGAAAGTCGCCTTTATCAAAAACAACCGGTGGAGCAAGAAGACCAATGCCCACCCAATTAAGCTTATTCGGTATTTTTTTAAAAGATAATGTAAGTTTTGAAAATTTTTATGTGGGTGATAACCTGCAGATAGTGAATACACTCAAAGATTTTATCACGCAGCAAACCGATGATTTTATTTATTTATGGGGTAAGCGAGGTTCTGGGTGTAGTCATTTATTGCAAGCCTGTTGCCATTTAGCCGAGCAGCATCAGCAAACCTCAATGTATTTACCGCTCAGCGAAATGATTAAGTACACGCCAGATGTGTTAGAGGATATTGATAATTTACAAGTCATTTGTATTGATGATGTGGATATGCTCGCGATATATCCAGAGTGGCAAGAGGCGGTTTTTCATTTGTATAATCGTTTACGCGCCAAACAAGCGAAGATTATTTTCGCCGCAACGCAAGTGCCGAATCAATTACAACTTACTTTGGCGGACTTAACCTCTCGTTTAAATCATGGCTTAACGTTTCAAGTACATAGTTTATCTGATCAGGATAAATTAGCTGCACTTATGCATCGTGCTACCATGCGAGAAATGAATTTATCTGAAGAAGTAGGTCAATTCATGATGCGACGCTGCCCACGGAATACCCACCAATTATTTCACGCCCTTGAGCAATTAGATATTGCTTCTTTTGATCAACAACGCCGCTTGACCATTCCTTTTGTCAAGGAAGTATTAGGGTTGTAGGTTATTTAATTTAAGCATAGCAGTTTTTCTCTAGTATTTATTCCTGATAGCGCTTTTTACTCGCCTTGGCAAATCAATAGATAAGCTTAAAATAGCGATATAGTTATTAGTTGCGATGCTTAAATTAAGCTATTATTTCTGTGGTTAGTTTAAGTAGTTTGAGAAATCAATAATCCGATAAAAATAATCTGCCTCTAGTACATCGTCGCTGATGCCATTTACATGGATCAGAACAGGAACACAGACAAAGTTTTTAGGTACGGCCAAGCGACGTATTTTTTCTTCGACTTCATGGATTACCTGCGATCCAATTGGGGATGTTGAGAATTTAACTTCACAGACGAACAGGGTGTTCATTCTTGTTTGGATTAAATAGTCGACTTGGCAGCCTTGGCGTTGTTTTGTTGCCGTTTGGTAGTAGGGGCTGCTAACAAGTATGTCTTCTATGGCTATTTTAAGTGTTTGATGTAAAAGTTGTGCATTGTTAATCACTAAGTTTTCAAATTGGAAGCCTAATATACTGCTGAACCCAGCCAGTTTGTTGAGAGTTACTTGTTTATATTGACCATTTTTTATTAATTCTAGTTTAGGTTGAATATACTTATAGTAAAAGCGTAAGTAATTATCAGATAAACGATAACATTTTACCGTGGTTGGCTTACCGGTCTTTAATGACCAAGAAATAATTTGCTTGACGTAACCAGACTCGATTAATTCATTTAGGTAATTGCTTAATGTGCCGCTACTGGCGTAGCCAATACCTTCAGCAATCTGTGAAAATTCAGCAGTACCATTAGCTAAGTATCGAGTGATTTTTTCATAAATAGTGCTACGCTGTCCAAATAAGTCATGAAAAATATACTTATGTTCATCGACGAGGACACCATCTTCATCAAAGCACAGGGCGTTAATATTTTCAACCGCTGAACTTTTTGGTTCAAGCAACTCAATATACCAAGGCACTCCACCAGTTAATGATAAGCAAATAAATTTCTCATAGGCTGAACGCTTAAAGCCAATAGCGTGCAGTAACTGATTACAACAGGATAATGGTAATTCTTTTAACGTCATTTTCTTAGCAATACGGCCAAAATATCCGGTACTGCTCAAGATATTTGTTTCTACCCATGCAGAAATTGAGCTACATAAAATGAGAATAAGTTGCGGATTTTTTTTTGTAATATAATTCCCAGGCATTTTTCAGTTTACTTAGGAAGGTAGGATCATCTTGAGCCATCCAGGTAATTTCATCTAATAGAATAATCTGGCGACCCTTTTGCACTTGATTGCCTAGTAGCGCAAAGAGTTTGCTCCAGTCATCAGTTTCAATTTCAGGAAGATTTGTTTGTTCAGCTAGTAGTCTGGAAAACTCATTGCGCTGGCTTTGAGCGGTTACCCCCTCTACAGGAGCAAGACCAATGAATTGGAGAAAGGGTTTTCCCTCGGCAAACTTCTCGATCAAACTGGTTTTGCCAATCCGCCGCCTGCCCTTGAGTACCATGAGTGTTGAAACTTTTTTATTCAGCAGTTCATTAAGCTTTGCTAGTTCTTGATCACGCCCTATAAACAGATTTTTATTCATATTAGCCTCTGCGCCAGAATGAGTTTTCTTATTATGGCGCATTTTTAAATGCCTCTCAAGTTCTGCGCCAAAATGAGTTTTTGCATCCTGGCGCATTTTGAAAGGGGCAGTTTCCTCTGCGCCAAAATTGGTTTTCACATTCTGGCGCAGAGTATATCTATAATGTGAAAATATAATCTATTGAATAATAACAATTTTTATAAGCGAAGCGAAGACCCCGGCATTTGCCGGGGTTACCTTGCGCGATGGGGGATTCTCAAGGGGGAGAATTGCGATTTTCCCCCTTGAGTGCCGTCGCGCGAACTTGGTTCGCGCAGGCATTCCCAACAGGAAACACCACGGGTTTACCCGTGGTTGTTTATTTTTAAATGGCTTGAGCTGTATAGGGTATAGTCATGCTCAACACTCTTCACGGGACATAGGTAACACTTTTGTTTTTCAGGCTATTTATTTGTTTTGAAGTGAGCCGCTGATGCGGGAGTATAGTCCTATTAAAATAGGATTTTATTAAAAAATAGCTTGTATTTTAATAAAGTCCTACTAAAATAGGATTAAATGTGATTTCGAGTATGTTTTTATTATAAATACTATTATCGTAGGATTTTTATGGCAAAGAAGATTAAGGAAATGAGTACTCCGGATTTAGATCAAACCTTAACTGCTGAGTTATTGGGTCAAGCTGTCAGAGCTAGACGTACTCAAAGTAATTTACGGTTAGCTGATGCTGCGGCTTTATGTGGCGTGGCGAAACAGACATTGATGAAAATTGAACATGGAGAGGCAACTTGTCAGCTCGCGAGCATTTTACAAGTGTGTGCTGGTCTCGGGATCAAGTTACGTATACAACCATGGCGCTATAAGGATCAGAGTGACGATGATTGGCAGTAAGCTAAGCTTAGATGTGTATCTGCACAATATTAAAATTGCTGAATTAAGTTTCATTGATGATGAATTACAGTGGCAGTATTCTCCAGAATTGGGTAAGGCAAGTTACCCTGTATCGCCGCATTTACCATTAGCAAGTGATATTCCATCACTGAATGTGCAGCGTTTTTTACGCAATTTACTACCTGAAGGTAATGGTTTACAACAATTACTTGATTGTTTCCGGCTTAGTAAAGAAAATACTTTTGGTTTGATCCGGGCATTAGGTTTGGATATTCCTGGTGCATTGGTCATGTTACCTGCAAAACAAGCACTGCCTCAAGAGAGTTACTTTCGAGTTATTAATGATGCTGAAATAGTGCAACGTCTCAATAGTCGGGAAGCCTTTAATTTGATTGTTTGGGATAATAAACCAAGACTTTCAGTGGCAGGGGTGCAAGACAAAATTAATGTTGTTGTTAATGAGCATAATCAATTAGGCTTTGGTGAGGGTCAGTTATGCTCGACACACATATTAAAATTCGAAAAACATAAATTTTCACATTTAGTATTAAATGAATATATTACTATGCAATTAGCTAAACAAGCTGGTTTAGTGACTGCTGAAGTTGAATTAAAATATTATGGCGACTATAAAGCACTTTTAATTAAACGTTTTGATCGGCAGTTTATTTCTATGACGGAGGTAAAGCGTCGTCATCTTATTGATGGATGTCAAGCATTGAATTTACCACCCGAGTATAAGTATGAGCGTAACTTTGGTAGTGGTAGAGATGTTGCTCATATTCGTGATGGCGCTAGCTTGAGTAAGTTATTTGAGTTTGCTGAACAGTGTATTAATCCCGCACTAACTAAGCAGCAAATGCTTGACTGGGTGCTATTTAATGTGGTGATTTTTAATTATGACGCTCATGGTAAGAATATCAGTTTTTTTGTGACTCAAGATGGCATAACCTTAGCACCATTTTACGATTTAGTTAATATTAAAATGTATCCGGACTTTGAACATGAAATGGCAATGGCACTAGGGGATGAGTTTGATGGTGAAGTAGTGAATGCTTACCAATTAGCAGATTTTGCGGATAGTTGTAAATTATCCCGTAGTTTAGTAGCAACACGCTTAGGCAACCTATTAGAACAATTAAATAGAGCATTAGAGAGTGATTTAATAGACGTCGCAAAAACTACGCAAGAGGAGCAATACCTAATACGATATAAAGCCATGATACGCCAACGTTGTGAGCATTTATTTGCCCAGGTAGGTGAGATTACGAGTATGGAATTGTAGGATTACCCAAGCTGCTGCGGTGATATGTGGATAATGTGGTGAGTCAACATAGCACAATAAACATAGCACAATATATTTTGTGTGACTTCGAATTTCTCCTTACTAACTTCAATTTATATTTTATTTGAAAAATAATGTTTACAAATAGGCAAAAGCAATATAACCTTATTTTTGTTTATTTAAATTATATTTATTTGAATAAATATGAGTAATTTACCGATATTAATTTAATTAATAATTTAAATTAAATTAATATGTGAATTATCTGGTAAAAGGCGTATGGTTTATTAAAAAGCTTTGTTGAGTTGCATAAAAATAGAACATCAACTATAATTTCAGAAAATTAGATCAATTTACTGAAATGTGAGGTGTGTTATGGTCTCCGTGTATGCACAGATACTGAGTTATATACAAGAAAGTGCAAAAGGCAGCGTGTTTGTTAGTAAGGATTTCCTACACATTGCAAATCGAGCAAGTATTGATAAAGCGCTTTCAACATTAGTGAGCAATGGCCTTTTACAACGACTAGCTCGCGGTATGTATTATTATCCTGCTTATGATTCAAGATTAGGCACATTGCCTCCAAATTTAGAGGATATTTTACAGGGCATACAACGCCAAACCGGAGATGTATTTCAAGTTGATGGGGCAAAAGCAGCAAATATGCTGGGTTTGAGTAATCAAGTGCCGGCTAAAATGGTTTTTTTAACTAATGGATATTCACGTGATGTGAAAGTTGGTAATTGGATTATTCATTTAAAGCATGCTAGCCCCAAAATTTTGGCTGGGGCAGGCCATGTTGCTGGGGTTGTGCTACAAGCACTTAGGTATTTAGGAAAGCAAAATCTAGGACCGCACGTTGTGAAAAAAATTAGTCAACTGCTTACATTAGAAGATAAACAGCAGTTAAAAATGCTCATGCCATATGCACCAGGTTGGGCATATAGTACATTACAAAGGATGATGACTACAGATGATAAATAGTAGTTCTTTAGATAAAGTTGTTAGCCTACCTAATAGTGAGAGGAAAAATATATTTCTGAAAACTGCTTATGAACTATCTATCAGTGAACCTTTAATTGTGGAGAAGGATTTATGGGTGTCTTGGATATTAGAAAAGTTGTTTTCACCTATGGCCAATTTCCCTACCTTAATATTTAAAGGTGGTACTTCATTATCTAAAGCATATAATTGTATCCAGCGTTTTTCAGAAGACATTGATATTACAATAGTACGTCATGACTTAGGCTTCATAGAAACTGATAGTCAAATTTTGGAAAAAGGGAACAAACGACGAAAACGCTACTTTGAGAATTTACAGCTTGCAACTTATGAGATTATTAATAAAACTATATTGCCATATTTACAAGATAGAATTCACAGTATATTACGAGAGCAGTCTCAAATAAAGTTAGATGAAGATTCTCACGAAAAAATTATTTTTGAATATCCTAGTTGCTTTTCAGATAGTTTGAATCAGTATCTTTTACCTAGAATTTTAATTGAATTTGGTAGTCGTGGTGATATTCAACCAGTTGAAAAAATTGCCTTAGGATCATATGTGCAAAAAGCATTGCCCCAGTTAGATACAATGTTACCAGAAGCTATAGTGCTTAAGCCTGAGCGCACTTTTATTGAGAAAATGTTGATACTGCATAAATTTGCACATACACCTCTTGGAAAAGTTTTGCCAATCAGACAGTCAAGACATTACTATGATGTAGTGATGTTAGCAAATAATGCAACTTTTGCAGATCTCAAAAAGGAGCCGGGTTTGTTAAGGAAGGCGGCTATTCATAATATGGCATTTTTCAAAAGTGCAAATGCATTTTATGAAACAGCAGATTACGGTACAATTAAATTATTGCCTACAAGCAATATACTTAACGATTTAATACATGACTATAATTTAATGCAGAGTATGTTCATTGGTGAGCCACCTCAATTTGCTACTTTACTTGAAAAGCTAGAAGAAACTGAAAATTATCTGAATTCTTGGCTGTGTTAGCCCTTCAACTTTACCGCTAGCTCAGCAATCCGCTTACCCAGTGCTTTACAGATCTGTTTCTCATCATCAGTGATGGGGAGTTTACTTTCTGCACCCGCTACATGCGAAGGCCCGTAAGGCGTGCCGCCTGCTTGAGTGGTCACTAAAGCGGGTTCAGTATAAGGTACCCCCGTAATCACCATGCCGTGATGGATCAGGGGTAGCATCATGGATAATAAGGTTGTTTCTTGGCCACCATGTAAACTTCCTGTGGAGGTGAAAACGCCAGCGGGTTTGCCCGCTAGTTTACCGGATAGCCACAGACCGCTGGTACTATCCCAAAAATATTTCATGGCTGCGCCCATATTGCCAAAGCGAGTAGGGCTACCTAGTGCTAGGCCAGCACAATCTTGTAAGTCATCTAAACTGGCATAGAGTGCACCGCTACTGGGAATGTCATCATCCACGGCTTCACAGGTAGTGGATACTGAGGGCACTGTACGAATGCGTGCTTCCATGTCGGCAACTTCTTCTATCCCGCGCGCCACACATTGAGCCATTTTTTCTGTGGAGCCATGACGGCTGTAATAAAGTACAAGAACATAGGCCATTATAAAATCTCCAAAATGTTTTCTGGTGGACGACCAATGACAGCTTTATCGCCATTGACGATGATGGGGCGTTGAATAAGTTTGGGATGAGCAATCATGGCGTCAATGAGTTGAGCTTTGCTGAGCGTTGTATCTGCGAGATGGTTTTCTTTATATTCTGCTTCATTGGTGCGCATAAGCTCACGTGGTTCCATGTCTAAAAGCGTTAATAATGCTTGTAGTTTGGATTTACTCGGTGGTGTTTGCAGATATTCAACAATTGTGGGTTCTATCCCTTGCTCTTGGAGTAACTGCAATGATTGACGTGATTTTGAACAGCGCGGGTTATGATAAATGGTAATTTTGCTCATGCTTTGTTCCTTATAGTATATACTGTGGGTATTGTATCAGGATTTTCCTTAGGATGGTCAAGTACTATCAAATGCGTAAACACGGAGTCGCTATGGCATTTTTGCATCGCTGTTGGTTTTTTCTTTGCTATTTTTTAAAGCGGTTTCTGCAAGATGGCTGTGTTTATCGTGCTTCAGCTTTAACCTTTACCTCATTATTAGCCATGGTGCCTCTGATGGTGGTGGCCTTTTCCATTTTTGCTGCATTCCCAGCCTTTAAAACCGTAGGCCAGCAAGTGCAGGGATTTATCTTTGATAACTTTGTGCCCCATGCCAGCCAAATTGTGCAAACTCAAGTCCTAACTTTCGTGGACAAAGCCTCTCAATTATCTGCTGTGGGTTTTGTCTTTTTAATCGTGACTGCGGTATTAATGTTATTTACCATTGAGCAAGCTTTGAATGCTATATGGCGTGTCCCTAAGCGTCGCAAAGGCGTGTCAGCATTTTTATTATATTGGGCTATTTTAACCTTATCACCCATCTTGCTTGGCGCTAGTGTGGTAATTAGTACGTATTTATTGTCATTACCATTGTTTGCAGAAGCAGCGAATGCTTATGCTATGCAAAATACCTTACTTGGCATTTTACCATTTATACTAACAACCATTGCCTTTACCTTATTATTTGTGGCGTTGCCCAATTGTCATGTGCCTATCCGCTATGGTTTTACCGGGGCTGTGTTCGCCGCGATATTATTTGGTATGGCAAAAGTAGGCTTTGCTGCGTATATATCGAATTTTAATACCTATGCATTACTCTATGGTGCTTTAGCCGCCATACCTATTTTCTTGCTATGGGTGTATTTATCATGGTTGATTATTCTTGCTGG
Source organism: Gammaproteobacteria bacterium (assembly GCA_965230425.1). GTDB lineage: Bacteria > Pseudomonadota > Gammaproteobacteria > UBA1113 > UBA1113 > CBDDKW01. Next base: position 42,655 of record CBDDKW010000018.1, on the reverse strand, counting down.
GGCAGAGTTAAGCTATGCATTGACTTTCCGTCATAGTATTCGACCAGGAAGGCAGTTAGATGGCTTTACCCATGCCTTTCGCTGGATTGGTTATCTTTGGTGTGCACAAGCGGAATCAAGAACATTATCCCTACGAGAATTGGTGAATCGAGATAAAGTGAATTACCAAGTCCCCGCAGAAGAACTTATTACTGTCTTATGCAAAGCGAACTTAATTCGACGTACATCGGCAAATAAATGTGTATTAGCCTGTGATTTAAGCAGCATGAGTTTAGGCGATTTTCATCGTCGTTTACCCTGGAAACTCCCGCCTAGTAAAGACTTGCATGATGCTAATCCTTGGGAGCATCAGCTTAAGGTTTTATTAACAGATAATGAAAAAAAACTTACAGAAAATTTAGGGGTACCGATTAGGGAATTTTTTCGTTAGTTGCCTGTCCTAGAGAGTATGGCCCAACATATTTTATGTAAAGGCTAAAAGCCCCAGAGTTATGTGTTTTGGGAATAATAGTATATAAGAATAGATAGGACAGCTTATGCCGGAAAGTACTCTCGTCAGACAATCGATTTACGATAACCATATGCGGGTGAAGTTTTATGAATTATTTTATCGTCAATTGATAAATAATAAATCTATATTTCCTACTAGGGATAGCATTGATGGCGACTTAGCCACCCATGCGGTGATTCAGCAAGCAGGTCATGAGTTGGGACTAGAAGCAGCCGCCGATGGTCATCCAGCATTTATCAATTTTACTCGTAATACCTTATTGTCGCCAGACTTCCTTGACTTACCTCAAGATAAAGTCGTCATTGAAGTCTTAGAGGATAATCATTGTGATAAAGCGCTAGTGGATGCATTAACAGGTTATTCAAAGACTGGGTTTAAAATTTCATTGGATGATTTTGTCTATAATGAATCTCTACGCCCCTTATTAGAAATAGCGGATTTTGTGAAAGTAGATGTGCTTGATTTCGAGGAAAATGACTTACTTGAACAAGTGCGTTTGCTTAAACCTTATAAAGTAAAATTAATTGCAGAAAAAATTGAAAACAAGCGCCAGTATCGCTGGTGTAAGCAATTGGGTTTTGATTATTTTCAAGGATATTTACTCAGTTGTCCCTCGCTCATCTCTGCTGATGATACCGTGCAAACCAGAGATAATATCATTGAAATGCTACATACTATTATTACTACAGATAATATTATGCCAACAATTACATCGATTTTGTTAGCTGAACCGGTAGTGCAGTTTAAATTATTTAAGTTATTAAACTCAGAATTGTTTACTAAACCTGAAGAAATCTATACCTTAGAGCAAGCCGAGCAATATTTTGGTGCTGACAATTTAAAAAATATGTTAGCTTTAGTGATCTTATCCATGTCCTGCATCGGTCCTTGTGACATGTTATTCGAGGCTGCTAAACGTGCCAAAATGTGTGAAATGATCGCCCGTACCATGGGGGATTTAAACTGTGGTGCGCATTTTACTTTAGGCTGGTGTTCAGTGTTAGAGAACTTGCTAGACATTCGTTTAGAAAATTTACTGCTACAGTTAAATATAGAAACCCACATGACCGAAGCCTTGTTGAATAATAACAGTGTATTTGGCAGTACATTACAAGATGTGATTGCTTATGAGTTAGGTGATACTCAACGCTTACAAAAACATCCCTTATCCCTGGAATACTTCGCAGAAGCAAATAGATTTAGCTGCGAATGGGCACGCCGTGTACGCATTGTACTTTGTGGTTGTGAGTTTAAGGCAGTTCATTAACGTGCAATAGCTTTCTTGCGTCACTCGAAATAATAGTGGCTGATAATTGTCTATTGGTAAATCTATAAAAAATCTTCTATATTAAAAGTCAGCTACAGTGACGTAGCAGTAAAATATATAAAATAACTAACACCTTAGAGAACGGAGTTTAATTATGCCTTTATTTAATATGGTATCTCGTATAGGACGTATTCCTTTACAAAGCGTGGTGAAAACAAATACAACAGGATTTGCAGGTGTGCGTTTATTTTCCAGCACCCCTGCAGCACAAAAAGATATTGTTGTATGTTTTGATGGAACTTGGAATAAACCTGGTAGTAATACAAACATACATAGAATATACGATCATGTTAGTGAAAATACACGTGGTAATTCTAATACTGTAGTGCACTATATTCCTGGTATCGGTACTTCATGGGGTAATATTTTACGTGGAGGAGGCGTTGGTAAGAATATAGATGGTAAAATTGAAAAAGGGATGCGAGCCGTTATTAATGGGAAAACATCGACTGAAAAAAATGCATACGAAGATAGTAACCCAAAACACTACCAAGCAAATACGGGCTATGAACCAGGTGATAATGTATATGTACTTGGTTTTAGTCGCGGAGCTTACCAAGCGCGAGTATTTGCTGGTTGGGTCGATACGATGGGATATTTGCAGCCAGGCGATCGAGCATGGCAAGACATAGATACAACATTAGCAGAGTCCTATAAATCTTATAGAAAAATTTCAGCGACGCTGAATACCGATCCTGCAAAGCGTAAGCCTGTAAGTGCTGAGGAGTATCAGCGTTTGTTGTCTTTCAGAGAATCTACGAGTTACCCCAAACCCGAAGATAATGAAGTTCATTTCCTGGGGGCTTTTGATACGGTCGGGGCATTGGGTATTCCGGATTATGTAGGTTTACGCAGTTTTTGGGGGGCAATTAGCAAGATTCCAGGGTTGAGTAGTTTAGACCCTGATGCTGAGCGTTTTCATTCGACTGAGCTGGCATCATCAACCCGCCATGCGCGCCATGCCCTTGCTTTAAATGAAAAGCGCCATCCATTTATACCTACTTTATGGCATCCTAGTAAACGACACCTTGACCCAGCTGACAAAGAGCGCAGTTCTAAACAAGTATGGTTTGCAGGTGACCATTCAGATATCGGTGGCGGACATAAGGAGAAGGCGATCCGCAATGCGGGCCATATAGCTAATATTGCTTTATTCTGGATGTTACGTGAAGCAATAGACTGTGGGCTTGATGCTGACCCAGAGTTCTGTTTTAAATTGCTTGAAGAAGTGTGGTTTGAGGGTACTAAGCCGAATGACTTATCCGAGTTTGATTTATTTAAAATAGGTTCCGGTGTGGTATTTGCCAAAGGGCCGCGTGATGCGGTTGCACGTACAGATAAAGATGGCGAGAGTTTAGGTGATGTTAAAGTGCATTCTAGTGTTGGTCATCGATGGAATGTCAATCCCAATGGATACCGGGATGCAACACCAAATCTTTGGTCTTTTTTCAATTTACATGCAGGTGGAATATCACACAAAGATCCTGTTGAACCTGCAAAATATCCCGACGCCTTTGAAGACCCTACAGTAGGTATTGAAGCATATAAAGGCGCACCTACAAATGCTAGGTAGTATGAGTGATTAAATTATTGGGAGATCTCTTGTTGCTCGGTATAAAAATAGCTAAGCTGTTGCTAAAGTAGAAAAATTGCTGTCATCTCGAGTCGCGGCTGAAAGCCGCAGCGAGAGATCTCTTTCCGGTTTGACTATTTATAACAATGCTTTGTTCTGGTTAGCTAAATCAGCGGGAGATCTCTCGCTGCGCTCGAGATCTGACGTATCGGCTCAAAATCCCAAAGAAACCGATTAATAATCAAGGGATTGTTGTTGACATGCATGAGCGACTCTGATCAAATATCTGTTTTCACCACAAAAACGATTTAAGGAGGCACTCATGCACGCACCTGTATTGTTACAGAAATTATTGAGAAAAGCACTACCCGATTTCCATTTAAAAAGACTCATAGCCTTAGTCAATGCAGCCGACAGCCTTATTCGGTGTAAACGATTAAATATCAGTCAACTAGGTAAACATGTGAAGGGTGATTGTACAAATAAAAATGGCATTCGTAAGTTAGACCGGTTGATTGGCAATAAGAAAATTCATGCGCATATTCCAGAGATTTATAAAGCAAGAGCGCGTATCATATTATCTGGTTTGATGAACCCATCGATTAGCGTAGATTGGAGTACTACCTCTAGCCATGACAACTATTGTTTACGCGCTAGTGTTAATGCCGAGGGTCGTTCCCTAACGATTTATGAAGAAGTGCACCCACGAGTAAAAGAAAAAAACAACGATATTCACAATCGCTTTTTAGACACATTAAAAGCGGTGCTTCCTGAACATTGTTGCCCATTAATTATTACAGATGCAGGATTTAGAACCCCTTGGTTTAAAAAAGTTGAATCAATGGGATGGCACTATTTAGGACGTGTAAGAAATAATAATAATTTTTATGATTCGCGCACACAGACATGGGGGAATACCTATGAGTTATACAATGAAGCCAATGCCAAAGTCCAATATATAGGCAAGGTATTATTTCCTAAAAGCAAGCAGATAGAGAGCCATATGTATTTGTATAAAGGGAAAATCAAAGGAAGAAAACGCTTAAATGCCTATGACAAGAAGTCCTGCCAACAAGCAGTAAGTAAAGCACACTCTAAAAGCCATCGAGAACCTTTTTTGATAATTACATCATTACCGCCTGAGCAATGTAATGGCCAAAAAGTAATTAAATTGTATCAGAAAAGAATGGAAATTGAAGAAGAGTTTCGTGACATAAAAGATCCTAAATATGGTTTTGGTCTAAAATTTTCAGGAACACGTAATCCAGTAAGATTAGCTATGCTTTTACTGATTGCTGCGATAGCCACATTGTTATGCTGGCTTATTAGTTTGGCTTTGCGAAAAAATAATCAAAGTAGGCATTATCAAGCAAATACTATTCGACATAGGAATGTATTATCTGTCATCACTTTAGCATGTGATGCAGTATGTAAACATGGACAGAGGTTGCGATTGTATAAAGCCGACTTTATACAATCTATTAAACAGATTAATACTTACTGTTATGAGGCTTCTTATGTTAATATTTGAGCCGATCCCTCAGGCTCAATGTAATGGACTCTCACTTCACGTTCACAAGACGATATACTCGTCTTTACAAGAGCTTTATGGGAAAGCTCAAACCACTGAAATAAAAGGAGAGTCCAATGGGCAATATTAACGTATTAGGTATCGATTTGGCAAAAAATCATTTTGAATTACATGGAGCCAGCCAATCCGGGAGTTGTGTGTTGAAAAAGTCCTTAAAAAGACATCAATTAATGAGTTATATCAAGGATTTATCCGCCGATGTCACCATTGCAATGGAGGCGTGTGGTGGGGCGAATTACTGGGCAAGGAGCTTTAGAGCCCTGGGATATCAGGTAAAAGTGATTAGCCCCCAATACGTCAAAGGGTTTGTGGTAGGCAGTAAGAACGATGCCAATGATGCAAAAGCCATCGCCATGGCGGCTCAACATGAGGGTATCCCCACAGTGCCCGTTAAAACCGAAGAGCAGCAAACGTTACAAACGTTGCATAGGATAAGAGAAAGCTATGTACAGCGGCGAACAGAGATAGGCAATATGATACGCGGATTTCTTCTAGAATTTGGGGAAATTGTTCCTAAAGGTTTATCACGCTTGAAATCACGTTTATCCGAGTTATTAGAGGATACAAACAATGGCTTACCCGATAGGTTACGTGGCTTATTGAATGATTTGTACGAAGAATTACCCACCTTAGATAAGAAGATAGCCGGTTATGAAAAGCAAATTAAGGCGATAGCAAAAGAGAATGAGGTCTGTCGACGCTTAATGCACTTACGTGGAGTAGGGCCTATTACTGCAGTCTTTGCTTACGCCACCTTGGGTAATGCCAGTGATTTCAGCAATGGGCGACACTGCGCTGCGTATTTAGGGTTAGTGCCGAAGGAACACTCCAGTGGGGGTATTCACAAGCTACAAGGGATTAGTAAACGAGGTAATCGCACTTTACGTGGTCTACTTATTCATGGTGCTCGGTCTGTTGTCAAATATATTGATAATAAACACGATGAATTAAGTCGATGGCTCAAGCGGTTAAAGAACACCAGAGGAAAACACAAATGTTATGTCGCACTGGCTAATAAACTAGCAAGGCATATATGGGCTATTATCGTATTGGGCGATGAATTTAAGGCACCTCCCGCTATGGTAAAAGATTAGTACTAGAGTCCTGTAGGAAAATAGGTAGAGTTAAATAGGTCATTAAATATAGGAGGTATGCTTTCTCTTCTGACAAGTCAAGAAAATCTGAATAATGTGTAAAGGTTTAACCACTCTGTCAGTACCTGACCATTTCGAAGACCTTCGTGGTCGTCCGCTCGATGAGGTTGCAGAGTGCTTATGAATTACATTAGGGTACGAGCTTATTAGTGTTAATGGCTCACACAGTTACCGGATATACGAATGTCGACTTTATTCTTTGTTCAGTGTTTTACTTGCAAAATAGAGAGAGTCCATATACGAGATGACAACAACTTGTTGTCGTCAACTAAGTCATCAGGGGATTTCTCGCTGCACTCGATATGGCGGCAAGGCGTTTCTATTTGTTAATAAAAATTTTATTATCTTGAGTGCGGAACCCATGAGATTTTCCACGTGATTTGATAGCACGACGAAATCGAACAACCTTTTTAATAAATTTAATGGCACCATCATTGAAATCAATATTTCTACTATATTGATCACAACGCCCTTTATACTCTAGTTGTTGATTACCCAGGCCACGTTCACTGATGACTAAGCGGTGGGGGATACCAATTAATTCCATATCAGCAAATTTTACACCGGGGCGCTCATTACGATCATCGAGTAATACTTCGATACCAGCATCGAGGCAGGCTTGATACAGTTTATCTGCGGCTTCTTTCACTGCTGCGGATTTATCTTGATTAATGGTAATTAACGCTAATTGGAAAGGTGCCATGGGGGCAGGCCAGATAATACCAGACTCGTCATGGTTTTGTTCGATGGCTGCAGCGACAATACGTGAGACGCCGATACCATAGCAACCCATTTGCATAGGTGTAGGTTTGCCTTGTTCATTGAGTACAGTGGCATTCATGGGCACACTGTATTTATCACCAAGCTGGAAAATATGGCCCACTTCAATACCGCGGGTTAATTGTATGTGGCCTTGACCATCAGGGCTGGGTTCACCAGCTTGTACAGAGCGAATATCTGCTGTGATAGGCTCAGGTAAGTCTCGTCGCCAATTCACATTAATGAAATGTTTTGCTTCTTGATTAGCACCACAGACAAAATCAGCTACATGCGCTGCACTGTGATCGGCGATAATAGGCATATCTAAATTCACTGGGCCTAGTGAACCAAAACCGCAACCAATGGCAGCTTTAACATCGGCATCTTCGACAAAACATAGGGGTGAGGCCACTTGCTCTAATTTATCTGCTTTTACTTCATTTAATTCATGATCGCCACGCAAAATCAAAGCTACAAAAGGTGTTTCACTGCCTTTAACAATGAGGGTTTTTACCGTCTGTTTCGGATCCACTTTGAGAAATTCACTGATCGTTGCAATAGTCTTTTGATCAGGGGTGTCGATCGTTTTCCATCGCAGCACCAGGTTCTGATCTTTTTTCCTTAATAGGAGGCGCTTCCGCTAATTCAATATTGGCCGCGTAATCACTCGTATCACTAATGGCAATGAGATCTTCGCCAGAGTCTGCGAGTACTTGAAATTCATGGGATGTGCTACCACCAATATTACCGCTGTCGGCTTTAACCGGACGGAATTGTAAACCTAAGCGTGTAAAGATTCGGCAATATGCTTCGAACATGACCTCATAGGTTTTCACTGAGTGATTGCATATCTGTATGGAAAGAATAGGCATCTTTCATAACAAATTCTCGTGCACGCATGACACCAAAACGTGGGCGAATTTCATCACGGAATTTATTTTGGATTTGAAACACACTCATGGGGAGTTGTTTATAACTGCGAATTTCCTTACGCATAATGTCGGTAATAACTTCTTCGTGAGTAGGGCCGTAACAAAAGTCGCGCTGATGGCGATCCTTCAAACGTAGCAATTCTGCGCCGTAAAGTTCCCAGCGCCCAGACTCTTGCCACAGATCAGCCGGTTGTATCGTCGGCATGACGAGCTCAATGGCGCCAGCACGTTCCATTTCTTCACGGATAATTTGTTTCACTTTATTCAGTACCCGTAGGCCCAAGGGTAACCAGTTATATAAACCGGAGCCTACCTTACGGATCATACCGGCTCGGAGCATTAATTGGTGACTGATGAGTTCAGCGTCAGCCGGTGTTTCCCGGTGAGTGGCTAAAAGGTACTGACTAGTGCGCATGTTTGTGTTCCTGAAATAAGCTTAAGAAGCGCAGTATAACAAAGCTGAATATTGATGCCCAGGCATTGAAAAGTTATAATCCGCTACCGTTTGGTTTGAATTTGTGCAATAAGTATAGAATGGGGAATATCAATGCCAATCTACGAATATCAATGTAAAGCCTGTGGCCACGAGTTTGAGGCATTGCAAAAAATGAGTGATGCGCCTTTGTGCGACTGTCCTGTCTGTCAAAAGCCTGAGTTACAAAAGAAAATCTCAGCGGCAGCCTTTCATTTAAAGGGGACGGGTTGGTATGTGACTGACTTCAAAGGGGATAAATCAGCCAAGTCAGATGCTAAATCAGACTCTGCCCAAAGCAGCGATAAGGCTGAAAATAAACCAACACAAAGCGATAGCAGCAAAGAGACCAGTAGCCAATCCAAGGATTCAGGTTCTACTAAAGTGTCGGACAGTAAAGATACGTGATACAGTACCTATACACATAGTCATTCAGATCATGTGAAAAAAGCTCGTACACTAGGGGTGTTGAGTAAGATTAAGGATTGCCAGTTAATACAAGGAAGCGCTTATGATGGCTCGATTACGTCGTTATTTCATTGCTGGATTACTTGTTTGGGTGCCTCTGTGGATCACCGTATTAGCTATCGATTTCTTGGTGGATCTGTTAGATAAAAGCTTATCCTTATTACCCGCAGAATATCAACCAGAGGCCTTATTTGGCGTCAATATCCCAGGCCTTGGGGTGTTATTTGTGCTCGCCGTTTTGCTAGTGACAGGTATCCTCGTCACAAATTTTCTGGGTCATCGCTTAGTTCGCTTATGGGAAGCCATTGTCGGTCGGATCCCGCTTGTGCGTACAATCTATCTCGGCGTGAAGCAAGTGTTGCACACAATTTTATCACCAGGAGGCCAATCTTTTCGCAAAGTGCTCTTAGTACAGTATCCTCGCCAGGGTTTATGGAGTATTGCTTTCCAAACCGGCGCCGGTAATGTGGAATGCTGCGAGAAATCGGGCAAGACTCTCATTACCATTTTCGTGCCCACCACCCCAAACCCCACCTCTGGATTCCTCATCATGGTGCCAGAAGAAGATGCCGTAGAATTAGATATGAGTATTGACGCTGCCCTGAAAATGGTCATTTCCTTAGGGGTTGTACAGCCAGAAGTTAAGGGGGTAGAAGAAAAACCGCAGAGTACACACACATTTTATTAACGTATAGTGACAGGTAACGGTTTTTAGCCGTGAGGACTTCATAAGTTTTAGGCAAGCCCCCATGTTTGCTAAGCCTCGGCTACATCCCTGTAGCTTGCGCCATACTCGTAATATGCATAATTTCAATTTTGTAGCGCAGGAATTTTTAGTCAAATGCGTACTTTAAATAGCAGTTAATAGTGACTCTATTGACAAGATTTAAAGTACGCATTTGGCGGAAAAGAACATGCTAGAAAATTGAAATTATGCATATTACGAGTATTTATCCCTGATATCGCTTTTTACTCGCCTTTCCAAATGCCCTGCCTCACTAAGACAAGCAAGCAGATATTCAAAACTGCGAGACTGATGAAGTTTACCGTAAAGCCCCAAATCTTGCACTCAAGCTGGCAGAATTGTACCATTAGCCCCCTGACAGTATCGACCCATTTATATATAGAGGAATTCCCATGCGCAGCCATTATTGCGGAGAAATGACAGAATCTTACCTAGGCCAAACCGTTGACTTATGCGGTTGGGTACATCGCCGTCGTGATCACGGGGGCGTCATTTTCGTGGATCTACGTGATCGAGAGGGCATGGTGCAAATCGTTTTTCAGCCTGAGCGGGATGAGGTGTTCAAAATTGCCGAACAATTGCGCAATGAATTTGTCATCCATATCAAAGGCGAGGTATGCAAACGACCGCAAGGTATGACTAATGATGCCATGAAAACCGGTCAAATTGAGGTAATCACCCATCAATTGACCATTCTCAATGAAGCACAAACACCGCCCTTCCAGATCAATGAAACGCACAGCACCGTCAATGAAGATGTACGTTTACGTCATCGCTATATGGATTTACGCCGCCCGGAAATGCAGCAGCATTTGATTTTACGTTCACAGGTAAATCAAAGTATTCGCCAGTACTTAGCCGATCTTGGCTTTTTAGAAATTGAAACACCCATGCTAACTAAGGCAACACCAGAAGGTGCGCGCGATTATTTAGTGCCAAGTCGTACTCATAACGGCGATTTCTTTGCGCTGCCACAATCACCACAATTATTTAAGCAATTGCTGATGATGTCAGGTATGGATAAATATTTCCAAATTACCCGTTGTTTTCGCGATGAAGACTTACGTGCCGATCGGCAACCAGAATTTACTCAGTTAGACTTGGAAGCTTCTTTCATTGATGAACAGCAAATCCAAGATTGGATGGAAACTATGATGTGTCAGTTATTTTCTACACATCTGCAGGTAGAATTACCCAGACCATTTCCGCGCATGACCTATGCTGAGGCCATGCAAAAATATGGTAGCGATAAACCGGATTTACGTATTCCCTTAGAATTAACCGATATTGCTGACCTCGTTGCTGATGCAGAATTTAAAGTATTTGCCGCACCTGCAAAATCAGATGCTGGCCGAGTGGTTGCCATGCGTGTACCTAACGCTTGTGATTTTAGTCGTAAAGATTTAGATGCCTATGCAAAATTCGTTAGCATATACGGTGCTAAAGGTTTAGCGTATATCAAAGTCAACGATCGTGGCCAAGGGATGGAAGGCTTACAATCACCCATTATTAAATTCTTAACCCCAGAGATTGTTGATGCAATTTTAGATCGCACCCAAGCTAACAGTGGCGATGTGATTTTCTTCGGTGCGGATAATGCCGATATTGTGAATGAAGCCATGGGTGCCTTACGTAGTAAGCTTGGCGAAGATTTGAATTTATATGAAGGTGAGTGGGCACCAGTATGGATCGTCGATTGGCCCATGTTTTTACCTGCAGAAAATGGTGGTTGGGATGCAGTACACCATCCTTTCACCGCACCGCAAACGGAGGATGCCCAAGCTTTATTAGACAATCCAGGCAGCATGTTAGCACGTGCCTATGATATGGTGTTAAATGGTTACGAATTAGGTGGTGGTTCCGTGCGGATCCACAATAAAACCATGCAAGAAGCTGCCTTTAGTATTTTAGGTATTGAAGAAAATGAAGCTGAAGAAAAGTTCGGCTTTTTCTTAGATGCTTTACAATATGGTTGCCCACCTCATGCGGGGATTGCTTTTGGTATGGATCGGATCATTATGTTAATGTCAGGTTGCACATCTATTAGAGATGTCATTGCCTTTCCAAAGACACAAACAGCGAGTTGCTTATTAACTTCAGCACCGTCACCTGTGTCCATGCAACAGTTACAAGAGTTATCCATTGTGGTGCGTAAGCCGAATAAGGCAGCAGGGGGCTAAATGACAGAACGAAGTGGCTGTCAGCTTTGATAAAGATAAGTCAATGTAAGTAAAATAATGTTTCAGATTAGGAGTTGAGATGGCAGGACATAGTAAATGGGCCAATATCAAACATAAGAAAGCCAAAGAAGACAAAAAACGCGGTAAGTTATTTACCAAATTAATTCGCGAGATTACTGTCTCTGCGCGATTAGGTGGTGGTGATGCTAGCGCTAATCCACGTTTACGTGCAGCAGTTGCCAGTGCTTTATCAGGTAATATGCCAAGAGATACCATTGATCGCGCTATCAAGCGCGGTGCAGGTGGCTTAGAAGGCGACAATATTGAAGAAATTCTATATGAAGGTTATGGCCCAGGCGGGGTTGCGGTGATGGTTGAGTGTATGACTGATAACCGTAATCGCACAGTGTCAGAAGTCCGTCATGCCTTCACAAAGTGTGGTGGTAATTTGGGAACGGATGGTTCGGTGGCATATTTGTTTACCAAGCAAGGTTTGATTATACTGCCTGCCAATTATGACGAAGATAAAGTCATGGACACCGTGCTTGAAGCCGGTGCCGAAGATGTGGTGACGAATGACGAAGGTAAATTTGAAGTCATTACTTTGCCAGAAACATTTGCTGATGTAAAAGAAGCATTAGATGCGGCAGAATTAAATGCTGATAGTGCGGAAATTACGATGGTGCCATCTACCACCGTAGACTTAGATAAAAGTGGCGCAGAAAAAATGATGCGCCTACTAGATATGCTTGAAGATTTAGATGATGTACAAGAAGTCTACTCTAATGCTGATATTTCTGACGCTGTGCTAGAGGAATTGAATACGTAAAAAGGACGCGAATGTGGCTGTTATTCTAGGGATAGATCCCGGTTCTCGGATCACTGGGTATGGTGTTATAAAAGTGGAGGGTAACCACCACCGTTATATTACCAGCGGCTGTATTCGCATTGATTTAACGAGCTTTGATGAACGTTTGGCGCAAATTTTTAATGGCATACGTAGCATCATGCACAGTTACTCCCCCCATGAAGCGGCTATTGAACAAGTCTTTATGCATAAAAATCCAGGTGCAGCATTAAAGTTAGGCCAAGCTAGAGGTGCTGCCATAGTGGCAATGACCTACAGCGGGATCCAAGTGAGTGAGTATTCTGCCCGAGAAGTTAAGCAATCAGTGGTCGGCTATGGTGCCGCTAAAAAAGAACAAGTGCAGCATATGGTAAAAACTTTATTGAACCTGTCTGCGACGCCACAAGTAGATGCTGCTGATGCATTGGCTATTGCACTCTGTCATGCTCAATGTCGAACTAGAAAACATATATTACAGGCCCAAGGAGTCGAGTTATGATCGGACGTTTAAAAGGGATCCTCTTAGAAAAGCAACCACCTTTATTATTACTTGATGTCAATGGCGTAGCTTATGATGTCAGTGCTTCTATGACAACGTTTTATAAATTACCCGAGCTGGGCAAAGAAGTTATCTTACATACACACTTAGTGGTGCGTGAAGATCAGCATCAATTATTTGGCTTTGCACAGTTACAAGAACGTAGTTTATTCCGCACGTTGATTAAAGTGAATGGGGTAGGACCAAAATTAGCCTTAACTATTCTATCCAGTATTGAGCCTGATGGTTTTGTCCGTTGTGTTATGGAAAATGATACCGCATCCTTAGTACGTCTACCGGGGGTAGGTAAAAAAACGGCTGAGCGTTTAATTATTGAAATGCGCGATCGGCTAGCTGATTGGCAGGGTGTCGATAGCAGCGTCAGTGGCGAGATGGATTTACCCACAGGAAGTATGATCGACGATATTAAACATGCTAGCCAAGAGGCTATCAGTGCCCTGATAGCGCTTGGTTATAAACCTCAAGATGCTAGCCGTAGTGTTGCTAAGGTTAATCAAGAGGGCATGAGTTCTGAAGACCTCATCAGAGCGGCCTTACAGGCTATGTAAGGTCGCAGTATTTATTCCGTCACCCTGCGCTTGACCGCAGTCTCTAGTAATTTTTTGATTTTTATAGAATTTTAACTTGATTCCCCGCAGCTTGCTGCGGGCACTTTACGCTTGGGGATTCTTAAGGGGAGTCAGGGTAGACTCCCCTTAAGTCGCCGTCGCGCGAACATGGTTCGCGCAGGCGAAATATTACTAGGAAATAAAAATCCCCGAGGCTTGCCTCGGGGATTTTTATTTTAAATTGATTACCGTGATTTTATGAATACGCAACACCATATCTTAATATTCTCTTAATATACTATTGGTATAGTACCTGGGTTAACAATAACCAAGAGCGAGCCAATAACCATGACTGCCAGTAGTAATGGGCGTATTGATCCTGCGTCTTTAGCTAAAATGCTAAAAAGAGATGTCGATAAGTTTAATGACTATAAAACGCAACTTGACAAAGTACAACCTCATCAATTAGTTGAATTTTTTGAAAGTACCCCTGTTTTAGGACAATATTTAACCTGCAACCAGGCTTTGGAATTTTTTCGGCATCTTGCTCCAGGATATGTTATTAGAGTAGATAGATTAGCTGCACTTTGGCAGTATGGTCGTTATCGGTTCAAGCCAGTAAGGTTTGTCAATGGCAAAGCTGAAGTAGATGCGGTAGCTGAACCAAAATCTAAAGCTGATCCACAACCACCGATTATTCCTAATTACCAGGACTATATTGACTTCTATCAAACTGTGATAGAAGCTTTCGATGAGCCAATGATAAACCAGCAGGATTTATTAGAATTTTATAACTGGGCTACTAGAAAATTTGGTAGTCAGTTTTGGCGTGGGCAGTGTTGTTATATCTATGGGTTGCCTGATCTAAATGTTAATGAAGCTATTGAAACACCCGAATTATTCAGCCCTGATGGACCTCGGACTTTTGTTTTCGAGCAATGTACATTTAGTGAAAAAATGGTTTCACACTGGCTAAAGGCCTTAGCTGAGCGAAAAGAGCCATCAAAAAATAAAATAACCATTTGTTTTCATAATGCAAAACTTGATGATGGTTTCATTGAGATGTTTGCTGAGTTATTGAAGGTCGCTAAGCGTTGTCATATTGTTTTCACTGGTACTATCAATACTTTAGGTTCGATGCAAAAGCCAACTCCAGGTGATTGTTATGCAGTAGAGTGTGAATGGATAGCAGCTAGCGTCAACCGCTATGGCCGTTATGAAGCAGTAAGAGATTTCAGTAAGGCTGCCTTGGATAAGGAAAGTTCTGAGTGGAAGAAGAGGCATAACATACTGAAGACTACTGAAGACATCCTTCCAGACTTGGTAGAGGAGAATTTCACTGCCGCTAGGAAATTTATTCAAGTATTTAAGTCTAATCCCAATACGGCAAACTTGGCGGGTTTAAGCTTTAATGTAGATATGAGTCAGTTGCACCATCAGCAATTAGTGTCAGCGATTGTCAGTTCAAATGCTGTTTTACGCCCACTCACAGTCTGCGACACTCCTGAAAATAATGAGAAAACTAATAGCCATCAAGAATCTAAATCAGAAGAAACTGCGGGAGGAAAGCAGGGATATTGGCAGAGACTAGCGTATTTAAGTGAAATATTTTCACCTAAATTGCTATTAGAATCAGAGCATATAACGCCTGAGATGCTAAAGCAGGTTGCTGCAGATGATAAATATCCAATTGATAGCAGGAGTATGCAGCTATTTGAGCAATTTTATTATGGTCGTGATGATAGTAGATTGCCTGACGATTTGAGTGGTGTTTTGTTTACTATTATTGAGTACTACCATTTTCATTCCTATTTAAGTACAGGATTATTGCCATATACTGAGACTATAGCTTCTTATGATGGTTTCTGGAAAACGTTAAGAGAGCGTATTTGTAGATCACAGTTATTTGGGCAGTTATCTGCCGATGCACACTGGCAATTCCATGTAAAGAATGCATTATTTCTTGCTGAAGTATTGAAGTATTATATTCTATTTGTTTTCTCTCAATATCTTGATATGCCAGTTTCAAGGTTAATGCGATTAGATCCTGATGATGTAAAGAACTCATGCGAGTATAATTTTTTAAAAAATATTATCAGAGCAAATGCCATATCACTTGAAGATATTAATTTGGCTTTGAGTAAGTTCTTCAGTGAGTACAGCGGTTTAACAAACTTATTTTATCGTAACTTTGGTAACGAGGAAACCGTATCATTACCAGGGAAACCAAGCAAAATAATTCCGTCAAAAAAAGTGATGATGATAAAGCGTTTATCACATTTAAGAGATAAGATTATCCCTGATGTGCGCAAGCAATATATGCAGGAAACAAGTGAGTACCATAAATTACAACTTACTAATTTATATAAATCAATGAAAATGCACACTGAGAAAGAACAGTTCGTCGAGGCTACTCAGCTAGTTGAAAAGCAAGCGGCAATAAAAATTCGTGCAGCGATTAAGCAATTATTTGAATTACATAATAAGCTTCATCAGCTTTCAACTGCTGGTGTAGGTGTTCGTGAGAGTAATACCCGCAAGCGCCTGATAAAAAATGAATTGTATCAGTTTGTTACTAGTAATGATTCCATATCATTAGATGATATTATTAAACAAATAAAGCAGTACGGTAGGCTTGGAGATGATGGGGTCTATCATTACTTATCTCATGCCGAAAAAGCAAAAAATGAAATCTTTAGAATAAATGACGCGAATTTACAATTCGTGAATCAGCTCAGCTCAGAGATCAAAGATGTCCATAACTTACTAGTTAATCCCTATAAAGATTTACAGACTCTGATAGTTGGTCCGTATAAAGATGCGCTTAATCGTGCGAGTCAGAATGTCAAAGACAAGCAGAAAAATCTAGCCGATATTACTAAGCAATCAAAAACGGCAACTATGTTTTCGCATAAAGAAAAATACACCGATTACGTAGAGTGTGGCCGGGAGTTGGGTTTCACGTGTAAATGTGGTTCCTCGTGTGGAGAACAAACTGGCTATAAAGATGTATATGTGGCTGATGAAGAAAAAAGGGCAGAATATGCTGAGAAAATCCCTGCAGCAAAGATAAGTCTTGAAGCAGCAAATAAAGCAGAACGGGCTGCTCGTAAAGAATTAGAAAAATATGAAGCGTATATGCAAAAGTTTCAGTTAGCCATACATGCTGATTTTCTCTTATGTGAACTAAATATTCTGTATTGCAGTTTCGATGGGGTTGTTGTAACAGTTTTTGATAAAGATAAAGTTAAGCAAGCAATCAATATAGAAGTGTTGGTTGAAAGACTTGCTGAGTTGAAAAACCAGTTGTTGCTTTTGCTTGAGGCTGAAGATGTTAATGCCATTAGCAAGATTTTTGATAAGTTTGCCCAGCAACAATGTCAAAAGCTATTAGATGCTTTAACTAAGCTTGGGCAAAAACAATTAACTAAAAAATTGGAGCTAGCTGAATTAGCAGAGGATTTTTCTACATATTCCCCGACCAAGGTGAGTAAACAGCTAGAAGAGGTTGTGCCTCCGCACAGGGTGCGTGAAGCTGAACCAACAGCACCTGTAGTAGTAGAGATCATTAGCGGTAGTAGGGCTCAAGTAGAGAAAGAGTATCAAGTTGTAAAAGATGCTACTAGTTGCTCGCAGGATCTTGGTGATGCAGAGCCAATTCAGTCTACTGAGCCTGTGGGTAATGGTAAAGGGGAAGTGACGGAACCGGGTGAGCCAGTACTTTACACGAAACAGTATGACCCATCAGCACCATACTTTGTTGATGAAGCAGCTGACGCAGGTGAAGGGCCATTGTTACCATCAGACTCTTGTACAGACAACGGTGGTGAAGGTGCACTGCCAATGGATATTGATGATGAAATGCCAGTACTAGCTTCAGATGCACCACCAGCATATAATCCAGAAATTTTAGAAGCTGCTAGTGTGCCACCAGCATATAATCCAGAAGTTTTAGAGGCTGCTAGTGTGCCATCAGAAAATAATCCTGCTGCTGTAAGTGCTGCTGGTGCGAGACCACCATATAATCCAGCACTGACTATGCATTTTGTTGCGCCTATTCGGCCGCGTGATGGGGCGAATGCAGATCAAATAAGCAATACAGAAGCAACTACGGGTGCAGCACTTGCTAACCTACCGAGTGCACCTGCTTTAGACCCTGAGCCTTCATATGTGCCGGATGTATCTGCTAGCAGTAGCTGTGAGGCTAGCTTTGCTATGTAGTGTATTGCTGTCATCAATGCTGCTGAAAAATTCCGTTATCAGTGATGTTGAAAAGTACTGCTATCCAGAGTGCGAAGCACGTGAGATCTCCTTCCGGTTTGACTACCTAGTAACAATATTGTTCAAGTTTACTAAACCATCAGGAGATTTCTCGCTAGGCTAGCAATGACAGCTTTTGTTTAAATAAATAGCTTAATTGATGACAAAATTTTTTCTACTCGTAAGATAGTTAAAAACAGCATTACCCTTGTTAACCACTAGATATAATGTTCGTTCGTTAGCATGTGCTGAAATATTTTATACGTGCATTTTTCACGTATTCCATGTTATGCTCTCCTGGTTTAAACTCTCTTTCGTGCAAGGAAATGCCTTATTGAATAAGAGAGCCTGACTGACTCATAGGTTTTGTATCGGCGATATTGATGTTGATTAATCACTAACGTCACTTGAGAGTTGCCTACTGCTGAGTTGTTGAGTCGAATCTGCCGCATTCGCAGTGTTGAATTAATCATAGGGATCATGCGTTAAAGATAACAATCTTCTCCGTTTGTAGAGGAGGCTGAGCGTGTGGGTGTCCCACGCAAAGCAAATTATATTAACCAGCAATTTTAGTTATTTACGACTAAGTTGTTGAAATTACAATCTTTTATATATGCACGGGTTTAGATCTAAGCTCCATGTATATAAAAGCATGCACCAGTATGAGGAAAGCATCGTGTTAAGGTTTTTTGTAAATGAGCCTACGCTGCAACAAAAGCTTGCATCTCTACAAGAGAAAATAGAAAAGAGGCAAGTGCAATGCAATAATTTATTGGTCCTTTGGCGTAAAAAACCGCAACAATTACTTAATCTGCAGTATATGAATGTGAAAGATAAAGTCAGCCAAAACATGAAAGCTCAACTTCATGCCTCAATCGTTGATGAAATGAAGGAATTACGTAATCAACTGACTTTATTATGTGGCCAGGCCATTCAGGATTGTAAAACGCATAATGGCATGTTGAAGGACAATAAGCTAAATAATAATGAGCACGTCGACGAAGCTTATCGATATTTCTTACAAACACGCGGAGAAATTTTACTGCAAGATCAGATCAGTAAATTCAACCAGGCCCTACATAACGAACGATATGAAGAATGTCAATCCATCATTGCCGTTATCAATAAACTGCATATCGAGGAAGCCCAAGGTAATCTTAGTACTAATACACCTGCACGATCATTCTTAACAAAATTGCAGCGCACCCTTAGAAATTGTAGTAGTGATAAAGATGATTCGGAAAGTGAAGTTCTTTTTGATACTGAAATTTTAGGTAAAGAGGTTAGTCTTCGTGATGCGAGTAATAGTGGTTCACCTGGTAGAGAAGAAACGGGATCGACCGCGTCTGATAGTGACGGCGGTCCGTTGCAGCTCTCAAGTTCACCTAATGTTGAAGAGGCGGCTAGAGCAGCTAATAGAGAAGCAATGCCACGGCAAGCCTCAGAGTTAACTTTTTTCGGTGATTTACCACGCTGTAAAAAATTGCTACTTGCCAAATTTAAAACTGAATTTACAATGGCTGAATTACAGATACTAAAACAAAATTGGCAAGGTATGGACGCGCCTACACCTATGCCTAAGCAGCAACCTCAGGTCCGCAGAAATCTAAGACCTATACGCATGGGGTCTTTGGGTGGTTCACCTGAATAACTACGCTAAGTATTAAGACGGATAATAAGGCCGATGGATCCGTTCAATCACACTAGAAGTAGATTTACCCTGTAAGCACAAACCTACGTATAATTTCATGGGCGGCACAAAGGCTTTATTCCAATCTTCATCAGTCCAGCCTTTACCTTTGTAATAGGGGTAGTGATCCCACATCCAGTGGTAACGATTTTCGTATAATTTATAATCAGCAGGTTCTTGGCCAGTGTAGTGCGTTTGATTACTAGCAACACCATAACGATTAAAATAGAAGGGTTTATCTTTATTCCAGCGTTTGCCGTCGTTGTAGGTATTCAAACGGTAGGTTGCTACACTGATCCATTCATTAAAACATTTCACTGTTCTGCTTTGATCCCAGGGTGCTTTGCCTGCATCAGGATCCTTATTAAAGGCAAGCGTATTAAATGATAAGCACAATAATGTAGCCGAGATAAGTGTAGAAAGAACAAATTTTGACCTAAATGATGGTGCTAGCATTGATACCCTTCCCCTATAAAAAGTTTCTTGCAATGATTCACGATTCAGCCTATGTTAGCCAAATTGTATCTGTAAGCTTATGGCTGAAGTGCGCTTTAGTCAATGAATTAGGACAAGATTGTTATGTTGGAGCCGGATCGTATTATCGACGGAGTCGCCAGTCGCGAAGACGAAGCCTTGGATCGGGCTATACGGCCAAAGCAATTGGCAGACTATGTGGGCCAAGCGGCTGTTAGAGAGCAAATGGAAATCTTTATTCATGCTGCCCGTGGTCGCGGCGATGCCCTTGATCATGTATTAATTTTTGGACCACCCGGTTTAGGTAAAACCACCTTGGCTAATATTATTGCCAACGAAATGGGGGTAGGGCTAAAGCAAACCTCTGGGCCGGTACTGGAAAAAGCGGGTGATCTTGCTGCCTTATTGACCAATTTGGAACCTAATGATGTATTATTCATTGATGAAATTCATCGCCTGAGCCCTATGGTCGAAGAAGTACTCTATCCTGCTATGGAAGATTATCAATTAGACATCGTCATCGGCGAAGGTCCCGCCGCACGCTCTATTAAATTAGATTTGCCGCCATTTACCTTAGTGGGGGCAACTACCCGTGCTGGTTTATTAACTTCACCCTTACGCGATCGCTTTGGTATTGTGCAGCGTTTAGAATTTTATAACTTGACTGATTTGGCGCATATTGTTAGCCGTTCCGCCGGGATCCTGGCCGTGGATATTGAACAACAAGGTGCCATGGAAATCGCTCGTCGTTCTCGTGGGACGCCGCGAATTGCCAATCGTTTATTACGTCGCGTACGTGATTATGCGCAAGTAAAGGGCAATGGCATGATTGACCAGGCAATTGCGCAAAGTGCTTTAGATATGCTCAATGTTGATGCCCAAGGTTTTGATATGATGGATCGTAAATTACTACAAACCATGATTGAAAAGTTTGACGGTGGCCCTGTGGGCGTGGATAGTATGGCCGCAGCCATTGGTGAAGAGCGTGGTACCATTGAAGATGTGATAGAGCCGTATTTGATTCAGCAAGGTTTTCTCATGCGCACAGCCCGTGGCCGGGTAGCCACACGCCATGCCTATCAGCATTTTGGTTTAGCTATGCCAGAGACAACTAAGCAGCAAGTGAATATGTTTGCAGATGAGTTGGCATGTTCTGATGAAAGTTAATTAAAAGTGCCTCATGTAGACTTGCAGATCATTCTTAAAAATGGCATGTTGGCCGCATAGTAACAATAAGACGGAGTAGTGCATGGGCATGAATCATTCCTTATTTACCTTCTTCAGCGATGCTAGCATCGTAGTTCAAGCCGTGATGCTACTATTACTTGCTGCTTCAGTATTGTCTTGGACATATATTATTCAGCGCAGTGCATTTTTCCGCCAGCTAAGCCGTACCTGTCTCGATTTTCAAACTAATTTTTGGAATGGTTCAGATTTAAGCAAATTTTATAGTCGTTTACATGCACAAAAAACCAATAAAGCCGGTATGGAGAGCATTTTTCAGGCGGGTTTTAAAGAGTTTGCACATTTAAAGCAATTAAGCTTAGCGCCTGATGTTGTCATGCAAGGAGTGCAGCGTGTCATGAATGTAGCCCAGGCACGAGAAGTGGAGCGCTTAGAAGATCATTTATCAGTCTTGGCGACCATTGGCGCTATTAGTCCTTTTGTCGGATTATTTGGGACGGTGTGGGGAATTATGACGTCCTTCCAAGCCTTAGGCCAAGTGCAGCAAGCGACCATTTCCATGGTGGCGCCCGGTATTTCTGAAGCCTTAATAGCAACGGCAATGGGTTTATTTACCGCAATACCCGCAGTGATCGCCTATAACCGCTATAGCCACAAAGTCGATAAATTTGCCAATCAATACGATTTATTCCAAGAGGAATTTGCCGCGATTTTATATCGTGAATTACATACAGGTCATTAGGATAGAATAATCATGCGACGTAACCGCACACACAAACGTTTAATGACTGATATTAATGTCGTGCCTTATATCGATGTGATGTTAGTGTTGCTGGTTATTTTTATGATTACTACGCCTTTGCTGAGCCAAGGTGTCAAGGTGCAATTACCGCAAGCAGCCGCCAAGCCGATCACTTCAGTGGAAAGCATTCCACTGATTGTGACTGTGGATATTAAAGGCCAGTATTATTTGAATGCTTCAGCAGCGCCCAGCGTGCCTTTAGAACCTGAAGATTTAGCCACCCAAGTTGCTGCACGCGTAGCTTTAGCGAAACAGCAAGGTCAGCATAAAGATGTCTTTGTCAAAGGTGATGCTCATGTAGACTATGGCAAAGTAGTAGCAGCAATGGTGTTATTGCAACAGGCCGGCGTGGATAATGTGGGTTTAATGACTGATCAACCTAAACATAGCATAGGATAAGCTGGTGAAACGTATTGCCCTTGAAAATACAAAAACTGCCTTAATCGTGGCGATTATCTGTCATTGCTTGTTGTTGATGGCTGTATTCATGCATATACATTTTGCGCCTAAACATCGTTTACCTCATCTTGTGCAAACAAAACAAGTAGAGATAGTCAAAGCGGTTACCGTTGACCAACATAAAGTAGAAGCTGAGATTAGTAAATTAAAGCATCAACAACAACGTAAGCGTGCGCAGGCCCAAGCTAAATCTCGCCATTTACGTCAACAAGCTGCCGCAGCAAAACGTCAGCAACAACAAGCTAAAGCGAAGTTAGCTAAATTAAAAGCTGAGCAAAAAGCCATTACAAAACGTAACAATGAAAAAGAAAAAGCCGCACAAGCGAAACTAGCTGCCATCAAAAAGCAACAAGCGGCAGCGAAACAGCAGGCGCAAAAAACTTTAGCGAAACAAAAGCAAGAGCAAGCGAAGTTAGCTAAACTAAAAAAACAACAGGCCATAGAGCAACATAAAATACAAGAACAAGCCTTTAAACAACAGGCAGATAAATTATTACAGCAGCAATTAGATCAAGAGCAACAACAATTAGCCTCAACGCGACAGCAACAATTACAAACTGAAATAGACAAATACACTATGTTGATAAAACATGCCATCGAAGCAAAATGGATTGTACCAAGTTCAGCACAACATAATCTTTCCTGTGTGGTAATGGTTCGCGTCGCACCAGGCGGCATGGTCATGGATGTGAAATTAGTGCAAAGTAGCGGTAACGCCGCCATGGATAGATTAGCTACAACGGCAGTTTATAAGGCATCACCATTACCCGTGCCGAGTGATGCTGATTTATTTGCAACCTTTAGAGAATTACAATTAACTTTACACCCTGAAGCGAGTGTTTCATGAAGAAGATGAATACCTTAAACAAAGTAATCCATATCTTTTGCCTAGCCAGCTTATTTTCGTTGTGCGCTCCACAAGCCGCATGGGCAGCCTTGGATATTGAAATTACCAAGGGCGTGACCAAAGCGATCCCCATTGCTATTGTACCTTTCAATTATTCGCAGGGGATGCAATTACCTGTGGATGTGACGACAATTATTCATAATGATTTAGCTAATAGCGGTCGCTTTAATGTATTAGACGAAAATAAAGTTAAGCAACAGACGCTAGATAGCGTGGATACCACTTATTGGCAAAAACAAGGCATCGATGATTTAGTCCTAGGTAATGTAACCCCAGTGGGGCACGGGCAGTATAAAGTTGATTTTTATTTAATGGATATGTTCAACCGTCAGGGCAACCCCTTAACGCCTGCAAATCAACAACACGTATTAGCAAAACAATCCTATACCGTCAAAGAAGCTGAGCTACGGCCCTTGGCTCACCATATTAGTGATATGATATATCAACAGTTAACCGGTGAAAAAGGCATTTTTTCAACACGATTGGCCTATGTGCTAGTGCAACGCACACCAGGCAAGCCACCAATATATAAATTGGAAGTTGCCGATGTGGATGGTTATAACCCGCAAGCAATTTTAACCTCTAATGCACCGATTATGTCACCGGCATGGTCACCTAATGGTAAACAAATTGCTTATGTTTCTTTTGAGCATCACCGAGCGCAGATCTTTGTCTCAGATGTGGCAACAGGACAACGTCAACGTATTACTCACTATCCGGGCATCAATGGCGCGCCAGCCTGGTCACCTGATGGTAAGAAATTAGCCTTTGTGTTATCAAAAGATGGTAGCCCTAATATTTATATAAAAGATTTACGCAGTAGCAAATTACAGCAAGTCACCTTTGATTGGTCTATTGATACTGAGCCAAGCTGGGCGCCCGATGGTCGTTCTCTATTGTTTACTTCCGATCGCGGTGGTCATCCACAGATTTACAGTGTTGATTTACATAACCATAAACAGCAACGTATGACCTATGTAGGTAATTATAATGCTCGGGCTTCTTACACACCTGATGCAAAAGAAATTGTTATGTTGCATCGCGAGTCTGGTGTCTTTAGTATTGCGATTCAAGATTTAGCCAGTGGCGCTGTGCGGATCATTACTCAATCAGGACGTGATGAATCACCCAGCGTTGCACCCAATGGGCGGATGGTTGCTTTTGCGAGCAATTATGGCCAACGCAGCGTGTTAGGCATTGCCTCTACTGATGGTAATGTGGACATGCGTTTACCCGACCAGCAGGGTGATGTACAAGAACCTGCATGGTCACCGTATTCACAATAGAGAGAGGAACTAACTATGAAACTAACAAAACTCAAACTTATCACAGCCATCGCTGTCACTACTGTTGCCATAAGCGCTTGTTCAACCTCAAGCAACCATGGTAGCCAAGCCCGTAACGGTGTAGTCGGTGCAGATGGTACACAGGTACAAACTGCCGGTTTAGGTGCGAATAGCTCCTTTTCAAATTCTGATAAAATGGCTCAAACTCTAGGTATCGAGAAAAATACTATTTATTTTGACTTCGACCAAAGTGGGGTAGATCCAGAATATATGAATATTGTCTCTGCTAATGCAGAATATTTAAAATCTCATCCCAATGCACGTGTTCGCCTAGAAGGCAATACTGACCCACGTGGTAGTCGTGAATATAATGTTGGCTTAGGCCATCGTCGTGCTAATCAAGTAGAAGAACGCTTAGTAGTGCTTGGGGTACCTAAAAATCAAATCGTCACTGTGAGCTATGGTCAAGAACACTTAGCAGAGCTAGGTGATACTGATGCTGCGTATCGTTTAGATCGACGCGTTGATATTGTTTACGAGGTAAGTTAGAACATGAAAAAATGTTATATGCAGTTAGCGACTTTAGCGCTAGCAGTGAGTGGTGCTTCAACGGCCTATGCCTATGAAGCACCTGTTTATAATGCTACAAGCAGTACACCTGCCATGGAGCAACCCTTTTCCAATCAAGCAGCACAAATGCCCGCAGTGGCTAATGCACAGGCGGTACCTGCTACAGCAAATCATCAACCCATGCAGCCAGCTTTGGTGCAGCAAATGGTCACTCGCGACGATGCTAATCAAAATATGGATTTATTGTCCAAGCTTGAGCGTCAAGATCACGAAATACGTGTGCTGCGTGGCCAGGTGGAAATGCTCACCCATGAAGTGAAGCAATTAGAAACCTTACAGCGGAATCTCTATACGGATGTGGACAAGCGTCTTAATGCTATGTCACCAGGTAATCCACAAGCCAATAGCAAAGATGCCTATAATATGGCGATGAACCAAGGTCCACAGGCAGCCACTGCACAGAATGCCGCTCAGCAGAATAATCAACAAGCGGCTGATACGAATCAGCCACCCGCAAAATCTACAGATATTTTGCAGCAGCAAAACTTATACCAACAAGCCTATAAAGCCTTACGTAATAAACATTACACGCAAGCAGCCAAAGGTATGCAAGCTTATATCAATGAGTACCCACAGGGTACTTATGCAGTGAACGCCCATTACTGGCTAGGCGAGTTGTATTTGATTTCAGGTAATGGCCAGCAAGCTAAAACTCAGTTCAATACTGTATTGACCCAGTACCCGCACTCACCCAAAGCAGCGGATGCTTTGCTAAAGATAGGCTTTATTTACTATGAAGACCATGAATGGGCCAAGGCAGAAAAGACTTTTATCAATGTGAAGAAAAAATACCCGCACTCTACTTCAGCTAAGTTAGCTGAAACACGGTTGCGAATGATGAAAGAATCGGGGATTTAATAGAAGGTAAATTGATGGAGAAGTTGGCGAAAATTCAAGGCATGCTTAGGTCTTTAGTTATGCTACAAAAGACGCTAAATGCTGCATTACTATATCCATATAGTGATATTAGCCGTGATGCAGCTATCTATCGTTTCAGCCAGTCTTTTGAATTAGCGTGTCGGCTTATGGATGCTATATTGCAGTATAAGGGCATAGATAATGTTTATTCTCGCCAAGAAATATTGCATTATGCTGCACGTGAAGAAATGATTCATACTATCAATTTATGGCTTTTATTTTTAAAAGACCGTCATTTAACTCGTTATATTTACCATGAGCCAGTAGCAGAAAAGATATTTAATGACTTATCTGCTTTTAACACTGAATTGACTAGTTTTATCAAAAACGTAAAAAATATTGGTTGATTATTTTACATTTATGCCAGATTCTTATATAGTGCGGCCTCGTCAATAATCGTATCAATCTTATAAAATGACTGAGCAAACCCTACGGATCACTGAAATATTCCATTCTCTGCAAGGCGAGACCCGTACTGTGGGCTTACCTACAGTATTTGTGCGCCTGACCGGCTGTCCCTTGCGTTGTCAGTATTGTGATACTGCTTATGCTTTTAAGGGTGGTACCCTCAGGAGCTTCACTGAGATTATTGCTAAGGTGGATAGCTACCAGGCTGATTATGTGACGGTTACCGGCGGTGAGCCACTCGCGCAGCCGGATTGCCTACCTTTATTGAGCCAGCTTTGTGATCGCGGTTATCAAGTCTCCCTAGAAACCAGTGGTGCGATGGATGTTAAAGACGTCGACCCACGGGTTGTGAAGATACTGGATTTAAAAACGCCTGGTTCGCTAGAAGAGCAACGAAATTTATATAGCAATCTTGATTATCTTACTGAGCAGGATCAAATAAAATTTGTCATTTGTAATGAAGCAGATTATCAATGGTCCAAACAAAAGCTGCTCGAGTATGACTTAGCGCAGCGTTTTGAAGTGCTATTTTCACCGAGCAACCAAGAGTTATCTCCCCGCCAATTAGCCGATTGGATTTTAGCGGATAAATTAGCTGTACGTATGCAGGTTCAATTGCATAAATATATTTGGGGCGATGAACCAGGCCGGTAATTACGTAATTATTTACTCAAACCCTTGTTCTTTCATCCAAGCATTATCCATAAACTTCGTCATGTAATTACGAATAGAATCGGGTAATAGCACCACACAAGCTTTATCTGCAGGTACTCGATGTGCTACTTGTAACATTGCCCAGACTGCCGTTCCAGAGGAACCACCGGCTAATAAGCCTTCTTCTTTGATCAAGCGACGAGCCATTTGGAAAGAATCTTTATCATTCACTTTGATGTATTCATCAATTAAATCATTGTTTAATACATCCGGGAAAAAGTCATAACCAATACCTTCTACTGCATACGGATATACTTCAGTACCGCCACCCAAAATAGAGCCATAGGGATCTGCACCAATAATTTCAATAGCAGGGTTGTATTCTTTAATACGTTTCGCTACGCCAGTGACAGTACCACCCGTACCCACGCCGAGAACTACCATTCCCAATTCTGGGCCAATGTCATCAATGATTTCTTGGGCAGTGTATTTGTAGTGTGCTTCTGGATTTGCCGGATTGGCATATTGATCCAGAATATGAGAGTTTGGGATTTCCTTTTGTAATTTGATGGCGAGGGAAATATGGCTATCAGGTGCATCCCAGGCAGCCTCGGTAGGGGTACGATAAATCGTAGCACCGAGTGCCTCGAGCGTGACTTGTTTTTCATGACTCATTTTTTCCGGCATGGTGATGATGACTTTATAACCCTTCACAGCACCAGCCAGTGCTATACCAATGCCGGTATTACCCGAAGTTGGCTCAATCAAAGTATCGCCAGGTTTGATACGACCGGATTTTTCTGCCTCTTCGATCATATTCACCGCGATACGGTCTTTCACCGAACCGCCAGGATTGAAGAATTCACATTTAGCATAGACCCGGCAGTTTAAGTCGCTACCAATACGGTTTAAGCGTACTAAGGGAGTTTGACCTGTTTTTTCAAGGATATTGTCGAGAATCATAAGTGAGTCCTATGCTAAGGTTATGCTAAATCGCAGTATCTACGTCTGCGCCCAGAATCGCATAGTAACCAATTGTGCAGAATTATGCTAGGTCCTTGCTTGAATCACTTATCATCCATCATTTTGCGCAATAAGGGGATAAATAATAGGGCAATCCCAGCAATTGCGATGGCTGACCAGCCATACAAGGAAAAGGCATGACCATAAATATCACTGGCTTGCAGTAGGCTTAAATGATCCCCCTTGGGAATGCTAGCAATTTGCGCCACTTCGCCGCCTAAGGCATTTGAAATGGCTGAGGCAAGGAACCACATACCGACCATCATTCCGGTCATATTATCTGGTGCCATAGCAGTCATCATAGATAATCCAATGGGAGAAATGGCTAATTCAGCGAAGCTCTGTAAGCCATAGCTCAATACTATCCACCAAGCAGAGACAATGCCATTATCAGAGAAGTAATCTGCTGCCCATTTTAAGACGAGAAAGCCCACGCCCATAATGAAAATAGCCAGGGTAAATTTACTTGCGGTGCTGATACGATAACGCGTACGTCCTAAGTGATTCCAGAACCAGGCGAGTATCGGTGTGAAGAGGATAATAAACACGGGATTCAGGGATTGGAACATGACCGTGGGGATAGTAAAGCCAAACAAATGCCTATCTACATTACGCTGGGTAAACAGCGTAATCGTCATGGGGGCTTGTTGATATAAGGTCCAAAAGGCGATGGAGAAGGCTACAAGTATTAAGGCGCCAATCATTTTGTTGCGGTTGCCGCGGTTTTGCCGGTAGCTCAAAATTAAATAAGCACTAATTAAAATAACGCTGATAGTTTCTAAGACGTAATCAGAAATGACCACATGATAGAGCAGGTAGTAACCCGCTAAGATAAAGACAAGCATGCCTACATAAACGGCCTTAGCGTAACTAATGCCAGGCAAGAAGCGTTGTTTTAAGCGTGCAGGGAAAGGTGGCAGCCCACGGCTACCGAGTATGCCTTGGCCGAAGACAAAAATTAATAAACCAATAAACATACCCACGGCAGCACTGGCAAAACCCACATGCCAGCCATAGGTTGCGGTTAACAAGCCAGCAACGATAGGCGCGAGTAAAGAGCCAATATTGATCCCCATATAGTAAATAGTAAAACCGCTATCACGGCGCGGATCTTTAGGATCGTCGTATAAGCTGCCCATGAGGCTGGCCACATTGGGTTTAAACAAGCCATTGCCGACTAATAAAATACTTAAGCCTAAGTAAAAGATATGTTGATTCGCAAAAGCTAAACAAGCATAGCCGGTGGTCAAGGTTGCGCCACCTATAATTAAACAGCGTCGATAGCCTAACAAGTGGTCAGATAAATAGCCGCCGAGACTGGGGGTGAGCCATAATAGGGCGCTGAAGGCGCCGTAGAGAGCATAGGATTTACTATCAGAGAATAAAAAAACTTGGGTCAGATATAGGACCAGTAAGCCACGCATGGTATAGAAGCCAAAGCGTTCCCAAAGCTCCACCATGAAAAGGTAGTATAAAGCGCGCGGCTGGCGCTTATCGTAACTGTGTTGTATATGCACTGAACATCCTTGTTAGTTACAGAATATGTTTAAATTTTGAACTCATCCATAAGCTCGTTGTTTAGCCATCATAGTCTGCTCGATTTTAAGCTGCAATGAATTTTTAGATAAATGCGAAATAAGGTTGAAATCCAGGCATAAATCAGTATCATAGGCGGCTGATATTTGGGCCGTTAGCTCAGTTGGTAGAGCAGTGGACTTTTAATCCATTGGTCGAAGGTTCGAGTCCTTCACGGCCCACCATTTGAGCGCTTCACTCTTTGCTTAGTATATCCCAGGCACAGTTGTTTGTTACCCAGTTGATTGAGATCGATCTCCTGCGTTGCTACGTCATGGGTAACCATCCCTGGTGCATCCCTCAGCTCGGCATCCCTGCCTCGCGCTCAGTGAGCTGCGTTTGTCCACTGGACAAACGGTCTCCCTTTGCCCTTCACGGCACGCCACCCTATGCATGTGTCATTACCGGAGACATGGGTAACACATTAGTCCCAAAAGGATTGTCAGCGGTTTCAAATTTACAGCTATCTTCATCGAAGTAGCCCAAGTCATAGTTCATAAAGCTTACAAGCCAAATCTTATTTTGTACTTCCTTGCTCCCAATGTTCTGCAAGCCGTCGAAGCAAGTTAGAGCTAGAAGTGTCCACCGTAGCTATCGCAGATAGGCGACTAGGGCCCCCGTCGTTGATTTGCGTAGGTACTCCTAACTGGAGTTTTACTTGCGGTTGTCTTTTTTGGCTTTATGTCCAGCCCATAATAGTGCTGGGTGTAACTTGATTAATTCAAATTTTATTGTATCTTCATCATTCATAAATAGCTCTGGATTTATATTTCCTTTGCTTACTACTGAGCGAATAAATGTTTCTTCCGGTGCTGAAAAGGGCAATAAGTCATGAAAACCACTACGAACATTATTGGTAATATTATCTATCCAATCATTAGTTGAGTGAAATTCATCTGAAAAATTATTTTTCATAACTGGAATTAGTTTGTTTTGCAAATCTTGATAATCCACTACGATCTTTGGAATTGATAGCTTTAGCATATCTCTTTTCGTACACATAGCTGCATACAAGACAAAAACTAAGCGTAATTTATCCTTGTTAATTTTGTTTGATTGAAATAATTTGTTAGCGTCAAAAAAATCTCGTCCAGTTTGGCGTTCTAATAATGCCGTTAGTTTTCCAGCAGCTAACTCATGGATATCAAGTACTTGTAAATTTTTGATTTGTTTTCCAGCCAGTACAATGCTGTGTTTAGATTCAATCGGCAATAAAGGTACGCGGTACATAAAATTTAGATCTACTTCAATATTACCTTGGTTACCTAATGCACTTGGATAACGCCAAATCATTTTTCCACCAGCATGTTCTTTCGGAAATCGTATCAAATGTAAGCCCATGCGTTCGAATAAGCCAATTATTCTATTTTCAACTTTTGGGCGTTCTTCTAACATCATGCTGCGCTCACTAGTACCAATATAATTTAAATCAGCATCTACTGATAATCTTGGTAAATCAAAGTGGAACAGATTTAGGGCAGTTCCTCCTTTGAGCACTAGTCGCTTTGCTAAATAGCTATCTTCAGAAATGGCATTTAGTATTTCCATGAGCCATGCGACCTTTTCGATTATTTCTTGACGAAAACCTAATTCTTTTTTTTCTTGTGATAGTCTTGTTCTAGAAAGGATCATTCTTTAGTTCTTCCCACATCCTCTTAATAATGGTGAGTGGAGCAATTAGATTCCACCGTTTTAAAGTTTTTGCATTTTCTTTATCATGCTTGTCCATGTAATGCCTTGACTTTGGACGCAAATGTTCAAGTGTTTGAAGAGTTTTCTCTTCTACTGAAAACTGGTCTGCATGTTGTTCTAAGAAAAAGCCAAGTTTAGCTATGGTTGTTGCATTACCTAATTGTACTGCATAATTTATTAATTTTTCAATGTCTAAAAAGTTAATTGACTCAAAAGAACGCCATATTTCTTCCCAACCTCCAGATAGCTCTGGTCGATGCAAGCAATCAACTAGTGTTCTTTCAATCGACGCCACTCGGATATCTATACCTGCCCGATCATGTAATTTTGTCTCTAAAAATATGTTTCTTGGCTTTAAAGCGCTTGGGTGGGCTAATTGTTGATAGCGTCCGTATTCAGTATCCAAATGCCCAATTCTTGCACCTGAGTTGAAATAAACTACTGGCATAATAGAGTAGGCTAAGGCATGAAACTCCATAGCAGTGTGATAACTGATGATCGCATCTGGCGCTATACGTCCCGCAATTAGTAAATGGTCATTCTCTACATGAATCCCTGGCAGGTATGTACTAGTGACTAAATAGTATCCACGTGAGATACGAGCTATGTGATTTTTGGCTAGATGGTACTGTAGCGCGGCTTTCAATGTATTCTGATTGAAATTACCTAAGGACTCTAAATATCTCACCAAGTCGCTATGGTGGAATAATGGGTGTGCTTTAAAAAATGCTTCAAAACTCATGATTGTTGATTTCAATTCGATTTACTACTAATAATATTAGTAGTAATTTGAATTGAAATCAACAATAAAGAGAGTTCATAGAGATGAAGATGTTACTAATACTATTAGTAGTATCTAGCATATTCATCAACAATGGTTCTGTTCGTACTACTGACCTTAAGGTCATCTATTAAGAAAAACCAATAAGAATTAATTAAAAGTAACAATTGACACATAAATTGAGTTGGTTAGAATCGACCCAGTAGAAGGACATAGCAGAGGATTGGTATAGACCATTAACAATCATGGAACATTTAAACACCGCAAAATTTAAGAAATTAATTACGCAACCTGATGAATATCTAACTTGCCTTGCTGAATTAGCAAAACAACATGGGCTAGAGGTGGCAATTAAGCAAATTAAACGATCTGGTATTGCGGTTTCGCGTAACAAAAGTGGTAAGGAAATGCAGTTGTTTGCCGATAGCTGTGGCCTTTTACTGCAACTATTCCCTAAAAAGAAACGAAAAATCAAAAAGCTTAAATCTGAAGCTCAGCTATTACAGGAACTATATCAAAATATTTTTGCACAAATCCCAAAATTCACAGATAAGACACTGCTGGCAAAAGAGAAAGCAGGATTATTGATATTCTTGGAGCGTTATTTGCTGAATACGAGACATTTTTGTGCTGATATCGAAGCAATTGAAGAGGGGGACAGCGAAGAGTTTTCATTAAAAAAAGAAGCAGAATATGTTGCTAAAAAGTCTAATGCTATTATGGACCAAACTGGATTTTATGATGAAATAACACGTGAAATGAGAGGTGTTTTATTGTATTTTCATAGTGTATTAAAAGAGGAGATTGATGAGATAGAGCTTAGATGCGATGAGATTGCTAATATGAAAAAATACATTAGCTTAATTGAAAAGTTTTGGTTTTTTGAACATTACTACGAGTTATGGGTGTATTTAGACTTGGAAATATACCAGCGTGATGGAAGACATATTTATAAAGGTTATAATAAAAAGATATGTGAAGCATGGATGGTCGCAAATTATAGAAGTCGAGAAAGGCAGCTTGCTAAGGAAGCGAAAAAAGACAACATAGAAAAAATAGGTGCGCTTAAGAAAACGGGTGATTTTTTCACTTATTTGTGTTTAAGTTATTTTTTTGCACTGCCAGGTGAAATTTATCTTAATGGTATTTCATTAGATAAATGGCATATGGCGTATGAAAACTTAAGAAAGCATGCAAAGCAGAGTATCAGAAGAGCTACATGTCAAATGGTACCTGCATGTATCAACGATATTTTTGATATTAAAACACGCAAACAGTGGATTAAAATCATAGGCGGCGACCATTTGCGTGAACAGGATGTTGCGATAATTTTTCTGACATGGGTGATTAATGATTCTAATAAAAAAAACAAAGGCGATATTTTTGATCATCCATTTTATGAGATTGGGAGAGATAAATACATATTGTTTAACTCTGTTGCGTCACAGCTAGAACCTATCATGTGTATACGCGCTTTGGTGAAGCAAAATGATTTGACTTTTAAAATATTGAGAAACCAATGTCGAGATCCACTGGAGAGTGAAGTAGGGTTGGGTTTAGAAAAAAATAATATTAAATACTATCAAAACGTAGAATTAAGGAGTCTGCAAGCTTCACATCATACTACCAATGAACTTGGAGAGTTTGACGTGATATTTAAAGTGGAGAATACGCTGTTTTTTGTGGAATGCAAAAGGTTTATGCAGCCATTTTATTTTAAGGAGCATCAAAGTGTCCATGAAAGGATATATGATGGTTGTAGACAACTTAATAAAAGTGTAAAAAGTGTTATACATAATGAAGTTAATATCTTCAGTAAAGATTCTTCTCTGAATGCAATCTTCGCTGAAAATTGGCAGAAAAAATTTAAAGTAACTAAATTGTTAGTCACATCCTGTGATTTAGGTCAATACATGAATATATTAGGTTGTCATGTAATGGATATAGGCGTTTTTAATACCTGGCTATATAATACTGAGTATTTTATGAGAAATATCTTAACTATGCAGCGTGTAAGTGTGCTCATTCCTAAGCAAACTGGTTCACTACTGGAGAGATTTGAGCGGCTAAAAGATGAGATACCATTGATTGAACTCACTAAATCATGGTGCAAAACAATTAAGAGAGAGGTTGATTTTGATATTTTCAAAGCTAGCTTCCCGCACTATGCAAAGTTTCAGCCTATTGATATTTAATGTGCTTGGTTGATATATTTTTCAATTGCTTTGATTTCTTCCATGGTTTGATAAAAATCTGGCGGTTCACCAAAAAACATTTCTGCCATATTTTCACAGTCTTGTTTTAAGGATTTTTCAAAAATATTATTAGGCAATAAATTTAAAGTACCTATTTTAGCAGTTTCATAGTTTGCATGTTTTGAATAAAAAAAGTTTTTTTTATTTTCTAGAACGACATTAAGTAATTGAGGTTTTTTTAACGCATTATCTGTTATACCTTGCTGATGTAGCATAACAACATCATAGTAGTGTCGAAAAACTCTATTTTTAATAGGTTTATCTGGAGGACGGTGGTGCTCAACATGTAATAGTGTTATTTTCTCCCAAAAAGTACGTTCAGCAGTTAAAGTATTAACTGAGATCTTTGGCGTTTTAGCAAAAGCGTTGGTTTCTAAAATATTGTAGACATATGGGATGATGTTTTTTGATTCGCTGGGGTGATTATCTCCTCGTGCGCCAAATTCTAGCTTAACAGTTGACAGTATGTATTCATTATGACTATTTTTTCCATAAATTGATGATGGGTAGTGAAATAATAGTGTTTGTAGATCATCAGGTGCCGTTTCAACTCTCCATTCTTTGTCGTCGTAGTATTCAGATAATCCCATCTTAAATGCTGATATAAGTAATGGCTTAAAGTGTCCATTGACTTTTTGCTTTGCTGTATTTGCAAGCGCTTTCATATATTTATTACGTTGATTTTTAGATTTTTCGGCGATCGTACTGGTATCTTCAAAAATACTAAGTAGCTCTTTATTTATAGTGAGGTCACAGTCTTCCGAAAATCTATTAATAAGATGGTAACATTTGGATAAAGATGTACCACCTTTAAACGTAAGGTGCGGACTAATCTCAGGTATGCCAAATATTTTTTCAAGAGCCCAGCATACCCAAAAGTCTTTTTCTATAACATTAGGTGACTTAATACTACTGGACTGAGCAGCAGCCTCTCGAAAATATTGGGCTTGTTCACTGGGAGATAGACGTAAAATTTGTTCCATTTTATTGCCTTGTTAGTTGTAATAGGATAGGGGCTAGCCAGTCAGGAAATCTAGCAATATTTTTTTTCAGTTGTGATTTATCCTTTTTGGATAAAACGATGTTAAGTTGTTCGATAATCAGCGGTGAGATATTTTCTTTTCCAATGTGGCGTAAAGCATTGACTGTATTTACTACGTTCAGATTAAGTTTATCTTGGCTTGTATATTTAGAATGGCGCAGGTAGATAGGATAGCTTGCAATAGTTTTGTTTATTGTGGAGCGAGAGGTGAGATATGATGGTTTGACGGGTACTTGTAAATCTATCCCCAATTGATTAGCCGCGTGTGCCGAACTTGGTTGTACAGTATCACCAGTTTTCATGGCTAATGCTTTAGCAATTAAGTCTGGATCAGGGCTTAGTGGCCCTAATTTTGGATGTATGATAGGAAAGTCGTAAATTCCACGTCCTAATTTCCTTATGATGCCTTCTGCTGATAGACGGTGCAGAGTAACATCAATAGTACTGCGAGATGCAATATCAATGAAATTTTTAGGTATAAAGACCCAACCGCGCTTCTTAGCGCGAATGCGGCGTAAAATAGTGTCTTTTGCTGTACTCATGAAATAATCCTTGTAAGAAAAATAATATTAATTTTCTTACAAAATAAATTGTTAAAATAGCTTTAATCTATTGATTTTAATGAAATTAATAGGTTAGTTTATGTTAAAGCGCTATAGTTATTATAGTATGCATTATAGAAAAATCAAGGGTGTTATTTAAGCTGAGGTTTAGTCAGCATACTATCAAGGGCCACCTGATGAGTCTGTCAGAGAAAGTATATCATTCATTTTGTGTTAATTAAAATATTTATTTACGAATAAATGTTTGGTTGGAATTAACTTAATACAAGGCAGTAGCAGAGAGTTGGTTTGGCAATTAGAGATGGGGATAAATGTAAAATTTATGACCATGAGAGTTGTTGTTCTGGTTCATATGTTTCTAGATACAAGCTGTTAAAAGGTGTGAGCCTCACTACATTGAGCATGGCTATAGTCTCGATATCTAATGCATGGCGTGTATGTTAGTATGTCAATGTATTGTTTCATATACTAGAGCGGTGTATCTATTGAGATACATTTTGAACAGAGCGAGGAGAGCTTTTTAAGCATGAATGATGTTGTCTTGAACAAGAATAAGTCCCATAAGCAAGCAAAACAAATTCCAGCTAGTATCATCGGCAATGTCATTGAATGGTTTGATTTCACTTTATTTGCCTACTTAGCGCCGGTGATTGCTCAACAATTTTTCCCTCATAAGAGTCATGTTGCTGGTTTATTATCTGCTTTTTTAGTATTTGCTGCAGGGTTTATTGTGAGGCCTTTAGGCGCGATTATCTTAGGGCACTTTGGTGATACGTGGGGGCGTGCTTATGTGATCAAAATGACAATTTTTCTTGTTGCCGTGCCAGCTTTTGCAATTGCATTGCTACCCACTTACTCGAATATCGGCATACTTGCACCGATTTTACTTGTGCTTCTGCGTTTATTCCAAGGATTATGTATTGGTGGTGAGTTTGCCGGCTCTATGATTTATTTAACAGAAATGGCTCCCACTGAGCGCCGAGCCTTTATTAGTTGCATGAGTAACAATGGATCAAATGTAGGGGTACTATTGGCTGTTGGTGTCTGTGCGGGTGTTTCATCAGTGATGTCGTCTGTTGATTTTACTGAGTATGGTTGGCGGCTCCCGTTTCTGATTGGCGGTTGTATTAGCTTATGGGGACTTTGGTTACGTAAGGATATGACTGAATCCACAGTATTTAAAAAAATTAAAGTTAAATCTGCAGATGTTAAATCACCTTTTAAATATGTCATGCAAAATAATCGTATGGAATGCCTACGTACGTGTTTGTTATTAGTGATGAGTGCCTGTGGTACCTATGGTTTTATTGGATTTATGAGTACCTATTTACATAGCTTCTTACATTATTCACTGTCAGTAGCCTATCAAGTACAGACCCTGTTTATCTTACTGACTTTTATTTTTGTACCCCTATTTGCCTGTTTGGCGGATCGTTATGGTCGACGATTAATGTTAAGTTTAGCTGCGTTAGGTTATATTGCTTTTAGCATTCCATGTTTTATTTTGCTAAATGCTGGTGCAAGTGTTTTGGTATTATTGCCATTAGTTATTTTTTACAGTGCTGAGCAATCTACGGTGCCTGCTACTGTGGTAGAAAATTTTCCCGCCACTGCACGCTATACGGGGTTGTCCTTTAGTTATAATATGACTATGGCATTAGTGGGTGGAACAGCAGCCTTTGTAAATACCTGGCTGATTAGCCATACCGGAAATAATACAGTTATTGCTTACTATCTGATTATTGGGGCGTTTATTAGTTTACTGACGATTGGTTTGACTGTGCCTAGGGTATTTGGGGTGGCTTGTAATCTGGCAGAGTAGTGTTGTTCTATATACAGAAATCTATACCTAACTTTAGTTTCAATGATTTATTATACGTGTGAATATTCAGTGGCTTCGCTAGGCTTTTTCTAGTAAATAGTTTAATATAGTGTATCTATAATAATAACTAAAGAGTAATCATCCATGCCGAGAAAAAGTAAGAAAAAACATCAAAGGAGTTCTGGAGCAGCAGCAGGTGTGCCAGCAGCAGGTGTACAACTAGTCGCCAGTGTTGTCGATCCCTGTTCAGGCCAAGTAAACTTACAGTTAGGTGCAGGAAGTGCCGATGAGTTTGTATTAGGTGCTTTACAACAGCAGTTAGCTAAATTATCAACGGCTGCGTTGAGCGACACTGGTTCAGATCACTATGTTGATGTATTTTATGCACCGTTACCTGAATTTATTCAAGTTGCAGATAGAGTGGGTGGTGAAGTGCACCAGGTTCCCATTGATAAATTTGAGACTGACCATCAAGTAAAGTGGTCTGAGGTGCCTCAAGTATTGGACTGGCGTAAGCAGCAAATATTAGTTAACCAGACTGTAGCTTTCGCACATAATAATTCCATATATGAGCATTTACTTTTCCCAACAACAAACCTTTATATTACTAAGATTAATGACCAAGTGGGACATGGCGTTTTCACGAACCGCCCATATAAAAAAGGTGAAATAATAGCTATTTATACAGGGCAGATTGGTTCTACTAACGAATACAGAGGTTTTATGCCCTATGGCTATATATGCGAGTCTTCAGGGCATCAGGAAACAGTATTTTCGCAACTGTTTGGCAAAGCGTATTATGATGGGCAGACAGTACGTAATTATAGTAGTTATTTTCAACACGCTCCTGATCAAAAAACGCTTGATGAATTAGCAATACCAGAAGATATTAAGCAGAAAGTTTTTACATCTAATATGGTCGCCTATTCAATGAATCATTTACAGTGGCCGATTATTACTATGATTGCCATCGATGATCTTGCTGCGGGGACACAGCTAGTATTTGACTATGGGTCATATTGGCAACAACCGGCGGCGCCTGATGCATATGCTTTATTTGATACTCAGACTAATATTATCGGCTATGTTAATAAGCAAGGACAGTTTAGTAAGGCTGAGGGTATCAACATTGATAGCGCTAATATTGCTCCACGCTCTAACTTTGACCAAGTTGATGCTGAGATTCTTATGTCGATTAGACAGCGAAAATGCTTACAGAAAATAGCGGAATATCTTAAACTCAATTTGAGACTTACGATAGAACATGCAGACAAAGCCTTAAAAGCTAAATATTCAGACTTCTTTTCAAAATTAGAAAAGCTAATTGATACTAAGGCGACACACAATACTTTAAAGGAGGCAATAGCTTTACACACAAGTATACTATTGTTATTCAGAGAATATAATATTGAAAATAACTCGTCTTTCGCAATTATCAAGCGCGAGTTTTATATGTTTTGTAATCGATTTAAGACTGATTTTATTAACACAATGCAGAACAAGATACCATTAGAAACTGATATTAGTCGTTATGAATTTGGCTTTTTGCCTGAAGAATTGGTCAATGTTTTAGAGAAAAAAACTGGCCAAAAATGGAAATATAGCGTAAAGCAGCGAAATTTCTTTGCTTCGAGTGACTCAAAAGATGCATTGTTACCCATAAAAGAGGAGTTCTCATCTGTAGGAATTACTGCTAAAAATTTTGGTCAAGCTAAAGATGGCCGATGCTTTTTAGTATTTGATGAACAATACATAACGATACAAGCGT
The DNA here is from genome assembly GCA_965230425.1 of Gammaproteobacteria bacterium. Lineage (GTDB taxonomy): Bacteria > Pseudomonadota > Gammaproteobacteria > UBA1113 > UBA1113 > CBDDKW01. The sequence continues at coordinate 2,795 of CBDDKW010000018.1, read as the reverse complement.
TACTAAAATTGAAGACTATGAAGCCTGAAGTGTCTAGTACTGCGGACAGTGGTTGTCGCATAAGGTTGGATGGTAAAGTATCTTAAGTATAGTAAGCCATCATATTTTTAATAATCACCATACCTTGATTATCACCCATACTTAAAATACTTTCTGGATGAAATTGTACGGCACTAATAGGTAATGTCTTATGTTCAATAGCCATGACAATATCGTCATCAGTATAGGCGGTGGTGTTAAAAACAGCAGGTACTTTAGCCGTTGTGGTATGCAGTGAATGATAGCGACCCACGGTTAGTGGAGTATTTAAATCTTTAAATAACTGGCTAGTCTCTGTTATCGTAATTGCCGATGGTTTACCATGGACAGGATAACTCAATTCTTGTAATTCACCACCGAAGTATTCGATTAATCCTTGTAAACCTAAACAGACGCCAAAGATGGGTAAATCTTTGTTAATAAGCATATCAATGGTTTTATTTAAATTGAAATCTTGTGGGCAGCCAGGGCCTGGTGAGAGGACGACTAGATGCGGATTTGTTTCTGCAAGTGTATCACCATTAATTGCATCATAGCGTAAGGTAGTTACTGTAGCGCCTGTTTGACGTAAGTAATTCGCTAAGGTATGTACAAAGGAATCTTGGTGGTCGATTAAATAGAATGTTTTTCCCTGCGCCTATTTTCTTCTGTGTCGTCGTTGCCTCATCAGTCATCTTTTGTTGCTTCAATGATGCTAAGAATGCGGAAGCTTTGAGGCGGGGTTCTGCTTCTTCGGCATCTGGATCGGAATCATATAATAATGTTGCTCCTGCCCGTACTTCAGCAATTCCCTGCTTAATGCGAATGGTGCGTAAGGTTAAACCGGTATTCATATTACCATCAAAGGTCATGCGTCCCACAGCACCGGCATACCAGCGCCGTGCTGATTTTTCATTTTCCTCGATGAATTGCATAGCCCATAATTTTGGCGCTCCAGTGACAGTGACTACCCACATATGGGTGAGAAAAGCATCAATGGCATCATACTCTTCGCGCATGATACCTTCCACATGATCCACGGTGTGGATCAAGCGTGAGTACATTTCAATATGGCGACGGCCTATAACCTTAACACTGCCTGGCTCACAGATACGTGATTTATCATTTCTATCCACATCGGTACACATGGTTAATTCAGATTCATCTTTTTTTGAATTCAATAGCGTAAGAATATTATCGGCGTCTTCAATGGGGGTTTTGCCGCGTTTAATTGTGCCAGAAAATGGGGGCTGTTTCCACACGTTGGTCATGGACTCTGGTATACATTTCGGGCGAAGCACCCACTAAATATTCTTGCTCACCTAAGTTAATAAAGAAGCCATAGGGGGCAGGGGTTTGCTTTACGTAAACGTTTAAAAATCACCGATGGGTTTTCTTCGCAGGCTGCAAAGAACATTTGTCCTGGTACGACTTCAAATAAATCGCCGCATTTAAATTTCTGTTTCGCTTTGCGTACGATATCAGCATATTCTCCAGGGCTATGATCACAGTCCTGTGTTGGCTGTGCTGTAACTTGATAGTCTTCAGTCAGTCCATCTCGTTGTAGTCCCTCTGTGCTAAGTTCTTCAAAGCTAAAATCATACTGTATTATATTTGCTGTTTGTTTGCGATGGTCGACAATGTATAGTTCATCAGGTAAGTATAATACTAGGTCGCGTTGATCATCACTGCGTTGTAATTGCTGTTGCAAATCTTCAAATTGAAATACTAAATCATAACCGAAGGCTCCGTACAGGCCTAAATGGGGTTCATCATCATGTTTGAAGGTGGTAATGATTGCACGTAATACTGAGAATATAGAGTTTTGCTTACTACGATATTCTTCAGCTACTTTTTCTGTGGATTTTATAATCGTGCCAGATAATTGCATATCAGTAATAGTAAGATCAGTAATGGCAGTTAATGCCTGTAATGGTTGAATGAGCAGCTTGAGTATGATTTTGCCGCGTTGATTCAATGCCTCAATACGGAAAGTTTGTGCTACAGCAGTAATTACAATAGCAGGATTAACAAACCCCATATCCCAGCAAGTATAGCGGCCTGGGAAATTCAAAATTTGAAGAATAAATAGCACCACGTTGTTGGTCAAGTTGTTGGATCAGTGTTTCTATGCCTGTTGCATAGGCGATAGCTTGAGTGTTACGGGTAATTGTTATCCCCGCAGCGCTCTCATAAGCGCTTATTGTATCTGTTATATTGTTTGTCATGAGGGAGCCTATTGGTCAGATTCATTATCACGATTAATTTGGCGGATTAAATCACGTAAGTATTGTCGTGTGCGTAGTTTCTTCTGGGCAGCTTCAGGGAACTCATCAAAATGTACTACATGTTTGCGAATGAGAATATCCACAAGGTCTTCGAGTACACGAGGGATTTTATTGTCATAATCATCAAGTAAGCGCTTTGCGTCATCTTCATGGGCACTTTTGCCAAGAAAATCTAGAACATCAGGATGTTCAATGGGTAAGTGCTCGGTTGTGTCCTTGCTAGGTTCTAGAGTAATGCTTGTGATTTCATCATTTTCGTCTCTGACAACATATGGCATGACTTTATCCTATCTGCAGTCTGTTTCAATTTTAAACTCAAGTATAGCGTAGCTGTTTGTAGATACCAAGTGAGCAAATTATACTCATTAATGTAAGGTGGCATTTGTATTGACTACATTGTATTATCACTGACTTTCATTTGAGTAAGGTTGTTTTATGTCGCCTAAGGGAATAACAGACATTTATCGGATACGTATCAATTTAGAGCAG
>CBDDKW010000017.1:0-118287 GCA_965230425.1 Gammaproteobacteria bacterium | reverse complement strand
TGCATGAGTTAACAGCGAAACAGCGCCTTTGGGCGTGGCTAAAAATGCATAGTGTGCTGATTCTTATTACTGCTGGCTTCATGATTTATCATTTTGCCTTTTCACAGCATCACAGTAGCAGTGATTATGGTCGTTTAACTCAATTAGAGAATTCAATATTAGCGGGTATACAGCCGATCACGTCTAAGTTTGACCAGGCGGTGAATTATTTATCGCCAATAGTCACAGGGGATAATCCTGATAAGAGTATTCCTATGATTATTATCATGGGCTTGGTTGGGTTTTTCTTTGTTAAAATTATTAAAGGCTTAGGTTATTTAAATACTTTATTATTATTGTACACGTCTAAAAAAGGTTTATTTGATGCAAATAAAGATAAGAAAATAGTGATTTATACTTATTTGATTATCAATATGCTGCTCACATTTTATTTTGTTATCACAAACTATTTCCTCTCTGGACGCTATATTGTTGCGTTAGTATTAGTCTTGCTCTTATGGGTGCCTTATGCCTTGGATGCGATTTATGTTCGCTGGCGTCAGGTCGACTCATGGCGCACATGGCAGTGGTGGGTGTTCCCCGCAATTATTTTAATTCTGCTGTATAGTTTGGTGGCCAACTTAGTGCATATTGGTCCATCTAAGCAATACATACACGATGCAGGTAGCTGGTTATCAACCCATATGCCAGCACAGAGTGATTTATATACCAATAATCAACAAGTGCTTTATTATGCCAAAGGCGCTGATCCGCAGTGGGATCAACATTTACTTTTGGATAAAGCTAGCATACAGACTTACCAACCACAGCCAAGTGACTATGTGGCCCTTAAGATCAAGGGTAAGCAAACAGGTTTAGCGGAGTGTGGGCAAGCATGTAAGAACTTAGTAAAGATAAAAACCTTTAGTAATGGTCGAGGTAGTAAAATTGAAATATTCAGACTCAAAACAGGAGACTAAAATGACTGACGCAATTATTGATGATGTGCCAAGCAAGCCAATTGGTAACCATAAGGTTAATGTGTTGATTGGTGTGGTGGGCATGGCAATCATTATTTATGGTAACTTATTACCTGCTACGACTGCACAAAAGCTCTGTTATCTCTTTGGTGGCATCATCATGATGGTGTCAGCTTTATTAGAAAAGCAAAGCTTCTTTATTATTTTGCAGGTGATTATTGTCTCAGGTGCTGCTATTGCCTTTGCTCCCATGCCCGCTATTTATCGCGCCTGTGTGCCCATACTATTGAGTATTATTGCCATTGCGCATTTTGCTATGAAAGGCGAGTTAAGCAATAAGACAACTTTATTAGGTAATTTAGGGATTGTTTTTCTTGCCGCAGGTTATGCTATCACTAATCCAGTTATTTATTTCATTGGCGGCGCTTTATTGTCAATTTATTCACTCATATCCTTCAAGCAAGGTGTGAAAATTGCTATCCTCTGGGCAATCCTCAATATCATCTTCTCCGCAACCGCACTAGTAAGTGTATTCGCGATGGCTTCATAACTTTTTTCAGGGGTGGTTTCCTCTAAGGCTCGGCTACATCCATGTAGCTTGCGCTATCATCCATGATAGCGCTTTTTACTCGCCTTAGAGGAAACCACCCCTGAAAAAATAGATCAACCTATGGCCTAAATACAAAATATAACACAAACACTAAAGCCAACAACACTAGGATCGGATTCAACTCACGCCATTTGCCCGCCAGTAATTTTATGACAACATAGCAAATAAAGCCTAAGCCAATACCATCAGCAATCGAAAAACTGAAGGGGATCATGAGTGCAGTAATCACGCTGGGAATTGATTCCGTTGTATCATCCCAATGTATGTGGGTAATGTGCTGAATCATTAAGACCGCCACAAACAACAAAGCTGGTGCGGTTGCATAGCTAGGAATAGTGCTAGCTAAGGGAGATAAGAATAAGGCAAGTAAAAACAGTAAAGAAACAATGACTGGGGTTAAACCAGTTTTACCGCCAGCACGAACACCCGCAGCGCTTTCAATATAAGGGCTAGTAGTTGATGTACCCATTAAAGATCCAGCAATGGTGGTAACGCTATTAGCTAATAAAGCATTGGATAAGCGTTTAACTCGACGTTCATCATTATGCAATTTAGTCTGTTGTAATAAACCGAGTAGGGTGCCAGTTGTATCAAACAGTGCCACCAAGAAGAAGGAAAAAATAATTGCATAGCCTTCTTGATGTAAAGTATCTTTCACATTAATTTTCATGAAAGTATCACTGAGGCTAGGTGGCATGGAAAATACTCCATGAAATTGGCTTATCCCCAGGCTAATGCCAATGATGCTAGTGGCGATGATGCCAATAATCATTGCCCCAGGGACTTTCTTGCGATCAAGTACAACGATCAAACAAAAGCCAAATAGAAATAATAAAGTAGGCAGTGAAGTAATTTTCCCTAGAGTCATCATGGTGTGTGGTTCTGCAACGATAATACCACCGGTTTTTAAAGCGATAAGCGCGATGAATAAACCAATACCCACCGCAATCGCTATATTTAAAGATTGTGGCACAGCATTGATAATCCATTTTTTTATGCTCGTGATAGTGAGGATAAAGAACAATACCCCGGAAATAAATACGGCACCTAGGGCAGTTTGCCATGAATAGCCTAGACTACCAACCACAATGTAGGCAAAGTAAATATTTAATGCCATGCTCGGTGCCACAGCCACAGGGTAGTTAGACATGACGCCAGTAAGAAAGCTACCAATCGCAGCAGCAAGACAGGTTGCTACAAACGTTGCGCCTGGGTTCATGCCAGTGCTGCTCAAAATGGCCGGATTAACTAGGATAATATAGGCCATGGTTAAGAAGGTGGTAAAACCTGCCAGGCTTTCAGTCTTGATGGAGCTGTGTTGCTCTGGGATCTGGAAGAAATTATTAATGAACTGACTAGATCGATGAATTATTCGTTGCATTGAGGCATCCATGTATAAAATTAGTCCAACAACTGAACAGTAAGTGTTTGCGAGGGGGCATTATAGACTAGCTAGTGCATTAAACTCAAAAATATATTGTTACTTAGGATAAGGACCAACGAAGTTTATCACTGACCTGACGGTTATTTGGTGGTGAAGGTTGATTTTTATACAGGATCTGTGGTTAAATATGTTCCTCTTAATTAAAGTTACATGGATTAGAAGGATGAAAGTAGCCGTAGCCACTGATGAATACACACCCATTATGGATAGTGTCTTAAAATACCTCACCGCCCTCAATTATGAACCTATTATCTGTGGTCCAGCCCGCATGGGAGATACTGCGCCTTGGCCGAATGTTGCAGCCGAAGCGGCTGACCTCGTCGCTAGTAAAAAAGCAGATAATGCTATTCTCATGTGCTGGACAGGTACAGGTGTCGCTATGGCAGCGAATAAGGTGAAGGGTATACGTGCGGCAGTGTGTGCTGATGCTGAAACTGCCCGTGGTGCCAAATTGTGGAATAATGCCAATGTATTGTGTCTATCCATACGTATAACTTCTTTAGCTCTAGCCGAAGAAATTATGGAGCAATGGTTTACTACAAACTATAAGTCTAATCCTACCGATGATGCGTGTTTACAAAGTTTGTTGGCATTAGAGGAGAGGACATAGCAATATTACCGTGGGCTTGGTGGTCGATTTGAGCTAATGAGATGTTCATAATCGCTTATTTCACATAAAATATGCCAGCTATCTTGCTCGGTTTCACCACGGCGAAAGAAACAAACACTGTTTTCTTCTATCTTTAATTGTGCATAACTAGTTTGACCATCAGCAGATTTCAATAATATTAAGCCATTATTAGATTCTTGAATTACATCACCATGAGAAACTTGATGTAACATATCTAAAATTTCTATACGACGAGTTGTAATAGGATCTGCTTTTTTATCAGTGTCAACTTCCATAGGCTCTGTGCGTCTTCGTTCATCACTTCGTTGTGGAGCTTTTTTTGTATGGAGAACTGCAGTGATACTTTTTTTCGTACTACCAGTGTCCATTGGTTCTGGACGCTCTTGTTTTCCGCCTTGTTCTCGAGTCGTTATAGTTCCAGTAGATGACCAAAAGCCTGAAAACTCGTGTAACTTCCGCCTTTCCTCAGGCGTGTCTGTGCCGGTAAATAAATTTAAACCCTCAGTGGCTGCACCAAACCCTGAGTACCAGCTTTGGTCTCTAAACAAAGGCGCTGGTTTGGGTAAGGTTGAGCTATTGGAGGAGTCATCAGCAAAATCTAAAGCACGCTTGGCTTTTGGTTTTCGATGGCGTTGACCAATAGTAATGTCTGGCTGACGTTGAGGAACCTCATGATCTTCAAACATCCCTGGAGTTGATACTTCAGTAAGTTCAATTTCACCAACATCAAAGGATGGCATGCCAAGACGAGCTAGTCCCTCGCTACAGGATGTTTGTATTTTTACTGGCAGAATTTCATCACTGCCAGGCTCTGCGCTTGCATTAGGCAGTTGTATACCAAATTTTCGAGTTACTGTTGCATCAGACTCACTCTTACCTGTGTTGTGTTCTTTGGCTGTTTGTTTAGTTCTTGGTGTGGCTGGGCTAGTCATGTGCTTTGTTTCCTCTCTGGTTTGTGGGTAGCGTTGTTTTGAAAGCTGTAAGAAGTCTTCTAGACGGTACCTTAGTAATGTTCTAAACATTTGTAAGAGATGATCTCTAATTTCACTGTTAGAACAGTCGTAGTTACCTGAGCTCGAATTTGACTTAGCATCATCTGCGTCAGTGTTCTTGTCCTTAGGATTCGTTGTGTTAGCTAAGCTAAAAGTTTCATCGAGATCTGTATGGTTAGATGTTGAGAGATCCTCATTATGAGCATGCAGTGATAAATCATCGAGAAAAACTCGCTCAAGCCTGAATTCAATTTCTCCCTCTGGTGACATTAAATGTAACCATTGAAGCAATATGTTTGCTGTTTTTTGTTCAGCTATGGTTAATTGGCGGTCAGTTTCTATGGGGTTAGAAGGGTCAATATTCTTGGTTTCATTATATGAGTTGCCATGTACCATGGGGTGATAACCACTGATGTTTTGTTTTGCTTTACCGGCAATGGCGGCTTTAAGTTCGCCTAGTATTTTTTGTTGCCTGCGTTTATTTGATTTTAATTGGTCTATTTTATTTTCTAATTCTTCTCCAGAGTATTCATTAAACAGTGCTTGAGCATAGTCTTGAAATAATGATAATTTTTTTTCTTTTTCATCACCTGTAAATAAACGACCATAGCCATCCACAAAGTCAGTACGACCCTCAGGATTATATAACATGGTATTTAAGTTATGAGCATCATTTGCGGCATCTGGGCATGATTCTTTACTGTCGATTAAGTCTAGCATCATCATCGTAGCAAGAAAATTTGGCCAATAACGATTTGTTTCACTCAAGAATAACGCAGCTACCATAACCGGAATAAAACGATCGGGTAAAAATGCCTGACCAGCTAAGGTTGCGCGGATTTCATTTAAGCGCCCTCTTTTATTTAAGTCTCGCAAATCATGTCTATGTTGAGGGGAGAGTCGTGATTTAGTTAGCGTGCTGGCTACTTTTTTAACAGTTGATTCAGTGCTTTCACTCAGGAATTCCTCTGTTGGCTGGCTCATGCCCTGGACGTTTCCAGGCTTTGCAGCTTCTGATAACTGTGTGCGCACGAGATCAAGAGCAGTAAACAAATTATAATTTTCAGTTTCTAAAAAGGCGTGTTTGATGCTTTGTATAAGTAGCTGTAAATCTGCTTTTGCTTCTTCAGAGGCACTGTTAGGATCAACGCCCATCTGGGTTGTTATCGTTTGAATTGTATCTGTGATGAATGCATCAATATCGAACTTTTCAAACATAGAAGCGTCGGATGCTTGTTGTCTCATATCAGCAAGCATTGCTTCTATTGATTCAGGTGTTATGGCCGCTAGCTTATCTAAGCCCTGCTCTAAGTTGCGTTCAGCGTCCGCATTTTCGTCTTGCAATCGACTATAAGCAGGGTTTGCTAGCTGTGCATGACCGCTAACATGCTTAGTATCGAAGGTTGAGATTAATTGCATAAGCATCGGAAAAGCATTCGCGACTATCTCTTCTATAGTCTGGGGTTGCTGTGTGGTTGTACTTGCCAAAGCTTGAACATTTTTTTCATTCGTGAGTGTGCTAACCATAAATTGTTGCGCAGCCGTTGTGATGAAATCGACAAATTCCATTTCCTGCAATGCATTTGCCGAGGCGTAGCGGTTGGTTGTGGCAATATCAATAAGTTGACCACCAATATTGAAGTAAATACTCGTATCTTGTGCTTGGTCACTGATATTGGTTGCTGCTAATAGCCAGTCTCTTGGCGTCTTTAAAATATAAGGCTCTTTTTTTGTACCTTCGCCAGTTAATGGGTACTTACCCAATAAGTAAGAAGCTTTTAATGCATTAACTTCGTCATAGATAAATTGACGAGCAATTTCAAGAACATCATAAGCGGTGATGCGTGCGCGTATACTGCCTTTATGGCTGATAGTTAATGCGGTGTATAAATTAGGTGAACGATGAGTTTGTTTGGTGTTATCAATAAAATCTCTAATAGTTTGAACAGCATCATCTTTAGCCATCAGGGCTCTCCATAAACATTAGTTGTTATTATTAAAGAGATGTGATCATAGCAAAGAATTGAATCGATTTCACAATTTTAGTAATTTTGAACAAGAGTTTTTATAAATCATATGTCAGAGAAAAGCACAGTCACGCCTTATGTATGTGGTTACTATCAAAGATATGTTCTTTTAGTGAAATTTTATGAAAAAAGCAGCCGCAGCAAACGCTGCCGTTGTGCTTACTGCTTTAGCAACTGAGATTAGGTCTAATAGCTACTGTGGCTGCCAGTATCGCCACTGTCACTATCATTGCTTGTGGACTTATCCTCTGATTTTTTGCAAAAACATGGGCATCGGCAGAACCAATTGTATAGCCATGCGATGACTACACCAAAAATAAAGCCGTCCACAAAGCCCCAGATACCACCTATAATGCTACCAATGAAAGTGCCTTCATAACCAATATATAAAGATCCCATCCCTGTGACAAAAGCACCGCCCCAATCACCTAGCCAAGCAATTAAGCCAGTGATCAGGATTGCTAACCCCCAGGTAACACCAAAGGCAAGACCTAAACAGCAGACATGTAAGTGTTTATCACAATGACTCATTGTCTATACCTCACTATTACAAAAGTAGAAATATATCCTACTACATTAAGTATAGAACTATGAGGGGATAATTGATGTGTATTCAAGATTTATGAAGATCTTTTTAAATTCATTTATACTTAATTCAGTTCTTCTTAACAAGCTAAATGAAGCATAAATTGAACTCTGGAAATAAAATCTACGAATTTTTCTTAACTACGTAGTAGACTCTGGCACCTCTATGGCAGGTGTATCTAGATTCAGTGTGCGCATTAAGGATGTATCTTGTAAGATAGATTTCACATTCATTTTTTTTTCACCTAAGTTCATAGATGTTATTACTGTTTTACCAATAATCGCACGACTTTCACCAATGAGAGGGTAGTGACTGTGTAAACCCCAACGACTTTGAAAGACAATGGCTTGGCCATCTTCCTTGCCAAGGTATAGCATCACATGACCCGGTTTGCCAAGTAAGGTAAGAAATGGTTTTGCGTTATGCAGAATATATTTCTCTTTTTCGCTGTTGTTAAGATTACGTAACGAAATAAAATGCTCGCGTGTCAATTGTACCGTGGAGTGACGTGGTAGCCAGATTCCAAAGCGAGTAAATAAATCACGCATGGTAGCGGAGCAGTCGCGGTATTGGAAATAACCGCCCCAGCCATAGGGTTCATTGAGAAATTCATTCATGGCCAATGCCATATTTTTATAGGTTGCTTGCTGTGGGAAGGGGGTTGCATCTTTAGTGCTAATATTTGCTGTGCCTATCTCTGCTTGCTGTTGTTCATTGGCAATGGGGACTAAGATTTCATAGCCATTATCCGTTTGTTTGCTCAATGGATAAATACCGCCCAAGCGACTATAAAATCTAAAAATATGCTGCTGGTCGAGAATTGAAATTTCATCCTTCGTGGGAGTAACAAAGCGGTGGTTTTGCCATGCTGTTATAAAGTCTTGGTTGACCATGGCAATATCTTTACTACTGATCCAGCCAGTAACATAGGGTGAAGCAACTAAGTACCATGCGCCATCTTTTGAGCGATGATAGATACGTAGCGGTGTACCTGCCCATATTGCGCTGAGCTGTAAGTTGTCAAAGGGGAAGCCTTCACCAGCGATACGATAGTTAAAAAATGCTGGCCGACTTGTGGGCAAATCGCGTAGTGCTGCATTGTGGATCGTGATTGCTAACTGGTTTTGGTTCGGATATGTATCCAAATTCATGTTATCAGTGATTTTTTCTATCCAATCAGGCTGGTGTTTTTGGTAATTTTCACCCCAGGTTGGGTTATTCCGATAGAAGGAAATCACGTATTCCTCGCGCGGAAGCAGGGTGTTAGGGTTGCTCTGATGCCAGGGAGCAAAGAAATTTTGTAAATAATTACTGGCGAGCATTTGCTGCTGTGTAGGTGTTATAACCGGTTGATTTAATTTGTCTTTTTTAACGTAATGTAATGCATCTTGGGATGCAGAGATAGCAATAGACTGAGGATGGCGAAATTTGAAGTGCCATAAGAAGGTACTTAGTCCAACTAAGCTGAGAATCAGGGTTATAAGTATAATTTTTCGCATTAATATCTGGGTTTCTTGAAGTTATTCTGTCTTTTATAATAGCAGAGCAGATCATAAGCCGCGAATCTTAAGGGAATATTAAGGAGTGGGTGTGATTTAGAATTAACCAAGCACATATGTTCACTACTCATGCAGACGCAACGTTAGTTATGTTATTAAGGTTGACTTAAGTTATGCGCTATATAATATCGCAACTTGCTAAGACACTGATAACTAAGCAGCTTAGCGTGATCAGCTCGGATGCATCGATCAATAACTACAATAACAAATGTTTGGTGCAATTATGTTCGGTAACAATTTTCACAGGCAGTCTAAATCTGCTATTTCTAATAGAGAGTCACGAAAACGACCGCGTGGATTACAGCGTTTTCCATCTGAACTACGAAGTGATCCTATTGATGAGTTTCCAGATTCTGATTCGAGAAAAGTCGATGATATGGATCCTATCCAGTCATCTCCAACTAGAGCCATAAAGAGAAGTGCACGAGATACTCATGACCCTATTGAGGAATTCCCTGACTCAGAAACGCAACCGACGCAAGACTGCCAGAGGAGAGTTGCTCGTGAACCAAAAGAAAAGAGGCGTAGGCTCGAATTTGTATTTAGCAAAAAGGCTACAAATGGCTTGACTACAAGCGAGTGGAGCAAAGCCATGATTCAGCCAGCAAGAGGTCCGATTAGATTTTTAGTTGATTCAACAAATGCTCAAGATAATTCCAGCATACCCCAAGAAACAAATGACTTAATCGATACTGGTAGACGTAGTACTAGTCCTTTAAATTGTGATTCTAGTAATAATGGCAATGCTGGCTCAAGTGATAGCTCTCCCAGCGAGGATGGGGCTGTTTCACTAAGAGTATTAAGTCAGCTCAGCGATGAGAATAGTTACAGGAAAATTATGCAACTGCACGAAACAAGCTCAGGTGCTAAAATTGATTTATCTCAGACAAGTGATGATGATTTTTGTTGTTTGCCTGTAGAACCATCCTCAATATTGCATGATAAAAATCTAAAGCAGTTAAAGAAGCTCAACGGATCAAGTCGCACAACTATGTGGCATCATGATTCACTTGGTCATTCTAAGCCAGATGATGGGATGACGGAAGTTCATACGCGATCTCTTCGTCGTGGTGTTGTCAGATAAATACGTTATTCATCAGTGGTCTTTATAAAGCTGGCCTCTCATGTATCACAATTATCAGATGAGACACTACTTTACCCACTCAAGATACTCATGAGTACGAATAATCGCTTCTCGATCATTAAAACTGGCTAAGTCATCAGCAAGGCTACTGCTGTCGCCATGGGTTTTGATCGCTGTCAGTGTACGTTGCATAGCGGTAATGGCTGCACGTTGTAAATCGGATGGAATAATAACTAATTGATAGCCCATCGCCTGTAATTGATCAATAGGTACCAGCGGTGTTTTGCCTCCGTAAAACATATTAATCAACTTAGGTGCTGAAATTTCATCTGCAATTTGTTGAATTTGCTCTAAGGATTGTGGGGCTTCTACAAATAACATGTGCGCACCGGCATTAAGATAATCTTTACCACGTTGTATGGCAGCAGCGAAGCCTTCAACAGCAATGGCGTCAGTTCTCGCAATCAATAAAAAATCATCATCAGCGATAGTCTTACGCGCTACTTCGATTTTCTTACACATATCTTGTGCGGCAATCAAGGTCTTACCATCTAGGTGACCACAGCGTTTTGGGAACACTTGGTCTTCCATATGTAGGCCAGCAACTCCGGCCGCAATGAAATCACTCACTGTACGACGAACATTTAATTCATTACCAAAGCCTGTGTCAGCATCAGCAATGACAGGTACTTTGGTGATATTCACAATCTGGCGTAAGCGCTCAGTGACTTCAGTAAGACTGAGTAAGCCAATATCTGGCACACCGGTACTACGCGCAATGGCACCGCCACTGGCATAGACGGCAGAAAAACCTGCTTGCTCAGCAATGCGGGCAGATAAACCATCATATATTCCTGGCGCGATTAGTGGACTGTTTTGCTTTAATAATTGTTGCAATTGTGCAGTTACTGTCATGAGTTTATTTCCTGTTCTTTCGTGCTTCGTGCTGTTTATTGTATTCTAATCGAATGGTGCGACGTTGTTTGGCATCTTCAAAACGACGTTTATCAGTATCAGTTTTTAAAGTCAGTGGTAAGACTTTTTTCGGTTTACGATTTTCATCGACCGCTACCATGGTAAAATAACACGTATTAGTATGACGTTTCTCGCCGGTTTGTAAATTTTCTGCGACAACCTTAATGCCAATTTCTAGCGAAGTCTTACCCACATAATTTACACAGGCGAGACAAGTAACGCAGTCGCCCACATGCAGAGGTTCTTTAAAAAATACTTGGTCCACTGATAGGGTAACAATATCGCTACCGGTGTAACGTGTTGCACAGGCATAGGCAACTTTATCTAAAAAGCTTAATAAAAATCCGCCATGTACATTGCCGGTGAAATTAGTCATATTTGGCGTCATGATTTCCGCCATGACGATAGTGCGTTTATCATCCATTTCTTCTGTCATTTTTTACTCCTGTTTATCAATCTAAATACGTATTAGCTCTAAAAACTTTTGCAACGCTCTGTTACATATCCGAATAATTAGGTCCGCCACCGCCTTCAGGCGGTACCCAAGTAATATTTTGCTGTGGATCTTTAATGTCACAGGTTTTACAGTGAATACAGTTCTGTGCATTAATCTGTAGCCTAGCTTGTTGACCGTCATTAATGATTTCATAAACACCGGCAGGGCAGTAACGCTGTTCAGGTGCAGCGTAAGTTGCTAGATTAACGTCAATTGGAATCTGCTTATCTTTCAATGTTAAATGACAGGGTTGATCTTCTTCGTGAAAAGTATTGGTTAAGTATACTGAAGAGAGCCGATCAAAGGTTAATTTGCCATCAGGTTTTGGGTAGTTGATTTTGGGACATTGTTGCGCTGGTAAAAGTTGTTGATGATCATGATGATGTTTGAATGTCCATGGAGCATGGCCGCGCAGCACATAGGTATCAAGAGCGGCATAGCCTAAACCAGCGGTTAAACCCCAACGAAAAGCTGGGCGAATATTCCTTACTTTATATAATTCATGCCATAGCCATGTTTTTTGTAGAGCAGGTTTATAATTAATCTGTTTAGCTTGGGGTTCACGATCAATATTTTCATAGACACATTCGACAGCAACCATGGCTGATTTCATGGCAGTGTGAATACCTTTAATTTTTGCCACATTTAAAAAACCTGCTGCATCGCCTATGAGCATGCCACCAGGAAAGCTTAATTGCGGAATCGATTGATAGCCGCCTTCATTCAGTGCTCTAGAACCATAACCAATACGCTCGCCACCAGCAAATAGAGCTTTAAAGCTCGGGTGAGTTTTATAACGCTGCATTTCAGCAAAGGGATTTAAATAGGGATTTTTATAATCTAAACCAACTACAAAGCCAACTGCTACAGTATTATCTTGCATATGATAAATAAAGCCACCACCATAGGTTGCTTTATCTAAGGGCCAACCCACACTATGTACAACTAAGCCAGGCTGATAGTGATCACCCTGTACACGCCATAGCTCTTTAATGCCAATGCCATAGGTTTGTGGCTGACAATTAGCAGTTAAATTAAAGCGCTGAATTAATTGCTTTGTGAGGGAGCCGCGACATCCTTCAGCAAATAAGGTTTGTTTTGCACGCAATTCCATGCCTGCTTGATAGCGTTCGCTCTGCTCGCCTTGCTTATTGATGCCCATGTCCCCAGTAGCCACACCTATGACCGCAGCATTATCATCATAGAGAATTTCACTTGCAGCAAAACCAGGAAAAATATCCACGCCTAAGGCTTGTGCTTGTTCACCTAACCAGCGGGTGAGTTGGCTTAAACTGATTATATAATTACCATGATTACGCATTTGCGGTGGGGTGGGTAAACGTCGCGATTTTTTCTCACTGAGATAGAGGAAATGATCCTCACTAACAGGGGTATGCAGTGGAGCTTGTAAGTTTTGCCAATTTGGCAATAGTTCGGTTAATGCACAAGGGTCGATCACTGCGCCTGCAAGTATGTGCGCACCCACTTCAGCGCCTTTTTCCAAAATGGTGACATTTAGCTCACGATCTTGCGCCTGTGCCAATTGCTTTAATCGAATGGCTGCAGCTAATCCTGCAGGCCCTGCACCAATAATGAGAATATCAACATCCATGGATTCTCTTTGCATAGCTACCTCATGTTATTACTCGGAATCCCCAGAGGCTTGCCTTAGAGGATTTTATTGATTGACCTTGTGTGCATTTCAGTTCAATATCGCAATGGTAACTATAGCATTATTTATTATGGAAGATTAATGAAAATATTAGTGCCTTGTAAGCGAGTAATTGACCCTTATGTAAAAATTCGCATCAATTCCGCAGGTTCAGCCGTTGAAACTGCCAATGTGAAAATGGCCATCAATCCCTTTGACGAAATTGCTATTGAAGAAGCCATCCGCTTAAAAGAAAAGGGCTTAGCCACAGAAGTTCAATTAGTGTCCATTGGCAATAAAAAGACCCAAGAATCTCTACGTGCGGGGTTAGCTCTCGGTGCAGATAGCGCTATCCATATTTTAAGCGAGCAGGAATTAGAATGTTTGAGCGTAGCGAAAGTATTGGCCACTGTTGTGCAGCAGCAAAATGCTGAATTAGTGATTATGGGTAAGCAAGCTATTGATAATGACAATAATCAAACCGGACAAATGCTAGCCGCTTTATTAGGCTGGCCGCAGGCGACTTTTGTTTCTGACTTGGTGATTAATGAAGGCAAAGCCATTGCTACCCGCGAAGTGGATGGTGGTTTAGAAACCTTATCCTTGCAATTACCCGCAGTAATTACTACTGATTTGCGTTTAAACGAGCCACGTTATGCCGCACTACCTAATATTATGAAAGCTAAAAGTAAGCCCTTAGAAGAAATTGACATAACGGATTTAGGGATTGAACTCCACAGCCATATTAACGTTGAAAAAGTCGAGTCACCAGCCAGCCGTAGTGCCGGGGTAAAAGTGGAATCTGCAAAAGAGCTAGTGGCTAAACTCAAGGAAGAAAAGGTAATATAATGACTATTCTCGTTCTCGCAGAGCATGATAATCAATCATTAAAATCAAGTACTCAACATACGCTTAGTGCCGCAGCAGCATTTGCCAGCGATGTGCATGTGCTGGTGGCAGGGCATAGTTGCCAAGCGGTGGCTGATGAGGTGAGCGCTTTAATCCATGTTGATAAAGTACTCTTAGCTGATAACCCTGTTTATGAACACCATTTAGCAGAAAATATTAGCCAATTATTATTTGAACTCGCAGGCTCATATAGTCATCTACTCGCACCGGCTACCAGCTTTGGTAAAGATATCATGCCACGTCTTGCCGCTTTGCTTGATACAGCACAAATTTCCGATATCATTGAAATACTCGATAATAATCGTTACAAACGACCCATCTATGCCGGCAATGCCATTGCTACAGTGAACAACAGTGCGGAAAAGCAAATCCTTACGATACGGACAACAGCCTTTGCTGCGGCAGAGTCCAGTGGACAACAGGCTGAAATCAGTGCTATTGATAATGTCATTGCTGCAGAGAAAACAGCATTTGTCGAGCGCCAATTAACACAATCTGCCAGGCCTGAATTAACTGCAGCGAAAATTATTATTTCAGGTGGGCGCGGTTTACAAAATGCAGAAAATTTTCAGATGTTAGAGAGTTTAGCGGATAAATTAGGTGCGGCTATTGGCGCGTCTCGTGCCGCAGTGGATGCTGGGTTTGTACCCAATGATTATCAAGTAGGTCAAACGGGTAAAATTGTTGCTCCGCAATTATATATTGCGGTAGGGATATCTGGCGCTATTCAGCATTTGGCGGGCATGAAAGATAGTAAGATTATCGTTGCTATCAATAAGGATGCCGATGCGCCTATTTTCCAAGTAGCGGATTATGGTATCGTTGGTGACTTGTTTAAAATTCTTCCAGAATTAGAGGCTGAGCTTGCATGAATAATGTTGCTATTGTGTGAACCGGACGGCTGTTTTTGGTGTCTTGTGGACATGCATTAGCAAAATACAGTGATCTGCTTAGAAATTAATTATGGCCTCTTGCAGTGAAGCCATTGAATCAATAGAATACCGGCCCGTCGTGGTCGAAAATGAGTTAATTGCCTCAGTTGATGCGGGCAGTTGTTGAAACCAACCAAAATAAGGAAGATGAGATGTTAGTAGGTGTTCCAAAAGAAATCAAAGCACAAGAATACCGCGTTGGCCTGATCCCAGGTAGTGTCCGAGAATTAGTGAGTTATGGCCACCAGGTGGTGGTGGAAAAGAATGCTGGTGTGGGTATTGGTATCACTGATGAAGTCTATCAACAAGCAGGTGCTAAGATATTAGATACGGCCGCCGAAATTTTTGCCGAAGCAGATATGATTGTCAAAGTAAAAGAACCTCAGCCAGTAGAATGTAAAATGCTGCGACCAGGCCAAGTGTTATTTACCTACTTACATTTAGCGCCAGATTTACAACAAACTGAATTACTAATGGAGTCAGGTTGTACGGCTATTGCTTATGAAACTGTGACTGATTCAATCGGAACCTTGCCTTTATTATCACCCATGAGTGAAGTGGCAGGGCGCATGTCTATTCAAGCAGGCGCGCACAGCCTAGAGAAATTCCAAGGTGGTAGTGGTGTATTATTAGGCGGTGTGCCAGGTGTGCATCCTTGTAAAGTTGTGGTTATTGGTGGTGGCGTGGTTGGAACCAATGCCATTCGCATGGCCATGGGTAAGGAAGCTTATGTAACAGTTATTGATAAATCACTGAACCGTTTAAAAGAATTAGATCTACAATTTGGGGCGAAATTAAATACTATTTATGCCACTAATGAAAATATTGAAGAATATGTACATGATGCTGATTTAGTGGTTGGGGCAGTATTAGTGCCCGGAGCTGCAGCACCGCGCTTAGTAACACGCGATATGCTAACTCATATGCGTCCAGGCTCAGTGGTCGTAGATGTGGCTATTGACCAAGGTGGTTGTTTTGAAACAAGCCGACCAACAACTCATGAGCATCCAACCTATGTAGAAGAAAACATCGTGCATTATTGTGTCGCAAATATGCCTGGCGGCGTACCAAGAACCGCAACGTTTGCTTTAAATAATGCCACATTGCCATTTACTGTTGCTTTAGCTAACAAAGGTGCAAAACAAGCCATGCAAGAAGATCACCACTTACTTAATGGCTTAAATGTACATGCTGGTAAAATCACTTATAAAGCCGTTGCCGATGTGCATGGCAAAGAATACTTAGCTGCAGAAGATGCTGTAGCGAGTATGACTTGAGAGTAGAGTAATACTGCATTAACTTGATTTCCCGCAGCTTGCTGCGGGCACTTTACGCTTGGGGATTCTTAAGGGGAGTCAGCGTAGACTCTCCTTAAGTCGCCGTTACGCGAACTTGGTTCGCGTAGGCGGAATATTACTAGGAAATAAAATACCCCGTGGCTTGTCTCGGGGATTTTTATTTTTCGCTGAAAAGCGCTGTCATTCAGAGCCGTGGCTTTAGCCGCGGCGAAGAATCTCCTGCCGATTTAACTACTTATTAATAACATACCTTCCTATTTAGAAAATAATTCACTTCCCCTCTATGCAGCCCTGAAATTATGAGTTAAACTTTCTGTTGAGTTTTTCTTGCAATATTCAACCAAAAGGTGAATAATAGCTCTCGCAGTTAAGAATGGATTGAAAATGGACAAAATAATGACCAAAGAGAAGAAAAAAGGACGTTTAGGGCTCACTGCCAAGATTGTGATCGGCATGGCTGCCGGTATTATCATTGGCTCACTGATCAATATCGCTCCACATAATCAATTTGTTGATGAATTTATCACTAACGGCGCATTTTATGTTGGTGGTAAGCTTTTTATCTCTATCATGAAAATGATGGTTGTTCCTATTGTCTTTGTCTCTCTTGTCTGTGGAGTATGTTCTCTAGGTGATATTAATAAACTCGGTCGAATTGGTATCAAAACGCTGGTGCTTTATCTTTTAACGACTTCCATCGCTATTGCCCTGGGCATCTTTGTCGCGGAAACAACCCATGTGGGTAAAGCCACAGCAGTTGCAGTGGCACAGACTCAAGCCTTAAATCATGATGTTCCCAGCGTTGTTGATACCTTGGCTAATATGATCCCTTCCAATCCAATCGCCGCCATGGCCCAAGGTAATATGCTACAGATTATTATCTTCGCATTATTATTTGGCATGGCGATTCAATTAACCCGCAGCACCTCTGAGCGTATTACTAAAATCTTCAATGACCTCAATGAAGTTTTATTAAAATTAATCACTGTCCTTATGAAAGCAGCGCCTTATGGTGTTTTTTGCTTATTGGCAGGATTATTTGCGCGCAAGGGGATTGTGGCGGTCAATTCCTTGATTGGATACTTTTCTGTTGTCCTTGGCGTACTGTTTATCCATCTGTTTGTTAGCTATAGCCTCATATTAAAATTCTTAGGTCGGCTTAATCCAGTACGTTTCTTTCAAAAGATGTACCCCGCTATGTTATTTGGTTTCAGTACGTCAAGCAGCAGTGTCTCCATCCCGGTAGTGTTGAATACGGTGGAGAAAAAAATGGGGGTTAAAAATTCAGTTGCATCATTTATTGTCCCCTTAGGTGCCACTATTAACATGGATGGTACGGCAATCATGCAAGGTGTTGCGACTGTGTTTATTTCTCACATTTATAATATCCCCATCGGCATTACCGGGTATCTTGTTGTTATCCTCATGGCAACGCTTGCTTCCATCGGCACCGCTGGTGTGCCTGGTGTGGGGTTAATTACCCTTACCATGGTACTGCAACAAGTGGGTTTACCCGTGGAAGGTATCGCGATGATCATCGGAGTAGACCGACTACTGGATATGGTCAGAACTGCTGTCAATATTTCTGGTGACTCTGTTATCGCCTGTGTCGTAGGTAAAAGTGAAAATGCCATAGACATGAAAGTCTATAATGATCCGGATATTTGATTAGGAATAACAACAATGAGATGCTGTAATACCGCGACTTAGCCTGTATAGAGTACAAACATAGTGGCGGCATCCAAGCTGTCTTTTCCAAGTTTTCTTTTTAAGATTCTGCGCTCTTTGCCGCGGGTTAGTAATACGTTTAAAGTATATTGCAGCCTTGATCTTTAGGTCTAGGTGTTTCTTGTTCACTACTTTGTGTAATTATCTTTACGGGAGTTGTAGGGGCCATACGCTTCATATACTGCTGAGCCAATGTGCGGAATACGGCATCAACATTTTCACCTGTTTTAGCGCTGGCTTCAATTAATGTTAAATTATGTGAGTCAGCAAATTCTTTAGCTGTGTTATATTCTACAACCTTCATACGGGTTAGGTCACATTTATTGCCAACGATGATGATAGAGGGATGCTCAGAATTCTGTTCTTTAATTTTTGAAAGATACTGTTTTAAGTTATTAAAGCTTACTTGATCAGATACATCGTAGCACAAGATTATTCCGTGGTGATGGTGACCATAAGGAAGTTGTATTGCTCT
This sequence comes from Gammaproteobacteria bacterium, assembly GCA_965230425.1. Lineage (GTDB taxonomy): Bacteria > Pseudomonadota > Gammaproteobacteria > UBA1113 > UBA1113 > CBDDKW01. The sequence goes on along the minus strand of CBDDKW010000017.1, from coordinate 99,931 downwards.
AAAGTTGTCTTGGCCCGCTGTATCCCAAATCTGTAGTTTTACTTTTTTATCATCAATAATTTGTTTCGAAACCTTAAAGTCTACACCGATAGTTGAAATATATTTTTCTGTATAACTATCATCAGTGTGGCGTAATAGCAGACAAGATTTACCCACACCACTATCACCAATAATTCTAAACTTGAATAATAAATCGAAATCATCACCATCAAAGAATCTAGACTCTGAAGAGCCTGCATTTCTGCTATCTGAGCCATGCTTATCTTGCCACTTTAATATTTCATTTTTTAACTGTGGTAATTCCATATAGCTAAGGCCATCAGGTACCTCAGAACGATCTACTGTCATTGAAATATTTCGACCGTTTTCAACTGAATATATGCGTACTGGATTTTTCATCATCTTACGAGACGTTTGACTCAAAAATCTTTCAGGTATTTTAGGCATTGTTGTCTCCACTGATTAAGTTATTGTTATAGTAAAAGCACTGTTGCTAGCCATCATGGTGTTTGTGGCTCAATATAGCCAATAAATATGTGCACATTATACACAACAGAAACAGCCATTGTTACGGATAAAATTACCGTAAAATTTTGTGACTTAAAAAGTTGATAACAGCATATTCGGCTTAAATAAATCGTAGAGATGTGGTGATTAGTGTTGTATTGTCTTATTTATTCACCCCGCATGTGCTGCGGGGTGATAGCCTAAACAGTAATTAGAGAAATGATTAGCGGTGGATAATTACTTGGTTAGTAGAGTTTTTCTAGCCAACGGCTAATTCACCCATGGCAAGAATATGGAAGCCAGCATCCACATGCACAACTTCACCAGTAACGCCTGCTGCTAAATCAGAGCAGAGGAATGCGGCAACGTCGCCTACTTGTTCTTGAGTGACATTATCACGCATTGGGGTGACTTTTTCATTGTAACTAAGCATTTTACGGAAGTTTTTAATGCCGGCAGCAGACAGTGTTTTAATAGGGCCGGCTGATACTGCATTAACACGAATACCTCGTGGTCCCATGCTGGCGGCAAGATAACGTACGTTAGCTTCTAAACTGGCTTTAGCAACACCCATTACATTGTAATAGGGGACTGCTTTTTCCGCGCCGAGGTAGGACATTGTCACAATAGAACCATTACGGCCTTCCATCATTGGATAACCGGCTTTGGCAAGTGCAGCTAAGCTGTAGCTACTGATATCGTGTGCAAGTTTAAAACCTTCGCGATTGATATTGTCTAAATAATCACCTTCCAGTTGATCCGCAGGAGCAAAGGCAATTGAATGTACAATTGTATCTAATCCATCCCAGTGTTCGCCTAATAGTTTGAACATTTCGGTGATTTCTTCATCTTTAGTGACATCACAGGGAAGGCAAATGCTGGAGTTGAAGTCTTTGGCCATTTCTTCTACACGCTCTTTAAACCGTTCGTTCACGTAGGTGAAAGCTAATTCAGCACCTTCACGGTGCATGGCTTGGGCAATACCGTAAGCAATTGAACGATTACTGGCCAACCCAGCGATTAGAACACGTTTACCAGCTAAAAATCCCATGATGTAATCCTCATAAAAGTTGATTTTGTCGATGAGATGCCATTGTACGGAGATTTCAGCAGGGGTCAAATAGATTGCATGTATTACCTTAGCGAAATGCGCTAAAAGGTTAAAATTATATTAAAATCATGAGATTATTGGATTTCGCTGGATGATGGTGTCTAAAGTTGTGGGATAGCGATATGTGGCTGGTGGCATAACGGGACATTTTGTTATCCGCCATGTATAGTAACAATTAAATCAACAACATACTCAAGGATGAGATGTGCTCAGGCGAATTATATATTTAATAGCAGCATTATTATGCGTAATCAGCACAACCGCCTGTGATAAGCATCCTTGGAATAATCCTCACCCTAAACAAGATAAAGACAGTAATTATTTTTACTCTGTGTTTACTGAGTCACCCAAGACGTTGGACCCCGCACGTTCCTATGCTGCCAATGAAGCTATCTTTACCGCGCAAGTCTATGAGCCACCCCTGCAGTATCATTATTTAAAACGTCCTTATGCTTTAGCGCCACTCACTGCTAAATCTGTGCCTGAACCTGAATATTATGATAAGCATAACAACCGTCTACCAGCAGATGCTGCTGCAGACCAGGTGGCATATAGCATTTACGATATTTATATTAAGCCTGGAATTATGTATCAACCGCATCCGGCCTTTGCGAAAGATGAACAGGGGCATTATCTTTATCACGATTTAAGTTCAGCTCAATTAAAAAATATCAATAAACTCAGCGATTTTACTCAGCAGGGTACACGAGAATTAACTGCGGCAGATTACGTATATCAAATTAAACGCTTGGCGAGCCCAAAAGTTCAATCGCCTATTAAGGGTTTGATGCAGGCACATATTGTGGGCTTGGCTGATTATGAAAAGCAATTAGATGCACAACAGGCTAATGGCCAGTTTCTTGATTTGCGCAATTTTGATCTGGCCGGAGTTAAAGTTATCGATGATGAGCATTTTCAAGTGAAGGTAAAAGGTAAGTACCCACAATTCAAGTATTGGTTGGCAATGCCGTTTTTTGCGCCTATTCCCTGGGAAGCCGATAGATTTTATTCACAGCCAGGTTTGCAGAAAAAAAATATCAGTTTTGATTGGTACCCTGTAGGCACCGGCCCATATATGTTGACAAAAAATAATCCGAATCGACAAATGGTGTTATCACGCAATCCTAATTTTCATGGTGAGACATTTCCTAGTGAAGGTGAGCCGGGAGATTTTGCTGCAGGTTTATTAGCCAATGCGGGAAAACCTTTACCCTTCGTGGATAAATTCATTTTTAATTTAGAGAAAGAAAGTATTCCTTATTGGAATAAATTTCTGCAAGGCTACTATGATCAATCGGGTATTTCCTCTGATAGTTTTGACCAAGCCATTACCATAGATGCTGATGGCAATCCTGATTTAACCCCAGATATTAAGGCCAAGGGGATCCGTTTAACCACCAGTGTAGAACCTAGCGTATTTTACTTAGGATTTAACATGATGGATCCCACGGTGGGTGGTTATACTGAACAAGCCAAGAAATTGCGCCAAGCACTGGGGATTGCGGTCGATTTTGATGAATTTATTTCAATCTTTTTGAATGGACGCGGTATTGCCGCGCAAAGCCCCTTACCGCCTGGCATATTCGGCAATCGCGAGGGTGAGGATGGTATTAATCCCTATGTTTATCAGTGGCGCAACGGTCATCCACAACGTAAGTCGCTTGCTTATGCTAAACAATTATTAGCTGAGGCTGGTTATCCCAATGGCATCAATAGTAAAACAGGCAAACCTTTAGTAATTAACTACGAAGCGGTTGGTGGCGGTGGCCCTGATGAGCGCGCGCGTTTTGATTGGATGCGTAAGCAATTTGCCAAGCTTGGGGTGCAATTACATGTGCGCGCAACCCAATATAACCGTTTTCAAGATAAATTAAGAACCGGTAACGCCCAAGTATTTTTATTCGGTTGGAATGCAGATTACCCCGATCCTGAGAATTTTTTGTTTTTATTTTATGGTCCAAATGGCAAGGTAAAATATAGTGGCGAAAATGTAGTAAATTATGTCAACCCTGAATATGATCGCTTGTTCTTACAAATGAAAGATATGCCCAATGGTGAAGCCAGACAAAAAGTCATCGATAAAATGCTGGCTATATTGCGACAAGATTCCCCCATGCTATGGGGATTTTATCCAAAAATTTTTGTTTTATATCATGACTGGAATCAAAAGCGTAAATCCAATGCGATGGCGCGTAATCATTTAAAATACATCAATATAGATGCCAAAACACGTCAGCAAAAACGTCATGCATGGAATCAACCAACGTATTGGCCTATTCTCGTGGGGCTATTGATTATTGTGGCTATTCTGGTCCCAGTGATTATTGGTTATCGTAAAAAATTATTAAGCAAACGTAAGCGGGTTTAACATGTTTAGTTATATTTGTCGGCGTCTACTCTATGCTATCCCAGTATTAATTGGGGTTAATTTAATTACTTTTTTGTTGTTCTTTTCAGTGAATACACCTGACGATATGGCCCGCGCTCACTTAGGTGAAAAATATATTTCCCAGGCGGCTATTGATAGTTGGAAACATGCCCATGGTTATGATGAGCCTTTATTTTATAATGCCTCAAGCGAAGGCACAGCTAAACTGACAGATACCTTATTTTATCAAAAATCTTTAGCCTTATTTGCCTTTAAGTTTGGTGCCTCAGATGCAGGTAGGGATATTAATCATGATATTTTGCAACGCATGTGGCCTAGTTTAGCCTTGGCGGTACCGGTATTATTAATTGGACTGATGGTAAATATTACTTTTGCCTTATTGATGGTGTTATTCCGTGGCAGTTACTTGGAAATGGGTGGGGTATTATTGTGTATCATCATGATGTCAGTATCCGGTTTGTTTTACATTATTATTGGCCAATATTTTGTGGGTAAGACTTTAGGCTTGGTGCCTATTTCTGGTTACGACTATGGCTGGCAAGCGATAAAGTTTTTAATTTTACCCGTGGCGATTTCTGTGGTTGCAGGTATTGGTACTGGCTCGCGCTGGTATCGGACCATTTTTCTGGAAGAGGTGGGTAAGGACTATGTAAAGACAGCAAAGGCAAAGGGATTATCAGAAGTAGCGGTAATTTTTAAACATGTCTTAAAAAATGGCATGATTCCTATTCTTACTGGGGTGGTGGTGATTATACCCAGTTTATTCTTAGGTAGCTTGCTCATGGAGTCTTTCTTCGGTATTCCAGGTCTGGGGAGTTATACTATCGATGCTATTCAACAACAGGATTTTGCTATTGTGCGATCCATGGTATTTCTCGGTGCAGTGTTGTATATCATTGGTTTATTGCTAACGGATCTATCCTATCCCTTAGTCGATCCTAGAATAAGGATATCTTGATTATGTTAGTTAAACCGGTTTTTTTACTGTCAGATATTCTTTTGTATATATTGATTGTGGCTGTGATTGGTCTTGCAATATATAGCAGTCGGCAACGACATTTACGTAAATCCTGGAGTCAAGTGTTTAAATCAAGCATCGGCATGTCAACCTTTATGATTATTTGTGCCTTTGTGGTGATCGCTTTGAGTGACTCTATGCATTATCGCGCGCGTTTACCAGAAGTTAATGGTCATAGCCATTATTCTACCCAAGTACACAGTGTCTTAGATCGTGCACTTGCGCCTATGGGGCAGAATGACGAAAAAACATACTCAGCGCCATTTGCCTCAAAGCTTTATAGTAAAGAATCCATCAGAACTGCCGATGGACAGATTATTCGTGATTATCCAGCCTTAAAATATACGAACGGCAAAAGTGTGCAATCACTGCTAGTAAAATCAATATTACAGATCGGCGTTTTTGCCATTGTTTTATTGTTATTATTCTGTGAAATTATTCAGTGGAATAAAAAACAGGGCTTAGTGAAAGCTATGCAGCGTTTTGCCCAAGGTAAATCTGCTTATCCTTTAAGGTCAATGTATATCATTGCCCTAGTGTTATTCAGTCTTGCAGTATTGATTCATAATATATCACAAAATTATCATATATTAGGTACCGATAAAGTTGGTGCGGATGTGCTGTATGCGGCAATAAAAAGCATTCGCACAGGTTTGTTAATTGGCACTATTACCACCTTAGTTATGCTGCCGTTTGCATTATTATTAGGGACCATGGCAGGGTATTTTGGTGGTTGGCTCGATGATATTATTCAGTATATTTATACCACATTAAGTTCGATCCCGGGCGTGTTATTAATTGCGGCAGCAATTTTATCGATTCAGGTCTATATAGCGAACCATCCTGATGTCTTCCAGACTGTCGCTTCGCGAGCTGATGCGCGCTTAGTTGCTTTGTGTGTAATTTTAGGAATCACCAGTTGGACGAATTTATGTCGAGTGTTACGCGCTGAAACCTTAAAACTACGCGAGTTGGATTATATTTCCGCGGCCAAAGCCTTAGGCGTAAACTGGTTTACGATTTTGAATCGCCATGTGCTGCCAAATTTAATGCATATTGTGTTGATCACCATTGCTTTAGATTTTAGTAATTTGGTTTTAGCAGAAGCTGTGCTGACTTATGTGGGAGTGGGTGTGGATCCAACCACCATGAGTTGGGGGAATATTATTGATGGTGCACGTTTAGAATTAGCCCGAGAGCCTATTGTTTGGTGGCCACTACTTTCAGCTTTTGTATTCATGTTCACTTTTGTTTTAGCGGCAAATTTATTTGCTGATACGTTACGCGATGCCTTTGACCCGCGTGTTACGCATTCTGGCTCTGAATAGGCGTTACAGTAATTGCATCAGTAACTGCACTGAAGTTTGGCACATGTAAGCTAAAACCAGGCATACGCGCATAGAGTTGTGAAGAACTACCACCATCGAGATTAATCGCATTAGGGCAATTATAGCCACCATCACGGTTGCTACGTTTGAAGATATCCGCTAACTGTCTAGTAGTAATCGGCACATTCTCCGTAGCAGCTAAAATAATTTTGCCATTTGTGGTGATGCCGACGGCACTACGCTCATCAAAATTATGTTTTAAATTAGGGATCCGACCATTAATTACTAAGCGAGGCCCGGATTGCACGGCAAATTGAATGCGGCGATTATAGTGATATTGGCGTTGAGAAACGATGTAAGGCCGGTTATCTTGGATATAAAAAATTCCCCACCAACGAGTATTTTTCAGTGGCGCTCTAACTTTACCCGCTTGGATGCGTAAACCCAACGGTTGGTAAGCAGGTGAGAAAAACCCACCATTAATGGCTAATAATGCATGGGCATACTCTGCTAAGGTTTTCACTGAGGCAGCATCACGCTGGTAATCTTTTGCAAAGGTCAAATGTAATTGATATTGGTTTAAATCGATACGAAAAGCATGAATCGAACCTTGACCACCAGCCTCAAGAATTGCCATTTTGCTGTATTCCAAGCCTGGTGCAATGGGTCTCCAGACAACAGGCCTGGCAAATGCCGTTGTTATGCCGGTAAAGATGAGACATAGTACGATCAGTTGCGTTAGTTTTTGTGTTGGGGTTGTATGTTTCATAGCTCCGTATCCTAACATAAAACTTCGGCTTTTTGTCTACAGCGGTGTTGCTTGTCCTTGTTGCGCTGCTCATTTATTCCTCATATAAACTCCGCTACTCACAAGAACAAGCGCCTCGCTGTAAACAAAAATCCTCGTTTTATTCAACAACTCGGCCGCAAGCGACCGAGATTGTTTTCTGGTATGATTTCGCCTGCGCGGGAAACCCGCGCTGACGGCGACCCAAGGTGAGCTTGCGCTCTCCCCTTGGGAAACCCCAGCGCTTCTGACTCCCCCGCAAGCGGGGGAGATTTCTTTCTTTAAATACGGCTTTTTGTCCATACTAGCCATGTTATGTATACTTGATGTTTGACAGACATTGCATGGATGCAGCATGGCTAATAATGATTTAATCCTACAAATCCAAAATCTCTCCATTGCCTTACACACTGAGCAAGGTTATGGCTTTGCAGTTAATGAGCTTAGTTTTTATGTTCCTGAAGGTAAGACTGTAGCCCTATTAGGTGAATCTGGTTGTGGTAAGACAATGACAGCCTTGGCAATTAATCAATTGCTGCCCAGTTCTACTGCCTACAGCAAAGAGAGTAAAATTATTTTCCAACAACAAGACTTGCTGCAATTATCAGAAAAACAAATGCAGGCAATCCGTGGGCGTGATATTGGCATGATTTTCCAAGAGCCTATGACGTCGTTAAATCCAGTGCTAACCATTGGTGAACAAATTGCTGAAGTATTTAAACAACACAGTAATTTAGGCAAAGCAGGGATTAAAGCAGCGGTGATTGAATTACTCTACCAAACAGGTATTCCAGCACCAGAGCAGCGTTACCATGATTATCCACATCAATTGTCCGGTGGTATGAAACAACGGGTAATGATTGCTATCAGTTTAGCTGCACAGCCACGTTTATTAATTGCTGATGAGCCAACAACGGCACTTGATGTGACTATTCAAGCGCAGATTTTGCAATTAATGCGTGATATGCAAGCAAAATATAATATGGCAATTTTATTGATTAGTCATGATTTGGGTGTGGTTGCAGAAATGGCCGATTATGTAGCCGTGATGTATGCTGGTAAAATTATCGAGTTTGCAGCGGTGGATTTATTCTTTAAGGAACCAAAGCATCCTTATAGTCAAAAATTATTTTCAGCTATGCCCAGTCAAGATAAGCGTCGCCAACAATTGGAAGTCATCCCAGGTTGTGTGCCAAATTTATTAAAGCAGCCACAGGCCTGTGGCTTTGCTGAGCGGTGTCACTATGCCTGGGATGCGTGTACGAGTACAGCGCCGAATTATATTAATACAGCAGTGCAGGAGCATCGTGTGCGTTGTCATTTGTATGAGCCGAGTGTTGTGCATAGTCGAGAGGGTGGAGTTGTTGGTTCGAATGAGTCAAACCATCGGGAGATTTCTCGCTGCGCTCGAAATGACAGCAGCATATTAGAATGTGATACAAGAAATGATAGAAACTTATTAGAAGGCAATATAGAAAATAATAGTAGTGAATTAGCAGAGTATCTAACGCAGAGCTGTCATCCCAAACAACGTGAGGGATCTCCTGATGATTTGACTACCGTGAATGCGGCGCCATTACTCACCGTCCAAGGCTTAAAAACCTATTTCCCCATCCGCAAGGGCATTCTACAACGCACTGTAGCCCATGTAAAAGCCGTGGATGGTATTGATATTGACTTACAACAAGGCCAAACCCTCGCTATTGTGGGTGAATCGGGCTGTGGCAAATCAACCTTAGGGCGCAGTTTATTACATTTAATTAAGCCCCATGAGGGCAGTATTTGCTATAAGGATAATTGCCTATCATCATTAACCAAACAAGAGATGAATAGTTTGCGTAATGATATTCAAATGATTTTTCAAGATCCTTTTTCTTCTTTAAATCCACGTATGTTAGTTATGGATATTATTGCTGAAGGCCTCAGGGCACAAAAATTAATTACCTCACGTCCGGATAGACTAAATCGCATCGATGAGTTATTGACTCAAGTGGGCTTACCTTTAGAGAGTAAATACCGTTATCCCCATGAATTTTCCGGTGGTCAGCGCCAGCGTATTTGTATCGCTCGAGCTTTGGCAGTACAACCACAGTTAATTGTTTGTGATGAACCTACTAGTGCTTTAGATCTCTCTGTGCAAGCACAAATTTTAAATTTATTAAAATCATTACAAAATGAGCATGGATTAACCTATATCTTTATCACTCATGATATTTCAGTGGTTTCTTATATGGCTGATACTGTGGCTGTAATGTATCTAGGCCGTATTGTGGAGCAGGGTAGCGTTGCTAAAGTTTTAACTCAGCCACAGCATCCTTATACGCAAGCCTTACTAGCCGCAGTACCCGATAAGATACCCGGCAAGGACAAAGCTCATGAGAACGTATTAGGTGAGCAACCTTCGCCATTAAACCCGCCAGTAGGCTGTCATTTTCACCCACGCTGTCCTCATGCCATGTCACAGTGCAAACAACAGTACCCGACCAGCCACTACGATACTGATGGGCATATGACAAAGTGTTATTTGTATGAGGCTAGCTGAATAACTACTGCCTATTTCCCTCAAGCTCACTTTTTAAAGCATAAGGTATAGTTTAGTGATAATGAATGATAGCATAAGACATTGAACACGACATCCGGTCGTGTTCAAGCTAACTTGGTATCAACAAGGTCTGTCCAACACGGATCATATTGCTATTAAGATGATTCATTTTTTTCAGGTTATGGACTGTCATATGATGTTGGTGGGCAATTTTACTCAGTGAATCACCACTGGCAACTGTGTAGTGTTTAGTGCGGGGTTTGTTATGGCTATGGGGATGTCTCTGCCATATTTCTAATACTTGTCCAGGGTGGATAGCATCACGTTGAGATAAATGATTCCAAAACCGGATCTCTGCTGGTTTTACATGATAGTGTTTAGCGATTTTCCACAGGGCATCGTTAGCTTTAACCGTATATTTTATTTGGGTTGGGCGATTATCCGGTGGGTGAACATGTTTATTTGCCATGGCATTATGTTTTGCATGGCTGAGTTTTGTTGCTGAAATAGTTTTTGCACCGCGTGGTACCATAAGTTTTTGGCCAATGCGAATATGATTATTTTTCAGATTATTGGCTTTTTTAATAGTATTAATCGTGGTGTGTTGTTGATGAGCGATTTTACTTAATGAATCTCCGGCTTTGACCTGATAACGTACCCAGGTCACTTGATGATTAAAATTTTCTGCTAATTGTTCTTTAAATGTGGCGATTTTTTCAGTGGGTAACAATAAAGTGTATGGGCCATTAGGGCCTGTTGCCCAGCGGTTGTAGCCTGGATTTAATTGATATAATTCATCTAAACTGATGTCTGCCAACTCAGCAGCTTTTGCCAGCTCGATTTGATAGCCTACATCCACAGTATCAAAGTAAGGTTTGTTAGGAATAGCAGGTAATTCAACTTGGTATTTTTGTGGATTACTGATTATCGTGGCTAGGGCAAGAATTTTAGGAATGTAAGCTTTAGTTTCATGTGAGAGTTTTAAGGACCAAAAATCTGTGGGTTTATTTTTTTTCTTATTCTTTAAGATAGCGTGTTGCACTGCACCTTCACCGGTATCGTAAGCTGCCATCGCTAATATCCAGTCGTTATTGAGAAACTTGTGCAAGTAAGTCAGGTAGTGCAATGCAGCCTCTGTAGATGACATCACATCACGACGACCGTCATACCACCAATCTTGTTGTAAGCCAAACCCCGCGGCTGTGCCAGGCATAAATTGCCATAAGCCCGCAGCGCCCACGCTGGAGTATGCAAAGGGATTATAGGCACTTTCTACCATGGGTAATAAGACAAGCTCTCCTGGTAGATGACGCTTTTGAGTTTCCTGATGGATATAATATAGATAAGGTGCGCTGCGCTCTGCCATGGTGTAGAGGTATTCTTGGTGTTGCATATACCATGTGATTTGTTTTGCTACGACTGGATTATTACTGTAATGATTTAATTGGAAGCTCTTAGCGATGTCTTGCCAAAGATCTGCACTGAGAGCAGGGGGTTGCTCACTGGCTGACGTAGTGCGCGAAGCATAGGCTAGCTGGCTTATGCAGAGGCTCAGGCAAATTGCCCAGAATATTGAGTGTATAGTTTTTAATCTTTTTCTTATGCTAATTAGCATTCACATGAATCCTGTTCATTAGCTCCTCACGAGAAGCTATCTTTCCACTTTCTAATAGCGGAAAAGATATGTACCGGATCCTGAAGTGTTTGTCCAGCATATGTTTCTGCTGCTTGGCGAACACTGGGTTCTCCGCAGCGCAAGAAAGGGTTGGTTAATTTTTCTTCAGATAGCAGTGATGGAATGGTGGGCAATTGCTGTTCGCGTAATTTTTGTACTTCATCGATGCGCTGAAGTAAGTCTTGATTATTGGGTTCAACAGCAAGGGCGAATTTCAAATTACTGCTAGTGTATTCATGGGCGCAATAAATTTTAGTTGTTTCTTTTAGCTGTAATAGCTTGCTGAGTGAATGGTGCATCTGAGCTGCAGTGCCCTCAAATAAACGACCGCAGCCACCGGCAAATAGGGTATCACCAATGAATAGTGATTCAGCATCATAATAAGCAATGTGGCCAGAGGTGTGGCCTGGTACGTCTAAGACGGAGAATTGCACGCCAAGTTCATGTATTGATATTTCATCGCCTTCTTGTAAGGCATGGGTGACCCATTGAGTCGCTTCATGGCTTGGGCCGTATACCGGTACATTGTATTCGCAGCGCAATTTTTTAACACCGCCGGTATGGTCAGCATGATGATGGGTTAAGATGATTGCAACTAAGTTTAATTTTTGTGCTGCTAATGCATCAAGTACGGGAGTTGCTGTACCAGGATCGACCACTGCGCAGTGACCATTATTTTCAATGACCCAAATGTAATTGTCGGTGAAGGCTGGGATGGGGAAAACTTTGTACATTGTCTGGCTTCGTTTGTTGTTAATAAGCTATTTTACTGGTTTCATGGGCTGTTGGGTAGGGACTTGTGGAAGTTTACTAAGTCATCGGGGGATTTCTCGCTGCACTAGAAATGACAAGGACTTGCGATTTTTTTTAATAAAAATGCAATTACATATTCTTATATATAGGAAATTTTGCTATCGTATAACATAAGTTTTTTATCCCTGGTAATTATATGACTGGTCAGTATGTAGAACCCTTAGACGCTTGGTATCAGCAACCCATGGGGCAATTAGTGCTCGCGGCTGAAACCCATGCGCTTGAGCAAATTTTACCCGGATTTTTTGGTTATCATTTATTACAGTTGGGTGGGATCAGTGACATGCAATGGGCTAGTGCTAGCCCCATTGCGCATCGGATGTGGTGTAGTCCTGTTGATGGTAATGGCGTACTTGCCTCACATATTCGCAGTCGTTATACACATTTACCTTTTGTAGAGAACAGTATCGATGTGGCCATCCTGCCACATATTTTAGAATTTCATGATGATCCTGCGGCTGTACTCACTGAAGTGAGTCGCGTGTTAATGCCTAATGGATACATGGTGATATTATTATTTAATCCTACTAGTTTATGGGGCTTAGCGCGCTATAAAAAATCAGCAAGTCAGGAGATTACTCCATGGCACGGTAAATTTTATGGTTTAAGTAAGGTGCGTAAATGGTTAAGCGCGCATTCCTGTACTATTGATGACTATAAAACCTTAGTGTTTAGACCGCCCAGTAATAATGAACAGCGGTTAAAAAAATTAGCTTTTTTAGAAACCTTAGGGCAAACCTGTTGGCCATCTCTCGGTGGAGTTTCTTTAATCGTTGCGCGTAAACAAGTAGTATCAATGTTATCGATTAAACCTAAGAAAGGTAAATTAAGTAAAATTGTCAATAAAAGGATTGCTGAACCAACTACACGAGTATAAGCAAAAATAGATGCATGAGACATGCGATGAATAATAGGATAGAGAATTGAAAACTGTTGAAATATTTACTGATGGTGCTTGCAAAGGTAATCCTGGCCCTGGCGGTTGGGGAGCTTTATTGCGATTTGCTGATAAGGAAAAAACTATTTCCGGCGCAGAGCTAGAGACAACTAATAACCGCATGGAATTAATGGCGACTATACGCGCTCTGGCTGAGCTTACTCAAAGTTGTCATGTGATTTTAACCACGGATTCACAATACGTAAAAAATGGTATTACCCAATGGATTATTAATTGGAAAAAACGTAATTGGCAAACGGCGGCCAAAAAGCCGGTTAAAAATGTGGATTTATGGCAAGAGTTGGATAAGCAAGTACAGCGTCATGAAGTAGAATGGCATTGGGTGCGAGGCCACACGGGCCATCCTGAGAATGAGCGGGCGGATCAATTGGCAACAGAAGCTGTGGAAGCTATGTTGCACGATCAATAATAGGTGACCATATGTTACGACAAGTGATATTAGATACGGAAACTACAGGACTTGATCCGAAGCAGGGACATCGGATTATTGAGATTGGTTGTGTGGAAATGATCAATCGACGCTTGACGGGTAATAATTTTCATTACTACCTTAATCCACAGCGTGCAGTTGATAAGGGTGCAGCTGCCGTGCACGGGCTGACTAATGATTTTCTCCAAGATAAACCTTTATACGCCGATATCCATACTAAATTCTTTAATTTCATTAATGGTGCTGAATTGATTATTCATAATGCTCCCTTCGATACGGGCTTTATTAATCATGAATGGCAATTGAATAAATGTAAGCAACGAGATGTTAAGCGTTTTTGCACGGTTACAGACACCTTAACTTTAGCGCGCAAACTACATCCTGGGCAAAAGAATAATTTGGATGCCTTATGCAAGCGCTATGAAATCAATAATTTTAAACGTGACTTACATGGGGCCTTATTAGACTCGGAAATTTTAGCGCAAGTTTACTTGGCTATGACCGGTGGTCAAGATGGTTTATTTGATAAAATTGATGCGAAGGATAAAAATAGCGGGGCGGATAAGAATAAAACCGCTACTATGCAGCGCTCAGTAGCAGATTTAGTGATTATGCCGGCAAGCGCTGATGAATTAGCTGATCATCAACAGTATTTAGAGAGCCTACAAAAATCATCCAATGAACAGTGCTTATGGTTAGAGCAGGAACAAAACTAAGGATTAGGATACATGCTACACGCTATCAATCGCTTTATTAAATTAGAGTCATCAGGTGGAATTTTATTGGTTATCTTTGCTATTTTGGCCTTGATATTAGCTAATAGCCCGCTAAGTAGCTATTACACGTATTTTTTCCAAGCTGTTTTTACGATTTCTTTTGATGGTGTCGGTTTAAGCAAGCCACTGGTACTGTGGATCAATGATGGTTTAATGGCTATTTTCTTTCTGTTGGTGGGCCTCGAAATTAAGCGTGAATTTTTAGAGGGGGAATTGAATACCAAAGAAAAAGCCTTATTGCCGGGTATTGCCGCCTTTGGAGGAATGGCTGCACCTGCGCTAGTTTATGCGGTGCTAAACTGGGGCGATAGTATCGCTATGCGTGGTTGGGCTATACCAACTGCCACAGATATTGCCTTTGCGCTGGGGGTTTTATCTTTGCTGGGTAAACGTGTACCAAGCTCGTTAAAAGTTTTTTTAACAGCCTTGGCTATCTTAGATGACTTAGGCGCAATTCTTATTATCGCTTTATTTTACACCAGTGATTTATCCTTATTATCTATTGGGCTGGCTACATTGTGCCTTGCAATCTTAATTCTCTTTAATCATATTGGTATCGTGCGTTTTACGCCTTATGCCTTAGTAGGAGCAGTCATGTGGGTATGTGTGCTTAAATCAGGCGTACATGCCACTTTGGCTGGCGTTGCTATAGCTTGGACATATCCTCTGCGTGATAAACGCAAAGTTGGTCATTCACCGGGTAAAGTGCTTGAAGATACTTTGCATCCTTGGGTCGCCTTTCTAATCTTACCTTTATTTGCCTTTGCCAATGCCGGTGTACCCTTTGCTGGGATGACATTGAAAACACTGATTGAGCCCATACCATTAGGCATTATTTTGGGATTATTTTTGGGTAAGCAAATCGGCATCTTTGGTGCGAGTTGGGTTGCCGTGAAATTAGGTTTAACACGTTTACCTGAATCTAGCAATTGGCGAGCAATTTATGGTGTTTCATTACTGTGTGGAATTGGCTTTACTATGAGTTTATTCATTGGCTCGCTGGCGTTTGCAGGTTTTGGTGATTATTACAGTGCTATCTTGCGACTTGGGGTATTAGTTGGTTCGGTGCTTTCTGGTGTTTTAGGCTACTTAATTTTAGCTTCAGGAAGCAAAGTAAATACAGCATAACTTTAGCGGTTACAAATGAATATCAACGCCTTACCGTAAAAAAATTTCAAGAAAGTATTTTCAATAAAACAACAAGTTGTATTGTTATTCCTTCTGTCTCTCTACCGTATAAAAATATTTGAAATATTTATGCTATACTTTTGGGGATATGTTTTAGGATTGTGTCTAAAGTCGTGGATGATTTTTTATATAATACTAAACTATTAAATACGCGTTGTGTTCGCATTAACAATGGAATGCTAAGAATCGCGGTTTTCTCTGTACGTTTCGTCCTAATAATATGATAAAGAAAGTTACGATAGATTCCGAACGAGGGGCGTATACTGTAGATGGGGGCAGAGATGATGAATATTAAGCATACCTTGGGGCAAGTAGTCGAACTTTTTCAATTTAAACACCGAAAATATTCTATTTATGATGCGCTGGATTACTTTCAGCGACATCATATTACTTTATTAATGTACTCTAGCGAATTGGATCAATATATGCATGTGATGGTCACTGGTATTAATGACCATTCACATTCAGTAACATTCCGCACGCTAGATGATATGGAAGTGCCAAGTGATAGCGTGTTTCCACATAAAATCACGCTATTATGTACAACCACAGATGGTACCCACATCAGTTTTACCGGAGAATTAAAATCCATTAGTAGTATTAATGCAGTTTACTTCAGTGTGGATTTTCCTCTCTATGATGAAATTGTTGAGCAACGGCAAAATCCACGTACATGTGTGGGTATTAATAAAGATTTGCAAATCAAATTTCATATTACTGAGCAGTACTGTATAGATGGTTATATCTGGGATATTTCCTTAGGTGGCTTACATGCAATTTTTGAAAGAAAAATTGCTGAGGCATTTAATGTCGGCGATATTATTGAATATTGTGATATTGAGTTAAATAACTGCGTACAAATACATGCGAAGTTACAAATACGCTGGCTCAAATACGATGCCGCAGAAGAGTGCACGCATATCGGCGGCCAGTTTGTCTCCTTAAATCAAGCACAAGAGCATTTGCTTATGTACTTTATCGCGGGAATGCGGGGGAGTTATAGTTAGCGTATAAATTGTTTTTTTAAATGTAAACAATCTTTTTTCTGATTATTAACTGACTTAGATCTTAGTCATCAATAAATGTATTCATATCAACATGAAAGCGTTTCGCTAGCAGTTTGATTTGACGTAAGTTCAATTCACGCTTGCCCTGCAAAATTTCGGATACGACACCTTGGCTACCAATCTCACTTAAATCTGCTTGGCGCAATGAGTGCTGCTCCATCAGTAGCTTCAATGCAGCGACACCTGTAATTTTAGGGGCAGGGTGGTGTTCTTGCTCATAGGCACTAATAAGAGTACTTATTGTGCTAATTAAGCCAATTAATTTATGATTTTCTTGACCGCCAACTAAATCTAATAATTCATCTAACTGAGAAACAAGTTTATTAAATTCTTTTTCATTAGCAGGGTATTTCACTATAGGTGCCACATGCTCCCAATGACGAATTGCAATAGTTAAATCATGGTTCATTTGTAAAGCCTCATTATTTCCAAGCATTTTTGTCATACTCCTTATGAGTTATGATATGTCTAATATATACTTTTTGAGCTATAAAATGGATATTTGCAATTAATCGCAGTTTATTACCACCTATATTAAACACATAAAGCTCATTCACTTTATCCACACTATTGAACGTAGTTTTTAAATTAGAAAAGTGAGTAAACTCACTTTTCTTCATAATGCGATACCAACCATCTAGGGCATTTGCGCAACTAGGATATTTGTTTTTAGCTTCCCAAATACGCTTTTGCGTAATAATGTGCATAAATTAATTCCCTTTCTACCTGAAGCTTATATCTCATATCGAGATATGTCAAATATTAAAACTATTGAATTAGTATTAATTTTTATAATTTAAAGGATATTAATTATAAATACATTTGAATTTATTGCAACTCTATCGATGTTTATAACTATTTTTCATACATTTAATTATTTATTGCTGTTTTTATTTATTACTTGATTCCCCGCAGCTTGCTGCGGGCACTTTACGCTTGGGGATTCTTAAGGGGAGTCAGCGTAGACTCCCCTTAAGTCGCCGTCGCGCGAGCTTGGTTCGCGCAGGCGAAATATTACTAGGAAATAAAATACCCCGAGGCTTGCCTCGGGGATTTTTATTTTAATTATTATAGCTATTGGAGATACTTTTATATATCTAGTGTGTTGAGAGTGCATTTTGTTGCTAGAAGTTATCGTCTAAATCGATTTTCTGCGGGTGAGTTCGCTTAGGGAATAAACTTAAATATTGCCCTAGCCGATTCATTTCGGTAACTAGTGTCGCTTTTTCTGGCGCAAATAATGTGACTCCTACTAGAAATGCACATTCAAAGACAAGTCCCACCGCAACACCTGGGTCGGCTTTTTCAATTTTTTGCACTGTAGCTCTAGAGATCCCAGCTCTTGTAGCCAGCTCCTGTTCACTCCATCCACGTTGCTTTCTACCTAGCTGGATTTGCTTAGCCAGTAAGTTCATTACAGTTTTGCTGTGTTGTGAGTAAGTACGTTTCATCATGATGATACCGCCTAAGATGACTGTTATTATAGTCATAAAAAGCTAGTTTGACTATAATAATAGTCAACTATAGTTTAAAAGTTCAAGGACTATCAAGTTTTCAGCTATCAGTTAACTCAAATTTGCCATCAATAAAGGTATTTATATCTACATGAACGCGTTTTGCCAGTTGCTTGATTTGACGTTGGAGATCAATAAAAGACTTTGGTGAGCTAAAAGAGAATTGGTTAAAACAATTTCTGTGCAATTCATTGACGGTCTGGAGTGTTGCTGTTATTTTGTCGATCAATTATAGTACGAGCGAGTATAAAAAATAAAATGAAAGGGCGCAATTCGCCAGATCATCGCATGCGAGAGATCACTAATCAGAGTAACGCTCATCACCGAAGACCTGATGCTGGTGCCTCACGCGACAATGATTATCATACTAGGCCAGACAAAAGAGAGCGTGAAGAGCAAGATCGTGAATCTCCTACAAAAAGATATAGGCCCGGTGGTAGCAACAATCACGTAAGACATGGTGATGAAGGTAGAAGTTACAATAGCAGTTCCTATAGGCGAACTAGCCAAAGTGGCTTTTCTGGTGGACGTTCTGATGTAAGGCATCGTAATCACCGAAAACCTAATGAATATAGAAGTGATGGTAGTTGGCGCTCCTCTAGCTCTAACTCTAGCTATCGAGGCTCCACTCCCAGTTATAGAAATAATGCTGGGAGATACAAAAGCAATAATCCGCACGGTTACAATCCCAATAACCCACTGAGTTCAGAACTTGTATTTCTATTAAAAAACAGACGCAGTAGTCTAGGTTCATTGCTAGAAAACTATTACCGTCACTTTCGCCTTAAAGAAGAACATAAGAACCCAGGGAATATAGCGAAAATAGCGCTTATGCATCTTTGCGATGAACGAAACAAACCTAGTGAAGAGGATATTAGAAAGTTACTTGATATTATTGCTGATATTTTAAGCCATAGAGACATTACAAAAATTATAAATATGTCAACCATAGTCCATCGCCTCGGTAAGCTCATTAAAACTAGAGTTAAAACGCCAGACTTTAAATCATATATACGAGAGGATTTTTCCCAGCACATTGTTGCTCTAACTAAAAAGCTTGCTGCACTTTCCGAGGCTACAGGTACTCAAGTTATAGCACAGAATATTGCTAATACATTGTTTGGTATTGCTAGTTTATTATTAACGCTTTATTTTCATGACTCTGAAGAAAAGGGGGTTCGAGCAGCACTGGAAGTCGCATTAAGTAAGTTGATGAGTATCAACAATGAAAGCAAACTTGAATCATATAAGTCTCAAAGGAACTTTGTTAACGCTGTATCTAGGCTGGTAAATGGGAAAACCATACTGCCGATGCAGGGCATAACTTCAGGGAGCACCATTCAGTCCAGCTATAGCCATAGGCTATACTCAGCTACGATCAAAGACGCTTTCAAGGATAATAAAGATTATAGTGTATATGATGAGGTTGATTGTTGTGGCTATAAACTTGATATAGTAATTGCTAAGGGTAATGAGATTGTTGCGGTTATTGAAGTAAATGGACCTACTCATTACGAGGAAGATATGAAAACGCTTAAGCATCATACTAAATTACGACAGCGCTTATTATCACACCAGCTAAATTTGAATGAGGGGTGTTATGTCAATTTGAATGTGTGCGGCGACGCGCCTGGTTATGTAAACATGTGCAAAATCGAATCCATTTTAGAGTCTCTAGAAATTCAGCGCAGCCATTGCAGCAGTAGACATATTAATGCTGCGGTGAAATCTGGTTTTTATTCAAATCAGCAAACATCTAGTAGTGATAATCCTCATGAAGATAAACAGGATTGTGATATTTCTAAACATTTCCCTGATGCTGATTCGGGGTTGCCAGATATTACGTTTTAAGCTTAACTCTGCTCTTTATATTTTGGAAAGCAGATTTTAACTTCTAAGCCTTGGCCGCTAGGTGGGGTGCCTAAACTTACAGTACCATTATGTAAGTTTGCAATTTGCTGAACAATGGCTAAGCCTAAACCTGAGCCTTGTTTTTTTGTACCAAGTACCCGATAGAAGCGTTCAAATACACGCGAACGTAATTCAGCGGGAATACCAGGGCCATTATCATCGACGATAAGATAGACTTGATTTTTTTCAGTATATATATTGATTTTTATAGATGAATTCTCTGGTGTGTAGCGGATGGCATTATCGATGAGATTTCTAAATAAAATGCTTAATGCAGTTTCATTACCTAAAATAAATTGTTTTGGCTCTGGGCAGACTAACTCAATTTCGATATTCTTTTCTAAGGCCGCATTGACTTGTTGGGTGATTTCTTCAACAGCCAAATCTTTTAAATTTACCGGTGATACATCTTCTAGGGTATGAGTTTCCCCCGGTACTAACCGGCTTAACGTTAATAGCTGTTGGATTACGTGGGTACTGCGATCTACACTGTTAATTAATTTTGTCAGTGCGCTGCAACGCGCTTCATCATCAGTGGCGCGCATGGCTACTTGGGCATGGGTTTTTAATACGGCAAGTGGGGTACGTAGTTCGTGGGCTGCATCGGCAGCAAAGCGTTTTTCTCTATCTAACGCCTGTTGTAAGCGCATAAACAGTTTATTTAATTCATCAATTAAGCTTTTAATTTCCACAGGTACATGGGCCAAATCTACAGGATCAAGGTAGGTTGCTGCGCGTGAAGAAACTTCATGGGTAATGCGCTTTAATGGGTATAAACCTTTACCAATAATAATCCAAATTAATAAACCCAATAAAGGATAAGTCAGCAACATAATAAACACATCATCACGGGCAATGCGATGACCTAATTCAGCACGGGTATCGGCTTTTTCAGCTAAGACAACGATGAGTCCTGATTTTTCATTGACAGTGGTAAATACTCGCCAAGGTTGCCCATGAATAGTGATATTACTAAAGCCAGGCTGATCATCTGAAAGTGGTTCTAATGGTGCATTGGCAGATTGTAGTATTAAGTCGCCACTACGATCCCATACTTGAAACTGTAGTTTGTCCTCATAAACGTAATCGAAAGGGTTGGTGATAGTTTTGTCGTATTGGCGACCCATGCTGGGTACATCGTTTAATTGATGCTGAATTTTACTTAAATTAGTGCTATCAATATCACTGGTTAATAAGGCTTGAAAAGATAAAGCTGCTTCACTTAATAGTGAGTCTAAATGATACTGAATGTCTTTTTTATCCAGCACATAGTTACCCACAGCGGTCAAGGTAGTCGTCACTATAATACTGAGCAGCAAATTGATCAGTAAGAATTTTCTTATTGATGGGATCATTTTGACTCTTTAGGTTTTTCCACCATATAGCCAACACCACGGATAGTACGGATAAAGTCAGAACCAAATTTCTTACGTAAGTTATGGATATGAACTTCTAAGGCATTACTATCAACATCCTCATCCCAACTATATAAGCTTTGACTGAGCAATTCTCTGGATAGGGCACGACCTTGGTTTTCTAATAGTTTTTGTAAGAGCGCGAACTCTCGGCGTGGAATATTTATGGGTTGTTCTTCATAGGTGACTAAGTGAGAAGCTGGATTAATCACAATATCACCATAGGTAATTAATGGATCAGCGCGTGAAGAAGAGCGTCGACTTAAGGCGCGGATACGTGCGCACAGCTCATGCAGATCAAAGGGTTTTACTAAGTAATCATCGGCGCCGGAGTCTAAGCCTTTCACGCGGTCTTCAACGGTTTCTCGGGCAGTGAGGATAATCACTGGCGCGGAGTTGCCACGGCTGCGGAAGTTTTCTAAGACTTTTAAACCATGTAGGCCAGGCAAACCTAAATCTAGGACAACGGTATCGAAGGATTCAGTACGTAGGGCTTGGTCGGCGGATTGGCCATCTTTCAGCCAATCAACGGCATAGCCTTCTTGCACTAGGCCGCTGCGCACAGCATCACCTAGTTGTTCATCGTCTTCGACTAATAGTATTCTCATATTGCGCTTCCTGTGATTTATAAGCTGGAACGTTCATATATGGATAGTCTTGAACTAAAAAATGTCGCTGTATTTGTTAGTCCACCATTGCCTTAAATCTAAACGTTATAGGCATCTAGCTCCCATATTTCAAGTCACTGTGCTTGATCAGATACCCTTAAGATATAGTATGAAATCATCAATCATGCAACTTTGTTGCCGTTTAACAATTCAAATGGTCTAAAGAACTCTAACACCTTGATATTACTGATAAAAGAGACATTGTAAGGATGTTCTGCCTGAAAATGCTGGAACTTTTCCGCTGCCTCCATGCTTTTGATCCGTTTTGCTATATTTCCTAATAGAATCAAATGTATATCCTGCCTAATTCGAGCGATTTCTGTGAGCAGGCACGCCATAAAAGGCTGCCAATTTTTCGCGTCTTTATTAACTCCCAGGTCACTCAAAACTAAACTCGCATTCAGGAGCAAAATACCATGATCTTGCATATTCTGGAATAGCTCAGCGATAGTTTTTATATATTTGCCTTTATCTACTGACGCAATGGCTGGTTGTGTGCTATTATTGGCCACAATTTGATTATCAGCTACCAGGAGCATTTTAATAAAATTACGTAATGAGGTGGCGCGATTAACTGGTTTGTGTAAGCCTGTCTTAGACCATATTTCGCTAACCGCGTTGTCCCAGAAGGCATAGCCATTGGCTGATTCAGCCCGGGGATAGGGCGATTCGCCGAAGAGAATATAGCGAGTGTGCGTTAAAGGTAGGGAAAAAGCATTAAAAATCATCTCTTTGCCGGGTAACCAGCTTGATGATTGCTGTAAGTGTTCAATATAATGGGCATCAAGCCTTGTAAAGGCCCGCTCTAATAGCGGTAGCCAGCTTGGGTGTACATTATTTGTATTAAAATAGTTGTTTATATTTAGCATAATAGTAAGGTTCAATGATTATGGATCAAAAGTTATTTGATATTTTGGCGTGTCCGCTGTGTAAAGGCAAATTAATTTATGCCAAATCGGCACAGGAATTAATTTGCAAAGCTGATCGTTTAGCTTTCCCCGTGCGTGATGATATTCCCGTCATGCTGGAAACAGAAGCCCGTCAGGTTCCCCTTGAGGAGTATGAAAAGCTATGAGCTTTAGTGTGATTATTCCGGCTCGTTATGATTCCACTCGCCTGCAGGGTAAAGTATTGCTTGATATTGCAGGTAAGCCTATGGTGCAACGTGTTTACGAGCAGGCACAAAAAAGTGGTGCAGAGCAGATTTTTATTGCGACGGATGATAAACGGGTGCAGCAAACCTGTTTGGAGTTTACTGATGCAGTGTATATGACAAGGGCTGATCACAGTACGGGTACTGATCGCAGCGCCGAGCTGATGGAAGAAATTGGCTTTGCTGATGATGCCATTATTGTTAATCTACAAGGTGATGAACCACTGATACCGCCACAGCATATTGCAGAAGCAGCTCAAGCTTTAGCACAAAGTACGGAGCTAGGTGCAGCGACTTTAGCGACACCGATACACAGCTATGCAGAGATAGCTGATCCGAATATCGTTAAAGTGGTGTTAAACAAACATAATGAAGCGGTATATTTTAGCCGCGCTAAGATAGCCTGGTTACAGCCAGAATTTAATGAGCAGAGTGTATCAGAGCATTTGCCTTTGAATCATTATCGGCATATTGGTTTGTATGCCTATCGTGCGGCTTTTTTACGTCAATACGTAGCATGGGAACCATCACCACTAGAGCAAATGGAGTCCTTAGAGCAATTACGTATTCTCTGGTACGGCGAAAAAATTAAAGTCCATGTGGTGGATTGCCATCAGTCTATCGGCGTGGATACTGCGGCGGATTTAGCCCGAGTGAGAGAGCTAGTGACGCAGTAGTTCAGCAAGATTTTATAACAATAACTAAACATAAACCATAGGAGTTAGCAAATGCCATTGACTACAACAGAACTATACCAACAATTAGAAGAGCAATTCTCGAATGGGGAGTTATTACGTAAGCCAGAAGCTGCAGATTCCATAATGAATTTTCTTGTTCATCAAGTACCAAATTGTGATGTTACGGTTAGTTCAAAGGCTGAAGGTCGTTTGTATACCCTTACGATTGAGGTGCCTGCTATGTTAAATATGGAATGTTGGCGCTTAATACTCAAGGAAGTTGAACAGTCCCCCTATATAAAATTGGTCGAGATGCGATCTCTAGATTTTACTGATGAAATACTAAAGGAATTAGCGTCAGAATTCATGAGAAACGATGATTTCCTCTTTGAGGATTTATGGATCGATGAACGCCATACCAACAGCAAACCGCAATTAGTAGAGAGCTACATTGAGTTTCTATCTTGTCCCGATTCAAAGGTAGGAGAATTTACCTTATTATCCACAAGGTTTAACGATGATTTTGTGGAAAAACTAACAGATAATGTAATCTATAGTAAGAATGAGAATTTGAAATCGCTACGTCTATTGGAAAGTACAAGTAATATGTCGGCATTTAGTGGGACACCTATAGCAAGTCATATACTGGAGCATTTCTTTGTTGCTTTAGTGTCTTATGATTCATGTATGGTTGAACTATCTGATATATCTGCTTGTTTTGTTCCAAACCAGGACTCACTGCAATGGCGTATGAACTTTAGAAATACAATCAACCCAACCTGGTGTAAATTGATGGATCAAATTGATAACTGTACTAATCTCAAAGATAGTAACGGAGAACTTCAGTCAAAAGTGACGATTCTTGAAGAGCAAAATGGTAACCTTAAGTCAAAAGTGGCAAGTCATGAAGGGCAAATCAGTAGCCTTGAGTCAAAAGTAGTAACTCTTGAAGAGCACAATAGTAAACTTCAGTCACTACTCACGCAGCTAAGTGAGCAAGTACAAAAACTAACTAATCAAGCACGACCAGGGCAATCTATTCATGGAATTAATGAGATAAGCTGCGACAGCGACGCTACTCCTGCCCCCGAGGCAGTAGATCAATCAAATTTTGAATCTGATCGTCTTGGTAGTAAACGTCCACGGTTCTTCTAGCGTGGGTGGTGTATTAACAAGTTTATGAAAAAGCCACAGTGATAAGAGCCTTGATGATGTCTATTAATCTGCGGATGCCCAAGCCAGGGTTGCTTTATCATTCTGACAGTGGCAGTCAATATGCCAGCCATCAATACCAGACACTACGACAATAATATGGCTTTATTGTGTGTAAATGCTGGGTAAGGCAACTTTTGAGCGTTTCTTCAGTAATGTGAAGTGGGAGTGGGTTGGTGATTAATTATACAGAACACGAGAGGAGGTAATTAATCACATAAAAGAATACATTGTAGTATATTACAATGCTAATACTATAAAAAGTACTGTCATCAACTATGTTGAAAAGTGCTGTCATTCCAACCAGTGGCGAAGCTGCTGGGAGGAATCTCCTGCCGATTTGGCTACTTTATTGAGTAAATACCCCCCCCTGAGGAGCGCATGCATAGTGTGTAATGGCTTTTTGAGCCTAGTTTATATTTTATAATTTATAAGATATAAATTATAAAATATAAATTGGCATGGTAAAAAATTAGCACTAGGGTAATGCAGATAAATAAGTAGAATAACTAGATTTTAATCACAATATTTGCATTAAACTTAAAGCCAACTATAATATACATATATTGATTTAAAGCAAATTATAGTTGACGTTAAAATGAAAGTATTACTCATTCCTGTTGCTCGAGCATTGCGCAAACTTGGCAATGATATCCAAATTGCACGTAAAAAGCGCCGGATCCCTATGAAACTTATGGCAGAGAGGGCAGGGATCAGCCGCATGACCTTAAATAAAATTGAAAAGGGTGAACATACTGTTTCCATGGGCCACTATGCTACGGTTTTGTTTGTATTAGGCCTTATTGATGATGTGGCAGATTTAGCTGATTCAAGTAAAGATGTCCTCGGTTTAGACTTAGATGAAGAGCGCCTACCCAAACGGATCCGACTGAAGAAACCTGATAATGACATGTAGCAAATTCAAAATTGAGAACTAGGTCTACGTAAGTTCCTCAATTATCCAAATAGGTGCATTTAGTCTGTATCCGAGTGTTGCCAAATAACTTGCGAGTAGAGAGATGGAAAGAAAAGTAGATGTCTACATCAATCTTAACAGTACCGACATGTTGGTGGGGCATTTATGGGTGCGTGCACGTAAAGGCCGAGAAAGTGCAAGCTTTGAATACAGCCGAAAATGGTTACAGCATGAGCAAAGCTTTGCTTTAGAGCCAGCGTTGGCCCTATTAGATGGTCCACAGCATACACCTGCAAAAAAAACTATTTTTGGGGCAATAAGTGATTCAGCACCTGATCGCTGGGGCAGAGTATTAATGCGACGCGCAGAGCGACAAAGAGCTTTAGAGGCGAATACTTCGCCGCGAACATTAATGGAAATTGATTACCTGTTACAGGTAAATGATGAAGCGCGGCAAGGAGCATTGCGTTTTGCAGAGCAAGAAAGTGGGCCATTTTTAGCAACCGATAGTGCTGTGAGTATACCACCGTTAATTGATTTGCCTAAACTGCTTTCTGCCAGCGCTAGATTAGCTGATGATAAAGAGACAGGTGATGATTTACGCTTACTCTTAGCACCTGGATCTTCTTTAGGTGGAGCGCGGCCTAAGGCCTCTGTGCGAGATAAAGATGACAGCCTGGCGATAGCAAAATTTCCTTATAAGCATGACGAATATAATACCGTACTATGGGAAGCCTGTGCTTTACAACTTGCTAAACAAGCCGGTATTAATGTACCCGATTGGCGTATTGAAACCATTGCAGGGCAGACAGTATTAATTTCTCGTCGTTTTGATAGAGTAAAACAACAGCGTATTCCATATTTATCTGCAATGAGTATGTTAGGTGCAAATGATAATGAGCAACGTAGTTATTTAGAAATTGCTGATGCATTACGTCAATATGGCAGCTTTATAGAAAACGACTTGCCACAGCTATGGCGGCGTATGGTATTTAATATATTCATCTCAAATACAGATGACCACTTACGTAATCATGGCTTTCTTTATACTAATAATCAGGGATGGTGCTTATCACCAGCCTTTGACTTAAATCCCGTACCCGTTGATATTAAGCCAAGAATTTTAAGCACTACAATTGATGCCTATGACGGCACAGCTTCAGCAGAGCTAGCCTTAAGCGTAGCTGAATATTTTAATCTTAGTTTGGTTGAAGCTAAAGCATGTATTAGCGAAGTTGCTCAAGTAGTCAGCCAATGGCGACAACAAGCCATGCAGTTAGGCTTTAAAAAAGCCGAAATTGACCGTATGGCTTCAGCATTTGAGCATGAGTGTACTTGATTTTAAGTGATAAAAAAATCACTCTAAAGCATCTAAATACTTTTCAGCATCTAAGGCTGCCATACAGCCCGTACCTGCTGAAGTTACTGCTTGGCGATAGACATGATCCATAACATCACCTGCAGCAAATACACCCGGAATACTGGTTGCGGTAGCATTGCCCTCTGAGCCGCTTTGGACTTTTAGGTAGCCCATGTCACTCATCTCTAATTGGCCTTTAAAAATACTGGTATTAGGATCATGACCAATAGCGATGAAGGTACCAGTGACAGGGACTTCTTTAGTGCCGTCAGTTTTGACATTACGTAAACGCACGCCGGTGACTCCTTGGTCATCACCTAAGACTTCGTCTAAAACACTATCCCATTCAATAGTAATGTTACCGGTTTTAGATTTTTCGATAATTTTATTCGCGAGAATTTTTTCCGCACGGAATTGATCACGACGGTGCACAATCGTCACCTTGGCAGCGATATTGGCTAAATACAGTGCTTCTTCAACAGCGGTATTGCCGCCGCCAATCACAGCTACATCTTGATTGCGATAAAAGAATCCATCACAGGTAGCACAGGCAGATACACCTTTACCCTTGAAGGCTTCCTCGGAAGGTAAGCCTAAATAGCGTGCCGAAGCGCCGGTGGCAATAATTAAAGCATCGCAACTGTATGTGCCTGAGTCGCCGGTTAAAACAAAGGGACGGGTATTTAAATCAACGCTATTGATATGATCAAAAACTAGCTCAGTTTCAAAACGTTCCGCATGTTGGCGCATACGATCCATTAAGGCGGGGCCTTGTAAGCCTTCCACATCACCTGGCCAATTATCTACATCAGTGGTTGTCATTAATTGACCACCTTGCTCGATACCGGTAATCAACATGGGTTTTAAATTTGCCCGCGCTGCGTAAACGGCGGCAGTATAGCCCGCTGGGCCGGAACCTAGAATAATTAAAGAACGGTGAATTGTCTCAGTCATGATGCGTAATGGCTCCCCTAAATCGGCTGTTGCCTGTTAAACTGTTTAATATCTAACCTATTAGTAATTTGTTCTTTTATATGAACAGGCTACAAGGTAATATTGGCAAGGTACAATAATGCAGTGAATGTGACAAGTGGTAGGAGTAGGTGTGTTACTAACTAAATGCTGCTGTATAGTCAAACGCGATAATAGATATGAGCAAATAAGCCCACAATCAATGATAAGTGAGCAATAAGATACAAGGTAAGTTAACCGGTGGCCAGAACAAAAAATACCCAACCCACAGTGAGCGACTTTTTTAACCAGCGTATGCGCGAGGGATTACTCATTCTCTGCTTAGCTTTCTGCGCCTTTTTATTACTTTCTTTGTTGACCTATCACAGCAGTGATCCCGGTTGGTCTGGTACAGGTACTGGCTTAGATATCCTCAATGCTTGCGGCAAAACCGGCGCTTGGATAGCGGATTTTAGTTTATATATCTTTGGCTATATGGCTTATTTATTCCCCATATTGCTAGCTTATACAGGCTGGCAACGTTTACGGGCTAAATCTGCAGAAAGCGAAGAGACTTTACATAATAGCCTTTGGGAAAAAGGCGTGGGGTTTCTCTTAATCTTTGTTTGTGCGACCAGCTTATTTAGTCTACATATGCCCAACGTGCATGCCCACGTACCTTATAGTGCCGGTGGCATTCTTGGTAGCATTGTCAGTGATACCTTAGCGGAAAATTTCAATCATATTGGTGCTTCGTTAATGCTATTTGCAGGGCTATTAACTGGAGTTACTTTGTTTACTGGCTTCTCTTGGGTGAAATTCAGCAAATTCCTCATGGCAGTAAGTATCTTGGGCTTGCAGCGACTTAGAGAAGTGCTAGCTAATTACCGGGTTAAATTAAAAGAACGCCAACAGGCGAAACAAGAGTTAGCAGCGAAACCTGTAATAATGGTCGAAGAAGCACCTAAGAAAGTTAAAAAAGCTAAGAAAAGCAAAAAAGCCAAACCATTGCCGCATATTGCTGAAGATGTGACAGTCATTGAACCTAGCAAACGCGCACAGAAAGAAAAACAAATCCCTATGTTTCAAACTGGCCAAGATAGTAAACTGCCAGGTTTATTTTTATTGAATGCTAAGGCAAAGACTCAGCACAAAGCTGCCAGCAAAGCTTATCTAGAAGAAAAATCTATCGAAGTAGAGCAGCGTTTAAAAGACTTTAATGTGGATGCTGAAGTAGTTGCTGTACATCCTGGGCCGGTAATTACCCGCTATGAATTATCATTAGCGCCTGGGGTAAAGGTCAGTAAGATTACCGGCTTAGCTAAGGATTTAGCGCGATCGCTTTCCATGGTCAGTGTGCGGGTAGTCGAAGTTATCCCTGGTAAAGCAGTGATTGGCTTAGAGCTACCGAATGAAACCCGCGCTATGGTGACTCTGAAAGAAGTGTTAGAGGCAGAGCAATATGAGCAGGCACGCTCACCCTTAAGTCTAGCCTTAGGTAAAGATATTGCTGGCCATCCTGTTATCGTCGATTTAGCAAAAATGCCGCATTTATTAGTGGCAGGTACTACCGGCTCAGGTAAATCCGTCGGCTTAAATGCCATGTTGTTATCCTTACTATACAAATCTACACCGCAAGAAGTACGCATGATTCTTATCGATCCAAAGATGTTAGAGTTAGCTATCTATGAAGGTATTCCGCATTTGCTAGCGCCGGTAGTGACTGATATGAAAGAAGCCGCTCATGCCTTACGTTGGTGTGTCGCGGAAATGGAACGACGCTATAAATTAATGGCTTCCTTGGGGGTACGTAATTTAAATGGCTTTAATAATAAAGTCAGCGAAGCCATACAAGCAGGGGAGCCTATTGTTGATCCCTTTGCACGAAAGGATGACCCCGATAATCCACCACCTAACTTAGAGCCATTACCTTACATTGTTGTCTTAGTGGATGAGTTTGCCGACATGATGATGGTGGTAGGTAAAAAAGTAGAACAACTCATTGCCCGGATTGCGCAAAAAGCTAGAGCGGCGGGTATTCATTTAATCTTAGCCACACAACGGCCATCGGTTGATGTGATCACTGGCTTGATTAAAGCCAATGTACCGACACGGATTGCTTTCCAAGTTTCGTCTAAGGTGGACTCTCGTACCATCATCGATCAACAGGGCGCGGAACAATTATTGGGGCATGGTGATATGTTGTATTTACCGCCAGGCAGTGGTGTGCCCGTACGTGTCCATGGTGCCTTTGTGGATGACCAAGAGGTACATAATGTGGTGGCAGAATTGAAGAAGCATTCTGAGCCACTGTATATTGACGAAATCACTTCGGGAGCAAGTGATGCTGATGGTATGGGGGGCTTTGGCTTAGATGAAGAGAAAAGTACTGATACCGATCCACTTTACGATCATGTGATTGAATTTATTGCCAAAAATCGTCGCGCCTCAATTTCCAGTGTGCAGCGACGCTTTAAAATCGGCTATAACCGCGCCGCGCGCATTATTGAAGAATTAGAAGCCACTGGTGTGGTAGGTCCTATGGAAAATGGTAGTCGAGAAGTCTTGGTACCGCCACCGCAAGAATAATAGGATAGTGTATATGAAATTACGTCATTATGTTGGGTTTGTATTATCGATAAGTTGGATGATCACAAGTCAAGCTGCTGTGGTTGCGCCGGCACAAAAATTGGATGAATTACTCTCTAGCTTCCACAGTCTCTCAGCTAACTTTCAGCAAGAAGTGTTTGATACTAATAATACGGCATTGCAAAAGTCTAAAGGTACTATGGCTATCATGCGCCCAGGTAAATTTCGTTGGAATACCACCAGCCCAACTCAACAATTAATTGTTACTGATGGTTATCGGCTTTGGATTTATGATAAAGATTTAGATCAAGTCACCGTACAAGACTTTCGTAAAACTGCTGGCGATACGCCTGCCATGGTCTTAACTGGCTCCAATCATAATATAGAAAATAAATTTGATATTACCCGGATTAACGATGATCAACATAATCAAGTTTTTAAACTGATCCCTAAGGGTGAGAATAAAGAATTTAAAATGGTCGAGTTAGATTTTAACAATAATAAAATCAAGCAAATGAAGCTCTATGATAATTTAGATCAATTAACTGTGGTTGATTTTACTCATGTGAAGTTGAACCCAAAGCTTTCGCGTAAATTATTTACATTCAAAGCCCCAGCAGGTGTTGATGTGATCGATAAAACCAAGAGTTAACTATGCAATTAGCCTTTGCTGAAAATATTGATAATCAACCCTTGGCAGCCCGTATGCGACCGCAGCAGTTATCTGAGTTTTGTGGTCAGCAACACTTATTGGGTGAAGGCAAAGCGTTGCAGCAAGTGATTGCACAAGCAAAGTTACATTCTATGATCTTATGGGGGCCACCCGGTACCGGTAAAACCACTTTAGCAAAATTAATGGCTGAATCCATAGATGCTTACGTGGAATCTATCTCAGCGGTATTAGCAGGTGTGAAAGATATCCGTGAAGTGGTACAACGCGCGAAGAATCGCTTACCTCAACGAACGATTTTATTTGTGGATGAAGTGCACCGCTTTAATAAGTCACAGCAAGATGCATTTTTACCTCATGTGGAGGAAGGTACCGTAACCTTAATTGGTGCCACAACGGAAAATCCATCCTTTGAATTGAATAATGCTTTATTATCTCGTTGTCGGGTCTATGTTTTAAAAAAATTAACCCAGGAAGATGCGCTTAATATTATTCAGCAGGCATTAACTGAGTCACGTGGTTTAGGTGATTTGAATATTAACATGTCGGCCGAACTACAGTCACAATTAGCTACAGCAGCCGATGGTGATGCCAGAACATTGTTAAATTTACTTGAAATTATTAGTCAGCTTGCTGACCAGGGTGATGGAGAGATTAAGGTCAGTATTGAGCATTTGCAACAAGCTCTCAGTGGCCAAGTGAAACATTTTGATAATGGCGGTGAGCATTTTCATGATCAAATCTCCGCCTTGCACAAATCATTACGCGGCTCTGATCCTGATGCGGCGTTGTATTGGTTTTGCAGCATGTTAAACAGTGGCTGTGATCCACTGTACATCGCCCGGCGTATTGTTAGAGCGGCTAGTGAAGATATTGGTAATGCTGATCCACGCGCACTACAATTAGCGCTTAATGCTTGGGAAGTACAAGAGCGCTTAGGCAGTCCAGAAGGGCACTTAGCTATCGGTCAAGCCATTTTATACTTAGCTTCAGCGCCAAAAAGTAATGCCGCTTATACAGCTTTTAATGACGCCTTAGCCTATGTGCAAACAAAACCAACCCCAGAGGTGCCATTACACTTACGTAATGCACCGACAAAATTAATGAAGCAATTGGGCTATGCCAAGCATTACCGCTACCCGCATAATGAGGCTAATGCCTATGTGGCCAATGAACAGTATTTTCCAGATAACATCCCCGCACAAAATTTTTATCAGCCAGTCGAGCGAGGTTTAGAGTTGAAAATTAAAGAAAAGCTGGCTTACTTGAAAACACTGAACGAGGCTGCTGATGATTAATCTTATCTATATTGCTGCAGGTGGCGCTATAGGAGCGGTGGCTCGATATTTAGTCACTGAATTGATGCATGCCATGTGCGGACGTAGTTTTCCCTACGGTACCTTGACAGTGAATATTGTCGGCTCCTTTTTGATTGGCTTGTTATCTATGTTAATCCTTCAGCGATTATTAGCCGTAGAGCCTATGCGCTTGTTCTTGTTAACCGGGATTTTGGGCGCCTTTACGACTTTTTCGACATTTTCTTTGGAAACTTTGAATTTATTTAATGAAGGCAAAATGCTATTTGCTGGGATGAATATAACCTTGAACTTGCTAGGTTGTTTAGTAGCCGTCTGGTTTGGGGTTGGCTTAGGGAGGGTCATAGGATGAAGGTTATCTGTGTACGAGCGTATCTGTCTGAACGGGATAATATAGAGCCGATTATGCAATACTTACATGAAGAAGCGAAGGTGAGGGGCGTCACGGTATTCCGTGGTGTCAGTGGCTTCGGTAGTTCTGGAGTGATGCATGAGGCTCACTTAGTCGATTTGCAATCTGATTTGCCCTTAGTGGTAGAATTTTTTGACGAGCCTGATAAAATCGCTGCTGTTGTTGCTCATTTGAGCACTTTGTTTGACACCGGGCATTTATTACACTGGCCGGCAGAGGTATTACCTTAAGTGGGACCGAGATTGTGACATAGCCGGCACTAGCCGATGTTAGCAGCACAGAATAAACCGCAATATTATACCCGTAGCGTCTCATATTTAGGGTTTTATAGGACAGGGATTTTTCGTTAGATAAAGACTTTAAATTGCAGGTAATAGCTAGCTATTGGCAAAATTTAAAGTCTTTATCTAACGGAAAATAACACGCTAGAAAGCCCTAAATATGAGACGCTACGGGTATATATAAAGTAGCTCCGCATAATCATCAGCGGAGTAGCACAGTAACTAATAATGATGGAAGTAGGAAATGATAGACCCAAAACATTTACGCCATGATATTGAAGCAGTGGCCACCAAACTCGCGATTAAAGGCTATGAACTAGATGTGGCGAGTATTACTGCCCTTGAAGCTCAACGTAAAGATATTCAGGTAAATGTGCAAAGCTTGCAAAATGACCGTAATGTTGCCTCAAAAAAAATCGGTGCTGCTAAAGCTAAGGGGGAAGATATTCAGCCCTTATTAGCTGCGGTTGCCAGCTTAGGTGATGAATTAAAAGCTGCAGAGCATGAACTGGAAGGGATTCAACAGCAATTACAAGAAATTGAGCTGTCTATTCCCAACATTCCCCATGAATCCGTACCTGCTGGTAAAACTGAAGATGATAATGTAGAAGTTAAAACTTGGGGCACACCGTCTGAGTTTGATTTTACGCCGAAGGACCACGTGGAATTAGGTGAGCAACTAGGCCTAATGGATTTTGAAACAGCCACTAAATTGACCGGTTCTCGTTTTGTCATTTTACGTAATAAGCTAGCAAAGCTACAGCGAGCATTGACTCAGTTTATGCTTGATGTGCATATTAATGAGCACGGCTACAATGAAATCTATGTGCCTTATTTAGTGAATGCCGATTCTTTATATGGCACGGGCCAATTACCTAAATTTGCCGAAGATCAGTTTATCACTACCGGTGAGCACCCCTTTTATTTGATCCCCACCGCCGAAGTACCCATTACTAATACTGTGCGGGATACGATTATCGATCCAGAGCAATTACCTATCCAACAGGTAGCCCATACCCCGTGTTTCCGTAGTGAAGCAGGTTCTTACGGTCGTGATACTCGGGGGATGATCCGTCAGCATCAATTTGAAAAAGTAGAAATGGTATGGATTGTGGAAGCTAGTCAGTCGTATGATGTCTTAGAACAGTTACGCACCCATGCAGAAACTATCTTAGAAAAGCTGAATTTAGCTTATCGTACTGTAGTGCTCTGCGGTGGTGACTTAGGTAATGGCGCAGCAAAGACCTATGATTTAGAAGTGTGGCTACCAGGTCAACAAAAATACCGTGAAAATTTCTTCATGCAGTAATATGACAGACTATCAAGCTCGCCGCATGCAGGCACGCACCCGCAACCCCGAAACTAAGAAAACAGAGCTGGTGCATACACTCAATGGCTCTGGTTTAGCTGTGGGCCGCACCTTAATCGCAGTTATGGAAAATTACCAAGATGCACAGGGCCGCATTCACATTCCTGATGTATTACAGCCTTACATGGGTGGATTGACTGTTATTGATTAGTATTGTGTTACTTAATTATATCTTCATAATCGCTTTAAAATTGACTACTTAGGCGAATGTTCTAAACTTGTGGGTAAAGTAAATGAATGGATGCACACTGTCAGAAGATAGGAGTGTATTAATGTTACTGAGGATAACGCGGTTTTTTACAATACTTGTTTCACTCTGTGCAGCAGTGATTCTCTTAACTGGCTGCAGTTACACCTCGATTCAATCTACAGCATATTCACCAGTTCCTGCTGCCGGTGTTACTGAACGTGTGACTACTGTCAATTATTATCCGGGTTATTATAGCTGGGGTTATTATCAGCCATCAGTTTACAAAGTCAATTCTTGGGATTATCAAGCGCCAGCCGTGTATAAGGCAAAAACCACGTATATTTATCCATAACAGGTTAACACTGACGCCCTTTTATATATAAAACAAAAATTCTTTGTTGCATTTTCTTTGGGTTGCTATATAATCATATCTTATAATTTGAACGTTAACAGTGATTTTGACAGAGCGCTTGGTGTTTGTATAAGAGTTTTGCTATACTAAGAAGGTTATTCATACCCGCCACGCCTCTCATTAGAACGGCGCACCGTGGCGGGTTGTTTTTATGAGTAACCAAAAAGTTGATTTCTTAAAAGTTGCATTTAATCATTCAGAACACATCAATTTACTAAAACTACGTGGCTTAAATATCACAGAGCACGGTAATTTACCCCAATTCTTACAATCGATAGGCTATTATAGATTATCAGGATACTTTTTTCCTTATTATATTTCTATTGCATCTAAACGTTTTAAAGATGGTACTACGTTTTCAGACATTACAGCTCTATATAATTTTGACCGTGAATTGAGACTGATAGTTTTAGATGCTATAGAACGAATAGAAGTTGCTTTAAGAGCAACCATATCAAATCATATGTCGATAAACTATGGTATTAACTGGTATATAAATGCTAATAATTTTTCCAAAGCATGGTGTAGTAAAAACAGTAATCCTTCACAGATGGATCGATTTGTTCAACAGATAAAAGATATCTGCAATAGCAAACGTACATATATTCAGCATTTTTATACTAAATATAAATCTCCTAGTCACCCACCAAGCTGGATGATTATGGAATGTTTATCATTCGGTACTTTAATCCGTTTGTGGAGAAATTTAAGAAAAACCAGTGATAAAAAAGCTATAGCAAAAAAATTTGATTTATCTGCCTCTGTATTCCAAACATTTTTAGAGCCAGTAAGGAATATTAGAAATATTTCAGCACATCATGATAGGTTATGGAATCAATGGTTTGTTTACAGGTGTAAGTGGCCCAGGAATTGGCCTGCTTTAGAACGACACTCACAACATCGATTATATGAACAAATATTAATTCTTGCTGCAATGATCCCGAATAAAAAGGATAGGTTGGTATGGTTAGAAAAATGTAAGAAACTCTTCTATGAGCATAGTTTTATTGATTTTACTAAGATGGGATTTAGTCACTGCTGGTCGCAAGACCCAGTCTGGAATATACTTATATCAGAATAAACCATCAGTATATCATTAGTTTGTGCTTACTAAAAAAGCGCATGATAAAAATCAATTAATTCCTTACGCGAATGCAGTCCCAACTTTTGTTTGATATTTTCAAAATAAAAATTCACTGTGCGTTCTTTTAACTCTAATTTATTAGCAATATCTCTGATTTGCATCCCCAGGGCAATAGATGCTAAGCATTGGAATTCCCTGCGGCTTAATGCTGCGGTGAAGTCTGGGCAATAATATAACTTTTTAAATAATGGTTCATCAATATTAATGCGTTGTTTCAATGCTGGATAAAAATTTAAACTCACTGCCTGCACCTGCGGTTCATAATCGGGAAGAGCAATTCTATTTTTATGGTTTTTGATAATCAGCTTTCTGGCTTGCTCTTTGAAATAAAAACAAAAATTATAAAAATCATCCAAACGTGACAAGTAGGCATTATTTACATATAAATTATCTGGGTTCGTGGCAAAATAGTAATTTTCGATAAATCCAGCTTGTTTTTTGATAATCAGTAAGCCATTGGCGAGGTTATAGTGACTTTTTACGTAATTAATTAACTTATTATCATTAGGGCTTAAGGCTAGCCATAATAAAGCTGCTGAGTCGATACGGTCAGTGGCTTTATTGTATTCAATAGTATTATAGAAACGTTCGCGGAAAAAAGCGATGGATACTTCCGGATGTGTGGTGAGCGAAAAACTAGTACCATCATCATAAAATCGAAAATAACTAAAATGGGTTAAGTTATAATGTTGCAGAAAGTCATTGCTGATTGTTTTTACTTGCTTCACAGCATTAAACATGCAATGATTTTCAAATTCAAGACTATCTATATCCACCATGGTGATGTTCACTCACTTTCTATTTGTTATTTTGCACACTATTGCAATAGCTACCCGTAGTAATCTATATCTCCGGTATACTCGTAAGAAAGTACAGTATAAGTTTTATAAAAAAAATTCGTTACGGTCATTTTGACCGTAATATTTTTTGACAAGATGGGGTATTATGCATTCCACATATGAAATGACATATGTTCTCAACCTCGAGAATATAAGCTTAGCTTCTCGGCGCTAGGCTTATCTTGTGCAGCAAGGGCACTGATGTGAGTCCTTGCTGCCTTTTTTATTTGATTTGGTATTCTGGCTTTTCATTTCAATACTGAAACATTTTCCGTATTATGGTACAAAGATCTTAGCTCTGAACCGCAGATTAATAATCTTCTGCTACACTACTACAGATGTAGGGCAATTACATTAGGGAAGTACTATGTGGGAAGAAGAGCAATCCGTATCACCAGATAACATCATGGTGACTAAATCAGCACCAATCACACTCTATAAAGTTTCACATGAATGGCTAAATAACTTAATGGCTAAAATGAAAAGCGAAGTCATGGGGAAGGCCATTGAACACCGTTGTCCACCAGAATTTTTAGACAGTGTGAATTCTATTGAATTAGATATCGGCGATAATTCTGAGCCAGTGCTAAATTCACGGGCGTCCGAAGTGATTGCAGCACCTGCGCCTGCAGCAAGTGACGAACAGCCTGAAGCAAAAGAAGGTGAAGTCGTCACTAAAGACGATTAGTCTTTAGCATAAAGTTGTTTGCATAACTGATTGAATAATCTGGTATTAACGCTTTTGCCATAGTATTGTGCCGTTAGCTTGCCTGACTCAGTAGTGCTGAGATCACCCTGTGCTTGGATAAACTCACGCCGCCGCGTGCAGGTGTCATACATGCTTAGCGCGGCTGACACTGATAAGTTCAAACTCTCACTCATCCCCACCATGGGAATATGATACAGCAAATCACAGGCTGCACGCGCCGCTTCACTTAAACCATGAGTTTCATTCCCTAAAATCAAACAAAGAGGTGATTCTACTGAAACTTCTGCCAGTGCTGTCTCACCTTGCATACAAGCCCCGGCTAATTGAATATTCTTAGCTGCTAAATACTGCAAAAGGGTGGCTAAATCCTCATGAAAATGGATATTAACCCAGTGAAATGCTCCCTGAGTCACGCCTTTGGATGTGGCTGCGGTATCTTGAGGCGCGATAATATGAATATTCAAAACCCCAAAGGCTTCAGCGGTACGCACCACAGCGGCGGCATTATGTAAATCATGAGGCGATTCTAAGGCAATATGGATGCTTTCCAGTCGATTAGCACAGACTCTATCTATCAGCGCTTGGCGCCGTTCTGTGACATAGGGTTGGAGCAATTCAAGCATACGTTGATAATTCGCGTCAGTGACGTCGATAGGGAGTTTACTCACTTTGATCTCTTAATCTTAGGGTGATATCTTTATGGCGCGAGTATAACAAATATTGTGCTGGCATCAATAGGACCAGCCGCCAACGTCGAATTAGAAAAATTAACCCAGTTTTAGAAGATTATCCGTATTGTTAACAAAGATGGGGCTATTGCTCGCTATCATCCTGCGACTGGCGTAATAATTCATAACGATTCTGCCTACTACGTTCCATATCAGTAAAGACTTTACTGGCGGATACCCCCATATGTACCAGCAAGTGCGCCGCTAAAATAATACTAGATTCTAGTGTTTCCGGGATGACCTCTGTGGCACCGCATTGCTGTAATTCTTCAATATTGCTGTCGTCAAAGCTACGGACAAAAATGGGGATATCTTGATTAAGCTGGCGTATTTGCTGCAAGACCTTCATGGCTAGTGCTGGATTATCAAAACAAATGGCAATGGCTTTTGCTTGATTCAAACCAATACGGCTTAAAATGTCATGGTGGCTAGCATCACCATAGGCAATGTTTACGCCTTGTGAACGGGCTGTCTGAATCTTTGCAGGATCCAAGTCGAGCGCCATAAAAGGAATATCTTCTTGGCGTAGAAAGGTCGCCACATGGGCTCCCATGCGGCCGTAGCCACAGAGGATCACATGACTCTCTAAGTCTTGAGTAACCATGGCTAAATCTTGCTGGTATTGTCTATGAGTATCTTTACTGGCATTAGGTAAACACCAAGCCACAATTTGTCGATTATAGCGAATAAAAAAGGGCGCAATGAGCATACTGATAAGTAATGCCGCAAGCACTACTTGGCCATAGCTATTGGGTAGTAAGTGATGGTTTAACATTAACAGTAAAAGAGCAAAACCAAACTCACCGCCTTGGGCTAAAATAACGCCGGTACGAGCTGCTGTATCTTTTTGCTTACTAAAATACAGGCCCAATAGACTGATCAAACTGGTTTTGAAAACCACTAACGCAAATAGCATTAACAATACCCATAGCCAATTTGTGGGTAATTGCTCAAATTCGAATTGCATACCAATGGTGATAAAAAATAAGCCCAGCAGCACATCGCGGAAAGGGCGAGCTTCTAATTCGATTTGATGGCGGAATTCAGTTTCACCTAGCATGATCCCGGCAAGGAAAGCTCCTAACGCCAATGACAGACCGAGGGCATGGGTAATCCAGGCAGCAGCAAGTGCGATAAACAAAGTAGTCAATGTGAATAACTCACTAGAATGACGCATGGATATCTTTTGAAATAAGGGGCGTAAAATCTTATTGCCAAGGAATAGAATCGCTGCAATGGCGATAACACCTTTGACTAAAGCCCAAAATAAAATCAGCGTTAATGAACTACTTTGCGCATTTGCCAAGCTAGGGATCAAAATCAAAAAGGGAATAACGGCCAAATCTTGAAATAAGAGAATGGCCAGTGAATTATGCCCATGAGGTGAAAGTAACTCTAATTGCTCAGTCAATTGTCTAGTCACAATGGCGGTAGATGACATGGCAACTACCGCACCGAGTATGATTGCAGCATTTAAATCAATACCTACATAATAAGCAATAGGGATGGTGACCAGGACGGTGATGAGTACTTGTAAACCACCATAGCCAAAGACTAAGGAGCGCATAGCCATGAGTTTTGTTAGGGAAAATTCTAAACCAATGGTAAATAGTAAAAAGACGATGCCAAACTCAGCTAAATCTCTAATATCTTGGCGGTTTGAAATGACGCCCAATAAATGCGGCCCCAGCAGCATACCTATCACAATATAGCCAATAATCGTAGGTATTTTGCAGGCACGGCAAGTAATGTTCACCAATACTGCTGCAAACAAGAGAATGATAATTGTATTGAAGATACTAAGGTCCATTGAATTGCTGCATCTCTTAGACTATATAGACATCATACACAGTCAACGATAATGGGTAAACAAGTTAATCCGTCCGGCCAAGTCAAATAAATTGGCATAATAATAAGTTACAGCATGTTGACGAGCAGCATATTCTGTGTTGTTTTTGAACAGATAATTTGTTAAAATCTCTCACTAGGTCCAAATATTAATTCCTATAAAGATAATAATTAATTTCTTAAATAGATATAAAAGTGTATTAAGCAATAATAACAAGAATAGGTCGAGAACATGTCCAAAGAAATAGTTTTTAAGGGTATTATTTTACCTGCGCAATTGTTTAGTAACCCAGTGCAAATGATGGTGGGCCGCTCACCTGCCGAACGCTTAAACCCTGTGAATGAACTTGCAAATGGCTCGGGTTGGCAGACCATGACAAAGCCTTCCACTCAACCTGTACCTAAAACCCTGGTGTTCACACTCAATAAAGAAGACCTAAATGCAAAGATAGGTGGTTTAGCATTACCTGAACTAGAAATGTGTATGCAGTTCCTAGCAAAATTGGGATTTAAACTTTATGTTACTAGCTATAATAAAGTTTTTGAACCAATCGTTGAATCAATTAATCAGATGCTAGAGCATCAGCAGACAAAGTCTTTAGAGGGTATATATCATATCAGAACTTTTGATGAAAAATGTGATTATATCCGACTAGCAAAGTATCTAGTGTACAGAGATTCAATTTGCCTTATTACAAATACTGAGTTTGAGCTGTTATTAGATTATGTTAATAAAAGCCAT
This sequence comes from Gammaproteobacteria bacterium, assembly GCA_965230425.1. GTDB lineage: Bacteria > Pseudomonadota > Gammaproteobacteria > UBA1113 > UBA1113 > CBDDKW01. The sequence continues at coordinate 58,316 of CBDDKW010000017.1, read as the reverse complement.
TATCATATTATTTGCCAGCGTTATTCATCTAAACAACGCCAAGTTTTGCGTCAGCAAGCTTTATTAGATGAAGATCAATATGAGTTAAGATCGCATTTATCTATTGTATCGTCTTTCGAGTCATTAATGCACTATCTGCCTTATTTACATGAAACTGTAAACCGAGAAAGGCTACTGTTATTGTTTGCAGAAAAAAAATTCAAGCGTAATGAATCACCTGTTCGAACCAGATCTGATTTGCGTGCAGCGATGGCGATAGCGAAAATGAATCTTTTTGATGATGAGGTCATTAGATCCTTGGATGACGAAAAGAAAGACAGTCGTAATGTGAAATTAATCAGCTGCCTCGAGGTCATATTAAAATACTCAGGTGATAAAGTATACGAGCAACTTCTACAAAGCCCAGCCACCCAAGAACAGCTCCTGTTAAGAAGTCTACAAGAAATTGATACAATATCAGTTCTTATCAGCTATTTAAAAGCTGTAAGGCATCCTCAACATCAGCGACAGATTTTAGAAGCACATACTGCTAAAGCCAAATCAGCAGCTGATTTATCATCGTGTATAAAGCATATAATATCACCTCAATACCAGCAAGAATTTTTATTGAAAAACATTGAGAAAATCAGCAATGGTTCTGAATTAATTCACTGTTTAAAATGCATGGATGGCTTGCAACAACAGTTCGTCGGAAAACTTCAATACAAAATTAACATCTCTGACTTTGCTGTTTTTTTACTTGGAGATGATAAATTTAGTCTAAGCTGGCTTAAGCTTAAAAAGCTACTAGCAAATATGTTTAGGAAGGATCTTGAAAGTCCTTATGCACTAGATTGTTTGTTTGATGAATTACTCAAGCTGTCTTTTGATACCACATCCGTCTCGCGTATTGATAAAGATAAGGTAATCGCGTTGTTGAAACTTCTTGATTTTCCTGAGTGGCAAAAGCAATTTTATGAATGGAACATAAAGCCAATTGATAACGTCATCCACTTAGAAGCATGCTTGCGTCATATTGATGATATTGGCTTACAACAACATGTGTTTGCCCAGACTGAGGACCTTATTCAGTCGCCTGCAGATGCTTTTCGTTGTCTAACCGTGGTTAAGTGCCCTAAAATACAGCGTTCATTGGTTGAAATAATTGAACGATCGTTGGGGGGCTGCGATAACAGTGATCTACGCGAAAACAGGAATAAACTTTTTGAAGCCTTGCTATTTCTCCGCGACTCGGAACGAATCTATCTTTTTAGTAGATTAAAAAGACGTATAAAATATCCTGAGGAGTTTACACTATGTATCCAAGCTGCCCCAACTGCTCAAGATCAGTATTGGTTACTTAAAAAAAAATTGTCTATCATTAGCAATAGTCCTATTGACATCCAATACTTATATTTTTTTGATATTTTTTGTTCGCTCAAAGATGCTGGGCTGCAATTATTATTGCTTGAAAGTTCACATTTTATCCTTAGCATTTCAAATAGTTCATCATACATTGCGTTTGCAAAGTCAGCACAGTTGAAGAATAAACTACTAAATCTCTGTATTATGCAGTTATTTGAAGATAAAAAATATCTTACCCGATCTTTTGTGCGGAAAGAAGTTGAAACCCTTTTGAAACACCGGCATAATTTTAGGTGGCATCGTAAAGTTATACAGCTATTTAGGCGCATATTAAAGCCCTATGATTGGTTTGATATGTTACTGTGGTTACATGATAGGGCAAAAGAATATCTTTTTAATGAAGGCTTATTGCCAGATAAATTCCCAGCTTATTTTAATAAATCTGAAATTATTTCTGACAATTTAATGCCAAACAATCCACACCCTAATATTATCAGCGTGGAAGTTGACGTTGATGAGAACAATGAAGATTTTCAAAAATTACAGGCATGGATTAAGTCTGGTTTATTGCCTAAGTTAAGCTATATGGAAATTGTTGGCGGAGTCCCTGATGCGATCACTGAATTCCTCATGCTGTTACAACAGCATTGCAGTCATTGCTTGCGACATATTACTTTACTTGTTGATTGTGAAGTACCTAGTTCCTTTACCATCCAGTACAGCCAGTCACCTTCTCTCGACGAATTGATTAACAAACCTCTAGGTTTATTAAATACTGATAATACTGTTGATGCCATCGTTCCGTCTGCAGAAAGGGCTAGTAAAAGAAGTTTAAAAAGAACTCAAAATTCTTCAACATCTGCTGAGCTAACTTACACTCGACCTCAAACTACAAATATTGGTCCCAATATCTATATTCACCAACAAAGCACCTATAAATCCCATAATATTAAAGGTTCTACAGAATCACTCAAAACATACAAAATGATTAAGGCTGGCAGAATACTGAATAACCAAAGTTTGGGAGTGCAGCCGGTGAGAACGGGACGGTATTTACTAAATTTGGAACAACCATTACAACTACAGCATTTTATTCCTACAAATAAACAGCTAACCCTTATAAGTTATAATCAATTATCAGCAAGTGATATCAGAAAATTTGAATACGATTGTTCGGACGCTGGATATCGTTATCATGAATTTACCCAAACGTTTAATTCAGGTGTTACGCGCATTCAAGGCTCTATCGATGCTCATGAAGAGTTTACAGGTATTCTAAAACCTGTACCCGCGGGAGTGAGTCTTTACCATTGTAATGAAGATAATCATTTCTACTTAAAAACAGATAAAAAAGCTACGTTAACTTATGTGGTGAAAGCCGTAATAGAAGCTAAGCAAATAGAACGTTATCAACACATTCCTGAAGGAAATGTTATCAGACAAATAATTGATGATTACCGAGATATTGCACAAGGCTATAGTGCGGGTTCAACGTGTGATGATATCATACCTGATAGAAGGAATTTTGAATCTGATGACAGTTGGTTGATTGCATTATTTGATTACCGTGGCGGCTCATGTGCCCAGCGCGTGGTGGCTGTATACTATCGGTTACTCTTGGAATTCGTCTCACCTGAACTTGTCTTCATTCAAGATATAAACAATAACCATGTAATATTGGAAATTTGTATTAATAACATCTGGGTGCCAATATATCTTGGTGGGTTAGGTGGTAGTAAACAGATATATGTTGAAAATCAAAATCTGGGAATAATTGGGCCTACTATATTACCTACAGAACCAGAGGCTGTTACAGAAGGCCAAGCTATGCCAACACCTCATCTATCAGAGTTGACAAGTGCACACGGCTCTTCAACATCGGCTAGATTAACTCAAAGTTCATCCAAAGATGAAAACCAAAATCGAGGAATAACTGCGCCTACTATATTACCTACAGAACCAGAGGCTGTTACAGAAGGCCAAGCTATGCCAACACCTCATCTATCAGAGTTGACAAGTGCACACGGCTCTTCAACACCGGATAGATTAACTCAAAGTTCATCCAAAACTGAAAAGAGTAATGCTAGAACAAAAAATACCCAATTGAGCACGCAAACGCAATTAGAACAATGCATTAAATCACTCATGACACCTGTTGTCATTAATGATATAACTGACATAAATACTATTGTGACTAATTTCGACAATCAGCATATTCTATTTGCACATACAGATCCTGTGGGTTTAAGTAGCTATTTATTAAAACAAGCGTTAGCTCTTGATTCATCTCGGCTTATTTACGTGATTGACAGTCAAGCTGCCTTTACAGTCGATCGAGATAGCTTAGATATGGCAGCTAAAGTTGAAAATAGAATAGTCAATCGTACAGCACTCATGGATTTTCTTTCCCAAGCTGCGGCAGCAACTAGTGGGACGCCACCTTTGCTAATTTTTCTTTGGAATTGTCTGACTACGGCACAAAGAGCCGCTCTCACCACAGTATTAGATGATATACGTTCGCTGAAAGGACATAAGATCCCAGATAATATACAGATCATTAGCATATGTAGTGAACTTTTACGCGATATGTCTTTTTGGACACGCCAGCAGGTTGTGGCAGAAGTAAAAACAGAATTGCCATTATCTATACAGGAATTTGATCAAGATGAGCTCCTTAATCAAACTGATACATATGAATATGATATGCGAGGCGTATCTGATTGGCAGTCACGTTTGTTGGGAGCGATTGTACTAAAAGAGAATGTCCCTGTATGGGAAAAAAGTACGTTTATTGACGATATTGAGCAGGGTAACATCACTGACAATAGTCAATTACGCTTAATTAATCTGCCTAACAGTGCACGTGTAAATTGTGAGGCATTTCTCAATCAAGCCGTTATACGAGGGTATATTAACTATCATCGTGCTTGCATTCCAATGCCAAAATTAGCTGATATCGACATTGATACTAGTGATTTTAACTTTAGTGAATTTTCGCCGATTACTATAGTAAAAAATATTACACTTGCGCAGTTGCCCACTGACACAAAATTAGTGAACACCCTGTTGTTCGACTATCTCTTACAACAAAAAATTGTGCATGAAGGATATTATCGGCAAAAAGAGGGCTGGCTAAAAGCTCATGCAGAGAAAACATTAAGTTTATGGTTAACTTCTGTTTTATCTGATGAGCAATGGTATTGTCTTTATGCTGAAGCGAAGAGCTACAATGTAAATATTATTCTCTATATCGCTCCAGGTATTGAAGTTCCCACATATTTGCCGCTTTCTGTACAAGCAGAGTATGCTGCGATGGTGGATGTACCGACACGAAGACCAACTGTTCATACCATACTCACTAATGATTCTCGTCATGAAAGTCATACTATATCTGAGCAAGCTTTAATTATTGATGTCGAAGCTCATGATTATTATGATCTAATTGGTGACATTACATATGATAAATTACCACAAAAATTCGCCAATTTTCTTTATACTGAGACAGATTTTATTAAGGCACTGCGTACGCAACGTCCTATTGTCCTTAGAGGCAGTTTTTCAGAGGCATTATTACTTGCATTACATCCTTTATTAGCAAGTCAGCTTTTATGTTTGCCTGATGGGCAAATGCTAACCGTGACAGCGCCTTTGACTTTTATTATCGAGATAGATGTATCATCTTTACCTGCAAATGGCCACCCGTATTTGCCTTTAACTTTTTTAGGCAGTAAGGTAAAAGTAGACCGTGTTAATACTCAAAGTCGTAAATCGTTGACCTTATACAACGAAAATTGTGAAAAATTAGTACGGTTGTCAGTAGAATATCAATTAACCGATATGCAAGTAGCAACTGTGTTAAATCAGCATCGCCAAACAGCTATTATGTCAGCATTTAATGAGTTTAATATTATTCATATAATAGGGGCAATACAAGCTGGCAAAAGTACATTGATACGAATGCTAACTAATAATAAGAAACGCAATGTGTTTGCGTACTATGGTCTCAGTAATTTTTCCGCATGGGCACAACACAAAGATGATAAAACTAGGCCGATACTTATTCTTGATGATGCCCATCAAATAAATACGCAATTAACTTTTTTCATTCCCTTACTGCAAGGTTCTGAATTGGAAATATATTACCAAGGTAGTATCCATCGTCTTAGTCCTGCCCATAAAGTTATTATTATAAGTAACGGCCAGCCATTTACCCATGAGCAACGATTATTACAATTAGGCTGCATTCCAAAATTATATTTTCAAGCCTTACCTCAAGCAGTTGTATCACATTCGCTTGCAAGAATACATGAACAAATCCCTCATTCTCCAGAAATTAATGCGGGAAAAGGCAGGTGTGATGGAGATAGTTATTTGGCTTCAGTATTAATGGATTACAGTGTGTACACAAAGAAAACGTCAGTGTGTGCATTTGAATATACTGTAATCGAACACATATGCGAAAGATCACTGGAACAGCAATTACCCCAGCAATCTATATCTCAACAATGTTATGCAGAAATACCATCAAATACTGCACAACGGAAAGTTGTTGCTAATTTTATTCGTATTCATAGGGCACAACGAAAATGGCAGGCGCCTGCTAATCAAGCAGGACAACATGGTATTTATATTGAGGGTATCCCCGGTGCAGGTAAAAGTGTGTTAATCCAACATATGCTCGATATCCATGGTTATAGTGATAAATCTACGTTAAGCTCTTTATCCGAGGCTTGTCTATGGTTCGATAAAATTGATGCAAGCATAGATAGCATCGCAATCATTGCTCGCTGTATTGAAGCATTTGAAGCAGGGCAGGCCGTGTGGATTGATGAAATTAATACTATTAAAGCTGATGTATTGCAGGCATTGCATCTAATGATGTCAGGTTTTCATCCATATAGTGGCAAACCAGCAAAGCAAGCTGGTTTTATGGCGTTTTTCTCAGCCAATAGTATTGCCTTATGTGGACGAAGGCCACTGCCAGTAGAGTTTTCCAAATGTTGTATCCAATTAGGTTGCCCACCTTTAGGAGCTGAAGATATTAAGTTGATTGTCACTCAACAGTACCCTGAAACGGTTCGATCAATGAATGTGTTACAATTCGCGCAAGATTGTTGTGAAGTGATGAAGCAGCAACCTGATATGAATACCCGCACAATGCTAAAGCATTTTGCTAAATTTAGTGGGATTTACCAACAGGATAAGCAAGCGGCACAACTAACCCGCAGAACGGAAAGCCAGGGTATTAGTGGATGTAAATTGCCGACTGTGGTCAATAGATAATTAGACATCGTAGGCAAATAAAAGTACAATCTCCTTTTTAATTTACATACCTCGAGTTTTTATGCATATCATCTTCGGTAACTTTGCTAATGGCACAATTGGCTTAATGCGTTGGGCCTATGAGCAATCCTTGACTGAGGTGTATGTTGTCTCCGTGGAAACTCATTGGGCGAGTCCTTGCTGGCAACAGCGGGTAGAGCAAGCCAAGCAATTATGTGAAGCATATGGTTTTAAATGGCAGCGCATTAGTAGTCCTTTAGGTTTTGCAGATATCGTTGCCCAACGCCAAGATTTCCCTAGTAAAAAATTTCAATGGTGTGCCGGCTTATTAAAGGGCTTACCCTTGCTAACCTGGTTAGATGAGCTGGATCCAGCCTGCGAAGCAACTGTATTGATGGGGCGCCGACGACTCGATTCACCTGTAGAGGCTAATTTGCCCGAATATATAGAAGAGAGTGAACATATGGGGGAACGTCGCGTATGGCATCCGCTCTATGCACATAGCGACAGCGCGCTCCAGCAATTAGTGGCAAAAACGCCACTGGCTTTACTAAAACACCGCAGCTTTGAATGCGCCCCATGTCCATTAAGTAACCAATATGACTTAGCTCAACTAGCAGATGCTGATGTTGTCAAAACAACAGCATTAGAACAACAAATCGGTAAAACATTGTTCAACATTCAAGATTATTGCGCTCATGCTGAGGCTGGTAGTGATTTTGCCGCGTTGATACAGGCTATCCGAGCGGAAAATTCAACAAAACAAGAAAAAAATAGCGATACTAGCAACGGAAACTGTGGTTCCCCCTTCGGATGTGGCATATAATTACATGCTTGTATGACCTGTTGATGCTAGCCAGGGCTGGTCTCACAGGTACCAAGATGATACTGCAGAATAAGAAGAGGTAAGTATGACTTTCGTAGTAACGGAACCTTGTATCCGCTGTAAATACATGGATTGTGTGGAAGTATGTCCGGTTGATTGTTTTTATGAGGGGCCTAATTTCCTGGTTATCCACCCTGATGAGTGCATCGATTGTGCCTTATGTGAACCTGAGTGCCCAGTCCAGGCCATTTATTCTGAAGATGAATTACCTGAAAAGTATCAAGAATACCCAGAACTAAATGCTGAGCTTGCGGAAAAATGGCCCAATATCACCGTGAAAAAAGATCCCCCCGAGGATGCGGCTCAGTGGGAAGCGGTTGAGGATAAGCGTCAATATTTAGAAAAGTAGTATTCGCGTGGTCATCGATACAGAAATGGAATCTATCTTAGGCAGTGACGGTAAACTCGCCACGGTCATCGATAACTTCACGCCACGACCACAGCAACAAGAACTTGCCCAAGCGATTAAATCTGCCCTAAAAAATAATCACTCTCTGGTTGCCGAAGCAGGTACCGGTACGGGCAAAACCTTCGCGTATTTAGTGCCGGCTTTATTGTCAGGTAAAAAAGTTATTATCTCTACCGGCACTAAGAATTTACAAGACCAATTATTCAATCGTGATTTACCTTTACTGCGTAAAGCCTTGGCCATTCCAGCAAAAGTGGCGCTCTTAAAAGGCCGCGCGAATTATCTCTGTCATTATCGTTTGGACGATCCCAGCTCGCAGCAATTATTCTATAGTAAGCAGCAAGTCAATGAATTTAAGCGCATCCGTCGCATGGCCAGTCAAACTAAACAAGGCGATATCGCTGAAATCACTAATGTAGCCGAAGATTCACCCGTCTGGAGTGCGGTCACTAGCACCGCCGAAAGTTGTCTTAGCCAAGATTGCCAGCACTTCGAGCGTTGTTTTGTACAAAAGGCACGACGTAAAGCCTTAGATGCTGATATTATCATTATTAATCACCACTTATTTTTTGCTGACTTAGCCTTGCAGGAAGAGGGCGTAGGTGAGTTGCTGCCCACTGCAGATTTAATTATCTTTGATGAGGCACATCAATTATATGATGTTGCATCATTATTCTTTGGCCAACGTATTTCTGCCCGGCAATTATTAGAATTAATCACCGATACCCAACAAGAATATTTAAAAAGTGCTGCTGATGCAGATCAATTAAAAGATGCTCTAGCTAGACTAAAGAAAGCTATTGCGGATATGCGGCTGAGTATGGGAGAGGCGAAACAAAAAGCTGCCTGGCATACTATCGCCAAGCAAAAAGCCGTGACGGAAGCAACTGAGCAATTACAAACTGAATTAACATTTTTGAGCGAATGTTTAGATGCCAATAAGGAGCGCAGCAAAGGTTTAGAAAATTGTCATCGCCGCAGCGTGGAGTTATTACAATTATTTAAATCTATGACTACAGCGGCTCCAGAGGACCAAATTCATTGGTTCGAAACTTATAGCCAAAGTTTTGCGATTTATTTTACTCCCATGAATATTGCCGATGATTTTCAAGCGCATATGCAAAGCAAGCAGCGTAGTTGGATTTTCACCTCTGCGACCATGACTATTGATAATAACTTTGAGCATTTTCTTTCTCAGCTAGGACTTAATGATACCGAGCAATTGCAGCTCGATAGTCCCTTCAATTACCAAGAACATAGTTTGTTATATTTACCCAGAAACATGCCTGATCCCAACAGTCGTGACTATGTTGACGCCGTGATTAATGCTGCTTTACCCGTCATTGAAGCTAGTCCTGGTGGCGTGTTTTTATTATTTACCAGTTATTATGCTTTAAATAAAGCGGCAGCCTTATTAAAAGATCAACTTGATACAGATTTGTTTATTCAAGGTGAGCAACCCAAAGATAAATTACTACAGGCTTTTCGTGCATGTGATAAAGCGGTATTACTCGGTACTAGCAGCTTTTGGGAAGGCGTTGATGTACGTGGCAGGGCACTATCTTGCGTGATTATCGATAAAATCCCATTTTCCACGCCGGATGATCCTATTTTACAAGCACGCAGCCATGTATTACGTCAACAAAAGAAAGATCCTTTTTATCATCACAGTTTACCTCATGCGGTGATCAATATGCGCCAGGGTGCAGGGCGCTTAATTCGCGACCATGATGATAAGGGAGTATTAATGATTTGCGACCCGCGCTTACAAGCACGTGAATATGGTAAGACAATCCTGGCTAGTTTGCCGAATATGCAACGTACTCGCGAGTTATCTAATGTGACTGACTTTTTTACTAAGATGAATGACCATGCCAACGAATGCTAATTTTCAACACTATGATAAAACTATTTTAGCCTTAGACTGCAGCGCTGATATCAGTTCAGTGGCGTTGCTGCACGAAGGTCAGGTATATACCCTTGTGGAAGACCAGCAAAAAAAACCTTCAGCCTATTTACTGGCTATGATGGATCAAATCTTCACAGAAGCAGGTATTAATAAAGATGAATTACACTGTCTAACCTGCACCATAGGACCAGGCAGCTTTACTGGGGTCAGAATTGCTATCAGCATTATCCAAGGCTTAAGCTACAGCTTAGATATACCTGTGGTACCTATATCAAGCTTGGCTGCCATGGCCTTGGGAGCACAGCAACAGCAAGGCGCTAGCAATGTGCTGGTTGCCATAGATGCGAGAATGTCAGAGCTCTATTGGGCATATTATCATGTGCCTACTATAGATGAATGCCAACTGATTGGCGCAGAACATGTCAGTAAACCTGAAGCCGTTATCACAGATCTCGCAGAGTATGACTGGGCTATTGGAAATGGCTGGCAAGTGTGTGGTGACAAGTTGACCAACAGGATATCTACCAAGCAAATAGATCCTGATTCAACGATCCATGCCAACTTTCTGTTGCCTGTTGCAGCCAAGCGTTCGTATGTTAATTCTGTGATACAAGCAGAACAACTTTTACCCAACTATTTGCGGAATCAGGTAGTTCAAACATAATTCACATTTTCACCGCCTTGACCTTGTTAAATTTCTGCTATGATAACTAAACAAGAGAAGGCATAGATTCAGTTTATCTTGAGTATGTATGGTTTGATATAGACAGATCAGCCATGGATGTTTAGATAGAGTGACAATACAGTTTGGGGGATACTAATATGTCACGTAGAGATAGTACAACTAGGGAAGAGCTACTAAGCAATCTAGAAGCTCACGTAAGAACCAAAGTTTCAGCGGATAAAGCAGAGTTGCTGGCTACCTTCATACAACAATATTATGCCACGGTTTCTCTTGACGACTTACTCAGTCATGAGTTACTCGACCTTTATGGCGCGGTTATTTCGCACTGGAATCTGATGGAAGGCCGCCAGCCAGGCGAGACTAAAATCCACATCTACAATCCTCAATATGAGCAGCATGGCTGGCAATCCACGCATACTGTGATTGAAATTGCCCATGATGATATGCCATTCTTAGTTGATTCTGTGCAAATGGAATTAAATGCGCGAGGTTTTACCACCCACATGATTGTCCACGTAGGTGGTATGAAACTGGTACGTGATGATAACTATGCCATTAAGAAAGTATATCCATTAGGTACATCTGCACCTACCGCGCAAGAAGAAGCACCTATTTTCCTTGAGATTGACCGTGTGACTGATCCTGCAGCATTAAAAGAATTGGAAAATGCCATTATTAATATTCTCCAGGATGTACGTGCAGCCGTTGAGGATTGGCAAAAAACCCGCGATCAAGTACAAGCATCCATTGATAATTTAAAATCAAATCCACCAGCAATAGATAAAGTTAAAGTCAAAGAAGCCATCAACTTTTTAGAATGGATGTTAGATGATCATTTCACTTTCTTAGGCTGGCGTAGTTATACCTTAGAGAAAAATGACAAAGATACAGTACTAAAAGTAGTACCAGGCACTGGCTTAGGGGTATTGCGTGAATCTGGCTCGGAAAAGATTTCCCGGCATTTTTCGAATATGACACCTGAAGCACAAAAAATGGCTTTGGCGCCAGACATATTAATCATCGCTAAAACCAATACTAAATCCACAGTTCACCGTCCAGCTTACACGGATTATATTGGCATTAAATGCTTTGATGAAAAAGGTAATATTATCGGTGAACATCGCATCATTGGTTTATTTACTTCAGCCGCTTATAACCGTAATCCTAAGGATATTCCCGGCTTGTGTGAGAAAGTTAAAACAGTCATGAAAATGTCTAAGCTCTCACCAAAAGGGCATGCGGGTAAAGCCTTATTAAATATTTTAGAAACCTTACCCCGCGATGATTTATTTCAAACTGATACAGATGAATTATTAAAATTATCCATGGGAATTTTGCAGTTGCAAGAGCGCCGCCGCATTCGCTTATTTGTAAGAAAAGATATTTATGGCCGCTTTATTTCAGCCTATGTCTATGTGCCCAGAGATAGGTATAATACGGAGCTTCGCCATGACTTCCAAGATATCTTGCAAAAAGCATTTCATGGTACAGAAGTGTCTTTTACAACCACATTTTCAGATTCCGTCTTAGCGCGCATTCATTTTATGGTCCGCATCGATTTAACTAAACCACTGGAATATGATATTGCTGACATTGAAAGCCGTCTCATCGAAGTGGGTAAAAGCTGGGTGGACGAATTAAGCGCTGGCTTAATCGACTTTTATGGTGAAGAACGCGGCAATGAAATAGCCCATATGTTTGCCAAATCATTCCCTGCTGGTTATCGAGAAAATGAATCAGTGCGCACAGCGATTATTGATATTGATCACATCCGTCGTATCCAATCTGATGATGGCTTATCCATGAGTGTCTTCAGACCTATCGATGAGCAAGAAAATATTTTACGCTTTAAATTATACCGCTTACATAAACCAGTGCCTTTATCAGATGCTTTACCTATTCTAGAAAACATGGGCTTACGTGTGCTTGGTGAACAACCTCACATGATTACTTTAAGCGATGGTACGCGTGCTTGGGTCAATGATTTCCGCATGAGTTATAAACATGCACTGAAACTACAAGTTGAAGAAGTTAAAGAAACGTTTCAAACAGCATTTGAAAATATTTGGTATGGAAAAGCTGAGAATGATGGTTTTAACAATCTCGTTTTATCTGCAGGGTTATCCTGGCGAGAAATTGCTGTATTGCGAGCATACTCAAAGTATATGAAACAAATAGGCGTTACATTTAACCAAACCTATATTGAAGAAACAATGAGTAATTATCATAACATTTCTTCACTATTGATTGAGTATTTTAATCTGCGCTTCGATCCAGCAATGCAAAAAGGCAATAAAACTAAGCTAGCCAGTTTGGATAAAAAAATCATGGACGAACTAGATGAGGTTATCAGTTTAGATGAAGATAGAATCATCAGAAAATTCTGTGATATTATTAAGGCAACCCTGCGGACTAATTACTTCCAAACCTGTGATGATGGTGAACCTAAAGCGTATTTGTCTTTTAAACTTTCACCTGATGATATTCCTGATATTCCATTACCACGCCCTATGTATGAAATATTTGTCTATTCACCCTCAGTAGAAGGCGTACACTTACGTAGCGGCAAAGTAGCGCGTGGTGGTTTACGTTGGTCAGACCGTCGTGAAGATTTCCGTACTGAAGTGTTGGGCTTAATGAAAGCCCAAAAAGTTAAGAACTCAGTGATTGTTCCTGCTGGTGCTAAAGGTGGCTTCGTACCTAAAAATTTACCCTTAGGTGGAACACGTGAAGAAATTATGACAGAAGGCATCAGTTGCTATCGTGAATTCATTCGCGGCTTATTGGATATCACTGATAATGTCATCAATGATAAAATAGTCGCGCCTAGCAATACTACGCGTTATGATGGTGATGATCCTTATTTAGTTGTCGCTGCTGATAAAGGTACGGCAACATTTTCAGACTTCGCTAATGAGGAATCTATTGAGTATGGTCACTGGCTCCATGATAGCTTTGCCTCCGGTGGTAAAACCGGTTACGACCATAAAGGCATGGGGATTACCGCTAAAGGTGCATGGGAATCAGTAAAACGTCATTTCCGTGAGTTGGGCCTAAATACCCAAGAAGAAGACTTTACTGTCGTTGGCGTGGGTGATATGGCTGGTGATGTGTTTGGTAATGGTATGCTGTTATCAGAGCACATTCGTCTAGTGGCTGCATTTAATCATATGCATATCTTCATCGACCCGAATCCTGATGCTGCTAGCAGCTTCAAAGAGCGTGAGCGTTTATTTAATATGCCGCGTTCCTCTTGGGCTGATTATGATAGTAAATTAATTTCAAAAGGTGGTGGTGTCTTTAGTCGTTCAGCTAAAGCGATTAAACTCACCAGCGAAATTAAAAAAGTACTTAATTTAAAGGCAGATATCATTGAACCTGATGTCTTAATTCGCGCAATTCTCACAGCAGAAGTGGATTTATTCTGGAATGGTGGTATCGGCACCTATGTGAAAGCATCCAGCGAGTTAAACTCAGAAATTGGCGACAAAGCTAATGATAACCTGCGTATTAATGGCTGTGACTTAAAATGTCGGGTTGTGGGTGAGGGCGGTAACTTAGGCTTTTCCCAACGGGCACGTATTGAATACGCACTCAATGGCGGTAAAATCTATACGGACTTTATTGATAACTCTGCTGGTGTGGATTGTTCTGATCACGAAGTTAATATCAAAATTCTCCTCAATAAAGTGGTGGAAAATGGCGATATGACTGAAAAACAACGTAATCAATTATTGGCAGATATGACGGATGATGTCTCAGAATTGGTATTAAAAAATAATTATTACCAAACGCAGGCTATCAGTATCGCTACTTATGATGAAAATCAAAGTATTGATTCCTTCAGCCGCTTCATGGAAGCTTTAGAAGCTGAAGAAAAACTTGACCGTGAAATTGAATTTTTACCTGATGAAAAAGATTTATTCGAGCGTAAAAGCATGGGTAAATGCTTAACCGCCCCAGAGATTTCTGTCTTAATGGCTTACAGTAAAATTTGTCTAAAAGAGCAGATTTTAGCCTCGGATATCCCTGAAGATCCTTTCTTATCTGCCTATGTTGATACAGCATTTCCTAAAGTACTGACAAAAAAATATCACAAGGAAATCCACGCACATAGTCTGCGCCGCGAAATTATAGCCACACAAATCAGTAATGTTGTCATCAATGATATGGGGCTCACTTTCCCCCATATGATCACTGCGGAAACAGGTGCGACCACCAGTACTATTATTCGTGCTTACTTCATTGCTAAAGAAGTCTTCGGTATGCATGATTTTCTACAAAAAATCGAGTCACTAGATTATAAAGTATCCAGTGAAGTACAAATGAATATGGTTATGGCTGCGGTAAGATTACTTAAACGCTCAACCCGTTGGTTCATTCGTAATCACCGTGACTTGAGTGATATGCCGAAAATTATTAAGCAATACTCTGCAGGCGTGGTAAAAATGTATGATAGTGTCTCATCATTAGTACAAGGCGTTGGCAAAGAACATATTGAGCATGATGCTGAAGCCTTTATTGAAGCAGGCGTGCCAGAGAAGATGGCTCACTCAACTTCGGGTATGTCAGCTATGTTTGCTGTATTAGATATAGTTGCCGCATCTAATCAACATAAATTAAATCCTGAACATGTAGCGCAAGTATACTTTACTATTGGGGCTAAATTAGAATTAGGCTGGTTCAGAGAGCAATTGATTGCTGAATTAAGTGAAAGCCATTGGGATGTATTAGCACGCTCAGCACTGTGTGATGATATTGATTTTCAACAACGTCAGTTGGCCATCAGTGTTATCCAACATAATCCAGCTATTGAAGATATTAATCAATCTATTGAGCTATGGCTCGAAGAACATTGTCTACTTGTAGACCGATGGAAGAAAATGCTCTTGGAATTACGCAGCTCAACCAGTATCGAATTTGTCATGCTGGCAGTCGCAGCAAGGGAATTATTCGACATTAACCAGGCAAGTCAACAAAGTGCAAAAAAGTCAGTAGATGATGAGCAGAAGTGTGCCTAGGAGGCAATTGCGAGATTGTTGTCAGCAATGTTGAAAAGTGCTGTCATCAACTATGTTTTTGCTGGAAAAATATTGTCATCTCGAGTTGTGGCTGTAAGCAGCAACCAGAGATCTTCTGATGACTTGGCTAGCTATAACGATGCTTTATTAACCACTTACACAAAAGGTAACTTCACATGACCAACAATAACAACATATCAGCAGATTTTCCTTTTACTTCAAAGTTCATTAACGTCAATGGCGCAAACATGCATTACATCGATGAAGGCCAGGGCGATCCCATTGTCTTCTTTCACGGTGTACCCACATCAGCCTATTTATGGCGCAACATCATCCCGTATTTAACAGACCATGCTAGATGCATTGCCTTCGACTTAGTAGGCTTTGGCCAATCAGATAAGCCAAATATTAGTTATAATTTAACTGAGCACATGGAGTATGTGACCGGTTTTCTCGATAAAATGAATTTAAAAAATGCAACCTACGTTTTACATGCGTGGGGTGGGATCATGGGATTTCATTATGCAATGAACCACCAAGATAATATCAAAGCCTTAGCCTTTCTTGAGACACATATTCGCCCAACTTTAGACTGGGATATGTTGTCACTACCCGTACAAGAATTAGTATCATTAGTCCGAAATCATGAAAATAGTAAAGACGCCATCATCAATACCAATTATTTTATAGAAAACGTTTTTACTGCCGGATTACTACGAAAATTAACCGACACGGAAATGCAGCATTACGCCGAGCCTTTTAATTCACCTAAAAGTCGACAAGCAATCTGGCAATATATGATGGATCTACCTATCGGCGACCGACAGTCACCTGCAAGCGATATTATCACAGAGTATTCTGAAAAATTAGCCCATAGTGATATCCCGAAACTGATGCTCTATGCCATCCCGGGTTTTATCACGACAGTAGATACCATTGAATGGGCAAAGGAAAACTTATCCAATTTAAGCATTGTCGATATTGGTGACGCGTTCCATTATCCACAAGAAACTAACCCTGGCATTATAGGCGACACTTTGAAACGGTGGTATGATGAAATCGATACTTAAAAAAATTAAGCTACCTACATTAAGCAATATTCCATTACGCTTAAAATTGCTGCTTAACATCTTAATTCCTCTATTAACCCTAGTCAGTATCTCCTATTATGCCTATTCACAGTTACACAAAGCGGGTATTGAAGTAAAAGAAATTGCCCATCAAGACATTCCTAAAATTACTCAAATGCTCAAAGAGCAAGATGCGAACAGACCTGTTGTACAGCTTAATCTTAAAGCAGCGGACAATAGCTACATACAAGCTATTGAGAAAAACCTGAGTGAAACTGTCAGTGAAATTGAAGCTTTAGAGACCACAACAACCTATAGTGTTTTAATATTTGCAAGTATTACTATATTAATTGCACTCTTAGTCAATTTTTTCATCTCTAGGGATGTGATTCGATTTTTCCGTAAAGCAGTCAGCATTGCAGAAAAAATTAGTGAAGGGCAACGTAATATTAAAATTGAAACTCCGCCCCATAAAGATGAAACAGCTAAATTTCTCATCGCCATGCGAGATATGTTAGAAAGCGTCAAACAAGCTGAAAAGGCCATGAGCGATAATGAAAAACAAGTGCGCTTAATCACTGACTCAGTCCCTGCGTTAATCTGCTACATAGACGTTAATGAAACATACAAATTTTGTAATTTACAATTCGCAAATAGCTTCAAGAAAACCCGAGATGATATTGTTGGTTCATCAGTCCGTGATATTGTTGGAGAAAAAGTATATAATACAAAAAAAGACTATATTAGGGCAGCTTTAAACGGTAATGAAGTTAATTTTGAATTAGAATATAACTTTTCTGGCCGGAAAAGTATAGTATTAGCACACTATATCCCTGACTTCGATATTGATAACAATGTCAAAGGCTTTTTTTCAATTATCCATGATATTACCCGTTTAAAACAAACCGAAGAAATCTTACGTAAAAGTGAAGAACGTTATGATCTTGTCTTAAGAGGCACTGATAGTGGTATCTGGGATTGGAATATAGGCGCAGATGAGTATTATTACTCAGCTAGATTTCACGAATTATTAGGCTACACTGATGATGAACAGACAGAGTTGAAAGGTTCTTTTGCTGATTATATCTATCCAGAAGACATTGACATTTTCACTCAAGCTAAACAAGTGCATCTTGAAGATAGACAAGCTTTCGATACGGAAGTGCGCATGCGTACGAATACGGGTGATTACCGCTGGTACCATATTCATGGCCAAGCAATTTGGGATAAACAAAATGAGCCTATCCGCATGGCAGGATCAATATCAGATATCACTGAACGTAAAAATACAGAATACGAATTAGAACACCAGCGCATTGAGCTAGAGCGTTTGTCACGGACTGATGCACTCACAGGCACTTACAATCGCCGTTCCTATGAAGATAGTCTTAAAGCAGAGCTTGAAAGAACAAAACGTTATAGTTCACCCTTATCTATAGTGATGTTAGATATCGATTATTTTAAAAAAATCAATGATACTCATGGGCATATTGCTGGTGATCGCGTCTTACAATTTCTCGGCAGTACTCTTAAAGAATGCTTGCGACCTTCAGATATAGTCTGTCGTTATGGCGGTGAGGAATTTAGTATTTTACTCACTGAAGCAGACCGCTCTGCAGCCTTAACCACAGCAGAGCGATTACGCTCAGTCATTGAAGAAACTGCAATCCCTGTGGATGACAACCTATCATTAAAGATAACCTGTAGTTTCGGCATTGCCGAATATAATAATCAAATCGCAAATGCAGATGCCTTTATCAATATGGCTGATGAAGCACTATATCAGGCTAAAGCTGCAGGACGTAATCGGGTGATTATCGCTGGCCAGGAAGAAAAAGCAGACTCTGAGCACGAATAAATAGTCAATCAAACCGGCAGAAGATTCCCCCCAGCAGCTATCGCCACTGGTCGGAATGACAACTTATTTCTAATAAATGCAGTCACCATCATTTTGAGTAGCACAAGATACTTCTATGCTGTCATTTCAAGTAATGCGAGAAATCCCCTAATGGTTTAGTTGACAACAACTATTAATCCGCTGCTTCAATCTCAGCATGTACTTGCGATAATTCGACTTTTTCAATTTTATCAAAACGACTAGTAATTTTGTTAGCTGAGATTTGTACGTCTTTGACATCGTTATTGGCTTGATCAATATGTCGCGCTAAATTATCCATACGTTTTTGGAAGCGGTCAAAGTCTTTTGCTAAGAAGCCTAAGTGTTCTTGAATAATATGTACTTGTTTCTGTGTCGCGGCGTCTTTTAAGACAGCTTTGGCCGTGGTCAAAATGGCCATCATGGTCGTGGGGGAGACGATCCAGACACGGGCTTTATGTGCGCGTTCAATAATATCAGGGAAATTAGCGTGGATTTCACTGAAAATTGCTTCGGCAGGGATAAACATTACCGCACCATCTGCGGTTTCATTCGCAACGATATATTTACTTTCAATATCTTGAATATGCTTACGCACGTCAATGCGAAATTGTTGTTCGGCTTGTTTTCTTTCAAGCTCGGCGATATCCACATTGGATAATTTATGGTAACTCTCTAGGGGGAATTTGGCATCGATGGCAATATTGCCGGTTGGTTCTGGTAAAAATAACATACAATCTACGCGTTTACTGTTGCTGAGCGTGTGTTGAAACGCGTAATTTGCCGTAGGGAGCATATTTCTGATAAGGCTTTCTAATTGCACTTCACCAAAGGCACCACGAGAGCGTTTGTCTGAGAGTACCTCTTGTAAGCTGACGACGTTGGTTGATAATTCGGTAATTTTTTTCTGGGCCTCGTCAATAAGTGCTAGACGTTTGATCACATCTGCAAAGGTGGCAGTGGTTTTTTCAAAACCATCGGCTAAACGTTTTTCTACAACGCCGCTAATGTCTTTCAATTGGCTGCTGGTATTTTCAGTGAGTTTTGCCATTTGTTTCGCGATAATTTCTGCATTATCTTTTGTGCTGTTAGAAAGCTGCTGGTGAATGTTGGTGATATTTTGGTTAATGCTATCTTGTAGCGATTTGAATGATTCTAATTGATGTTTATCAAATTGCTGACGAAATTCTTGCATGTCTTTTATAAGCTGCTGTTTCAGCGTGTTGAGTTCTTTATGTTGCTCATGTTGGAATTGGCTAAATTGTTCTTTCTGAGTCAGTTGGCCACTGGAAATATTTTTTAGTAGGTTTTCACTGTGCTTATTATTTTCTGTTAATAGTGCGTGTTTTAATTCATTATTATTTTTTAAGAGTGATTCCGTAATTGCATGTTGTAAGTCGGTGAGTTGCTGGCTGACTTGCTTCAGATCGATTTGATTCTGACTTTGTTTGCGTAATTTAGCAACGATAAATGCACCTAAGAGAAAATTGAAGACAGTTATCACTAAAATAAGGACAGTATAATTTATGTTCATTTTTTATTCGAATTCCTAGCTGACGATTTGCACATTATACGCACAATCGTAAAAGATAAAACATGCATTTATAGGTGGCATGAGTATATAATACCGTTCTTGAATTTACATACAAGCAATAAGCTCTGCGCCTATGGATAAACAATCTGCCTATCTACAATTAATGGGGATCCAAACCTGGGAAGACCAGAGTAAACCTATGGCTACTGGTGAAGGCAGTGATGAATCTTTTTGGCAAAATTTACAGCAGACTGTGGCCAATTGCCAGTTGTGCAGCTTACACAAAACCCGTAAACAAGCCGTATTTGGCGTTGGGGATGTGGATGCTGATTTAGTGATTGTGGGTGAGGCTCCTGGGGCTAATGAGGATAGGCAGGGCGAACCATTTGTCGGTAGAGCAGGGCAACTGTTAAATCTCATGTTAGAGGCCATTGATTTGCATCGTGAGCAAGTCTTCATTGGTAATGTCTTAAAATGCCGCCCACCACAAAATCGTGACCCAAGCCCTGCTGAAGTTAAGTGTTGTACGCCTTATTTAGAGCAACAGCTCGGGTTTCTCAAACCCAAGGTGATTTTAGCGGTAGGGCGTATTGCCGCGCATTATTTATTGGGGATTGAGCGGCCTTTGAGCCGCTTACGCGGCCAGCAATTTAGCTTTGGCGAGCACAATATTCCTTTAATTATTACTTATCATCCAGCTTATTTATTACGCAACCCACGGGATAAACGTAAAGCTTATAATGATCTACAATTAATCAATAAGCTACTTGCTGGAGCCTAATATGAGTAAATTCATAAAAGTGATAATATTCTATTCTTTGGTGCTGGGCTTGGTGTCAGCCTGCAGCCACACAGGCCCTAAACCTGCTGCAAAGAATACAAGCACGCCTGATTATGTCATCCATGATTTCCACCGCGGTTATTATTACCCTGGCCCCTATAATAGGGGCTACTATCCTGGTAACACTTATTATCGAGGTTTTTATGCTCGCGGTTACTACCCGGCCAAACATTATCGATGGATTGATTGATGCTTACGACTCATTCTGACTTAGCTATGTGGTTAGGCCACTATGGACCCTTTGCGCTGTATCTGTTACTAGCGGCAGGGATTATTGGTTTACCCATACCTGATGAAGGTTTAATTGTTTTAGCAGGTGTCTTAGCCGCAGAAGGGCATTTAAATATTTTCTCCACATGGCTTGCCTGTGTCTTTGGGGCAATGACCGGTGTAACTATTAGCTATCTACTTGGCTATACCTTTGGGCATTATATATTAGTTAAATTTGCCAATTGGTTTCATCTAAAGGGTGGTCAGCTTGAGCGGATTCACGAATGGTACCACCACCTAGGCAAATGGGTGTTATTTATTGGTTATTACATTCCATTAGTGAGACACCTCACTGGCTTAGTGGCTGGCATTAGCAAACTTGAATTTCGTTATATTGTTTTATATGGATATACCGGAGCGATTGTCTGGTCCAGTTTGTTTTTATGGTCGAGTTATTATTTCGGCAAGGATTGGAAACAGCTCTTCGATTTTATTATTTCATCACGTTGGTTAATTGCCTTAGCTGTTATATTCCTCGTTGGCATTTTATATCTAGGCAGATATTTGCTGAGGCACATTTCTCTTAAATAACAGTATATTCAATCACAACAATATCTACGTTGAACCCCTGGGGAATACAGACAACCACCCAATGCAAATTACAAGCATTTAATTTAGATAGCGACCGTGCAGTCGGAAGGAAGTTTGTTTCTTTAAAATAAAGAATGTAAGCTTTAATTAAGCACCAGTTTCATCTTTTGCGGGTGCCTTACGGCTAGATTTTATAATCTCTCGTAACTGATTACGGAACTGTAATTTGCTAGCTGCTGAGGCTGGAAACATTGATAACTCAATGGTACCTTGCTCAATTAAAATATTTATTAAATCTTCAAGTATACGTGGCATGAACATATCTGAAGTTGCTAATTGGCTAGTTGCTTCTTGCGGACAGCGGGTAAGATATTCAATAATATCAGGATGGTTCCAGGCTAATTTTTCACAGTCATCTTTCACCGGTGAGTGACTGATGACGATTATTTGGTTATCTTTATTTCTTAATACGTAAGGCACAAGTAGTCCCCTCTTCGCTAACCTACCGTTTGTTTAGTTAGTATAATCAGTTTTCCATTGAATGCAATATCTTTCAGAAATAATTTCATAATAAAATTTATTGGGCTGTATCAAATTAACTCAGCTCACAAATCATCATTTCTTTTAAAGGGAATATATTTAGGCTCCCAAATAAGATCGCTTACCATTTCACTTATGTTCTGTGTTGGTAAAACCTGTGCATTATCTTCAGCTATCACTTGTTCTGCAACTGTAATGGCTATGTGCCGAGCTACTTTACGAGCATCGTCTAACGAAGGTAGTAGGGGGCCATTAGCCGATTTAGCAATCGGCGCAAAATCACTTAATGCTTTACAGGCTACCCATAGTACCTCATCGCTTAAACTTTTTGCTTGCGTCGCGATTAATCCTAAACCTAAACCAGGAAAAACTAAAGCATTATTACACTGGGCAATGGTAATCATATCACCATTAAAATCAACGGGATCAAATGGACTGCCTGTGGCAATCAATGCTTTACCGTGCGTCCAATTTAAAATATCTGCTGGCTGAGCTTCACAGCGCTCCGTTGGATTAGAGAGTGGCAGTATAATAGGGCGTTCAGTATAGGAAGCCATGGTTTGAATAATTTCGCGAGTGAATGCACCCGTTACCGCAGAACAGCCAATGAGAATGGTTGGTTTGACGTTATTAATGACATCCATTAAATTCACATGATTGACATCATCTAATTGCCAGCCAGCTAACTCTAATTTTGAGCGCGCATAAGGTAATTGGAATTTAGTTAAATCTGGCATATCATCCATAAGTAATCCAGGTCTATCCAATAACCAAAAACGTGATCTTGCTTCAGCAGGGTCTAATCCTTCATGGCACATAGCATCAAAAATTTGATCGGAAATCCCCGTACCTGCAGTACCTGCGCCTAAGACAACTACGCGCTGTTCTGTGATTTCACTGTGATTAGCTTTAACACCTGCCAATATAGCCGAAAGTGTGACAACACCGGTACCTTGCATATCGTCATTAAAAGTACAAATTTGATCACGATACTGCTCTAAATTCCGACGTGCATTATCACGACCAAAATCTTCCCAATGTAAAAACACATTCGGAAATTCCTTTTTGACTGCAGTAACAAAACGCTCAATAAATTCATCATACTCTTGGCCTTGTAAACGCTCATGGCGCCAACCTAAATACATAGGGTCATCAAGTAAAGCTTGGTTATTTGTGCCTACATCTAACTGAATGGGAAGTGTTCGTGATGGATCAATCCCACCACAGAGTGCGTAGACCATGAGTTTTGCAATGGGAATATCCATTCCGCCAATGCCTTGATCACCAATGCCGAGTACACCTTCGCCGTCTGTCACGACAATTAAATCAATTTCTGGATTAGAGCGATTACCGAGGATAGTTTCTAAATGTTCTCGCTCTGGGTATGATAAATAGAGCCCGCGTGCTTGGGTAAATTCACGACTAAATTCTTTAACGGCAGTACCAACGATGGGAGTATAAATAACCGGGATCATTTCGGCCAAGTGCTCACTGACTAACTTGTAAAATAATACTTGGTTTCTATCATGCAAGCCATTTAAATAGGTGTTGCGTTGCAGATTACCCTTGTAACTTTTGAACTGTTGATAAGCTCGGGTAACTTGTTCATCAAGGGTTTCAATCCTTGGCGGTAATTTGCCAATTAAACCAAATTCAAAGCGTTCCTGGTAACTAAAGCCTGTACCTTTATTTAGTTGTGGTGTAGTTAATAGTGGCTTACCGGTAATTGATGTTTCCATCCACTCTTCACCACGGTCCTTGTTTTTGTGCAGTTTAAAACCCAACATGATGTCTATCCCCTTTAGTTAGACACTTAAACTATAGACCAAATAATGCTATTAATTAGTTTGCATTAGGCAAGAGTGATTATTAATTAACCATTACATTTCAAGATCGTCATAGTTGTGGCATTTACAGTGGTGTTTGTGCTTGCAGGTAGATAAAATGCCGGAAAATAGGTTTTTCATAGGTACAGAAGCAACATCATGGGCTTAGAATTTGAACACATCAAGGCACCAGTACGGGATTATTTAATCAATATCCGACCAGCAGAGCCTAAGATCTTGGTTGAATTACGGCAGGCTACTCAAGCATTGCCAGGTGCGCATATGCTAACTAGCCCTGAACAAGCGCAATTTCTCATGAGTATGGTTAAATTAACCCAGGCACAGCGTATTCTTGAAATTGGTACTTTTACTGGCTATAGCAGTTTAGCCATGGCCTTAGCTCTAACAGATAATGCAAGCATCGTTACCTGCGATATTGATACGCGAGCTACTGAGATAGCACAAGCATTTTGGCAAAAGGCTGGTATTGATCATAAAATACGCTTGAAATTGGAACCAGCTATGGATGTGTTTACAGATTATGCCAATAACCCGCCGTCACAGCTCTTTGATATGGTCTTCATCGATGCAAACATACGCCATTATCATGAGTATTATCAATCCAGTTTAAATTTAATTCGTCGCGGTGGGCTTATCATCATTGATAATATGCTCTGGCATGGTAGAGTAGCAAACTTTGCGGAGGAAGATCCGCGTACAATGGCCATTAGGGCGCTGAATTCGCAGCTACAAACCGATGCTCGCATTATGTATAATTTATTACCCATTGGTGATGGCTTTGGGATGGCAATTAAGCAATGACACTGTTAGCTAGCTTGTCACTGAGCTTATAATATAGCGCTGCCTTGAGGGCCATCTGCATATATATTAAGGATTAACATGGTAGACGTAAGGGATAACCCCATAGGCTTAGATGGCTTTGAATTCATTGAATTTACCGGGTTAGACCATGATGACATGGCGCAAAAATTTACCCAGCTTGGCTTTACCCGAGTCGCTAAACATAATCAGGGTGAAGTCGCTCTCTATCGGCAGGGTGATATTAGCTTTACGCTCAATCTAACCAGCCATGGCTATGCCACTGAATTCGCCAAGTTACATGGGCCATCAGCCTGCGCTATGGGTTTTCGGGTAAAAAGTGCCAAAGTTGCCTACGAGCTTGCGCTCAAGCGCGGCGCTGAACCCTATACTCAACAATATCTTTATCAAGTGCCTGCCATTAAAGGTATTGGTGACAGTGTGATTTATTTTATTGAAACAACTAATAGTCATTTTTATCAAGACCATTTTGATTACGACTTAGCGAATGATTCTACTCACACAGGTGCTGGACTGACTTATATCGATCATTTAACCCATAATGTATATCAAGGCCAAATGGATAAATGGTGTGACTTTTACCAAACTATATTTAATTTTCGGGAAATCCGCCATTTTGATATTAAAGGTCAAATGACAGGTTTAGTCAGTAGGGCAATGACCAGTCCGTGTAATAAAATTCGCATCCCCATTAATGAATCCACCGATGCACAATCGCAAATAGAAGAGTTTTTACATGATTTCCATGGTGAAGGTATCCAGCATATTGCCCTTGGCTCAGATGACATCTACGCCAGCGTTGAACAATTACGTCAGCAAGGCATCAATTTCATGGATGTGCCTGATACTTACTATGAAGCAGTAGAGCAGCGGTTATCGCAGCATGGAGAAGATTTAACACGCATGCATGATAATAGGATTTTAATTGATGGCACCACAGCTAAACAACCTAAAGAGTTATTGCTGCAAATATTTACCCAAAATATGTTTGGCCCTGTGTTTCTTGAAATAATCCAACGCAAGGGCGATGAAGGATTTGGTGAAGGTAATTTTCAAGCATTATTTGAATCTATCGAGCTTGATCAAATAAGACGAGGCGTATT
Source organism: Gammaproteobacteria bacterium (assembly GCA_965230425.1). Lineage (GTDB taxonomy): Bacteria > Pseudomonadota > Gammaproteobacteria > UBA1113 > UBA1113 > CBDDKW01. Next base: position 32,348 of record CBDDKW010000017.1, on the reverse strand, counting down.
AAAGAAAGATGATTAAACTCTATAGTTATTTTCGTTCAAGTGCCGCTTATCGTGTACGCATTGCTTTAAATTATAAGCAGCTCGATTATGAGGTGATTCCGGTACATTTGCTAAAAAATAATGGTGAGCAACACAGTTCTGATTATCAAAGCTTAAATCCACAGGAATTAGTGCCTACATTGAGCGTGGATGAACAAGTATATACGCAGTCATTAGCTATCATTGAATGGCTTGAAGAAACGCATCCAAAGCCGGCATTATTACCCACATTACACGCTGCACGTGCACAGGTGCGAGCTTTAGCGCAAATCGTTGCCTGTGATATGCATCCCTTAAATAATCTACGTGTGCTAAATTATTTAAAACAACATTTCCAATGCGCAAAGGAAGATACTCAAACATGGTATACTCATTGGCTACGCTTAGGCTTTGATGCTATCGAGTCCCAACTACAAAAGTTTAGTGCTCAGGATTATTGCTATGGAAAATCAGTCAGCATGGCTGATGTTTGCCTCATACCACAAATCTATAATGCCAAACGTTTTGACTTTGATATGTCAGCTTATCCCCATATTACGCGCGTATATGAGCATTGTCTTAGCTTAGATGCCTTTGCAAAGGCGCAACCAGAACAACAAATAGATGCAGAGTAGCTCAATGAATACTTATCCTTGGCAATTAACTACACCTCTAGATGCCATCGTATTTGATTGTGATGGTACCTTAAGTCGTGTTGAAGGTATCAACGCTCTAGCTGATCTAGCCGGAGTAAGCGATGAAGTCGCTGAACTCACAGAATATGCTATGAGTCATGGCGAGTTAAATGAAAATTTATATGAGCAACGTTTAGAATTAGTTAAACCAACACGTGCTAATATACGCGCACTTGCCGAGCTTTACTATGAGGATGTCATCACATACTTGGCTGATATGATTAAGCTATTTACTCAGATCAATAAACCTGTCTTTGTTATTTCTGCCGGAATACAAGAGAGTGTTGAGCTTTATGCGGGAAAGTTAGCAATTCAACCAGAACATGTATTTGCTGTAAATGTCTATCATGATGAAAACGGTTTTTATCAAGATTTTGATCGCGAGTCACCTTTGATTCATGGTGGTGGGAAACGAGAGATCTTACAGCAGATTAAAAAAGAACATCCCCGCGTAGCATTAATAGGTGATGGTAATAATGACTTATCGGCGAAGCAAGAAGTTCAGCGATTTATTGGCTTCGGTGGTGCCTATTACCGTGAGAAAATAGAACAAAACAGTGACTTTTATATTTACACTGATGATATGTCCCCCTTAGCCTGGCTAACCCTAACAGCCACTGAAATAGCCAATTTACCCAAAAATGACCATGGGCTTATTGACCATGGACTTGATTTGATTAACCACAACAAAGTACTAATAAGGTGAAACGATGAGAGATGTATTTAATTTTAACCCTGGGCCAGCCATGTTACCTGAGGCGGTATTATTAAAAGCTCAAGCAGAATTTATGGATTGGCGTGGTACTGGCATGTCCCCCATGGAAATAGGCCATCGATCGGCTGAATTCAAAGAAATGACTGCTCAGGCAGAAGCTGACTTACGTGAATTAATGAATATCTCTGATGATTACGCTGTGTTGTTTCTACCGGGTGGCGCTACTCCTCAATTTGCTATGGCACCGCTTAACCTGTGTCAAGCTGAATTACCCGTTGGCTATTTCAATACGGGTTACTGGTCAAAGAAAGCGATTAAAGAAGCACAGAAATTCCGTGAAGTGGATATACTTATGGAAACGGAAGAGCAGGACAATATGCATGCCTTACCTAAGTTTGACGTTAACCAGCTAGGTAAAGACTATAGTTATATTCATTATACAGCCAATGAAACTATTGATGGTATTGAGATGCACGAAGTACCTGACACAGGATCTATCCCATTGGTTTCTGACTTTACGTCAACAATTCTCTCTCATCAAATTGACGTAAATAAATTTGGCATCATCTATGCTGGCGCGCAAAAAAATCTTGGTCCCTCTGGTATTGCGGTAATTATCATCCGTAAAGATTTGATTGGTCACGCACCTGATACAGTGCCTTCCATGTTTAATTACCAAATACATTTTGATAATGGTTCCTGTTTTAATACACCACCCACGTATAACTGGTATATGATCGGGTTACTGCTTGAGTGGGTAAAAGCGCAGGGTGGTGTGAAAGCCATGGCTGAGATAAGTCAGCGCAAAATCAATAAATTATATCACTTCATTGATAATAACGATTTTTATCTGAATAAAGTGCATCCTAGTGTGCGTTCCTGGATGAATGTACCCTTTTTATTAGCAGATGATACGTTAAATGCACAGTTTCTCAGTGAAGCTAAAGATAACGGTTTAGTGAATCTTGCCGGGCACCGCTCTGTAGGTGGCATGCGTGCCAGCGTTTATTTGGGTATGCCTGAGGAAGGTGTGGATCGATTAGTTGAGTTTATGCAAGATTTTGCAAAGAAAAACGGATAATAGGTAGCTATATGAAATATAAAGTTCAAGTATTTAATACCATCGCAGACAAAGGCTTAGTGCAATTTGATGATAATTATCAAGTATCTGATAAGGTCGAAAATCCCGACTTAATTGTTCTACGCTCACATAAACTACATGATTATAATTTCGCTGATACCGTGAAAGCAGTAGGTCGAGCGGGTGTAGGCGTTAATAATATTCCCGTTGCAAAATTAACCGAACAAGGTATTCCGGTCTTCAATACCCCGGGAGCTAATGCCAATGCAGTGAAAGAATTAGTGATTGCCGGTATGCTGTTAGGCTGCCGTAATATTTGCCAAGGTTGGCAGTATAGTCACGGTTTGCAAGGCTCTGAAGAAGAAATTCATCAGCTAACAGAGAAAGGCAAAAAGCAATTTGCTGGTTTTGAGATCAAGGGTAAAACCTTAGGTGTGATTGGTTTGGGCGCTATCGGCGTTGCAGTTGCTAATACAGCAATGGGGCTAGGTATGAACGTCATTGGCTACGATCCAGTGATTAGCGTTGAACAAGCCTGGAAACTAGAAGCTGCGGTGGCAAGAGCTAAAACCTTAGAACAGTTGATCACACAGGCTGATTTTATCACCGTGCATGTACCTTTAAATGACGCAACACGCCATATGCTGAATACTGATCGCATTAAACAAATGAAAAAAGGCGTAGTCGTACTCAACTTTGCTCGCGAAGAAATTGTTAATAATGAGGCGATATTACAAGCTTTACAGCAAGAAGCGGTACGTGCTTATGTGAGTGATTTCCCCGCTAAGCAATTAATTGACCACCCACGCGTGATTCATCTACCCCATCTGGGTGCATCTACGGAAGAATCTGAAGAAAATTGTGCGGTAATGGTGGTACAACAGTTAAAGCACTATATAGAGACAGGCAATATTACTAACTCTGTGAATTTTCCCAGCGTAGATATGCCTTGGGGCGAAGGCAATCGGATAGCTATCGTCAATAGGAATATTCCTAATATGGTCAGCCAAATATCAACGGCGATTGGTTCTCATGATATTAATGTCATCGACCTTATCAATCGTTCGAAAGATGAAATTGCATACACAATGTTGGATATTGATGGTACTATTAGTGACCAAATGTTAGCTGAGTTACAGGCAATCGATGGAGTTGTGACTGTGAGGAAGGTAAGAGGGTGAATGCCTTGTTATAATGAGTCAAATTATTAAGAGATCCCTCATGCTTCGCATTCTGGATGACAACGGATCAGCTAGATTCATAGCTATTAGATGAAGACATTGAGATACCCATTGCTGTCAGAGGAATACAATAAGGTAGCGGATTGCTGTCATATCGAGCGCAGCGAGATATCTCCTGACGATTTAGCTAGTATGAACACAACATTAATACTGTCAGAAAATATTAACTTTAATTCTGGAATCAAAATATGGCAATCGTAGACATACTACAATACCCAAATTCACGCTTAAAAAAGCATGGAAAAATTGTTGAATTAATCGATGATGAAGTTAAACAAGTCATCGCTGATATGTTCCAAACCCACTACAATGCAGACAATTGTGCTGCACTTGCGGCAACGCAATTAGATTTTGCTGACCCACTGAAAATTACTGTCATTGACTTTTCAGCCCATAAAAATGAACCCATATGCATGATTAATCCTGAAATAATCGAAACGGCTGGTGAGCAATATGAATATGAAGGCTGTATGTCGGTGTATCCAGAATACCTACATGAAAAAGTTAAACGCGCACAGTGGATCAAAGTCCGCTATTTAAATGAACAAGGTGAAGAAGTCATTCGTGAAGAAGAAGGTTACATGGCCAAATGCATGCAACATGAAATCGATCATTTGAACGGCATTCTCTATATTGACCATCTATCAAAACTCAAACGCCAGCGAGTAGAAAAGAAAATCGCCAAAATTTTACGGCTATACCCATAACAGCTCATATTTAGAGTTTTATAGGGCAGGAATTTTTCGTTAGATAAAGACTTTAAATTGCAGGTAATATAGACTATTGGCAAATTTCGACCTGCCATAAAATACAAAGAGTGCAGTATCTTTTGGAGAATAAGTTGCTGTCATTTCAAACGCGGCGAAAAATCTCCTGATATTTTAGTAAATATGAATAATCATCTAATATTTCATCATTGCAACATCTAAAAGCTATGAGGGCAAATTCTCGCCGCACTGACTAGTTGTATTATTTTTGCCTGCTATACTGAATATGTTAACTCAATCACAAGCATTGTGATGATTATAAAAATAACGAGTGGAGACGTATACAATGAGTCCTTCTATGCCAGCAACTGCCTGCGTGCAGAATGCACCTATATGCTTATCTGATATCGCTAAACAGGATGATAGCGCTAGAGATTTATATCTACGGATCAATCAGTTAGAAAATAAAGTTGAACAACAATACAATCAGTTTAATCGTACTTTCATTGCCTTAAATTCTTCGATAAAATTGTATGGGAGTGGCACTATTGGCAGACAACAATTAGAAAAAGATGCCTTGACCTTGAAAGCTCTATATGCGGATTTACATAGGCAGTATAAAGCCAATAAGGCTGAATTCGATGAATTTATCTCCCAGGTACGCACCCAGAGTGCTAATGATGGCTGTTTTAAGGGGACCATCACCTTATCTAAGATCCTGATCGATAAAATCAACATAGAGTTAAACAATAGTTTAAATAAGCAGCAGCAATACTTACTCGCTATGTTGAAAAAATTGTACAGCTTGGAAAACAATACTTTATTAGCGCATTATTTTAAAGCAAACTTAGCTTTACTAGCGAAAAGCTCAGCCTCAGAACTATCCATCGACAGGCTCATTAGTCAATTAACCGATGAAATTGAATTATTGGCAATGGAAATCCGCCAGCATATTAAAGTACTGAAATATGTTGATGTCTCGCAATTATCACAACTGACTACGCAAAAATGCCATTATTACAATCATATTTACAGCGATGTGAGTCAGTATTTAAATGTGCTTAAGTCTAGGCTTGATACTTTTGATCAATCTCTCTGCCATATGCAAAAGTGTGTTAAAACAGATCCTGCGGCGCGTGCCGTATTAGATAGGTTAGTCATTATTAAAGTAGATTATAAAATCTTTCTCTATCAGCTTGAACAGTATGAGAAATTTTGCAGTTTTCAGCAGCTTAATCCGCGCAATATTTTACAAAAACCTACTAAGAAGGAACCAGAAAGCCAAATTCAAGCAAATAATGTAAATCAGCCGCAACATATGTTCGAATCTCTAGTATCGCGCTTACGGCGTTTTCTCAACCATGAGCTCATTGATGAATCGAGCCAACGCTTATAGGGGGTAAGTACTAATAATTGGTAACATTTTTCAAAGTGATTTTTGTGTTTTTGCTATACTTTGATCAAGTTAGTTTATAAATTAATCAGTAGAGAATGCAGTTGATCTGAAAAATCTCAATAAATACAAGGTGATAGCTGTCAAACTTTAGTGCATTATTTAGCTAGCTGTTCAAGTAGCAGACATTTGTAGATTATGCTTTGCTAGGGTGAAGTAATGTAAATGTGCTGTTACAGCAATTAATTCCCGTTAAGCTATAGTTAAGCCTATACAAAACGTAATAGCTGAATGAGTTATTACTTATAAAAGGTGACTCATCTCACTTAAATTCGCTAAAAAGAGATGACCACAGCTTAATAAAAAAGGAGTTTAGCGCCATGATGAATGATACCTCTCTCTCCGTTGCAAAATTACAACTGCATGTTGATTTTCCTGATATCGAAGAAGTCTGGCTAGATGGTTACGAATGTGCCAACAAAGAAGCCAGTGAATCCCAAAACCCTTATCCTAAACACAGTTTAGAACATATCCAGTGGAGTGAAGGCTGGTGGGCTGGATTTTATGGTGAAGAACCTTTATTTGAACTTGCGGGCGCTAAAGCCGCCGCTACGGTTACTGCTCCGGAAACAACAGTAGCTACAGCAAAAGCTAGCAAACCTGTATTATGGCAACAGGATAATATCAAATATTGGATCACACGTTTAACCCAATTAGCTGGTGCTCTGGTAGCCTCTGCAGCATTCTATCAATTGGCCGATATTGTTGCTTAGGTTTCCCGTTCAGGCGAAATCATACTAGGAAACAATCTCGGTCGCTTGCGGCCGAGTTGTTGAACCACGACTGTTTATATCTTCCTTATTGTTTGACGGTAGCACACATTGCGTGTGTTGCCGTTTTTTTTATGGCTAGACAAACTATCTAACATGGATAATATTTGCTATGCTTTTTACTTGAATAAGGCAAGGATAAATAGGGCAAGGGAGTCTGCCAATGAATCGAATTGCAATGCCACATATTTTGGTCCGTAAGAAATTTACTTGGTTGCTACTATCACTGCTATTTTTTATCATTATTATGCCAGCCTTGGATAATATTGATTTAGCCCGGTCCTTTGTGACGATTTTTTTCTTGATTTTATTTATGTCTGGACTAAATGCAATCAGTCATCATCGCCGGCTGTTAATATTCACTTCGTGTATCGCAATCAGCTCATTTGTCGCCCAATGTTTTGCGCTTAAATTTGAAGATAATGTCTCGATTATTATTGCCAATAGTTTGTCCATTATATTTTGTTTACTAACCGCTTATTTTATTTTGATTGAAATCTTAGTAAGAAAAAAAATCACCGTAGATGAAATCCGCGGCTGTTTATCTGTGTATTTACTCTTTGGCATCGCCTGGACCTTTGCTTATACGTTGATCGCTTATATTGAACCTACCGCTTTTATTTATCGTACCCAAATGCCAGCGGATGCCCAAATTATGCCGCGAATGATGTATTATAGTTTTATCACGCTCACTACTGTAGGTTATGGTGATATTACTCCCAATAATACCTTAACCTCAGAATTAGCTTATCTAGAAGCCATTGTTGGGCAAATTTATTTAGTCGTACTGGTAGCAAGATTAGTGGGCTTCCATGTTGCCCAACAAACAGCAAAACTGAGTTCAGAAGCTGATGATTAAGTGACTGAACGATCAACACTAAGGGTAGTTACTGCTCTTCTTCATCAATCACTTTATCTTTAGCACTGCGATGTCGTTCGCGTAATTGCACGTCAATGTAACGATCAGTGGTGGCGCTGGAACTATGGCCTGCATCATCGCGTACATGCTCGCGCGGACGATGGCGCACATCGTCAGATATACCCGTATGTCGTAACCAGTGAGCAGTAGCTTCTAAGAGCATTTCCGCCTCTTCTGCGTGATTATCTGCATTTAAATGCTCAATAGCCGTATCAAAGCAAAGTTGTACAATATCACGTAAGTAGGTAGTACTAGTGATCCCGCCACGGCCATTATACTTTGGTAGTAGGGGAGAGTTGTCTGCTGGCGTGGGCAAGGCAGTTAATTGTAAATAACGCCGCCAGCGCTTTAAAGACTCAAGCATAGAATCACTCACTGCAATTTGGCGTTCTTTATTGCCTTTACCCACAGTGGTAAACCACCAATTACCATCATGATCACGGTGAAAATGATTCATGCTAGGTTGCCAACGTTCACTGCTAGCTAATTCTGAAATACGCAAATACATACCATAGAGTGCTGACATAATGAAAAGGGTGCGTTCATGTATTTCTGGATCGGCAGCAGCAAGTACTTTAGCGGCTTTAATCACATACAGCCATTGCAATTCAGTTAAGCGTTTAATTTGTTGCTGGCTTTGTTGCTTACGCACAAATTTACTTTTTTGGCGAATTAAAGCTACGGGGTTAACTGTTGTGTATTCTTCTTGAATAAGATAATTATAAAAACTACTTAAAATTGCGAAGGATTCTTTTATAGCACCTTGGGATAATTCAAACTTATTCACATCGGGTTGTATACCGTTACGGTGTGCTGCTTTAGACACGGTGACCACAAAGGGGCGCCATTCGGGATTAGGCTCACGGATGCCATCTTTTAGAATAAACTTTGGCGATTTTTTTATGCCTATCCAATTTACCGGTGGTTTCAAGCAGAATTTCATAAAGGCTTCAATATCATCACGCTTTAATTCAATGATAGATTTTTGCTGAATGATCCAACACCACTGCAGCAAGCGTTCTACCTCGCGGCGATATGAGTTAAAAGTACCTTTGCTGCCCACATAGCATTTTAGAAAACTAAGAGCGCGTTCATAATCATCAAGCTTAAAATGCGCATAAAGACTGTGGGAATGCTCTGGTTGCTCGATATATTCAAGTGCATCGAATAGGGCTAGTGGGGGAGATACTGTGTTCATTGTTTCTTAAGTTATCAATCCATCAATAAAAACAAGACGTTACCGCGTCAGCCAGGATAAGTAAATAAAAGCCTGCAAATAAGACTCGATTTGCATGGATTTTGCACAAATTGTGCTATAGTTATAAAAGAATTAACAGCAACGAGAAGGTCTGCCATGGAAATATATAGTTTAGTCTCTCTGGTACTGCTTATCCTGGTAATCTGGGCAATCGTTATTACGGTGCAATCCAGTCTTCCCACTTCCCATAAAGTGTTGTGGATAGTACTATTGATAATCTTGCCTGTGATTGGCTTAATTTTCTGGTTCTTTATGGGACCAAGAAAAAAGTGCGCTAAAGTTGAGCCTCCCAGCCAGCCTACAGATACTGGGCCAAGCCAAGATAGCTCTAATCATGATACACACCATGATGAACATAAGTACTAAATAAATCTCACATTACAGCACCTCGCAGCGAGCGGGGTGCTGCTTTTTATGTTAAAATCTCCAGCATTATAAAAACACACACCAATCAATCATATGTACATTGCACCACTGAAACTCGGTTCTCAACTCTTTGCAAACAACCTTATTCAAGGCCCCTTAGCGGGAGTAAGCACGGCACCATTTCGCGAATTAACCTGGCACTATGGTGCACCAGCTTATACCTGTACGGAAATGATTTCCTGTAAAACAGTACTTGCAGATCCTGACTTAGTGAAACAACGATTTTTAAAATCTTCTACAACTGAAGGATTGGTATGTACTCAGCTAAGTAGCAATAACCCTCAAGAATTAGGCCAAGCCACTGCCTTTGTTACCGAGCATGGAACTGATTTAATCGACTTAAATTGTGGCTGTCCAGTGAAGAAAATTCGTAGTAAAGGTGCGGGGTCATCTTTACTGATGGATCCGCAAAAAATATTTCAAATGATTCAGGCTATGAAAAATAATACTCATCTGCCAGTATCCATTAAAATCCGCGTGGATGGCTCAAGTAATGATAGTTTTAATAAAGAGCTGGTAACTATGCTAGCTGATTCAGGTGTGGATTTTGTTATTGTCCATGGCCGCAACTGGCGCGAACGCTATGATATCCCCTGTAACTACGAACAAATCAGCTATTTTGTTAACGAACTGCCCATGCCGGTGATTGGCAATGGCGATATTGCCTGCGCCGAATCATTAAAAGCGATGTTTGCTACCGGCTGTGCTGGAGTGATGATTGCCCGCTCTGGTGTTGGCCAACCATGGTTAATTAAACAATTACAGGCTGAATTAACTAATGCTGAGTTTATTAAACCTACAGTCAAGGAAGTAGGGGAGATGTTGATTACGCATATGAATAAATTGACTCAATTGTTAAAAAATGAAAAGTTCGCCATATTACAAACTCGCTCATTTGCTAAGTATTATGCTCGAGATATTGCTGAGAAAAAAGAATTTTGTACTCAGTTAAATCAAACCGAAGTATTATCAGAAGCTATTCATCTGTGTGAACAGTACTTTCAGTGAGTATCTAGCTGCTACGACGGCAATCAAACGGGATATTACCATTACCCATCATTACGCTAGCTTGCAAAGTCACTGATATAAGCTAGGCTAAAAAATGTACCAACCAAATGTTCTGATTGGCGATCAAGGGCTAATCATTCAATAGATAGCTCAAGTTCATATCTATGCATTATTGACATAATCGGCACACTAAAGGGAATACGAGACCTCCTATCTGGACACCGTTTTACATGTATGTCTACACAACAATCTTGCTGATTGTTGTAATCTCAGGCTATTAAGCACATGAGATTTTTCAATGACGCTGAATACGAGGTTCATACTATGAGTACCACAGCCCCTCCCAATTACCAATACGAACATACTGTTTTATGCGACCATCAAGGTGTAACGTATGCCTTTGCACATCGAACAGATAAGAATGACACAAGCTCTAAACCGACTATCGTTTTTAATGTTCTTGACCTAAGTACTGATTCTGAAATTGACTCAATGGACTGGTCCGGGTTTGCACCTGTAGAGTTCCCTCATGCTTTAAGGCCCGTTGGTGCAAGTATCATTCAAGTGGAGATGGAGTCTGTCGCGCACGTAATGACTCCGGCAAATGCTGCATTTCGTGTTGTCAGCGACGATGAATACATTTACATATTTAGACTCTCAACTACAGGTACAATACTCGTAGATAAAATGCTGCCATCAAGCGAGCTTGATGAAAAAAATAAAATTAAGACACACTATATGCAGCCAGCATGGGAAGTGAGATTCAGAGAAAGTGGAAAGATAGATATTCCTGCCAGTGACAAAGATACTCTCTCTTATACTAATCCTGATAATCAACCATTTTATACGCCAACAACAGAATTGTATTTTATTAATAAATACCCTGCTGATGCTAGTCAGGATGAAGATGTTGGCTTTGATGTCACAATAATTGATGGTGTTAACTCGTCTTATTGGCATCTATTTTTCTTTAGAGGTAACAATGGTAATCATCATAAAGTGTATCACTATGCAATTAAAAAAGTTAATGATAATATTTTCGACTTAGCTGATAATACGATAGTCAATGGAGTAGTCCAACCAACTAATGAATTTAAATTTAAACTTGATACCGATGGTAACATTAGTAATCTGTACTTGCCGTATGCACCTGCTGTTACTGTGTTTACCCAACGTGAAACCACTACCAGCAATAATGGTGAGGATTTAACAGCGCAGAAAGGAGTGCGTCTAGCTCTAGCTCAACCCTTAGGTTTAGTCGATGATAAACGTAGTATCGCATTTTTAGACATTGGTGTCGCAACAGATGGACAAATCAATTCCTTTCCAGATGAGTTTATATTAACGAATATCAGTCCGGCCAACTATGCTCTCGAATTCGGAAAATTTGGTGTCGTTACATTACCTAATGCTGAAAATTCTCTCGCCATAACGAGTTCATTTGCTTTTTCAGTGTGGATAAAACCCGGTGCTTTGCCGCTAGAGCCATTGCAAATTATTGGCGATGAAACTGAGGATAAGAATAATCGTTCTGTATTTTTGCAAACCAGCAACAATGGCAAGTTATCTATAGGTTTTGGCTCCACAGACGGTGAAGTCTGTGTTAATAGTATTGACCGCGTCTTGACATTGAATAGCTGGGCTTTAATCGAAGCGCAATTTACTATCGATAACGACGCCAATCCTAGCGGAGGTACTTTTTCCATCTCTGTTAATGGCAGTAGCATTGCCCTTGATAATAGTACAGTATCGAGCTTGCCTTTAGGAACCGCTATTAGTTGCATCGGAGAACAGGCGGCAGAATACAATGTTGGAACATTAGATTCAGTACAGATTTATAACAGTATTGATGCAACGTTAACATTAGTAGCGGATTTGCCCTTCAATGAAATTGATTTTTACCAAGATGGTTCCGCTGTGGCAACAACGCCTGATGATTCTGGAAAGGGTAATACAGGTACAGTTGAATCAGTGCGTATTATACCCTCAGATGTCCCCCTTCATTCAACCGAGCAAGCAAAAATTTATGTGGACCCAAATACGGGGTTACGCACGTATTATGGACGCTTAGCTTTTGTTGACCCATTATCAAGCCCAACGCTGTTGAACAGTATCGATGGCTTGTTACATATGTATTATCAAGCCGCTAAAGGGAGTGAACAAGAGGGGTTATATGATGGCTTTGAAGTTGTACATTTAGACCTCAATACTCAGCGTGCTAGTTTCGTTAGCGATTGGCTCGCTAGCTCATGGAAAATGACCGAATCAGGCCCTGAAATAGATACTCAACAGTCAGGAGAATTTGAATTTTTGTCATTACGTGCTGGAAGTATAATGAATGATGCAAAAATAAGTATAGAAAGTCCGAACCCAGGTTTATCTGACATTAGCTTCGATGTACCAACTCAGTCTGTTGATTTCACAGAAACATGGCGTGGTATACCCAGTAGAGTGACTGATGTATCGAGTATACTATCAGGTGATTTTGTTGCAGTGCCTTATGATGCCGGCTTACAAGCTGGTACTAAAATATTTTACGACATCAACGGTATTTATCCACAAGTGCGAATGCCTGTTGATTTAGCAAAGCAACTACAAAAATTTGCAGTATTAAATTTTATTACTCGATTCCACGATTTATTGCCATTGAGCAACCTTGTTTTGTCAACTACAGAGGATACTCGTAACTTGGTGTTGACATTTTCTCCCAACAAAACCATTGATCAGGAACCATTTCCTGACTTTATCGAAACTTGGAGTAATCTCCCTAGCAGTGTGCATGGTTTTGTTGATAGTTTAAATGCCATAGACCCAAGAGAAATAGCTAATAGCACGGTAGATACCAATTTAACGATGGCATATTTATTAGCTGAGGGTCAGTCACTAGGTAATAGTGTCAGTTTTATTCTAGATCCACGGTTAACTAATATCGCCATGGCTATTAGTGAAAGCACTAATACACAAGAATGTGACGTCACTATTTCTGCGAATATTGACTCTGCTGTGGAAAGTACTGTCATTATCTTACCTAATGTACCACGAGAAATATTACGATTTTCTTCAATTTTAAATGGTAATGATGAGCACTATGACTATTCCATGGTAACTGGTGATTACAGTCAATTTTTATCTTATTGGCTCGCTATCGCAGCAGGCTCTGAAGGGAACATTCAGAATTTTGGATCGCCTGAGAGCGGAGTAATAGCACTACCTATTAGTAATACTAATCAGCAAATCGCGGCTAGTTTTTTTGCGCTCTTTCAAAGTGGTGAAAACGCAGCACTTGATACCGTGCCTGACAACTATTCTGCAGCAGCAGAGATTATGCAATCGGGATTTGACGCAGCAGGAAACCCGCTGGTCAGAGGCTCGCAAATTTTTCAAGGCTTTACAAAAAATCATCCGACTAATGGTGCCATTGCCTTATTACAAAATACTGACCACTATACTGATGGAACAGCCAACTTAGCTATGCAAGGTACAGATGGCGGCTGGATCAACCAACCACCACAAATTGGCTTAACATTCACTAAAGATCAATACATTGATTTTGATACTGACACAGCGCAAATTAACGCACTCGGCTTTGCTCATGACATGACCATTGAGGCTTGGGTGAAACCTACTAATAAAAATGACAGTAATGATATACAACGCTTATTAACCTTTAATCAAGCCGATAAGCTCATCAATAGCCATGCACTATCACAATATGCCTTAGGTTATCGCGATAGTTACTGTTACAGTATCGTTGAAGATAATCAATGGTCTGAAGTTAAAGGTACAGTTGATATTAAAACCAGTTCTGATTTCTCTATCGAGCTATGGTTTAAAACTGATAATAGCGATCCAGAATCTGGTGATCTCATAGGTCTTAATTATCACAAAAATGCTTCAGCAACCAGCGATGACTTTATTCTTCGCATCACTGAAACTAATCAATTTGCAGTGATGGTTTTTCCTGGTGTTTTTAACTTTACACATTATACGGTACCATCTAACCGTTGGACTTATGTTGTCCTGTCTGTCAATAAACTTGATTCGAGTCTGGCTCGCTATGCAATTTCGCTATATGTGGATGGAGAATTCATAGAAACTATCACTACGACAAGTGATATTGCATCCTTGGACTTCCGTGAGTTTATAGTAGGTTCCAATCATAAGCATCATGGGTATTATAATACTCAATTTAATGGGGCAGCGGTATGGTCAAAGGCACTTACCGCTGCTGAAATTAAAAGTCAATTTGAGTCACCAAGAATCAGTAGCTCACCTGAACTACAAACCTATTGGCTATTAAACCAAAAAGAAGGTAGTAACGTAAAAAATTACTCGATTTATGGGGATGAACATGATGGGGTTGCATCCTCTGAAAGTATATGGAAAAGAGGGGGAGTATACCGTGACTATTATTTTTCCTATGGCAGTGAAGCTGTTGAAATTAGTAGTATTTCAACCCAGAATAAATGGGAATATATAGCAGCTAGTTTACAACGCGGAACAGGTTTGCAATTTAGTACTGACAGTATGGCTGTAACTGAAAATACAGAAGTTTTAAATGTTGAGCAAAGTGCTAGTATTGAATTTTGGCTACAACCTAATCAAGTCAGCCTACCTCAATCAGTATTACATCGTAAAAATAGTTATCGTGCTGAAATTATGTCCAATGGAAAACTTCATTTTGTCTTTACAACAGATCAAGGTGAAATTGATTTATACAGTAATGCTTCATTACAACAAAATGAAACTGCCTATTTCTGCATGACCTTTCAATCAGCGATAGCAAGTCCTACAGGTAACATTGACAGCGCCATTAGCCAACAAAAATATAAAATTGAGGCTAAGTTATATCACGATGGGGAATTGCAAAACACGTTCTTTAAAAGTAATTATATACGATTACCAACATTACTTGGCAGTAATCAGCAGTTACAATTAGGTACTTCATACGATGGAGCCATGGGGCAATTGCGGTTATGGTCGCGTACTTTAGCAGCGAAAGAAATAAACTATGCCTTTGTGACTAGGACAGCACCGACAAATGATGATGGTTTATTGGCCGCATGGCATTTTAATGAAATGCATGGCAGAGTTGCACATGATACAGAAGACTCTGTGGTGTTACATCTTACTCGCGCCACTATGTGGCGTCATATAGACGAATTATCTAGAGTATTTTTTAAATCTAATGAAATGAATGACTCTCAATTACGTCGCTACCATGCAGATGAATTTGGCGGATATGGCGATACTCAGTTTACCATGGGGTTAGCTAAAAATGTGAATAATACAATAGGTATCAATGCCGAGGTTGACGAAATTCGTCTATGGAATCATGCGCGAACTTCTGAACAATTAAGTGATGAAATGTACCGAGCCTTGAGCGGTGGTGAAACAGGCTTAGCTGGGTATTGGAATTTCTCGTCAGGGTCAGGTGATAATATTATTGATGTGTCTGGACATGGTAATGACGGCGTATTTGCAGCTGGTGAACAAGCACCAACATGGATGCCTTCCACCGCACCAATTAGCAATGAATTAGGAGCTGTCTATAACCGCTTGGGTGGTATCGAAACAGATTATAATCAAAAGATTTCAGGTCAACCTGCCGTTGTTGAATATGCTGACGTTCAAACTGATGCTTATGGTGAAACCTTCAGTGTCATGAAGCGTTGCTATATGGCTCCTCAAGAGGCTAGTTTACTGTTACAACCAGGTTATAAAGTCGGTGACCTTGATACCGTATTTATCGGTCAAATTCAAACAAAACCGAAAATTTTGGGTTATATCGAAGGTGCACCTCCAATCCCTAGTGAAAATCAAACGGGCGCAGCTTGGGTCGATGACATCACTGATTCTAATGGCTATGATGCAGCTACTTCAGCAGTATTAACAGTTGAACAGGATACAAGTTATGCTTTAAGTGGTGGCCGAGAATTGACGCCGCAACTATCACTATCAGCTGAAGGGGGCATTGCCGGTGGAGCTAAAGGCTCGCAGTCTGCGGGTATTGGTGCTGAAGTTGAAGTAGAGCCTGTCGAAGTCAAGACTGTGGCTAATATATCTGTGTCACTTAACAGCTCATTGAGTTTTAGTAAAGAAGTTAAGCAAAGTTTCAATACTACGAAAACACAAGCAACAAGCTTGGCGCCGGGTGGTGCTTGGGAGCCTGCCGATCAAATATTAAATCCAGAAGTAGGGCGCCGTTATATTCCTGATAATATAGGCGTTGCTTTGGTTAAATCACAAGTAGCTGATGTGTACGCATCACGTATTAAAGCAACTGGTCAGTTAGCTAAACTGAGTATCGTTCCTAATCAAGATATTCCTGAGGATATAAATTTAATCAACTTCCCTATCAACCCAACCTATATCAAGAATGGTTCGCTTGATGGGCAAGTCGGACTCATGAAGGACCCTGGCACTGGTGTCAGTTATTTCCGTCCTCTGGAGGCCTATGATCTCAAGCGCCGCATAGAACAACAACAAACTGAAATCAGTGCGTATTTCGATCAAAAAAGTCATGTGAAAATTGCAACAGGTGGCTTAGCAAACTTTACCCGTCGCATATTACCTGATAATCCTTCTTATGATTGGAAAAACAACTATGCTAAGCGTGGCATTGTCAATAATAATGTTTGGACAGCAAATGGTGGTTTGCATTCTGATGCTACCAGTATTGCTGACTCATACTCAGAATCATGGGGCAGTGTGAGTCAACTAGAAGTAGGCGGTGGTGTTAAAAGTGATGCCTTAGCCAAAGCGCTAATTGGGGTTAATGCAGAACTTGATTTTTCTGCAAGCACAACCGTATCAGTAACCGGAACACGGGAAAAAGAAAAATCGGTAGCGGTTAGTTTAGAGACATCGGTTGAGCCTGATGGTTTTTTATCAGCACCCATCGTACAAGATGACTCAGTCTCATATACCCAATCACCAGCGCCTGGTAAAGTGGATGCATATCGCTATGTCTCATTTTATTTACCACCTAGCAAAGCTAACTTCGACTTTTTTAATCGTGAACTTATTGACCCTGTGTGGTTACAACAGTCACAAAGCCCTAATGCGGCAGCACTAAGAGATGCTCAATTCTCAGATAACGGTGCATGGCGTGTATTATATCGAGTAACTTATGTCAGTCGCATACCGCCGACATTTCAAGCATCACCCGACTTAGTTCAACCACCAGCAGTCATTACACCTGCTAATTTAGACCAAAATATTATATTGACCACCCTGGTTGTTGAAGAGTTGAATAATGACCATACGCCACAATCCATTGAAGTAGGTGCGGCATTGTCAGATATTTATGGTAACAATGCTAGTGATTCTGGGACATTAGGAACCTTATTAGACTGGTGGCCCGAATTTCTTACCTTAGCCGAAGATTATAGCAATCCCCAGGCTACCACCTTGCTAGAACTGAGGGAAAATAGTCTACGCTATATACTTGATGCATATGACTGTCGAATGATGACATCAAACACGGCAACAGATGTGCGTATGTTCTATAAAAGGTAGGCTATAAAAACGCAGGTAAACTCTCTTCTTCTTAATTAACTCGAAGAATAGCATAGTACTATGGCGGGAAAATCAACATTAATTTTTTTGCTTAAGCATGTGCGCAAGCCCGTTGACCCATGATTCATCGGTATTTAAACAGGGCAGCAATGTGAATTTCTCCCCACCAAGTTCATGCCATTGTTCTTGTGCTTGGATACCTATTTCTTCTAGGGTCTCTAAGCAATCAGCCACGAACGCAGGACAAACTACTGCAATATTTTTAATGCCTTGTTTACGCAATGCCGTTAATTGTTTATCTGTATAGGGTTGGATCCAAGGGATACGTCCCAGTCGCGATTGAAAGGATGTGCTATAGCGCTCAGCAGATAAGTCGAGTTGCTGGGCAATCAATTCTGAGGTGCGGTAGCATTGGGCACGATAACAAAAAGCATTATTACTGCTCATACTTGGGCAAGCACTCATACGGTTACAGCTGGCTTGGCAGTGACTCTTATCTAAGTGACGCTCAGGTAAACTGTGATAACTAAAGAGTAGGTAAGTTTCTGTATCAGGCATATGTGATTTAATAGTTTCAGCATAGGCATTAATGAATACGGGCGCTTGGTAAAATTCATGGATAATTTGTATCTCTGGTAAATTCCAGTTAGCTTTTATCTGCTCGAAAAAATGTTCTATTGCAGAGCCTGTAGCCGCTGAGGAGTATTGCGGGAATAAAGGCAGTACGATTATTTTCTTACAACCTGATAATTTCGCTAGAGCAGATGCAATTGAAGGGTTGCCGTAGCGCATTGCAGCCACAACACAATAGTCATCGCCAAGTTGCTTTGCTAATGCCGTCTCTAAAGCTTCTGTATGCAAGCGTAAAGGTGAGCCATCTGGCTGCCAAATCTTTTTATAGGCCTTAGCGGTGCGGGCAGGGCGGAAGGGGAGAATAATCCCATAGACTAATAAATAGCGCAGCAATGTTGGTAAATCTAACACACGTGGATCGAGCAAAAATTCACGTAAATAACGCCGAATTGACTTAATACTCGTATCATCTGGCGTACCCAGATTGATTAATAATATGCCTGTTTTGTTCATTTTGAATACTGAGTTACTGTTGATTGCACTATCATACTATAGTCAGGTAGGGGAGACTATACCCATAGCGTCTCTTAATGGGCAATACCTTTATTGATAATCTGTATAGCCTTTTGCTCCTGGTGTATAAAAAGTATCTGGATCAGGTGTATTAAATACAGCTTCTTTTTCTTGAAAACGTTCAGCTAAGCCTGGATTAGCCAAATACAATGTCCCAAAGGCAATTAAATCGCCTTGGTTCTCTGCTAATGCAGCTTCACTGCTTGCAAAATCAAAGCCAGCATTCAAAATACTGGTACCATTAAAATACTTTCTCACCAATGCAAATACATCAAGCGCAGGATCAGGCGAACGAGAGCTATGAACATAAGCTAAACCTAATTGATCAGCCACTTTAAGCAGTTCAATATGTGTAGCAACAGGATCTTCATCAAACATGTCATTAAAGGTTAAACCTGGCCAGATACGTAATCCAACTTTGTCTGAACCTGCAACTTCACATATCGCTTGTAATGTTTCACGACAAAATCGAACTCTATTTTCAACGGAGCCACCATATTGATCTGTACGCTGGTTGCTATTACTTGATAAAAATTGCATGGGTAAGTAACCACTAGCTGCATGAAACTCAATCCCGTCAAAGCCAGCGGCAAATACATTCTTTGCTGCCTGCCGATACTCATCAATTGTTTTGTTAATATCATCTATCGTTAATTCTCGAGGTATAGCCATTGCTTGTAAACCAGCTTCATCAGTAAACATTTTATCGTTTTCTACTTGGATTGCTGAAGGCGCTACAGTTTCAGCTCCCTCGGGTTTATTGAAAGGGTGCGCAACACGACCGACGTGCATTATTTGCAGAAAAATTTTGGCTGCAGATTCATGTACTGCATCTACAATATTTTTCCAAGCATCAATTTGTGCGGGCGTATAAATCCCAGGTACTCGCGTGTAGCCATCACCATTAGGTGAGGGCGAAGTACCTTCTGTAATGATTAACCCAGCATCGCTACGTTGTTGATAATAGTCAACTGCCAATTCAGAGGGAACCCCTTGCTTATCTGCGCGACATCGCGTCATAGGTGACATGACCATACGGTTTTTAAGGGATAATTGTCCTAATTGGGCTGGTTCAAACAGGGATGATTGGGCCATTAATTTATCTCCAGATAATAATTGCTAGAATCGCTAGGTAATAGAGTCCAGATAATTCATAATTCCTTACCTCTGTATATATAGGATAGGTCTACATCTGTACGATTACAATATTAAATTCCATGCCAGATTAGCACATAAATAACTTTACTTTTACACAGAAAGATGAAAAAGAAGAAAAAGTTGAAGAACTTGAGGATTACTACTCTGCATTACAAGTGCTTGAAAATATTAAAACCGGCAAGTCTAAAACATGGTTGCATAAGGATATAGAACAGTAATCCATGAGCTTCAAGCAGCAAGCTTTTTAGCCGTTATATCAAGTCCTAGGGCATGCATAACAATTAATGTTGTTTTTAACGTAGGATTACCTTGTTCACTGAAAGAACGATACAGTTGTTCACGTGACAAACCGGACTCACGGGCAAGTTTTGTCATACCTTTTGCCCGTGCAACGACTCCTATCGCATTTGCAATATAGGAAACATCACCTGTCTCAAAAGCATCAATCATGAATGCTTCAATTGCTTCCTGGCTATCCAAGGCAGATGCAGGATCATAATCATATAACTTTTTATCACTCATGGTCAGTGCTCCCACTCATTAACAAGTTGCTTTGCCAACTTAATATCTTTGCTTTGGCTTTTTTTACTGCCGCCGCAGAGCAAAATTACAAGTTGGTTACCATATTTTTTGAAATACACTCGATAACCTGGACCGTAATGTATTCTTAATTCACTCAATCCATTACCCACAGGGGCTACATCACCCTCAAGTCCATTAGCAAGCCTAAAAAGACGTGCGGCTATAAAATAGCCCGCGCGCGCTTGTCTTTAAGCGAACTTTCCCATCTCATGAAGGCGCTAGTTTGTTTAATTTCTAACATATTAATTGTAGTTTAAAGACTACACCTATTCAAGTTTTTTGCAGGGGTACTTGCCACACAATATTGTTAATGATGTGAAAACAGAGTATAACCAGAACAAATGCAATTGTACATATTATTTTAAACAATAAAATATATCGTCGTATTTTATTCTACTTTAATCACCAGAAAAATCTTTAAACAAACAGACAATCATATATACTCACATCACACAGATAGATATTACAGAATTAGTTATGCCTGAAACAAACCCTAATGAAAATATATGTCCCGAATGTAATCTAGGTCATTTAAAAATAAAAACAGGGAAATACGGTGATTTCTTTGGCTGCAGTACATATCCTGAGTGTAAATATACTGCAAATTTAATTAATCCACTTATAAATGTTGCGCGTGGTGAGTGTAATACTAAAATGCCTTGGGTAGATGCCTCAAGCATTAGCAGTGCTGAATTTTAATCTTTTGCACTTCGCGTGAGACTCTGTTCATCGGGGACAACCCGTGATTATCACAATAATCACGGGTTTGGTATATTTTGGAGAGCCTTACACGAATCGCAATGGTCAATATTATTGTACCCATAAGCACAGCATGCCCTATACTTAAACTAACTTACTACATAAGAACCAATAAGCAATGCAAAACGCAGATATAACCGCAAAGCCACTTAAGTTGTTCATAATCATTGGCCTTGCCATGGCTATTTTGCTGAATATAGTTAACTATTTCGTGCTTGATGAAACCTGGTTAGTTTTCCTGCGCAGTTTGATTATCTTTTCAGGTTTATTTTATATTTTTGCCTTTGATGGCAAGCACAATGAACGACTTATTATCACCTCACTTATTCTGGCATTAGCATCGGCGTTGATGGTGGGCTGGCCATTTTCCGTTGCATTTACTACGCTTATTGTCCTAGCAATTTATGCGTTGAACTGCTTCCAACAAGTGTATCACCACTATGATTCAGTCCGTGTTCCCTATTCCGCACTTTTTGAAAATGTTTGGAATAACTTTTGTTTATTATTCAGTGCACAGATATTTACCTTATTGGCTTGGGGCATTTTAGCCTTATGGGCTGGATTATTCTCTGGCATAGGCATCGAATTTTTTAGCGATATATTTTTTACGAGTGCTTTTGCCTGGTTTATTACACCTATTATGTTCGTCATGGGCTTATATATTACTTATGACTCAGTAAAGATCGTTACCTATCTACGCTTTATCTTTTTAGGTTTTTGTAAAATCTTACTCCCATTAATGACCATCATCGGCATATGCTATCTAGGCTACTGGACCTTCCACGGTTTTAACATAGCATTGACTCAAGATAATAAGATTACTTATACTTTAATTCCTTTCTTCATCTACGTCGGTGTAATTTTCACTAATGCAGTGTATCAAGATGGCAGAGATAGTGTTGAGCTATCTGTTTTCTATCGTATCACAGTAAATATATTTGTTGTCGTATTGTTTTTACTCTCGATTATGTCGAGCTATTTACTCATCACTAACTTAGCCAGTATGACTAATAGTACACATTTGATTAACACTCTCACCTTTCCATTATTAATCACTAATGCTTTATTATTGCTTTATACCGCTTGCTACTCTGCTGCAGTGATAGTCAAAAGCAGCAGATGGTTATCTGCGATGGAACCATGTAATATCTATTTAGCTTGGGTTTTGATTTTAACAGCCATCACATTAAATAACCCGTTAACCGAGACAGTCTTTAAAGTGGCTCAGGTAGATAGCACTGTCACTAAAAAAACTTATACGGCGCTTGATGTGAGTCAATATAAAGTTAACTGGCACAAACCTACAGCAGCAACCTTTGCTGATGCTATTGTGACGGGTTATGATCGACAAGGAGAACCAATTTTTGTCTGTCGCTCGAAAATGAATGATGTATATATCCCCGGTGAATATCGTGATAAACAATGTTCAATTGCACTGCAGAATCGTGACTACAAGCCTACTGACTATACAATTCTGGTAGGCCCAGGCAAAATTCTGTGGTCGGGCAGTCCTGATTTCAAATATAGCAAAGGCAAAGAACTGATTGTAGGTGTTGCTGATAATAAACCCTATGCCATTTGTCGAGCGATTTATAATAATCAGATCCGTATAGGCAATTCATACAACTATAAATGTTATATTGCGGTTGACGGCAATGTCATTACTATGCCTTTTAGTGGTCATGAAACACTTTATGTTGTTAAATAACAAATATAGTTAATGTTGCTATAATATAATGGCAGGCTCTGTAAGTAGCTGCGGCAGTATTCGTGGTATTACTACAGAATGGCATCTATGCCTTTTTCTTCAACAAGATTTAAAAGTTTTAACGCAGCACCATTTGGCTTACGCTCACCACGCTCCCATTGTTTAATAGCAGCTAGGCTTACATTAATAATTTTTGCAAATACAGCTTGGCTTACCCCTGCACATCTACGGATTTTTTTAATCTTTGCCGCTGACAGATTACGTGTTTTAGGAATGCATAGAGCATTAAACTCTCGCATAGTTGGAATATCTATGGCACCAACACTATGTAAACCCTTTGCCATTTCATGAGCTTCTGATAAAAGCCTTTTTTTAGTTTTGTCATTTTTCATGGTATTTTACCTCTAATAGAAGGTTTTTCTTACACATTTCCTCTAAAGCAGACAATGGCATACTGAGATAGTTTTTAGCTAATTTCCTATATATTTCTTTCTCTTGTAGATCAAGATTCTCACGTTCATTTTTTGAAAATCCAAATATAAAAATAGCTCTATCTTTAATATGAAAAGCTAAAAGCACCCTATAACCACTGCGCTTTCCTGTTCCTCTCTTGGCTACCCTTTTTTTGATAAGCCCACTTCCTAAGTGAGCATCAACTAAACCACTTTGCAAGTCAATGATCGTTTGCCTAAGTAACTCATCACTTAATTTTTCCTTTCTTGCCCACCGGGCAAAAGATGCAGTTTTAAAAATTCTAACTTTCTCAGTCTTAATATTAGGATACATAGTATACCACTGTCAATTTGTAAGATATAATAAAATCGAATAATAATTCGAATCCTCTAATTCATTCGATATAACAGATGCTCGGCTTAGCAATAACCTAGAATGATAAGCACCTTTAATTGAAATGCAATGATACATAAAAATAACATTCTAACAAACGCTTTGTTATATTTTTTATAAGCGGTCAATCACAGAGTTACATCTATACCCTGTAGTGAATTTATATTGCCAAATAATTACTCAATGATAATTCTTGACCTCAACTCACCTTAGCACTATCCTTTACCTAGCGCTGACCCTGTAGGCAGTGACTAACAACTTTTCGACAAATAATATGAGGACTTGATCCATGAGACAGGTACCCCGCTATTTGATCATTGGTAATGGCCGTGTAGCTAAGCACTTTTGCCATTATTTTGATCTATTACAATTACCCTATCAACAATGGTCTCGCCATGCTGATAATACCTCTACCCTTCCTGCAAAAATTGATAATGCGACACATATTCTTCTGCTTATTGCCGATGGTGCAATTGAAGAGTTTTATCTACAGCATTTACAAGGCCATGATAAAACCCTGATTCATTGCTCAGGTGCTCTTGCTATCAATAATGTCATTGGTGCCCATCCGCTAATGACTTTTTCTCATGAGTTATATGATTTAGCCACCTATGAATCTATTCATTTTATTGTGGATGTGAATGCACAGTTAGCAGACATTTTGCCCGGTTTAAATAACCCTTGTCATAGCATACCTAAAGAAGCAAAAGCTCATTACCATGCCTTATGCGTGATGAGTGGCAATTTTAGCTGTATTTTATGGCAAAAGTTATTCAATGAATTGGAATCAAAATATAATATTCCTCATACTGCCGCGATGCCCTACTTCCAACAGCAAACTAAAAATTTAATGCAGTCGCCACAAGCAGCATTGACTGGCCCCTTAGTTCGTGATGATAAAACAACCATTGCAAAGAATTTAAATTCACTTGCATCTGACCCCTACCAACAAGTCTACCAAGCCTTTGTCGATGCCTTTAACTCACAGAAGGAGTTATCATGAATATTTTAGATTTCCAATTAATGAAACAGAATAAAACCAAAATCAGTATGATTACCTGTTATGATTTCACCTCAGCAACTATCGTCGCTAATTCAGACATTGACACCATCCTTGTGGGTGACAGTGCCTCAATGGTCATGCATGGTCATGATACCACTATCCCAGCGACAATCTCTATGATGGAAACGCACGTTAAAGCCGTAGTTAAAGGCGCTAAAAATAAGTTCATCATTGCCGACATGCCCTTTTGTTCTTACCGTAAAGGCTTACAACACACGATGGAGACCGTGGAATGCTTTATGCAGGCGGGTGCTAATGCTATTAAACTTGAAGGTGTCTACGGTAATGAAGATATTATCCAACATATTGTCAAATCTGGTGTGCCGGTTATGGGGCATGTTGGCTTAACCCCGCAATCAGTACATCAATTAGGTGGCAATAAAGTCCAAGGTCACTTACCTGAGCAAGAAAAAGATATTATTAATCAAGCTAAATTACTAGAAAATTTAGGTTGCTTTGCCGTTGTCTTAGAGTGTATTCCCCGCGCATTAGCTGCCAATATCACTGGATTACTCAGTATTCCTACAATCGGCATTGGCGCAGGTCCCGAAACCGATGGTCAAGTATTAGTATTCCAAGATTTGCTTGGCATGACGCCAGATTTCAAACCGAGATTACTAAAAACCTATCTTGATGGCTTTAATTTAATTAAGGATGCTATCAATACCTATCATCAGGAAGTACAACAACATATCTTCCCCGCTGAAGAAAACTGTTTTTAGGAATAACTATGGCAACAATTATCAAGACACCTGCGCAATGGCATACGTTACGCCATAGTGGCACTTTTAAAAATAAAACGATTGGCTACGTCGCCACCATGGGTAATCTACATGCAGGTCATCAGGCATCACTGCATCGAGCAAGAAAGGAAAATGATATTGTTATTTTAAGTATCTTTGTTAATCCAACTCAATTTGATGATCAAGCAGACTTTGACAATTACCCGAGGACCGTGACTGAAGATATTGCCACTGCTGATGCCTGCGATTGTGATTATGTGTTTTTACCCGATTATGAGTCAATGTATCCCGACGACTACCGTTATCAAATTCGCGAGAATAGCCTTAGCCAAGGCTTTGAAGGTGAATGCCGACCAGGTCACTTTGAAGGAGTCTTAACTGTAGTCATGAAATTTTTTCAAATCATTAAGCCTACTAGAGCTTACTTTGGTGAAAAAGACTTCCAACAGTACCAACTCATCAAAGACATGGCGGCTAGCTTTTTTCTTGAGACAGAAATTATCGGCGTAGCGACCGTGCGAGATGAGTCAGGACTACCGCTTAGCTCGCGCAATGGCCGTTTGAATTCTGAGCAATTTGTCTTGGCGCAAAAATTTGCACAGATTTTTCATGGCCATAATGATTGTGATATTATTCGTACGGAAATCGCCCAGCTTGGGATCCAAGTTGACTATGTAAAACAAGCATTTAATCGCCTATTCATCGCTGTAAAGATTGGTGATATACGCTTGATTGATAACCGAGCCATTGAGGAAGCTTTATGATCTTATGTCTAGATATTGGTAACACCCATATTTACGGTGGTGTTTTCGAAAATGATAACTTATTAATGCAGTTTCGCTATCCCAGCAAAGATCAATGTACTTCCGATTCAATGGGCATATTCTTTAAAACTGTCCTACGGGAAAATAATATTGATCCTAGCCGTATTGAACAAGTAGCTGCTTGTTCAGTGGTACCAGCGCTAGATTATTCAATTCGTTCCGTTTTTATTAAATATTTCGATATTACCCCTTTTATGCTACAAGCAGGTGTCAAAACTGGCCTGCAAATTAAAGCTAAAAACCCTCAAGAAGTCGGTACTGATCGTATCGCCAATGCCATCGCTGCCACAAAACAATTCCCCGATAAAAATATCATTGTCGTTGATTTCGGTACAGCAACAACCTTTGATGCTATCTCTGCTGCTGGTGAATACTTAGGCGGTGCAATCATTCCAGGTATGGGTTTATCCATGCAATCACTATCGCAAAATACGGCACAATTATCTTCGGTAAGAATAATTAAACCTAGCTCTGCTATGGCACTCACCACCGCCACAAACCTGCAAGTAGGCATTTACTATGGCCACTTAGGCGCACTAAAAGAAATCCTCCAACAAATGCAAAAAGATATTTTCAAAGACCAAGCAATACTGACGATTGGCACCGGTGGTTTTGCTCAATTATTTGAAGCTGAAGATTTATTCAGTGCCATCATACCTGACTTGGTTTTACAAGGATTGAAAGTAGCACTGCTTAAAAATCAATAGCAGACAAAAGACTAGCGCTTTACCTTAAGCAACCGCAGCCGCAAAGCATTCAAGACCACTGTTAATGAAGAGGCAGCCATAGCTGCCGCAGCAATAATAGGGTTAAGCAAAATCCCTAAAAAGGGATATAAGACTCCGGCAGCGATGGGGATCCCCAGAGTATTATAAGCAAAGGCACCAAACAGGTTTTGTTTGATATTACGCATGGTAAGTTTTGAAATATAAATTGCATTGACTATGCCTAGCAAGGATCCTCGCATTAAGGTGATATCCGCACTTTCAATAGCAATATCAGTACCCGTGCCAATAGCAAACCCCACATCCGCGCGAGCTAATGCAGGTGCATCATTAATCCCATCACCTACCATTGCCGTCACAGCTCCTTGCGCTTGTAATTGGCTGATTACTTTATCCTTATCATGTGGCAGAACCTCGGCAATGACATCTGTTGACGCAATCCCTACTTCATTAGCAATAGCTTGCGCTGTCTGCGCATGGTCACCTGTTAACATGACGACGCGCAAATCAAGTTTTTGTAAGGCAGTAATCGCTTGTTTTGAATCCTCTTTAAGTGGATCTGCAATGGCAATAATACCTGCTAGTTGGCCACCAATAGCCAAGCATACGGGCGTTTTAGCTTGCTGGGCAAAGTTATTATAAATAGTGCTCTCTACATCGATACCCTGTTGCTGCATGAATTTCACATTGCCTAGCAGCAGTTGTTTATTATCTATTATACCTTTTACCCCATAACCACTGACAGCAACAAAATCTTTGGCAGTTGACAAGGCGATAGATTTTTTATTTGCTGACTCAATGATGGCTGTTGCCAAGGGATGTTCAGATCCTTGCTCTAAGCTAGCAGCATAAGCTAATACCTGCGCTTCTTGCCAAGATTCTTGTATCCAGATATCGGTAACACTAGGTCTGCCTGCAGTAATAGTACCGGTTTTATCTAAAACAACCGTATGTAATTTGCCTGCTTTCTGCAATGCTTCACCATTACGAATCAAGATACCCTGCTCTGCTGCTTTGCCGATACCTACCATCACTGATATAGGTGTTGCTAAACCTAAGGCACAGGGACAAGCTATTAGCAATACTGCCATAGTGGTAATCACTATATGCGCTAGTACTGGTTCAGGACCAAATTCAAACCAAATGACTGCCGTTAAAACAGCACAGATTAAAACACAAGGAACAAAAACCGCAGAAATTTTATCAGCTAAGCGCGCAATGGCTGGTTTAGATTGTTGTGCTTGTTTTACCATCGAGATAATTTGTGCAAGCACAGTGGCTTCGCCTACTCGAGTCGCTTGATATAAGAAAGTCCCCTCTTTATTCATCGTGCCACCGGTTATTTCAGCACCTGCTGTTTTCTTGATGGCAACTGGCTCACCCGTTAACATTGATTCATCCACATGTGAATGCCCTTCAATAATTAAACCATCAACAGGTATTTTCTCTCCAGGGCGCACACGGATCATATCTCCCACCTTTACATCACTCAGCAAAATATCCTGCTCGCCTGCCTCTGTAACCACGCGTGCGGTTTTCGGTGTTAACCCAATCAAATGCTTAATGGCTTCTGAGGTTTTTCCGCGGGCTTTGGTTTCTAGTGCTGCACCTAAATTAATAAGGGCTATGATGATTAATGCCGTATCAAAATAAGCATGCCGTGCGAGACTGGGGAAGAATCCAGGAAAGACAATCATAAAAAATGAATAAAGCCAGGCAGCTCCAGTACCAATAGCAACTAGTGTATCCATATTGGTCCTACGATCTTTCAACGCAGTCCAAGCACCCTGATAGAAATGCCCGCCCGCATATACCATGATCCCTAACACCACAATAGCCGTTCCCACCCAAAATCCTTGAGAGATGCCTGGCTGAATATTCGGTAGTAGATGAGCCAAGCTTAATAGTAATAAACCAAAGCCAAATACCGCAGCTGCAAAAAATTTATACATTAATTGGCGGTAGCGTTGGGCTTCTATGGCTTCATCGCTTGATTCTATATCACAACAATCCATAATTTGCTTCTCACATCTTGCAATCTGTGAGAATAACTATAGCATTTAATAAAGAAGAAGTAAGATCATTGT
This sequence comes from Gammaproteobacteria bacterium, assembly GCA_965230425.1. Lineage (GTDB taxonomy): Bacteria > Pseudomonadota > Gammaproteobacteria > UBA1113 > UBA1113 > CBDDKW01. The sequence goes on along the minus strand of CBDDKW010000017.1, from coordinate 2,895 downwards.
ATCATCAACGATGTTGTAGAAAAGAGGAATATCAGCAACTGATGCTTTTCTCCAACAATTGCTGTCATCCCGAACAAAGTGAGGGATCTCCCAATGATTTGACTAACTCTAAAATAAAAAAAACTGGAAGCAACACTCATGGATGGCCTTGAAAGTACCACAATACAAGCACGCCCAGATAAAATTTCAGACCTAAAAGCTACAGCCTATCAAGCCGCTGAAGATGGCCAAACCGAAGTACTTATTGCAAAATTGACTGAACTCAAACAATACTACGAGAAACAGAATTTATCAGAAAATCAAATGTATTACACCTTCACATGGCTAGAATGCGTCACTGTTGCACTCACTGAAAATCACGTAAAGACTGTCAAACATTTACTCGACACTAAAACCACTTTTTATCCTAGTGCAGAGGAAATCAAAAACAGCCAAGCTAATATCATCGAAAGTTTAATCAGCACACTGGACTATTACACAAAACCAGAACAAAAAACTGCCAAACGAACCTATACACCCTATATTTCTATGATATTAGTCATCATCTGCTACTTTATGCATATTGCGGGACCAGAAATTTTCTTACTAATCCCAGATAAATATACTGAGGCATTTGGCCAAATGCTTTTGAGTGTATTAACGCATATACTGAAGCAAAGCAGCGCTAATCCAACCGAAAATAAACAGAAAAATATAATCATAGCGAAGTATTGTGTGAACTCGCTCCGACATTTAAAAACTACGCCAACCCCTACCCCAATCTATAAAGCCTTCGGTGAAGCGCTATATGCCGCCAAAGTGAATTTTTGTGCCAAAACAAAAAACAGACTGCAATTCTTAGCTAGCATATACCCGAATATTGTCAATTTCTTTATTCCTATCCCACATAGTGAAAGGCAGTTCAAACCACTCATCTATGCCGCATTCTCCCCAGGAGAGCCCCACATCAGCCTATTTCGTTTTTTACTTAAGGATTTAAATGCTAATGTTAATGTACGCGCATGCTGCGAGGATAATATAAGTTGGCGATTATTAGATTATTTTTTCCATCAGCAACGTAAGGATGTACGCTCACAAGTTTGTTTTTGTTTATTGCTACTTAGTAGAGTTGATATTTCTGCTGCAACACCACTTATGTATGAGGCCTTAAGAGAGGAAAGAAAAGAATTAGAAAAGGTACTCATCAAGTATATTTATGTTAACTGTAAAAATGAAAACATGAGCTTAGCAGAGGCTAGACAATTAATCCTCAAAGCCATGTCACCAAAAGAATCCTATTTAGGTACGCTTTTTAATAGACGACGACTTACTTTTTTAGACAGCAACACTCAATTAGAATTAAGCCAATTTCTTGCTGACTTACATCAATACATGGAGACTGGCACACCTATACAACGCCAGCCAATTTATTCCCCTCATGCTCCAACTACCGCAGACCATGTAACCATGGAAATGCGGCAGTTCAGAACAAGGCCTGACCATACTACCCAGTCTACAGGCATCAGTACAGCTCGTATTACTGGCCCAACACATAGCTAACCCCACTACTATACTATTGTTGCCATAGACATTATCTTGTACAATACCCCATATTCAAAATCCATCTGTCTGTGCGACTAACGAGAGCGAAGCATGACAGTGATACTAACAACCATTAATGAGAAATAATTATGCAAGATAGTCCTGCTAAAATCGGCATTATCATGGGCTCCAAGAGTGATTGGGACACTATGAAGCACGCCTGCGAATTACTCACGAGCCTACAAATCAGCTATGAAACAGAAGTTGTCTCTGCCCATAGAACTCCGGATAAATTATATACTTATGCTGAAACAGCAAGAGATCGAGGCTTAGATGTTATCATTGCCGGCGCTGGTGGTGCAGCCCATTTGCCCGGTATGGTAGCAGCAAAGACTTCTTTACCTGTATTGGGTGTGCCAGTGCAATCTAAAGCCTTGAATGGTATGGATTCGTTACTATCCATCGTGCAAATGCCGGCAGGCATTCCCGTAGGCACCCTGGCAATTGGTACGGCCAGGGGCAAAGAATGCAGCACTATTGGCGGCATCCATACTTGCCATTACTGACTCACAAGTCCAGGTTCAACTAGAAGCATTCCGTCAAAAAACAGACGGATACTGTCTTGACTAATCCCCAACCCTGAGGAATAAATATGAAAGTAGGTATTTTAAGGCGGCGGCCAACTGGCCCGTATGTTGAGTATTGCGGCACATTACTTAGGGATCCCAACGATTTGTATCGATCCTAACCCACAGGCAGGTGCCCATTACGTGACTGACATGCTGGTAGGTGATTTTAATGATCAGGCATTATTAGCAAAGTTTTCCCAAGGCGTTACTGTGGCCACTTATGAAACCGAAAATATCCCGGTAGAAACTGCCGAGTATTTTAACCAAGTCTGTCATGCCCGCCCAGCATTAAAAGCCTTACAAACTGCACAAGATCGCTTATTAGAAAAAACAATTATTTACTCAATTAAACATCCCAACGCCTGCTTATGCAGATATTACTTCCCTCGCAGATTTAGAATCAGCGGCTAATGAATTTGGTTTACCAGCATCCTCAAAACTCGCCGCATGGGCTATGACGGCAAAGGCCAAACCCGCATTTATACGCCAGCAGATATTGCTCCGGCCTGGCAAGCAAATGCAGATAAACCGCTTATTTTAGAAAGTTTCGTAGAGTTTTCTATTGAAGTTTCTTTGCTTGCAGTACGTAATCAAGCCGGTGAAATTCGTTATTACCCACTGACAGAAAATTATCATAAGGATGGCATTTTACGTATATCTAATGCCCCCTATCAGGACCATGAATTACAGCACAAGCTGAAGCCTATGCCCAAGCCATCATGCAACACTTAGATTATATTGGTGT
>CBDDKW010000016.1:0-14222 GCA_965230425.1 Gammaproteobacteria bacterium | reverse complement strand
GAGCTTGTTTGGGAGATAAGTCATCAATGTCCATATTTTGTATTTTTTGTACTAATGGGTGTGGTTTTGTACTGGCAACTGTTGACTTTGTTGAGGCTGGCTTTGTTAAGGTCGGTTTTTCTTGTTGCTGCTCTAATTGGCTTAATTTTATCTTGGCTTGGTTAATCACTGTATGAGGCAAGCCAGCAAGCTTTGCTACTTGGATCCCGTAGCTTTGGTTAGCAGGGCCGTCATTAACACTATGACGAAAGACAATATGATCACCGTGTTCACTGGCATCCATATGGATGTTATGACTGCGTGGTAGTTTATCTGCTAATTGGGTTAACTCAAAATAATGGGTAGCAAATAAAACAAAGGCTTGTAATTGGTCATGTAAGTATTCGGCGCATGCCCAAGCGAGTGCTAAACCGTCGAATGTACTGGTACCGCGACCGATTTCATCAAGTAAGACTAAACTGTGTTCTGTGGCATTATGTAAGATAGTGGCAGTTTCTGTCATTTCGACCATGAAGGTTGAACGACCGCTGGCCAAATCATCTGCAGCACCGATGCGAGTAAAGATCCTATCGATAGGGCCAATCCGTGCTGCTTCAGCAGGTACATAGCTACCAATATGTGCCAATAAAACGATAAGTGCTGTTTGCCGCATGTAGGTGGATTTACCGCCCATATTAGGTCCAGTAACCATCAATAGTTTTCGCTGTGGATCCATATGAATATCATTGGCAATAAAGGGTTCTGTTAAACAAGCTTCAACCACGGGATGGCGTCCTGCACTGATCTGTATACCTGGCTCCATGCTAAATTGAGGGGCGACTAAATTTAATGTTAGGGCGCGTTCTGCTAAATTAGCTAAGACATCAATTTCCGCAATCACTGCGGCCATTTGTTGTAATGGGGTGAGCTGAGCAAGTAGCTGTTCTAGTAATTGTTCATAGAGTTGTTTTTCACGGGCGAGGGCATGACTGCGACTGCTGAGGGCTTTATCTTCAAAGGCTTTTAATTCTGGGGTAATAAAGCGCTCGGCATTTTTTAATGTTTGACGCCGGATATAGTCTGCAGGTGCTTGGTCGGACTGGCCGCGACTGATTTCGATGTAGTAGCCATGTACGCGATTATAACCCACCTTAAGTGTGCTGATTTTAGTGCGTTCTTTTTCACGATTTTCTAGAGCGATTAGAAACTCTCCGGCATCTTCGCTGATTTTGCGTAATTCATCTAGCTCATCGTCAAAGCCATCGGCAATCACGCCACCGTCGCGGATTACCACCGGTGGATTTTCAATAATGGCGCGTTGTAAAGTATCGAGTAGCTGGGGGAATTCATGGCAATGCTGTTGTAATTCTTGCAGATAGTCCGATTGGGTTTTATTTAACAGTGTGTTGAGTTCTGGGAGTCGGCTAAAGGCTTCGCGTAATTTAATTAAGTCACGTGGGCGTGCTGATTTTAAAGCTACACGTGCGAGTATACGTTCGATGTCGCCAATGCCCTTAAGAATGTTTTTTAAGCTTTGTTCCTCTTGTAAGGGGATGAATTCAGCTATGGTTTGTTGACGTTGTTGTAGTTGATTGTGATTACGGATAGGCCGTTGTAACCAGCGCCCTAAAAGACGACTGCCCATGGCAGTGGCACATTCATCATAAATAGCAAATAGTGTATGTTCACTGCCGCCTTGTAAATTGCGGTGGATTTCTAAATTGCGTCGTGTGGCGCTGTCTAATTGAATGGTATCATCATGATGTTCTACTTGAATAGCTTGGATATGCGGCAGGGCACTGCGCTGAGTTTCTTTGGCATATTGCAGAAGACAACCAGCAGCTTGGATGGCTAAGGGTAAATGTTGGCAACCGAAGGGCGTTAAATCTTGAGTTTGCATTTGTCTTGCAAGCTCGGTTTGTGCACTTTGAAAATCAAAATGCCAAGGTGCACGCTGGGTGATGCCGCTATAGTCTTGTTGGAGCTGTTGCGCAATGGGGGTCTCTTCACTTATGAGAATTTCTGCTGGGTGTAGTCGCTGTAATTCTGCTTGTAGTGCGCTAAAGGAATCAACTTGGGATAAAATAAATCGCCCGGCACTCATGTCTAAACTGGCTAGGCCGAAGTGTTGTTCCTGTTGGCTTATGGCGAGCAATAAATTTTCTTGGCGCTCATCGAGTAAAGCTTCATCGGTGACCGTGCCGGGGGTAATAATGCGGGTGACTTGTCTTTCTACGGGGCCTTTACTGGTGGCTGGGTCGCCAATTTGTTCGCAGATGGCCACAGATTCTCTTAGTTTAACTAATTTGGCTAAATAACCTTCTACAGCATGGAAGGGCACACCTGCCATGGCGATAGGGTTACCACCGGAATGGCCGCGTTGAGTGAGAGTGATCCCTAACAGGTCGGCGGCGCGTTTTGCATCATCGTAAAATAATTCATAAAAATCACCCATGCGATAGAACAATAAGGTATCGGGAAATTCAGCCTTAATGTTCAAATATTGCTGCATCATTGGCGTATGCTGCTTTGCTTTTACGGCACTCATGGCGTTATAGTTATCCTTCATTAACTTGGAGATTGCTTGCCGTGGATCTTACCGCACTTAGCCTACAATTGGGTACGCTTTTACAAGAAAAAGCATTAAAAATCGCTGTGGCGGAATCTTGCACAGGAGGCTGGCTGGCGCAAAGCATTACTGATATCTCAGGTAGCTCGCAATGGTTTGATCGAGGTTTTGTCACTTATAGCAATGCGGCTAAGCAAGAAATGCTGGGTGTGAATAGTGAGAGCTTAGATGAATTTGGCGCTGTAAGTGCCGAAATTGTAAGGGAAATGGCGGAGGGCGTGTTGCGCCATAGTCAAGCAAATGTTAGTATTTCCATCAGCGGCATCGCGGGACCGAGCGGTGGTTCGTTGCATAAGCCTGTAGGCTTGGTGTGGTTTGGTTTTGCCAGTAGTGTCTTTCCAACCGATACTATTTCTCAGCAATTCGCTGGCGATCGCACTGAAGTGAGGGCTAAAGCAGTCGCCTTTGCATTACAAACAATCATGCAAAAGCTACTAAATAATTGAACAGATATGTCAATAGAGTCATAAAAGAACAATAATAAGTGAGTTGTGCCCAATGGGCGATGAGATAAAGACAAGCAGTATCCAGAGTATTGGATCTGAGGCTACACAGCCTACTAAAAAGACGCTAGATGCGTATGAGCTTGGAGCGAAAGTGCGCGAACAGTTTGCGACCTATGCAAAGCTGGATGCATTGAAGGCCCAGGCTGAACAGCAAAACCTACGAGTGATTTGTGCAGAGTTCTTACCTTCCGTTTTGTGTGAGCAAGAAAAATTAAAGAAACAAGGTCAACAAACAGCAGATGCACTGAGTGGTGGCGCAGTGTTAGGCCAACCTCCAAGTTCTTACCAGCAAATTTTAAATCCAGCAATGACTGTCAATGGGCAAGATAATATCCGAGCAATCAAGCCACGTACCACGACCGATAGATTAATTGAGAATAATAAGATTGCAGGTGCTAGAAGTACATTAGTTAATTCATGCTTACCTGATTGGGTATTATTTGCTAAACATGGTAACCAACGTAGTGGTTTACTGGGGTCAGGCTCACATTCCACCTTGAAGCGAGCTGATACAGGCCGTAGTGAGTATGAAGCTGTATTGCATAAGTCTTTAGAAAAGTTCCGTGCGCGTATTAAGCAAATGAGGCTGGAAGGGCAAGCTATTCCACTGCCGTGGTTGATTACTGAGCTTACCTTTGATTTACGCACTATCTTGCTCTCCTTTAACCAGCATTTGTTTCTCGTGACCCAAGCACAATTTGGTAATGTACCCGACACTTTGGAGGAGAAACAAAAAGCAATTAAACCTTCCTTAAAGCAGCTTTATGGCATTTGGCATGGCTTCCAAAAAGATTTTTTACTACGTGCTGAGCAATTGCCAGATACATTAACATTCTTTCGTACTTTTATTCCTGCCGTGGCTAAGGCTATGGAAACGGATGTAAAAAGAGTCTGTGGCCTTGCTAAAGAGAAGGGTATCATGTTTACCCATGAACCAGATAATGCCAATGAAGGTGATTTTTCCCATTGTCCTGTTGAGATGCTAACGTTTTTTCAAAAGAACACCAACGTTGAAGTTAAACGTGCGCCTGCTGCATCGGCAGGTTGGGGTGCAACTATCAAACAACTTCTACACTATAGCAGTATCTTAGTGACAGCATGCTTCAATGGTGATTGTACAGACGAAGAAGTTGAGCATGTTCAAGCCCAAGCTGCCGAGACTCCTAGCAGTAGTCCAATGCGTTCAAATTATGGTGCGACTAGAGCATGATGGTGTGATAGCAAATCAAACCTATATGATCATTGCACCCCCGATTCTTCTATGAAATAATGCCTTTAGGAATAAAATCATAATCCAGAAAGCCTTGGATTATTTTGTTAGACTCCGTGTTTTATTGTAATAAGTAATAGCCGAGGGAGCCCCTGAGGTTATTGAGCAGAGATACTTCGCAGGTGTGTTTATTGAACGTTTCCTGTGGCGTCAACTCTGGGTTTTGTTGAATGATTAAACAATTAATGAAAGGAACAGAGATTATGGCAACAGAGGATAAACAAAAAGCACTTACCGCAGCATTAGGACAAATTGAACGCCAATTTGGTAAAGGTTCAGTAATGCGCATGGGTGATGCGGGTGGTTTGGGTGAAATTGAAGTGATTTCATCAGGATCTTTAGGCATCGACCAAGCCATGGGCGGCGGCTATCCTAAGGGCCGTATTGTTGAAATTTATGGACCAGAATCCTCTGGTAAAACTACCTTAACCTTACAAGCCATTGCGGAATGTCAAAAAGAAGGCGGTACCGCAGCCTTTGTTGATGCTGAGCATGCTTTGGATCCTGGTTATGCAGAAAAGCTTGGCGTCAATGTAGATGAGTTATTAGTATCACAGCCGGATACAGGCGAACAAGCCCTAGAAATTGCTGATATGTTAGTCCGCTCAGGCGCTATTGATATGGTCGTCATCGACTCTGTTGCCGCGTTAACCCCTAAAGCAGAAATTGAAGGTGATATGGGTGATTCCCATATGGGTTTACAAGCACGGCTAATGTCACAAGCCCTACGTAAATTAACGGCAAATATCAAACGTACCAATACTATCGTCATTTTCATTAACCAAATCCGCATGAAGATTGGTGTTATGTTTGGTAGCCCTGAAACCACAACTGGTGGTAATGCGCTGAAATTCTACGCATCAGTACGCTTGGATATTCGTCGCATTGGCGCAATTAAGAAGGGCGATGAAGTGGTAGGTAACCAAACACGAGTTAAAGTGGTGAAAAATAAAGTGGCACCACCATTCAGACAAGCTGAATTCGATATCTTATATGGTGAAGGTATTTCCCTGCAGGGTGAAATTATCGATATGGGTGTGAAGTTTGACATCGTTGATAAAGCTGGTGCCTGGTATAGTTACAATGGTGATCGTATTGGTCAAGGTAAAGATAATGTGCGCCAATTCTTAAAGGATAATCCTGAGATTTCTGCTGAAATCGAAGCACAAATTCGTGAAAAAATTATGCCAGAGCGTAATACGGCTGCAGTGGCTGAAGAGGCAGACGTCGAATAACCGTGAGCGGTATTAATGAGATACGGCAAGCGGGTATTAAACGACTCGCTCGCCGTGAGCATTCCCGCTATGAGTTAATGCAAAAACTGCAACAGAAATTTGGCCAGACAGCCTTAATAGATGATGTTATTAATGCGCTGTGCGAGGAAAACCTGCTTTCCGATGAACGATATGCCGATGCTTATGTCCGTAGCCGTGCTAGCCGAGGTTATGGTCCGCAGCGGATCCAAAATGAATTACAGCAAAAATATGTTGCCGATGACCTCATTGCCAAGGCTTTGTCGCAAGAGGATGTGCATTGGTCTGAAGTATTAATCGATGTTTGGCGTAAACGTTTTGGCATTAAGCCTGGGGATTTATTAGAGAAATCTAAGCAAGTGAAGTTTTTACACTATCGTGGCTTTGCCATAGATGAAATTGAAGCGTTGATGAGAAGTGAATTATGATAACGAGTAATGAAATACGTGAAAAATTTTTAGCTTATTTTGCTGAGCATGGTCATGAAACAGTGCCTTCAGCATCGCTGATCCCTATTAATGATCCTACCTTACTTTTCGTTAATGCCGGCATGGTGCCCTTTAAAGATGTTTTCCTTGGTGTTGATAAACGACCTTATAGCCGTGCGACGAGTTCACAACGCTGCGTGCGTGCAGGTGGTAAACACAATGACTTAGATCAAGTGGGTTATACCGCGCGTCATCATACTTTCTTTGAAATGCTGGGTAATTTTAGTTTTGGTGATTATTTTAAGCGTGAAGCGATCCGTTATGCCTGGGATTTTTTAACCCAGCAGCTAGGCTTGCCTGAAGAAAAACTGTGGGTCACTGTGTATGAAGATGATGATGAAGCTGCTGATATTTGGTTAAAAGAAATGGGTGTCAGTAGTGAACGCTTCTCACGCTGCGGTGCTGAAGATAATTTTTGGTCTATGGGTGATACCGGTCCTTGCGGCCCTTGTTCAGAGATTTTTTATGATCATGGTGCAGATATTCCAGGTGGTCCACCCGGATCCCCAGAACAAGATGGTGACCGTTATATTGAAATTTGGAATTTAGTCTTCATGCAATATGACCGTGCTGCCAGTGGAGAAATGACACCACTACCTAAACCTTCTGTGGATACGGGTATGGGCTTAGAGCGCTTATCTGCGGTTTTACAAGGGGTACACAATAATTACGATACAGATTTATTCACGCCTATTTTACAAAAAATTGCCAAGCTAACCGGCAACAATGATACCACCCATACTTCAATGCGCGTGATTGCCGATCATATTCGTTCCACGGCTTTTCTTATCGCTGATGGCATTGTGCCAAGCAATGAAGGGCGCGGTTATGTATTGCGCCGGATTATTCGTCGTGCGGTGCGTCATGGCCATAAGCTGGGGCTTGAGGATAGTTTTTTCTATAAACTCGTGGCGGCATTGATTGAGAAGATGGGCCAAGCATATCCAGAATTAGTCTCTGGACAACAGCATATCGAGCATATTATTCGCCAAGAGGAAGAGCAATTTGCTACAACTCTAAGTCAAGGCTTAAAAATTCTGGAACAGGATATTGCCAAGTTAACAGATAATGTGATCCCTGGTGCAACCATATTTCGTCTCTATGATACCTATGGCTTTCCACCCGATTTAACTGGCGATATTGCCCGCGAGCGTCAGTTAACCTTAGATCTAGAAGGTTTTCAGAGTGAAATGGAGAAACAGCGTAGTCAATCAAAACAAGCTAGCCGTTTTGCTGCGGATTATTCTGCTGCCGTACAACTGGATCATGATACCGAGTTTACGGGTTATGAGCATTTACAACATGAAGCAAAAGTCATTGTCTTATTGCGTGACGGCCAACAAGTGGAAGCTTTAGCGGAGGGTGAGAGTGGTATCGTAGTATTAAATCAAACGCCATTTTATGCTGAAAGCGGTGGTCAAGTAGGTGACCAAGGGCAATTGATTTGGCAGGATGGTGTGTTTGAAGTGAATGATACCCAGCGCCAAGGTAAAGCCAATGGCCATATGGGTAAACTGACTCAAGGCCAATTAAAAATTGGTGATAGCGTGCATGCACACGTAGATTTATCCTTACGCCAGGCCACTGCCTTAAATCATTCAGCAACACACTTATTACATGCGGCCTTACGTGAATTATTAGGTGAACATGTGACGCAAAAAGGATCCTTAGTTGACGCCGAGCGTTTACGTTTTGACTTTTCTCATGGCGAAGCGGTTACTACAGCACAATTACAAGCGGTAGAAACATTAGTCAATGCACAAATTCGTAGTAATCATTTAGTCGATGTGCAGCATATGGCACCAGAAGATGCGATTGCTAAGGGCGCTATGGCATTATTTGGTGAGAAGTATGGCGATGAAGTGAGAGTGTTGCAAATGGGCGATTTCTCTATTGAGTTATGCGGTGGTACTCATGTGAAGCGTACCGGTGATATTGGGTATTTTAAAATTGTTTCGGAGACAGGCATTGCTGCCGGTGTTCGACGCATTGAAGCATTGACCGGTGCTGCGGCGATTCAATGGGGCATCCACAATGAAAATATATTGGAAGATACTGCCTCACTATTAAAGGCTTCACGCACTACCATGCAGACTAAGCTGTCCCAACTAGTAGAAAAAAATCGTAAATTAGAAAAAGAACTGCAGCAAGCGCGACAAAAATTGGCGACCTCGAGTGGTAAGGATTTAAGTGCAGAGGCAAAACAGTATGGCAATTTAAATGTACTGGCAACCCATATCCCGGGTGTGGATATGAATACTCTGCGCAGCACCTTAGATCAGTTAAAAGCAAAATTAGAACCTGCCGCCATTGTCCTGGCGACTGTGAGCGATGATAAGGTACAGCTTGTTGCCGGTGTATCTAAGGCAATGACAGACACAATTCAAGCGGGCAAGTTAGTCAATCATGTGGCCCAACAAGTGGGTGGTAAAGGCGGAGGTCGTCCTGATATGGCCCAAGCGGGCGGAACGCAGCCGGAATACCTCGATACTGCGCTAAATAGCGTATACACTTGGGTAGAGCAGCAAATAAATGAGTAATCAGTAAATGGGTATTTATGTACAAAAATTTGGCGGTACCTCTGTAGGCACAGTTGAGCGAATACGCCATGTAGCTGAATTGCTGATCCAAACCAAAGAAGCGGGTCATGATGTGGTGGCGGTAGTATCTGCCATGAGTGGTGAAACCAACCGTTTAATCGATTTAGCTCATGAATTAGTACCCATGCCCGACGACCGAGAATTCTCTGTACTGGTGTCTACGGGTGAACAGGTGTCTATGGCCTTATTAACTATGTATTTGGTCCACAGAGGCTATCCTGCGCGCTCCTATACGGGTCGCCAAGCGGGTATCGCCACGGATAGTGCCTATTGTAAAGCGCGCATTCTTGATATCGATAATGAATCGATCAAAGCGGACTTATCTGTCGGTAGAATTGTCGTAGTGGCTGGGTTTCAAGGTATTGATTCTAAAGGAAATATTACTACACTAGGTCGTGGTGGTTCAGATACCACAGGGGTTGCGCTTGCGGCTGCCTTAGAGGCTGAAGAATGCCAAATCTATACCGATGTGGATGGGGTCTATACCGCAGATCCCAGGGTTGTTTCTGAAGCTCGGCGCTTAGACCAGGTGACTTTTGAAGAAATGCTAGAAATGGCTAGTTTGGGGACAAAAGTCATTCAGAAGCGCGCGGTGGAGCTTGTGGGCAAATATAAAGTCCCTTTACGGGTATTGTCTACCTTTGAGCCTGGCCCTGGTACTTTAATTACGTTTGAGGAAAAGAATATGGAACAGCCTGTTGTTTCTGGTATTGCGTTTAATAAGAGTGAAGCGAAGCTAACCATTATGGGCGTGCCTGATACCCCCGGAATAGCCTCAAAGATAATTGGCCCTATTGGCGCAGCCAATATCGATATTGATATTATTATCCAGAATACCTCAGAAGAGGGTAAAACTGACTTTACCTTTACTGTACATAGAGATGATTACACGAAAGCCTTTGACATGTTGAATAAAATTGCAGAAGATTTAGGGGCTGAGAAAGTTCAAGGTGATACAAAAATAGCAAAAATATCACTGGTCGGTGTGGGCATGCGCTCCCATTCGGGGATTGCGAGCACCATGTTTACGATCCTCGGTAGCGAAGGGATCAATATCCAACTCATTGCAACCTCAGAAATTAAGGTTTCAGTGGTCATAGAAGAAAAATACCTGGAGTTAGGCGTACGCGCCTTACATTCAGGCTTTGGTTTAGATGCGGAGCCATTAGAGGAATTTGATCCAATAGTGGTTGATAAATAAGGAAATTTGCTACAACCAAGCAAGGATTAGGTTAGAATATAGTAATATTTTTAAAAAAATGCATAAAATTGTCTATTCTTAATCTTCCGTTAATAAAATACCACTATACTTCGCATAAGGTTATTTTTTACACAGTACGTTATATATAAAAAAACAGTGCCATGTACCAGTAAGGTGCAAAGGAGCAAAAGGAGGTTTAAGAATGCTTATTTTGACACGGCGTGTTGGGGAAACCCTCATCATCGGAGATGATGTAACAGTGACAGTTCTAGGGGTTAAAGGCAATCAAGTTCGGATTGGCGTTAATGCACCTAAAGAAGTCTCAGTCCATCGTGAAGAAATATACATGCGCATTCAGCAGGAAAAAGAAGGCGGCAGCGCCAGCCAACCTGCGGAAGCTGCTGATCCAGATGCTGAGAAGTAACATCAGTTATACATGTCTAATATTTGTTCATAATCTATCATTTTCCAAGACGATCTAGAGGCTTAACCTAAGCCTCTAGAATAATCACCACGAACTTCATTATTTCTGTAAATTTTTCTTTAAATTCATAAACCCTTGGTGATATACTCTCGCCTCGTTTTTATATTACAGTTCTTGAATGAAGCTATCGAAGTTCAAGAACGAGTGTTTTGTGCTGTAGCGAGGCGGCCAGGGCTTTGGAAGAGAGAGTTTACATGAGAGTAAATGACTGATTTCAAAGCTTTGCAACGAAAGTATGGTGCAAAAGACGGTTAAGGTTTCAAGAACGAGTATTTTGTGCTGTAGCGAGGCGGCCAGGGCTTTGGAAGAGGGAGTTTACATGGGAGTAAATGACTGATTTCAAAGCCCTGGCCAACAAAGCTACAGTGCAAAAGACGAAGTTATTGAATGGAGAGGTGGCCGAGTGGCTGAAGGCGCTCCCCTGCTAAGGGAGTATGGGGTTAATAGCTCCATCGAGGGTCGACAAATCGGCAGGATTGCCGATTTGGACGCCGAAGGCGCCCCGAAGGGGTGAGGGCCATGGATGGCCCGAATCAATCCCTCCCTCTCAAGCAAGCCAAGTGCCTCAATGGTGCTTGGCTTGGTAAAAGGTAGAAAAAAGGAAAATAGAAAATATATTAAAAATTTAGGAGAGGTGGCCGAGTGGCTGAAGGCGCTCCCCTGCTAAGGGAGTATGGGGTTAATAGCTCCATCGAGGGTCGACAAATCGGCAGGATTGCCGATTTGGACGCCGAAGGCGCCCCGAAGGGGTGAGGGCCATGGATGGCCCGAATCAATCCCTCCCTCTCAAGCAAGCCAAGTGCCTCAATGGTGCTTGGCTTGGTAAAAGGTAGAAAAAAGGAAAATAGAAAATATATTAAAAATTTAGGAGAGGTGGCCGAGTGGCTGAAGGCGCTCCCCTGCTAAGGGAGTATGGGGTTAATAGCTCCATCGAGGGTCGACAAATCGGCAGGATAGCCGATTTGGACGCCGAAGGCGCCCCGCAGGGGTGAGGGCCATGGATGGCCCGAATCAATCCCTCCCTCTCAAGCAAGCCAAGTGCCTCAATGGCGCTTGGCTTGGTAAAAGGTAGAAAAAAGGAAAATAGAAAATATATTAAAAATTTAGGAGAGGTGGCCGAGTGGCTGAAGGCGCTCCCCTGCTAAGGGAGTATGGGGTTAATAGCTCCATCGAGGGTTCGAATCCCTCCCTCTCCGCCACCAAAATAGCAAGACAACGCGCCCGTAGCTCAGCTGGATAGAGTACCTGGCTACGAACCAGGCGGTCGGGAGTTCGAATCTCTCCGGGCGCGCCATTAAACAAAAAAGCTCATCGCAAGATGAGCTTTTTTTTTTAAGCGCCGGAAGATGAGGACTCCCGACGGGAGTTCGACAAATCGGCAGGACAGCCGATTTGGACGCCGCAGGGACTACTTTTAATGTATGAATTGCTATGTTTACAGTAAAACAGTTAAACTGCGTGCATTAAAGATTTGCTTGGCGTATAAGTTGCTGCTTGGCACGCCAAGTGATACCTATGAGAAAATTTATGAAATCACATGAACTTGAAAAATATAAAACAAGTACACATGAAGAGTATGAGCCAGAGTCAAATGATACTGTACTTAAGAATAAATTAGGTATAATTGATTCTGGTGAGATGGAGGTGCTTGAAACGAAAGCGCTAAAAAGAGCGCATAAAATCATACTAGATAAATTTGACTCGGAGTATCGATTTTCATCAAATGATGTTTGTACTATGCACCGGATTTGGTTAAGCAAGCTATATTATTGGGCTGGCAAATATCGAAATGTAAATATATCAAAAGGTAATTTTTCCTTTGCTGCAGCTTACTTGATTCCTAAGCTTATGAGTCATTTTGAGGAAAAAATTTTATCAGTTTATACGCCATGCAAAGATATGCATGAAGTAGAGCTTATTGAGGCGCTTTCGATAGTACATGTGGAGTTTATACTCATACACCCGTTTAGAGAAGGAAATGGAAGAATTGGAAGACTTCTTACGTCTTTAATGGCGATGCAAGCTGATTATCCGCCTTTGAATTATTCATTGATTGAAGAATGTAATCAACAAGAAAGCTACTTTAGTGCAATAAGAGAAGGGCTAGGTAAAAACTATAAGCCCATGCAGATCATTTTTTCTGATATTGTAAAAATGACTAAGAATGGTTCTTAGAACTAGATTTTTTTGAAGATTTACTTGTGAGATCAACATATATGCCTTCTACAGCAGAAGAAGTTTTAACTGATATGTCAATAAATTTCTCCCGTGTCTTAGGATCTCTTAAGTAAGGGTTTGTCTGGCTTAGTGGTTTACGTTTCATATATATACAATTATAACAGATTGAAGTTAAATATGAGTTTTTTACTATTATTGCACATCAGTTATATTTGTCGAGTTAGATTTTTAGGGGTTAGGCTTTTTTGCTATCCATATTTGAGTAACCTGCCGAGGTCCGCATCATTGAGAGGCGTGGCGGGTTTGGATACTAAAAATTATATACTATAAAAGAATAATATACAACCATGCCCGACATTTCTCAGTAAATACGGATATTTTAGATTTTTAATTTATGTTTATTGTAATATTTTTTGTTGTGGCAGGCAATAATTTGGAATTGCTTTGTTACTAAATTTCAATTGCTTGAAAAAATTAACATAATTTTATAAAAGGTGAACATTTTCAATAAATTACATCAGAATGATCGTTTCGCATGTTTAGTATGTTCAAGATTCGAATATTACATAGGGGGTAATCTACTGAAACAGGTTGTTCCAACTATCTGAGAATACTGCGAGAGTAAGTGCGGTAACAGATCATAATTTATATCTTTTAGGTATCCATAATTTCAATGATACCATTAGTCACTTTATGTTAACATTGCTATTCTGTTATTTTTAACACTACCTGTAAAAAAAAGAGTATTTTACTAATTATGATAAGTGATTACACACTAAGCCAGGTAAGGTATTTTAAATGCCCTTAACATTACAAGAAATTGATAGACTAGAAATCATTGCCCTCATGGACAATGTCTCTGATCCGTTTACTAATAGCCATCCTGATCTACGTTGGAATGAATCTCAATACCGTATTTCTGTATTAAAGCGAGAACACTATTGTGGTGCTGATTTTTGTCGTGCCTGTAATGGCTTGTCTTTATTTATTCGTTTACACCATGGAGATGAAACAAGCACTATATTGTTTGATACAGGGCCTGATGAGGGGCTTGTGGTTGATAATGCAAAACGTATGGGCGTCGATCTGACTGAAGTGGAAGCTATCATTTTGTCCCATGGTCATTATGACCACTATGGGGGTACATTGAGTGTACTAGATGCTATTGGCAAACAGGATTACCTGTTTATTCGCATCCTGAGCTTTTTCTACCTCGAGGGTGGGGGGAGGATAAACTAATATCGTGCAGTTATAATTTAACTAATGAAGATATTAATCAGCATGGCGGTAAAATTATAGAAGCAAGAGAACCCTTATCATTATTAACTGACCACATGTTGATTAGCGGAGAAGTACCAAGACAGACAAGCTATGAGCAAGGCTCACCCGGCGAATGTCGACATTTTAATAATCAATGGCAGCCCGCAAGTACTGTTATTGATGAGCGTATTTTGATTTTTAATATGCAAGATAAGGGTTTATGCGTATTAACTGCCTGCGGCCATACTGGTGTGATTAATGCGGCTAATTACGCAAAAACTTGACTGGCTTAGAAAATATCCATTTAATTATGGGCGGTTTGCACTTAGCGCCTGCCGATGTGGCTGATCGGATTAATCCAACCATAAAAGACA
>CBDDKW010000015.1:0-87301 GCA_965230425.1 Gammaproteobacteria bacterium | reverse complement strand
TTTCACCATTCGCCACTTTAGCAAATGCGTCTTCAACGTTCACAACTTGTACACGAATATCTTCATGCTCATGAGGTAGTCCAAAAATACCACCGGCATTGCTTGCATCGACATGCGCCGCAAATAATGCCACACGCTCGGAGGTACCGCCAGGGCTGACCCAATATTGATAAATGGGGTATAACTGGTCAATTTTCAAGCCAGTTTCTTCCTCAGTCTCTCGCTGTGCGACTTTTTCTAAGGATTCATCGGTATCAACCATGCCCGCCACTAACTCTAATAGCCATGGACCTCGTGCATTGGCCAAAGCCCCAACACGAAATTGCTCAACCATGACCACGGCCTCTAAATCAGGGTCATATAATAGCACAGCCACACTGTAATCACGCTCAAAAAGCTCTCTAACTAAGGTATCACTCCAGCCACCTGCAAAAAGTTTATGCTTTAACTGGTATTGACTGATTTTGAAGAATCCCTGGTGTAATACCTTATAGTGTAAAATTTCTACATCATCTTTGGTCATTGGCTTACCTTAATGTCTGAAGTCCGCTAAATTAACATAGGTTCATCATGATTTTGAAATAGTTTCATCACAATCAGTATCTAGTCGCAAGTTAACTATGAGAATAAGAATCTACTCAACGTTTATATTTGAAGCAGGGTTGCACGAAAAATAGAACACACAGCGCAATGTATGACAGAATACCTGAGCAACGGAGCGACATTTTTCGTTCAAGATTGTCCAAATGTGGACGTTCTAGCTTATATTTAGAATTGCGAAGTATTTAACTTGCCTCTTTACAGCAAAGCCCTTAATCTATAACGTTTAATTATGAATACATCTGGATAACTTGAATGGATACTGAATTCGCTAAGAAGAATATGCTAGCCCACCAAATTCGTGCTTGGGGCATGCTAGATGATGATATTTTGACCTTACTACGCCAAGTTCCTCGTGAACGTTTTGTTCCCAGTCAATATATTCGCTTAGCCTTTGCCGATACTGAAATACCGCTTGGTCATGGACAAGTCATGCTATCCCCTGCTATTGAGGCCTATATGTTAGAAGCACTCAATGTACAAGCTGAAGACAAAGTGTTAGAAGTAGGTACAGGTAGCGGCTATACCACAGCGCTACTCGCCAAAAAAGCACAACATGTTTACAGTATTGATATCATCCCTGAATTTACTGAAGCAGTGACGGCGAAGCTAGCCGAAAATAATATTACCAATGTAACACTGCAAACTGGCGATGCAGCCCAAGGTTGGGATAAACAACAGCCTTATGATGTCATCTGTATCACCGGTGCCTTGGAAA
Source organism: Gammaproteobacteria bacterium (assembly GCA_965230425.1). Classification (GTDB taxonomy): domain Bacteria; phylum Pseudomonadota; class Gammaproteobacteria; order UBA1113; family UBA1113; genus CBDDKW01. The sequence goes on along the minus strand of CBDDKW010000015.1, from coordinate 85,983 downwards.
AATTACCCAATAGTTTATTACATGAATTGAAAGTCGGTGGTCGCTTATTTGCGGTGATTGGCAGCTCTCATGCAATGGAAGCCACGCTGATCACACGCACGGGTGAAAGTACCTGGGATACAAAGACATTATTTGAAACGGTGATCCCACCACTACTTCAATTAAATCAACATCAATCGTTTAGCTTTTAAAGAGAACGTACTATGAAATTAAAACATCGACTGACTATTATAATCACTACAATAAGTCTAGGTCTTGCAACAAATACATATGCAGCCGACCTCATGGAGGTGTTTAAACAATCTGTACATAGCGATCCACAATTTCAAGCGGCTGAAGCTGAGCGTTTATCACAACATCAAAATGTTCCTATTAGCCGATCATTCTTATTACCTTCATTAATCGCAAGTGCTGACTCTCTGTATAACCGCCAAAATAATAAAACAACGGTTGGTGCGGGTGCAGGAGTTGGTGGTGTTGGTGCAACCAATATTGGCCAAGGTGTATTTCGTTATAATAGTAATGGCTACACGTTGAACCTCTCTCAACCTTTATTTGACTATGGTGCATGGTCACAATTAAAAGAAGCTGAAGCCAGTGTCAAAGCTGCGGATGCACAATATGCCGCTGATGTTCAAGATTTGATATCCCGCGTGATTTCTGCTTATCTGAATGTATTACTCACCGAAGATAATCTAGCCTTTACTGAAGCGGAAAAGCGTGCTGTCTACCGTCAATTAGATCAAGTACGGCAACAATACAAAGTCGGCTTAGTGGCTATTACCGGTCTATACCAGGCGCAAGCACAATATGATTCGATTGTTGCTGAAGAAATTGCTGCAAAAAATGATATCATCAATGCTAAGGAAGACTTACGCGCTATTACAGGTATTTATTACAATAATTTATCTGGCCTTGCCAAGCAGGTTCCTTTAATTAATCCTGTACCTTTAAATGTAGACAGATGGGTACTAACCTCTGAAAAACAAAACTGGAGTATTCAAGCTGCCCGCTTTAATTCATTGGCTTTACGTAAACAAATTCAAGTAGAATTTTCTGGGCACTTACCCATCTTAGATGCAGTTGCACAGTATGATAGACAGAAAACTGGTGCTTCCCCTTCTGGTAATGTAAATCTGCGCACTGGCTCTGTGGGTGTACAATTAACTGTACCTATTTTAGAAGGTGGTTTTGTTTCTGCTTCGACAAAACAAGCTGAATACAATTATGAAAAAGCAGTAGACCAATTGGAACAAGCCCGCCGTACTGCGGTGACAGATGCTCGCCAAAGTTATAACAATGTCATGGCAGGGATCAGTAAAGTTAAAGCAGATAAACAAGCCATCGTTTCAAATCAAAGTTCATTACGTAGCACTATTGAAGCCTACAAAGTCGGCACACAAACTATGTTAGATGTCTTGCAAGCGCAACAAGATCTCTATGATGCACAGCGTATTCACGCCTCAGATCAATACGCCTATATCAACGCTACGGTTGCCCTTAAACAAGCTGCAGGCACCTTAAGTGTGACTGACGTAGAGCGCATTAACCAGTGGTTAACTTCACGCCCCAATAATAAATATCGCAAATTAAATTCTGAATCATTAAAGCCCGCTGGCCCACCGCGTTATGATCCAAAAACAGATGAATACTACAGCAGTGATGCGAGCGAAGTAACCAAACCAACGCCTAAGAAAATCGTCAAGAAACAAGTGAAACAACCTGTAGAGACAGTTAAGCAATCAGTGGATACAACAGCACAACCTCAACCTGAGATTGTCTTACCACAACCGTTGCAAGATGTGCCTGTTCAGAAAACAGCAAGTAATTTACCCGCTCCCTGGCAGAATGATCAATTTACACCGGGGTTAATGGGGTAATGACTACCTTAGGTCGGCCAATAAAAATTGGCCTACTATAAAAAAATACGCTGTTTACCTTTTTGTAGAATAACTCGATAACCACAGGCATGGGAAATATTAACAAAATTTTTGAGTTTAACATCATCTTGCTTCCCAGATCGCAACTTTTGGATAACTGTGGGAGATAAACCAACTTCTTGAGCTAACTTTCTTACCGATTTACCATCGTTTTCCATTAAAGCACAAATAATTTCGGCAAGTAGAAACTCTTTGTACTCTGCCTCAAATTTTTCACGGAATGCAGGATCTTGCATTTCTCTATCAAATGTCGATATTTTTTTATCTTTCATAATAATCTCCTACCTTTGTTCGCGTCAGATAGTCTTTCTTTAGCTTTAACGCCTTCTCTTTTTCAATTTGAGGTAATTTTTGCTGTTTCTTTCTAAATCCATTAGTAATAATAATTTTCTTACCTTCACAGAAAAAGCTCAGAAAGCGATCTGGTTGTGGCTTGAATGCGTAAATTTTATCACCTTCATAGACAAACTTGGTTTTATCTCGAACAACTCCTGCATCACCAATCCGCTTGAGTAACTTTAGCACTTTAATACGCTCACTTTCATCTAAAGATTCATAATACTCTAAAGCCTGGCTCCGACCTGTAGTATTGAAATACCACTCTATAGTAAAGCATGCACCTTCATACGCTACATATTCATTTTGCTTACTCATATTAAATGTAACACCTTAGTTGTACACCGTCAAATCTTGTGACAGGTTATTTTATGAATAGTTATGTAAATATGTACTATATCAGTCATGCAAACTCAGTTTATAATGACCTTTGAAGTCATATTTACCGCAATTATACATTAAATATTAAACCAATAAAGAATATTCAACCTTAGGCAATGTAGTAAGTAGTCAGGATAGCTAACGTCCTAAACGTTAGGATAGCTAACGTCCTAAACGTTAGGACATCTAACGTCCTAAACGTTAGCAAGTAATTCAACAATAAATCTAGGTTTACAGATATACCACCAGGGCAAGCTATGCTGATGACAAAAGTTGCTAGATAAACAAAAATATCTACGCCTATAAACGTGATTGCATCTCTTTAAACTGAGTCATGATATGTGTGCTAGGTGGTTTATCGACAAGGCTAATAATAATAATGCTGACTGCATTCAACACAAAGGCAGGGAAAATGGAATAAAGTTTAAAGATCCCACCATAGTGATGATCGAGTATATTCCAAATAATACTAACGATGGCTCCTACACAGATCCCAGCAATGGCACCTTTAGCAGTCATGCGCGACCAGTATAAAGAAAAAAGCACTACTGGACCAAAGGTTCCTCCAAGGCCACCCCAAGCGTATGCAACTAACGCCAAGATAGATCGATTAGGATCATGAGCCAATACAATCGCAGCAATCACAATACCTACCACAGTCAAACGACTGACCCAAAGTAATTCTCGTGAACGTGCATTTTTACGCAACACCTTATGATAGAAATCTTCGGTCACCGCACTGGCTGAAGCTAATAGCAATGCAGAGATAGTGCTCATAATTGCCGACAGTATTGCTGCAATGATAATACCTGCAAACCAAGGATTAAAAAGCTCTTGGGCAAAATCAACAAATACAGTTTCTGAATTTGCTAAATTGGGATTATGGAAATGCGCGATACCAAAGAAGCCGGTAAATACTGCACCATAAAGTGAGATAATCATCCACGTCATACAAATAAAGCGGGCTTGTGGTATATATTTAGGTGACTTAGTTGCCATAAAGCGAACTAAAATATGCGGCTGACCAAAATAGCCTAACCCCCAGACTAAGAGTGAAACGATAGTAATTGTACTAATATGATGTAGCGCATCTAGATCTTGCGCATCGATGGCACCGATAACATTAATGGTATGCTGCCACCCTCCCATGTGATGCAAGACTAAAATAGGTACGGTTAACAAAACAAAAAACATGAGTGTCCCTTGAAAAAAGTCCGTCCAATTTACTGCTAAGAAACCACCAATCCCAATGTAGGCGCAAATAAAGGCAGCGCCTACCCACAGAGCAATATGATAAGAAATATGGTAAGTGGTTTGAAAAAGTAATGCACCGCCAACAAAACCTGAAGAAGTATAGAAAACAAAAAAGACAATAATCGCTAACGCAGTGACACAACGCAAAATACCACTACCATCTTGAAAACGGTTATCAAAATAGGTTGGGATGGTTAAGGCATCATCAACAACTTCGGTATAAACACGCAAGCGTTTAGCTACAAATTGCCAATTCAAGTAAGCACCAATAGACAAGCCTATAGGCATCCAAATTTGCGAAATACCTAGAAGATAAACAGCACCTGGTAAACCTAACAATAACCAGCCACTCATATCTGAAGCACCAGCCCCCAAGGCTGCCACGGGACCAGATAATCCCCGACCTGCAAGCATGTAATCCGACAAATTTTTAGTGCGCCTGGAAGCAACGAAACCAATCGTCAAAATAATCGCGAAATAGACGATAAAAGTAATCGACGTTTGGTATGTCATAGTACTATATCCTTAGCCCTGAGGCATTTTTCCTGCTTTACGATGATGGCAAATATAACTAACCAAGGTCATCAAAATGATAAATGGCATAGGTACAAGTAACAGGAACCATGTGATCAATGTAAAGTGAAAAGACACAACAAACTCCTATGTAATTATTTAGCCCAGCTTGGGCAATATCCCTTTTTGCAAAAGATCAAACAATGCTAAGGAACACACTATCGTCATGCATAGTTATCTATATAAGCTTTAGGCGACCTTTTGTGTCGCAACAGTATTTGGTGATGCCGATGTATCCGTCATTAATTCTTCAATCAAGCCAATGTGTGCATCCACTGCACCACGATTGGCTTGTACCACTTGACGACCTTGTTCACCTGCATTATTACGTGCCTGTGGATCATTAAACCATAATAATACCGCATCTACTAATTCATCAGCATTATTAATACACTGTATGGCTTTTGCTTCATCTAACAAGCGAGTTATTTCCGTAAAATTAAACACATGGGGACCTGTGATTGCAGGAATACCCAGAGCGGCAGGCTCTAATAAATTATGACCACCAATTGGTACAAGACTGCCACCGACGAAAGCAACATCACTCGCTGCATAGAAGGCACCTAACTCTCCCATGGAATCACCGATAAATACATCCGTTGTCGCATTACAGGCTTGCTCTTTGCTGCGTAATACGGTTTTAAATCCCTGTTTTTCGCACAATGCTGCAACCTTGGCAAAACGTTCGGGATGACGCGGTACTAAAACTAATAAGGCATTACTCACGGCTGCGCGTATACGTTTAGCGACTTGTAGAATAATTTCATCCTCGCCTTCATGAGTACTTGCGGCAATCCACACAGAACGATCCTGGCCCCAAAGCTGAGTAAAATACGCACTTTTCTCCTGCACACTAGCCGGCATATTCACATCAAACTTTATATTACCGATCACTTTCGTGCGATCAACTGGCGCTCCTAACTGTAAAAAGCGCTCACTATCTTGTTGTGATTGTGCGGCAATGATAGATAAATCATTTAACATCTGTTTGGTAAGTTTTTTCACGCGCCCATAACCTTGAGCTGAGCGTGGCGACAAACGTGCATTAGCTAGTAAAGACGGAATAGCATATTCATTGAGATAATGTAAAGTATTTGGCCATAATTCTGTTTCCATGATAATCGCAATACTGGGTTGTACACGATCGAGAAAACGCTTTATCAACACAGGCAAGTCATAAGGCAAATAACAATTGTATATTGTATCGCCAAATAAACTTTTGGCTCGTTCGGAACCCGTGGGAGTAATATTAGTCATCAATATTGGACGATTAGGATACAAAGCTTGTAAACGCTTCACCATAGGCACAGTGGCAACTGTTTCACCCACTGATACAGCATGGATCCAAATAACCCCTTTACCAGCAAGTACCGGCGCATAACCAAAGCGCTCATTCCAGCGTTTGAAATAAGCACGGGTTTTGCTGCCCTTCCAGATCAGGCGCAATAAAGCTAAAGGTAATATTAAGTAGCCTAAAAAAGTGTATAAATTACGCAATAGATCCTCCACAATTGCTAGCTAAATTGTCATTTATCATGAATACTTATGTATATATATTAGAGCCCAAAGCACACAATCATGCTTGAGCCGTAGAGTAACTTGAATTTGATAAAAGGACAAATATATGAGCAGCTATCAACATATACTCATTGCCACGGACCTCAGCCCTGAAAGTGATGATATCATCAATAAAGTCAAGCACTTATCATCATCTACCGGCGCTCAAATCAGCCTTGTCCATGTGGTGGAAAATTCACCAATGGTGTATGGTAGTGGTGAATTTGCGCTACCCATCGATGTTGAGCTGGAATCATCATTACAACAAGAAGCCCAACAATTCTTAGAAAACCAAGCTGTTAAGCATGATATCATACCTCGCAGCTTATCGGTGGTCGTTGGCGCACGTAAAGATGAAATTATTAATATCGCCACAAAAATAGAGTGTGATCTTATTGTAGTAGGCGCACATGATAAACAGGGATTAGCCCTGTTAATGGGATCCACGGCTGATTCTTTATTACATGCTCTACCTTGCGATATCTTGGCAATTAAGGTCGATCAGGATGAAGAGTAGCGAACATTCACCACATATAGAAGTCGAAGTCAGCACGACTTATCTGGCAAATCAATCAGAACCTGAGCTAGAAGAATACGTATTTTTATACACGATCATTGTACGCAATAGGGGCGATATTGCTGCACGACTAATGCGTCGACATTGGTTAATCACCGACGCCGAAGGTAAAACCCAAGAAGTAGAAGGTGAAGGCGTTGTGGGCGAACAACCCTATCTACAACCTGGCGAACAATATGAATACTCAAGTGGAGCAGTACTGCCCACACCTATTGGTCACATGCAGGGCTCTTATCAAATGGTGTCAGATACCGGTGAAACTTTTCAGGCAGCGATTAAACCATTTTGTTTAGCTGTGCCCACTATGCTGCATTAAGCTTGTAAAATTATCAGGTCTCATCTCTGAGGATACTGTTTTAGCATCTATACCCATAGCATAGTGGATAAGATTTTTCACAACTGTGACGCAACAACCTACATTTTCGCTCTTAGAGAAGCGGCTATATTTCCTGGAGTATCTTTTTCTGCCGGACCAGCTTCTGACGCGAGGGTTTCCCACAAACTACTTTGTTGCGCTAATTCTGTAGCACTCACAGGAGAAGCCTCTATACTGTTAGCATTAGCGCGTAAACCTGGTGCTGGCACTGTAACGATTCCACTCTCCCTTAATACATAGACATGCTTACTATTAGCCGCAACTGCCAGATTCTCTAGATTACGACCGATTTCCTGCCAATGATTATTGTCCACATGCTTCCCGATAATGCGGCCAGCCAACTGGACGGCATAGATATGATCGCCCTCCGCGACTAAGAATACGTTACGCTGCTCTTCTGCACGAGCTGGAATAGGCCGCCAGGTATTACCACCTTGGTACTGTAATATCTCACCATTACGCTGATAGATGTATAGTTTATTTTTTGCACCTGCTACAATTTCAAGATTCGCTGGATTATCCGCAATTTCTTGCCATTGACCTGGTATACCTCCATAGGCGAAGACCTGTCCGCCGGCACGATAAATAAACAATTGCGTATCACCAGCAATCATATTCAAATTCCGTGTAGAATTGGCAATAATCGGCCATGGGTCATTAACATCATGAGGTTGGTATTGACGCACAACGCCACCTTGCTGATACAAATACACTTGATTATTTCCGGTAACAACTATACCAAAATTTATAGCATTATTGGCGATTATCGACCAGCTATTTTGATCACGCTGATATTGCTCCACTATACCGCCATGCTGATAGACATAGACATGCCCTGAATTATCTGCGGCAAGATGAGCATTATGTTCGTTAGAGCCTATCTGCCGCACTTCGCCAGTCGCGGTATGCTCCATAACCCCACCATCCTTTTTCAACTCATATGCATTATCACCGCTGACGACAAAATATCGCCAACAAGGTGGTGTTGCTGCTGGTTGCCAGTAATCGGGGATATTTCCATAACGCAGGACCGTACCATCACGTTGTAATAAATAGACGTGATTAGTGCCCGCACATATGGCTGTGTTACGTGAATTACGTGCAATAGATACCCAGGAGTCATCTCTAGTACCTTGATATTCCCTTACATTCCCATCAGCACGACTGACAAATAAACGATTACCATGTGCTGCAATATGTAAATTATCACCATTCCTAGCGATTTCTCGCCAAACATGACGACCATCACGCAGACCTTGGTATGCCGTAATAGCACCATATTCTTGTAACACATATACTTTATTGTCAGCACCTGCGGCAATATGACGATTCGCACTATTCTTGCCAATCTGCATCCAATCATCTGGGTTACCTTGATACTGTAGTACTTCGCCGCCTTTCTGGAGAAGATATAATTGTGAGCCACCTGCACTGATTTTTAGGTTGTCTGAAGACCTTGCAATCAACTGCCATTGATTGGGTGCACCACGATACTTAAAAACCAGACCACCTTGCCGCAGTAAATAGAGCTTGCCATGGCCTGTCACGGCTATATGTAAATTCCCAGTATTCTCAGCTATTGTAGTCCAGCGGTGTGACTCTCCTTTATACTGCAAGATCTTTCCGCCTAACTGAAATAAATAGAGATTACCTAAGTCATCCGCAACGATGTGTTCATTGCTTCCACTGCTCGCAATGATACGTTGCTCTAGGTTACATGGACTGGATTCACGTACTACACCATTTAATAAATGATACGCCTTACCAGCACCTGCGGTAAAGCTTTGTAATACGGCTTTACATAACATTGGTGGGATAATTTTCGGTAAATAATTTATAAAAAGGTGCTGGTCCCACTTTCTAACATCAAGAGCACTCACCGAACCTGACTCGCCAGCAAGTAATGAGGGAAACGGATCTTGGGGATTACGTATTATAGTAAGTTTATTGCCTAGATTTGGCCATACATGATGCCTATTAACAGGGCTACCTACCATGACATACTTTAGTTTCGTTCGAAAATAGTGATCCTCTCCATTATCATCCAGGAAAGCTAAAGTCGCGATGGCATTTCTGACAATCGCAGACCCTTGAGAATGGGCCACAATAGAGATAGGTTTACCACTCCTTGTCGCTTCCCTTAATGCCCAAGTGACTTGCCTTGTTGTCCGGTTATGTTGATCTATACGTATTGGTAAACTTGTTATATCTCGTAATACTAGAAACGGATATATAATATCATATAACGCCTGACTAAAGTCTTCACGTAAAATCTCACTATAGACTTTAGACGAATTACCTGCAGTCTCAGCATCATCAGAATATAGAGATGGATTATAAATCAAATAAACTGGTCTAAATAAAGCTTGCGACAACTCTCGCGCTGAGATCCGTGCATCACCCCGAGAGTTACACACTCCATTAACAAAATACACCGGTTCAGTATCATACAAGTCCTCATTCACTTTTATAATCTGAGCCTCCTCGATGTAGTTACCATTTCTGATAAGCTCCCTTATCTTCTCTCGTGCCTCTTCTTTTAAATTATTTACTAGATCCTCAACTTTGCGTTTAACATTATCCACCAATGTATTAGCTTTATCCCGTATATACTCAATACCTCGATTAATCTCTTCTTCCAAATCAAATGCAGCCATATTAAGTTGTTCTGATGATTCTGGCCGGACTTGATTAATCAAGGCCACCATACAATCAATATATTCTTGTTCATCCATTTGATGCACTCCCTATTAATTAAAGATTTCCAAGGCAAACTACAGGGAAGCAAATTCACCAACTCGACTGCCAGTCGGAAGGAGCCTCTACCCTAAATAGCTACTGATTCACATTTCATAATGGTGATTACAGCACACAAATATGCTGGTTAACTTAGCTCTTAATAGCATTACTGTTGATATTTATTTATACGCAACATCCAAAGTCATAGTTATTCTAGTTACCGATACATCCTGCCTATCTAGAACAGTCGGTCGAGAAGAAGTATTTCAGCTTTATCATGCTTTGTAAATAGGCGTGAGAAATTAATCGTGTGATATTTATTGTATCAAGAATAATACTTGTGCTTTAGTCATTCAGTACGCTTGTTCACGCTTATGATCCTATGATGTAATAAGATATCCGAGACACGCTGCAAAGAAGCACATTTAAATTCAGAATAGGACCAGGGAATAATATGCCAATCTACGCAATCGGTGATATTCAAGGCTGTTACAGCACACTACGACATTTACTGGATAAGATTCATTTTGATTCAAATATAGATACCCTATGGCTCACGGGTGATTTAGTGAATCGAGGTCCAGAGTCTTTAGCAACCCTGCGTTTTATTAAATCTCTAGGTAATAGCGCTATCACTGTATTAGGTAATCATGATTTGCATTTACTCGCGGTGGCCTATGGCGATGTGCCAAGCGCTGAGTATGATACCCTTCAGTCCATTTTAGATGCCACCGACCGAGATGAATTACTCACGTGGCTACGACAACAACCTATTCTACATTATGATAGCGAAATAAATACCTTGCTTGTGCATGCAGGTGTTTATCCATACTGGGATTTAACCACCGCACAAACCTGTGCGCGTGAATTAGAAGCGATACTGCGTAGTGAACAGTACATAGACTTTTTACAGCATATGTATGGTAACGAACCTAAATGTTGGGATCCTAATTTAACAGATTGGGACCGCTACCGTTTTATTGCTAATGCTTTTACCCGTATGCGTTTAATTAATGCCAAGGGTGAATTGAATTTAAACCTAAAGGGCCCTGCCGCAACAGCACCCGAGGATGATTACCCTTGGTTTCTTGCACCAAAACGTCATACTATTACTGCAAAAATTATCTTTGGCCACTGGGCAGCGCTGGAATGTGAGGTGTATAATGCAGACAATGTCTATGCAATTGACAGTGGCTGTGTTTGGGGTGGACCACTCACCGCACTTTGTCTAGATACTATGCAACGCATAACCAGTGAATAGGATCACCATGAAAATTACAATGATTGCTGCCTTGGCGAAAAATAATGTCGTCGGTAAAGATAATCAAATGCCTTGGCATTTACCTGCTGATTTAAAACATTTTAAGCAATGCACCATGGGTAAACCTATTATCATGGGCCGTAAAACCTATGAATCCATTGGTAAACCTTTGCCCGGCCGCTTAAATATTGTACTAACACGTGATACACAATTCACTGCACCCGGTTGCGAACTTGTACATTCACCCAATGATGCCCTAGCACTCGCAGCACCTGAACATGAAGAAATCATCATCATGGGTGGTCCGAGTATTTATGAGCTATTCATGCCACAAGCTGATCGAATGATACTCACCTTTATCGATGCTGACTGTGAAGGCGACGCTTTTTTCCCCACATGGAACGCCGCAGAATGGCAGGAAGTCAGCCGTGAAAGCCACCAAGCTGATGAAAAGAATGCCTACGCCTATAGTTTTGTCGAGTTTCTGCGGGCGTAATACTTAGCAACTTCAAGCATATGGATTAGAATTTACACAACATCTATATCGAGAATCACTAATATATACTCATCAGACTTGCGACAACCTAACAAAATAACCTATCCTTAAATGCTATAAATACAATCAATAGGCACCAACAAGGATGTTGCGAAAATTATTTAAAATAAGTATGAGTTTATTAGCAAGCATGAGCTGCATCAGCTCTGCACATGCCCAATTGCAATTTAACCTCACCCCAGGCGTCACCCCCATTAGCCAATCTATTTATCACTTACATATGTTAGCTTTTTGGCTCTGTGTGGGTATTGCTGTGGTGGTGTTTGGTGTCATGTTTTATGCCTTGTTTCGCCATCGCAAGTCGAAAGGCCGAAAACCTGCTACATTTCATGAACACACGACTATTGAAATTTTATGGGCAGTTGTACCTTTACTGTTGCTGATCATTTTAGCTATCCCAGCGACTAAAGTATTAATTCAAATGCACGATACTAATGACACAGATATCAATATCAAAGTAACAGGCTATCAGTGGAAATGGCAGTATGAATACCTGAATGAAGGCGTACAATTTTTTAGTAATCTACTTACCACAGACAAACAAATTAATAATCTCGCAGCTAAAGCACCAGATTATTTATTAGAAGTTGATCATCCACTAGTCTTACCAACAAATACTAAAGTCCGCTTTTTAATTACCTCTAATGATGTGATCCATTCATGGTGGGTACCTGCCTTTGGCGTAAAAAAAGATGCGGTACCAGGCTTTATTCACGAAGCATGGACTTACATTGAAAAACCCGGTCGCTACGTAGGCCAATGCGCAGAATTGTGTGGTATTGGGCATGGTTTCATGCCGATTGTAGTTGAAGCAGTATCACCAGAAAAATATAAAGCATGGCTGGATAAACAACGTACAGACAAGCAGGCACAAGCCCAAGCCGCTGATCAGGATTGGACAATGCAAGCCTTAATGGATAAAGGTAAAACAGTCTATGACACACACTGTTCGGTCTGTCACCAAGCCAATGGTGAAGGCAATGCCGCGTTTCCGGGATTAAAAGATAGCCCAATTGCCAAAGGCCCTGTGGATAAGCATATTGATGTTGTCCTTAATGGGGTGAGTGGTACCGCCATGCAAGCCTTTACAGGACAATTAAATGATGTGGATATTGCTGCCGTCGTTACCTACGAACGTAATGCCTGGGGTAACAATATGAATGATTTGGTGCAACCAAAAACCATTAAAGCTGACCGCGCTAAGACAACAGCACAAGCTGAAACCACTGCATCACCAACAATTGTAGCCACCAAACCTCAGCAGCCTATGCGAGAAACCATGACAAAACAAGAATTAATGCTACTTGGTCAACAAGTTTATAAAAAATACTGTAGCGTTTGTCATCGTGATAATGGTGCGGGTATGCCTCCTACATTCCCAGCATTGCATGACAGTCCTACCATCACTGGCCCAGCCGCAAAACACATTGATATTGTGCTCAATGGTGTGGCGGGTACATCTATGCAAGCTTTTAAATCACAGCTCAATGATGAAGAACTTGCCGCAGTGATTACTTATGAACGTAATGCTTGGAATAATGAAACTGGCAGCATTGTTCAACCAAAAGAGATTAAAGCCGCCCGCACATCAGTAGAGAAGGAATAATATGCATGGAAACGCCCATTACCATTGTGCATTCAGAGAAAAAGAGTATCGGCGCATGGTGTTCGCGTTGGTTATTTAGTACCAATCATAAAGACATTGGGACTTTATATCTATGGTTAAGTTGCGCCATGTTTTTCTATGGTGGCATTATGGCTATGTTGATCCGTATGGAACTCATGCAACCCGGCATGGCTCTACTCACACCCGAAACGTATAATGAACTCATTACTTTTCATGGTTTGATTATGATCTTTGGCGCCATCATGCCTGCCTTCGTTGGTCTCGCTAATTGGATGATCCCCATGATGGTCGGCGCACCCGATATGGCTTTTCCTCGATTGAATAACTGGAGCTTTTGGATTTTACCCTTTGCCTTTGCCATCTTATCCAGCACTCTACTCATGCATGGACCTGCACCTAACTTTGGTTGGACTTTTTACGCACCTCTATCAACCACCTATGGCCCTAAAGTTACTACAGACTTTTTTATTATCTCGGTGCATTTAATGGGTATTTCTTCCATTATGGGTGCTATCAATATCATTGCTACCATTTTAAATTTACGTGCACCTGGCATGTCATTTATGAAAATGCCTATTTTTGTTTGGAGTTGGTTAATTACCGCGTTCTTACTCATTGCCGTGATGCCTGTCCTTGCAGGCGCAGTCACAATGGTACTAACAGACCGACATTTTGGCACAAGTTTCTTTAACGCGGCTGGTGGTGGTGACCCAGTGATGTTCCAACATATTTTTTGGTTCTTTGGTCATCCTGAAGTCTATATTATGATTCTGCCAGCATTCGGTATCGTCTCGGAAATTATACCTACCTTTAGTCGTAAGAAATTATTTGGCTATCGTTTTATGGTCTATGCCATTGCTTCCATTGCCATTTTATCTTTTATCGTTTGGGCGCATCATATGTTTGTAGCTGGGATCCCCTTACAAGCCGAAGTGTTCTTCATGTATGCCACCATGCTAATTGCTGTACCCACTGGTGTTAAAGTCTTTAACTGGGTGACAACTATGTATGGTGGTGCATTGACTTTTGAAACACCCATGCTATTTGCTATTGGCTTTGTGATTTTGTTTACCATTGGTGGTTTTTCTGGGATCATGTTGTCGTTAGTCCCTGCTGACTACCAATATCATGATTCTTATTTTGTGGTAGCACATTTTCATTATGTGCTAGTCCCTGGCGCGTTATTTGCAATATTTGCGGGAGTCTATTATTGGTTACCGAAATGGACTGGACATTATTACGATGAGCGCTTAGGCAAATGGCATTTTTGGTTAACTGCTATTTCAGTGAATGTAACATTCTTTCCTATGCATTTTCTTGGTTTAGCTGGTATGCCTCGCCGTGTGCCTGATTACGCTCTACAGTTTACTAACTTCAATGTCATCGCCAGCTTAGGTAGCTTTGTACTTGGTTTGTCACAGTTAATTTTTCTCTATGTAGTGATTAAAACTATTATTTCTGGCAAACAAGCCAGTAACCAAGTATGGGAAGGTGCGCATGGACTAGAGTGGACATTACCTTCGCCTGCCCCTCATCATAGCTTTGATACCCCACCGAAGGTTGATTAGCAATGACAAAAGCATCAAAAAACAAACGCACTGCTTACATTCTAATAGCCATTGTCATTGGTATGTTTGGTTTCGGGTTTGCCTTAGTGCCGCTGTATAATGTGCTATGTAATGTGACGGGAATAAATGGCCGCTACAGTAATGGCCAGCAAACAGCTACCAATAATATTGATCGCTCGCGCATGATCACAGTTAATTTTATGGCGACTAATAACGCCCAATTACCCTGGCAATTCCATCCCGTAACGAGCACATTGAAAATTCATCCTGGTGAAGTAAAGCGAATTGATTACTATGCAAAAAATAAAACTTCTTCAGCAATGATGGTACAAGCTATTCCCAGTATTGCCCCAGGAGAAGCCGCACAATATTTAAAGAAAACTGAATGTTTTTGCTTCACACAGCAATCATTACAAGCTGGTGAAGCAGTGACCATGCCGGTATTCTTCTATGTGGACCCTGATTTACCTAAAGAAATTGCAACTATCTCACTGTCTTACACACTTTTTGATGTATCAAAACCTAAAAAGCAAACATCGAGGTCTGATCATGTCTCATGAATATTACGTACCTAAAAAAAGCCATTGGCCATTAGTGGGTTCTTTTGCCTTATTTTTCCTCGCTATTGGCACTGTCAATCTTATTCATGATCAACACCATATTGGCTTAGCATGTTTTTTTATTGGCGCACTGATTTTTATTTTTACCTTATTTGGTTGGTTTTCTACGGTTATCAATGAAAGCCAACAAGGTCTCTATAACACTAAAGTAGATCGCTCTTATCGTTGGGGGATGATTTGGTTCATCGCCTCTGAAGTCATGTTTTTTGCCGCATTCTTCGGTGCACTATTTTATGCACGCAACTACTCAGTACCCTGGCTTGGGGGACAAGGTGCAGCAGGATCAGCAACAAACATTATGCTCTGGCCTGACTTTCAGGCAGCCTGGCCGCTTTATAAGAACCCTGATCCCGCTATTATTGGCCCACATAAAGTGATCCACGCCTTTGGGATCCCAACACTGAATACATTTTTACTCTTAAGCAGTGCAGTTACCATTACCTGGGCGCACTGGGCGCTCATACGTAATCAACGAGAAAAATTAATTGCCGGCTTAATGCTGACAATTTTCTTAGGTAGTGTATTTATTGGTTGCCAAATCTATGAATATATCCTCGCTCATTATCATTATGGCTTGACGATTTACTCTGGGATCTATGGCACCACCTTTTTCATGCTCACCGGCTTTCATGGTGCACATGTGACGCTTGGGCTAATTATGCTCATTGTGATTTTAATTAGATGTTTAAAAGGGCACTTTAATCCAAATCAGCATTTTGCCTTTGAAGCCTGTGCCTGGTATTGGCATTTTGTGGATGTGGTTTGGCTATTTCTCTATATTTTTGTTTACTGGCTATGAAGCACCACAGACAAGGCTCATGGTATTTATTACAAATCAGCAACATTAAGGAACTATGAATAGCGCAAATAAGTTGCAAACCCGAACCTGAAAGCTATATTTACTAACATATAGTCAATACTAGAAGGGGACGCATCTATGGCAGATACAGTTGAATACAATGGCCACGAAATTACTTCAACGCCGCAGGAATTAGCAGATAATCAATTCAAAGCTCAAGCCCATGTTTTTTTGCATCGTGGTCGTGGACGAAAAATTCAAGAAACTGTCTTGAATGGCTCCAATGTCTATAATAATCACGAAGCAGCTTATCTCGCGGGAGTTGCCGCAGGTCGAGCTTTTATTGACCAAGAAGAGTCTGCAGCATAAGCATAACTTACTGCTAAATCACAAAGGGTAAACTGATGTTTACCCTTTTGTATGTCTGCCAATAAACACACGGGTAAACCCGTGGTGTTTCCTCTTTGGGATGCCTGTGCGAACCAAATTCGCGCGACGGCGATTCAAAGGGAGTCTACGCTAACTCTCCTTAAGAATCCCCAAGCGTAAAGTGCCCGCAGCAAGCTGCGGGGAATCAAGTTTAATCAAATTTGTTTTCTTACCCTATAGGCTTAGGGATAAAATGGGTTGGGGGCAATCAAACCAAAGAAGTAAGCAAGTAAAAGCATGACAAACAGCGCTATTGATAAACTAATGCGCCATGTCAGTGCTTTGACCACCTTTTCACCATGTCCCTTATCACGTATTAAGTGGAATAAGCCACTGAATAAACAATATATAATCACTACAAGAAACAAAACGGCCACGATTCGTACAACCACTGTATCCACACTATACTCCTTTATGACTATGTTAGTCTTTCTATTAACATATAAGTTTTGCTATGCTTATGTACTTTACTAGTAATCTCTATTGGGTCAAGTATTGATTGAATACATGATGCTTAAAAGGTGAATTTAGTGTTTTACAACAAGGAAATCTTGCATGTTGGATGATAGCCAAAAGGACATACCTCTCAAGGCACAAGAAACGCCACCCAAATCTAAAATGCGTCTGCTCATTATTATAGCGATTATTCTGTTAATTGTACTGGGCTGGACCCTACTCTCCCGGTCCACATGGTTTAATCCTCGCGAAGGCTACAATGGCATCAGCGTTAATCCCCCAGTTTCCTTAAGAAACTTTAAAGTTATAGGTGATGATGGTAGTGAGTTAGATTTTGCTCTCTTTGAAGGTAAATGGGTATTATTGTACATCACACCAACAACTTGCGCAGAAGACTGCCTAGATACCCTCTATAAAATACGTGAAGCAAGACAAATGCTCGGCCGCGATAGCTACAAGGTACACCGCCTCTTGGTCACCTTACCCAAGGAGAAGAAAAACCCATTGTACCAACTATTAAAAAATGAATACTCTACTACACAATATGGCATCATTAATCAAAACCAACTTGAAAAATTGCTTGATAAATTACCTGCAGGCATGCAATCAACGAATTATGGTGTACTATACTTAGTCGATCCTAAAGGATATATTGTTTTAAGCTACCCTCCTAGCATCACGGCCAAAGGCATCGCCCAAGACTTGCAAAAAGAAATGGCGTAATTCAACTGTAACACAGGACATCATTTCAAGTACCAAAATGCTTGATTATTAGCTATATTTACTGTTGTTGATAGCGAAAAGATAGTAGGGTGGCGTCTCAACTAAGTAGGTTGTTTATGACACTGCTAGCTTAAACGCTCAGGCATGACAAACCCTTGAGACCATCGTAGGTAATGAGCAATCCATGAGAAAAGTATTAAAGCATACACAAGAAGCCCAAGAAGGCACTAGCCCATTTGAACTAGAGATGAAAATTGAGGCCGAACCCACTGCGCAACCGGCGGAATCTCAACCCCCTACTGATGCTATGAGTGAAAAGGTTGATGTTGCTAAGACACTTTTCCATAACGGTAATATCCAAGAATGCGCCAATGCCTGCGAAGTTATCTTACAAGAATCACCAAATCATGCAGAAACGATTAATCTATTAGGCATCGTCTCGCACCAACTTGGCAAACATCAAGCTGCCTTAAACTTATTAAAACAAGCTCATGATCTTGACCCAGATAATCCTATTATCCACTACAATCGCGCATTAATACTACGTAGCCAAGGACACTTAAAAGATGCCTTAGGTGCATTTCAACAGACTATTAAGTATGCCCCTAAGTTTGCTGCGGCCTATCTACAAACAGGTAGCTTACTGCGTGAAATGCATCGTCCACATGACGCAGTGACTTTCCTTAAACTCGCATTAATACTACAACCAAGTAATGAGCAAACAATTTATTCACTGGGTAATACCTACAATATATTAGCTCAATACGACGAAGCAATTATCTGCTTTCAAACCCTCATAAAAAAACACCCAAAAAATACACACTTATATATTAACTTGGGCGTAGCCTATCAACGTCAAAATGAAATAGAGAAAGCCGTACAATGCTACCAAGCGGCAATTAGTCTGGATCCTAGTATGGCTGAAGCTTACAGCAATTTAGGTGTTGCATACCGTCACATCGGCAAATATGAAGATGCTATCTCTTGTTACCAACGTGCTATTGATCTTGGCATTGAAGTCCCCAGTGTCTTCTGCAATTATGGCCATGCCTTACAAGAATTACTACGTTATGATGAAGCAATGGCTTACTTTGAAAAAGCTTTAGCATTAGATAAAAACTTCGCTGAAACTTATGAAAGCATTGCCCTAAATCATCAAGCTAGAAATAATTTGAAAAAAACCAAAGAATTTTTTACTCAAGCACTCAAATTACATCCAGAAGCACATACCATCCGCTATAACTATGCCAAGGCATTATTATTAGATAGCGATTACATTAATGGCTTTAAGCAATTTGAAGCACGCTGGCAAAAACCCAAGTATCAAGCACTACAACCTAAAGTAGAACGTTGGTCAGGCGATAATTTAAAAGGTAAAACCTTATTAATCCACACAGAAAAGCATACAGAAGACACCATTCAATTTCTACGTTATATCCCATTAATAGAAAAAGGTAATGGCAAGATTATTTTACAATGCCATGATGCAGTTATACCTTTATGCCAGCAATTTACAGGCATTGACCAAGTGATTGCAGATATACAAACCGTCACTGATATAGATTACTTTACTGGCATCGCAAGCTTGCCTTATTTATTTAAAACAACTATCGACTCTGTACCACATAAAATGCCTTATATACATAATTCTGAAACACACCAAAAAGCATGGGCAAAACATATTCGTAATAGTAAAGTTAACACACGCATTGGCATTGTCTGGAATGCCAATGCACCACCGGGGAAAGATCGTGGTTGTTCATGTGAATTAAATCACTTTTTAGAACTTAGTAAAATTAAAAAGACAAAATTTTATAGCTTACAAATTGGCCGGGCGACTGAAGATTTAGCCAATAACAAAAAGATAAAAGACCTTAATGAGCATATTACTGATCTCACTCACTTAGCCAGTGCTATTGAGCGCCTTGATTTAATCATTACTGTGGATTGTGCAACAGCACATTTAGCAGGTGCCTTGAATAAACCTACTTGGGTATTATTACCCTTTTCATGCACATGGCCTTGGGGCTTAAAAAGTGATAAGACTCCTTGGTATCCCAGTCTGCGACTTTATCGTCAACAAGAGCCTGGTAACTGGGAAGATGTGTTTGTGCAAGTGACAGAAAGTTTAAATAAACTAACGGACAAATAAATCATCTAAGCTAACAACCGCATCAACTAATTCTTCTGAATACAGTGTCTCTTTCAACCCTGCCGCAGAAATAAACGCAACAAATATTTGTTTGTCTGTCTTCATTTTCATTCTATACGCTTTTACTTTATTCAACATATTGTGGTAATACTCTTTATCAATCGCAAAGGGCTTCTCTGTATATTTAATTTCACAGAGTGTTACAGCGCTATCTGTCCGGTCAAAAATCAAATCAATTTGTGCTCCAGTCTGTTCATCACTAGATGTTGACTTGTAATCCCATGTACCAACTCTTGCATCATCAAGAATATTTAATGCTTTCCTAATGGGGGCAATGTTTTTATAACAAACCATTTCAAAACTGTAACCACACCAACTATTATATGATGCACTTTTTGCCTTGATTAGCCAGTAATTATGTTCAGGCTCCAATGCGAGTAAACTTTGTTTTTCGGGTTCTACCCATTTTAGATAAAAATAACAAAATTCATCTATAACACGATAATAGATACCTTGACGTTTATGCCCCATGGGTAAAAATGAACGGATAAATCCTGCTGTTTCTAAATCATCTAATCTTTCAGATAATCGACCGCCACTACCAGATAACTTTATTAATTTTTCGAGTTCGGCTCGTTTAATACCATAACGAAACCTTCCAATTGTCCTAATCAATTCTAAATAAGGTGCTGCTTCCTCAAATAGTGAAGAAAATAATTTATCAAACTCATTAAGTAATAATCCCGATTCTCGGAAGCAGATATTGTTGAGATTTTGCCTTGCTGAAATCCCTTTTCGTACTTGCATTAAATAATGTGGGATCCCACCAAGGGCCATATATGTTTCGAGCACTTGTTTATTATTATATTTACACCCTTGCGCCCATAAAAACTCTTTTGTCTGTGACAAGGTAAAGGGTTTTAATATTAATTGGCGAGTCATGCGATTATGTAACCCGCCCTTATGGTGTATGATAGTTTTGATGATCCATGATGCACTTGAACCACAGACAACTAGGGTTAAGTTTGGCATATCAACCCAAAATTGATTCCAATAATAGTCTATCGCTTGGACTAATTTTGATTTTTTAGTCGCCATCCAAGGAAACTCATCTAGAAAAAGTACTACCTTTTCTTTCTTTACAACTGTTTTAATTGCATGGGTTAATTCATCAAGTGCATCCATCCATGTGGACGATGCAGAGATACTCGCACCCTGATAAAACGTTTGACCAATTGCCTTAGCAAATTCCTTCAACTGTTCATCAAGTGACGCATCTTTAATGCCAGTCACATGAAAAAAGTGGCATTTTTTTGCCTTGAAAAATTTCTTGATTAAATATGTCTTACCAACACGCCGACGACCATATACAACTAGAAACTCAGCAATTTTACTTTTAAAAATTTGCTCTAAATAAGCTTGCTCATTTTCACGAGCAATAAGATTATCCACCACCATATCCTTAACTACTGACACACATTCGATAAGAAACTGCGTATTATACCTGGCGGACTAAATCGATAACCCATCATAGTCCGCCACTTATAACTATAGTATAGCTGGCGGACTAAATCAATAAACCATCATAGTCCGCCACTTATAATAGCGATATACCTGGCGGACTAAACCAATAAATCGTCATAGTCCGCCACTTATAGCAGAGTTATACCTGGCGGACTAAATCTCTCTCTGTGGATATTTTAATTTTATTAATATAAATCAATCAATTATAATTAATTGGATTCTGCAAGTATGCGCCGGGATGGCCTCAAAATCTGGGTAAATCGGATTTGTCTGATCTCCTGTAATACTCCTGTTCGCTTCATACCCTAACTCCTTTTCTGGGTTAGGGTCCTTTATAAACCGGACATATGGCATGTTACCTTACAGTACTTGCCATCTTTGTAAAAATCATAGACAATGGCGCCCTTTGCGAATTATCGCATTATCATAATAATGACTAATAATGCAGTTACTCATCCAGTCCTCACTAATAATAAGAGGCTATCTCTGGTCTTTCACCGAGAGATAGCCATCAATGTCTCTATTTGATAATAAGACATACAAAATAAAAATCCCCGAACTAAGCCTTGGGAATTATATGCGACCTTATACCAACCATTGCGAGGAATGCACATATGTACGAATTAAAGACCGAACAATTTGAAAAATTAAAAACAATTATTTCAGGAATACTCTCGTCTCAACAGCGTATTGACTTAAATCTCGATCCTCGACTGCCTGATAATAGAGTTCTAGATCTAGATGCCATTATTTTCAGCATACTTCAATCTATGAAGATTGATAGCAAATTAAATTCTTCAGGTATAGCCATCAATAGTCCAATACACAATGATTACCTTGAGTATTTATTAGAGTTTTGTACTTCTCATTATAATATAAAAGAAGTACAGGTTTTCTTAGCAATTATTTATCAGTATGGACTATGTGCTACAGTTATACAGCCTTTTTATACTAACAAATTAATGAATCAATTTAAGCAGAATCAAAATATCGCAGAAAAATTATTCATAGATAACTTGCAAATTTCATCAAACACTGGAGATATCGCCTCAATAATATGCCTACAACAATTTTTAAACATCATTGCAAAAATACTTTTCCAGGAAACTGGTATTGAATTTGACAATGAATGTATTTTTACTGCAGAAAACCAGTACACGCAACTACGTATTAGACTTTCACAAACTCTGCAAGATCAAGCTAAGACTATTTGTCAGCGACTTAACACTGCATTGAACGACTCAGTTTTTACACTAGAGCTGTCCAATTTTTTAATTGCAGATTTTACCAATTTACAGCGAGCATTTGAACAGTTTAACACTTCACCCAGAACGCCAACGCATAAACGCGCCCAGTCATTACAAGTAAACCATGGCACTAATACATTAACTATCATAGCGGCACTAAGCGCTATAAAAAGTGCGCCTTCTAGCAGAACGCCTTCACGAAATGATACCGTTAGTCCTGGTAGTACTAGTGAAACACGCGTTGTTGTATCAGCAAACTACAGTAGGAATGGTGCGCCCTTAGGACCTACTGGTGGTATAATTAGCCCACAGTATACTCGCACAGATGAAACTACTACACTTAGAAGTCTCGAGAGTTCGGTCCCGCCACTATCCTGTCACCTAGGCTGGAGCGGTACTGCACGCAGTCCATCGCCAAATTGTGGTCGTGAGACAACTGCATTACCAGACCCTACAATAGGTAGTAAAACAGATAGTCGAGTAAAATAAGTCGGTCATTCAGAGAGCGTAATATTCACTTTTTTGCCTAATACATAGGCAGCTTTCACTAATGAGCTTAAAGTGATTGACGTATAATTAGGCTTACGTTGCTATCATCGTCTCGGGTAGATAAAAATGTTGATATAGCAACGTAGTGAATATACTAGGAGTGCTTTTTGTACGTATTTTGGCGATTACATATTGCTGGTGGCTAGGCCCTAAATGCCATTTCACGGTTATCTGATTACCTTGCTGGTGTAGCAAGCTTGATTGTTTTAGTAACTCAAATATACCCCACGGCCCCTGAAACTCCTGGCTATAATAGGTTTTATCATTCACAGTACGCACACTTAAGACTGTTTCTTTATCTACATCGCTATCAGGCCAATGTAAATGCTGCCAGCATTCCGGACCATTGGTATATTCTTTATGCTGATTGCCTGCTTGTAAATAAACTTGCTTTAAGCGAGGGTTTGGAGTAATCAAAATGTCAAAGCCGAATCCTAAATCATAGCCTGAGTTTGCAAACAAGTGCTGACTGATAACATCCGCTTGATTAATTGCAGTCATGAATTCATCAGTAAAGGGCATACTGATTGTTAACCACTGTGCTGGTTTATAGCCGACAGTATTCTTCACTAACATATGGGTCAAATGTGTCTTAATGAACTGCCATATGATACCTCGCTGTGGCTGCAGAAATTGGTTGAGAGCATTTAAATCAACACCAGAGCCAAAATTAGCTAGCGGAAAATGTCCTTGTATGGATTGGTGATATTGCGGCATTATTTGCGCTTGCCATAATTGCTGGACTACTTTCGCGCTCTGATTGGTATATAAGGACCATACAGATTGTAGTGGTACTTCATATAAATGTATCAGTTGATTTTTTAACACACTGTTTAACTGTGACTTTAACTTCAGTGAATCCACATACGCTGAATAGACAGGGGTTTGTGCATCTCCCATAAAAATCGCGTTAACCTTTGCTAATAATTCAGCATGATTAGTTTGATTGTACGCATAATTCTCTATCTCTGCTTGTACTTTTGAGATATTCGCAAGATAGTCTTTATAATATGGATTATCTTTATCTAGTAGCAATTGGCTGTCGTCAACAATTTTCTTTAATCGCGCTTTATCGTACTCTTTAGCATCAGTCAGTAAATCAGATATTGAAAAATTGTCATGTACCACATGCACGATACTCGTCATGACACTGTGTTTGGATGGTATAGATTGTAATGCTTTGCTTGCTTGTGAGTAATCAAAATATCTATGATAATCGATAGCTTGTATATACCCGCCCCACGCATGAATATATTCATCAATATAATGGTGATAAAGCATTGCTTTTACATTATTTTTGAACTCTTCAGTGGTTAAGGCATGTGGCTGCACATCGTCATATAATACCCAGTCATTTTCAGTCACTGAATTAATAAATTCAGTTATCGCTGGAATTATAATTTTTGGAATAGCGGCTTTAGTGTAAATACAGTTAGGCGCTTTACTCAATATATACGGACTATCGTCAATATTTCCTGTGGTGATTAATGGACGACTGGTGGTACATGCTTTCTTAAGGATTGTCTTTAATGCGCCATAGTACCGATTGATTGAATTAGAATCAGCAAGATCAGTTTGGGCTTGTTTTACTATTTTATGATAATAACTATTGAGAAAACGCAGATACTTACCTTGTTGTTGATAGTCTTTGAAATACTCGGTAAAAATATCTGGATACACTAATTTACCGGTATATTCAGATATGGAAGGTGGATACAGACTATTTGCTATATCTTTACCTAGAACTGCTGGTTCCAGATGTGCAGGTTTGACTAACATTTGTAAATTACGTAACGTGCTATAATACTCTCCTTGATTATCGTCTCGCTCTTGAGTAGACCAAGTTTGCCAATGTTGATGATATTCAGACAGTGCTCTCAAATTTTCTTCAACATAACGGGGCATGACCATTTTATCAATGTACAGAAATATAGTTTTACCCATCAAATCAGCAATGGCGCGATAATATCGTGAATCGAAACCACTTTTTAATCGCTGGTAATCATCATAGACAACTTCAAAATCAGATTGGCTATTTACAGATTGCAATGAATAGCTGCGTTGAAAGCCGAATACACCTATATCAGTAAGCGCTTTGTTTAATACCGTATCGCGGTGATAAATTGCAAATATATTATAGCCAAGGCTAATAATAACTAGCGACAAGCTTGTTACTTTCACTGTTTTTATGATTTTCTTGCTATTTTTGTCAAGCCACTGTCGGCGTGTGATATGTGATCCTTTATATTGACTTAATATCTTTAACAAATGTTTACTGAAGTAACATTGATACTCACTAGCTCCCAGGTCAGTAGCATGCCCAGAATATTGCGAAGATATAGCATTAGCCAGTGTACTCGTGAAGTAAACCCCATAAACTGGCATATTGCTTAAACCATAATCTTCTTCTTTAAATAAGTCATAATAACGTAATATTGTATTACCTAGCTGCTTAAAGCGACTAGGGAAATTTAAAATCAGTAACTTTTTATGGATATCATGTGTTGCGCGTATTTTCGCTAACTGTAAGATCTGTTGTTGCTGATTCAATTCCTGAATATTAGTTTCCATAGATGATCTATTTGACACACTTGAAGCACCGAGGCTAAATCCCAAAGACAGGTCAGTAGCTTGGTTATCCGCATAAAATTGGGTAAACCCAGGAATTTTGTCGCACTTATTGATGATAAGGTAGATTGGCAAATCACAGCGAACTTCAGAATAAATCATTTGTATTTCTTGACGAATACGCGTGATATGTTGTCTTATTCTTGTATCATCATACTGCTGTAACATCTCAACATCCAGAATAATCAACACCGACTCTACACACTGAATAGGCAATTGGCCGTGCATATCTTTTAATAGCCGTTTCCAGTTACGGGTTGGCTGTTGTTGACCTGATATACTTGGCACTTCTAAGCATACATATTGATCATGCAACCACCACTGACCGCTATAAGTCCCACCTTCGGATTGATTAATTGTATTAGTGTGACCAGATTTATTTGTGATCCCTTGTAATAATGTCGTTTTCCCTGAATATTCATCGCCGAGAAAAATTACTAAGGATTTATTTTGATGTAACTTTCGTTTGATACGGCTATCTTTCTTTTTAAAACGAGCAATTTTTAGTTCAAGCCATGATTTTATCTTCCAGTTTTTGCAACTATTTTTTATAATTCTTGCCACTGAATGTAATGCATAGAATATTTTACGCACAGTATAGCTGGTATAACGCATGCAATAACTAATCGCTCTATATATTAAATTACTTTTCACTAGCATTCCCTATATCATCGTTCAATTAATCAAACTTAATGGGCCACAAATACATCTGAATTACCTACATATTGTTTCTTTAAGGATTGATACTCATCTTGCAACCACGCTTTTGCTTGCGCTTGGTTATAGTGATTCCACATAAAACCTACAAAGAAAATCACTATGATCATTAATGCACTCAACTTCAATGGTTTTAAGATAGCTGCCTGCTTGAAGAATCCATAGGTATGATTATTAGCATTCTCTGCTTCTGTTATAGTCAGACCAGGTTCTTTGTAAGTAGTAATTTGGTTATATATTGAGGTTTTTATGGCTTCTAATTTAATATTATCATCACCACGATAACAGCCTTGATAGCCTAGCTCTAACAACAAATAATACAATTCAATTAGCTCGATATTTTCTTTGGGATTTTCTCTTAATTCATTTAATTTATTAAAGAAATTTTCACCCGCAAGAAAATCACCGTACATTTTTAATTGTATTGGATTACTCATCCATAGACTTTTTCCCGCCCAGGCTCTACTCATCATTAATTCATCAATGAAGGCAGCTATTGGATAAATAATATCTTCAACCATATTATTAGTTCGCGTGTTCTGAGTTAATTTTTCACGCGTGATAGTCAAGCTATATTCTACCTTCGATTTAATTAACTGGTAACTTTTGTCTTTATCTGCCTCAGCTAAGAATTCACTGATAAATAAAAATATTTCATCACAACAATTTAATATATTTGACATACAACGATTACCTATTATCTTGTTGACTTAATACAAATCAAATTGATATTAAAATGTTTATACTCTCTAGGTATATACAGTGCTATATTTCGTGATTGCTTTATATACTCCCATTTTTGAATATCTGGGATTAAATAAAAATATACGGTGTTCGGTTGCGCAGGCAAACCAGCTATATGCTGTGTCACTCGCTTAATATCGACTCCGCTCGTTGCAGACGCGATTAGGTCGGTCACTCTTTCCCTTGAATCAATTTTTATTTGCTTAGCAAATATTTCTGGCCATTGTGCATTCTCAGCTTGTCCTTGTACGGCAATATAAAAATGATTGTCTGCATGTATCTCTAGTTGGCTCGATATATGTAATACTTCAGAGACTTGCTTAAGCATCACAGTATCAGCAGGGGTTATTTTTCGTGCCATAATAACTCGTTGCAGCCGCTCAAATAATTTATGAAAGACTGTACGCAAGTCTTCATGCATATATTGTAAATCCTCGGTATAATCTATATCGTCCTGTAGGTTGGCTAGTATGGTATATAGGCCTTGATATAGTTCCTTTGGATGACTCTTACCGCTGTGATAATAGTGCCAACACATGGATAAGGATCGTCTTAATGCTAATAAATATATATAATCCTTATAATTATCTTGTTGTTTTTGTATCTTAGCGACTTCATCGGCCTTTTGTCGTAATAATTCAATAATTGCTTTCAACTGATCTGTCAATATTGGTACGGTATTGATAAAAAAAGTCGGGGGGATATAGTCTCTTACTAACTGGTACTGTTTATCAGCAATCTTTTCTAACTCAGCTATTTGCATGTATTGATGATAATCGAGTAAATCACCACTTTGTAGTAACTGTGGTCGTAGTCGACCTACTCCGACCTCACGCACACGCTTTTGGTCATAGATATCGTTGATATGTTTATAATCGGCTTTCCATGCACATAAGTACTCACCTGTGGGATAACCGCTGATACCTGTAGCAGACTGATTAAAAGGCAAACTAAGATAAATTTTAATTCGTTGATCTGAGCTTGCTTTTATTTGCAATGCCATTGGTTCATCCATCCTGCGATGATATTCTACAATATGGCCATTGGGCATAACGGCTTCAACTGTTTCAAGTATAAATTCACCTTGTGCCAATGCGGATTCTACGATCTCTAGACGCGAAATCCCCCAACAATCAGGTGACAAAGTACTAAAGCGAAACCGCTGTTCCTTATTATAAAAGTCATCCCAGCATTGAAAATGCTGCTGTGATAATAATATGCCTTCAGTCCAAAGTACCTTATCCATTCCCATCATGAGCTTGTCCTCTGTGCTTGAAACTGTATTGTGTTCTTATCTATGGTTACGTATACGGTGGGGGTTATGCCTGGTAAGCGCTTAGGCTCTTTAATAACGGCACGCCACTGTTGCGAATTGGGATCATGAAAAATAGCTGCGACAGCAATGAACTTACCTTGCTCATGATGTGCTAAATCAATATGCCTATTAGCGCCCGGCGCTAGCAGTACCCTGGCCTTACTTAGCATATCTGTTTGTAATGTATCGACATCGTGATGCCAAATTTGCTGAAAACTTGCATGTTTGAAACTATCGCT
This sequence comes from Gammaproteobacteria bacterium, assembly GCA_965230425.1. Classification (GTDB taxonomy): domain Bacteria; phylum Pseudomonadota; class Gammaproteobacteria; order UBA1113; family UBA1113; genus CBDDKW01. Next base: position 57,096 of record CBDDKW010000015.1, on the reverse strand, counting down.
ACTTTGTAGTTCGTAAACTTTTACTAATACAGGTAGTGTCTGTTTCTGGTAAGCTCTATTAATTGATTGACTTGTTTGCAGATGCACATGGGTGATATCACTACTACATGCTTGCAGTAGTATAACCAATAAAATAATGGCGATGGGCTTTATGACGCTATCCATATGTCCAACTTATAAGCATTAATGAATTATGTTGGATGACTCTAGCAAAGTTGAGTTATGTTTTCAATTATATTTTATCGTTAACAGCAATATTTTTTCATGAAATTTAAAATTTTTAATGTTTACATAGAGTTAGCTATTGCTAATGGAATGAGGGCTCATTCAACTATTTTGTATTCAAATAAACCAATATGAATTTCTCTGTATAATGGTCCCTTACAGGCTGTATCTTCACTCACTTCTCATGCACAATACTGACACGTGACCTAATTTATGTACTGCCATGTACATAACGTATCTCAAATAGCTTTATGTAAGGACATAGAAATGATGAAATTTTTAACGGTGATTCTTTCTTTGTGGATTATTTCAGCACCCGCCTGGGCTACGACAACACAGCAACTTTCCGCTAATCATATTGCAGCAGACTCACTGACAAAAGCGCAAAATAAAGCCATTATGTTAGACCCAAAGGCTAAAGAATTTACAATTAAATTAGCCTCTAATCCCACAACAGGCTATAGCTGGTACTTAGCACAATATGATAAGACTCTTTTCCAACTCCAAAGCCGCACCTATATCCCATCTAAGCAGGGCCAACCAGGTGCTGGTGGTTATGAAGTTTGGCGTTTTAATATACAACCTACAGCATTTATTGCACCAAGAATAAGTACTATTGAATTTACCTATGTTCGACCTTGGGACCTTGCAAGCAAAACAACACACTCTGTCACAGTAGTCACCCAAAGCATTAAATAGCCAATTAAGAGTTACTGCTGATTGTTTCTTGGCTCAACCTACCTTCACAAGCCAAGCACTCCAAGGAAAATCGTCATCCATCTTCCTTGCGTACCCCTATCACGTAACATACCTGGCAAAAAATTGAGCCTTCCAGTTTGTGGATAAAATTGATTTTATGCATTAATGTAAATAATTGTGGAAAATCAAATTTATCTGTGATAATTTTTATTTTATTAGTTAATGTAACGAGCACATCAAAATAAACTAGTGAGGTCACCATGCAATACTCACGAATGAGCACAATTATTAGGTTATTCATGCTCAAAAAAGAGCTAAATACCTCAGAGCTTGCACGCGCAACAAAGATACCGCAACAAACGTTACAAAAAATTGTTACCGGCGACTGTAGAAATCCACGTAGCTCTACGCTTGAACCTTTGGCCAAGTACTTTGGGATCAATTTAGATCAACTTACAGGTGAAGCTCCTATTGCCGAAGAGATGCTTGCTTTTAATTTGCCAAGCAATAAACCCCAAGTAAAAGATATCCCCCTATTAGAGTGGAATGATGTATTGAATCTTGAACATGCTCTTATGCAAAAAGACAAACAACTTCTCACAAGTCATCATGTGGGTGAGCAGGTTTTTGCTTTAATTATGCAAGATATCACCATGGCACCTACATTTCCTGAAGGTAGTTTGTTGATTTTTGATCCTACACTAAAACCTCAAGATAGAAGTTATGCGCTTATTTATCTCAACGATATTAAAGAAATTGTTTTTCGTCAAATTTTAATTGATGCAAATAACACATATTTGAAACCACTCAACCCTGATTTTGCAACACCTAACCTACGCCGCTTACATAAAGATGATAAAGTATTTGCTTGCCTCATTGAATCACGGCAGTATTTTGAGGGGAATGATTATCAGCAAGTAATTTTTGATAGAGTGTAGGGTATGGGGATTGCTTATGTTTTTAATAAGAATTTTAATTGGACGGTTGCAGTATTAAACGAAGTATCTGAGATATTTTTTGGCTGATTACCTAGGATATAACTAAGTTTGGTATCAAGTAATGGCTAATGGAAGGGTAATTGCTCACTATATGACGCTACCTATTGTATTAGCATACAGAGATCTTGCTGCTTAATAGTAATTACCAGACATAAACTCTATCTATATTACTGTTGAGCATGTGTATATCGTGTCACCATAACTACTCCCGCTAAAATAAAGAAAAAATATACATATTGTTCCATTGTTAGTATATTGCCTAGTACGAATGCTGATATTATTAAACCTACAATTGGTTCAAGATATTGTCCAAATATAGCAAATTTTGGACGGTAGCGAAGCGCATATGAATAACAGAAAAAAGCAACTAGCAAAATAATGCCCGTGCACGCCGACATCATACCTGCAATCTTATCTATATGTGGAAAAAAGTGATTAATATGTGAAAACCACAATATACAGCTAATTAGAAATGCAATATATGAAGTTAAAGCTGTGATTTGTATATCATTATATATATGATGAAATTTAGTAACAAAGATACTATAGATAACCCAACAAAATATGCCAATGAAAGTCGCAATCACACCAGAGATATTAAGTACACGCGTACTACTATTTTGTGAAAAAACCACAATTAAAGTGACACTGACAATAATTATTCCTAGCATTGCTTGCCAATAAATTTTGTACTGTAAACAAAGTGCCATGATTACAGGGGTGATTGAAAAAATAATTATATAGAAACTTACATCTATTTGCTCAATAGCCCAAGTCTGAGAATAAAACATCATCGAAACTGTTATAGTAAAGAAAACCCAATGTTTTAAAGAAATCAACCTGCATTGCTTAAGAATATTTTTTAAATATGGACTTAGTAAAATACTAGAAACTAAAAATCTTATGAGAATGAAGCCATGTATATCGATATTACTCAATGCTAATTTAGTTATAGTTGGCAGCCCGCCCCATATACTAATTGCAATGATTAATGATGAATAAGCGAGTAGCTCTCTTCTGTAAGTTAATAACATAGTTCGAACATTCTATTTTTCATCTGTGTTTGAAATAAAATTATCTCACGATCATATCCACCAACTTGATTGGAAAAATGTTACCATCATGGCAAATATTTAATATAAAACAGCAATCTGCTTACAATTATCACACTAATCATTGTCATTAGAAGTTTTCATTGTATTCAAAATACATATCATTATCGCGTAAGTAGCCTCTCGGTCAATATGAAAGTAAAACTTCATAATCTTTCCTCACTGGTCTAACTAAAATCTGATTCTGTACGATCATAATACCGATGTATATGATAAAAAAAATTAGCAGGAACCAGCCAGTGTAAAGTATACAATAGTAAAAGAATACCAACGACAAGGACTTTAAAAACTGTAATCAGTTTTAATAATGTATTTTCTTTTTTCGCATAAAAAAATACAGCAATGATATGCCTTTCTCGCCAAAATAACACAGTTATAATACTGTATGCAAAAATGTAAATCCACGTTTCTTTTGTTGCAAGCAAAGATATCAGGAAAATTGTGTAGATTAATAGAATAGAAATTAAGCCTATATATACGCGTTTATCCTCACATGGCTTTTTCGCTGACAATTGATGGATACGCCACTCAAAAATAGCATATCCTATCAATGTTAATGGCATCATATATCGCTCTAGAGCAAAATATAAACCGGAGAATTCTAAGGATAGTCCTGCTACCAATGCAGAAAGTGACACAGCAAAAAAACCACCTGAGATAATTTTTTCAGTACCTTGCCTAAGAGCCCTTACTATAAATTGATAGGTCTGCTTAGTAGTGAAATGCATACGATCGGTATGAAGCACTCCCCATATAATATAAGTAATTGCCCCAAGCGAATCAGCAATAACAGTCGCCCAGGCTACAGCACTAGTAGGACTACTCATATTAGAAACTAAATAATAATCTAACACTACATTCAAAATAACAATTAGAGCCGTGAAAAATAAACTTACCTTAGGTTTCCCGATGCCTCGTGCCATACCGGTTAAAACAAATAATAATACTAATGGTAAAATCGAAAATAAAAGTATATGAAAATAAATAGTACACTCTTTGATATAGTCTATTTTTTTAATAAAAAATAGACTATATTCTCCACTCATATGGAAAACAAATATAATTAACAATGCAGTCAATATACCTACACTTGCTACTTTTACAAAATCAATTGCCTGATGCTCGCTCATCCATCGATTTGTTTCTATACCTAGTCCTGCAAGTAATTGTGTCACAACTATAAATGGCAGTGTGGACGCACCGACAATATAATAGGCACCATCACCAAATGGCTTTAGAAAATAGAAATCAGTAATTCCTAATAAGGTATTCAAAGTCATAGCTAGCCATATAGGAAAGATATACTTTATCATACGCTGCCACTTCTTTTAGTTACTATCGGGATACATGAGTGATTCTATCGATTAACGATATTCGTGCGTATTGATCATTGCCATCATTGCTAAATCTCCTTTTTAACTGTTCAAAATTTACAACATTTAGATTACATAAAGTGAATCCAAATTAAATACTAGCAGGCCACCCCACAATATCAACAGAAAAGTGAAATAATTTAAATATTAAGTTGATCTTTTGGCTGGAACAATAGCAAGACGATTAGCTATGCCGTTCTTCTAATGTATTTGGAGGAATATGGGTGCTTGATCCCTAAGCTTTATAGAACCTATCAATATGGTAATGATAATATGGACAGCAGAGTAGCTATTTCCATTAAAATCATATAGTTATGGCAATGTTGTACGGCCAGATTTAAATCAGGATTACCTGTATCATTCTGAAATGCGTGCAGGTAAAAAATCAGAGCGTCAACCCCAGCAGCAGTCATCACCTGAGACATTGTCTCCTACTCAAGCTTCGAACAAAAGGCAGCTTAAACACTATATAGGATCAGGGCATATAATGATTACGAGTATGATACTTTCATATTCACATATACCAAAGTAATAAACTTGTTTTTGACAATATATGATAATCAATTTTATTTTTAATTAAAAAAACTGTAAACCAAATTATATTCTAGTTAAAATTTATACTTTATTATAAAACTGATAAATTTATTTATGACGTTATCTTTCCAATAATAATAACTTTAACTTAGATGATAAAAGCATTATCATTTAGTACCAATATCTTTTAAATGCCTAACCGTGGATAATATTAAAGCATCAGTACTATTAATCACATTACAATTTAGTTTTTCTTCATTGAATCTTTCGCCTAATTCAGCACATCCAAAGATAACTGCATCAATATCATGAATTTGTATATGTTCAATTACCAGACCGATAAAGTCGTTTTCTTCTCTTTCTGAAAGATTCACTATCCCTTTTTGAATAAAAGCATCAATTATTTTTTGACTCTTAGAATCAACATTAATTACTTTTAGACCAAAATCATGTAGTGGCTTATTATATAACTGACTACTAATTGTTTTAGTTGACCCCAAAATTGTAATCTTCTGGAAATTTCTTGAGTTTGCTTCTTCAACTGTTGCATCTATCATGCTGATTAGCTGCAAACGCTTATTCAAATCAGCGGCTTTAATTATATTTCTCAACTCAGGCACTGCTAAATGTACGCTATTGGCAGCGATAATGATTGTTAAGTTAGTTCCATGTGGGATCTTATTTAACATAGCTTCAATCGATTTGAAAAGAATACTTGCAATTTCATAGAGAGTCCTTGCTTCGTTATAATCAGCAGCCGGTTGCTCATCAGTAATCATAGAAAACTCTATATTATTTTCATGCAATGTTTTGCTAATCTGATTTTTTAGATATTTACCAGCAGCACGGCTGATAGTGTAAACAATACCTATGTACTTCATATACTCTACCTCTTATATATCATCCAAATTGTATTAATAACAATAAATTAATTGTAACACACCACTATTTAACACTACGGGAATTGGACCATTTCTTCATCCATATTTACATTATGATGATATACAACACGCGATCGTATACAAATTGGTCTACAATATAATCCTAACTAATGGGATATTTGAATTTTTAGCTAACATTCATTTTCAACATATCGCTAATTATGTTATTTAACACAGGCGCTGCTATCATACAGCAATCTGCTTACAATTATCACACTAATCATTGTCATTAGAAGTTTTCATTGTATTCAGAATACATATCATTATCGAGTAAGTAGCCTCTCGGTCAATATGAAAGTGAAACTTCATAATCTTTCCTCACTGGTCTAACTAAAATCTGATTCTGTACGATCATAATACCGATGTATATGATAAAAAAATTAGCGGGATACTGATGCTGCAAAGCCTCTCGAACACCTTCAGCATAGCTGGGATTTGTTAGTTATTATCATTAGCCAAGATGTTATCTGAAAATGAAATCTTCATAGGTATGATAATTGAAAATTCACTGCCTTTGCCCATGGTGCTTGTTAGCTGAATTTCACCGTCTAAATCTTCAACAAACTTTTTCACATTCGTTAATCCCAATCCTAAGCCTGGATATCTGCCTTTATTGCTGAGAGTGCCTCGTGCAAACTTTTGAAATATGAAATCAAATTTGTCTTCTGATATCCCAACGCCCGTATCTTTAACAGACAGTCGCACCGCGCAGTATCTTTTTTCTATATGAAGTGTTTGTACCGAAATACTAAGACAAATACTGCCGCCCTTTTCAGTAAACTTCAAGGCATTGCTAAGTAAATTAATCAGGATAGACTTGATGCGGTGTGGGTCACCCATAAGCATATTAGGAATATTATCACTGTATTGAGTGGTGAGTTCTAACTGCTCATGTTTTGCTGCAACCGCGTGCATTCTAATAATCTCATCTGATATACTGCGTAAATCGATTACCTTCTCAATAATTGGTAACTCTTCATCATTTTGAATAGAAAACTCAATGATGTTGTTACAGTAGTCAAGTAATGTTTTTGCAGACTCACAAATCATTCCAAGCAGTTCTTTCTTTTCGGCATCTTGCTCCATATCGACTAATATTCTAGACATGCCATAAAGTCCACTGAAAGGCGTACGTATATCATGTTCAATATTACTAATAAAATTATCCCTGATCGTATCAGCTTCTTTTTGTGCGGTGATATCGGTCACCGTTCCGATTATACCGGCTGGCTTGCCTTCACTATCAAAAACTGGGGATTTTCTATTAGATACAACTTTAGTAATTCCGTCGGGTGTTGTGATTATTTCTTCTGTAGTGACCGTTTCCTTCCCAGCAATAATTTCTTGATCAATTCTATCTACGTTTTTAGCTTCCTCTTCTGAAACAAAATCAATTGATTTTTTACCTATAACTTCTTCAGGAGTTTTGTACCCAAAAAATTCCGCATGGGCTTTATTACAACCAAGTATCATGCCGTTACTATCTTTCCAGTATATTATTGTGGCACATTCATCTATAATAGGTTGCAACGAAAAGATAGTATTGGCTGATTTTTCAGGCATCTTATTACTCCCTTATTTCAAAAATATACAAAAACACTGATAAAATATTATAGTTTAGGGTATTAAGCTGTCAAGGTGGCTGCTTTGGGCATATAAGAATGTGGCTTTTTTTATGTGTTCTAATAAATTATCGCCTGCACTTTTGATTCTACTTCGTGAACCCACCCTCTTCAAAGCTATATCGATAAACGTAATATCTTTAGAATACGATAATGTACGTGCATATGACTGTGTACTAATATTCTTCATCGCTCGCAGTGTAGTACCAGGGTATGCTTGAACCAATAAGCCTTGGTAAGCTAACATATTGAAAAATGTAATTTCTTCCAGTTGAAAATCAATGCATGATTGAACAGATTTTGCTTCCTCTTTGGTAAGGGACGCTGAAAATTCTCGCTGTTTATTTACAAAATTGAGTGCATAGTTTTTGATATCCTGAGCAAATTCACTATCGCTCTGCATATAATTATCTACCCTGCTCTTAGCTCGTAGGTAGTCATCTGTATGAACAAAATCTCCCCATTTTTTATAGGTTATGTCATAGTCTGCATGTTCGAGTAAGGGAATAATCTCTTGATTGATGTATAGCTCTTCACAATGCTTGGCTATTTCTAATGGCTCAATACAATGCTGTTGTTTATCGACAAATGTTTCATAATAGTGACGATACAGATATCCAGGTGTAAACAGGATAATGTTTTCAAAATGTATTGCTAGGAAATCAGTTAATGTTTTCAAGCGCATACCGTAATATCCTGAATTTACAAGGCTCGTACCACAATAGACAGTCTTGTGCGGGATGTCTTCTAATCGCTTTTCAGGGGAAATAGTGTATGTGGCTCTATACTTGCGCATATTTTTTATATTATACCTTTTTGTTTTTCTTTCTGTTATTGTATGATTTGAATTTGCAGTCGGCATTATCCTTATAGTACGTACAATTGCCAACAGCAAAAAAATCTTAGCAGCTCACTATCGTTAGATCAAATTTAGTACTAAAATGCAGCCCTTTATATAAATAAAAATATTATACCTAAATGATTGGAAACCCTGTTTTTTATCATTTAAGCAGTGGCGCATCCTGTTAACAGAAAAGTAAGAGAGTAAAATTAGCTTCCCCAACACTTGTATGTTAAACAAATCAGAGCAGAAAAAAATTCTTATTGCTTGTACTGCTAGTAATAGTAATTATGCCCTTGGTGCGTTCAGTACCCTTTCTTCTGAAAGTAGAAAAAGCCGAAGCTTTCAAATATACTTTATTTGAACAATTCCCATAAGACAAGTTACAATAGCTTATTCAAAGCTTCTTGAATACCTTCAGCATAGCTGGGATCTGCTTTTTGGAAGTGTGCTAACTGTCTTTCAATAATATCCTTTGGTACACCTTGCATAGCTTCAGCAATATTATTAAAGAGTCGTTGTTTTTGTTCTGCATCAAATAACCGAAATAAATTACCCGCTTGTGTGTAATCATCATTACCATCGCGATGATCATAACGATCAGCGTAATCACCTACTTTTAGCGCTGGTTCTTTTTGAGCAGGATCTTCCGCTGGTCCATTGAAACTATTCGGTTCGTAATATACATCAGGATTACCTGTATCATTCTGAAATGCGCGCATTTGCCCATCTTTATGATAATGATGCATAGGACATTTAGGTTTATTGACCGGAAGTGACTCGTAGTGTGTACCTAGTCGGTAACGATGTGCATCCGCATATGAGAAAATACGTGCTTGTAGCATTTTGTCTGGTGAGAAGCCTATGCCTGGAACAATATTCGAAGGCGATAGTGCTAAGTTTTCAATTTCTGAAAAATAATTATCTGGATTACGATTAAGTTCCATTACCCCAACATCGATTAATGGATACTCTGCATGAGGCCATACTTTCGTAAGATCAAAGGGGTTATATTGAAATTCATCAGCCTGCTTCTCTGTCATCACTTGAATTTTTACATCCCACTTAGGATATTGACCTTGCTCAATAGCACCGAATAAAGCTTCTTGATAACTTTCACGACTTTGGCCTATGACTTGCTGACTTTCTGCATTGGTATAAAACTTATGACCTTGTTGCGTTTTAAAATGAAACTTCACCCATACTCGTTCATTATCAGCATTAATTAAACTGAAGGTATGTGAACCATAACCATTCATATGCATGGGTGTTTGCGGGATCCCGCGGTCACTCATTAAAATTGTAATTTGGTGTAAGCTTTCTGGACTTAAAGACCAAAAATCCCACATAGCAGTGGGACTACGTAAATTTGTTTTTGGATGACGTTTTTGTGTGTGAATAAAATCGGGGAATTTTAGCGGATCACGCACAAAAAAGACGGGGGTATTATTACCTACCAGATCCCAATTCCCCTCTTCGGTATAAAACTTAACCGCAAAACCTCGCACATCTCTTTCTGCATCTGCTGCACCTAATTCACCTGCAACAGTAGAAAAACGCGTAATCACTTCGCAACGTGCACCTGGCTGCAATACTTTTGCCTTTGTATAACGGCTGACATCATGGGTCACTGTGAAAGTACCGTATGCTCCCCACCCTTTTGCATGCACCACACGTTCAGGAATACGTTCACGGTTTTGATGAGCTAATTTTTCTATCAGATGAACATCTTGTAATAAAACAGGTCCTCTGGGACCTGCGGTCAGTGAGTTTTGATTGTCACCGATGGGATTGCCGGCGCTAGTGGTTAGTACAGTACTTTTTTTACTCATGACAGTCATCCTTGATTTAATATGAGAGTTAGATTAGACATAGTATAACGAGTATTTTTGCTTACAGCGAGGCATTTTCTGTCGCAGGCACTAAAACTTCTTTCCCTGGATCAGCTAAGCAACTATATAGTCTGAATTAGATATACTGCACCGTTAAACAAAAAATATAGGTTTGTTTCTACTAAGGATTAGTTTGAGCGAACGGTGTCGGTCGGTTATTATAATTGAGACAAATCTGAAGCTGATTTTTCGTATCAGGATCTTTCAAGCTGGTTAAATTTGAGTCTATTAGAATCTGTCCGGCTACTGGATTTTTGTTTGTAATTATCAACATTACTGTTAAATTAAATCGTGAAGATAAACTTTTATCATTGATTGCCAATTTTAGTAACTCTGTATCCTTGGCAAGCTTAAGTGCAAAAATACTGTCTGGAAAGTTACGTAGCTCTGTAATACGCTCGTCAGAAGCAGGTACTTCTGTATATGTCTTTTCAACACGCATATGTTGATTTCCATCCCAGAAAGGCGTAGCCTTATTACCTGATTTAGTATCGTTTATACTGCCTGTACCAGAAAGAACTCTTAACATTGTTATGCCCCTTATTTAATATTAAATATTCTGCACCCAGTCTGGCAGCTTACATTTTCTTCATTTTCTGCTGTTGATTCAACAAAAATTATATTACCGCGATTGCTGTGAGCGGAGTTTACTTCAAAGTGTAAATGAGCAGCGCAGCAAGGGAAATAACGAAGCGGTAGGTGAAAAGACGACGCTTTGAAGGAATGAAGAGGGATACGGCCAAGTACCACTAGGCCTTTATGACACTGATGCCAAATACCACTTGGCCGTATCCCAATCATTTCGGAGGTCACGCTAGAACATCCTTGTCCCATCATACTCATGCTACCTGTGAATAACTGTATTTAGTTAACCACAGGTAGCATGAGTATTAATGACTCCTTTCACTTCCTTGCGAAACAAGAAATACGTGAGCAATAATGGTTGAGGATCGGAAATTTGTATGTAGGATGGGGCGGTTTTGTTGTTTGAGAGATGTCTTACAAAATTTTTGTACAGTATTTACCGTTGGGCCTAGCGGCATACGCCGCTAGGCCCAGAGTCTCATACACTTATGACTTAATCTTTTGCGCTTGTTCTACGACTTTCTTCAAGTCTTCGCCCTGAGGTACGCCGTACATGGTCTTTGGTTGACCTGATTGGTCCATGTAGATTAATACAGGAGTACCTGGGAATTGGAATTTACTCATAAAGTCCATATTTTTCTGTAACTTATCTAGGGCCGCTTGGGGTGGATTCTTTAAAGGCTTGATACCACCTTGCTCACTTCGATCAGAAAACCCTGACTCATTTTTAGCCAATAATTTTGCTGGATCTTTTGCATTCAGGATAGCGGCTGCCATGCCTGCACTGGATGGTTTTAGGTAACCGACCCAAATCCAACGGATAGCTAAGTCGCCTGATTTAACAAAGGGACGAGTAACTTGATAAAATTTGTGGCAGTAAACACAATTAGGATCACCGACCACATACATCATATGTTTTGCATCTGACTTACCATCTTGCACCCAAGCGGTATTATTAGCGGCTTTAAAGGCTTGTTTTGCTACCTTGGATTGAATATATTTTTGTGTATCTAGGTCTGTACGATTATTGCCCTGCGCATCAATTAATGCTCCAACTAACAAGTACTTACCGTTTTTATCCGCATAGATAATCGCCTGTTGGCCAGCTTGTTCCTTAGGCTTAACCACGAAACCGACAAGATTATTGCCAGCATCAAATTCTTGCACAACAGTCACTTTACCTTCTGTTGCACGATTTATTAATGCTTTTGCTTTATTTGAATCCGTTGTCTGTGCAGCCCATGACTGACTTTGCACGAATAATGCCGCAATAAATGCCATGGCACAGAGTAAAATTTTATTGTCTTTCATGTAGCCTCCAAGCTTTTGTCTAATGACGCGGACTCCATAGTAGACTAATTTACTTAAAAAAGCATCAATTCTATAGTCTTCATGGGCGAGTTTGCATAGAATAGCGCACATAGGCAATGACAAGGCTGCAAATTAGCTAGCACCACCAAACACCGAGGTAACCACGTGGATATTATCACTATAGAAGACTTAAAAGTTGAAACCATTATCGGTGTTAATGCCTGGGAGCGAAAAGTTAAACAAATGCTGGTACTCAATCTAGAGATTGGCTGTGATACAGAAAAATGCGCGGCAACGGATAATATCGATGATGCACTCAACTATGATCAATTAAGCCAACAGATTATCGAGCATGTCTGTGCCAGTGAATATCAGCTAATAGAAACGCTAGCAAATAAAGTAGCCGATATGATTATTGAAAGTCATTCATCACCTTGGCTACGATTAACTGTTAATAAACCTGGCGCCATCCCTCAAGCTAAAAATGTCAGTATTACCATTGAGCGAGGTCAGCGATGACTGAAGTATTCGTGAGCCTTGGCAGCAATATTAATAAGGAATACCATATTAAAGCTGCACTCACTGCATTTGCTGAGCACTTCACCCACATTGTAACATCACCGGTTTATGAAACACCTGCTCTAGGTTTTGATGGCCCAGCTTTTTATAACTTAGTCGTTAAATTTAACTCTGAACTAGACTTGTATACATTAATTGATCTACTTAAAGATATAGAACAGCACTGTGGCCAAACAACGCAACGTGAATCTTTTCAATCTCGCGGACTTGATATTGATTTACTGCTATTTGGTAATACTATCGAATTCAGCCGCAATGTAGAATTACCTAGTAGTGACATCGTCAAATATCCCTTTGTCTTAAAACCATTAGCTGAACTATGCGGTAATCATGAACACCCGGTATTAAAACTTCGCTATAATTTTTTATGGGAAAATTTTTGTAAAAATACACTGCCCATGCAACCCATTACTTTAGATATAACAGGATAAGCTCATGCAAAACTATTTAATTGCCCCTTCCATACTCTCTGCAAATTTCGCCTGCCTAGGCCAAGAAGTTGAAGATGTATTAAATGCCGGAGCTGACATGATTCATTTTGATGTGATGGATAATCACTACGTACCTAATTTAACTATTGGCCCAATGATATGCCAAGCACTGCGTGATCACGGCGTTACTGCGCCTATTGACGTACACTTAATGGTAAAACCGGTAGATCATATGATTACTGAATTTGCAAAGGCAGGCGCAACTTATATTACGATTCACCCTGAAGCATCGGAGCATATGGACCGCAGCATCCAACTAATCAAAGATCAGGGTTGTAAAGCGGGTGTAGCGCTTAACCCTACAACTCCGCTCAATTATTTAGATCATACGCTAGATAAGCTTGATTTAGTGTTGCTTATGTCAGTTAACCCGGGCTTTGGTGGCCAGAAGTTCATTCGTCCAGTACTTGATAAAATTACTAGCGTCAGAAAAATGATCGATGAACGAGGTTTAGAGACTCGTTTAGAAGTAGATGGCGGTATTAAAGTTGATAATATTGCTGAAGTTGCGCGCGCAGGTGCTGATACTTTTGTCGCTGGCTCAGCTATATTTAAAGCTTCCGACTATCACGCAACCATTACGCGTATGCGTGAAGAATTACAAACAGCTTGATTAGCAGAGCGTTATACCTATGTTATTAATGATAGATAATTATGATTCGTTTACTTATAACTTAGTACAATACTTCGCTGAACTTGATACTGAAGTCTTGGTTAAGCGCAATGATGAAGTTAGCGTTGATGACATACGCACACTTAATCCTAGCAAAATAGTTATTTCACCGGGACCATGTACACCCAATCAAGCTGGGATCTCCTTAGCTGTCATTGAACATTTTGCAACAAAGATCCCTATCCTTGGCGTTTGCCTCGGTCATCAATGTATTGCTCAACATTTTGGTGGTAAGATAGTACGTGCGCGCCAAGTGATGCATGGCAAAACTTCAAAAATCATCCATAATAATACCAGTGTTTTTGCAAGTTTTTCCTCACCTTTTACAGCCACTCGCTATCATTCTTTAGTGATTGCACCAGAAACAATGCCAGCCTGCTTGCAGGTAACCGCTTGGACTGAGGACGAAAATGGCAATGTTGACGAAATCATGGGAATACAGCACAATACTTATCCAATATACGGTGTGCAGTTTCATCCTGAATCAATATTAACTGAACATGGCCATCAACTTTTACAAAATTTCTTACAGATAGACAACGCATGAATATTAAAGATACGCTCAATAAACTCACCAATCGACAAGACTTAAATGAGTCTGAAATAACAGCGTTAATACACGCAATTATGCAGGGTGAGGTTGACCCCATACAAATAGCTGGCTGTCTGGTGGCCTTACGCACCAAAGGTGAGAGTGTTACCGAACTAGCCACAACCACCAATGTATTACGTAGTTTAGCCACCACTTACCCTATCACCCGTAGCCCATTGCTAGATATCGTCGGTACCGGTGGTGATGGTAGTAATACGTTTAACATCTCAACCGCCTGCAGTTTTGTTGCTGCCGCAGCAGGCGCTAATGTAGCAAAACACGGCAGCCGCTCTGTTTCAAGTAAATCTGGTAGCTCTAATGTTCTAACCAGCGCAGGGATCAATATTGAACTGACACCTAAACAAGTGGCGCACTGTGTAGACCAACTAGGCATTGGCTTTCTTTACGCATTAACTCATCACAAGTCATTCAACCAAGTTGCCCCTGTTCGCAAGGCACTACAGATTAGAACATTCTTTAACATACTAGGCCCCATTACTAACCCTGCAAATCCGCAACACATTCTATTAGGTGTCTACGCAAAAGAATGGTTAGAACCCATAGCCAAGGTCTTGCAAACACTAGGCTGTCAACATGCCATGGTTGTACATGCAGAAGATGGCATGGATGAATTTAGTATTGCTACAAGTACTTCTGTTGTAGAATTACATAATCAGAAAATTAGTAGTTACACAGTATCACCTGAATCAGTGGGTTTAACCTCACAATCTACTGACTCACTGATTGTGAATAGCCCTGAAGAAAGCCTAGCGATTATTCAACAAGTATTTGATAACCAACCAGGTCCTGCAAAAGATATTGTCTTACTTAACGCAGGCGCCGCATTATACGTAGCAAATTTAGCAGAAGATATCGCTAGCGGTGTAAAACTTGCCGATGATGCAATTAACTCAGGTAAGGCCAAACAAAAATTTATGGATTTAATTCAACTAAGTAATGAGTTAAGCCAATGACATTTACTAATAAACTCGCAGAAATAATTGCCCATAAAAAATTAGAAGTTGCTGAACGCAAGCAACTGACACCTCTTCAACGCCTGGAAGCACAATTAGATATAGCCAGTCCCTTACGCTCATTTACTGATGCTATCACCGCGAAGATGGATAAAAACCAACCCGCTTTCATCACTGAAATCAAAAAGGGCTCGCCTAGCAAAGGCATTATCCGTGCTGAATTTGATCCGGCAGATATTGCAGCGGACTATGCCAAACATGGCGCTAGCTGTTTATCTATATTAACTGATGAAAAATTCTTTTTTGGTCATGATGATAATCTTGTGACCGCTAGACAAGCCTGTGAATTACCCGTACTGCGTAAAGAATTTATTGTTGACCCCTATCAAGTCATAGAATCTCGTTGCCTAGGCGCAGATTGCTTGCTAATCATTGTCGCTGCCGTCGATGATCGCTCTATGCGAGAGTTAACTGACTTAGCTTTGCAATTGAACATGTCTGTATTTATTGAATCTAATAACCAGGAAGAATTAGAACGTTGTTTATCATTACCTTTCGAGAAACCTATTGTCGCTATTAACAATCGTGATCTTAAAAGTTTCGATACTACACTCGACAAAACATTAACACTAGCACCTTTAATTCCACAAGGTCGTATTATTACCAGTGCCAGTGGGATCCACACAAAGGCGGATGTTAAACAACTCCAGGATCATGGTGTGCATAGTTTCTTAGTCGGCGAAAGTTTAATGGCGCATCCGCATCCAGGTGAGAAATTGGCAAGTTTACTGGAAGATTGAGGTAGTCAAATCCGCGGGGGATCACTCCCAGAGGTTACCACCACTGGTCGGGATGACAACGCTTCGCATTGTCATTTCGAGCGCAGCGAGAAATCTCTTCATAGTTTAGCTCATTCATTTCTATTTATAATACCTTGCTCACGCAAAAATTCACGTGCCACACTAGCAACAGATTTTTTCTGAATATCCACTTGATAATTTAACTTCCGCACGGTGTCTTCAGTCAGCACATTATGTAAAGTTTGCAGAGCGGTAACAATTTGCGGATATTTATGTAGCGTTTTATCTCTGATAAGCGGTGCAGCATAATATGGTGGGAAGAAATGTTTATTATCTTGCAATACCTTTAAATGATAAGCTTGGACATAAGGATTTGTGGTAAATGCTGTAACTACATTCACATCGCCCTCATGAATAGCATGATAAATTAACCCAAGATTCATTTGTTTAATCGTACCAAAATGTAAACTATACACTTTACTTAGCCCACTAAACCCATCCGAACGCTGCATAAATTCAGAGGGCGCTGCTAGTATCAATGATTTTTCAATAGGCACTAAATCACTGATAGTATGTAAGTGACGTGCTTCAGCATATTCATCTCGCACAGCAATGGATTCAGAGTTATTAAAACCAAAGGGAGACAACCATGTCATATGAAAACGTTTCTGATATGCAGCATTGACCGTATCAAACATTGCTTTCGGTGAATATTGGCCAGCATTCTTGCCTTTTAATACCACTAAATAAGCTGTCCCTGTATATTCAGGATATAAGTCAATATCACCTTTTTCCAGTGCTGCCTGACAAATCTGCGTGGTACCTAAGTTAAATTTTCTAGTCACATGTAGACTTGTTTTTGCTTCAATCACCTCTGCCATCATTTCCGTTAAGATCATTGACTCAGTAAAATTCTTACTTGCGATGCAAATACGCTTATACTGCTGACTTTGCCAATAAAACCCTATTACAATCAGGCTAATTAAAAACACACAGCCAGCCATTACACCAATTACTTTGCCCGGTACTTTGTGCTTATGTGTCTGTTTTTTTTCACATGTCATCGCTTTTTCTATACGACTGATTAAAAAGTCTAATGCTATCGCTAAAATAGCTGCAGGAATGGCACCGAGTAAGATTAACTGGGTATCATTCATAGCCAAACCCTGATTAATGAAGTCACCTAAGCCACCAGCACCGATAAAAGCCGCCAGTGTTGCAATACCAACACAAATAACTGTAGCAGTACGGATCCCTGCTACAATCACTGGCAATGCCAATGGCAACTCTACTAGCCACAATCGTTGTAAATCACTAAATCCTAATCCTCTTGCTGCTTCAATCACTTTATCCGAGACTTCTTCTAAGCCAATCACAGTATTACGTACGATAGGCAATAAAGCATATAAGGTTAAAGCAATAATGGCAGGCAAAACACCAATACCGGTGAAAGGCAAAAGAAATGCTAATAATGCTAAACTAGGAATGGTTTGTAGGATCCCAGCCATACTTAAAATGATTTTTTTTAATGATTGTACACGTACAACCAGAATCCCTAAGGGCATGCCGATCAAAATAGCTAAAAATACAGAAATGGTTACAAGTAATACCTGCTCTAAAAATTTAGTACCTAATACTGATAAATGACTCAAGACAAAACTACTCACGCGGTAATTCCCCTTGATAGTCCTGCCAAACACGTCGTAATTGCTGCGCAGGCTTAACAAATAAATCACGCACAAATTCACTAGCTGGCTGTTTTACTATTTCAGTTGGTTCACCTACTTGCTCAATCTGGCCTGCACGCATAACCGCAATCCGATCCCCCAAACGCAAAGCTTCGAACAAATCATGAGTCACAAAAATAATCGTCTTATGTAACTGCTGGTTTAAGCGCAGTATTTCTGTTTGTAATTCTTCACGGGTAATGGCATCTAAAGCACCGAAAGGCTCATCCATCAATAAAATATCAGCCCCAGTAGCTAGTGCGCGGGCCACACCAACTCGCTGTTGTTGACCACCTGATAGTTCACGTGGATAACGGTGCGCGTACTCTGCTGCTGACAAGTTAACTAAGGCTAGTAATTCTTGAGCTTTTTCACGGCGTTCTTTGGTTGGTTTATGTAATAAACGCAAACCGACACTGATATTATCCTCAACAGACATATGCGGGAATAGGCCAATCCCCTGAAAAACATAACCAATGCTACGCCGAAGTTGGATGGGATCAACTGTTTGAATATTCTGTCCGTTAACCTCGATCAAACCGCTACTCGGTTCAATTAAACGGTTAATCATTTTTAAGGTGGTGGTTTTACCACAGCCAGAGGAACCTAATAGCACTAAAATTTCCCCTTTCTGTACGTTTAGGGAAAGATTATTGACAATATATGAAGCACCATTATCGAAGGTTTTAGCTATGTTTTTGAGTAAAATCATTAAGTTAGTTATTACTTTTTGTGGTTTGGCGTGGGTGGATGCCCTTACATAGATGGTAGATTACCACTTTTTCTAAGCGCGATCATGTGGTTTCTTGCTCCGGGTTACGACAACTGCAGTACCATGGAATATAGCTACTCATTATTCCAATCACTCAGCCGCTAGCAGGAAGAGATAAGTTTCTTTATAATACGCAATAATGAATAAAGGCAGGAATACCCCATGAAAAAAGTCGATACACCCAAACCTGAACCTACACTAGGCCTACACCACGTGGCCCTCATCGTAGAAAAATTTGATGACTGTGTGCATTTTTATACGCGCTTGATGGGGATGGATCTAGAATGGCAACCCGATGAAAACCATGCCTATCTTACCAGCGGTAGTGATAATTTAGCCTTGCATCGCGCCCCAGAAAATTTTAAACCTGGGCACCAGCGTCTCAGCCATATGGGTTTTATTGTTAAAGACATGGAGCAAGTAGACATCTGGTATGATTATCTACGCGATAATCAAGTTGATTTAGATAATGTACCGACGAACCACCGCGATGGCGCACGTAGTTTTTACTGTAAAGATCCCGATGGTAATCATATTCAAGTACTTTACCATCCACCCTTGGTTGCTAATCACACCGCTGAGGATAATTAAATGTCGCGACAGTATTCATTACTTGATCGAGCAATAAAACATATTGATGTAGGTGTGCGCACGCTACTTGGAAAACCCACCACCACCGAACGCGAAAACCCCGCACAGGATATTACTGCTACCCCGCTCAGCCAGGAAGAACAACGCTTATCTGCTGGTTTAATGCGTATCAATCATGCTGGTGAAGTATCCGCACAAGGTTTATATTTAGGTCAAAGCTTAACCGCAAAACTACCTGATGTACGGCATAAAATGGAACGTGCTGCAGCGGAAGAAAATGATCATTTAGCCTGGTGTGAACAACGCTTACAGGAATTAAACGCACACAAGACTTATTTAAGTCCACTCTGGTTTGCTGGCTCTGTAGCTATTGGTGCAATTGCAGGTATTGCCGGTGATAAGTGGAGTTTAGGCTTCGTCGCCGAAACCGAATATCAAGTTATGGCCCACTTAGATAAGCATTTAGCACGCTTACCAGAGCATGATCATAAAAGCCGTGAAATTTTACAGCAAATGCGTATTGATGAAGAACACCATGCCACCACAGCCATGGAGTACGGTGCAGCGAGCTTACCTCAACCCGTTAAATCACTGATGGGGGCAGTCTCGAAAGTGATGACAACCACTGCCTACTGGATTTGATCTTCCGCGGGCATGGGTGGTACTTCTGCTTCTGGCAAATGACGATATTTAAAGCGATGAGCCATTTTTTTCACATAATCTGACGCTGTCTGTTCAAAGAGAAATGGTAAAAAGCCATGGATCACATTAATAAATCCCTTAAGCATTAAAGTAAACCCAAATTTTGAGGCAAAATATAAATGTTGAAGATAGGTTTCATTAACTGAACGCGGGTGTTTGGTAAAAAGGTTGATCATTATGGTGCATCCCTTAACAACTTCATGTAATCTCTCAATTATGAAATCAAGTTATACCAAAAACCAATTAGATTTGCTAGCACAGACCATGGGTGAAATGGCTACCGCTCAGTTGCAACAACAGCCTAACATGAGCTATGCAGATTTTAGTCAGCTTGTTTATGGCGAAATCCGCCAACAGCGCAAACACCTCTATAAAGCCCAACAACTCACTACACTTAAGCACGCCGGTGAATGCTTAAATTTACTTAACCAATATGACCTGCCTACAGAACTGCATAAACACTTAAAGAATTTACGCAACTTATATGTGCAAGATCTAAGTGCCATTGACTCACTCACAATTAGCGCATCTCTAGGAAGTCCACATATTCTGATTATTGGCGCGGGCTTAGCCGGACTCTTAGCCGCATATGTTTTAACAAAACAAGGTGCTAAAGTGACTGTATATGAAGCGCGGAGCAAAGAAAAAGCTGCTTTACGGCCACAAAACATCTCTTTCAAAGAAGCAGAGGCGAGTTTGCGGCCAATACTCGGAGAGTCTCTTTACACTGAATTCTTCAACCGTGGTGGCGCTCTGGATGGTAATTCAGGCAAATTACGTTTAACCACTGGCACTTTTCAAGAAGTACTCAGCGAAGCATTAGAAAATACCTCAGCAACTATCCATTACGACCACCCACTGACGCTGGATACTTTACCTGATTTACAGCAAGTAGATGCTATTTTGATTGCTACGGGAGTACACGCCTGTGAACGATTAGGTTTAGATGAGCATTTTAATCCACATTATTTTCCTGATTTCAGTGTCACAGGCCAATCATTTTTATATATAACGCCAGGCACTGACGCTCATGGGTACCATCGCCAGTCACGCGACGGTGAGCATTGGCGCCGAGATAATATCAGTGTATTTTCCCAAGCTGCTTTTAAAAATGATTTACTCAGAGTAGAAAAAAACATTTTAGCGAAAGAGCCAGAATCCCTCAAAGCAAAACGCATAAAAAACCTACTCAATGAAAAACATATTGAATATGCATTTTGTTTTGGTAACGATACAAATAAATTTTTCGATGATTTACCCTGTACAGAGCAAGACATCATGATGGCGACACACTTTGGTATTCTACCTATGATCACAGAAAAACAAATCAGCACCTATAAAAATACACCATTAATCGCCATTGGTGATGCGAATGGCTCACCACATCCTTTAGCTGCTATAGGTACTTTAAAATTTACCCGTAATGTGCCACATTTAAGTCGCTATTTATATAGCCATTGTTTATTTGAAAAATATAAACAACAACTGCCTGATATGACAGTCGATAATCTTAATGAATCAATCCAAGCAGTCTTTTCTGCATTTACTCAGGAAAATATTGAAGACGTGTTCTTAAGTAATATCTTGTGTTGTTTGTATAGTCGGAAGCGCACTGTATACTAGACAGCCAAATCATCAGGAGATCCCTCACAGCGGCTACCGCCACTGTTTGGGATGACAACAGCTTCGCTATTATCCTTTCGAGTGCCGTGAGATATTCTACCACTGTCATTTCGAGCACAGCGAGAAATCTCCCAATGATTGCGTAAACTCAAACAATGCTGTTACTAAGTAGTCAAACCGGCGGGAGATCTCACCACCGTCATACCATGATTTAATCGCGGTATCCAGATCATTGCTTAGCTGGACCCTGTAGTCAAGCCACGGAATGACAGACTTTGAGAGCCATGGGGCAACGGGGCCTCAGAGTCACAGTGTAAGGCAATTGATTTGGCCACTTGGCCTGCACCAGACTGCTGCATATCTCCACTAGCCTGGGAAATAACACCCGAACGCTGTACCACTTGCAAACTATCTGAGTCCACTAATCTTTGCTTAAATTCAGAAAAAACTTTCATCATATAATCAATCAAAGCCTTCTTAGACTCATCCGGCATTTTTTCAAACAGCCAATTTTCACTTAACGCCTCTTTCACCATGCCAAATACTATTTTGTTATCCTGCTTTGCCGTAGTAAATGTACCTTCTTTAGCCATAACTGACTCTGGCAATAACATTACAGCATACGTCGGCAAGATTAGATTCCAGTAAAGACTATTTTTATAGGTGCAATTTTTAAACCCTGCTAACTTTGCAATAATGAAATCATATAATTTCTCATATAAAGCCTTATCAAACTGAGAGGTAATTTGACTTTTTTTAGAGTTCAACATTTCAACCAGGTCATTTAAACCAGGAAATATATCTTTTAATACGCCAACTTGATGTGCTGACGTTACAAGCTCTTGGCTTAAGCCAATCGTGATCATTTTATTAATTTGATTTAGCACTTGAGTCGGTTTTAGTGTCCGGAGTGATTGATGGGCACACTGCTTGACTTTAGCATTGATAGCCTCATTCGCTTGATAACCATTCACCACATCACGTAAGTAACGTAATATCCATAAGGGTTCATTATGCAGGAAGGACAAATCATCTCCTAAATCAGCTCGTAGACTTATACGTTTCTCATGTATCGCCTCTGATACCCCTGCGCAGCCTTCATATGTGACTAATATAGATTGTCGCTGATGTTTACCTGCTCTATGAGCATCCGCACTTTTCCCAGCGACATGCTTAAGAACCAGGAATAAATTATGATGTAACAGCGGCACGATTGCTTTTGGTTTTCCGTAATTATCTGCCTTTTCATCACTAAGATGAAAATTATTCGGATCAGAATAGAAACTAAACTCACATCCTTTATATTTAATACTAACCAAGTTACGATAAGGGCACTCTACAGGTTTAAAAGGGGCGAATATTCGTAATAATTCACTCACTGATAAATCAGTCGTCATATCAATATCATTGGGCAACGTCTCTTTACCAGCAAACTCAAAGCGTGCTAACGTACCATAGACAGCGGTATGTCCTTGTTTATTTTCAACCAACTGCATGAAATATTTGGCCGCATCAAGACCATCCTGCAAAGTGACTAAATTATTGGGTAGTGCAATGTCTTGGGTATTTCTTGCTAGTGGACGTCTTACTGATTGCCTACCATTTCTACGCGTCCACTCAGCCATAGTAAACTGTTGTTTACTCACGCGTCTACTACCATAGCTGCTAACACTTGCTAATATTTTGTATGCATCATCACCGTCGAATAACTTAAATACTTCATGAGTACTAGGTATACCAATGCTAAGTAGTTTTTGTTCTACTTCATCGACTAAACCAAGTTTTCGAACTAGGATAGCGAAAATAGATAATCTTTTAGGACGCATTGCCTCAATATCATCAGCAGTCATACTGTGAATAAGATCCTTTGCTATTAGTTTAGCAAGTTCTTTATTCCCAGCTTTTAAGTAACCATAGCTAATCAGTAATTTATGATGAAATAGAAGCTTGTGCTTATATTGCAAACTTAATTTATAAATATTAATTACTTGTTGATAAAGTTCTGCATCTATAAGTTTCTCAAGCAAACTCAGACAATTTTTTGCTGCTGTTAGCTTGCTACAATATACCTCATTACTCTCTATCAAAGTGATAATATCGTCAATACTCTTTATAATATATTTTCTTGATACGCCAGTAATAATATTTAACTCGACCAAGCCTATATGAATACATAAACATGTTCGGGCATTCATGTTTTTAGCTAAACTATTAAAATAATTTTTTGCTTCACTAAATTTCTGTGCAGTCATGTATGCACTTTTCATTTCACGTATCACTCGATCAAAATCATGACGTATAGCTAAACTCTTATTCAGTAGCTGTGGGTGACATTTTAAAAAGCTATCAATACCGCTTTTATAGTTAGATATCGCAGCATTATAGTCTTGCAATAGATGCTGTAACCTAGCAAGCTTAAAGTAATCATCGTATTTTTTTACAGCAATACTTTTGTAGAAACTAATAGCTCGTTCAACGTCTTTCCTATCCTGAGCAGACGTTATTTTA
Source organism: Gammaproteobacteria bacterium (assembly GCA_965230425.1). Classification (GTDB taxonomy): domain Bacteria; phylum Pseudomonadota; class Gammaproteobacteria; order UBA1113; family UBA1113; genus CBDDKW01. Next base: position 32,931 of record CBDDKW010000015.1, on the reverse strand, counting down.
TTATTTGCATAAAATTTCTTATATGTCGCTTCTGCGTGTTCGGAGGTAATTTCATCTGTCATCGTTATTATTCTTATATTATTAAGATATTCCATCTCCAACTAACAGTCGTGCGCTATACCACTATTACTATAAAGCTGAAATATTATTAGTTCTCTGCACCCAGATGAGACAAGCATATGCTTTGGCTCAATGGAATACGGTATTTTAAGATCTAGCTCGCTCGACGATCGTTGAGAATTCTACCACTAGTATGCCTACCTGTATAGTAACTGGACTAGGTAAACAGACTCGCCATATACAAAACAACCATTCGTGAATAAATATAAACAATTAAAAAATTAAACTTTGTATATATTCAACAACCTATGAAAATCAAAATTTGAATGTAACAAGTACTTAACAGTTAAATTAAATAATATTTAATTTATTTACACTTGGCATCTATAGGTTTCTTAACAAAAAAATTAAAACAAGTATGTTGGCTTAAAAAATGATTTGGCAATTAGTGCAACCCATAATGTACCGAGTCAATATCACAGTGCCATGCATTTTTATAATGAAGTACAACAAGCTATCACCAATAACAACTATAAAGTCAAGGAAATTACTAATACCGGTCACTCTCTCGGTGGTGGGCTAGGTGAAATGGTTTCAGCCACGACTGGTGACAATGCTTATGCGTAGCATAATACTACACCATCCGAGCAATATTCCCAGGCACTCGAATTGGCTCTATAGACTCACCTGCTGCTACAGTTTGTTTAGCTCCTCTGCGGCGAATACTATAATGACCGTCAGCTTCTTTTTTCACTGCTGGCTCATAATATTCATTTCGGTTGCAAGTATCATCGCTAATTGGTTGCATATAAGCAATTCCTGTTACTGTAACAGTACCCTCACCCACACGGGTAAGATAAGTTAATGAACCATTAGGATCAACCTGCAACTGTCCGTTGGCATCTGTTTTGAAAACCCTTATGAAATAATTATTTTTAATCTCAAAACATAGGTTAATATTTTTTGAAAAACTGTCTTTCATTCTTCTAGTATCAAGTGTAAAGTAAAAATTGCACTTTATGTACGCTGACTCTCTATCATTTTCATTATGTTTATATGGATGTTTAATTATAATTGTGCTAGAGACTGTCATCTGATGACCTGAAATTTGTTTATTAACGGTTATATGTGGTGTAAGTCTGTTTTCTTGAAATTTTTTCGCTGGTGGCGTTTGGTTTGGCGGCTGGGCTTGCTGAACTAACTCACGATGTAATTTATTATTATTGCCAGCATCATACCCTAAATAGTGATTTTGTGTAGTGCTAATAGTCAAAGTGTTGTGATTATCATCATTAGTAAGTGTACCTTTTATTTTTCCTTGTATTAACTCCAGCTCATCTTGAGGATGATTACCTTCCGGTGGAATTATAATCTTAATAGAGAAATCACTATTGAGCTTAAATTCTTCCGCAGATGACGGTACGAATAAAGGCGCTCTGCCCAATTTTAAAAAGTGACTTTCTTGATGTTGAGAACCTGCGGTTACATACGGTGGGTATCTACTATCACTAGGAAAAAATCTATAGAATTGATCTCTCGATGATGACCCTACGCACTTTTGTTCTGTTGTACCATCTGCATCTTCAACTGTTACGTTTATATCATGCAACTCTACCACTTTCTCTTCTACATATTTATTATATTCTGTTCTTAAATTTGCATTAGCACGATTGACTACTCGTGACATCATATTAAATGCAAATGATGATAATAAAACAGCAAATGCCTCAATAGGCAGGAGCGATAATAAATGGTTAAAATCATCTTGACCTTCTTTTTTATTAAACGATTTCAAATAAATGGCCTGACACTCAGCAATGGAAGCAAGAATAATTAACCCAACATTTATCCATAAAGTTGAAGTATCTTTAATACCTGATGCTTGGCTAATTAAATAATTATTTAGATAGCGCTTTAATTTTCTCCGTGCCTCATCATCACATAATTCACGTCCTATCATTTTAGCTTGATCGCGATTACGTAATACTGCTTCTATTAACTTATATAAACTACTGTATAAACCAATGAAAAAACTTGCAAAACCCAACTGACTCGCAGCATTTAACAAATTAATATTTTTGTCTCTCTCTCCATGTTCTAAATGATCATTCGTTGCAACAATTGTCAATACTAGTGCAACTAGTGTCAATAAATGACTAATTTTATTTAATGTGAAAAACTCAGCTAATACTTGAAATGGCATATTACATAATTGTATAAAAAATTTCCCCGCTCTATTTCCTGAGTATTCATTCCCTGCTGCATCAGTGAATTCATAATCAACATAGCATGCTCGACAGCAACATATCATTTCCAAAACACAACCATAACTAGTTTTACGTGTTGCTTGTTTACTGCATCCTTCACTGGAGCAATCATAACAACCACACTCCTTTACACAACAGATTACAGCATCATCACGGGAACCACCCACAGAATATGTATCGTTACATAGTGCTGCATAGCCTTTACATTGTTGAATAATAGGTTGACAATAATTACTTGCACACTTTCCTTTGCAATTTATACAATCATCACAGTAACATCCATCTTCTGCATTACCAAAACATTTATCTATTCTAATCATCTTACTCATCAAGCGCCCAGCAACTAAAAAAAGAGAAAAGATAGGTAGCATGCAACAAACAAAATTATGTAATATACCTGCCTCAGTAATGTTACAACTTCTAAAAAAATTCTTCGTCCGTTTTTTAATAGTATTCCACATTTTTTTACTTTTCCTTCCTGGTTATTTTTATTAGTTCCATTCATATAACTTGTTAAATTATCTGATAAACGAATCAGAAAAGTTTATTATATGCCTACCTTTTATCACACTTAGGATCATTCGGATAACCTCCCCAAAAAAATAATAAATAAACTAGAGCTCCGTAGAATGCTATAGTCAAAAACGTAATATTTTTCATTTTATAATGTCTACACGAAGTGAAGCATAAGTTTATCTATACTTACAGCATCTTGTCGCTCTTTTGGGTAAATTAAAAAAATCGATTAATTATTATTTATGGTTATTTTCTCGTTACAACTTTTTTAATATATGGAAACTGATGTTGAATTGCAAGTAATTTTATTTAAAAATACTTTTTATTTTTTGGTGTTTTTTTGTCACAAAATAGTTTTTCGTTCTGGTATTATTGTTATTCTAGTCTAGTTTTTTCAATATGTTTTTTACAATAATTTCATCAAATCTCTACAAACAAATCATCTATAGTCACCAAACCATCGATGAAATCATCTACATATAGTGTATCTTTTAATCCACTCGCGCTGATCATAGCAATAAATAACTGCTTTTTGGTTTTAGTTCTTCTAGCAAAAACATCACGCTTGTTCAGCAAGCTCTTAGCATAAGCTTTATCTATGGTAAATGGTTTGTCTGTGTATTTAATCTCACATAATGTAATGGCATCATCTTTTCGATCAAATAAAATATCAATCTGAGCGCCATCATCGGTTGCTTTCGCTGTTGGGACATAGCGCCATGCATTTGCAATGGCACTGGGACTAATCTCTAGTTTTTTTCTGATCTGGGATATATGTTTATAACACAGTGCTTCAAAGGCATAGCCAGCCCAACTTAACCATGTAGGTGAATTATATTCACTCTCCCAATAGCCTTTTTCTAATGCACGCCTTTGTAGGGTATTACGTACAGGCTCAATCCACTTTAAATAAAATAATGTGTATTCATCAATAACTTTATAATATGTTCCGCGTTTTTTGTGATAGTGAGGGATGAAACTCATGATGAAACCAGCTTCTTCTAATTCAGTGAGCTTATCACTAGCCCTGCCTCCTCTTGAAGCAAATTTTGAAGCACTGATCAAATCTTCTTGGCCAATGCCATCGCGATGTTTAGCAATTATCCGTATTAATTCTACATAGGGTTCTGCATCATCAAATAATGATGAAAAAAGATTATCAAATTCAGTAAATAAAATACTATTTTTACTAAACGCTAGCATTTCAATTTGCTGCATTACGGATAAGCCTTTTTTAGCTGAGGCGAGATAATAAGGGATCCCGCCAGTAACCATATATAATTGTGTTACTTGCTTGTTATTAACTTTCACACCCTTTGAATGTAAATAGGCTTTTGTTTCATTTAATGAAAAAGGTTGTAAGCGCATCTTATAGGTAATGCGATTATGCAACCCACCTCTATTATTAATAATCTTACGAATGATCCACGAGGCAGATGAACCACAGATAATGAGCTTTATTCTTTGATCATCTACCCAATATTGATTCCAGTAGTACTCTAACACTGACAGTAATTTTGACCGTGGGGTGACCATCCAGGGAAATTCATCAAAGAATAATACGACTTTTTTATTTTTCGGAACCATTTTGTTAATAGCATCAACGAGTACATCAAAGACGCCATACCAGTCTGTTGGCTCCTTTAATTCTGAGCCACGATAAAATGCATCACCTATGGCTTTCATGAATCGGCTAATTTGTTCTTGTAACTCACCTTGTTGTACGCCAGTGACTTTTAGAAATATACAGGATTGTGAGTCAAAGTAAGATTTAATTAAGAACGTTTTGCCAACCCTGCGGCGACCATAGACAGCGAGGAACTCTGCCCGTTTGGATCCATAGAACGCTTTTAAGATATTTTGCTCTTCTGATCTGCCAGTCAGTGTAATGCCCATCATACCACCATAGTTGTTGCGCCACTTATAGACCCGCTATAAGTGGCGCTAAAAGTATAAAAATTGAAGTTATCGCGCCACTTATAATATAGCTATAAGTGGCGCTAAAAGCAAGAAAATTAGTGTTGTTGCGCCACTTATAGACCTGCTATAAGTGGCGCTAAAAGTAAGAAAATTGATGTTTTTGCGCCGCTTATAGACCCGATATAAGCGGCGCAATAAAATTATTAATAAAAATAACTTTATTTATCAAATAGTTACTCCTTTTATTTTAGAGAGCTAAGAAGCCATTGTTATATCGAGCCCAACGAGAGATCCCCCTATGGTTTATCTAATAAGAACACAACGTTGTTACTAAGTAGCCAAATCGGCGGGAGATCCCTCCTAGCAGCTAACGCCACTAGTCGGGATGACAGCACTTTTCAACATAGTTGATGACAACAGCTACGTTATTGTCATCTCGTATATGGACTCTCTCTATTTTGCAAGTAAAACACTGAACAAAGAATAAAGTCGACATTCGTATATCCGGTAACTGTGTGAGCCATTAACACTAATAAGCTCGTACCCTAATGTAATTCATAAGCACTCTGCAACCTCATCGAGCGGACGACCACGAAGGTCTTCGAAATGGTCAGGTACTGACAGAGTGGTTAAACCTTTACACATTATTCAGATTTTCTTGACTTGTCAGAAGAGAAAGCATACCTCCTATATTTAATGACCTATTTAACTCTACCTATTTTCCTACAGGACTCTAGTACTAATCTTTTACCATAGCGGGAGGTGCCTTAAATTCATCGCCCAATACGATAATAGCCCATATATGCCTTGCTAGTTTATTAGCCAGTGCGACATAACATTTGTGTTTTCCTCTGGTGTTCTTTAACCGCTTGAGCCATCGACTTAATTCATCGTGTTTATTATCAATATATTTGACAACAGACCGAGCACCATGAATAAGTAGACCACGTAAAGTGCGATTACCTCGTTTACTAATCCCTTGTAGCTTGTGAATACCCCCACTGGAGTGTTCCTTCGGCACTAACCCTAAATACGCAGCGCAGTGTCGCCCATTGCTGAAATCACTGGCATTACCCAAGGTGGCGTAAGCAAAGACTGCAGTAATAGGCCCTACTCCACGTAAGTGCATTAAGCGTCGACAGACCTCATTCTCTTTTGCTATCGCCTTAATTTGCTTTTCATAACCGGCTATCTTCTTATCTAAGGTGGGTAATTCTTCGTACAAATCATTCAATAAGCCACGTAACCTATCGGGTAAGCCATTGTTTGTATCCTCTAATAACTCGGATAAACGTGATTTCAAGCGTGATAAACCTTTAGGAACAATTTCCCCAAATTCTAGAAGAAATCCGCGTATCATATTGCCTATCTCTGTTCGCCGCTGTACATAGCTTTCTCTTATCCTATGCAACGTTTGTAACGTTTGCTGCTCTTCGGTTTTAACGGGCACTGTGGGGATACCCTCATGTTGAGCCGCCATGGCGATGGCTTTTGCATCATTGGCATCGTTCTTACTGCCTACCACAAACCCTTTGACGTATTGGGGGCTAATCACTTTTACCTGATATCCCAGGGCTCTAAAGCTCCTTGCCCAGTAATTCGCCCCACCACACGCCTCCATTGCAATGGTGACATCGGCGGATAAATCCTTGATATAACTCATTAATTGATGTCTTTTTAAGGACTTTTTCAACACACAACTCCCGGATTGGCTGGCTCCATGTAATTCAAAATGATTTTTTGCCAAATCGATACCTAATACGTTAATATTGCCCATTGGACTCTCCTTTTATTTCAGTGGTTTGAGCTTTCCCATAAAGCTCTTGTAAAGACGAGTATATCGTCTTGTGAACGTGAAGTGAGAGTCCATTACATTGAGCACAGCGAGAGATCTCCTCATGGTTTAGCGAGTGTGAACAAAGTATTATTATAGGTAGCCAAACCGGTGGGAGATTCTTCGCCGCGGCTAAAGCCACGGCTCTGAATGACAATATTTTTTCTAGTTTTAATGACGGCACTATTTCTATACAATAGTGCCCATCATCACTCTTGATTCAACTCTTGCACTTGGGCAGGTGAATCCACGACTTGCCAAATATCTTGATAATACTCGCCAGTGACTTGCTGCTTTGCGACTTGCTCATGCAATAGTGGTCCTAGCGAGAATTTTTCTTTTACACAGCCGGCGAAAAATTCAGGAGTGTAGATCCCAATGCCGGCATAGGTCAGTTTATTTTCGCCGGTACTTGTCACATGATTATCATGTAAATAAAAATCACCTTGCGGTCTGTGAGCAGGATTATCTACCATGACAATATGCGCTAATTTTTCTGGTTGGCGTTTTAATTGTTGCATGGGGTAGTCTGTCCAAACATCACCATTAATAATAATAAAAGGTGCATCACCTAATATTGGTAGTGCATTAACAATACCGCCGCCAGTATCTAGTAAGGTCTCTTCTATGGAGTAATGTATATTAATGCCATAGTCACTACCATCGTCCAGGGTTGGCATAATCTTCTTAGAATATTCTGATACGTTAATGATAACGTCAGTAATATCTGCCGTTGCTAATGCCTCTAAATGATAGACAATTAAAGGTTTACCATGGATCTCTACTAATGGTTTTGGTATTGCCTTTGTTAGTGGTTGCATACGTGTGCCCTTTCCGGCAGCAAGTATCATTGCTTTCATGGTATCGCCTTTTTTTCATAAATGGGTAAAACACGTTGCTGAATAAAGTTAGATAACGTAGCTAATTCAGGTATTGATGCCAGCGCTTGGGTTAAATAATCTAGCCCTAGGGGAATATCGCGCAGATAATTTTCTTTGTTATCACGAAAATACAAGCGTGAAAAAATACCAACAACTTTTAAATGCCGTTGGATCCCCATCCATTCAAACCAAGTCAAGAATTGTTGCCAATCACAATTGGCTAACATACCTTGTTCACTAGCTTTGACATAATAATAATGTAACCATGTTTCAATATTATGGCGTGGCCAACGTACATAACAATCTTTGAAAAGTGAAATCAGATCATAAGTAATCGGCCCCCACACGGCATCTTGGAAGTCAATAACACCCACTTCACCTGATGCGAGTAGCATTAAATTACGTGAATGATAATCTCGATGCACGCATACTGTAGGTTGCTGCAGAATTGTCTCGCTTAATAATTCATAACTCGTATTGAGTAACTGCACCTCTGCTGTGCTTAAGTCTAACTGTAAGTAATGCCCTAAAAACCACTCAGAAAAATATCCCATCTCCATCAACATGAAGGCTTTATCAAATGCAGGCAGCACATAGTGCTCATCAGCTTGATAGGTTTGTATTGTAAGTAAGGCATCAATCGCTTGATGATATAAGCGCTCTGCTGTCGCATCTGACAATTGTGTGGAATATAATTGATCACCAAAGTCATCTAATAATAGAAATCCAGCATCAGTATCGGCCGCAATAATGTTAGGGACTTTGACACCTAACTGAGCAAAACTGTGCGCGACATTGATAAAAGATTGACTATCTTCTAATGCAGGTGGTATATCCATCACCACGTAGGAATCTGTATCCATGTGAGCACGAAAGTAACGGCGAAAACTAGCGTCGCCGGCCAAGGGTGTTAACTGACGAAGAGCCAATTTTAGATCATTACATAACCATTTTTCTAATTCTTGTGCGCGTTCGTCCATTATTTGTACTTATTCGATTTTCAAAGTGACATGTTATAACAAGATGATTTTAAAAGCAGCCATTATCAGGTAACATCGCGTCTAAATAGCTGAACCCTTAATGTCAAAGATAAGATGCAGTGACTATTTTTTATACTTATATGGCTAGCATAGCCCTAGTTAGGCCTACGTCATATATAAAGGAATGATAGACACTTTGCGCCGATTGGATGCGGTGTAGTAACAACGTGAAGAAAAATAAACAAACGATTCCTACGCTGATACTAAGCAGCCTGTTGATCACTGTACCAGTGACACCAGCATTTGCTGGTTTACATTTTATTCATCATAAACACCAATCCAGCACTTATCCTAATGGCTATTTAAAACGTAATCCTTATTATTTAAGTCGCCAAGAAATTGCTGATTTAATTGGTTGGAAACCAGATCCCTGCGCGGATAATTTTTGCGGTGGTTATTATTTAGAGCCGGTTTTATTTTATAAGCAAAAAAAGCAGTATGCCCCCAATGAAGCACCGGTGCATTTAACCGCCGATAAAACTGAACTCTCTCAAGTAGGCCCTTCAGCGCTATCAGGTAATGTCGTTGTAACTCAACCTGATCGACGCGTGGAAGCTGACAGTGTATATATTAATCGTGACCCCGATACTGGCCAGTTAAGTACCCTCGATGCTTATGGCAAAGTCGTCTTGCGTGAGCCCGGCAAACTAGTTATCGCTGATAAGGCACATATTAAACTGGATGATCGCAGTGGTTCTTTAAGCGATGTGGTTTATCGCATGACATTCGGTAATGTCATCGAACCACGTTCACCTGTTCCAATCCCAGCAAAGGAAGTGAAATTAGAAGATACCACAGCATGGGGTATTGCTGAAAAAGTCATCCGCAGGGATTCTGGTGTTGTTGATATTATTAATGGTACGTATACCACATGTCCACCAACAGAACATACCACCTGGATGGTCAAAGCAGACAAAATGATACTAGACCGTGATGCGGGTCGAGGCACTGCACGTAATGCTAAATTATATTTCGAAGATAAACCTATTTTATACAGCCCTTATTTTAATTTTCCTTTAGATAAGCGTCGACAAACCGGCTTTCTATTTCCTAGCATGGGACACTCTACTGATTCCGGCTATGAAGTTAGCACACCATTCTACTGGAATATCGCACCGAATTATGATGCAACCATCACCCCTAAGTTTATGACTAAGCGTATTTTACAACTAGGCGGCGAATTTCGTTATTTAACAGAAAAAAACTACGGTAATTTTCACGGCAGTATCGTACCTCATGATCCAGAGTTTGCTGATTTCAAAGACCATCTACTAGATACCAATCCGCCGGGCACACCTGGCCGTAGCCGCCTGAAGAATGAAGATGATACTCGCTATTTTGCATCCTGGCAGAATAATACGTATTTTAATGAACATTGGTCGAGTTACGTCTATTTAAATCATGTAAGTGACGATTACTACTTTACTGATCTGGGTGATGACCCATCACAGATAACTAATAATCAAATTATCAACCAAGGCACTATGTTTTATAACAGTGAGCATTGGCACTTTAAAACTAACTTACAAGGCTATCAAACACTGCATCCATTGGACCAAGCACCTATTGATAACCAATACCGCATGCTACCGCAATTAGTATTAAATGGTAATTTCCCGTTGGTTGGTGATCATTTTAATATTGATTTACAAAATGAGGCCGTCTACTTTGATAAAGATAAAAATCCTGGCCAAAGTATGGAACCTGTCACTGGTTCACGGATTAATATTCAACCTGGCGTGAGTTTCCCTTACTATTGGGCTGCTGGCTTTTTAATTCCCAGGGTGCAAGTTTCCACTACTACCTATGATTTACAAAACCAAGTGCGTGGTACTGACGGCCAACGTCTCGCCAGCAATTTTACCCGTGTATTACCGATTGTTGATATCGATGCTGGTTTAATCTTTGATCGCAACTTTAATTTCGCCGGCACTGATTACATTCAAACTTTAGAACCCCGGTTATTCTATTTATATGTGCCTTATCGTAACCAAGACGATATTCCTCTCTTTGATACAGACGTACAACCTTTTTCTTTTGAGCAATTATTTAGGACCAATCGCTTCAGTGGTATTGACCGCATTGGCGATGCGAATCAAATTTCTGCTGCTTTGACCACACGTTTTTTAAATGAAGACACTGGCGCCGAAAAGATGCGCGCTAGTATCGGTCAAATTTATTATTTTGAACATCGTCGCGTTAACGTGAAAGACTCTACGGAAGATCTCGTCACCTTAGAAAATAGCGTCCCTTCTGACACACCTAGCTCACCAATCGTTGGTGAAATCAAATATCATCTTGATCAAGATTGGAGTGTGGATTCGAGTATTGCCTGGGATCCCAATTTTGGTGAAACTAATAATGCTTACACCTTCTTCCAATATAAACCTGACGAAGACCACATCCTCAATTTAGGCTATGTATTCTTAAAGGGGGGCGATCAACTCTTGGGTAAATCACCCAATAGCTCGGAAAATGACTTAAACCAAACAGATTTTTCCATTGCTTGGCCCATCGCCGAACGCTGGAAAGGTATGGCGCGTTGGAACTACAATTTAAGCCATACGCATGCGCAAACTTATTTTGTTGGCGTACAATACGATAGTTGCTGCTGGGCTATTCGTTTAGTGGCAGGACGTGAATTCCAATATCTAGAAAATGACGCTAACTCGAAAAACAAACCAGTATTTGATAATAAAATTTATTTAGAATTCGCCCTCAAAGGTCTCGGCGATGCAGCACTCAATAGCGCTAGCGGTATGCTCACAGATGGTATCCCAGGCTTTACTGACAATTTTGGGGTAGTGAATACACATAATTTAACAAATGTGTACTAATTGCTCTTCCCTCTATAGTCAATTTGTACGATAATCCTACACCTTCAAGTTAAGTAAGAATAAAGGTCAATCGATGAAAAAAATAGCACTACTCGTTGTTACACTGCTCTTAAGTGGTACCTGTCTTGCCAATCCAGTGAAAGCACAATCATTAGATAAAATAGTGGCCTTTGTAAATGATGATGTGATTACCCAATCACAACTCAACCATGAAATTAATGTTGTTAAACAACGACTTAAACGTGAAAATACACCTTTACCACCAGCAAAAACCTTATCTGATCAAGTATTAGAACACTTGATTGACCAAAAGATTGAGCTACAAACCGCTGCTCGCGCCGGTATTGAGGTAGACGATGCCGAAGTCAATAATGCGATTAAACGAATTGCAAAAACAAATCATATGACCACAGCAGAATTGCGTAAAAAAGTTACAGCCGATGGCATGACCTATTCCCAATATCGCGCTTACATCAAAGATCAAGTCGCTGTACGTCACCTATTAGATCAACAAGTAGGCTCTAGAATCGTTGTATCTAAGCAAGAAGTTGATAATTTTTTAAATTCTGAAGCTTATGAAGCGCGTAATGTCACTGAATATCATATTGAAGACATACTTCTTGCGCTACCGGAAGTCCCCTCATCTGAAGACCTGCATAAGGCTCAAGCGAAAGCCAAGACTGTCCTATCTCAAGCAAAGAAAGGTACTAATTTTAAAAAGTTAGCCATTGCAAACTCTGACGGACAACAAGCTCTACAAGGTGGTGACCTAGGTTGGCGCCATATTGAAGAGATCCCTACAATATTTGCACGCAAAGTTAAACACATGAAAGAAGGTGATGTAGCAGGCCCCATCCGCACCGCAAATGGCTATCATGTCATTAAACTAGCAGGTTTAAAGGGTGTGAATGCTCATCACTATGTCACTGAAACTCATCCTCGACATATTCTTATTAAAACCAATGCTGTGACCAGTGATAAAGAAATTAAACGTGAATTAAATAATATCCGTAAACAAATTATTCATGGTGCTGAATTTGAGAAAATCGCTGAAAAATATTCACAAGATACTGGTAGTGCTACTAAAGGTGGTGATCTAGGCTGGGTAACACCAGGCATGCTCGTACCACCCTTTGAATTAGCAATGAATAACCTTAAAGTGGACCAAATCAGTAAGCCAGTTAAGTCTCAATTTGGTTGGCATATCATTCAAGTATTAGGTCGTCGTAAGGTAGATAATACGAAAGATGTGCAACAAGATAAAATCCGTAAAATGATTTACACGCGTAAGTATGAAGAAAAAGCACAGTCTTTTATTAAACAAATGCGCGATATGTCATATGTAAAAAAAGCTAATCAGAACTGATGCATAAAGCACGAAAACGTTTCGGACAGAATTTTCTAACTGATCTACAGGTGATCAAACGTATTATTGCCTGTATTAATCTTCAGGCTGATGATGATGTAGTAGAGATTGGTCCCGGGTTAGGTGCACTTACTCAAGAAATTTTACCGATTACCGGAAAGCTAGATGTTATTGAGTTAGATCGTGATTTAATTCCTAAGTTACAAGCCTATCATGGCGATTTAGGAATATTAAACATACACCAAGGTGATGCTCTAAACTTTGACTTTAAAACCCTTGATAACAACGGCAATAAATTACGTATTATCGGCAACCTACCTTATAATATTTCTACACAATTATTATTTCATTTACTTACCTTCATCGACAATATTCAAGATATGCACTTTATGCTACAAAAGGAGGTTGTTGATCGTATGGCAGCATCCTCTAATACTTCAGCCTATGGCCGCCTCAGCGTGATGTTGCAGTATTATTGTCGAGTGGAAAAAGTATTTCATGTGCCAGCAACAGCCTTTTCTCCTGAACCTAAAGTTGAGTCAGCCATTGTGCGCCTAATACCACATCAACAACTACCAGTTGTTGCCGAAAATATAGAACTTTTTGCCGAGATTGTTAGAGAAGCCTTTAATCATCGACGCAAAACCTTACGCAACTGTCTAAAGCCGTATATCAATGCAGATGGCTTAAGCAAGCTAGATATCGATCCTCGTTGGCGCCCTGAGCAATTATCTGTAGCAGACTTTGTGCGTATTAGTAATGCCTGTTAGAACCTTGAGCAACTAATGCTGAAAAGCTGAAAATTTCATACAATCATTATCTGCAATATATGTGAGACATATCTCAAGTTTATGCCAGCAGTGACAAGAATTTGCATTACAAACAGCCGAGACAGATAAAAAAAACCATGTAACCTATTGAATTATATATATTTTTTTACATTGAAAAAATTTTATACTTATTTTCATTTTACAGCTAAAAACATTTTTTCCATTAATTCAGTAACTTGCAGATCATTCACCGCTACCCTATGCTGAGAATGTATTCAGGGATGAATATCGGATTGGTTCCAAGGAAGGTGCCGACAAGGATGTCGCGAAAGGAAATCAATACAAGGGCAGGATGCCCAGGGCAAGCTAAAGGGTGATTGTAACAAATCACCCTTTTTTATTTTAAGCCAGACATATAAGCGCAGCGAAGACCCCGGCATTTGCCGAAGTTACCTTATACAAACTCACCTTATAAAAATTATTCTTATCGTGCTAGTTTCTTTTTTAATGCTTCACCCTTCGGATCTGTGCCACACCTAAAACAGCGAGCAAAACAAAATTCACTAAAGACCAAGCAGGTATACTTAACCCTAAGAAGCGCCAGTGCACTGTGGCACAATCACCAGTACCCATTAGAATAAGTTTGATTGATTCGGACAGGGATAAGGTTGATAAAAGATAACTTAAACCAACACCACAGGATTGATCCACTGGAGGATTTGCCTGTAACCATAGTTGTCGTATTGCTACCATTGCACCTAATATACAAAACAATAAAATAAAACCACCATAAAGTTTTGTACTACGTGGCGTGGGTGGCATGAGACTGGCAAAGAAAAACATTAAAATCACTAAGGCAAAAAATATTCGCTGCACTTGGCACAATGGACAAGGTGCAAAGCCTTTCACTAACTGCAAGTAAGCTGCTGCACACAATAAAGCAGCACCATAAATAAAACCAATGACATAGCATTGCCGTACTGAAGGGGCTTCAAATTTCATTTCAGAATTCCGTGAGTTTTAGTACCGATAGCCTAACATAACTCCATAAAAATTGTAAAAAAATTGTCATTGATATGTCGTCACTAAAAATATGTCCTCATCTTTAGACTCATATAATCTGTCATCAATTATGCTATTTACTTAAATAAGTGCTGTCATTTCTAGTAACAACAAATGGTTTTCTTAGCTATAACCATATGATTGTATTGATAAATCTCTTATATTGCTCACTCAATTAATAGTTAACATTCATATGTCACTTCTCAGAAAAAAATAATGATACGTATCTAAAATAAGATACGTATCATTATTTGAATACGTATCTTAACATGCTATACTGTACATAATTTTGTTATGATCCTTGAGCAAGTATGGCTTACATAGGTACTCCAAACAAAAAACACAATGGGTCAGCATATTGCTACAAACTAATACTACTTTAAGAGGATAATTAAATGGACTGGGAGCTACTTGGTTTTTCACATTACCCCTTCTCTGTGAACCCAATTTCTATGAAAACCATTGATTTATTTACAGGCCACGATAAAGAGATAAAAATCTGTCAAAATATTCTGTCGGACAATAATGTTCGTTTAGTCATTGAAGGTGCGAGAGGCGTCGGCACCACATCATTTGCCAATTTTCTTAAATTCTCAGCACAAGCAGATAAGCTGTATCTCGCACCAAGAGTTGAAGTGAGTGTTGAAGCCCATTGGAACCTAGAGAGCTTATTGACAGCCGTCATCTCTAATACCGTCAAAGAAATGGAAATACTGGATCCCAAAATTGAAAAAAATAAGAAATTTGTTGAAGCAAAGGCTCTGTCAAATCGGCTGTCAGAAGCATACAATAATTTTGGGGTTAGTGCATTTTCAGTAGGAGGAAGCTATGGAAAAACAGCAACTGTTAGCCAACCAAATTTTATCCCATCTACAACCTTAGGTCACCATCTGCGCGATCTCGGTGAACTAGCGGTTGATCAAGGTTATAAAAACGGCTTATTAATACAATTAAATAATCTTGATATCAATGTTATTCATACAGAAGAGCACTTAACTTACTTATTTAACGCAGCTAGAGATTTCTTTCAAATTGAGAATATATCCTGGTTATTTGTGGGTGATATTGGTATTAATGCATTTATTAGTAGTCGTGTTGATCGTCTGGATGACATTATCAGCGACAGATTATTTATTCAGCCATTAAGTAAGTCTGATTATCACAAACTGATTAAAAAACGTCTTGAATATTATCAGTTAAGTAAAAAAAGTACTTTCCCTCTCAAACAAGATGTTTTCGATTATTTATATGATATAACCCATGGTCGTTTAAGGTACATTTTTGGTTTAATTTATTCATTACTTAATCGGGTACAAATTGGTAAGTTAGTACAAAATGTCTCATTAGAACTTGCCAGTGATACGATTACTACGCTAGCCCAAGATAGGCTTGCTAAACATTCATTATCACAGGCAGAATTAGACGTTATCCACTATCTCACAGAAAAAGTTGAAGCAAATGTTGTAACTATTGCGGAAGATACGGAAAAAAACCGTACATTCACATCAAAATTAATGAATAATTTACTCGACAAAAAATGTGTCATGGTTAGAAGAGAAGGCAAACAACGCATTTATAGTCTTTCTCTTGATGCAAAAATTGCATTTAGCACTAAAAAACTGCTGTAAACATTTATCATGTTCTAATTTTGCCTGGCAATTCCCAGTCCTGAAACGGTGTATTGTGCCCCTGACTAATAAAATCTCCCACTTGTACACTCCAGAAACCTTCAGGGTCAAAAAGACAATAGTCAGCATCAGCACCGATCGTTAACTGGGCTTGCGGTATTCGTAAAATATTAGCTGGAGAGCGTGTTAACTTTGCGACCAGATCAACTACTGGCATATTATGATCTTGACTAAATTTAAAGGCGAGCGATAAAAATGTCTCAAAACTACTGATCCCTGGCTCTGCTTCTGCAAAGGGAGCCATTTTAGCTTCTATATCTAAGGGTCGATGGTCAGAGCAAATAGCATCAATAGTGCCATCGATAACACCCTCTTGTAATGCTTGTAAATCACGCATACCCCGCAATGGTGGTTCTACATAACATTGTGGATTAAAATCTGCTGTATCGATTTCAGATAAAAATAAATGATGAATGCTCACATCAGCACTAACAGCCAAGCCTTGTCGCTTAGCATAGCGGATGAGTTCAACGCTTTCATGACTCGATAATTTGGTAAAATGTATGCGGGTATCATAATAAGCTGCTAATTGTAAACAGCGCGCCACATCTATAGACTCCGTAATACTTGGCACTGAAGGTAAACCTAAGCGATTCGCCACTTTACCTTCATGAGCACAACCTCGCGCCGCTAACCAGGGGTCTTGGGCTTGAATTATTAATAATAAATCATAAGTCGCAGCATAAGCGAAACAATTTGCTAAGACATCTGTGTCTTTAATAGCATAACGTGCATTAGAAAATGCTACACAACCTGCTTCTCGCAAAGCTGCCATTTCACTCACACGTTCACCAGCGAGCGCTTGAGTTAACGCGCCAACGGGTAATACAGTAGCACAGCTATCTTGTTCGCCTTGTTGGATCAATGCCTCGACTGCTGCAACCGTATCAAGACTATGTTGCTGATCAGGCATACAGCAAACCTGTGTGATCCCACCAGCCAAAGCCGCGTGTAACTCAGTCGCAATACTGACATTCTGTTTTGTGGCTGATACATGACAGTTTAAATCAATTAAACCCGGCAGCACCCATAAGCCTTTTGCATCTATTTTTTCAACATCCGCTGTCACATCAAATGGGGCTGTGACTTTACCAGCATCGATGTATAAATCACTGACTTCATCCCGTTGTCCAGCAGGATCAATGATACGGGCATTTGTAATTATTCTTTTGGTCATGATGCATCTCCTTGCTGAGCATGAGCCCCCATCACCATCGACATCACTGCCATGCGCACGGCAATACCAAAATTCACTTGAGGTAAAATAACTGACTGTGCACCATCAGCCACATCAGAGGCAATTTCATTCCGATCGAGCGCATCGACCGTTCAAACTTCAACTTGTCCACGCTCGGACCTCGCCTTGCAAACGTGCAAGAGTCGCTCGAACATGGCTCGGGTGCGACACTGATCCGCGGCCTGCCGGTCGACGATCTCAGCGAAGACGACGCCCGCCGCATGTTCTGGGGCCTGGCATGTCACCTTGGTACTCCCGTTTCGCAAAGTGCCACTGGCGAGCGCATCTTCTCCGTGCGCGATGCCAACCTCCCCGCCGACGATCCCCGCAGTCGTGGCCCCATGACTCGCACAGGGACTCACGTTTCATAGCGACCGCTGCGATGTGATCGCTTTCCTTTGCCTGCAACCGGCGAAAGAAGGTGGCGAAAACGAAGTCGTCAGCACGCCGGCGCTTTACAACGCGATCCTCGCCGAGCGTCCCGATTTACTAGCCGTGCTGCGCGAGCCCTTTCGCTATCAGCGGCACAATGTCGATCTTGGAAACGAACTTCCCTACTACGAACAACCGATCTTCGCCTGGCATGACGGGCATTTCGCTAGTTTCCTAATGCAAGTGCTGATCGAACGAGCGTATGCGGCCGCGGATTCGCCGGACATGACTCCCTTACAGCGCGAGGCGCTCGACTACTTGCAGCATCGTGCAGGCGAACTTTCGTTTACGTTTCGCCAGCAGCGCGGTGACCTGGTGCTATTGAACAATCTCATCACACTGCACCGGCGGAGCGCGTTCATCGATCACCCGTCGCTCGAATTGCGACGACACATTCTGCGAATCTGGTTATCAATGCCCAACAGTCGCCCGCTCGATCCCGCATTTGGACCGACCTTTGGGAGCACGCAGGCCGGCGCGGTGCGTGGCGGAATGAAGGTTGGAGCGTAGTCGTGGTTCGCTCCGCGAACCGAACGTGAAGCGGCATGGATCGACCAGAGCAATCTCCGGCCGGCACCACGATCGATTGCCACGCTGTTTGTCGAATATCGTCCAACCGTGGCGGACTACCATTTGGTGCTTCACGCTAAGATTGCGGAGCAATCAGCGACTATACCGCTGTTTCAATTCACCGAGAACGGCTTCGGCGTCGTTGGCGTGGAGTTCGAAGCACTCTTGGAGCAAGAGCAGCGGCAGCGAGGGGTTGTCGCCGGTAATGGCTTGCCGCAGACGTTGGACGCGAATCAGTACACTTGGGTCTTGGCGATACTTGTCGTGGAATCGATGCGAACAGCGGATCGCCAACTCGCGGCGACAGCCAAACAGAATCTCCAACGAGCGGGAGGCTGTTTCCAGGTCTCCCACCAAGATCTGGGCCGCGAAGGTCTGCAATGAGATTGGCTGCGGCATTGGCGCAATCGCCTCGCTGACGCGCGGGGCAGGCAAAATGATCGCTTGATCGGAGCCGGTCTCGTGGGTCAGCGCGAGGACATCGGCTGCGACATCGATCGGTTCCCAGTGCGTGGGGGATTCGTCATGGAGCGGGTCATCGGCGTAGGAATCGGACTTCGTATCATCGCCTGGCAGGGCGGAGATCATTTGATTCAAATGGGCCAATTTCGAGCCGACTTGATCATGGATCGTCTCGATTTCGCTCATGAAGGAGAAGCCGCAGGCATCGTCGAGAATCCTCTTCTTCCAGGTCAATGATCCGGTCGGTCAGCCGACTGGCCAGCAGTTCTCGGGCCTTCTTCAGTATCTCCAAAGCACGTCGTCGATCACTCATATCTCGCTACCCTCACTCGTTGGCAGAATCATGCGGTCGCGTGAGCGGCGACCGTTTCCTCTAGCCTATTTGGAGCAAGGGTCGGCGGGAAGAGTTTTCTCAGAAGTGGGGGCAGATTTTGAATTTGCGAATCCCTCGAGATGACGCTAAATTGTGGGGGGCTTCAGTTGCAGGATCCCAAACAAGCTACGAGTCGCCGCTGATGAAAGAGGAGTCGAATGCCGCGGAAGCTTTACACACTTCGAGATAAGAATAATCTCTCGATTCAATCTTTCGTGAAAGGAAAATTCGGTGGTCACAAAGGCTCTCGACTTTATGGGCGATTAGATTGCCCAACTGCATTGCGGTATATCGCCAAAGGAATGTACGTGAAAAGCCGTGTATTCTTCCTCGACGAAGCTACAGCGATAGCAGCCGGCTATCGACCATGTACGCATTGCATGCCAGTGCAGTACAAGAAATGGAAATCGCAAAGAGAATAGATCGGACATCAATCAAAAGTTCAATTGCAAGTTAGCCTTCTTTTGCCATGTCGAATGTTCCGACGAAAATAGAGATTCAGCGAGCCACAGAGGATGTGGAACATATCAAATCCTTGCATGCTGCCTCATCTAACGAATTGCAATCTGTCAAAAAGGAACTGAAAGCAATCCAATCCTCGCTCTCAAGTGTAGAAACCGACCTTTCAACGCTTGAATTTTACGAGAACAATCCCGATTGGAAGCCTGTCATTGCATTTGGCGCACCAGCGATTTGGTTTGGAATTGGTTTCATTCCCACACTTTGGCTATTCGACAGCCTAATCGTCGCCCTAATCTTCGCATTGACATTTCTTTCGACTTCTATTCTGTGGATTAGACGAACCATTCGACCGAAAAACGAGTTGCTCGCGGCCAGAATACCGCTACAAGAGCAACTGGTGATTTTGCGTGAACGGCAACTTCCGCTTGAGTCTCGAAACTCGGAGTTGACTGCTGAATTGAAGTCCGCGAAAAACAACCTCGCTCGCCTCAAGCAGGAATATACGGACCACATCAATTCGATCGAATATCAACGGAGTCAAAGGCGTAAACAACTCCTTGCAGTGAACTGGCGCGCTCTGAGGAGTGTTGAATTTGAATCATACCTAAGGGAAGTTTTTCGAGCTCTAGATTACCAGGTTGCAACAACCAGCGTCACTGGCGACCAAGGTGTTGATTTAGTTGTTGCGCGGGGACAATTCAAAATCGCGATTCAAGTAAAGGGGTACTATAACAGCGTTGGCAACACGGCCATTCAAGAGGCATTTGCTGGTATGGCACATTACGGCTGTAATGCTTGTGCCGTTGTCACCAATAGTCGCTTTACGAAAAACGCTCGAATTTTAGCAAACAGTACACGTTGTTGCTTGATCGATGAAGAATTATTCCCTGATTTCGTACTCGGCAAGATTGATTTGATTAGCACTGTTCCCGCTGCGGAGCCACAAGCGAGGTGACTCACATGCCATGGATTTGCGAACCTTTAGGCGATTGAATAAGCATGACCAACGAGAAATCGACTGCGTCGAAAATTGATTGGAAGCGGATTGTCCACGCATTCGAAGTAGCTAATGGCGCTGCCCGAAATCTATTGCGCTGCGTCTTGTGTTTGTATTGTCGCGAGATTGTCAGGATCGCAGACTAGTCACATGCTTAGAAATTCGTGCTCGACGATGATCCGCGCCGAATCTTCCACTGGCTTTGGCTCGCGCGGCAAGCCGCGCAAGAATCCGCCGATCATGACAATCACGATCGCGAATGCAAGCGTGACATTCAAATACATAGTGCTGCTGTTCGCCCGCAGTTTGGCGGCCGATTCGCTTTTGCCCGAAAGGCGGGCGGCGAAGAAGAAGACCGGAAGTGCGAGGAGGAACTTGATTCCAGCTACCATGTTGTAAATCTTGCTCATGGATCCATCGTCCCCGTAAGCGAACATTTTGCCGTTGAGCACCATATTCGTGATACCCGTGACCAACAGCAGCAGCGTGGACAGCATGACGATCTTGGCCCAACGACCGCGGAGTTCCGCGAACTGTGGGTCGGTGCCGTCGACCAGCGACTTGGGCAACACGAATCGCATGTAGATCAATCCGCCAACCATGGCAATCGCGGGGATGACGTGCAGCCAGCGGAGTAGGAGCGTGACGTATTCCATCGTTCTTTCGTACACGACGCTGGTGAGCGTCGTAGTTGAGGAGTTGGATTTTTCAGTGAATTCTCGATCTCTTAGTGATTCGACGCCGATTACTACGACGCTGGCAGCGTCGTGTACGGATCACTTCACCGGCTTCAGCATCACGCAACCAAGCGGCGGCATTTTGACCGATACCTTATACGGTCGCATATGATGCCCTGGCGAACTCGCGGTGAGCATCGATGCGTTGCCGACGTTGCTGCCGCCATAATACTGCGAATCACTGTTGAATATTTCTCGATACGCGCCCGCTTTCGGCACCCCAACGAGGTAACCTTCACGTACGGCCGGCGTAAAGTTGCAGGCAATGATCACGAAGTCGTCGGTGTTCTCGGCCTTTCGCATCCAAATCAAAACGCTGTCGCCTCGATTCTGGCAATCGATCCACTCGAAGCCGGCACCGTCGAACTCGTTCTCGTGGAGGGCCGGCTCTTCCTGATAAATCCGGTTCAGGTCGCCAAGCATGCGTTGCACGCCGCCGTGCGTTTCCCATTGCAGCAAATCCCATTGGAGGCTCTGATCATGCTTCCATTCGCTCCATTGACCGAACTCGCTTCCCATGAACAACAGCTTCTTGCCGGGATGGCCCCACATGTAACTGTAGAGCAGACGCAAGTTGGCGAAGCGTTGCCAGAGATCGCCGGGCATTTGATCAGCCAGCGAGCCTTTGCCGTGCACCACTTCGTCGTGCGAAAGAGGCAGCGTGAAGTTCTCGCTGAAGGCGTAGATCAGGCTGAAGGTTAGCTCGTCGTGGTGGTACTGCCGGTGGATCGGCTCGTGCTGCATGTAGCGGAGCGTGTCGTTCATCCAACCCATGTTCCACTTCAGGCTGAAGCCCAGCCCGCCGAGATAGGTCGGCTTGGAAACGCCATCCCAGGCGGTCGATTCCTCGGCGATCGTCAACACGCCGGGATGCTCCCCATGAGCGGTCTCATTGAACCGCTTGAGGAAGTCGATCGCTTCGAGATTCTCGCGGCCACCGAAGCGATTGGGCATCCACTGCCCTTCCTCGCGACTGTAATCGAGATAGAGCATGGAGGCCACGGCATCGACCCGCAGCCCGTCGATATGGTACTTGTCGAGCCAGAACAGGGCGTTGGCAATCAGGAAATTGCGAACCTCGTTGCGGCCGTAGTTGAAGATTAACGTTCCCCAGTCGGGATGCTCTCCCTGCCGCGGGTCTTCGTGCTCATAGAGGGCCGTGCCGTCGAACCGTCGCAGGCCGTGACCATCTTTCGGGAAGTGAGCCGGAACCCAGTCGATGATCACGCCAATGCCATGTTGATGGCAGTGATCGACAAAGTACATGAAGTCCTCAGGCGTGCCATGCCGACTGGTGGCCGCAAAGTAACCAACCGTCTGATAGCCCCAACTCCCGCTGAAGGGATGCTCGCTGATTGGCAGCAGTTCCAAGTGGGTAAAGCCAAATTTCTTGCAATAGTCGACCAGTTGATGCGCCAAGTCGCGGTAGTTCAGCCAACCATGTTCCCCCTCGCTGCCGACCTTCCAACTTCCCAGGTGAACCTCGTAAACGGAGATCGGCTCCTTCAACCAATCGGTCTCGCGGCGGCGATTCATCCAATCGCCGTCGTTCCACTGGTGCTTGGTCAGATCGGTCACGATCGACGCGGTGCGTGGCGGTAGTTCGGCCGCGAAGCCGAACGGATCGGATTTGTCGATGATCTCGCCATGAGCGGTCTTCACACGGAACTTATAGTGCTCACCGTCTTTAAGCCCTGGAATGAACAGTTCCCACACGCCGCTAGGAATCAGCTTCCGCATTTGGTGGCGTCGGCCGTCCCAGTGATTGAAGTCGCCCACCACACTCACATTCTGAGCATTGGGAGCCCAGACCGCGAAATTGACGCCCTTCACGCCGTCGATCTCGCGCAGTTGTGCGCCAAACTTTTCATAGCAATGAATGTGCGAGCCTTCGCCCATCAAATGCAGATCGTAGTCGGTCAGCAGGGGCGGGAAGGCATAGGGGTCATCGACCGTGACGACTTCTCCTCGGTCACTTGCCATTTGAATCCGGTACCTCTCGGTTTCGCCGATGATCTCAGGCTCGCAAATAGCCTCGAATACACCTGACGGGTGAATCATTCGCATGGGGCGTCGCGTACCATGTCCGGCGTGAACGACCCAAGCCTGTTCCACATTGGGCATGAAGGCTCGCACGGCGACCGCATCGCGACCTTCGGCTTGGATCCGGTGCGGTCCCAGCACTTCGCCCGCGATTCCGCGGCTACCCTCTACCAACTCACCCACGCTCGACAGGCTCAATTGCGTACGCACGTCGCTGCTCCTCACTTCGATTCCCTCGGGAATTCCAAAATCCATGTTCGCTGGAAAATTACACCGTGAGGGAGCCGACAGCTTGAGGCGGGCGGTTGAGCGCCATTCTAGCGGTCTGGCCCCCATCTGTTCAGGGGCGTTGGCCGAAAAATCGGATCAGTCTAGCCAGCCGCCATTTCACGCTCCGCTTCTAGTTCCGAAGCCTCGGCGCGTCGACGACCGAGAAAATGAGGCCTTGGCACTGAGGGCGACGCTTCGACCGATTCCTCCACCAGAGAAGAACCAGGATCGACTCGCCACAGGCGGCAATCGATCTTATGAAACTTCAACGCGACCGAGACTCTCCGCCACAAATCGTGATTCTTGACTTGTACTCGGCGACCAAACCGCTCCCACTGCCAGTTGTTCCGCTCCCATTGGGGAAGCCCGTGACGCATTCCGCGCTGAACGTACCGACTGCCGCAGAGCAGCGTTACGCGGGAAGGCTGATCGAGAGCTTCCAGGCCGCGAAGTACGGCTAGCACCTCGAGTCGGTCGCGGGTTACTTGCCGCTCGGTGCCGGCGGCGGAGAAGTCGCCATGGGCGTCGAGGGCTTGCAGTTGGAACCGCCAAGAGCCAACTTCCACTTCGCGAACGAGGCGGGTGTGAGCTTCCGAGAAGAGCAGATAATGAGGAAGTTCCGCGGAGATCATGGGCAGATTCTCATCGACTGGCGTGGGCGATTTGTCGAGTCCGTGACAAGAATTTCCCTGTTGTTTGGGTCTATCGGCACGACCATCGTTCGCTCCGCAGTTTATCTGGCTTATTTAAGCCGCCTATTCCATGAGGGCGGAGAGACTGGGCTAATCGTGGCGAAAGTGGGTATAATTCACCCCATGCGTGCAAAATCGTCTAATACGAAATCGACCAAATCGTCGACCTATCAGGTTCCAGAACGGTTCGGCGCCGGTGGCATGCTGGCGCTGATCTTTGTGTTTAGCGTGATCTTTGGTTGTTTGCATCGCATGGATGCGCGTTGGGGATACTATCTGTTCTTCGCCGTGCTCGGTTTGGTGGTTGGTGGATCGCAGATGCGAGGTGCCCGAAATCCCCGCTTCTCATCGATCATTGCCGGAACGGTCCTGTTGCCGCCGTCGTTGCTGGTGACTGCGATCGCCATGGGAGGGATTCGCGAACCGGCTCTGTTCTTCGTGATTTTGATCTTATCCACGTTTTTCGGAGCGGGTGTCGGCTACATGATGGGAACCCTCCTCGGCGGAGCCTTTCTGCTGGCAGACTATCTGGAGCGGTACTTCGATCCCCGCGAGCGAGCGCTGGCCGACGACGAGGAATCGATAGTGCTCGCGGTCGACGTGACTGAACTGCGCGAGCGGCAGAAGAAATGGTTGATCGATCCGCCATCGGAGCCGCCGTGAGTGGATTGCGTGAATTGTCCGATGCGAGAGCGAATCAGATCGAGTTGCGCGAGCTGTTCGCCTATGTGACTCTGTTCGCGGTTGGATGTGCGGTGATTTCGATCGTTTCTACCTCGGCAGCTACGCGGCTCGGTGCAATGGGGTTTCTATTAACGCGAATCGTCTATGTTGCGGCGTTGCGTCGCTCGGCGACTCTGGTTGGGGCGATGTACCTAATTTCGTGTGCCCTCTTAATCTGGTCGAATCACGACGCGATCGTCGGAGCTTGGACTTCTCCGCTGGGGCCTCACTGGTCGCCTGCACGCTGGATGATTGCCGGCGCATTCTTCCTCAGTGTGCCGTCATACATGCTTGCGCTGGAAAACAGAATGAACTATTGGCATCTCCACACGCTTCGCATCGGTCGACTGGCGTTTGAAGTTCTCGTTGTGATCCCCGTTTGGTTGTTCATTACGCTTGCAATCGTCGTACTGCTGAGTCATCGGTAATAGAAACAACGGTTGGCACTCTCCCCCGACTCCCCGGGTCCGAAAGTGATCGTTAGAATAGGTCGCATTCAATTCCAAACGCTCCCAAATCGATCCCATGCCGAAAAAACGCATTCTCTTCCTCGTCGGTGACTTCGTCGAAGACTACGAAGTCATGGTCCCCTTCCAAATGTTGCTGATGGTCGGCCACGAAGTCCACGCCGTTTGTCCCGATCGCAAGGCGGGCGAGCAGGTCGCCACCGCAATCCATGACTTCGAGGGGCAGCAGACCTATAGCGAGAAGCCGGGCCACAACTTCTCGCTCAACGCCGACTTCGCCGATGTCGATCCCACCAAATACGACGGGCTCGTGATTCCCGGCGGCCGCGCACCGGAGTATCTGCGACTCAACCCGCGCGTGATCGAGATCGTGCGGCACTTTCATGAGGCCAAGAAACCTCTGGCGGCGATTTGTCATGGTGCCCAAATCCTTGCCGCCGCCGGTGTGCTGGAGGGCATGTCCTGTTCAGCCTATCCCGCTTGTCAGCCGGAAGTCGAAATGCGCGGCGGCACCTATGTGCCCGCGCGGCCGAGACGTTTGACAATGCTCACGTCGATGGCCATCTTGTCACAGCGCCCGCTTGGCCAGCCCATCCCGCGTGGATGCGTGAATTCCTCAATGTCCTCGGCACGCCCGTGAGTGTGGCATGACCGACTCGTGGCGGGACCTCTATCCCTTTGACTCGCACTATTTCGAGACAGCGCGCCGGCGTGCGGATGCACTTCGTCGACGAAGGTCCGCGCGAAGCAGCGCCGCTGCTCGCCGTGCATGGTAATCCAACCTGGTCGTTTTACTACCGCCGCTTGGCGACGGAGTTCAGCGACTCGATGCGGGTCGTCTTACCCGATCATGTTGGCTGCGGCTTGAGCGACAAACCGCAAGACTACAACTACAACGCTTCAGCAAAGAATCGATGACCTCTCTGCCCTGATCGAACACCTCGATCTGCGCGACATCAGCTTGGTTGTGCACGACTGGGGTGGCGCGACTCGGACTCGGTACGGCCATACGCCTCCGCCGGCGCTTTCGCCGTCTTTTCATTCTCAACACGGGCGCCTTCCCACCGCCTTACGTTCCCTTTCGAATCCGACTCTGCCGCACGCCGCTGCTGGGCAATTGGTCGATGCGAAAGCTGAATTCTTTTGCGGGCGCGGCAATCAAAATGGCGGTCGCCAAAGGGAAGCAATTGCCAAAGCCGGTGGCCGAGGGACTGCTGGCACCGTATGACAACTGGAACAATCGCGTGGCAATCGCACGCTTTGTCGAAGACATTCCACTGACGCGGAAGCACCCCACGTGGGAAACCCTGGAGACGATCGAAGCGGGATTGGCAACGCTTGCTGAACTGCCAACGACGATTATATGGGGCATGCAAGATTGGTGCTTTAACAGCGAGTGCCTGCGCCGCTTCAAGCAAGTATTTAACAAAGCCGATGTCCACGAGATCGACTCAGCCGGACACTACGTCATGGAAGACGCCGCCGATGAGATCGTTGAGATCGTAAGAAAGTCGCTGATTGCTCCGCAATCTTAGCGGGAATCGTTGGCTGGGTTAGCAATACTAAACCAACGATGATTTGCCGAATCGAACGTGCTTCACGCTAAGATTGCGGAGCAATCAGCGACTATATGCGCAAACCATTCTCGTCGATCGTGTAGGGTATGATCTCGTCGCTGCAGGCACTGCCACGATGCTTCGCGATGTACAAAGCCCGGCCGAACTTGCCGTCTTGTTTGATCTTGCCCATGTAAATCAATGTGTTGGCGTTGGAGATTGCGTCACCCTCGTTCAGCGGGCGAGCAATCAAATCGTCGAGCATGATTTCATGTGACGTCGACAGCAGCAGCCCCGTGATCGATGCCGGATCGTACAGGTGCTCCTTTACCGCCGCGGCATTTGCTCGATAATGCTCGCGAAACAGATCACGAGCGACCCACTCGGGGTCTTTCCGCAACACCTGATGATAAACGTATTCGATCAAGTTGAACTGAATCGATTCATTGGGCCGATCAACCGGCTCGATCCCGTCGAGCACGACGCGGCGCGTTCCCGCGACGAAGTTGCCATACAAAAAGGCAATCGACGCACGGAGTTTGTTGTTCAACTCGGCTTGCCAGTCTCGCCATTGATCAAAGTCGAGATCACTCTTCGTCACTCGCTGGCCACGGTAGTCGAACACATGCAGATAATCTCCCAATTGGTCGACCTGAGCAAAGAAGTTCCTCAGATCGGGATTGGCCTGGGAGTTGACCGTCTGCAGTTCCCAGTCGTTGATCCGACTGGCATATTCTGCATGACTCTGCGAGTCACCCCGAGCGCTCATGTCAAAGAAGATACCCCGCCGCCCTTCGGCTTGCCCGCCGGTCGCCGCGAATTGAACGCCAAGTTGCGTTTTGCCAATGCCGGTCGCGCCGACCACGACGGCCAGTGTGCCGGGCACCAGGCCGCCACCAAGCAAGGGATCGAGACCGGGAACGCCGGTCGAAAGACGATTCGTGGACATGGCTGATTCGTGATTGATTTACGAGAGTGCTAAACTACGTTTCCGAATAAGGGTTTTCGTCATCGGAGACGTCAGCCATGAGAGCATTGAATTCATCGTCGTCGGTTTCTTCGATCGTATCTTCTTCTTCCGGTTCGATCGTGGGGAGGAAGAAGGCTTGGTCGTCGGCAAGTTTGGGGAGGCGGTCGATCAAATCCTTGACTTGAAACTCCTTTCCGGAGGGAGTCTCTGGCATGGGCGGCGTAAACTCCGCGGGCAACTCATCGCCGGTAAGATCCTCGTAGATTTCAGCGGGTAGGTTAAGTAGTTCCACCCAATAGAGTTCATCGGGAATTAGATCCTGCTCGCCCAACGAATCAACGTTTTGAAGCGTTTGATTGAGAAACGTTCGCCGCGCGAAATGAGCCATGCGCGAAGACCGTCAATGTCGAGGTCGTCGCACTCGAAGCCGTAGATGACGACGGCAGCCGCCACCACGTCCCAATCAAATGTGCGGGCAAACTGAGTGAACAAATGAGTGTGAAAGCTCCCGACCTCGGCTTCCTCCATCTCGGAGAGGTTGTCGTCGAGGTGCGAGAGAAAGTCTTCTTTCTCGTCGGCGGAGTCGGTCGAAGCGGCCCGCGCTTCGTCAATCAGTTTCCAGAATTCAGCCATTTCCATTGGAATACTCCCGTTGTTTCGGTCTTACGCGACAATCTTACCGAATTGCCCTTGGGCTTAGATTGCGAGGTTTTGGTATTTCGGCAGATCGAGCGCAGCTTGTTTCCCGGCGTTGTCGAACGACTCCTTGGCCGTTTTCATATCTTCGAGTAGTCGGCTGATGGCTTCCCCAGCGGCCTGATTGCCGGCAGTCGGGCTTTTGTTCCAGGCTTTCTCGGCACGTTTCGCGCGGCGCATGGCAAACTGGAAAGCGTGCTCGACGTAGGCAACATGCGTGGCAAGGTCGGGCGAATCGGTAGCGGCCGTCTTGATTGACGATAGCAATGTTTTTCCGGCTCCCGAGTCGAGTAGGTCGAAGACTTCATCGATCTTGCGATTTTGCCCGGTGCCGAGATTGGGCACTCCCTGGTCGATCGCCTTCACGCAGGCGGTTGATTCGTCAATCGTCTTCTGACAGATCGTCTTGCGTGAGGTTAGCACACCCTTCTGCGTGGCAATGACTTTTTCGGTCTCCTGAATTTTCTTCTCGGCAATGCTGCTCAACTCGTTGACGTACTGTTGAAATCGCTTGAAGGGCTGATTATCAACGGTAACCGGCTTGAAGGCTGTTAACGCTGTTTGGAATTCGCGGAGGCTAGCGATGTAAGCGGTCCAGATCGCCAGCACGTCGTTCCACTCATCAAGCTTGAACACCTTAGCCAAATCTCTCGCCTCAACCTGGCTGGCATGGTCTTCGACCGCAATCAAAGCCGCGTCAATGGCATTCGTCTTCTGGGTCTTCCACACCTCGGTCACATTCTCGGGATCAGCCGCCGCTTCCTTGTTCTTCACCCATACGGCGAGCGTCAGCGGATCACCCAGATCGGGAGCGAACTTGCTCACGACTCCTTCGACGACGATATCGTCGGCAAACTTCGCTTCGAGAAACATGACCACCTTGTCGGAGTTGGAATTCTCCTGGGCCAACGTCATGTCATTGAGTCCCAGTTGCCGCAACGTCTCGCGAGCAATGGGGTCATCCATTTCGATTGCCCCATAGGCAATGCTGTATTTGGCTAATGTCGGATTGGCGCGGAACGTCTTGAGCACATGCCGCCGGTCTTTTGGGTTCTTTAGAGCTTTGACGTACATGTCCCACGCCTTGGCCGTCTTCTTCTCCTCGAACTTACGCTTCAGCAAATCCTTGGCCTTCTTAAACACGTCGAGGCCGGAGCTAACCGCCCGACCGACCGTACTCGCCACGGCACCGGTTCCCATGGCTGCGGTGGCAATGTCGCCGGCGGCGGCCGTCGTTAAGCCGGCGGCTTGCCCCAGGGCAATCGCTGCTTCCAGGGTGTCGTTGGTCAAGTGACGCTTGAGTTCATCGACTTCCGCTAGGAGAGCGGGAGCTTGGGGACTGGTTGCCTTGCGAGCGTCATCGACCAGTGCAGTGAACTGAATCAGATCGTGGCTGCGCTGGGCCGCGGCAACCACGTTCATGGCGAACGCCTTGGCTTTCAGTGGGCCACCAAGTTGAGGAATGATCATAGTCACGACCGCGCCGACGGAATCGAAAATCAGGTTAAACATTTGCAGCGTGGCCCGGTCCTTCTCGATTTGAACAATCAACGCGTCAATGCTATACAAATCCTCCAACATGGCGTTGTCTGACTCGTCGGCTCCGATGCTCATGCCGAAGGCGATTCCCAGCCGTTTGTTGAACGTCTCATTCTCTTCAATCAGCTCGATTTCGGCTCCCTCGGCCCCTTTTTCCATGGCCAGATTGGCGACCTTATCTTGATAGCTCTTGACGATCTTGTCACCGTCGAACAAGCCGTCGAAAACTTTGTCGAGACCCGTGATAAGATCTCCCTGCTTTTTCTTGAGCTTCTCCAACTCGGCGTTTGCTTTCTTGTACTCCTCGGAATCCTCGCCATGCTTGGTCTTAATGGCCTCGACGTCTTCCTTCTTCTTGTCGAGCTTTGGTGCGTGATCTCCCTTGTCGATCGCTTCGCGCACGCCTTTCTTGATTGCCTCTTGGGCGATCCCCTTGATATTCGCTTTGACGCGATCCATGTCGACCGGATCTTGGCTGAGCAGATAAGCTATCGTACCGCTCTTAAGGCCGATCTTCATACCACTGGAAACATGCCCTCCCACACCTGCAAGCTGCTTGTTGCCGGTTGCCCCGGCGATGCAATCGAGCGCACCGCCGACGGCATCTGACAGTAGATCGAAGCCATCGTCGTATTCGCGCTCAGCGATCCGCTTGGCGAAGAGTCCGAGATTGGCGCATCCCATGAATCCTGTCTTGGCAAGCTTGCCGATTTCTTTACCCTGCTTACCTCCGATCGCCGCGCCGAGTACTGCTTCCAGCACGCCGCCCATGCTGCTGGCGGCGTCCTTGAAGTTGGCTTTCTTTTCCATCAGCGCTGACGCGGTCTTGACCGTTCCTTGAGTGATCTTGACCGACAACGCCAGCAACTGCTGAGCTTGCCCCTGTCCACCGACTAGCGACAACACCAAATCAGCGCCTGCAGCACCGATCCCAAGTGCTTCCGAGAAATCGTCCAAGTGGCCGCGGGCACCTTCCAGTTTGTCGACTTCTTTACGAGCGTGCGTTTCCAAGCGTCGGTTGTAGAGCGCACTCGCTCCCTGGAAGAGTTTGAGTACTCGACTGAACTCCTCTGGGCATTGGTCTTCCGAAATCAGCCCCTCGCGCACCAGCGGGGTCCACATTTCGTTCATTAACTCTTGTGGCGAAAAATCGTACTCTTCGTTGTTCTGAAGCTTCTTGGTAAGAAGTTCCAATTGCGAAATCACCAGGTTGAGCGCCTTCCGTTGCTCAACCGATGGCCCTTCAATCACGCGTCCGCGGAAATGCTCGGTATCAAACTCCTTGTCGGCCTCGGAGTCATACGTCTTGTTGATGCCGCGGACTCCTCCCGTTTTTGTCTTTGTGACAACGGTCTTGCTTCCGTACAGAAACTCATGACCACCGATTTCCAGCCGACGCTTGACAACGACTTTATAGTCGGTCGCATTGCGAATTTCATCTTTCTCCATTTCGATCAGCTTGCGAATCTCGCCGAGCGCCTTTTCACGCTTCTCGGTGGCGGCGTTGAACTCGTTCGCTTCGTCGGCGGTCGACGGTATTCCAAACTGGCGTAGCTCAAGTTGCTTCTTTAGGGCGTCCTCTGCCGACAGCGACGGTGTCTTCCCGTCAGCTAGATCTTGCTGGTATTTTTCCACTTCTTGTTGGAGGGCGGTGAGATCGACGGGTTTCCCTTCCGCATTGGTCGGAGTCAGGCCGGTGGAACCGTCGTACAGGTCTTTACCGCCGATCACACGACCGAGCCACGCTTGCTTGTCGGGGCCGAACGATTTGAGTGCCGTGTCAGTCGCCATGAGAGTTGCCTAAATGGTATTTGCAATAGCAAGAGTGGGAAAAACGTCGTTCCATCGCAAGCTGCTAGCCAACGCCGCGCTGCACATTGAGATCAATGTCGTTAACAGCACGCATGAGATCGAGGGCGTTCACTGTACCGCCCTCCTTTCGCCAAGGGTTGCTTTGGAACATGACGGTGGCGTACATAGGATGGTCTTTCAATAGTCGCTGATAGTGGCGGACTTTGACCAAAGCCTGCTCGCGATACTTCTTCTTGTTGTCAAGATCTTTTCGCTTCTCGGCCGATCCCTTGGGCGGCTTGCCTTGCATGACCAACAACTCACGCTGGAATGCCGCCTTGTCGAGGTCTTTTTCAATCGGCGTCACCACCGTGGCGTTGAATTTGCCCGTGACTTGAGTCGATTTAACAACGCCGTTGGTGTTATCGGCCGATTTACCGATCGCCGCACTCAAACCGGTCAACGAACCATTAAGCGTGTCAATTGCCTTCGCCCAGCGAATGTTGAGTTCCTTTAAATGTTCTGGTCCACGACCAGTCACTTGGCTCCCCATGGGATTTTCTTCGAGCGAGTGCATGAGCCGATTGGCAAGATCCATCTTCTTGGCAGCTTCCGCCCAATTCTTTTTCTTGAATGCCTTTTTTGCGTCTTTGTATAGGCCAACGAACCGTTT
>CBDDKW010000014.1:0-67936 GCA_965230425.1 Gammaproteobacteria bacterium | reverse complement strand
CGTGCAATTTGTTCATCATAAGCCGCATATGTCACTTGGTCATGACAATGAGCAGCTGTAAGTCGATATGAGATCGAGCTCTGACCTTGTTGAGTATTAGGCTGGGCAGTTCTTTGCTGCGGTACTGCAGAAACCTCATTATCGGAATATTGTTGTATTAAATAATCCCACATTGCATTTCTGAGTGACGTTAGTAATACCCAAATAGTGTGTTCTCTCTGATCTAATGATTTCCATTGCTGTGATTGTATAGACTCTAATGACTGAAATGGATTGTAGGCATTATATAGGCCCTCTATAGCTGCATACAAATCTGCAGGTTGGCAATCCACCTTTTCCAACATATCATCAAGACTTTGATAATTAATCTTATCAAGCGCGAAAATTTTATTTACAAAACTGTTCAAACGATCAAGATGCTTCACTTTCACGCCTTGGTTTTGGAATATGGTAATTTGTCTACATAACTCTGAGCATCCAAGCAATAAACGTTTCACAAAAACCGCCTCACTATCTCGCCCTCCATGACTTTGAAGCATGGTATACGTATACATTGCCTGTTGAATTGATAATTTAGCTAATGCAAATGTTCTCCCCGCGTCAGTTGCTACGACTTTAAATTGCGCAGAACACGCTTTAATTTTAGCGTTATAACCTTCACCGTATAATTCAGTTGAATTTTGTTTGATGAGATGATGTGACGCACTGGCTGCACGATTGCTGACACTACCAGAGCGTGTACGGCGTGGTGCCGCAGACTTTGTTGGTGAAGTTAGTGCCTCCATTAATGCCGTGGAGCTAGCTCGAGTCGCCCTGTTTAACCTACGATCTGCGTCAAGTTTTGTAGTATCAAAGCATCCCACATGCTCATCATTAATAAGATCAAACAACTCCATGAATTCTTTATATTTCGTAGCATTACCATGACCAATATGTAATGCAAGCCCTCGAATTAATACCCGCAACTCACATAAATGTTGTTCCGGCATATCATCATAACGGGCTTGTAGATAGTCTCGATAAGCACTGAAATATTTAATTTCATTATCAGGGCTTGCGCCTGGTGGGAATGTGTGCGCAAACAAACATTGCATACCATTATTAAGTCGAGCTATCACTTCATGCGCATTATGCTCATCTAACATTTTTTTACGCTCAAATTGCAATTGAGAGCTACTTCTTATTGAAGACGCATTTACACGGTTTGGCTGAGCCTGCCAATCTCTACAGCTATTGCGCTCATTGGCCGT
Organism: Gammaproteobacteria bacterium; assembly: GCA_965230425.1. Taxonomy (GTDB): domain Bacteria; phylum Pseudomonadota; class Gammaproteobacteria; order UBA1113; family UBA1113; genus CBDDKW01. The sequence goes on along the minus strand of CBDDKW010000014.1, from coordinate 66,686 downwards.
CACTCGACAGGTCACAGCAGCTTTGATGCGTTAAACGCACCGCTAGAAGAGAAATAGCAGGCTTTTCTTTAGGTAGTTGAAAAAATTCTCGTCCCCATTGGTGATCCCGGACTTGAGCAGGGAAAAGACTACCTAACATGGTATGCTCGTAATTATCTGTTGTGCTTTGAGCTCTGGCCGCTTCATGCTGATTATAAGACTCCGATGACTTTAACCCATAGACATAGCGAAACAGCCATCTTGCGAAGGGATCTTCTTGTTGCTTTCTCAGTGCCCTCATTTCGGGTGAATACAAATAATAGCAAAAGCTTCCTAATAGAGATTCAAATTTATCATAGTACTCAATAAGAATACGTTGTTGTTCAGACGGAGTTTTATCTAAAGCATTCTGCAAGTGGACTTCTTGCATATCCAGATATGCTCTAAAATAATCAATTAGCTTACTATGATGCTGGCATTGCTTTGGTAACTGCTGATATTTTTCTACTAGTAAACGTACCACAGTTACTAACTTAGTCTTTTTCGCTTGTAGCTGTTCTTCAAGTCTTCTTATCCTTTGCTGAGCAGATACAGGAACTCGACTTTGCTTAACGTGCATCGCTTCCTGCTCTAATTTCTGCAATATAAAATTTACGTCTAAGTCTCTAACTTGTTGGAATGTAACTTGGCCGAGCTCTTTTTTATAGGCATCAATACATTCTTGCTCCCCTGGTGTAAAGGGTCTATTAATTGGCTCCTTTGGCTCACGTGACGGCACTGGTTTGGCTTCATCTCGTGAACCGTCCTTCCAATAATTCTGATATGCACTCATGTCCTGCCAATATTTTGCTTGTTTCTCCAAGGGAATATGGTGCATATAAAATCTTATGGGTCGCGCTAAATTAACTAGCTTATCTGCTTTCTTGTCTTTTGCATAAGTAGCAACAGCCTCAACAAAAGTTAATACCGCAATGTAAATACTCACAGGGATCAACGGGATTTTGTTCGTCAGCTTTTTTTAGAATCTCTGCCTCAGCAAAATGGCCTTTCTCTAAAGCCCTAACTCTCAGTAATATATACTCTAAAATGTATTTAGGTATTCTGTCTTGCTTGAGCTTTTGATAATGTGTAATCGCAACACGCAATGCATCTAAAACTTTTTTAGCTTTCATTTCGGCTGCTTTTCGAAATACAGGCTTAACATATTGGTCAAACTTCTGTATTTCAATATTGCTTGCCTCACCATCAACAATACATCGTTCGATAGGGAAGTACGTGTCCTGAATTGCTTTGTCAAGGATTAAGGCAATTGTATCTTGAGCATATTGGCTAGTACCGTTTGGTTTGAGCGAACAGCGCTGGGCTTGTAAATCAGTTAACTTTTGTATTAACTCCTGAGCTCTCGGCAACCAAAAGCTTTGTTTACAGTCGACATGATCTTTATGCATTAATTCCGAGCTAGCTACAAAATAGTCATTGAGATTTTTCCAAGCAAATAATAATAGCTGGGTAACTTCATCATCATACCAATTGAATATTTTAACTAACTCTGGCTGCTCTAGTTTTTCACATCCTGGGCTATCAGGTACAAACCTTTGTGCCTCATAGGTATGTGGTACTATACTACTTAAATTGCGCAAATCTGTTACCGGTCTGGTATCAGAAAAGTGAAATACTGACGTTACTTCAATTTTATCGTCAGTCTCCGAGTGAGCACTTCCAGATTCAGACAACGGCCTAGCTGCATCCGAAGCAAAATCATAAACAGTGTCTTCAACACATTCACGCACCAATCTTGCATGCTTCGCCAGCGCTGACTCTACATCAGGTCCACTATCAACTGTAGGCACTGGTGTGGCATTGATTCGCTGTAAATTCTGAATTAATGATTGTGTTGCCGCTATTGTCCTCTTAATCCTATTAATTCTTTTCTGCAATAAGGCTGCTGGATCTGTTTCTGATGCATCAGCTTTTGTTGAAGTCTGTGCAGTGACATCATCTATAGTCTGTACTGATGAACGTGCCAATGTTGGCTCGACTCTTTCGACCATCTCCGAGTCATTTGTACTACCCGTCACTAAGGCAAACATAGCTGCTGCGGAAGCACTGCCGTTATTTGCGTCTTCTACCGCAGAGGAAATTGGAGCGATTGAGCTTTCTGCTTGTTCTTTAACACTTACTAATAATTCATCAAGATTACGTTTGACTCTTTGCGCTGATTGCAATGCCTGTATACTAGCTGAAATTAAGGCTATGATATTATTTTGCCCTGCAGATAAAGCCTCATTAACACTGGCAAGGGCCTCTGCCTCCCAGTCAGCATGTGTTGCGTCGGATGTTGGTATAGACTTACGGAAATGTGGTTTAACAATCCCAGCTATTTTTCTTACTGCCGTATCATCAGGCGGCATACATACCCCTCTTATTGTTTTTATTTTTATCTACTACAAATTTTTATCTTTGCAGATACTCATTTCTAATACACATACCTAGAACGAGCATTCGCCCATATGTCGGAACTGAACCTGTAAAGATTCAGGTAAGATACATATAGGGTACTTCACAGCATTGGCTCTTGAATTTTTCACATCGTATTGCTTTCTATCACGTAACAATACATTGACCTCACATTCAATGACCAAGCTATATTTTTGTTTATTTTTATTTCACATTTTCCAAATAATTCATTATTTGGCCACAGAGTAGATTGGTACCCTGCTGTTTAAGTGCTGTTATTTTAAAAACAGGTCCATTCCAATTTAACTTTTTTATAATACGATTACAAGTCTCTTCTTCTGTACCTGGGGGTAAGTTATCAATTTTAGTGAACACTAGCCATCTTTCTTTACTCGCCAAGTCATCACTATACTTGGCTAATTCTGTCTCAATATCACGTACGTCAGTCACTGGATCATGACCATCAAGAGGAGCAACATCAAGCATATGTAGTAATAAACCCGTTTCGCGACAAATGCTTGAGAAATTGACTACCTAAGCCGGCTCCAGTAGCAGCACCGCCAATCAAACCAGGAATATCAGCAATAACGAAGCTGCGATGTGATTCAAGGCTAACCACACCTAAATTGGGATGTAACGTGGTAAAAGGATAATCAGCCACCTTTGGTTTAGCGGCTGACACCGCACGAATGAATGTAGACTTTCCAGCATTAGGCATACCGAGTAAGCCCACATCAGCAAGGACTTTTAATTCTAAGCGGATTTTTTTGCTTTCACCCTCAGAGCCTGGCGTCGTTTGCCGTGGAGCACGATTAGTACTACTTTTAAACCGAGCATTACCTAAACCATGAAAGCCACCCTGAGCCACTAATAATCGCTCTCCTGGCGCCACTAAGTCTCCCATAATTTCATTGAATTCTTGATGGTATACCGTAGTTCCAACAGGTACTTTGATGATTAAGTCATCAGCACTTTTTCCTGTACATTCCTTGCCCTGACCAGGTTGGCCATTTTTTGCTTTGTATATGCGCTGAAAACGGAAATCTACAAGTGTATTTAATGCGGCATCTGCTTCTAAGTAAACACTGCCCCCATCACCGCCATCACCACCATCAGGCCCACCTTTTTGAATATACTTTTCACGGCGAAAACTTAAGCAGCCAGAGCCACCCTTACCGGCATAGACGTGTATGGTTGCTTCATCAACAAATTTCATGGTTATATCCAAATAAAGAAGCTGTAGGTATACAAATACAGCTAGGAGATTCAGTTTTTATCAAACTGAGACAATAAGAACCCCTGATGGTTTAGCATATGTTATGCTGGCAGGGAATTCCTCATGCTGTTCAGAATATCAGCATTTTTTCTCAAACAACAATAATAGTTATTACAATGTTGCTGCTATTATTACGGGCCAAGTACGAAAATAGGGCTCAACAGCGAGCCCTATTACGCTAAATTGTATTACTCTGCTGCAGTTTCTGCGTCGCCAGGAAGAACACTGACAAATTTGCGATTTTTCTGCCCAGAGACTGCAAATTTAACATACCCATCAATCAATGCATAAAGAGTATGATCACGCCCAATTCCCATATTTAATCCAGGATGGAAATGGGTACCGCGCTGACGCACAATAATTGTACCTGCACTAACTTTCTCGCCACCATATCGTTTGACACCAAGATATTGTGGATTCGAATCTCGACCATTTCGCGAACTACCGCCTGCTTTCTTATGAGCCATGCTTATATATCCTCATTCTATTCTAGCATTTACTGCTGCTAGACTATGCTGCCTGTGTGATACCGGTGATTTTCACTTCAGTATAATATTGCCTATGGCCTTGGCACTTCATGTGATGCTTCCGGCGCTTAAACTTAATAATTCGAATCTTTTTGTGGCGCCCGTGCTCGACCACTTCAGCCGTCACTTTCGCCCCAACCACATCCGGTGTACCTACTGCAACCTTATCACTGTCAACAACCATCAAAATACGATCAAATGCTATATTTTCACCCACTTCAACAGGTAATTTCTCTAATTTGAGGACTTGGCCCTCTGTGACACGATACTGCTTACCACCGCTAACGATTACCGCATACATTGTTTGTACTCCCACTGCCCGAAGGCCTATATACTTAAATATTCATGCAACAAGCCCTTACGACCTACGCTGAACACTATATTCTTCATAACTTACAAAGGGCCGCCATTCTACGCAAAATTAATGACCAACGCAAGACCAGACTAAGAATTTTCTTAGAATTGGACTGGAGGGGTATTCTTGGCTGCCGCATTCAGTTAGGGAACTGGGGCATCGATACCCCTTGACACTACTGGCTACTTCCCCCTAGCATGGCGACAAATTATCAAAATACGGGCTATTAGATGATGGAATTAAATGCGATACGACGCCTCGTCACGGATGACTTACATGCGGTAGATGCAGTGCTTGCACAACAATTAGACTCTGGCATCACTCTAATTGCTGAATTAAGCCAATATATCATACACAGCGGGGGTAAGCGTATACGCCCACTTTTAGTGTTACTTTGTGCCAATGCCTGTGGCTATCAAGGTCAGCAACATATTGATTTAGCAGCAATTGTTGAATTGATACATACCGCAACGCTATTGCATGATGACGTAGTAGATGCTTCTGACTTACGTCGCGGCCATGAAACGGCTAATGCTATTTGGGGTAACCAAGCGAGCGTTCTGGTGGGTGATTTCTTATTCTCGCGAGCCTTTCAAATGATGGTGAGTATACAAGACCTTCGTATACTCAAAGTGCTCTCAAATGCGTCAAATACCATTGCTGAAGGCGAAGTGATGCAGTTAATGAATTGCCACAACCCAGAATTAACTGAAGAACATTATATGGAAGTCATTCAGGCAAAGACAGCCGCCTTATTTGCTGCTGCTACTCAAGTGGGAGCGATGATCAGTGGCCAACCCACTGCTGTTGAAAACGCTTTATATGAATATGGTACTCGAGTAGGTATTGCCTTTCAGCTTATTGATGATGCCTTAGACTATTCTAGTTCAGCCGAAGATTTGGGTAAAAATATTGGCGATGACTTAGCGGAAGGTAAACCTACTTTACCGCTTATTCATATCATGCGCCATGGCTCTGAAGATCTGCGCAACGTTATTACCAATGCTATCGAAAATAGCAGCATTGATAATTTAGAGGCAATACAAGAAGCCATTGCCGCTACCAATGCGATTGAGTACACTCACGATGCAGCAGCCAAGCAAGTGCATCGTGCAATTAATGCATTAGATATCTTACCAGACTCAGAGTTTCGTGAAGCATTAAAGTCCATCGCCGAATTCACCCTAAAGCGACGAAACTAAGGATGTAAGACATTAAGCTTAACTGACATATAAGTTTAGCTGAGATCGGCTTTTAAAGCGGAGTGTAGCTCAGCCTGGTAGAGCACTGCCTTCGGGAGGCAGGGGTCGAAGGTTCAAATCCTTTCACTCCGACCATTTTTGATCTTTTTCTGCAGAAAAATCTAATATACATTTCTATTAACATAGTTATACGCGCCATTGTTTTGCATATGCAAAACGTTACTAGCACTAACCCCTACCTCTCAGCAAACGCCGAACTCATGGTAATATGAATTGGTTTGAGTAAATACTGCATCAATGTTTTCTCGCCGGTAATAATATCTGCTTGGACACTCATTCCTGGTAATAAATGCAGAGCATTAGGATCGGTACCAACATATTGATGAGCTAAACGTATGCGGCCACGGTAAAATGGTACGCCCTCTTGATTCAGAAAAGTAGAAGCAGAGATACTTTTCAACACGCCATCTATTGCGCCATAGCGTACATAATCATAGGTCGTGACTTTCACTCTGACAGGATCACCGACTTTGACATGACCAATATCTTTAGGGCTTATTTCAGCATCGACAATTAATTCATCATCGCTGGGGACTAACTCTAACAAGATACCACCTGGTGAGATCACACTGCCCACAGTAACCTCTAAACCTTTGACGATGCCATCTACAGGTGCCCTAACATGTAAACGGCTAACTTGATCCGACAGTTTTTCAATACTACGTTTAATTTGTAATAATTCTGCCGTTACTTCTACTAATTGTTTCATGGCAGTTTCTTTTAACGTAGAATTTAACTCTTTTAGTTTATGCTGTGCTTCATTAAATTCTTCTTGAGTTTGCTTAGTTTGACCATTAATCTTAGCGAGATCGCCCTTAGCTAGATTTATTTCGCGTAATATTTTCAAATAATCTGGTTGTGAAACTAACTGACTATGCACTAATTCCTCAGTAATAGCCTTTTCTTTATTGAGCAACACAATTTGCCGCATGATGGTTTTTTTCTCATCGGCTAATAATTTTAAGCTTTCTTTGTGTCGCGACACTTGGGCAAGCAAAACAGCTTTTTGATCCTCTTTTGCTAACTGCTGCGTTTGTAATAACAAACTTTCATTACGAATAATTGCATCAAATTTTTCTGCGACTGTACTGCCATTGCCTGCTGTAGTAACTGTATTGTGCAGTTTATCATACTCGTCGATTTTACCTTGGGTGAATGCACGCAAACGTTTAGCATCCAGCATTAAAGTGTATTCTTTTGCTTTCAATCGCTCTAGCTCAGCAACACTAGCAGTTGGGTCTAACTCGACTAACTCTTGTCCTTTCAACACATGTTCACCGTTATCAACCAGGACTCGTTTGACAATACCCCCCTCTAAATGTTGTGCTACAGGGATTTTATGCAGAGGGATCACTTCACCTGTAGTCACTGCAATTTCATCTAAGTGTGTCAATGATGCCCAAATCGCGAAAGCAATAATTAGTACGCTCACCATAACAATCGCAATCAGCACTAATTTATATCCATGATGCTCATCTAAAATTTCTGCATCGGACAAATAGACAACTTGTTTAGCTGCTCGCGTATTTCGCTCTTGTTTTTTTCGCATTAATTAAGCTCCTGCAAAATAAGTGGCAAGACTTTATCAGGTACATCGTTATACCTAACTTGACCTTGTTGAAGATAAATCAGTCTATCCGCACGTTGCATATATTCAGGAATATGTGTCACCATCAGAATCGTACTGATACCTTTAAAACTCATTAAATTTTCATATATTTGTCGAGTACTTTCTTGTTCAAGGCCGTTGAAAGGTTCATCTAATAGGAATAAAGGTGGTTTTTTTAAATAAGCTCTGGCAAGCGATAAACGACGTTGTAAATTCAGTGGCAATTGTGCTTTTTTCTGATCGCCAATTCGGCTATTCAAACCCTCCGGTAATGCAATAATATCTTCATACACACCGGCTAAATGGCAGGCTTCAATAAGTTCTGCTTCTGTCGCTAAAGGTTGTGCCAGACGTAGATTTTGGGCAATGGTACCATAAAAAAACTGACACACTTGCGGAACATAGGCGACCGTATCACGTAATGTTTTACAGTCTATTTGACGTATATCTTTCCCACCTAAATAAATACCTCCCATCTGTGGTGCGTATAAGCGTAATAGTAATTTTAATAAACTTGATTTTCCTGAACCATTTTCACCACTAATAACAACCATCTCGCCAGCATTAACTGTAAATGACACATTGCTCAAACTGGGATCCATATCTTGATGATAGCGTAAATTAATCCGTCGAAAATCAATCTTATTATGGAAAATATCCGCAGAAGTATAAGAAATTTTATTTGTCCACTCTGGTTCTAAATTCATCAATGTATTAATTTGGCGAATACTGCCTGATATATGCTGAAAATGTGCATAAGAAGTAAAGACCGTTTTAATAGGTGTGAGAATACGCCACAATAACATGGTCGTGGCAATCAAAGCACCAATCGTCATATTACCATCAATAACTTTACTGCAACCAAGCGTAATAATCGCCATACCCGCTGCAATTGTCATGACATTAGCAAAGCTATTAATCACCGCAGACATAACCGAAGTACGAAATGATGTTAAGGAAATTTTTGCAGAGATATCACGAAACCGCTCATGCCAAATCTTCTCTGCGCCTAATAATTTCAACTCTTTATGATGATTTAAAGCTTCTAATAAAAAGGACTGGCGCTTAGCATTATATTTGCTATTTAAATAGATATCTCGACTCATAGTTTGCTTGAGTATAAATGCGACAATAATGAAAACTCCAATCATAATTAAAGGCACTAAAGCCAGGCTGCCAGATAACACCGCAATAACACCAATAAAAAACAGTACAAAAGGTAATTCAAAAATTAACGTGCACAAAGGGCCAGTGAAAAAATCCCTTACTGTATCAAGATCACGAATGCGAGCAATCTGCGCTCCCACTGTCGCACTCTCGGTATACGTTGATGGTAAAGTGATAATCCTGCTGAAAATGCCATCCCCAACAATATCATCTAATTTAGCTCCCATATAAGCCAAAATCCTTGTCCGAATCGCAGTTATACCCACCATTGCAAGCAATGCGAGGCTAATACCGATGAGAAAATTACCGAGCATCGCTGTAGATTCAGCACCAATTACACGGTCATAGGTAGCCATGATAAACAAAGGTGTAGCTAATGCAGTTATATTCAATAGTGTTGTGAGTATAATGATTTGCGCAATATGGCCACGAAATTTTTTAGTAACACCGTTAAACCAATTACTCTTAACTCGATTAAATTGATCGTTGTCCACGTCAGCCACCGAGAAAAGATATACCTTACCTTGCATTAAACTACGTGGAATTTCTATACGTCTGTTTATATGACCATCGTATGCAATAATATTTTCACTATCAGCATGTAAAAGTACAACTGCTCCACTTGTTTGCGATACAAATAAGCAAGGCATTAAGCGTTCATCAATGTGCTTAAGGTTTATAGAAAAAGAGCGACTATCATAACCTAGGTTGGCCATGACTTTTTTAAATCCATTGAGTGTCAATGCTTCTGAAAAATGCGGTAATGCTTCAGCAATTAAACGACGGTCACCATTCCATGATAACGAAAATAATAACGGCTCCAAACAATTCAAATAATCAGAGCAATTCTGAAAGTGCTCAGTAAAGCTAGTCTGATATCCATCGCTCAAGCACTGCTCTAATAAAACGTCCGCTGTCATGATTGCACCAATTTTTTATCTTTGATTGTGTAGGTTATATCTGCAAGTGTCAATAAACCCGGATCTGCTGTTGACATCACCAACGTACAGGTACCTGCCATTGCTTTTAATACTTTTTGTAAATCTTGCTTAGCCCGCATATCAATACCATGCTCAGCATTATCAAACAAAATAATGGCAGGCTCTCTGAGCAAAGCCCTAGCAATTACTATGCGTTGCCGCAAGCCTGGTGTCAGAGTTTCTACTGAGCGTTGACCGACTTGTGTATCAAAACCTTGGGGCAATTGTGCAATAGCAGTGTCAATGCCAAGCATCATCGTAATCTCACGCGCCCGCTGTACATATTTGTCACCTTGAAACAAGGTCAGATTATCCATAATCGTACCCTCAAATAATGTACCTTGCTGTGGTAAATAGGCAATGCGTTGACGTAACTGGCCAATATCGTAACTTAAAATATCTTGGCCATCGATGCTTAATTCACCCTGATAATCTTGGCAGTTTCCCAATAGCATATTAAATAGCAGTGTGGCTTCTTGGTATTTATCTTCAAGTAATGCTACTGTTTGTCTGGCCTTGATTGTTAAATTAAATTTTTCTAATTTACCTTCTTGATTAGGGTCTGCAATATTAATATTTTTAAATTCTATCTCACCTTGGATAGCTAACGATTCTGCATGCTGAAACTGCGTCTCTTGTGGCAGTGTATTAATTGCATTTAATCGTTGTTTAGCAATATTGATCGCTTGCAAACGTTTCCAAAACATCATTACTTGATTTAATGGCTGTAAACTACGGCTAGCTAGCAGTGTACATGCAGCTAACGCCCCCACAGTTAATTTGCCATTAATAACATTAAAACTTCCCATAGCAACAATCAAAATAATGTTTAATTGTGAAATTAAAGAACCCAAGGAAAATGCAGTATCAGATAAAACAGCTAATTTATAATCTTTTGTTGCACTATTTCTTTGTAGACGTTCATAGCGACGTAGCATCAATGGCTCCATGGCCATAGATTTCACAGTATGGATCCCCGTGAGAATTTCAATAATAAAATTCATGCGTTGATCATCATCGCGTTTGCGTAAAGCCAGCATTGCTTGGATCTTAAGCCCAGTAATATATGCAAGCGCGGCAGTTAGCGCTAAGCTAAGAAATGATACAAGAATAAGACTACCACCTAAGTACGCAATTAGTCCTAAAAATAAAAACATAAAAGGTAAATCTAATAGCGTTGCCAAAGCTTGGCCACCATAAAAATCTTTTAACGCACTTAGGGAATTTAAACGCTCTAAATGTGCGCCTGCACCTTCTTTTTGATAATCATCAATACTAGTTGTTAACAAACTGGCAAAGGCCTTAGTTGCTAATTGAAATTCAAATTTCACATCCAGCCAGCTATTAATCACTGCACGACCTATACGTAAGGCCATTTCTAACAACAGCGCAATCCCTACACCAATGGCGAGTAATTCTAAGGTAGCATAGGCAGCATTAGGAATAATACGATCGTAAACCTGCAACATCACAAGAGGGAATATCAACGATAAACAATTAATAAGAAATGAAGAGAGAATTAAACCAATTAAAATCTCTGGTCGAATTGCCCAAGTAAAAAATTTTCTAGCGCTCTCTCTGACGCTTACTAACATAGTCCCCATCCTTGAGAAACAAGCGGTTGGTAGTTAACTCTATTTATTCAAATAATCCGTTCTGACTAGTGTCAGCTTAACATACTTTTTGAATTTAGCCCCAATTTATTTGCTCAACATTGTCAAAGTTTATTTCAGTACCATCGCTAAAAGTAATTTGTCCTGAAACATCACCTTGATCAAATACTAAACTTTGGCCATCTACTGCAAAGCTCGCGTCACCTTCAATGGTTAATGTCCAATCGCCCGCTTCCATAGCATCCGAGCTTGGCCCTGCATTGACACCTTCTAACTCAATACTATCAGTCCAACCGACTCCGCCATTCACTGAGTTGCTTGAACCCTGATCGGCATTAAAAACAAATGTATCATCACCCGCACCACCGCTGAGCGTATCATTGCCTGATCCGCCAATTAAAACATCATTACCTTGCCCACCAATTAATGTATCATCACCAGCACCACCATCAAGCTTATCATCGCCGCGTCCACCCGCTAGTCGATCATTGCCATCGCCACCTGCTAACTCATCATTACCTGCACCACCACGCAAGTGGTCATCACCAGCACCACCATCAAGGGTATCATCACCACGACCACCAACTAAACGATCATTACCATCACCGCCTGCTAGTTCATCATTACCTGCACCACCACGCAAGTGGTCATCACCAGCACCACCATGTAAGCGATCGTCACCAGCACCACCGTGTAAACGATCGTCACCGGCACCACCATGTAAACGATCATCACCGGCACCACCGTGTAAGCGATCATCACCAGAACCACCGTGTAAGCGATCGTCGCCGGCACCACCGTGTAAACGATCGTCGCCGGCACCACCATGTAAGCGATCATCACCAGCACCACCATGTAAACGATCATCACCGGCACCACCATGTAAGCGATCGTCGCCAGCACCACCATGTAAGCGATCGTCGCCAGCACCACCATGTAAGCGATCATCACCGGCACCACCGTGTAAGCGATCATCACCGGCACCACCGTGTAAACGATCGTCACCGGCACCACCATGTAAGCGATCATCACCAGCACCACCGTGTAAACGATCGTCGCCGGCACCACCATGTAAGCGATCATCACCGGCACCACCATGTAAGCGATCATCACCGGCACCACCGTGTAAACGATCGTCACCGGCACCACCATGTAAGCGATCATCACCAGCACCACCGTGTAAACGATCGTCGCCGGCACCACCATGTAAGCGATCATCACCGGCACCACCATGTAAGCGATCATCACCGGCACTACCATGTAAGCGATCATCACCAGCACCACCGTGTAAACGATCATCACCGGCACCACCATGTAAACGATCATCACCGGCACCACCATGTAAGCGATCGTCGTCACGACCGCCGACTAAGCGATCATTGCCATCACTACCTTTTAATTCATCATTACCCGAGCCACCGTGTAAACGATCATCTCCGGCACTGCCATGTAAACGATCATCCTCAGCATATTCACCTACATATTGGCTATCCGGTTCATCACTCTGTACATGCTTACCGGCAAGAAAAGCATCATCACCATATGCTTGGTCGTGTGCCGATTGAGTAACCTCTGCATCCACATGATCTGACTCTTGTATATTTCCTGTAGTAAAATTAATACTGCCCATAACTGAATCATCAGCAGACTCTGCATGTCCAGTCATATTTACAACGTTTGCAGATGGCGCACTGGAAGAATTAATTGCAGCTATATGATCTTGCTGCTCACTACGGTGTAAACCTAGCGGATCTGAATTTATATCACTGGCTTGTATATTATTTTTATTCTTGAGCGTTTGGTTGGCATCTGCCGTTTGATCATTGGCATTAGGGCTTTGATAGAGAGTCCGATCTTCTTCTGCGTCTTTTGTACTTGTTTGGTTTTGCTGATGGGATCGCGTATAACCACCCGCATTCATGGTTAACGTTCGATTATTTTCATTAGGATTATAATGTCCATCCTCTTCATTCACATGGTCATTTTTTTTCATTTCTCATCCCTATCCTCAAATACGATCCTCAGCTATTAAAAGATAGTCTAATTAATATAAGAGCGCAAAAAATACCCACTAGCATCTCATCAACCATTCCAGAAGTTCTCAGTCGTATCATGAGGGTGATACGCCACTGGGGACTGCAGTGGCATCGACCGAGCACCTGCTTCAGAACAATATGATCTGCTAGTGGGTGGGCGGCGGTAAAAATATTAAGCACATCAGCAACGACCGGCCGACCCACTTTAGAGGGAGACTCTCCTAAAAGCAGCAGTTAAATACTCTTCTAAAGCGAAAACAACTATGCCAAAAAACTTTAGAATGACTATTTCACTGGTTTATTACTTAACATTTCCCTATAATAATGCCCAAAAACGCATATAATAATGCGTAAATGTATAATAATATTAATTATTTTATGCGTCAAGGAATAATTACAATTTATTTCTTATTTATAGATGCATTTGTACATATATCTGATTACAATAGCGGACTCTAAACTGAAATCACCAGCAGTAACTAGTCAGCATAAGTCTAGCACCTGCAAAAGTGTGCTTTGTTTAGTTGGAAATGGCCTTAACATGGACATCTGATATACAAGGCTAAATACTTTAAAATGGGAGACAAATAACATGGCGGAACTTAATACGACGCTAAAAGCACTTATGAATGAAGTGAGCATCACAGTCACTGAGCTGGCTCGACAAACTGGCGTTGGTCAACCAGTGATCCATCGCATGGCTTCTGGGGAAACAGATAACCCTAAAGTTGGCTCATTAAGCCCAATTGCTAAATTCTTTAACGTAACGATTAGTGAATTAATTGGTGATGATCCTTTATCTGACGAACGCTTAGCTGGCAGTTATAATCCATACTATCGTAGCTGGAGTAAGCTACCTCTCTTATCATGGGAACAAGCGGCTGCATTGCCTAAAAGATTAGCTAGTGAAATCGTTAGTTACATTTCTACTGAAGCTAATGTCAGTGACAATGCCTTCGCAGTAAAAATGGAAGATCACACTATGGCACCACAATTCCCAAATGGAACAATGATGGTGATCGAACCTAACTTGAAACCTCAAGATAACGACTTTGCTGCGGTACTTGTTGATGGTGATGAGAAAATCCAAGTAAAACAAATCTTGTTTGATGGTAAAGATTTATACCTAAAATCTTTAAACAATGATTTTGATACTAAACGTGTTGGTACCGGCTACAAAATTATTGGCGTGGTATTGCAAGCACTGGTTGAATTTCATACCGACCGCTTACCAAAACGTGTTGTAGGTGAGCAAGTAGAAGCTTCTCCGGTGAAAAAACGCCGTAATCGTACAGAAGAGTCTGTATAAACCGACTGCTAATTTCACCCGCTATTTGTTATGTCACAAATAGTGGGTGATTTTGTCAGCAAGGTGCTTTCTTACTTTTTTAGCTAAGAAACGTGTTCTCTTGAAATTCCACATCACATTTACCAAAATCATTCACCATCTTCGTAACATGGGACACCTATGAGCAAAAAAGCTGTTATTCTTCTATCTGGCGGACTAGACTCTTCCACTTGTCTTGCCATCGCTCACTCTCAGGGCTTCGACTGTTATCCATTAAGCTTTCATTACGGTCAGACATTATCCGCAGAACTCAATGCAGCAAAAAAAATTGCCGCTGAATTTGGCGCCATCGAACATCGCATTGTAGAACTAAACATCGGCCAATTTGGTGGCTCTGCACTCACTGATGACGCAATTGATGTACCTGATTACACGGGCGATAAAACTATCCCGGTTACTTATGTCCCAGCTCGTAACACTACCTTTCTTTCTATAGCCTTAGGCTTCGCAGAAGTTATCGGTGCTTATGATATTTTTGCAGGCTTATGTTGCGTTGATTATTCAGGTTATCCCGACTGTCGGCCGGAATACATCGCAGCTTTTCAAACCATGGCGAATTTAGCGACTAAAACAGGCGTAGAAAATAAACCAATTCAACTCCATACGCCCCTACTCTACCTCAGTAAAGCAGAAACCATTCAACAAGGTATCAAATTAGGCTTAGATTACGCTAAAACAGTGAGTTGTTATCAAGCAGAAGTTAATACAGGAAAAGCCTGTGGCCGCTGTGATAGTTGCTCTCTACGCCGTCAGGGTTTTATCGAAGCCGGCATTACCGATCCAACACGCTATACCAGCTAAAAAGCAATATTAATTATCCCGAATAAACCATGCCAACATAAAAGCTAACAATAACGCTGCAGGCATCACAAAAATTGGCATAGCTAACTGCGACCCTTGTAATTGAGCCGAACTTTGCACGCCAAAATGCTGGATGGTAACCACCATCAACCAACCAATAATAATCTGCAAAATTGCACCCACAAGCAGATTAATCATATTGGCGAAGCCATTTAAAGTACCCACTTCCTTGGCTGAATGTAGCTTACAGAGCAATGCAAAAGATACAAAATTAGCACTACTTAAAAAGCCAATGAAAAACATGGCAATGGATAAACTAACAGGATGTGCGGCAATTGGGGCAAAAACAACGTAACTCATACTGAGTAAGCAGCCAAAAGAACTCACCAACATGATTTTGCGTGCTGAGACAAAATCTGCCAACCAATTCACTGCTAAATACCCCGGGATTTGGCCAATCCATACCCAGGCAATAATATGCGTTGCTACCAATAACGAGACATGGGCTTCCAGCTCTACATAGGGAATACCCCATAAAGCTGCAAAGGTGATAATCGGCGCATTCATCAATCCCGCATAAAAAGCAATCATTAAAAATTGTGGCTTCAAGACTTTGGCTTTAACTGTGCTGAAAAATGACGAGGACTCCTCTGTGGCTGCCTCTTGTTGTACGGCAACTTCTTGTTTACGCGGGAGCAAAAACCACAAAACCAGCATAAAACCACAGGCAACCAAAGCTAGTGCTACCATACTTTGGCGCCAGCCATAATCGCCTACCAATTTCGCTAACCAAATTTGGCCCTCTAATCCACCACTAGCGCCAAATAAACCCGTCAGACCTACAAATAAGCCATGACGCTCAGGTTTAAAATAGATAGCTAATAATTTGAAGCAATTAATTAGGATAAATGAAGCCCCACACCCCATGATGATTCTTGCCAGAGTTGCCATCCAGATCGTTGTGCTATGAGCAAATAATACAGCCCCTAAGCCCATCAGAGCTGCCGATAAGGCAATAATTTTGTAGGGTCCGAAGCGATCCACCAATAAACCGGCTGGAATTTGCATAGCAACGAAGGCAAAATAATACACAGAAACTAAAGAGCCTATTTGTTGCTCATTCAAAGCAAAGTCATGGCTTAGTGGGCCCACCATGACGCTAGGTGCCACCCGAATAACCACTTCATAAAAAAAGTAGGCCGCCACTAGCAGCCATCCGGCTATATACTTAGTATCAGTAAAAAAGGCTGAACGCGTCTGTGCTTGTAACATTTCTCATCGTCCTGAGTGAATTTTGCTCATACTACCACTATCAGATTGAATCCACAACGCAGCATGAGACTGTAAAGAAAATACCTCCATTGAATCCCCCATGAATGGCTGTTACTATAACTTAAGATCTTAATCCGCTAATCATTTAGGCATTTTTATGGACCACAGTATCTTTACAGGCATTCTCATTCTACTTGCCGCTGCAGTAGTCATCAGTCTCATCTTTCGTCGCTTAAACCTCTCACCGATCATTGGTTATCTAATTATCGGCGTGTGCGTTGGCCCTTATGGGTTTGGCCTCATTCCCAATGAAGAATCCACTCATGGCTTGGCTGAATTTGGTATCGTCTTCCTCATGTTCACTATCGGCCTAGAATTTTCTTTACCACGCTTACTTTCGATGAAAAAACATGTACTCGGTCTTGGTGGCTTACAAGTAACCCTCACCACCATACTGACAATGGCCGTTGCCTTATTTCATGATTTAAGCACCGCTGGCGCCCTAGTTATCGGCGGTGTGGTCGCCATGTCATCAACCGCCATTGGCTTAAAACAATTGGGCGAACAATTAGAATTAAATACCGGCCATGGTAAAAATGCCTTAGGCATATTGCTGTTCCAAGATATTGCCGTAATCCCATTTTTAATTTTGATCCCAAGCCTTGCGGGCGGTAATGCGGTCTTTACGCCATTACTCTGGGCATTAGTAAAAGCCACGGGCGTCATGTTTGCGATTCTTATCATTGGCCGTTGGGTACTGCGACCTGTTTTTTATGAAATAGCTCTAACCCGCTCATTAGAATTATTTACTTTAACGATATTATTCGTTGCTCTCGGCGCAGCTTGGCTTACTAATCAAATGGGTTTATCCCCCACCCTAGGTGCATTTTTAGCAGGCATGATGCTAGGTGAAACAAAATTCCGTCATCAAATCGAAGTGGAAATCCGCCCATTCCGCGATATTCTCTTAGGGCTATTCTTTATCAGTGTAGGGATGCTGCTTAATTTTCATGTTATTCCACAATTATGGGTGCCCATTTTAGTCTTATTACTGATTCTATTTTTATTTAAAACGGTGCTCATTACCGGCCTCAGCCGCTTATTTGGCTCGAATATGGAAACAGCTCTACGCAGTGGCTTAGTACTCGCACACGGTGGTGAGTTTGGTTTTGCTTTGTTAGCCTTAGCCATGTCACAGCAATTATTGCAAGCGGAAAATACCCAAATTGTATTAGCCGCATTAATCATCAGTATGGCCTCTGCACCCATCGTTATCCGTTTCAACGGTAAACTAGCAGAGTGGATCTTACCTAAATCCTGTGAACATGATCGCAAAGAATCTGCGGAAAAAATCGAAGATACGGCTATGGGGCTCTCTCAACACGTGGTCATTTGTGGCTTCGGTCGTGTTGGTCAAAACATTGCGCGTATTGTTGAAAGTGAAGGCTTTGAATTTATTGCCATTGATATGGATCCTGAGCGTGTGCAACAGGCACAACTGGCGGGTGATCGGGTTAGCTATGGCGACTCTACTAATGTCTCTATATTAAAAGCGGCAGGCATTGCGAAAGCCAAAGCACTTGCCATTGCTTATGATGATATCTACGCAACTAGAAAACTGCTACCCCAAGTTCACGAGGAGTTTCCTGAATTACCTATACTGGTGCGTACTCGGGATGATAGTGATTTACAGAACTTACAAACATTAGGCGCTACCGAGGTAATCCCAGAAACCTTAGAAGCAAGCCTCATGCTATCCTTCCATATTCTCATCTTAATGGGGCTAACCGCCGCTAAAGCACTACGTCGCGTCCGCACTGTACGTACTGAACGCTATGACTTACTACATCAAGTTTTCCCGAGTAAAGATTTAAATGACCTGGAAGAGCTTGAACAAAATCACGAACAATTAGAAGCCATAGATTTAACCACAAAAGCATATGCTGTAGGTAAAAAGCTCTGTGATTTAAACTTATCCGAAGGCAACGTCACTGTCACTGCCGTACGACGTGGTGGTATCCGTGGCCCAGAACCTGAGCCTGATACAGAATTACTTGCAGAAGATGTATTAGTGCTATATGGACATCCTGACAATTTAGAGAAAGCAAAAAGGTTATTACTCAATGGCGGATGAACATACTGAATCTTCAGCAGCACCATCGACCACACAAGCCGATATACCCATTGGTATCATCCGTCGCCTGGGCATTATGATTTACGATTATTTTTTAGTTTTCGCGCTACTATTTTTAGCCACCGCCATCGCCGTCAAAGTGAATCATAATCAACAGATTTCTGCAGAGAATCTCTATTTTAAATTTTACTTACTGTTTATTTGCTGTGGCTTCTACGTAGGTTTTTGGCTTAGAGCAGGACAAACCCTTGGCATGAAAGCCTGGAAAACCCGCATTGTTGACTTCAATAACCAACCTCTCTCACTTTACCGTGCCTTACTACGCTTTACCTTTGCCATCCCCAGCATACTCTGCCTTGGCATCGGCTTATTCTGGCAATTATTTGATAAAGATAATTTAGCTTTACACGATCGTTTATCCGGTACGAAGTTGGTTTGTCGGCAGTAATGGGATGAACACTAAATAAAAATACCCGAAACAAGCTGCGGGGAATCGAGTTAAATTATAAAAACTATTGATATAAATCTTATTTAACTATTCACTATTATTATCATAGGAAAGTTTGATGAAAAATGACAACCTATATGCACACTTCTTATTTAGCGAACACAAAGATAATATATTCATAATAACCCATGATAATAGAAAATATACATATCACGATATTCATGAACAGGTTGGAAAATACTGTAATTTTCTTAAAAACACCGGCGTAAATATCGGTGACAGAGTCATTCAACAAACAGATAAAAGTATAGAGGCACTATGCATATACCTAGCTTGTTTGCGGTATGGCGCAATTTACATCCCACTAAACCCGGCTTTCAAAGCAGAAGAGATCACTTATTTCATTGGGGATTCCAAGCCAGCCTTATTTATCTGCGCACCTGACAAACTCAATACAATTCAACAGTGTTATCATTCTAATAAAATAGATTTAGTAGTAGAAACACTCGATGAAAATGGTGGTGGAACCATTACAGAAAAATCTATACATCTGCATTCAAATTATCAAATTGAACACAGAAAAACTGATGATATCGCTTGTATACTTTATACATCGGGTACAACTGGAAAACCAAAGGGAGCCATGCTATCACATAGCAACCTGCTTTCTAATGGTCTAAATTTAAAAAAAGCATGGGGATTTACAGAAAAAGACACCTTACTACATATGCTGCCTATTTTTCACTGTCACGGCTTATTCTTCGCTTGCCACTGCGTGCTGCTTAGCGGTGCCAGTATGCATTTCCTTGCAAAATTTTCAGTGGAAAATGCTATCAAATATCTGCCAAAAAGTTCAGTGCTCATGGGAGTACCAACTTACTACACACGGCTTTTGGCAAACTCTCACTTTAATTCTAAGATAGTAGACAACATGAGATTATTTATCTCAGGTTCAGCACCCTTGTTGGAAAACACCTTTAGTGACTTTGAAAAAATAACTGGGCATAAAATTCTTGAGCGCTACGGCATGACTGAAACCGGAATTAACACATCGAATCAATTAAACGGTGATAGAATACCGGGAACAGTGGGGTTACCTTTACCAGGCAACGAATTACGACTAGTTAATTTAAACAATGAAGAAACACTAATAATCAAATCAAAAGTACAAGGTGAAATACAAGTAAAAGGCGAGCATGTTTTTAATGGCTACTGGGGGAAGCCGGAAAAAACTCAAGAGTCCTTTACTGAGGATGATTTTTTTAAAACCGGAGATATTGGCATTATTAATGAAAACGGCTTCATATCAATTATTGGTCGAGCAAAAGATATGATTATTACAGGTGGTATTAACGTTTACCCTAAAGAAATTGAACTTATCATCGATAATATAGATGGCGTAAAAGAATCTGCTATCATTGGATTACCCCATGATGACTTTGGTGAGGCAGTGGTAGCTGTGGTGGTATTAGACAATACTGTTCAAGTAACAACAGAAGATATTATCCAATCGGTTAAAACTCAGTTAGCGAATTACAAAGTACCTAAAGAAGTTATTTTTATAGATGAATTGCCAAGAAATGCCATGAGTAAAGTACAAAAAAATCTATTAAGAAAGCAATTCCATAATATGATGGCTGAAAGTTAACCATATAACCTATGAACTTCAAAACTTATGTGTAGTAACTTACCTACTGGTAACTTACCTACTGGTAACTTACCTACTGGTAACTTACCTACTGGTAACTTACCTACTGGTAACTTACCTACTGGTAACTTACCTGCTGGTAACTTACCTGCTGGTAAGTTGAGAATCAAGCTGGATACCGCGGTCGAGCCGCGGTATGGCGAAAGTTTTTATTATTCAATAGGTTATCTTAGTATAGGTAAATCACCGCGTACGTAACATCAAATAATACCCAATTCCTGCAAATAGCAAGATAGGCAAGGCTGCTGCTAACATGGGAGGGATTTGATAGACCAAGCTGAAGGGACCGAAGAATTGATCTAACATATAGAAACTAAAGCCGATGGCAACACCAGCCACTAAGCGCAAGCCCATGGTGGCACTACGTAAAGGCCCGAAAATAAAAGGTAACGCCAAAAACATCATCACACAGGTGGCAATTGGTTGGAATAAACGTTGCCAAAAATCCAAAGCATATGCCTCATAGTGCAAACCATTATTTTTCTTATATTGGATGACTGAATGCAGCTTAGCTAAAGTCATCTCTTCAGGATCAACCTGAGCTACTCGCAAAATACTAGGGTTTAAGTTCATTTGCCAAGTTTGTTTAGCTGCATGCTCAGTAGACACGTGGGAATCATTTTTGAGTCGTGATGTTGCCACATCCTGCACGACCCAATGATCGTCTTTATACTCAGCATTTTCTGCATGGCTGGTCTGTAGTAAACGATGCTGTGAATCAAATTGATAACGTGTCACGCCTTGTAAGTGGCCACCTGGATTCACCGTTTCAATATGGATAAAACTATTGGCATCACGCACCCAAATCCCGTGTCGGGTTTTAACCGCTTGGCCATTACTCTTCGCCATTGCTTTCTTCGAATCTGCTAAATATAAAGCCTTGGGTGCTAAGGTTTCACCAACCACAGTAATCAAGATCACTAAAATTAAAATTGCTTGGATCACTGCCCAGCTAATTTGTAATACCGACATACCGGCTGTGCGCATGACGATTAATTCACTATTAGAAGCTAATAAGCCTAAACCAATCAATGCACCTAACAACCCCATCATTGGAAATAATTGATATAAATCCTCGGGCACCCCTAATACCACATATTGCATAGCTTGAATGATACTATAGCTACCTTTACCAATATCATTTAACTCGCCCACAAAACGAATAAAAATATCCATGCCAATCAGTACTAACAGCACTAATAACGTAGTCATGATGATGGTTTTACCAATATAGACCGATAGAATTCTCATGAGGCCGCCCTCTTCATAGGCAATAAAGTTTTAATCCGCCACCATAAACGTTCTCGGTCGATTAACAGCAGCAATGCCACAGCCAATAAGCATAAATGCAACCACCATAAACCAATATAAGCAGGCACGACCTTATCTTCCACCCAATTACGCGCCACAAACATCATATTGGCATAAACAGTGTAAATTAAAATAGCCGGCAATAATTGTGCGTAGCGGCCTTGGCGCGGGCGCACCTTACTCAAAATCACGGCTAACAATACTAAGATAGGTACTGAAATCGGTAAACCTAAACGCCATTGCAACTCAGCCATGGCATGACTGTCCGTATCGCGTAATTTCCATAAGGTTGAAGTACTCATGGCATGATGCTCTTGCTTTGCTTTTCCAGGTTGAGTACCTAAACGCATCCCATATTTGCCGAATTGCGCAATGCGGAAAGCTTTCTCCCCGGCACTACCTTGATAGCGATACCCATCCTCAGCCACAATAAAACTATTGCCCGTCTTTGGATCATCCTCTTGATGCGCACTGGTTGCAGAAACCACACTCCACCGTTCATGCTCAGGCTTTGTCTTCGCTGCCGACTTTTTCTTATCCTTATCACGCACCGCAATGAAAATATTATTAACATTCTCTCTATCACGCGACATGCTCTCGATATAATAAACTTCGCGGCCATTAGGCGATACTTGGAAACGTCCAGGAATAATGGTTGAAACTAAGGCTTCAGTGCCCACATTGGCTTTCAGCTCATTCTGATACGCGAGTAAATGTGGACTCACGTAGAAATTCAGCACAATTACCAACAATAAAACAAAGCTGGAAAATAACATGGAAATGCGTATTAATTGACCACGACTTAACCCGCAAGCGGTCATGACTGTCATTTCACTCTCGGCATACAAGCGCCCATAAGCCACCAAAATGGCCAAATACAAACCTAACGGTAGTAGTAAACCCAGCAAATAAGGAACTTGCAGAGCAATCACCTTCATCACCACGGCACCACTCAATTTACCCGCAGCAGCTTTTGCCAAATAGCGCACTAATTGATTACTAATGAAAATTAATAGCAGAATACCGATGATGAGACTGAGCGCAAGGTGGACTTCCTTAGCCAAATACCGAAATATGATCATATTTTTATTAACACCTTTGCACTGTCCTGTTTATCCTCACCTATTGATATAGTACT
This sequence comes from Gammaproteobacteria bacterium, assembly GCA_965230425.1. GTDB lineage: Bacteria > Pseudomonadota > Gammaproteobacteria > UBA1113 > UBA1113 > CBDDKW01. The sequence continues at coordinate 43,265 of CBDDKW010000014.1, read as the reverse complement.
ATGCACATTGCTGCTAAGCCAATGGACGAGGGGCTAGCCAGCAAACTGCGCCATTTTACACCATTTTGAGGATTTGTAGGAGCAACAATGAAATTTTTTGTGAAAAACCAAGCTGTAGAAAAAATGAACACGGACTGTTTAATACTCGGTTACTTTGCCGAAGACAGTCAACCCAGCGTCACCGCGCATATCGATAAAGTCTCAGAACGCTACTTATCCTCATTATACGAGCGTGGCGATATCAGCGGTCAACTGGGCGAAACCCTGCTACTCCAAAATGTACCCAATGTGGCTGCTGAACGCTTGCTCATCGTCGGTTTGGGCAAGAAAAAAGAATTAACGGCAAAGAACTTACACAAGGCTATCGCTGCAAGCTTTGCGGCATTGAACAATACCCCCGTTACGACAACAGTATCTACTTTACCCAAGATAAGCGTGAGTGGTAAAGATCTCACCTGGCGTACACGCCAAGCAGCCGTGGCAGCCTTAGAACATACCTATCGCTTCGATGAATTAAAAACCACACCAGAACCCAAGCCAGCCACGCTCACTGAAGTTACATTCCACAGTACCAATGAAAAAGAAGCTAAGCAAATTAAATCAGGCATTAAACTTGGCGAAGCTATTGCTAAGGGTATAAATGTAGCCAAAGACCTTGGCAACAATCCCAGCAATATCTGCACCCCAAGTTATTTGGCCAATCAAGCTAAACAACTAGCCAAAGATCATAGCAATGTTAAAACTAAAATTCTCAGCGAAGCAGACATGGATAAGCTGGGCATGCACTCTTTCTTGTCCGTCAGTAAAGGCAGTAAAGAACCTGGGAAACTCATTATCATGGAATATCAAGGCAGCCGTAAAAAAACTGCCAAACCAATTGTCCTCGTAGGTAAAGGGATCACCTTTGACAGTGGCGGTATTTCGCTAAAACCTGGCGCCAGTATGGATGAAATGAAATATGATATGGGCGGTGCAGCTAGCGTATTTGGCACACTCAATGCTGTAGCAGAAATGAAATTACCTATTAATGTCATTGGTATTGTTGCTGCCGCGGAAAATATGCCCGGCGGTGGTGCCAGCAAACCGGGCGATATTGTCAAAAGTATGTCAGGCCAAACCATTGAAATTCTAAACACAGATGCTGAAGGTCGTCTGGTTCTTTGTGATGCCCTCACCTATTGCGAACGATTCGAACCTGAAGTTGTCATCGACATTGCAACGCTAACGGGAGCAATGGTGGTTGCCTTAGGTAATCACCGCAGTGGCGTATTCACCAATACACCGGCGCTGAGTAAAGCCTTAGAAAAAGCCGGTGAGACGAGTTTAGATCCTACTTGGCCCATGCCTTTAGATGATGAATACCAAGACTTATTAAAAAGCCCCTTTGCTGATATGGCGAATATCGGCGGGCGTTATGCAGGTGCGATCACTGCAGCTTGTTTCCTCGCACGCTTCACTAAGAACTTACAGTGGGCGCACTTAGATGTAGCCGGTGTTGCTTGGCATTCCGGTGCAAATAAAGGCGGCACAGGGCGACCTGTGCCACTGTTAACACAATTTATTCTTGACCGTTGTTAATCCAAGGTAGCTTATGACTCGCGTGGATTTTTATTTGATTAATGAAACAACTTCGCTGGGACGGCATCGCTTTGCTTGCCGTCTCACCGAAAAAATTTACCGCAAAAAACATAAGCTTTACATTCACTGCCAAGACCAACAACAAGCCCATCAAATCGATGAATTGCTCTGGACCTACCAGGACCAAAGTTTTATCCCACACAATATTTACGGTGAAGGTCCTACCCCACCGCCGCCCATCCAAGTTGGCTTCGGCGTAGAACCAAAAGAACACCGGGATATTTTGTTAAACTACAGTGCAGAGGTCCCAGGCTTTTATTCACAGTTCCGTCGCATCATCGAAATCGTCAGTCAAGATGATGCAGCAAAAGCTGCGAGCCGTGAGCATTATAAATTTTACAAGCAACAAGGCTACGACATTCAAACCCACGATTTACTTACAACAACATAACAATAAGATCAGATTATGGAAACTAAATATACCCCCGACACTATCGAAGCCCATTGGTCAACACGCTGGGAACAACAAGGTTATTTTCGTCCTAGCGGTGATGGCCCAAGTTACAGTATTGTGATCCCACCACCGAATATCACCGGCCGCTTACACATGGGCCATGGTTTCCAAAATACTTTAATGGATGCCCTCACACGCTACCATCGTATGCGCGGTTTTAATACGCTCTGGCAACCAGGCACCGACCATGCGGGGATTTCTACGCAAATGGTGGTAGAGCGTCAACTCAATCAACAGGGTATTTCTCGACATGATTTAGGCCGAGAGAAATTTGTAGAAAAAATCTGGGAATGGCAACAAGTTTCGGGGGGTAATATCTGTGGACAGCTGCGTCGTCTCGGTGCTTCCGTTGACTGGACTCGTGAGCGCTTTACCATGGATGAGGGTTGCTCCAAAGCGGTACAGGAAGAATTTATTCGTCTCTATGATGAAGGCTTAATTTACCGCGGTAAAAAATTAGTTAATTGGGATCCGAAGTTACTCACGGCAATCTCCGATGTAGAAGTAGACTCCATCGAAGAAACCGGCTCACTTTGGCACATTCGCTATCCTGTGGTAGATAGTGAAGAATATATCATCGTCGCCACTACGCGCCCTGAAACTATGCTAGGTGATACTGCTGTGGCAATTCACCCAGAAGATGATCGTTATAAGCACTTATTAGGCAAACACGTGCAATTGCCTCTCACTGACAGAACCATACCTGTGATTGCTGATGATTATGTGGATCCTGAATTTGGCACTGGCTGCGTGAAGATCACCCCAGCGCATGATTTTAATGATTACGCCATTGGTAAGCGCCATGATTTGCCGCTAATTAATATCCTCACCCCAGAGGCGCATTTAAATGATAATGTACCCGCGGTATACCAGGGCTTAGAGCGTTTCGCTGCACGTAAGCAAATCGTTGCAGACTTAACAAATGCAAAACTACTAGAAAAAACTGAACCGCACCAATTAAAAGTTCCCAAGGGCGATCGCTCTGGCGTGGTCATCGAGCCTTATTTAACAGACCAATGGTTTGTTAGGGCAGAACCCTTAGCCAAACCTGCTATCGAAGCAGTGGAGCAAGGTAAAGTGAAATTCATTCCTGAAGTATGGACTAAAACCTACTATCAATGGATGTACAATATTGAAGATTGGTGCATCAGTAGACAATTGTGGTGGGGACACCGGATCCCAGCATGGTTTGATGAAGCTGGTGACATCTATGTCGCTGAGGATGAAGCTACTGTGCGAGCTAAATATCAATTAGCAGATGATATGCAGTTAAGTCAAGAAACTGATGTACTTGATACTTGGTTCTCTTCGGCCCTCTGGCCCTTCTCTACCTTGGGCTGGCCCGAACAAAAGCCAGAGTTAGCAACTTTCTATCCAACCTCAGTTTTAGTCACTGGCTTTGATATTATTTTCTTCTGGGTTGCCCGCATGATGATGATGGGTATCAAGTTCATGGATGATATTCCCTTCCATGAAGTCTATATCACTGGCTTGATCCGCGATGCTGAAGGCCAGAAAATGTCAAAAACTAAAGGTAATGTCCTAGATCCTATTGATCTCATCGATGGCATTGAGTTGGATGACTTAATCGAAAAGCGTGTGCATGGTTTAATGCAGCCAGCCATGGCAGAAAGTATTAAAACTAAAACCAAAAAAGAATTTCCTAATGGTATCGCTGCCCATGGCACTGATGCCTTACGCTTCACCTTCTGTGCTCTTGCTAGTACCGGACGTGATATTAATTTTGATTTACATCGCTTAGAGGGTTATCGCAATTTCTGTAATAAAATATGGAATGCAGCACGCTATGTGCTGATGAATTGCGAAAATCAAGACACTGGCAGCAATAATGATGACAAAACACTCAGCTTAGCAGACCGTTGGATCCAAACTAAATTACAGCAAACCATTGCTAGTATTCATGAGCATTTTAAACATTATCGTTTTGACTTAGCTGCGCAAGCACTCTATGAATTCACTTGGAATGAATACTGTGATTGGTACTTGGAATTATCAAAGCCAGTATTACTGAATACTGACAGCTCAGAGGCTTTAAAACGCGGCACTCGCTATACTCTCGTCACTGTTTTAGAATCCTTGTTACGCTTAATGCATCCCATTATGCCTTATATCACTGAAGAAATTTGGCAACGCATCGCCCCACTAGCTGGTAAGCAAGGTGATACCATTATGCTACAAGCGTATCCGGAATATGCTGAAAATTTAGTAGATGAAGCTGCTATTGCCGATGTTGAATGGCTTAAACAATTTATTATATCCGTGCGTACTATCCGTGGCGAAATGAATATCGCTCCCAGTAAGGCCCTCCCTGTCTTGTTACGTCATGGCAATGCTCAGGATCAACAACGTCTTGCAGATAATCAAGCTTTCTTACAAACCCTCGCAAAACTAGCCAGCATTCAATGGCTAGAGAGTACCGACGAAGCACCACAAGCCGCCACAGCCTTGGTAGGCGAAATGGAGATTCTGATCCCATTAGCCGGTTTAATTGATGTCAGTGCAGAACTTGTGCGACTAGAAAAAGAAATGGATAAACTGGATAAAGAATTACAACGTACTCGCGGTAAACTCAGCAATCCTAACTTTGTTGATAAAGCCCCAGAAGCTGTCGTTGCTAAAGAAAAACAACGCCTAACAGAGAATGAAGCTGCGCTACAACAATTGCAACAGCAACATGATAGTTTGCAAAGTGAATTGTAGTTGTTTATGGCAGCTATTTTTTGTATTAATAAGACACTACCGATAACCTGTCGACTATCTACCGTCATGCCGTGGCTTGACCCTGTATCTTCTACACATTTATGGTAAGAAGTAGTACACTTTCTCGCTATAAATGAGCACTAGGAGGCAGTAAAGATGAAGAATGCAACAGATTGGGCCTATGAAACATTCAAAGATAGCGATTTAGGAGATACGCGAAGAACAGAACGTTTAATCAAGCTAGCGTCATCGCATGCGCAGAAAATGGGAGCGAGTACCGTCTCGTGTTGTGATGGAGACGATGCGCAAATAGAAGGCGCGTACCGTTTTATAAGGAATGACCATATAAAGGCATCGTCGATAAGAGAAGGGGGTTATGAAGCGACCTTACGGGCAGTAAAGAATGAGTCGATAGTATTGGCGCTAGAGGACACAACGACCCTATCTTACAAGCACAAAGTGTTAGATGAATTGGGTTATACAAGTAATAGTGAGACAGCGCGTTCGAAAGGCTTTCAAGTGCATAGCGTACTCCTATTGTCAGAGGAAACGGAACGCACAGTTGGATTAATTGAACAAAGCTGGTATTGCCGAGACAAGGAGAGTTATGGTAAACGCGGATTACGAATGAGTCGTGCTTATGAGGAGAAAGAAAGTTACAAATGGGAACATGCCTCTAGGCAGATGACAGCAAGATTAGGTGATTTACAAAACAGAGTCATCTCAGTATGTGATAGGGAAGCAGATATATATGATTATTTATACTATAAACAGTTAAATGAGCAGCGTTTTATCGTAAGAGCTTCACAAAACCGCAAGACAAGTGATTCAGAAGAGAAGTTATTTACAAAGATATTTAGCAACTCACGGCTAGGGACGTATGAAGTAGAAGTACAGCAAAAAGGAGGCCGGAAGAAGCGGACGGCAAAGTTAGAGTACTTTAGTGATAAATTAGAGATAGAATTACCGAAGCATCAAAGAGGAAAAGGTTATCCAGATAAGTTAGCAGTGAATGTTGTCGCTGCGCGGGAGAAAGTATCTCAGCCAGAAAATGATTTAAGTTGGATATTATTAACGACTGAGCCAGTAGATACGGCAGAATCGGCACAACGCATCTTACATTACTATGCATTAAGGTGGCGAATAGAGGATTACCACAAAGCCTGGAAAAGTGGAATAGGAGTAGAGACGCTGCGCTTACAAAGCAAAGATAATTTAGAGCGAGCAGGGAGTGTGCTTGCCTTTGTTGCGGTTAGATTGTTACAAATGCGAGAAATAGCAGTGACAAAGCCAACTGAGTTAAAAGAACAGGTTGCAGTGACTACCCTGTTGACTGAAGATGAGTGGCATGTACTTTGGATTGCGACCCAGAAAAAGAAACCGCCCAAAAAGATACCTACTATAGAGTGGGCCTATAAAAGTCTTGGGAAACTAGGTGGGTGGTATGATAGCAAACGTACAGGCATTATTGGGTGGAAAGCACTGTGGGAAGGATGGTTTAGGCTTATGGATAAAGTAGATACCTACCAAGAAGCGAAAATGTTCTTATGACAGGCAGAGATCTGATCAAGATACAGGGCTTGACCACGGCATCCATATTTACCGTATATGGATCCCGCGGTCTTCGCCGCGGGATGACGATAACAGAACATTGTAATATCGAGCACAGCGAGATATCCCCTCATGGTTTAGCTAACATGAATAGCATGCTGTTACCAAGTAGTCAAACCGGCAGGAGATCCCTCTCAGCGGCTACTCGAAATGACAGCATTCTTTCAAGTAAACAATATAGTTGATGACAACATTTTTTCTAGTAACAACATAGTTGACGATATCTTTTCTGCTCACTAACAACGTATATGCTTCTGAGGGTTGTGTTTTGCTTTCAATTCTTCAATTGAATTATATAAAAATACATTTCCATCTTCATCAACAAAAGGAATAATTGGCCGATCTCCTGGTACTTTCTTTGCATTCAGTTTTTTTACCAACTGTCTGCAATAAATTTCTTTTACTGATTGTTGACAATTATCAAATTCAGATAATTGTCTAGCTCTCAGGACTTTTCGTCTTATAGCGACCTGTTTACAAAAAAGTTGTAATGGTGTTTTTTGATCTGTATTTTTCGGTAATAGACTATGTGCTATTTCTGTAACAAAATACTTTATAATATCTAATTTAAATAATTCACACGCTAAATGTAAAAAAGTATTACCTTGTGCATCACATTCATTTAAAATATCTGGATGTGCCAATGTTAGCAACTTAATTTCAGCTAAATTATCATCTGCAATTGCAGTTCGTAACTGTCTAGAAACTCTTCTTATTGTATCTTCTTGTAGTTGTTCTTCAGATTGAAAAAACATACCACGCTCATGATTTCTTCCGCTAACTGAAGGTATTGAAAAATTACTTTTCATCTCATCCGGCAATAGATTACTCACCGCTCCCAATACATCTTGCATCGTAGAAGACCAGCTATTTGGATGAGAACCTTCTATCTCTTTCTCACTTTCATTGACACTTAATGGGGCATTTACTTGTTCAAATAATGCAATCTGTACACTTAGGTCCTTAGCCTTTGCAATATTCAATGGATAATTACCCTTATTGTCGGGTGTACTCAATAATTGTTTACATCGATCACTTTCAAAATAACCAAGTAATTCCTGTAAGACTTGCGGATCTTTATGGCTCGCAGCCGCATGTAGACATGTACCGCCATCCTCGAAAGCGATACTAGGGTCGAAGGCGCCAAGTAATATAATAAAAGCATCGTTCTTCATTTCTTTAGCGAGTGTTGTTGGCCGCTTATCTCGATTATCACCAGCTCGCAACTGAGATCGCCGCTCTAATACTGGAAGGATTTTTAAAACACACATCATCATACTAACATCATCAGACTCTGCACACAAATGCATCAAATTTCTTCCTTCCTTAGTCGGAAAATTCGCATCACCCTGATAAACAAGTAATTGTAACATGCCTTCATTTTTCACAAGTGCAGCTAAATGCAAAGGAGTCAAACCTTGACTATTATACTCTGTTGTAGACGCACCAAACTCAATAAACGTACTAGCATAATTTAGATAAGTATTTGATGGCGAGGTTTCTCGTGCTAAGAAATGTAGTAATGTTCCATCAAATTTCTTATCATGATGTCTTTTTAAATCAAAAAAGTAGCACAAGTCTAAATTAATGGGATATTTTTTCAGTAAGTCAACGACAAAGCTAAACATATTATTAAATATTAAGAATAAAATCACATTTGTTTTTACTGAGGGCTTTGAATCAGCAAGGAATGTTATCGGAATCAACATATTGAGACAATATGGATTTTTATCGATGCAATCCTGTAATTCCTTAGTTTCTTGTTCTGTAAGACCAGCTACAAATCCTTTATGCAATAGATCAATCAATTTTTTTGTCACTATTCTCTTTTGTTGCATCCCTGGAGCATTACCATATTCAGAAGATTTTGTGAGAATCTCATTTAATTCCCGTTCAACAACTTCTTCATTCTCAGCTACCGTAATCTTAGGTAGCTTCATGGGACCTGAGAAATAATTTGCACCATGCTTCCTCAGTAACTTTTGAGTTTTTTTAGCAACACCCGAAGTACCCATAGCGTAGTCGTAAATACTGCATTTTTCATTTTCTTTACTTTTAAATAAAGCATTTGGATCTGCGCCATGCATTAGTAAGCATTCTACAACGGCATAAGGATAAAGCAGAGCAAGTCTTAATGCAGTATTCCCTCTGCGATCGGCGTAATGTACATTGTCACCAGACTGGATAAGCGTGTTTATAGCCCGAATCAATGCATAAGGGTTATCTTGTTTTTCCGAAAAACCTCTTTTATAAAATAATGCTAGCAAGGGCGACAAATGTTGTTTTATTAATTGCTTAGGATCATAACCAAATTTATTAAGTAGTAATATAATAGTGGTATAATGCTGAGCATCTGCTGCACAATACAGTGCATATGGACTATTCTCAGTTAAGTTCACATGAGTTAAGCTATTCGTCAGTTCACCTAAAACACTAACCAACAACAAATCACCGGCATGGCAGGCAAGAGTAAACAGATTAACATCATAGGAACGGCCAGTACCGTATATACGTAAATTATAGAATTTATTTACAATAAATTGCTCAACAAATTTTTCTCTAAATTCATTATCTGGAAAAACTAATCTGCCATTTTCTACTAAAAATGAGACATTCCTTGATATGTCCTCAACAAATTTCCAAGTAACTCTTGTAAACTGTGATGTATTGCTTTTGTCACAATGGGAATATGCTACATTTAGCTTTTCAAAAATTTGCCAACTTGGCTTTTTATTTGACGCAGGGGTGACCATGCTTCTTTGTTTCTTTTTGCCTTTTCGTCTTACCGCTCTTTTTTTTGATACTGATTGATTTACACGCTCAATACTCGTTAGCTGTGGTTCTTCTGGCATTTGCAAGCTATAGGTATTGAATAACCCAGAAAATTTTTCTAAAACTGGATAGACTGAATAGCGCTCAGCATTTGATAATTTTTTATATTCATTTAAAATTTTACATAGTATTTGACGGCAATTATCGGTATATTTTCTATCTTTGCTAAGAGCATTACACCATTGCAATAATAAACGTAACAAACCACTATCAAACTTCCATTCTAAACAGATTAACACTTTACTAAGTTTCTGTGCTGGAACAATTGAAACTTCAAATGATAATAATCTTTCTAGCTGTCTCATTTTTAAATGTGGTAAAAAAATATCTAACAGTGTACTTGCATGATCATCTCTTTTCACTTTTTGTTCTTTTGGTATTCCAGCAATATTTTTATAACAATCAATAATATATTCTATAATTGAATGAAGTTCCCTTTCATTTATGACCTCAATCAAACCATATTTTGATAACATAGTTATATACTTAACAAAACTATCGTATTTTATCGTATTATTATTTATCCCCTGTAAAATAATCTCTACAACATTATTGATAACATCAGAATTCTGAGGAAAAGACATTGCTTCGCAAGTGTCCATCTGCTCAGTTATAAATGAAGCTTCTACCTCAATAGATTGAAATAAAAATTTGTAATAGCTTGTTTCAGGGAATTTTTTTTCATTAACTAACTGTTTCAATTTATTAGCTAATAAATTAAAGTATGCCTTTCGATTGGAAGGTTCTAACCTAAACAAGTTAACACGTCCATAACCTAATTGAATATTGAGTACTAATGCTTTTTTTGCTCTGGTTAAGTATATATTGCTTCTTTCATAACTCAAATAAGTTGCCAACTTCTCTACAATACGATCGAAAGCTGACTGAATTTTGTCAGTATGTATACCACCTACTTCTAGTAATTCAAATATTTCGCAACTGATAATCATTAATCTTTCAATATTAGCTGACGTAATATTGTCTGTATCGAGTTGGTCTATCCTTATTTTAATATTTTCATACCATGATTCACTATATTCTACCTGTTCAAATGATTGTATCTTCTCATATTTGATAGGCTCTTGTTTTTTATCAGCTGACACATGCGCAATTGTTTGAACAGCCCTTATATTATGTCGAACTAGCTTTAGCCCAGCTTCAAGCTTTTGATAGTGAATACTTTCATCATGCTCGTTTTGCGATACTGAAAAATAATGCAGAATGATAATATCATTTTGGCCTGGACGTACCAGAAAGAATAAGCGATGTGGAATTGTGCCTTGCTCGTTAAAATCTGAATGTTTCTTAATACAGTATAATAGATAAGGCCCTACTGAATTATAAAAGTGGCTTCGATTGTTAGATACCATTTCAGCTAATCGCTGGTAGTTTTTTTTAGCATCTTGATACCCATTTGCTTGCAAACACTGGATACTAAATATCTCATTCACTTGATATGCGGGTCTAGCCATATTATTTTGCTCTCTGATTGTACGATGACTATAGAATTATATATTTTTAATTATTTGGCCGCTCATCACGGCCCAGATCTGATTGATCATGTAAATTATTATTCTAATGGTGAAAAATTGTACTTAACTCACACAAAAAAAGCAACTCAAAGTTAATTAATCACCTTTATACTGGCGCCACAGTGATTTCGCCATAAAGATAATAAAGGCAATACCAACAATGAGTACAAGCCAAAGGATAATTTGACCGAAGATACGACCATAGTTGGTAGGTTCTTTCAAGGCATGCTTACCAGATAAGGTAACCATTTCCCCTGCGCTGGCAGGTAGTACATCTGATTTTTTTATCCTACGTTTGATTGTACGGAAAAATGATTCTATCTTATGCACATCTATCGCCAGAAAATGTACTGCTTCTTGCCATAAATGTGTAGAAGCAGGATCAAGCCGCGGTATGACAAGAAAAAATGAACATAACTGATAATAGCTTTTTCTTGATAAATATGTAATAAAAGTTTACTAGTTATTTCCAGGAGTTAACGACTGAACATCGGGATGATTAGCCCTCAGTTCTTCAACTGAATTATACCAAAGCACAGTCCCATCACAATCGACATAAGGTACCATTGGTTTTTCACCTGGTTCACTGTTATTCCTTTTTCGAATAGGTAATTCAAGACAATAAACTGTTATAATGCTTTGCTGTTTTTTATCCATATTTACTCTTTTTTTAATAAGCTCACCACAAAAAATTTGCAATGGCGTTTTATCGCTATTATTTTTTGGCAATAAGTCATGTTTAGTTTTTGTAACAAAATACTCGATAATCTCGAGTTGAAATAATCTGCATGCTAAATGTAAGAAGGTATTACCTACTGCGTCAACCACGTTAATAACATCAGGATATCTGAATATAATATTTTTAACTTCATCTAGATCACCAGCTCCAATTGCACGGGCGTAATCTCCCTGCTACACTTTTTATGTCGATTTTATCATGATTACCTTCTGTCCTAAAAAGAGGGATCCATACGGCTTGCATGATTCATGCGTTCAACCATCTCTTGCCTTACAGTGTATCCGCTTGTGCCTGCTTGCAGCTTGGATACACTACCTTGCATACGCCATAAAAATTCACTTGTGTCTGCAGTATCAGATTGTTGTTTACTATTTGTGCTATTAACATTAGTAATTTCATCATGACTAACAGTCATGCCCATAGCCGTGTCTGATATACTGCTACATGCTATGGCTTGCCTACGTGGTGCATTTTTCTGCTCAAGTAATGCGATATTAACGCTTAAGTTTGCTGCTATTGCTAGGTCTAAAGGATAATTACCATTCTCATCGGTGGTATTCAACAATGTATTCAATCGCTCAGTACTTAAATGGTCGAGCAATACCTCTAACATATCAGCATTGTGATTAGCTGCTTCCGCATGTAATAACGTTCCTTCATTTTTTGGGAATGGAGTGTCTGGATCAAAAGCGCTTAATAATCTGGTAAAACCATCATCCTTAGTATAGTCTTTTGGTAACCGTCCATGAACGTCTTCTGTGTTAAGCTGAAAACGTCTGTCTAATGGAGATAAGCCTGCGAGTACATGAACAGCCATTCTCGGATTATTAGATTCGGCACATAGATGCAAGAGTGTTTTACCCTCTTTGGTCATAACATTTGGATCACCATGAGAAATTAACACATCTAACACTTCGTATGCTTTCTTCATCGCCGCAACATGTATAGGCACTAAGCCATCTTTATCATATTCTGTTATAGATGCACCGTATTCAATTAACATTCTCGCCATAGTTAAATTCATCTTAGGAGTGCCAAATAAACCGCAACATAGATGTAATAGCGTACCATTTAACTTCAACTTTCCTTCACGGAGAATAACATCACATTTCAAATTTAGATTTATTTTATATGTTTGTATTAATTTACTTATGAAGTCAAATTCACATTTCATGAATAAGACAAACAAAATACTTAAACTGTTTTTTTTGCTAGCTTTATCATCGACACTGATAGGAATTAACATATTAAGACTGTATGGAAATTCTGCAATGGTCTTCCATAACTGTTGTTTCTGCTCATCAGTTAACTTACCCTCCTTTTTAAGTAAGTTATCTATTGTGCTTTTAGCCACTTGCCTTTTTCTTTGCATTTCTTGTGCATTACCATAGATTGTAACTAATTGACCATCTTTTTCAGAAAATATAGGCAAATGCATTGGACCAGAAAAATGTTGCGCCCCATACTCTTCTAAAAGTTTTTGTGTTGCTTTCGAAACATCTTTAGTACCCATGGCATAATCAAGGACACTAAATATCTCATTAGTTTCAGTTGTACAAACTGCATTGGGATTAGCACCTAAACGCAATAAGGTCTCAATCACCACATTGGGATAGCACAAAGCCAATTTTAGTATGGCGTTACCGGATTCATCTGTGCAATTTATATCTGCACCATGCTGTATTAATTTATTGATCACATTGATTAATTTGCTGGGATCATTTTGCTTAGAATGACGAAATAGCTTATAAAACAAAGCTAATAATGGTAATAAGTTTTCAGAACTCATGCCATTTGGATCATAGCCAAACTTATTCAACAAGAATATAACCATTGAATATTTATGCTCAACTGCAGCACAAAAAAGTGCATAGGGACTATTTTTAACTACTCCCCCATCACAATATTGATTAACCATATCACCTAAAGTTGCGACTAAAAACAAATCCCCTTCAAGGCAAGCCAGTTCAACGATATTTAATTGACAGAATTTATCCCTACCATATAGTCGTTCCTCATAAGGCCTGTCTATGATGAAAGTTTGTATGAACTTACTCCTAAATTCTTCACTTGGAAAGACTATTTTTCCGTCTTGACATAACTTATTAACTTCACGCGAAACAGCAATAATAAATTCTCTTTTTTTATTAGTAAGCGTTAAAAATTTTCCTTTATTGGTTTCAAGATCAGCTAAATATTTTTCATGCATTTCCTCAAGTGCTTCATAAGTAGCTTCATTTGCTTGAGAAACTTGAGGGATAGAATTCACTCCCACACTGGCTTTGCCTCTATTTTTACCCTTAGTTCTCTTGCTTCCTCTAGGTGCGTTTTTGGTTCTCTTACTTCCTCTAGGTGCGTTTATAGTATTCGCTGGTGTTGCACTTTGACATTGTAATTGTGGTATTTCAGGGATAGATAAAGAATATTCTTTAAACAAATTAGCGTATGAGTTTAGCCAACTAGAGAGTGAATACTGCTCTACTGCTGCGAGTATTTTGTATCTCTCGATGAGTTTACTTAGTATATTTTTACATTTTTTTTCATCTTTTTCTTTATCTAAATAATTACACCATTTCAGTAGTGCATCTAAAAATCTGGAATTAATCTGCCACTCAATTTTATTTAGTAAGGAGAATACACTGTCGATATTGACGCTTGTTTTATCACAGGATAATATTTTTTCAAGATGCTGCACCCTTATGTGGGCCATGCAAGCATTTAATAAGCTATTTATCAATTTTTTTTCTATTTTGCTATCTTCTTTAACATAATAAGCAAGTATTACATTAATAATCGCATTCAAATTATCAATATTTATATGCTTAATAATTTTTTCATCTAGCAAAACCCTAATAAATTGTAATAGGCATTGACGCTCCACTTCATTAAGCTGTTTTTTTACTACAAACTTATCAATAATATTGTTAATAACCCTCTTATTAGTAGGCATATTAGCATCGCTGCAGCTCTGCATTTTCTCTAAGACTAGAGGTACATCAGTATCAATAGATTGGAATATAAACCCATGCAAATGAGTTTTAGGTAGTGATTTCTCTGCAAATATAGCTGCTAACTGAGTGATTAGAATAGTGAAAAATGATTTACTGTTACGGACAGTTAATTCAAATAATTGTTCACGTCCGTTGCCCAGTTGAACATGTAAAATCAGTGAACCTCGAACCCGAGATAAGTAAATATTGGCTATATCTGAATTTAAATAGCCTGTTAGCTTGCGCAAAACCATATCAAAGATCGTATTTTTCTCTATTGATATTTGATCTGATTCTTTATTTTTGTAAAATCTATTATAAACCTCACAAGTAATAGCAATGACTCGATGAATATTCGCTGATGATAATTTTTGAGTATCAATACTATCAAGCCTCTTTTTGACATCTTCATGCCATTCTTGGTTATCTTGAGGCTTAGCTGCAGATGACATATCTAATTGCTCATCAATACCTGCTTTATTATTAACTCTTACAGTGGATGGCTTAGCTTTGAAACTTGCTGCACTCTCTGCATTTAAAACTAGTCTGAGACCTCTCTCAAATTTTTGAAAATGCTTGCTTTCTTCATGTTCATTCTGTGACACAGAAAAGTAGTGCAAAATAATCACTTCACTCTGAGCAGGACGCACCATGAAAAATAGCCGATGTGGAACGGTACCTTCCGCTTCCTGATCTGAATTCTTCTTAACAGAATATAGTTGGTAATTTCCTACAACACGGTAAAAATGCCACTGACTATTCAAAATCATCCTAGCAAGACGGGGATAAGTATCTTGAGCATTTTGATAGCAGTTTTCGGTTAAACATGCAAGGCTAAATGCCTCATTAACATGGTATGTGGTCGATCCCATAATAAAAATTCCTCAGGATGTTTTGGCTGCAAGCTACGTGGAATCAAGTTAATGACTTATTAGTGCTTACGTTTTTGTTATTATTTTGGATAGTTATTATACATAAGGTCAATAGGGAAAGAAACATATTCTTCTTTTATTATAGCAATGAAAATTTATTAATTTATTATTAAATAATAAATTAATGATTAATTGCGGGTGCTTAATGACCTAAGCTTTGATACTGGCAGAATCACAATATGGTTTCGATAAAGTAAGAAATCTAGCATCTCTTATTTCTAGCACAGCGAGAAATCTCATGGTGGCCTGGCGCACTCTCAAATGTCCTCTAATACAACAACACATTAGCTCAAGCTAAATCGCCGAACATTATCAACTATCTTTTCTGCTAGAGCTTGATAGGGCTGTTGGGAGTTCAATAGCTCTAATTCGGCACGTAATTTTTCTATTGTACCTGCCTCTTTGCCATAACTATAACTTAACATAGTACCCATCCACGTAGATTGATAATTAAGTGCTTGGTAAAGTGGACTGCCATTTGTGGTTGCACTTACGAGTAATTTTTTTAGTTCGGTACCGTGAAAATTATGCAACCTCTCCAGTAAGTCTTGCTTATGATTTTGATAATACTCAATGTCTTGTGTACTTAGCTTTAGTAATTTTTCAACAGTATCCGGGTCCTCAGTACTACTCATTAACGGAACCATTTCAAACTCATTGTCTAATACCTGCTCATGATTAAATTGGCTTGAATGACTACCTTGTAAGACATTAGCAGCGTTTCCACTAGTGAGCATTGTAACACCAGTAACGAAGAATTTAGTCAAGATGTGTGACGCAGTGTGATTTAAATAATCCTTGAATGGATCGTGTATTTGAGTATTATGTAACCAGCCCCGCTGAGTTTTCATAGGTGGGTTGATTGCATCAATAGTCCGTTTTACATTTCTTCGAATTTCATCTTCTGTATAGTCTTGTGCCAATTGAGTTAAAAATTCGATGCCCATGAATTTTCTCCTTATAAATTTTCTATCTAAACTGATGAATCGTCTACAAAATCTGATTCTCTTGAATCTATTTAAGTACAGAATACTAATTCTTGGCATGAGTAATACTACCCATAATGCTATGTTACCAGAAACATAAATTGAGACTTTTGACTTTATATGCTAGCTTTATTATGTAAGTAAACTCATAATTCTAATAATAATTCTATCAATCAACTTTCCAATGCAGTTTGGAGATAGTAAATGCTTGATTTAACTATTGATCAATTAAAGGTTTTATTTATTCATTATCAACATGACGAAGAAGCTGTTGTATGGCTACGTAGCAAAGAATATGGCAAGCGTGATGCTGAAGAAAAACAAGTCTTTCTATCAAATAACTACGAGCGTATCTGGCAACGTTCACGCCAGGAAATTATTGAGCATCCTGAGCGCTGGTATGATTATTTACACCCAGAAAATTATGAACTGTGGATACAACGCTTTAATGAGCGTTTAGAGTTTATGA
The DNA here is from genome assembly GCA_965230425.1 of Gammaproteobacteria bacterium. GTDB lineage: Bacteria > Pseudomonadota > Gammaproteobacteria > UBA1113 > UBA1113 > CBDDKW01. The sequence continues at coordinate 26,361 of CBDDKW010000014.1, read as the reverse complement.
ATGATCCTACAGATGATGGATTATGGCTATTTCAAACCATACAACCTGATGGCAGTCGTTCATTTATGAATAGTACTTGCTATCGTGTTATCGATAATCAAGATAATCCCATCGGCTTTTTTGGCTGGGGTTATAATTTATCCGAGCAAAGCTGGCTTCAACAATATGAACAGTCTCGACGTTTAGATAATACTCAACTGAATGACTGCCTAGCATTATGCGAGAAACTTACACGCATGCAACCTCAACTAATCGAAACACTGAGCCAAATTACTGAAGATTATAAATACTTTTATATTCGAACAACTACTGATAGTGTTGAAGTTAGCCGCAGAGAAGCGCAATGTATTATACTGTTGTCTCAAGGCATGACTGCTGCCAAAACAGGGAAATTATTATTTATTTCTCCAAGGACTGTAGAACGTCATTTTGAAAATATTAAACTTAAACTAGACTGTAGCACTAAACTAGAAATGCTGGCCATGTTTAACCAAGGAACATGGCGATTATTTGCAGAGTAAAGAAAGGTACTTCATAACTTCTCTTGAGTGATCTGAAAAATAAAAGCCCGCAGCAAGCTGCGGGTAAATACACCAAACACCATCAATTTAAGAGTGCAATTTTTTCTCTGGTTGCTGATAACATAATAGATCAGATGTTTGCCCACTCTCATTACTAGTAACATTACCATCGCTGACTTGATGAAAAATAGCTCTATATTGTATTAAAGTAGCTTGTAATTCACCTAGAGAGGCATCAGGTACAATACCAGCTCCGCCAAGCATCTGTAATACTCTACCAAGCTGATTGCATGACTCAAGAGAATGAGGACTATTAGTTCTCTGAGTACCTTGTTCGGATCTATCTAATAGTTGTCTAGTCACCCGGGTAGCATGTTCAATAGTCTGACGGCTGTGCTGTGCAGCCTGTACTTGACCAGCTAATCTTGCCGCTTGCACCTCTGGCTTCGCCTCATAATCTCGTCTGCGGGCTTGTTGCTGCATTTGCTGAGATAATTCTTCATTACTCGCAACCTGAACAGGGGTTTGTCCTGTAAAATCTTGCCGAGTAATTGACGCATTTGCAGCAATTAGCATGTCACTCAAAGCTTGGTGGCCAATCCGGGCAGCCAAGTGTAGAGCAGTACTGCCCTGCTCATTGGCAACATCCACATTATATGTTTGTTGTCTTAAAAATAATTTTAAGACGGCACTTAATTGAAGCTGTGTTGCCATATGTAAGGCAGTCTGTGCCTTCGGTGGATAATCGATGCGCGCACCACGACTCAAAAGCACATTAAGACAAGCAGTATATCGCTGTACCGCACGTGTGTCTTCATTAGCAGCGTAATATCCTTCCACTGCAGCAGTTAATGGTGTAATTTCCAAGGCACTTTGCTGATTAATTTCACTGACACTTGGAGCTATATATTCTAGCATCTCAGCATACCCACCGCGAGCAATACTATGTATTAATCCCTCACCATGTGAATCAAGCTGCGATGTATTTGCCGCATAATCTTCAATTAACTGTTTCAATACAGCAAGCTGGCCATGAGCTGCAGCAACCAGTAAAGCTGATTGTCCAAATGCATTAGGCACATCAACAGTGAATAAATGCCTCTCAAGCAACAAACTCACAATGCCCATGTAGCCTAGTCGCGCAGCTATATGCAGTTGAGTATTTCCAGTATCCGGCTCAGATATGATGGGAGACGCACCTAATGTTAATAAGTATTCAGTCAATTTAACACTACCACTACGTACAACCTGATATAATTTTTCATGTAACATCATTTGTTTAGCAGTTACGCTGTCAACAGAATCATCATCTTGCTCTTTTGGCTTGTCATTCTTTTGTTTATCAATCTCTTTTTTGCTCTTATCATCTTCAGCTTGCATTTGTGACGAATCTGCTTGTGCATGCTTTATATCTTCAATCAATTCTGTTGTTATAAAAGGTTCTAAAGCTAGTAATCGCGAAACGTCATTGTGTTTATAGAGAGTGTATTCGATAGGTGTTTCATCATGGTCATCTCTTTGTTGTAGTAGATTACTCACTAAATCAAACTTTTCAATAGTTTCACTGTCGAAGCACCCATATAAGTAAGCAAAAGTTCTACTATTTTTTTGTAAATAATCCAAGACTATTGATATCACAGCAGGATTAGCATATTGACAAAGCAAATGCACTATATTTGTTTTGGGATGTTCTATAAAATAATATTCATATTGTTCTTTGGCTGCAGATTTCTGCTCTATTCGGGTCAAATATGATACTGCTGAAACTAAGCGAGGCTCAGCTTCTATCATACTAATTAATTGCTTTGCAACTAATTCATCTGTTACTCGTGCATTGGACTGTGATGCACTTGGTACAGTAGTCTGTTTACCTTGACAAATTAACATGAACTCCTTAAAAATACTGCTGTCAAGATGTGCTTCAGTTGTATCCGTTAAACCTGGATGCTGATCGTAAAATTCAGACATTGAAGCTAGCAATAAACTATCAACCACATGTTTTAACTCAGTAGTCGTATTAAAATGCTGGTCGAATACTTGCCCTGCTTTTTGTTTAGGATGTAATTTTGCCTGAGTATACAACAAAAGGTCGCGTTCAAATAATTTGCCTTCTAATTCGCCAGCTTTTGTCTGTACAGGTGTAGATAACCATTGTCCAATTACTGGTTCTCTGAAACTATTCATACCTGTTGGTTCGTTGTCATTTAAAGCACGAGCTAATATTTCTGTAATTTCACGATGGCTACCTTCATGAGCTAAATGCCACACCGACTTATTATCCAGTTTTCTGTAAATATTGCTTCTTGCTCCATGTCTTATCAATTCATTCACAGTGGCTATATCACCATTTTTAACCGCTATATGTAATGGTGTTTCTCCCCTATGGTTCAACTGATTTATTGGCACATTTTGTGACAGTAAATATTTCACAATATCTAAACGTCGATATTCTACAGCTTTATGCAAAAAGCTATTACCGACATCATCCACTTGATGTGCATGGCCAGTTTTATCCGCAAATTTGTTTTCAAAGTCCTTTAATTCAATAGATGCTAAGCTATTAAATAAGTGATAGTCTGGAGATAAAATGAATTTTAGCCGAGATGACAGACCTGATATTTCATATGGCTTATTGCCATTATTATTAACTGCCTCTAAATTCGCACCATGATTAATGAGTTGCATACACAGCTCTTCATCACCCAATTTAGCAGCTTTATGTAGTACTGAATCTCGAGTTATCTTTTCTTGTTGATCAATATCAACATTGCTTTGCAATACTACAGCTACTAATTCGCATTTTTTATCAATTGTTAAAGCTGTGCTATCAAGTATCCAATGCAATACATTACATTGTTCTGTATCTACAACATTGACATTTTCTATAATTTGGACAGTTCGCTCAAAGCTATCCGGTCTATTTTCAATAATATATTTTAATACGCTAATAGATGAAACATTACTGAGCCTGAGACAAATGGGTCGATTATAGGAAATTATTGCCATGAATAATTCCACTAATTGGCTAACGGTCAAATCAATATCACTCAGATCTACTGGGGATTTTATAGTGTTACCATCATATATACTCTGTAAAATATTTTCATATAACAATTCAGCCGCACTAGATTGAGTAAACTCATCGATGATTCTTGCCACATCGAGTAAGCGTCCAAGCCTGCGCTGTTGATACTGATAATGAGCTATTTCACTAGCATTACCACCCGTTAACGTCTTCGGATTAAAACCGATGCGTAAACGAAAATCTGCACCATTAACTAATAGTAATTTGGCAGTTTTAGGTACACCATAATACGCAGAATAGCACAATGGTGACGTTCCGGTGTGGTCAAGAGCATTGATATCTGCACCTCTAAGCAATACAAAATCAAATATAGATTCAAGAAAATGATCATCTTGTGATTGAGAAAAATCACCCGCGACCCAGTGCAATAATGTCGCACTAGAAGAATAATTACGATAATCGATATAAAAACCACTGTCAATTAAGCAATGTATATATTGTTCCTGCCTATACACAAAAGCGATATGTAAAGCTGATGGTCCAGCATCAATTAATAAGTGATTTTTATCACTAGGATATTTTTCATAAAATAAACCAAACCTGGCACGGGCATGTAAATCGGCACCAGCCTGTAATGCCATTTGCATTTCATGCGTGTCACCCTGAATAGCCGAAATTAGTAACCTAGCATCAGCAGAATTCAAATAATTATTGAAATACTCATGCAAATATTTACCAATCTCAGATTCATTACCACCTGCTGCATCTATATAGCCAGCCAGTTGCTGCTGATTTACATGGCCAACTAGATTGTCACTCTGTTTATCACTTCCAGCCGTGTAGTATGTTAAATTGTAACCAGCTCCCCTAGCTACCAATAATTTTACTATAGCAAGATTGCCTATCTCACACGCTCTACGTAAAGGCGAGTAAGCACTAGTATAGCTATCGCCCAGTCCTAAAAATTGGTATTGTTTAGCTTCACTATAGCGAGGCGGCTCAAACATAAATATTGTCAGTAAATCTACTGCTTCGACATTCTCATGATCAATAGCAAGCTCTAATGCATTTCTAGCATTACTATCCTGAACAAAAGGATCTGCACCTCTTTTAAGCAGCAGCCGTATCATATCTAATTTGTTGTGGATTATTGCATAATGTAAAGCAGTATGTTGATTATGTGGCTGATTATTTTCAATTCGCTGTTGACGAGCAGTATTAAAATCACTGTCATGGCAAAGCGCATTAGGATCTGCATTATAATTGAGTAGTAACTCACATAGTTCAACATTACCTAAAGCGATAGCATAAAATAGAGGGGTAGCATCCGTTACTTCAGGACAATCATGATAATTAATTTCTGCACCAGCTTCTAATAACAATTCCACTGTATGTTTGATGTCAGTACGTTGACTTTCTAATATCCAATTAAGCGGGCGGTGACCGGCATTATCCGACTGATTAACTGCACTGGTTTCACGGCAGTTAGTCAAGATAGCTTCAATAGTATTCAAAGATATGTACCTATTTCTACAGGCCATGTGTAAGGCATTAATCTTGTAAGTACTAATTTGTGCTATATTTGCACCACGGCTAACTAACACCTTTAAACATTGCTCACTTCCAAAAAATGCTGCTAAGTGTGATAGTGTCCAATTTTCATAAGGTTTATGCTCGATATTTGGGTGACTAGTTGCTACTTTTTCACGTACTGCCTGAGAATAATCATTAGGATTGTATATAAATTTAAATACATGATTTATGGGATAACCTGCTAGTAAAAATTGATGTAACTTACCTACATTGTCTTCAGCTATGCAAGCAATGACTGTCGATAAAAGCTGATCTAGTTCTTGGTTATTATCCATGACGAATACTCCTCTATCTTGAACTTTAAAATAATTAATTAAAAACTTATTCTGTAAATTTAAAATGCACTACCTTCTATTTGAAGCTACTCGGTGCACAGTATCATCAGTCATTGTATTCATATTAGACAATATGGTCTGATGCTCTTCACGAATTGAGTTAACTGCATATTCATTCTCCTCTGGAAATCTTCCATGATTATGATAATGCTCAAAGATTCTTACCAACCATGGGCCACAATTCTCCCCATCATTTGCTGCTTGATAAGCAATTGTATTGACAATGATATTGCTGAGACACAATTCAGGGAAAATATTCATCAGTGCATCACTGATAACACCAGGTAAACTTCCTGCTTTTGGATCAATATAGTGAATTACGGGATTAAAATAAGCATCATCATAAGTACAAATCATTACGCCTACCCAATGATTACTATTAATCCTTATAGGAACATAGATCACTAATTCTTGATTTGCTGAAGACTCATCTTGCAAATTAGTCATTGCTCTTGCAAGACAATTACTCAATATAGTCCTAAAATCTCGGTGATGGGCCTCAAGAGGCATGATAAACTGCTCTTGCTCAGATTGATTTAATAAATGTTCCAATAAATCAGTTATTTGTACATCAGTATACCAGTTGTCAGTGTTAGCTATTGATGACGCATTACCGCGCTTATTAAAAATAGTAGATTGTTGCATAAGTGCAGAAGCTAACTTTTGCGGCCTATACCTACTTACCGACTTATGCATTGCTCTATGAACCACGTTTGCAGTAATAGGATTGCCACGTTCTTGCCTTTGCATAGATGCCCGCGCAAAAGTAATCTCATCATTCATTTGCGCTAATAATCCGTTTATATTCTCCACGAGGATAGATAGCATGGTTGCATCAGGTAAGGTATTCTCTAAAATTCCCACTAATGTTTTTATCAATAACTCTGGCTGAAGAGTTTGCTGCATCCTTACAGTAATATCTTGATTAGCATAGTCGAAGGCAGATTTACCATACTTATCTTTAATATCAGGTCGGCAACCTAATAGAAGTAATATTTCAATTAATTCCCATTCACATCCAATCACAGCATAGTGCAATGGGCTACGGCCCATATGGTCGATAAAATGCAAAGAAAATCGACCTGATTCAATCAGTAATTTTACTATGGCGATAACAGCAGGTTCTATCTGTAATGCCCGGTGTATAATAAAATTGCAATTAATTGCTAACAAATGCTCCTCAGTTTCATTGATATAGATTGGAATAACCTGCTCAATATTTTGGAGATGTTCATCCGTTACGTCATGTTTATGCGTCAATAAGCCATCGATCAAGAGTACTAAAGGCAACTGGCCTTTTTTGGTAGTATTACATTTGCGATAGTCAACCTCCTTGAGTAAGTCTAACCATTCAGATATAGGTTGACTACCTCGGATACTACGCTCAAAACCCGGGTAATCTTGTAGGAACTCATGTAGCGCGTCTCTAGCGGCTTGCGATGACGAACTGCTCTGTTCTAGCAGCTTATCATACGCTCGTATGTGTAATGGTATTTGGATATGTTGAGCCAGTAGATCACGTATTTGGGGATGCTTTGAACGATGTGCTTGCTGCCATGCTTGTTTAACAACCTGGCTATCAAGATGCTTTTGGCTATTTGCTTGTAATAGACCAGCAACGAGTGCTGCATCACCACTATTTACAGCTTGTTCAAGTGGTGTATTTTCGCTAGGATGATTAACTACATCTATCGCAAAACCAACATGTTGTACTAACCAACTAGCTACATTTATTGAATCTGAACGAATTGCACATTCTAATAAATTTTCACCTTGAATATTACGTATTTGTCTAGCTTGCTCGATATCAGTAATCAAGCCTTGTATTTTATCTAGCTGATCTAGTTCTACAGACTGAAATAAACGGGACAGCTCAGATAATTGAAATTTAATATCGGCAAATCCATGCTCCGCAGCAAGGGCTATTGCTGTTTTACCTTGCCTGTTTAAAACACCTGTATCTGCACCTAAATCAAGTAATATTTGTACTGCCTCAAGCATATTTGATAGTACAGCCTGATGCAGAGCGGTATTACCATGCATGTCCTGAGTATTCAAACTAAGACCATAACTGAATAAATCAACTATCAAGCTAGGTGAGAATTCTGCCGCCAAGTGTAATAAACTCTTGCCATTATCAGTTAGCTCATCTATAGATGCGCCACGGTGCATCAATAATTTTGCTATTTCTTCTTGACCATAAATGCAAGCTAGCATTAGTGGTGAGACACAGCTCTGTGTACCATCCGGCATGATAAAGGTATGTTGCTCATTAATATCCAACCTGCTTAATAATAATTTTCGAATTGTATTTATTTCGCCTTGTTCAATTTTTCTCAGAAAAAAAGTGTAGTTATTATCACACAGCCATGCTGAAAATTGCTGAGATGTTAATTCAAAACTCTTGCAATCATCTTGTTTCAGCTTACATTCTTGTACAAAAGACCGCACTTCACTAATACGGCTAATACATTGTTGCAACCCAGTAGCAGTTATTGAATTATAACTAAAATCAAGCTGCCTAAATATTTTCCCATACTGCGCAATGGCACGCATCAAATCATAAAAAACATCATCTATAATTAAATTATTAGACAAGTCTATACGTGCACCAGCATGTGGACAGATCACTTCTGAGCTGATGTTTTGGATGCTATTACCCGAAATTTCGATAGCCAATAGACTAGTAGGTAATGCTTTAAATAAATCATTCCATGCTGCAGTAGCTCCGATTATTTCATTAGAGTTAATATGATTTAATTTTAAAGTTCGTAACACATAGTTATCTTTACATGTATTTGTTATGGCAGCGATAGATTCTCTATTAAACTGATTACCACTTAAATCTAGATAAGTTAATGTTTTACTCTCCAGTGCCTTGGCTAATGTAAGTAATTGTGCTGAACTCAGTTGACATCCGCTTAAATCTAACTGTTTTAAGCTTGTCGATTTTTTTATGTGTTTTAGAAGGCATGCAAATGCTTCAGGAGTAAATCGACAATGGCTTAACTTTAATTCGCGAATACCCGAATTTGAATGATTAATCCTTACTAAAAATTCCCCTATTGTATTCACCCATGCAAATGGGAAAGTATGGCCATTAAAGTGCAATGAACGAATATTTGGATGGGCTTTTAGTGACTGTAGTATGGCTAAGTGTGTACTTACTAATTCTGAATCACTACCCCAGTACAATTTATGTATATGTGTATTCCTATTGAGCGATTGTCTCAGCGTTCTCATCCTAGACTCAGTCAAAGGTAGACCTAGATACTCCACAGAGAGCTTATCTAAACTTGGATCATTCATTCGAATACGATTAAGTAGGCTAAAAGCAGGCAGTTCAGTTGATAGAACCAAGGTATTTGTGTCTGATTCAATATCAAGTTCAGACATTGCCAGATAGCTCTCTAACAATTCAGCTAAGCTACTAAGTTTTTCTTTTCTGGCATACTCTAAAACCTCTAAAACATGAGTATGTGAATAGCTTCCTTCCGTTAGACGGTAATAATTAGATAACAACCAACGAGTAATTCCTATCTGCCTATTTTCAACCGCATGTAATAATAGACTTTTACCGGTATGAGCGCGCATTTGAGCATCTAATAACTCTACGGGTAACCCTGCTAACAAGAGTTCAATCGAAATTTGATTTTCATCTGAACTTTTCATTGATAAAACCACCTGTTCAAGACTATCACTACCAGGCGCATTAACTCGGTTAAAATCGGCATAGGCAAATATCTTACGCTGCAAATATGCTAAATCGCCGCGCTTTATTGCATCTGCTAATCTACTCACGCGTAATTGTTGCTTGACTAATTTATTTATTATCTCTTGATAGTAAGATAGTTCATGTGTATCACCAGATGCTTTTAATAGACGCAAACTTTGTAAATGATGAGGCAAATATAGCAATGTAGATATAATATTTTTTATATCATCAATTATTAATTGACTGCCTTGGACTTCAAGATATTTAACTCGGTTTCCCTGGGTAATGAAGCTATTCAGCCTGGCAAGTATATTACTATCATTGTCCTCAGACTTAGCTGGATAAGCTGTCATCACAAATAATTCAGGCCGTTGGTCCATCAGCTCAGCTACTGGTTCGATATTACCTGCATGGATAAGATGACGTAAATTCAATACCCGTAAACTCTTAATCTCAGTAATAATGGCAATAAGCTCTTGCCATTCTTCATGGCTGAACTGATATTGAGTACTATTATCGTTAAGGATATGTAATTCGACTATCCCGGCATATCTACCATCAGATATATTACTTAGGTAATTATCTTTAATAGCTTGAAATATTTGTTTCATTTCAGAAAATGTAAATCGATTGAATTCTAAATCAAGACGTATAAGTGAGGTAGTCTCTCTGATTAAATCCACAAGATCGGGCAATATTGCTTGGCAGTGAGGACTGTGATTAAGTCGTAAATGCTCTATTTCTCGATTATTTGCGCGTAAAGAACGAAGTACGGCCTGATAGGTCTCCACTGCAATATACTTAACATCTGATAAATCGAGATTTTTCAACTGTGGGCTATTCCTACTGGCAGCTTCTAAACCATTAAGACCTGCTTCAGTTAAACCCTGTTGATAGGCAATTTTTAAAGTATGTAACTTATTCTCAGGTGTAATATTTGCTATGAGTACCTGCAATGATTCATCACTGAGTTGGTAAAATCCCTCGCTACGTTTCGGTCTCGCTAACCATTCACCTAAAATTAATTCATCGATGACAATATTATCTTCTAGTAGGCTAGCAAGTGTTTGAATCGCTGCGTTTTGATAACTAATCCCATGTAAGCAAACACGTCCTGTAGTATTAGTAATAAGAGTTTTCGCAGCATCTGTGTGTCGATGATGTAAAGCGTAATCTAATGCAGTATTTTTTTCTCTATCACGTATAGTAGCGTCAGCTCCGAGTTGAAGTAGTAATCCAATAGCTTTAACATCATCATTTAGTGCAGCATGATGTAATAAAGTTCTTCCCTCTATATCTACTTTATTAACATCGACGACTGCGTTCTGAATTAAAAAGCTATGACAGTCATAGTCAATAGTTTTCAAAATTTGTTGTACTCGCTGAAAGTCAACCTTATTCATTGCATTTTTTAATGCAGATACTTGAATTTTTCTCTTTTCCATTAAACTGCGCATAGTTTACTCCTCATAGATATTTTTATAAATCACTTTTGATTTGTACATTATAATCTAGCGTGTCGTTGCTGTTGTCGACCAATAGTTTGGTTAATAATATGTGCATACTCCGCATACTTATCATCCATGACAATTTGATATAAATCGTTACTATTTAGCTTTTCGAGTAATTGTATTATTATGTTATTTATTTTCATTTTAGCTTCACCGCTAGCATCTTCATAAATTTGTATGGCATAATCAGTAATTTCTCTTGTAACTGACCCTGGAGGTACTTGAGTTATAATTACATTAAATCCCTGTATATCTGCATGATCAATCATTTCATGAATCAGCGTCCTTGCTTGATTATCCGACCTGAGATAATCCATGGTTTCATGTTCCCTTAAATGCACTAATACTCGTGTGAGTTGTTGCAAATTAACTGACATATTGTCTATATACAATTGATGTATTAGTACACGGTTATCCTGATTAATAGGTGTATTTATATTAAAGCCATTTGCAACAAGCCCATTTAATTTTTCTAAGTAATGATTAACTATTAATGCAGATGATAAGTTATTTGGAAAACGTTTAAGTAACACATATGGCCGCCAATGAGGAATAATCATGGAAATAATCTGCTGCTTGTTTTGTGATTTATTCAAGCGTAGCTGTATCTCAACCAATAAGGCATGATCACAATATTCTGCAGCATAATGAAAGCACGTATATCCATGTTGAATATTCCCTTCAAGTAATCGAGGATTTGCATCTAATTTTTTTAAGATATGTACACGGATGCGTTCAAGAGCTTCGCTATTTTCTTGAGTATCTTGACTAGTGGCTATAGCATCCACATGGAATCGGTACTGCACTAGTAACTTTCTGAGCTTTCTAAGCCGTGATGGATCGCTGGGCATTATAGGATTATAAAATAGATACGGGTTAGCAGAGAGATGTTGTTTTACTTGGTCCTTTGCTCTTTTATCTGGCCAGATATTTGGTTGGTTAGGTAATACCTGAGTGACATCAATAATACGACTATTTTCACGATCAAAACGAGGATGGTTTGCAAGCGCAGTCACTTCTCTACCACGCATGTTTATAGTACTAATACAATCACGTAATTGACCAGTGTGAGTGATATGTTCACTCATATTATCAATTATTTGATCGATTACATCGGATTTATTAACCAAGCCAAAATGACCAACATCATCTCTAGTAAGATTACTGTAATATGAACGAACTTCACTACCTAGTATATGATCAAGATATTCACGAGTATCGCTTTGTCGACAAGCATCCCTTGAAGATACAATTAGTACTCTTTCAACATTATAATAACGACTATATTGTTTGGAAATTATACCTAATTTTTTCTTATTAATCTCAAGCTGTGCCATCAGCAATGAATAGACTATATTGATAGTCCTGCGATTCTGTACGGCATGCTCTTGAGTTTTAAGATGATTAAGTTGTATTCTTTTCCACTTTTTTAGTTGTTGTTTAAATGGAGAGTTACTGATATCTCTCTCTTGTAAACCATATTGTTCGTCTGGAAAAGGGATGCCAAACCCTTTACATAGTGCCATATTTAATGCATATAGATCCTTGCTATGATCAGCTTTATTATATGGATTAAAACTTACCTCAACTGAATGTCTTAACTTCGCTGGTAATGATATATCCATGATAGTTAAAGTCCCAACCTGGTAACCTAACTGGGTCAGCCGTGCAGCTACCAGTATCGCCAAATTAGCCCCAAAAGACCAGCCAGCAAAGTGGACATTATGCCTATCAAAATTAATATCATGTTTTTTCAACTGTCTAATCACAGCTCGCGCATACTGATCAGCTAAAAAAGTTAATTCACAATTTAGTAATCGCTCCTGTAGATCTTCACTAATATCAGCATCATGACTAAATGGATGGTTCACATGATATACATTATACCTTTCACCTAGTTTAGCAGAAATTTTATCATAAGATTTACAGTTACCTTCAATCGCATGAAATACAAAAACATTAGGCTTGTTGATACCAATTTCATTGGTATCTATTGCATTAACAGGTACAATATAACCAGCGTCATTAGCAAATATTCTGTTTAATTGATGTAAGTTAGCTAAATCCCGTACACTAAAATCTACAGCTAACATCTCTTGCTGAAATTCAAAGCCAGCATCACGTAGTTTATTAAATAGACGTAGCTTTGCCAATGAACTACCACCGAGACTATAATATGTTTCTTCTACAACATCTATACTGTGCTCTGAAGGTATTTCTAATACTTGTTGGAAAATTTCAATAATCTTCTGTTCATCCTCACTTGCCTGGGTTCTATTCGCGATCGCTAGCCATTTTGGAGATAACGAGGGCAGTATTTTTCTATTTTTCTTTTGCGCTGCAGTTAAGGGAATATTAGCAACTGTGAAAACTCGTAATGGTACTGTTTTTGTTTTAATATCACTTTGCAGTGACTGCATCACAGTACGTGGCGTGATAAGCTGTTGAGTCTCTTGTAATGCTGAATTTTCAATATAAACATTAACAATATCTTGCCTTTCATTATGCACACCAATAACGGCAATTTTATTTGTGCTTATACCTAGGCCTTGAGTAATAATCTCTTCAATATGTTCTATAGAGTAACGCGCCCCCATGATTTTGATATCACCATCAAAACGCCCTAGATGTATGATATTACCATTATCATCTATTCTAACCTTATCACCCGTCCTATGTACCCATATAAGCTCCTTGGTTTCAGGATCAGTAGTTGTAAAAAATTTACGTTGTGTTAACTCTTCATCTCTCCTACCCTGTTTAACATAGTAATTAGCAACACATATCCCTCCAGCACACAGCTCAATAAACTCATCTTCTTCGACTCGCGCTAATACTTCACTGGCAGTATATACTCGTGTTAATGAACCACGCCCATCAGGAACGAGACTATTGTCCCCTAATTTGCGTATTTGGTATAAACATTTAGAACCTTTTATTGCTGCTTTACCAATAGGCACTTCATTTTCTTGCATATATCTGTGCATACTAAAGGCGATGGTTGTTTCATTTAATCCATACCCATTCACTATTTCACGCGTATTCAGTGTTGAAACTTGTCCAGTTTCTGCATTAGTGACTTCAACTTCTACATTAGCAAATTGTTGTAATATGCTTGAATACGCGCGGCCACCAGTAGTTAGTACCAAGCGCAAAGACCTTAACTCTTGATGTAAATTCAAATGTATATACTCAGACATCACTGAGGGCACTAAAATCGTAATAGTAGCTGGCTTTATATGATTGCCTAGCCATTGTTTAATATACTCAGCTTCGGAATATTTTTTTAACTCAGAATCAGCTATCACGAGAGTCACTCCGGCACCTGTACATAAAAATTCCATTTGACAAGCGTCGAAGGCAAAATTAGCCATTTGTGCGATAGCATCGTTGGGCGATAACTCTAATTGTTCTAGGTGCGATTCATAGGCATAAGATAATGCTCTATTGGCTACAGCAACCCCTTTAGGCTTACCTGTGGAACCAGACGTAAAATGGATGTAAGCGTTATTTGTCAGCTTTATTTGCTTGTTAGGTCGAAATGAAGGGTGACTAGTGATTGCATCTTTCGCATCATCAACATTAATAATTTCCCTAGTTTGAAGACCGCTGATATCACCTAGAGAATCTCCGTAACAAGATTGTGCAGTTTTATCGATAATCACAGCACTAGGACATACTGATTGCAAGTGTTGTATTGTCAGGTCTTGATCGCCGTTCGCATCAATAATACTATAAGTGCGCCCTATCTTTAACAATGCTAACATAGCAATAAAATTTTCAACTTTATCTATTGTTAAAATAGCAACAGGTTTCGTTTGGAATTCTATTGTATTTTGGTGAGCTAATTCTTTTATTAAGTAGTTTGCTAACTGATTTGCACGTTTATTTAATTCAAAAAATGTAATAGTTTTTGTTGTTTTTTGCCCTACTTTTAATAATGCTATACCTTCAGCATTAACACGTGCTTGCTCTTCTATATAGGCAGGCCAATACGGATAATAACTGGTATTATTAACCTCTTCACGCCACTTTTCACATGCATTACTACTATTCAATGCCTCTACAGCGCTTAAAGGTTTTAATGTATGCGCCATGTAGTTCGGTTCTAGCTTAAGCTTGTTACCAAAGAAGACATGACCAATATATTCCCACCCTGGATCAAAATAGAGATAATGCTTAGCTTTATCTTGGCATTCTAAATATACATCTGTTGAATTATCTGTAGCGTATACCCCGTAGAATAATATAAAATTTATTCCTCGTTGGTCAAAATCATCAACTACGGCCTCTATACTAGATTTCAGTTGCACCCTATCTATATTGGCACGATAATAAGTTACCGTATTAGTATTCGCCTGCTCTCCTATATCTAAATCCGGGTAAGGCGGATCAAGAATGACAATATCATTAGGAGTAACATCAGAATAAATATCTGCAATAGTTGCTTGCCTAATAGTAATTTCGCCTAGACAATCTTCAAATAGTTTTTTTGCAGCATCTAAGTTTTTAGTAAAGTTGGCTAATGGAACGCCCGCACCATGCTCACTGAGTGATGCGAAATCTAGTGAAATATTTAATCTAGCACTGCGCCCAATGCCATCATACTTGACTTCGTTTCCTTGCGCATGATTGATGAGAAATGCATAATGAGCAGCATGAGTTGCATTACAAGGTATATTATCCCATTCAACAGCATTGAATTGAGCTAAAATTTGTTCGTAGCGAGTATTCGCACCAGTTTCATCTAATACTACAACTTCGTTGTATAAAGCCGCATACTCGGCATTCAAAATTGTAGAGTTAGTTTTGACTTGTTGCCAAAAATTAATGATATTAGGGCAAGCATCTATCATTACATAATTTTTAGCTAAGTTTGCTTGCATAGCATACAGAGTAAAGCTACCTGAGCCACAACATATATCATAGAATTTGTCTGGCTGCCGCTCATCTGGCCAAATTGTCATCAACTGTCTAATACGGCGCTCCCCTGTACCCCAAAATTTCAACGGTGATTCAATCATAGCTAGCTCCTTGTTATTTTGTTCCTCAGCAATGCACTGTTATTTTTTGTTAATTATTATCATAAATAGAATAGAATGCATGGGTAATGTTACCCATTTATTATAAGATCTAAAGAATTATATATTCGAAATTCTACGCCATGCTTTAACTATATGTTTTTCTTGAAGATTATCTTGGACTTAATATGAACAACAAAAATAAAAGCTAATAAATTCATATAATTAAAAATGATAGTGCGAAATGTCGCATATAAATCTCGGTTGGAAATAATAGTTTTGTCAAAATGTAGAAGCTAATCTTGATCAATCACCTTTATACTGGTGCCACAGTGATTTGGCCATAAAGATAATAAAGGCAATACCAGCAATGAGCACAAGCCAAAGGATGATTTGGCCGAAGATACGGCCATAGTTAATAGGTTCTTTCAAGGCGTGCTTACCAGATAAGGTCACCATTTCCCCTGCGCTGGCAGGTAGTACATCTGATTTTTTTATCCTACGTTTGATTGTACGGAAAAATGATTCTATATCCGCTGAACTACTCTTCGCCTTCGCATTGCCAAAGACCAGCATATAAGGTGGACTACCCTTGGCAATGAAGGTTAATTTTGCAGGATACCAGCCTAGTTGTAATGTAGGCATAGTGGCATTAAGCGCATCATTAGGCTGTAAACGTACCAAGAAATTTTGCGCCTGAGTGCTTGGGAATGGGAAACTATCATTGGTGATGATTTCCCCCTCATGATTCAGTGTAAATAATAAAGCAGTGGTACGTAATGTCCATTTATCTTTATTATTCAGCCGTGTAAAGACAGAGGCTTTAGCAATAGTATTTTCCTCCGGTAAACGTATTTGCATACGCTGTTCCGGTATATTAATGGTGGTGTGATAGCGGTATGCACCTGATTGATCTTTCACGGCAGTGGGTTTTAAATCTAACCAAGCTAACTCACCTAAAGCTTTACTTTGTACATTAGCGCTGATGACTTTCAGATTCAATCCCAAAGGTTTATCTGGCCACGATAGATATAAATAATTACTGGTGATTTTCTTAATGGGTAGGGTGTTTTTAATCACTTGATCACCGCCATGGTGTAATTCAGCTAATGAAGCTTCACCTTCCGGATATAATCGCCACCAACGCATATCATTACTGCCATAAACTTTTACTTTATTGACCCAATTAAGCCGGTGGTTAGCCCAGGTTAAAACAATATCTTGCAAATTTTTATTTTTAATTTTTCGTGCATCAATGAGATACCCTTGAAAGGGTGATTTATCTTTTTCGGCTCCAGTAGCAGATACGGCGATGATAGCGCCTCGCTGGTTATTCTGTATTTGTAAATCCAATCGATTAATATTGCTATCATTGGCCTTGATTGGAAAAAACGGTAAGGCATAGGCACTAGTACGAGCTGACACGCGGGTAGATAAAATAGCGTAGGGAACTACTTGTCCCTCATCATTGTAAACCCGTATATCAGCAAAATTGCTGTATTTCATATGCTCATAGACAGATAAAGGCAGCGTTAATTGATATAGACTGCCCTTTGATTCAACTTTTAAGGGAATACCGTAGGCAAAATCAGAAGCTTTTAACCCTTCAGCATTCGCAGTAATGCTAAATAAAACCAATATCAGTAATGTTAAAATTCTCATAGCAAATTTTCTTTTATTTTATGCTTGGGTGGGATAGGCGCTAGATAACCAATAACCAACAATAATAAACCTACTGCAATAAATGAAATGATTCGCTCCACACGATCGTGGTTGGCTAAGTCCACAAAGAATAGTTTAACCACAACCATGGCAATTAAAATGGCACCGATTATCCAAATGGTACGCCAAGACTGCTGTCTGGCAATCACCATACATGCTAAGGCTAATAAGCCCCAGAAGATGGAAAGTGCCATCTGCAAGACTTGTGAATGATAAATCGCATGGAAGTGTAATGACACATCAAACCAATGATGGAATGTTCTAATAAGTACAGCATTCAGCCAAATAAATACCACTACCGCGGCAGCGGTATACAATAAACGTTGTGAATGTGCCGTCATATCACTGAAGCGTAAATTGTCCGTATGGCTAAACCAATAAATAATGCTACCTAAACCAATGAGCACACTAATATCTAAGGGATTGATAATAGGCAAATACGGTAATGGTGTCATGGCGGCTGAGTGTGTTAAGCTGCTATACAGGATCCAAGCTAATATTACAGTCACTAATAATAAGCCTATCTTGCCACGATATGTCCTTTGGTGAGCCATGACAGGCCATCGCAGTTTCTCGCCATCATGTTGTAATAAAAATAAACTAGCTGCAGGCAATAAACCCCATAACATAAAGTGCCAACTACTAGCGCCTGAAATAAAATAATCTACCCAGTGTTCACAATAGATAATTACTTGCCACAGCACTAAGGCAAAGGAAATAATATGTAAATTTTCTAGATAACTTTGTGGCCGTCGTTCTTGTTGATATAAGGTCCAATACCATACGGCAAAACTGAATAGCCAAGGAATAATATGATAATTAAAACGTATGGCTAAGCTTAAACTAAATCCCAACACAATGAGAATGGGCAATAGTAATAAAGGCAACTCACATACCTGTTGCCAGGCGAGCTTCCTATGTAAATAAATTAAACCTAAGGAACTACCAGAGAAGAACCAGAGTAAACAATAATAAAAAACAGCACGATCAGTACCAATTAAAATACGCCACGGCATAGATACATCAACCTGTGGGAATAAGAAATAATGTAACTGATGACAACTAATCACCACCCACCATGCTAAGCCCCAATAGAGTAGGAAAGAACCCATAGTCTTTTCCCAGGGTTTAGTATTTCTAAAATGATAAAGTAAATAAGCTGAGGTAAGTCCAGCGATACTCAATACCACAGCCCCCAAAAATTGTGCATTTAAGAATAAGTGCGCTTGGCTAATACTGGGTAAATCGAGTAAAAATAATAAACCTGCCCCAACTTGCAAGGCATAGGCAAACAGACGTCCAAACAAGCGTTGCTGCTTTAAGCATAACCATAAAATTCCGGCTGATTCTAAGGCCCAAAAGGTACCTGCCCAATGGGCATCAAAGGCTAAGGGAATAGCGATAGTGGCAAAGATAATAGCGATAGCAAAATAAGCCTGCGATAATACTAAAAAATGCTCACGTGAATAATTTAATAAGCCCTTTGCTAAAAGAATATAGAATACCCCCAAAACCAGTGCGCTAATCGCAATACTGTGGGCAGCATAATTTAACAAAACAATTTGAATGCTAAAAGCTAATAAGGGCACACCGAAAATCAAAGTCCCATCAAGATAATGCTTTAATTTGGGTTGTTGTCGATAGGCATAAAAAATAGAAATAAATACATAAATTAAAATAAATAAACCAAGAAAAATTTCAGCACCAATAAGCTGTGACGATTGAAATGCAGCAACAGACCAAAGACCTGTCAGAACAAAGGTAAACACAAAACCCAATAAATTTAATAGGCGCCAAGCTTTAAACCATGCAATAGATAAGATAGCCCCATTAAGAATCAAGTAATAACTAAATAAGGCAATATAGTTTCCAGCTCCGGTGGAAATTAAAAATGGCGCAAGAAAACCACCACATGTGCCTAACACCGCCAATGCCCGAGCATTTTGTAGTAATGCCAAGGCAATCGTCCCCGCCACTGCAATCACTAAAAAGCTAAGCGCTGCAGTTGCAGGCATCACCGCATATAGCCGAAAAGCAGCAAACACCACCAAATAGAAAATACCGATACCACCGCCCTGTAGTATCACCGCGAAGGTAGCATGTCTGGCCTTATGACGCATACGCCAACCTAACCCTAGCAATATTATGCCAAAAATAGCTGTTGCCACTAAGCGAAATTCAATAGGCAAATAATTATGTTGAGATGCATATTTTATCAGGAAGGTACAACCAAAAAATAAGATGATAATGCCGACCTTAGCTACCCAATTACTACGGGTAAAGAAGCGCTTCAGCATGTTGATTGCAGGATTATCGCTGTTTTTAAAACGATTGCTAAGTGAGCTTGCCCATTCTTGCAATTCTGCTTGCACATCCGTAGTTTGCCAGCCGGTTGCTGGAGTAGATGGTTCTGCTGCTTGCTCTGCCTGCTGCGGTACCTGCTGCTCAACCTCCTCTTGTCGATTAGCGAGCTTCATTTCATTAACGGTCTGCACATTGGTGGCCGCAAAACTCAAGGAAGCTGGGTTATAATCAGGGCTGGTGGTGGTGTTACGTTGCTGCGCAATCAGCTTACTTAGACGAACACAGGATTGCTCTAATGTGTGCACTTGCTTGCGGGTTTTCCACCATAGAACAAACAGCACAATAAAGGCGATTATTGTGCCAAATTGGATCAATAGCCACCAAGACAGGCTGACTAAAGATTGTATCGCTATAATCGGTGCTGCTTCCATGCCAATCTGTTGTATATCAATATCTTACTTTGTGTAATTCACTTAACTATAGTCAATATTTCATGATTGACACAGCCTTTTCGGCAAAAAACTTGAACTGGCCAAAATATGTTCTAATCTTGAGATTATGATGATAATAATAACCGTACAAAGTGCTCAAAAATGACTATTTGCTACAAACCTCAATGGCGTGGATAAGCCAATAGCCTAGATAGATAAGAGCAGTGAAATTGAATAACTGATTATTGTCATCATTAGTTATACCCAGATTAGTAAGGGTATTCGAGGACCCGGTGATCTCACCGCCTGGACTGCAGATGTCCTATTAATAAGAAAAATAACAGGGGACAACAAGATGTTTGAAATACTCAAAGACATTGTTAATTGGTTATTAGGCAAAAATAGTAAGCCCATAGTAAGAGCCAGACACAGATCAAAAGGAAGCAAACATAGCTCCAGGGGAAAACATGCAGATAAACTAAGCAGAAATGATCCAGCAGTAATGGAAAGCAAGCGTTCGCGCACATCTCTATATTCCAAAGGACGACATCAAGAAACTATAGAAATTAGCCGTCCACGATCACCCTTGCTTCTCAAAGGACGGCATCGGAAGCGGACAACGACAAGTAAAATTCCACGCTTAGGCATGACAGCCGTACAAGAGGGGGTTAAATCAGTTGTTGATGTACGCAAGAGTTATGCTGAATTAACTCAAGTAACTGACCCTCAAGAAAAGACCCTGCAGGCAAAGCAATTACTACCTAAATTCAGACGTTCATATTCAGACCTTGCCACGCTAGAGAAAGAATATGCGCTGATACGTATGACTAATGAGTATATTATCGATGCTCTACATCGCTATGAAAAATTTAAATCCATGTTTCTTGAAAACACTGAAAAGCCTTTTGATTATGATACCGCAGCAACTGATTTCCATGACCTTAATATTACTGATCCCCGACAACTTTATTGCATATTCATTAACAAAGATGAGAGCGGAGATAATGCACTCACCATCTTGCTCAATGCTATAGACAAAATGGCAATAAAACTTGATGAACTTACTAAAGAAGTAGAAGAATTATCACGCCAATCGAATCAAAATGATGATGAAGCGCTCAACAAAAAAAATGACCAACTTTATGAACTAACTATGTTATTTAATGAAATTATTCGAGGCAAAACTATTAGAGACGAAGCCAGAAATATTGTTAAAGATGCTTATGGTAATAATAAGACCATTGGTGGTTTATATTCGATTTATAGTAACAACAACAGCCCTGAAGAACGCTTTAGGCAAAAGAATTTAGCTGTTATAGAAACACATATAAATTTCAAAAACAGTCAAGATGGTTTATTAAAAAATTTTTCAACAGACGATAATGATCGTATTACTTTCACAAAAATTGCTGCTTGGCATCGACAAAATATAGAATCACCTAGGGAGTTAACTGAATCATTTAATAAGAGCCAACCGTTGCGTCGCTTTGGTCAGCAAGCATTAAAAAATATTCGCACCCAAACTCAACAACTTGAAGTAATTAAAACTGGTAAAGATGCCATAAATACGGTATTAGTATTACGTCCTGAACTACAAAGCCAGTTGGGTTCAGCTATTTCAAGTTTAAAACCGACACGTCGGGAACTTACTGATAGAGTCAATACGGCAATAGATCAAGCTTATGTACTGTTTAGATATACTGCTCCTGGTACTGCTGAACTACGTCAACGTAATCGTGAACGTATTGATTCTTTTGAAGCTTGTCGCGACATGCATAAGCAATTAAATAAAATGCCTCTCAGCGATGATGCTCGTCAACACATACAACGCTTCCCTTTCATTACAACAATAAGAATGCATGAGGAAAACTTAATTGACCCTGTGAGCTTTGCAGCTAAACTCACGCGCGAAAATCCAGATGGAAAGCTTGAAGAAGCAAAAGCAATAATTGAAGAGAGTGTGCCACAACATTCAGCCCAAGATATTATTGAGGGTAAAATTAAAGACGCAGACATTATTGCTGCAGCAACGCCGACACCAGTTCGACGGTCAGTTACCGTAGGGTAAAGGGATATTTTGATAATGATATTGCAAGATGTTGTCATTAGATAAAATGCTGTCATTCAGAGCCGTGGCTTTAGCCGCGGCGAAGAATCTCCTGCCGATTTGACTGCCTGTAACAAGACTTTGTTCATGTTGGCTAAACCGTTGGGGGATTTCTCACTGCGTTCGAAATGACAACACTAGGATTTCTCGCTACGCTCGAAATCTGACGTATCGGCTCAAAATCCCAAAGAAACCGATTAATAATCAAGGGATTGTTGTTGACATGCATGAGCGACTCTGATCAAATATCTGTTTTCACCACAAAAACGATTTAAGGAGGCACTCATGCACGCACCTGTATTGTTACAGAAATTATTGAGAAAAGCACTACCCGATTTCCATTTAAAAAGACTCATAGCCTTAGTCAATGCAGCCGACAGCCTTATTCGGTGTAAACGATTAAATATCAGTCAACTAGGTAAACATGTGAAGGGTGATTGTACAAATAAAAATGGCATTCGTAAGTTAGACCGGTTGATTGGCAATAAGAAAATTCATGCGCATATTCCAGAGATTTATAAAGCAAGAGCGCGTATCATATTATCTGGTTTGATGAACCCATCGATTAGCGTAGATTGGAGTACTACCTCTAGCCATGACAACTATTGTTTACGCGCTAGTGTTAATGCCGAGGGTCGTTCCCTAACGATTTATGAAGAAGTGCACCCACGAGTAAAAGAAAAAAACAACGATATTCACAATCGCTTTTTAGACACATTAAAAGCGGTGCTTCCTGAACATTGTTGCCCATTAATTATTACAGATGCAGGATTTAGAACCCCTTGGTTTAAAAAAGTTGAATCAATGGGATGGCACTATTTAGGACGTGTAAGAAATAATAATAATTTTTATGATTCGCGCACACAGACATGGGGGAATACCTATGAGTTATACAATGAAGCCAATGCCAAAGTCCAATATATAGGCAAGGTATTATTTCCTAAAAGCAAGCAGATAGAGAGCCATATGTATTTGTATAAAGGGAAAATCAAAGGAAGAAAACGCTTAAATGCCTATGACAAGAAGTCCTGCCAACAAGCAGTAAGTAAAGCACACTCTAAAAGCCATCGAGAACCTTTTTTGATAATTACATCATTACCGCCTGAGCAATGTAATGGCCAAAAAGTAATTAAATTGTATCAGAAAAGAATGGAAATTGAAGAAGAGTTTCGTGACATAAAAGATCCTAAATATGGTTTTGGTCTAAAATTTTCAGGAACACGTAATCCAGTAAGATTAGCTATGCTTTTACTGATTGCTGCGATAGCCACATTGTTATGCTGGCTTATTAGTTTGGCTTTGCGAAAAAATAATCAAAGTAGGCATTATCAAGCAAATACTATTCGACATAGGAATGTATTATCTGTCATCACTTTAGCATGTGATGCAGTATGTAAACATGGACAGAGGTTGCGATTGTATAAAGCCGACTTTATACAATCTATTAAACAGATTAATACTTACTGTTATGAGGCTTCTTATGTTAATATTTGAGCCGATCCCTCAGGCTCGAAATGACAGCGATAGAATTTATCATTACACTCAATATGACAACAACGCCTTGTTGTCAACTATGATGCTCGCGAGTTTTCATGAATTCTATGTCTGGCCAGCGTTCCATGGTCAGTGAAAGATTCACCATGGTGGGGGCAATATAAGTTAAATTATCACCCCCATCCAAAGCTAAATTAGCATTGAGTTTCTTTTTAAAATCAGCCAACATTTTATGATCATCACACTTAATCCAACGCGCAGTAGCAACGGCAACATTTTCATAGCTGCAATCTACATTGTATTCATACTGTAATCGATGCACAACCACATCAAATTGTAAGATACCCACAGCACCAACAATCAATTCATTATTAGATAAAGGACGAAACACTTGTGTGGCACCTTCTTCGGCTAATTCTATCAAGCCTTTTTGCAGGGCTTTTAACTTTAACGGATCGCGTAATTGCACACGTCGAAATAATTCAGGGGCGAAATATGGAATACCAGTAAATTGTAAATCTTCGCTCATGGTTAAGGTATCACCGATTTGCATTGTACCGTGGTTATGAATGCCGATAATATCGCCCGGCCAAGCTTCATCTACATGGGCACGATCACCGGCCATAAACGTTAAGGCATTACGTAACTGCATAGTGCGGCCTAAGCGCGTATGTTTAACTTTCATACCATTGGTATACTGCCCGGAACAAACACGTAAGAAAGCAATACGGTCGCGATGTGAAGGATCCATATTGGCTTGGATTTTAAACACAAAGCCAGTAAATTTTTCTTCCTCAGCAGTCACATGGCGACTGGTAGTTGCTCGCTCTTGAGGTGCTGGGGAATATTCAACAAAGGCATTGAGTAACTCTCTCACACCAAAATTATTGATCCCTGAACCAAAGAATACAGGTGTTTGTTTACCCGCTAAATATGCTTGTAAATCAAATTCATGACTAGCGCCTTTGACTAACTCTATATCATCACGAAATTCCGCGGCAATATCAGGAAATCGTTTGTCAAACTCAGGATTATTGATGCCTTCAATGACTTCACCTTGCTGGACCTTATCACCCTGCCCTGCTTGGTATATATAGACTTTATCTTCGAGTAAATGATAAATACCTTGAAAAGCACGCCCCATACCAATCGGCCATGTGATAGGAGCGCACTCTATCTTCAAGACCTCTTCAATCTCATCCAGTAAATCAATAGGTTCTTGGCTTTCGCGATCTAATTTATTAATAAAGGTCATAATCGGCGTATTACGCAAACGACAGACTTCTAATAGCTTAATGGTACGTTCTTCAACACCTTTCACAGCATCAATAACCATGAGGGCTGAATCCACAGCAGTGAGCGTACGATAAGTATCTTCGGAAAAATCACCATGACCTGGTGTATCCAGTAAATTGACAATTTTATCTTTATAGGGAAATTGCATCACCGAGGTAGTCACAGAAATACCACGTTTCTTTTCTAACTCCATCCAATCGGAAGTGGCATGCCGCTCTGCTTTACGGCCTTTAACGGTACCGGCTAGCTGAATCGCACCACCAAATAACAGTAATTTCTCAGTCAGTGTGGTTTTACCCGCATCTGGGTGAGAAATTATGGCAAAAGTACGACGTTTGTTTACTTCTTCACTATGTGTGGTCATTATTCTCTTAAAAATATCGTTGTTAGGCCATGATATATAGAAACTATAATGGAATCTTTTTATCTAGCTATCCATCATCCACGGCTTATACTAACAAGTGATGACTTCTTCAATCACTTAAGCCATGAGACGCTATGGGTATAGAAAACGAATTATGACAGTTTCATGCGCACTTTGCCAGTTTTTGCCACTAACTCACAGTCCTAAGATTATAGTTCGCAGCAGAAAACTAATGCATCTTCATGGCCTTGCTTGGTTTTGTAGTATTTTTTACGTTTACCGACAAGGCGAAAACCAAATTTTTTATATAATTCTATCGCCACACGGCTGGTTATGCGTACCTCTAAATAGATATAGGCTGCATTTGCTTGTTTGGCTTGTGTGAGCAGAAACTGCATCAGCGCTTTGCCATAACCTTGATTATGATAATCTGGATGCACGGCAATATTAAGTAAATGGCATTCATCTAGAACTATAGAATAAATTAAGTAGGCGATTACCTGCTGGTCGTGTTCTACAACCCAGCATTGGTAATCTACGCTTAAACAGTCATGGAAGATGGCTTCAGTCCAGGGGTGATCGTAGACCTGTGATTCTATGGTGTAGACTGCAGGTATGTCTGGGGGTTGCATTAGGCGAGTGTTTAATGGTTTTGTCATAATTTGCAATTACCAATTTTTTAGCATTTTACAAGGTTCATTTGCTCATGTAGCTTGCGCTCATACCCGTAATCTGTACTATTTTAGATTTTATAGGGCAGGGATTTTTTTATCAGGCAAGTCGTTTTAATTGCAGGTAATAGCGAGACTATTGGCAAAATTAAAACGACTTGCCTGGTGAAAAAGCACAAGCTAGAAAACCAAAATAGTGCAAATTACGGGTATTTATCCTTGATAGCGCTTTTTACTCACTTTTAAGAAGT
>CBDDKW010000013.1:0-215039 GCA_965230425.1 Gammaproteobacteria bacterium | reverse complement strand
CGGCAACATGCAATTTTTATCGATAAAATTCTACCAATCATTAATTATCAAACCGATGCATTGCGCTATTATTTATCGTTAGCTAGCTTACATTATGAGCCCGGCAATTTTATTGTTGGTCAATTTATCAGAGTAATTAACGAAGAATATGGCTATATCGTTAGGACAGTGAATCTTAGTATGCGAAAAATTATAGACACTACTGATGTTGCAGAAAATACCATTATCATTGAGCAAATAAATCAGCATAGAGAAAAGCAAGATAATTTCTTAGTATTATCGGATTTTAAGCCTTCACATGCTGTACGATTGATTCTAGATTGGGCGAGATTAAATAATGTCTTAAACAGTGATTCAGCTCATTTCTGGTGGCTTAAAGGTATGAGCTTACTTTCATACCCTTTTTTACCAAGATTAGCAATTAGAATATGGCAATACTTAGGATATGATGGGGAACCAAAATATCAAGATCTGCTAAGTATACCGAATAGGTCAGTCAATGAACCAACTAAAATAGTATTTAGACCAATTCAATATAAGGAGCTTATTAAATGTCTGCCACACACGATCATATAACTATGCGGCTCGATCGACCGTCATTGAAACTGAAAACTATAAGTTTATATTTAGCCTGTTTTACTACAGCAACAGCTTATGGATTTATCTATTTACTACCGCTACTTATATTGAATCTTGGGGGTCACATTACCCAGGTTGGGCTGTTTTTGTCGATTGCCGGTGTTACAACTATTTCGATAGTAGGTTTTTGCGGTAAATTTGCTGAAAAATTTGGTGCAACAAAGGTCTGTATAGCAGGCGTAAGTTCTTGTCTGACAGGCTTTATTATTCTGAACTGTGCTACGCATGTATCATACTTTTTTTATTCTGCTGCTGTATTCATTGGCTTGGGCTGGAGCTTATATTATGCTGCCTCGCCAATGATTCTAAATTCAACTATAACCGATAATCAGCGTGGGAAATATATCAGTAATATTGCTGCATTTGTTGTATTAGGCACAGGGGCAGGGCCCGCCATGAGTGGGATGTTACAACAACATGTTTCTATACACATACTATTTATTTTGCCTATTATTTTTGCCACCATAGCAATCATACTCTTCTATTTACAGCGTCATTGGTGGGAAAATACGTCACAAAATAATTCGACGGAATTGACCTCAAAAACATCTCCCTTCTTACTGCAGATTATGAAGAGTGAAGCTAAATACCCACTAATCATGGTCTTTTTAGGTGCTTGTATATTTAGTTCAATGATGAATTTTCAAACTATATATGCAGCAGAAAGACATTTAAACTTTTCAATTTACTATACAAGTTATATTGTTTCGGTCATTATATCTCGCTTTCTCTTTGGTGGCATTTTAACAAAAGATAATCCGTTCAAGTCAACACCTTATTTATTACTATTAATGGGAACTGGATTATTATGCATGCTGTTCAATAATGGTCATCCTATCATATATAGTATCAGTGCAATTGCTCTTGGTATTAGCTATGGTCTGGTATATCCATTAATTAAAACCTACGCAATTAATGTAACTGACCCAATATTACGCAAACAAGTAATTGCATACTTTACCCAGAGTTATTTTATAGGCGTTTACTTTTTCCCGCTATTAGGCGCTCTAGTATTAAGACATTTCGATATAAAAATATTTATATTATTGCTACTCATTATTTGTCTTGCTGATGGTCTGATAGCCTTGTCTCGAACTGTGAGAAAAAATAATAGCAGAGGATAAAACAATGAGTATCACAATAAAAGAATGCCTTACTGATGAGGAAATTTTGTCAACGTTTGCTGTCATGCAGCAACTACGACCTACATTAGTAAAGGCTAGCTATTTGGAACAAGTACGCATATGCATGCAAGACGGCTATCGTCTAGTTGCATTATACAAGGATGATCAGTGTATGACAGTGGCAGGTTATAGAGTACAGCACACTTTATTCAGATCTGGTAACGCAGAACTCTACGTGAATGATTTGGTTACTGACCATGAGCAACGATCTATGTCTTATGGCGATCAAATGATGCGTTACCTCAAAAACCAGGTAAAATTACTCAATTGCGTAGCAATGACTTTAGACTCAGGCCTGCAA
This sequence comes from Gammaproteobacteria bacterium, assembly GCA_965230425.1. Lineage (GTDB taxonomy): Bacteria > Pseudomonadota > Gammaproteobacteria > UBA1113 > UBA1113 > CBDDKW01. Next base: position 212,915 of record CBDDKW010000013.1, on the reverse strand, counting down.
CGCAAAAAAGCTCATCGTTTTTACAAAAGGCAGGGTATGGTAACAACATCTTTCCACTTTACTAGATCACCATCTCCACCAACTGTAAGAGCCCCTGAGAATAAACAGATGTCTGAACCGCCACACTCAGCCCACCGACAAGAGTTTTAGCGGGCGATTGAGTTAAAAGCTATGGCCTCGCTTCATTTTGAAATAATGCAAGACACTTTTCTCTGACACAGGAGAAGTAAAAGGACGTTAGTGGCACCTAGGGCTAAGCAGGCTAGCCATAGCAGTTGGCCATTTTGGAATTGATAAAGCCAGCCACCGATTAAGGGAGCAATAATACCCGTTAATGCTATGACTAAATAATAAATACCCACGTAATTGCCACGATTGGATTTGTTGGTTCGATTAAAGACGATGGCAAATAACGTGGTTAATGCGAGTATCTGGCCAGTAGTCCAAGTAATGATTGATAAAATTACCCAGAATATTGAGTCGCCTAACAATAACACCGACATACCACCACCAAGTAAAAAGCATCCGAGCATTGCAACGCGATATTGATTGAAATTTTTTAACAAAGATAGTAAAGGTACTTGAAGCAAGATAACCATGCCAGTATTTAACATTAATAGATACCCATATATTTGTGGAGTAATTGCAAATTCAGTTTGCAAATAAACTGGGAACATCGACCCGAGCTGGCCATAAGAAATATTATTGATGATCACTATTAAACACAATAGCAAAAAAATCTTATCTTGAAAAATGCTGGGTTTTATTTTTGTTTTCTCAGGTTGGTTTGGTGATGGTTTATCTTGTGATGCTGGCATATAAAATATGATTGCCATGGCTATTAAATTAATTATAGCAGTCAGTAAAAATACCCAATGATACCCAACTTGGTGAATTAAAATACCTGCTGCAGCGGCTAAGCCGAGACCAATATTAATTGCGGTGCGATACAAACCATTTACTCTGGCGCGATCATCTTCATCACAGGCGTTCATTAATTTTATATTTGAGGCCGGCCGAAAGGTACCGTCAGCTAACCCCATAACTAATAAAATTGTTAAAATAAATAAACTAGAATAACTGAAAAATAGGGCGATACCAGCAAGACTTCTGAGCAATAACGAGCTTAACATGATCGATGTTGGGGAAAAATAATCATTTAATTTTCCACCTATGTAGGTGCCAATAGCATAAACTAAGCTGTAGCAACTAATAAAAATCGCAATATCTTTTGCTGGGAACTGTAGCTGATCATGCAAGAAAAATGGTAAAAAAATCATAACGACATAGCCTATGGCATTAAATAAGGTTACCAGGGTCATGCTCCAAATTTCTGTGCTAAAGCCTTGATAGAATCTGTAATAAGCAATCATTATGGCGCCCCATAAAAAGAGCTGGTGTTCAGTTGATTGGATTGATTTTTTGCGGATTTCAATGCGATTTTATATGAAGCAATGATATACTGTCTCACAATAATAGATTGTAGGTTAGGTCTTTTATTTACCGAGATTATTGAGTACTTTATATTGTTCACTATGTTATCTCCTATGGCTATACTGCCGGTTTCTCCACCACAGTGTTGAAACAACGGCAGTTATAGCAATTTATCGAATTAAGCCATATGTATGGCTTTTAGTTTGGTTATCTAACCAATTAAATTATACAACAATATTTAAATACTCTCTTTTAAGCTGCAACTACTGGTTTCATGGTACACCTCCTTCTTTAGTTAATATCACCAACATTAATGATCCGGTCATTATTAATTCGGTTGTAGCGAGGATGTTGATAACGACCGAAGGTAATAAGATCGGCAGCATGTGATGGATCATTGCTTAAGTTGTCTAGCATGAGAATACCCTTGGTATAATCAGAGTAATCATCAAATACACTGATAATTTCACCAGTGGTAAACTCACACAAAAATAACTGTCTTGAATAATTGACAGCGATAAAATAACGTTGTTTACCATCCCAAGAAAAGTCTTCAACAGTATTGGGTAGTAATTCAGGTAAATAGTTCTCCGATTTGTTTGTACGTAAATCATATTTGGCGACACCACCGCCATAACCTATAAATAAATTATTGGTACTAGACCAGCGAATTCGCTTGATAAATTTACTCGCAAGGCCTTCATACTCTCTCAGATCAGCATGATACTGAGTAGCTAGCGTGTTATCTTTCGTATCGATAAAATAAATGCGATTAAATCGATGCGCAAAGGCAACTAGTTTATGTGTCGGGTTATAGGCAAGTGCCCAGATTGGTGACTTAGAATGATATAACGATTCATATTTTCCTGATTCGATATCAACGGCGTAAACATGACCACTTTCAGTAGCGGCATAAATAATATTTTCCTGTTCGGCAAAGCAAATATCTCGTACAGCCGAACCCAGATCTATTTTTTTCTTAAATTTATCTTGACTGACTACGATTAACTCACCATCCGTGCGTGCAAAAGTGATATATGTTTCGCCTGGTGAAACAGCAATACGTTTTGTATATGTTTCTGGATCACCGGGGATGTTAAAACGTTCGACTGAGAATTTTAGTTGATTGGTGAATAGATCCTTATCATTGGCTGTGTATCGAAAATAATAATCGCCTTCTCCTGCGATAACAACAGACTGCTGGTGAACTACCCCTGACCATAATGCGTCTGGAGTATTTTTAATGACTGCTAAGACTCTTCCTTTAGGCACTGAAATATCAACTTTATACAGACCACCATTACGGCATTGCACAATAAGAATATGCGGCTGATCACTGAGTGACTTTATCCAACGTAACTTAAACGGTGCAGCCCAGGCTACATTATTAACATCAAAATCTGTTGGTGAAATCTCATGTACATTTCTATCAAAACTGCTTGCATAAATTTTCTTAGATGCTGCGTTGACTGTAACATGTTCCATATGATCTCTGGCAAACCAAGGACATAGTTCTGTACCATTATCGATATCCAAGTAAATAAGCCGACCTGTATCACTGGCACAAATATAGGTGTTATCACCATATGGTTCGAACCAGTGTACGGTTTTTTGGTTTTCAATGGCTTCTTGTTGCCATGATTTTATTATTTTACCATTTTCTGATAACACAATTTCACCGTTACTTGCTCCAGACAATAATTTATTACTGCTATCATGATAGCGAGCTGTGATGACATCATATGCGCCATGCAATCGGCTAGTATGAATTATGTTATAGCTTTCATCGTCAAACTCTAGTTCAAATAGTGCTGTTGTTCCACCATGCCCGGCAATGCGTAATTTCTCTGAATGAAAACATAAACATTGAGATGTGGATGGCAAAACCACATAAGGGTCGTCCTCTGGTTTAATGTTTCTGCTACGAATTGTATGCAAGCAGTTTAATTTATTATTATCTTTATCATACTTATAAATTATCAACCAGTTGTCTTCACAATGCACGGCCACATAAGGCTTGCTAGGGTGCATAGCAACAGCATTAATCGCACCATAACTTGCACCAACGCGTGATTGTATTTTAAATTCATCAACATCGATCAACCAAATTTCACCCAGCAATGTGCCGGCAAAAATTATTTTTTCATCATGACTTAGTGCGAATGCATTGATATTATTCATAATAATTCCTCTTTTAAATGAAAATCCATAGCGCAACCAGATTTCTAGTAATCGCTCTGACAACATCATACTCGCGCTTAATCAGCCAAGCGGGTGAAACTATCTTGTCTCTAGCTACGCAATACCGGCTGTTGTCAGCTAAATAATGTTGATATATCTGCTATAGGGATAAGCAAAATATTGACTACTAGCATATTCTCCAAGATTGTTAACCATATCCAAACAAGCAAATTCAGCTTGCCATTGCTGTTGAAACTTCAATCGAATATGAACTCGATTATGAATCGTCACTATTAATGCTGTTTTCATTCCTGCTTCCTGTAAAAAATTATTTTTGTTACGTTAAGTATGGAGGCGATTTACAGGAAGTCATTAGTAAAAAATACGGTGTGCTTTTTATAAGCACGATCATATCTGATATAATGCAGCATCTAGAATTCATGTCAGCGTAAATAAACTATTAAATAATCAGAAAATACCAGATTAAGCCGCTTTTATGGCCAGAGAATAATAATATCAATCGAAATAATCATCATTCTGCATATTGTGGAATGAGTCTTAGTAATCCTAATTTTTATGGTAATTGGCTTAATGCAATTGTTAATTGCTTATTTAGAAATTTAACTATGTTAGTCAGGATACTATTCTCTAAACCTGCTTCAGAGTATTGATCAGGAAGATCCAAAAAATTTAAGTTGTATTATTGAGTCTTTCATTCTAACCTCAGAAGTTACTAGGAATCGTATATCACATGACACAACAGAAGGAACGTTCCTCGCTTTCAACTACATTGATTTTTTCTTTCAGTTTCTCATTATCGCTTCTGATTCTTTCCTGATATTTTGAAAACGTTTTTTTGCGGTCATCACTAATTTCCGTATTTAGCGCAGTAAGTGCCTCTATATTCATATTCAATACCTTTTTAAAATAGTATAATGCGACCTCTTTGTTCCTCATCTTTTCCAGATAAATACAACCAATATTAGTATATATAACGGCAGCCATTGCGAAACCGGTGACTTTATTATCTTTTTTGCGGACATAGAACTGTTCACAGATGTTAGCTACTTTTTCTAAGACTTCTAGTGCTTCTTCTTCGTGACCATTTTCTCTCAAAGATCGGCCCAGATTAAGATACATTAACGTTCGATTGTGATTAACATTTGCTGCACCAAAACAGCCTATATCCATTTCTAAAGCTCTCTTAAAACATGCAAGCGATTTTTGTAAAAATACCCTTTTTTTGGTTTCGTCACCTTTTTTAGCATATGCATTTGCGAATGAGCGAAAGATTAAACCTAATACGTTTATCTTAACTGCAGTATTAGGGTGTGGACAATGAAAAATTTTCTCATCAATCCCTATCGCAAGGTTTAAATAATTTTCTGCTGATTTTAGTTTGGTCTCATTATGTTCGAAAGAGATATCTCTCTCTGCTAATGTCATATCAGTTGCTATAGGATAAGTTTCAACTTTATCTCTAGTAATTAATCCTTTCATATAATAGGCAGTTGCAAGATTAGGATGCCTGTCAAAGCCGTTATTTTTGTAATAATTGATTGTTATATCAAGCAATTCATCGGCCTCTTCATACTCTCTAAGTTCTCTTAATAAAAATGCTTTATATAAGCTATATTCGCTCTCTAGTCGCGAATAGTCGTCGCTAGCATTTTTATCGGCCTCAAGCATCTTCAAGTATTTATCTGCTTTTACAAAGCTTTCGCAAGAATTACTAAATTCGTACTTTAACAACTCAATATAACCTAAAAGTGAGTAAGCTTTAACTTGTGATTCTATTTTTTCATTATCACTTAGTTCGTGCTTTTCTATTGTTTTGATTACACGTTTACAATATAAATAAGCTTTATTTAAATCGCCAGATTCTAGGTAGATTTTAGCCAGAATATACTCTGCTGTATCATCATCTTCTTCCTTATTATCGTGCAATATCATTGCTTTTCTAACATGGTCAAGAGCATTACTATATAAACCAAGTTCAGATTCTACTTTTGCAAGCGATGTTAGCGCAGAGCGGTTTTCTTCGCGGATCTCATATGATTGTAGTAACAAAATCAAGGCCTCGTGTAATTGACCTTGATCTATTAAGTCTTCACTTTTTTTACATTTATCACTTGCGATAGACCTTTTCTTATAATCTTGGTACAACTCGTATATCACCATTGATAAGAGTCCCATGAATACAGTAGAAAGCCCCATTAGTGCAGTAGAAAGCATGGGGCTATAAGCAACAGTGTTGCTATTTTTGCTTAAAGCAGAACTAGGTGTCGTAGTCGTACTTGAAAATTTTGCTCGGCTATGAAAGAAAGGAAAGGTAGAAATTGTGTTTACTTTCATCAGGGTGCGACATTGATTATCCTTCGGATCCTTTAAACCAGTACTAATTTGCCGGTTTAAATGCTGTTGTGAGGTTTTGCTAGACCAGAATAACCTTGTATTCAGAAGAATTTTTCTAGTATGCATTTATTTTACCTTTTTGTTAATAAATAAAATATTTTATGTTCTCGTGGTTGGATAACTTGTTGTGAAAAGCAAGCAAGTAATTTGATTGGTGCCTTATAAAAACAGAGCCTCTATACTAAGGGGGGCTATATCTTTGCAATTATTTTTATTATGTTATTAATAAGTAAATTTTTACCGTATATTCTACCTATCGGTAGGCAGAAGTCAATGGTGCAAAAGGGTCTAAATCTGATGTATTTGTCGTCTCTATGCCAGAAATAAAGCTAAGATTAACGTGCTTGTCTGTAGCGCGGATGAGATAGATAATGTCAGGGAAAAGTACAATAATTATCGATATTGTAGTGTTATTAATAGGGTTCTTAGAAAAGTTAGCCTTAGAAATATAAAGCGTATTACATTTGGTTTATATCGTATAATCAATAATGAAATGCTATGCAGTTACTTCTTTTAAGCGCTTAAGCTTTTGTTCTCGGCTAAAATAAATTTAGATGTGGAGACAGAAGTACTTTAATGCTACTAGGTGTGGTGATGCTATGCATACCAAAATTCAGATTTTAAAATCCTGCCTGAGCACAGATTTCTTTCATAATTTTTGCCACTGGAGTAATCTCTTTGATTCGCCCAACACCTGCTCCTACAAAGATTCCTGCCATATCAAAATCATTGCATTTTACAGCTTTAGTATAGGCTTCTTTCTCAGTTGTAGTTATTTTATTAAACATATCAGTCTGTCCATGCCACTTTTGGTAAAAAGCATTTTTTAATGCTCTACCCGTGTAAGGTTGAGGCCAGTTATATCCACGTGCATAGTCAAATACACGCGTTCGTACAGTTTGTTCACTTAACGCTTCTACGATATGTTGCTTTTGTTCCTTTGTGCCTGCAGACTCTTCAGAAGCATAAAATCGAGTGCCCATTAAAACACCTTGTGCACCAAAAGACATGACCTTGCGAATATCTTGTCCATCAATTAAACCTCCGGCAGCAACCACGGGAATGTCATCTATTGCATTTAATACTGCCAGTAATAAAGGTAACAACGGCTCCGCAGCACCATGTCCACCAGCTTCTGTGCCTTGTACCACAATAATATCCGCTCCTTGCTCTTTAACCTCAATCGCTTGCTCCAAAGTTTGTATTTGGCAAATCAGTGGCACACCAGCATTTTTGATGGTGCTAACGAACGGTGAAATATCTCCAAAAGATAGCATAATAGCCCTAGGATTATAGCGTAATGATAGGGTGAGTACTTCCGGGAACTGTTGCAAACGCCAAGTAATAAAACCTATACCGAATTGGCCATCCGCTGCCAAATCAAGCTGCTGTTTGATCCAACTTTTGTCACAATAACCGCCACCAATCATGCCCAAACCACCGGCTTTTGTCACAGCACAAGCTAAGCTAGCTCCTGCAATTACCGCCATTGGCGCAGAAATAATTGGATATTTGATGCGCAATATTTCTGTCAAATCTGGCACGATCCTAACTCCTTATTAGTTAATCTTTTCACAATCGTTTTACGGAACATTTGCTGTATAAATTCTCCAAAGTAGTGATGATAGCTGCAGCCCTAACTTAGAGTGTATCTTAATACTGACATAAATAACATTGACTCATATAATACTTGTATAATGCAGTTAAATAAATTTTTAGGCTGGATTATCAATGTAAAACTTGATGATTTACTGTATTACAAATTATTTATAGTCGTCAAACTAAATGAAATCATTCAAGATTAGTTAATGAGTGATAGACGAATGAAAGCCTATTGCAAAAGTAAATACGTTAGGTGAAGCATTACAAACTGTCTACGCTAGTCCATATATAGGTACAATTGGGGGTTATCCAGTTATTGCTGGGGCTTATAGGACATTCGCCTGAGAGGATAGCCCGTGATTACTGGAATAATCACGGGTGTACTGCATTTGATGATCGAATCTAAGACTGAGTCTAAGAAATTATTTTTATAAATTACATATGATTATTGAATCAGTAATTTGAAACTTCAATCAGATTATTATCCAAATCTCTGAAGTAGATTGATGTTATTTTGCCTACAGCGCCCGTTCGTGATACGGGGCCTGATTCTATATTGATACCATGGTTAGTTAAATGCGTGACCATATCATTCAGCGGTGTTTCAGTGATTAAACAAATATCAATTGAGCCGGGTGTTGGTGAGTCAGCATGCGGCTTAATTTCACTACCATATTGATGAAGATTAACTTTTTGATTACCAAATTGTAGTGCATAACGCGCATTATTTTCGCCAAATGTAATAACATCTAATCCTAAAACTTGATGATAGAATTCAGCTGTTTTTTGCACATTGGTGCAAGTCATGACGATATGGTCAATATGCGAAATAAAGTTTTTCATCCATGAATCCTCTTATATATACTTCATTAGAGCAAAAATAAAAAAATAAATGCCAAATAATATTAGCATGGTATTGATAAGTTTTTTAAACATAATAATGTTTATTATGTCCTCGCGGGGGAATATTTGCTTAGATTTTGTGTAGTCTTTAGTCATTTAACTTAATAGCATATTGCGTATAATGTACTAAGTTCAAAAGTAACTAGTCATGAGTTATCTGCCCCACGATTATATGACTCCACGTTATTTATATTCAGTATAAGATACACTCTAGGCTAGTTCTTTCAATTATTCCCATTGCAATACCTTATATTTTTCCTTTCGTAGGCAATATAGCATACCAATCGCTAACTTTAGCATCTGAAAAATTTGCAACAGCTATAAGGTCATCATAGTAAATTTTGTAATTGAAATAGCTTTTTGTTACTGTACTTTCGACTAGTGATTTGTTATATTACAAAAATTATTTGTAATATAATATAGTATTTCTCCTGGCGTTATTCCAACACCTGCATTTGATGCTGGAGCCCAAGCAGCAGGCATATCTCGTGAAGCATTTGCAGCGCAGTATTGTCGTAATGTTATGGGAAAACATGCTCTTGGTAGTACTGATGATGTTGCCAATATGATTTGCTATCTATGTTCAGAGAAAGCAAGGTGGATTACAGGTAGTAATTTACGGATTGATGGTGGTTCAGTTATGTCTGTTCAAAATTAGTGGGGTATAAACTTTTCGCGCAATGAAACTGCTAATCCAGGGTTAACCTTAGCAATTGACGCTTTTATAGATTTGACCTAATACCCTAGCAGGCACATTCCTCATTACAATAGCTTAAGTCAGCTAGTACTGCTCATATTAAAGTACTACAATAAAATTCTCTTTGGGCTGTCATTATGTCACAGAACCCCATTTAACTAGATATATTTTCTTCAAACTGACAATTAGGCTTCATCTACGATCTCAATAATGGCGGTATCACAAATCCCCCTAATTCTTGCTCGAGCAAGTTAGCAAATTGAATCGTTGTGTAATCTTCTAGATAATCTCCGATTACTTGGACTCCAATTGGCAAGTGGTTGTTATAATCAATAGGTACGACTGTCGATGGTAAACCAAAACAAGTTGCAAGACTTGCCCATGAAAATTGAACATTATAAGGAAATGGTGAACCATCAATTTGAATTAGTCTTTTCTTTTGATCTGAATGATCATGAGTAAATGCCGGTGTTGGCATGACTGGACATATAATAGTATCGAATTCTTTAAAAAGCGCTCTAAATTGTCGACGCAATTTATCACGATGACGCATAGTAGCAAGCCAATCACGGTGGGTCGATGTACAGCCACGCGCAATACATGCAGAAATACTCAAATCATCAGGGTCTAAATTACTTATATCTATTTTAAATCCTTGATAGACTTCTTCTGGTATATTACTACCGACAAACCCCGTAAATAATGCTATATACGTCCGGGTAATATCTGCAAGGTCTGGTATATCTGCAGCATTTTGAGAAACAGCCACACCTGATTTAATAAGCTGTTCAGTTAAGTTATTAATCGCATTACTAACAATTTCAGAGGTTGGGCAAAGTGGATGATGATTCAAAATAAGCACTTTAAATTGATTAAGTTTTTTGTGTCGAGACGGTGGTAAGGCGAGCTTATACCCTCTCCCATCCCACAATTCATCAGGTCCGGCCAGCACATCTAATGCTAGCGCGAGGTCAGCAGCTGTTCTTGCCATAGGGCCAGCTACGATAAGGTCTACTAAGGGATTTGGTGTTGGTGAGCTGGTTGGCGGACTAGCTCCTCGCATAGGAATTAAGTCGATGCTTGGTTTATGGCCAAATACGCCACAATAATTGGCAGGGACACGTATAGAGCCTGCAAAATCTGAACCAAGCTCTAGTGAGGTAAACCCAGCAGCCAGTGCAGCAGCTGAACCACCCGATGACCCTCCTGGCGTATAGTCTAAATCCCAAGGGTTATTAGTCGTACCGTAAATATCATTAAATGTTTGCCAATCCTGTAACATCAAAGGAACATTAGTTTTACCTATAATAATTGCACCAGCATTTTTCAAACGTGTAATCGCTAAAGCATCTGCATCTGGACACCAATTTTTATATTGAGGATCACCCCAGGTGGTTGGTAATCCTGAGAGATTAAATGATTCTTTAATTGTTATGGGCAATCCCAATAATGGTAATCGCTGATGTTGTGAAATAGCTTTGTCCGCAGCTTTTGCTGATATTAATGCTTGCTCAAAATTCTTGACAACAACTGCATTAATTTTTTTATCAAAATGTTCAATACGAACGATGGCTTTTTCTACTAATTCAACTGAAGAGACTTTTTTAGCTGCTAATGCAGCCACTAAGTTAGTGGCACTAAGATAATGTAAGTCCTCATTACTTCCCATGACAAGCCTATAATTGTTGATTGCATTTATCATGAGCATATCATCGCCCTATTGGTAAATCAATGATGAGATATCGTATAATGGTCATGGGTTATCTAAAACAAGAATGATGTTTTTCCATGTTTTATTCCATTAGTGACTGTGCTTATTTCTTATGGTACAAGACAAGGCAATCAGGCCATCGACGGTGCAAATGCATCGCAGTACTATCACAAACACTTCTACATTAAAATGTCTCAGTATTAAAGCACCCAGCAATAGATAAAAACAAACCAACTTGGGTAATCTGCCCTCCAAGGTACAAGACAAGCAGCGGCAATAGGTAAATAAAACCATAGGCAGTTGCTGTGGTAAAACAAGCTAAGTATAAGCTACTAATTTTGAGTTTGAGTGAGGGTTGTTCAAACTTCATAGCTACTTGGTCGTATGTGGTAGACATTTAATAATATCCCTATATTGAATTGGCTGAAAAACTATTCTGATTTGCGTGTTGATTGAGCGCTTCGGCAAACTTAGAAAATTTTGATATTTTGGTTCGTCGTCATATCCTAAGGATTGCCATATTTTAGTCACCAGTTTAGGTAAAAGACGCCCATGAGCCACCAAAAATGCTCTGAGTATAAAAAGAGATATTAAATTCTTAATAAAATATATAAAATCAAGCATTAGTTAAATTAATATACAAAATACACGTTCAGACGTTTAAATTCAACTTATTATTTAATTTAAAATCGCCTTTCAGTGGAGATTAGTAGCTTATATTCACTATAGCTGGAATAGCGGATTAGTCGTGAGGCGGCGGTTAAGATGAATAGCGACTATGAAGTATCATAACGTTTTGATTTCTTGCATGTAAGGCTTGTAATAGTTCGCCATTATTTATCCGTAGAATCAAACTACGGAATTTTTTAACGTGAATATATTTTATTAAATTCGTTAAACTATATTGGCTTAGTTTCACTAAATAAAAATAACAAATACACACAATAATGTATTATTTACTGAGGAATATATGGAAGACAACGATAATAAAAGTTTAAAATGCGCTGATCAAGTGGTAGGCACACTAATACACGAAAGAGCAAAGCTGCATGGTACTCACGATCCCCATAAAACAGCAGCATGGTAGATCAAGTATAAATAAGTATTTGTTAGTTGTTTATTAAGGTTGTACAAAGCCTAAGTATTTTTTTACTCCATTAATATATCTAAATGCTGTATAGCATTATATATTAACATCTTAATGCAATCAGAGACTTTTAATTTGAATAGTGCAGATTAGTTATTGAAATGGTTGGCATTTTTCCAATTATTTGGTTAAATGCCAACTTTAAAATGTTTTAATTATTGAATCAATAACCAAGAGATACGATAGTGAGTCAAAAAACCATAATGGAGCAGCAAATAATAGAAGTAATACCCTATGATCGAAAATGGCCAGTTTATTATGAGCAAGAAATTGAGCTCATCAAACCAATATTCTCGGAGAATTTTTTAAAGGCACATCATATTGGTAGCACAGCCGTACCTAATTTAGCTGCTAAGCCTACTATCGATATATTAATTGAAGTTAAAGATATTTTCTCTGTTGACCAACTTAATCCGCAGTTGCAAGCACAAGGTTATGCTGCTTTGGGAGACTATGCCATCAAGGGACGGCGTTTGTTTATTAAAGGCAAAGAAAAACGTACCCATCACATTCATGTATTCCAATCTGATAATCAAGAAATTATCCGGCATCTGTATTTTCGTGATTACCTAATAGCACATTCTGATATAGCAAAGGAATATGGTGAATTAAAAACCCAGTTAGCTGAAAAATATCATAATGATAGGCAGGCATATCTTTCTGGAAAAGATCAATACGTAAAAGAGCTTGAAAAAAAAGCAATTGCTTGGTTTAAGAATAAGAATTCTTAAGTTTACTTGATTAAATCTTCAACGCCGCCGTAAATAGCTATAGATTCTTCTTTATGATAAGCCCAATATCGGTCGCCATATGAAAGATCCCACCATTTAATCGGATAGTTAACAAAGTCTAAGGCATTCATTACATCTAAGAGTATTTTTCCATTTGTTAATAATTTATTAACATTTCCTCGTTATAATGTGCTTTCATTTTATGGGTAGTCATTATGTTTTTTGCTTCTGTTAGGCAACACACATACAAGGAGCATAACCCACATGGAACATTAGTAGTGCCAGAAGATGCTGAAATTCAGAGCATCCAGCTTGCTGTTGAGCGAAAATTAGTAGCAGGTTCTCGATTTACTTATTCTAAATCTCTTGTACTTCAAGTAGATCGCTGGACCAAATTTCTCAGTGAGAACGATATTAAAATAGCAAAATCACCTTATGATACAACTTTTACTTGTACTCTTACAAAAGATATCGATGTACTGATACGCAATATTGGTAAACGTACACCAGAAGTGGGCTTTTATGTCCCTACAAAGGAACAAATGAATGATGAACTTCCAGAATCAGGGCATGGTATTGACTTATTAGCGACAGGGATTCTAAATTCTGGAAAGCTAATAATTAGTGGAGAAAAATATATTCCTTTTGCTGAAGATATTTTTACCTCTAAACCATGCTTGCTAGATATTAAACAATATCAATTTGGTGATTGTTTTTTATTAAGTGTTTTGCAAAGTATTTTACAACAACCTCATGGGGCTGACTTTATTGAAGGCATGATGAAACAAAGAGGTGACCATACTATTGTACGTTTATTTAGTCCCACCACGGGTGAGCCTGTATATATACGCATACCCAATTGCTACTATAGCATTAATGGGTACTCATATGACCAGCATCATTTGCGTTGCTATCATATTATTGAACAAGCATATGCAATGTATGCGCAGCTCAGTAACGGGGAGCGAGGCTTCCCTTCTTTCAGGCATATTTATGGTAAAGGTGGATTACCAAAATTAGCGATGAAAATTATTACGGGGTGTGATGCTCAGCATCACTCTGCCCAGCCTTTTCGAGGCACAGTACTACAGCATATTGAAAAAATACTTGATGATGCAGGACTACTGACCCTTCTAGATGTGATCCCTGAGGAGCCAGGTGAAACTAAAACTGCAATATTAGCCAGTGTTCGACGCATGTTTGATGAATATGCACATGATTCTGTGAGCAATTATAATAAGGATCACTTAGATACTTTATTTAATCAGTTATTAGCTTTTCACAGAGAATTAAAAATTTTTACAGATGATACCAAAGTATCGTTTGGAGAAGTTATACATACTGAAGATATGCAAAGACAACTGTGTAAATTAGCAAACCTATTGCAAGGGGATTATGGATTATTATTTACTAATATATTTTTAGCACAATCACGAAGTATGGTAGATGATAATACTCAGTTAGGCCGATATAATGATTATCATGACAAAATTTTCAACACATTACTTCAAGCGGTTCGAACAGGCAAACTAGCAACTGCTTCCACTGCCAACTATTCCGCTAGTATAAAACGTTTCGGTGGCGTCTATGCTGGTCATGCATATGCTATTCTCGATGTATGGGAAGGTGAAGCAGATAATACTAAAGGCGTTAAATTTATTCGCATTGCTAATCCTTGGGGTAAAAAAAGCCCTAAAATGCCTTGGAATAATCAGGTCGAACAGGTTGAACAAAAACTTGAAGAAACTGAAGAGCCAATTTCAGACATTGAATTAACCTATTTTTGTCGTCTTTTCTCCACGTACACTATCAGTAAGACAAATTTACCTATCGCATCTAAGGATAAAGCTCCCTCACCCCAAGATAATACCACAGTTAAAGCATATATTTTGAAGAAACTAGTTGAATATAAAATGGCATTACTCGAAGGTGAAATAAGCACTGAAACTCCCATGATAGATCGCCTGATCGATAGTCTTACAAAGAAGCCAGATTGTACAGATACTTCAATTTCTGAACTATGTGAGGAAAACCAAATTAACCTAGAAATGCCAGTTAGATTAACTGAAATATTAACCACACCATTTGCAAGAATTAACTTAATACTAGCATTGCAAGATTGGGTAAATATATTAGATGATACTAAAAAAATTCAGGATGATGATACTAAATTTAAAATTGCTGTGATGCGCATCTTCATAGATATGTTAAGTAGAGATAAACTAAATACGATCAGTGATAATATAAGCCATTTTGTTAACTGCTTCCCTATGATGGATAGTGAATATTGTCCTTATCTATGGAGTATTCTAAACAATGCAGTTAAAATCACAAATACAAACTCAAGACTTATTGATGTTCCTGTAGTTCGAATGTCAAGCTGATGCTTCACATAACATTTCATCGACTTATCATTGTCAATTTATCTTGAAATAATCATTTATCACATAAACATTATGATCTTACTTGTAATAATTTATTGAGTGTATTTTATACTTACCTGCAGCAACAACTATCACTATAAAAAAAGCGAGCGTGAGGTCTATTTATCATAAGATATTATGATTATCAAAGAAGGAAGCATTAATTGCCTCATCGACAATATTAAGATTATACTGAAATATATCTACAAACTC
The DNA here is from genome assembly GCA_965230425.1 of Gammaproteobacteria bacterium. Taxonomy (GTDB): domain Bacteria; phylum Pseudomonadota; class Gammaproteobacteria; order UBA1113; family UBA1113; genus CBDDKW01. The sequence goes on along the minus strand of CBDDKW010000013.1, from coordinate 197,458 downwards.
ATGCAGACCATTACTCAGCACCTTATCCACATTTGTATCTCTAAGCATATTCGATAGTGTGTTCATCTCAGTCATTGCTGGAACATTAACATTCAAAGAGTTGACAATATTGACTAATGAAACTAGTGCCATATCAATGCAATATGTTACAGCCCGTGGAAATTTTTCGTTAAATAATAAGAATGCAGCTACATCTCGATAATTGACACGATGAAACTGGCGTCGATACATTTGGAAAGCATTCGTTGATTTTAACACCGCCCCCCATTCGACGGCATCATGGGCTGAATCCACCATTTCAGTGGTCGGCAATAATAAAAAATATTTAACATCAAGTATACGTGTTGTTTTGTCTGCACGCTCAAGCATGCGGCCCATACGTGAAAAATGCCAACCCTCATCATGAAAGAGTGCATCCTCAGCAAATCCTAAATATAGATTATTGGCACGTTTGATCATAGCATAGAGTGGTTGGTAATCATCAATACGACGTTTACGACTATATTTCTCTACAGATAAATATAATTCATTCATAATCTCCCACTGTTCACCAAGAATGATTTCGCGGACAGTACGAGCATTTTCCCTCGCTTTTTGTATACAGGAAATAATAGAGTTCGGGTTTTTTCTATCAAAAGTGAGGAAGCGAATAACATTGATTTCATTGGCCTCAGTATAATGTTGGCTGAACCTGTCCTCATCGCCGGATGCTTGTAATAAAGGTCGCCATTGAGTTTTATCACGTTCATAACCCATTTCCATCATCAGTCGCATATTCACATCAATAAAACGAGCTACATTATCCGCACGTTCTAAATAACGACTCATCCAGTAAACAGAATTTGCAACTCGACTAAGCACAATGTTCACCCTTCTCTTGTTCACGCACAATCCAAGTATCTTTACTACCACCACCTTGTGAGGAATTCACTACTAGGGAACCTTTCCTCATTGCAACACGGGTTAAGCCACCTGGTAATACATATTGTGATTTTCCATATAAAATGTAAGGTCGAATATCAACATGCCTTCCCTCGATACCACTGTTTACTAAGCATGGCGAGCGTGACAAGGCGATTACCGGCTGCGCAATATATTCACGTGGATGTGCTTTAATTTTTTCCGCAAATACTTTACGCTCATCTTTTGACGATTTTGGCCCAATCAACATGCCATAGCCACCGGATAAGCCTACATTTTTGACTACAAGTTCGCCTAGATTTGCCAATACATATTCTCTTTGCTTCTCATCTTCGCAGATATAAGTCTCAACATTAGGGATAATTGGATCTTGATCTAAATAGTATTTAATAATTTGAGGGACATAGGCATAAATAGCCTTGTCATCTGCAATCCCTGTTCCTGGTGCGTTGGCAAGTGCAACTGTTCCCTTACGATAACACTCCATAATACCAGGCACACCCAATAACGAATCTTTTCTGAAGACCTGTGGATCAAGAAAATCATCATCGATACGGCGATATATCACATCAACTTTTTCAAAGCCTTTAGTTGTACGTAACATAACATGACCATCAATAACAGCTAAATCACTACCTTGCGCTAAGGGTACACCCATTTGCTGAGCTAAATAAGCATGTTCAAAGTAGGCTGAATTGAAAGTACCAGGTGTCAGAACGATAACATTAGGCCGCTCTGTAGTCGTAGCAATATTACACAAGGTGTCATATAAATGATCTGCATAATCAGCCACTGGCTGTATCTGCATAGAAGCAAATGTTTGTGGGAAAATACGCTTTTGTATATCCCGATTTTCCAGCACATAAGAAATACCAGATGGACAACGCAAATTGTCTTCTAAAACATAAAAACAGCCAGCCTCATCACGGATCAAATCAGTGCCAGTAATATGGATCCATATATTCTTGGGTACCTTAAGTTGCCTACACTCTTGCAAATAGCAAGCAGAAGACAATATTAACTCTGCGGGGATAATATTATCTTTTAATATTTTTTGTTCATTGTATATATCATCGATAAACAAATTTAGTGCTTCAATACGCTGTTTTAATCCAGCCTCTATTGGTCGCCACTGAGACTCGGGAATAATACGTGGAATAATGTCGAAAGGCAGAATTTTTTCTCGTCCTTTTTTATTACCATAAACATTGAAGGTATTACCCAATTGATACAACATTAATTCTGCAGCTCTTTGGCGTTGTTTTAATTCTTTAAATGCAAGGTTATTAATTTTTTCTATCAATGCTGCAGCAACATGACGTGGATATCCATGCTCGTCAATTAATTCATCGTAAAAACCATCAGTTTGATAATGGTCGAAATTCAATGTCCTCTCCTTGGATAAGTTTGTATCTAGACTAACTAATAATTTCCTGTAGTTGTACATCAACCCTTAATGTTTCGTCATCGCCACCTTTAAACAATGTCCCAGTGGTCGGCGTTGCATCACGATAATTTCGCCCACAAGCCACTCGCACATGGTTTTGTTGTACATCACATCCATTAGTTGGATCATAACCACGCCAACCCACATAGGGTAAATAAACTTCAACCCATGCATGTGAAGCTTCTGACTGAATTTGATTTACATAATCAGCACCGGTATATATGTAACCTACACGATAACGGGCGGGAATATTTAATAATCTCGCTAAGCATATAAATAAATTTGCAAAATCTTGGCACACACCGTGGCGTGTTGAATATACCTCGAAGGCTGTTGTATTCAGTGACGTTTCACCCTGTACATAATCATAGTCACGATAGATACTTTGATTAATATCATCCACAGTCAGTAATAATTGATAATCATTTCTTTCTACAAAACTCATCGCATATTCAATTAATTCTTTTAATTGGGTCTCAGGCAATTCAGGTGGCATAAGATAAGCTAGCATCATCTGTCGCTGCCATGGCATCCAAACTAGTGGAATCGATGTACGTCGCAGCGATAAACTATGATCATCAGGAGGACATGAAAATATTTTTATGCGACACTGACTTTGTATTGTCAATTTTGTATAAGGCGCATTAATACTATAGTGCATTGCTTGATTACCAAATACATCGTCATATTGGATCTCTTCGCCTTGTGCTGAAATAGTAACGCTTGCATTCACAATTTCTTGAATATGATCAGCGGCAGGGTGTAAACGAAAGATATGTGTACTGTGTTCCACGGGTGCTGAATATGTATACTCAGTAATATGGTTGACATCAAACATTCTATACGTAGGTACCCAATCTGCTGATTGTTGAATATTGGCGTAGTGATGATTAGGGCTGTTCTGCAGCTTTGTATCTGGATCTGCATTATTATCATCTGTTAACTGGGCGGGTACTATTGTTGATACATCTGAGGCAGCATGCTTATATGCCATATTACTCCATACAATTTTCCCACGCCGTGCTATTAATATTTGTCCTTTATACATTGTTTGCCAATTGTCTCCTGACAATGGCGATGAACTAAAAATTAATTGCGTATGATATGTGTCACGTGGATCATTAAACTGGATAGTAGCTGCCTCAGACTGATAGGTGTGATGCTCACTAGAGGGTTTTATTCGTTGATAATAAATTTCACCATCAGACTGCATACTATGATAACACACCACGGTACTACCATCTGTCATTACTGCGTCGGCATTACCTACTTGATCTAATTGAGCAAACCAGCCTAATAATGTCTCTGGCTGTATTTCAGATAATTGGCGTGCATCGCTCAATTGCATCATACTCAATAAGTAGCAAAAAGCTAACTCTGAATCTGTACTACTTAATGGCTCTAAAAACCGTGACTTATTGGCATGCAACACACTCAGCTTTGCTTTATCAAGATCACCATTATGCATAAACAATAAGTCTCGGCCCGCAAAACTGCGCGAAAAAGGCTGCATTTCATTTTGCGTATAACCATCTGCAGCACCTCTAACCTTAAATACAAACACAGTAGAACGAAAATTCTGCCATTCTGCTAATGCTTCTGTTGCTACATTAGTAGCACGTGCCACGGGATCCTTGGTAACAATAGCCGCTTGGTCACCATCAGGATACCAGCCAAAACCCCACCCTAAGGAATGGCTACCCTGTGATGCATCACCTAGGCTTAATTGTATAGATGGTGAACTCAGTGTATCGAAACTTAATGCAAATATATCACTCAATGGATTACCCTATCGCCAAATTATCGTCTATGATACTTACATGATAATGTTAGCTGAATTCTTCTTACACGCAAACAAATAGGTTATCTATGGGAATTACCACTGCATTACACCATATAACGGAATATTCATATGACCAACTGATCGAACTTGGGCCACAAACTATCCGTTTACGCCCTGCACCTCACACACGCTCCCACATCCAATCCTATTCATTAAAAATTACTCCGGAAAAACACTTTATTAACTGGCAACAGGACCCTTTTGGTAATTATTTGGCTAGAGTCGTTTTCCCAGAAAAAACTAAACAACTACGTGTTGAAGTAGATTTAGTTACAGAGGTCAAAGTATTCAACCCCTTCGATTTCTTTCTCGAAGAAGAGGCTAAAAATTTTCCATTTCACTATAGTTCAGAATTACAAGATGCCTTACAACCCTATTTAGAAATAAAAGAGCATGGTCAATTGCTCAATGAATGGCTACAAACGATCAAAACTGATACACAGTCAATCATCGATTTTCTGGTTTATGTGAACCAAAGTTTAAATCAACAATTAGAATATTGTATACGTCTTGAACAAGGGGTCCAAACATGTGAATCTACCCTGAAAAAAGGTAGCGGCTCATGCCGTGATATGGCGTGGTTATTATGCCAAGGCTTACGTCACTTAGGTATTGCAACACGTTTTGCCTCAGGCTATTTGATCCAATTAAAAGCCGATGTGCAGCCTTTAGAGGACCATGCTGGCCCTGAGAGCGATTTTACAGATTTACATGCATGGACTGAGGTATATTTGCCTGGAGCTGGCTGGATAGGCCTGGATCCGACTTCAGGCTTGTTTGCTGGTGAAGGGCATATTCCACTCTGCTGTACCCCGAACCCCGCCAGTGCTGCTCCTATTAGCGGCGCACTTGGTCCCTGTGAGAGCACAATGCTCCATGAGATGAGGATTACACGGCTACATGAGGATCGCCGTGCGACTAAGCCATATACTGAGCAACAATGGCAACACATCGATAACCTCGGCCAACAGGTAGATGCTATCTTAAACAGTTCAGATATTTGTCTGACAATGGGCGGTGAACCTACATTTGTTTCTACTGAAAATCCTGACCATGATGCTTGGAATTTTGCCGCACTGAGTACTGATAAAAAACAACTTGGCAAAAAATTACTTTGGCAGTTAAAAGATAATTTTTCTAATCATAGTTTGCTACAGATTGGACAAGGTAAATGGTATCCAGGTGAAACCTTACCACGCTGGGCAATGCACTGTTTTTGGCGTAAAGATGCTGAACCACTATGGCAGCAACCGACTTTACTCGCAGATCCTGATGTTGATCATGCTCACACTTTGGAGATTGGCCATCAATTCCTTAAAACCTTAGCACAAAAACTTGGAATACCTTCAGCTTATGTACTGCCTGCTTTTGAAGACAGAGCCTACTACTTACATAAACAGCAACAATTACCAAAAACACTTGCAGAAAAAGATAAACAAGATAATAGCGAATACCAACGTATTAATAAAATCCTGGCCAAAGATCCCAATGAACCTGCTGGCTATGTACTACCACTGCATTATTCACCCACACGACAAGGCTGGATTAGTAATCGCTGGCAATTTAATACATCAACATTAACGCTGGGCATTGGTGATTCCCCTATCGGTTTACGGTTACCTTTGAAAAGCTTACCAGATATACCTGAGAAAGATAATGAATATATCGCTGAAAGAAATTCGCTAGAACAGGTTGATCCACTGCCCAGTTATGCTGAGTTAACGCAACAGCTTTCACTCACAAAACAAATAACTGATGATGCATTTTCCAAGGATCCTAATGGCTTAATACACAGTGCCTGTTGTGTTGAAATCCGTCAGGGAACCATACATTTATTTTTACCCCCTACTATTTTCATTGAACACTTTTTAATATTAATCCACACCATTGAAGCAGTCGCTAAACAATTAGACACGCCTATAGTACTAGAAGGATACAATCCCCCAACAGACATACGCATACAAAAATTTAGCATTACGCCCGACCCCGGTGTATTAGAAGTGAATATTCAACCAGCTAATAATTGGCAAGAATTAAAAAATATCATTTATAGCGTTTACGCTGAGACACACCAACTTAAATTAACTACGGAGAAATTCTTACTCGATGGGCGACGTGTTGGCACAGGCGGTGGTAACCATATTGTTATGGGAGCAGAGACCGTTGAAAACAGCCCCTTCTTACGACGTCCAGATTTGTTACGTAGCTTATTAAGCTTTTGGCAAAACCATCCGGCATTATCCTATTTATTTTCTTCTGAATATATTGGCCCTACTAGCCAAGCGCCACGTGTGGACGAAGCACGCCACGATTCATTGTACGAATTAGAGATTGCATTCAAAAGAATTTCTGACTATGAAGAAACACCGCCTTGGTTGGTAGATAGATTATTTAGAAATTTGCTAGTAGACTTAACCGGAAACACGCACCGTGCGGAATTCTGCATTGATAAACTCTATAATCCAGCAAGCACAACTGGACGCTTAGGATTATTAGAAATGCGCGGTTTTGAAATGACACCACACCCACAAATGAATTTATTACAGGCTTTGTTATTGCGCGCGCTCGTTGCGTGCTTTTGGCAACAACCATATCAGCACAAACTTATTCCGTGGGGAACACAATTACACGATAAATTCATGTTACCGCATTATATACAAGAAGATTTTCACGATGTGCTTAATTTTTTAAATCATGCAGGCTTTGATTTTGAATATGATTGGTTTGAACCATTTATGGATTTTCGCTTTCCAGTATATGGTCGTATACACGCTGACGCTATCTCTTTAGAATTACGTATGGCGCTAGAACCATGGCCTGTTTTAGGTGAAGAAGTAACAGCATCAGGTGTAAGCCGTGCTGTAGATACATCGGTGGAACGGCTCCAAGTCAAAGCAACGGGAATAACAAATGACCGCTATATCCTTACATGTAATGGCTATACTATTCCATTGAAAACCACGGCAGAAAAAGATGTGTATGTTGGTGGCGTACGCTATAAAGCATGGCAACAAGCATCAAGCCTACACCCTACGATTGCAGCACACGCACCATTAGTATTTGATATTATTGATACCTATTTTGCACGCTCTATTGGCGGATGTACCTATCATGTAGGGCACCCAGGTGGTAGGAACTATGAAACCCGACCTATTAATGGAAATGAAGCAGAAGGTCGGCGCTTATCACGTTTTGAATCCATGGGACATACGCCAGGTCCTGTAGAAATACAAGCAGCAAAAATCAACTCTGACTTTCCCTATACACTAGATTTACGCTTAAGCAGTGCTAACACCGTTAAGCATAAAAATTTCAGGCATTGTGATAACTCTATACAAGAGCCTCTAAAGAGTAAATCATCGCTTCCATAGCATAGACACACCTAGAAAAATATCTATACAGTATAAAATACGGTATGGGTAGTTATTGACCTACTGTTAAAAATAAGCTATACGTAAATGTAGTAGCTAGCAAAGTAATAATAAAACTTTTACTACAAAATTATTAGGGGAGCATAGCTATGTCACAACTTATTAAGGCTCAACAACAGTCAATCGCGCACTCTGACAGCGTCACGCAAATCTGCCAGCCTCTTTTTGATGCAACCAGTATCAAAAATTTTAGCTCTGCACGGTTATATATAGATACAGGCATGATTCACCTTGCTACGGAATCTGACTGGCTTGAATTTTATTTCTTAAATTCTGCACATCTGTGTGACACACTGCTAGAATTACCAGAGCTCATACATAATGATGTAATACTTTGGAATACGATAGACCATCATGAAATCGTGCGTAATGCCAAACAGCATTTCGATATTGATAATGGAATAACTTTGATAGATCGCAAACCAGACTATTTTGAAATATTTAACTTTGGTGCTAATCCTGATGATACTCATAATATTAATTGGTATATCAATAATCTTGATGTATTGAAAAATTTTATATTATGTTATCAAGAGCAAAGTGATAAAATTATTGGAACCATTGCACCAAGCAAATATGAGAAGATTAATAATAATTTCGACCTCAAACAATTAATTGAGAGAGATCAAAAGAATAAAATTGTCTTCGAACCGGATCACATTGTGGTGAATCATCGTAACTCAGAAGTCATTTTGAATCGCAGAGAGTATCAATGTGTCGCACTGTTGTTAGAAGGTATGACAGCAAAATGTATCGGTCTAAAATTAGACATCTCTTCGAGGACAGTGGAAAGTTATCTAAATAATGTTAAAAAGAAATTCGATATTCACTATAAGAATGAATTAATTGCAATTATGAAGGATGTTGAGTTTCCTATATTCTAAAGGACATGCTAACATCATAAACTTAGTATCTAATTAGATTGGTGTGAGTACTATATGGATATTTTACTCGATGCAATTGTACCCATAATGTTGATTGTATTCTCAGGTTGGATTTTAGGCTATAGCAAATTAGTAGATATAAAAATCTCTGGCGCACTCATGCAGTACGTCTTTTATGCAGCGATCCCTGCCGCCATTTTTTACGCACTATCGTCAAATCCGATCCATCAATTAATTTATTGGCCCTATTGGATTGCCTATATCCTCTATACCGTTATCGTTGTAACGATAACCGCCTTGTTTTTTAAATTTATACTCCGTCGTAGCGGTTTCGTCTCATTAGTTGCTGGCTACGCCGCCTCTATGGCAAACACGCTGATTATTGGTTATCCCATTGTTTATGGCTTCTTTGGTCATTTTGCTGCCTTCCCACTCGCCATATCCGTGATTTTATTTATATGTTTCTTTGTACCTAGCTTAATCTTTATTAATGAGTTAAACCAGAATAGCACTGAATCGTCGCAACTCTCACAGGCAATATCACATGCGATTATGACAACAATAAAAAATCCCATTATTATTGGTACTGCATTAGGCATTATTGTTTCATTGATGAATATACACTTACCCGATTTTATCAATAAGTTTGTTAATTATTTGGGTGAATCTGTTGTACCCTGTGCTTTGTTTGCTGTGGGTTTAGAATTGGCAGATTTCAAAAAATCTGGAAATTTAGTTGATGTAAGTATCATCACTTTTTTCAATTTAATTTTAGCACCACTGGTCGCCATCGCTGTTGCCCTACTCATGCATCTATCAGCGAAATATGCCGTCACCCTAGTCATCTTCGCCACTGTGCCCACAGCAAAAACGCTCTATGTCATAGCGTCAAAATACCAAGCTTATAATAAGGAAATTGCCGCAGTCGTTTCCTTAACAACCGTACTCTCCATGATAACCATCATCATATTTACCCTAGCAACCAAAGTCATTTGGCCTACAGCATTCTAGATCATCTGTGTTATACATAGCGGAAGACTAATACGAAGTCACACCAAAGTTCATTGTGGCTTTGTGTATGACAAAATTTCATATTGTCTTGAGATAATGACCATATTTTGCTGTTTCAAGTAGGGTAGTTAGTTTACCAAGGCGAGTAAAAAGCGCTATCAGGGATGATAGCGCAAGCTACATGGATGTAGCCGAGACTTGGTAAACTAACTACCCTACTTGAAACTTTATGTTGATTATAAAATTTATATAAATATTTTGTCATACACAAAACTACTACGAAAATTTTAAGTATCTCTTAATACTACCTTAAGCATTTCTAGCAGTTTTTGACATTATTTTCCTGCAAGAATCCATCTAACAACCGCAATTACGCTTAAATTTAGCAAAAATCAGCAAAAAATAGCCATTATTTCTCATTTGTTAATACTGAATTAATATTAAAGATATACCATAAGCCATGACAAAAAATAGATACGAGTAATTATCATGAGCGAAATAACAATTATCTTATCAGCAACCAGTATGACTTGGGAGGATATGGCTTTATACCTTGGTACAAACACGACAAAGCCAAACAATTTTGATGAAAACGAAGGTCCGTTATATTTCTTTATGGACGGTCCGGCAGCACCTGCAGATGAGCAACACCCTGATCCCGCAAGTGTTAAGTTCGATCCGCAAGCGAAAAATGGCCGTATGCTTAGCGGCACCATAGAATTAACTAAGAATGAGCGCAAACTACGCCAAGCGCTTGGTCATGGCATGAAAGAAAATGCCCATGCAGCGGTTGAAATCGTCAACCACTTACAAGCGCAAGGCAAAAACATCGATAAGATTAATCTTGTTGGCTTTAGCCGTGGTGGTGCTACAACACATTTGGTCGCAAATAAATTAAAACAAGATAAAACCTTAAAAGAGATACCCGTTGATATACTAGCAGCCGACGGTGTGCCCGGGCTTGGGAATTTTGACATTCCAGGAATGACAACGATACCGAATAATGTAAGGAAATATATTTCAGTTTTAGGCGCTGATGAATCACTCATTGGTTTTGAGCCTTTGAGTAGAGAACATGTCACCATAGAAGATCCAGAAAAAACCAATTATGCCTTCTTTACTTTAAACTGTGATCATTTAGATTCATTAACATCTGCACGCACGCTTATTCGAACATTCTTACCTAGAGAATTATATCCTGAAACGCAAGAGCAGGCTGAAAAAGTAAGAGAAATATTAGAGAAAAAATACAAGGCGGATGCACCTGACTCACGCATGATCCGCTATTATACATATAAGAATAATCAGGGAAAATATGAACGACAATATATTCTTGACCCTGATAATCCTGACTATAAAGATATGGTTAAAAAGTTTTGTAAGTTTAATTTCTTTGACGATCACTTCGCTTCTTTGCAAAGTGAGGCAATACCCAGCCATGGTAAAGTTCAGAGAATGTCCAGACAGCTTGGCAACCAGCGAGCAGTCAGCAAAAATTTAAATAAATATACTAACCCTATTTTCTTTGTTAATAAATTACATGAATCGGCATTTGCTAAGGCTTATCCTCACATATATCAGCTACTCTCAGGTAAAGATTATAAATCTGAAAGAGTGTTATTTGAATTCGCAAATATGGATGAATATACAAAAGAATATTTTATTCATCTTATGAGTAAATTTCATGTTGAAAATAACAATGAGAAGGCTGATATACCACTTATTACTGAATTACAAAATTTATCTAAACATTTTGGCAAACCACAATATACACTGGAAACGACCAATATTGATGTTTATGGCATGATTGACTTTCTTAATCATGATGATAAAAATGCACATATTGGTTTTAATGAGCATGAGTTCTTAACTAAGCTAAGTAAGCATCATATTCAAGATGTGGATTTCAAGGTTGATACCATAGGAAAAATTAGAACGGTAATGAAACATGCAGATGAAGTCATAGGGATGCAAGCTCAGTTAATGGCAAAAAACTCAGCAGAGATTTCCGAATCGAGACAGTTAGCCGCCAAAAATATTATTGGAAAGTTGCAAGATGTCATTATGTCTTGTGATTGGAATATTAATATCGGTGGTGTTGATGTTGTTATGAAGATGAATGGTAAGCTAGTCAATAATAAAATATCTTCAACCATGAAAACTATACTCGATATAATAAATTTTGCACAAGACAGAGAAAAGATAGGCTCGCATATTGACTGGGAAAGAGTGTTACTCTCTATTGCAAAAACAGCTGAACGCAAAACTACTGGACTCAGTGTGTATAATCCATTACGTCCGCGGCAGGTTAATCAGCTATATCAAGATATTGTCTATATGGGAACCAGTTTTGCTCAAAAGCAGTCTGAGCAAGCCTGTGCTGCGAAACATACCAGAGCTAAGCGTCGTCACCATCAAACGCCAGAGATGCCTACAAGGATGCGCTATTCCAACAGGACTATGTAAATAGGCACATGCTCATATTCTATTGATAAGCGAAGATCCCGGCATTTGCTGGGGTTAGCTTGAACGATAGGGAATTCTCAAGGAAGAAAATCGCGATTTTCCCCTTGGGTGCAGTCGTACGAACTTGGTTCACGCAAGCATTCCAAATAGGAAACAATCACGGGGTTACACATTGTTGTTTTCTACTTAGTATGCCTCAAGAGAGTTTTTTTCTAGTCGGATCGACAGCTTCACCAATACATTCACATATACAAATCAAGCAGCTCAAGCTTACTTAAAATAAATCGCTAGTTCTGCTATTTCTACCGTGGGCTTACAAACCAGCTGCTTATCCTCAATCATAGGTGTAAAAAAATCTTGTAAATAGCTAAAGCAAGCCTTGCCTATCTCTTCTCTTGTCTCTTTATCACGGCCTGGTAATACCGCAATACGCAGATAGGCAAAGGCATTATCTTCATGCCCATCACCTACATGATACTGCGCATGCTGAACAACGCGACTTTTACAAGCTTCTAGTACCGTAATTTTAGTTAATATAGTGTGGATCCCTGAAAAGAATTCTTTATGGTCAAACTCACCTATATTCCTTGAACATTCTAATACTATTTGCGGCATGCATCTTCTCCCTCAAGTCTCATAATAAAAACCTCTATACTTTATGTGCTCATAGTACGCTAGCCGTACTAAACTACAATGGTTTATAAGCCCGATATAAATAAACCAACAATTCTTTTTCATCCATTGCACTGGCAATAAGTGAATAACCATCAATAAATTCATTTAAAATTTCTTTACTAAACCGATGAGTAAAATTATCAGCAATGTGTTTTTGTCGTAAATGTTCTACAATATCCCAATTATACTGTGCATAACTAACTGATTGTTCTTCATGTTCGATGTTCTCGAAACGCGTTTCTCTTAATAGTTTTTCATAATTGGTGTGAGTTTCCGCATATAACGTTAATTCTTCTTGTTCAGAAAGCGTTTGTATTTTTTTACACCACTGTCCTTGCACTGGTGATATCCAATCATTTAACACAAAACAACCACCTGGCTTTAATATCCTCTGTAATTCAGCAAACAGTGGCCTTTTATTTTCTAAATGGGTTAGCACGCCTTTACTGTAAATAATGTCAAAACTATTGCTATCGAAATCTAGTAGCTGCATTGGATTATAAGTTAAGAAATCGATTTTATTTTTTGCTTCTTCAGGTGTTCTACGTTTTGCCTCGTTAACTAACCAAGGATTTATTTCAAGACCTGTCAATTCAACATTATAAGTCTTTGCTAAATAAAACATCACTCCCGCAAGTCCAAAACCAACATCCATCACTTTTGCTTGATTTAAATCTAATCCTGCAAGCATATACTCGATTGCATCTGATCCACCTTCTGACATCATGCCATTACCATAAGCTACTTCTAACATAGCACAATAAGATTCAGAATAATTATCGATTAATTTTTGTAAATCCATTTTCTCTCTCTTGGCATGACAATTAGTAAGCTACACATTGTATTATTACCAATATCATGAGCAAACATCTACTGTCTAGCACAGCATGACATAGTAATTAATGCATAGCAATATCACCACTCACATGCAGCCCATGGTGACTAGTAAAGTAACTACATCTTTCTTTAATATGCTCTTCTGTGTGTAGAAAGTCTGATGTCTTTCTAATGAGCTCAACAATTGTAGTCACTTGTAATTTATTGAAAATTTTGGCTCGGTGTACATCGACCGTATTAAATGAAATATTTAATTCTTTACCTATCTCTTTACTTGTCAAACCGGTCATTAAGAGCTGTAATACCGATATCTCGCGTGGAGATAGTTTCATCAGATTTTTCAAATAAGCATCGTATAATTGCCGTTCACAATGCCATTTCTTATCTTTCTTAATTGCTTCATGAATAGACTCTAATAGTTGCTGTGGGTCATAGGGTTTAGTTAGAAATTCAACTGCACCAGCTTTCATGACACGCGATGCAACACTGGTATTGCTATGCGCACTAATAAATATGATAGGTAGATCTATGGATTTTTTTAGTAAACTAGTCTGTACTTCGATACCACTGATATTAGGCATTCTAACATCTAGTACCAAACAGCCACGATAACTTGGCTTATAATAATTAAGAAAATCATCTGCATTATTGAAGACACGCACTGCATAATTATCGCACTCTACAAGGCTTGCAATAGCATCACATACAGCATTATCATCATCAACAATATAAACAGTTAAATCTTCACGTGCGGCTGCAGCTATATTCATGGGTAATTCTCCTCCATTGGTAATTCAACCACTATTTGCGTTGGTTTCTGTTGTGCAGGATGTATTTTAATTTGGCCATTGTGTGCCTCTATAATTGATCGGCAGATAGCTAATCCCATGCCCAATCCATTATCCTTTGTAGTGTAAAATTTATTAAATAAATCTTCACTTTCAGCATGCTCAGGCAAGCCTCGACCCCAATCCATAATATCCACATACACTATCTGTTTTTTTTCAGAAGTAGCTAATTTAATACGTTTATCTGTTTGTTTTATTTCGTGGGCATCAATTGCATTTTTTAGCAAATTCACAAATACCTGCTGTAATTGCGTTTTATCGCCTAATATCATTGCAATATCAGGCTGTAAATCATATTCTACAACAATATTTTTATCTTGTAATTCTGGTAAAAGTATATTGCAGCTTTCTCTTAATATCCCATTGATACTAATTGCATTGAATACGGGCACTGTATTCTTAGTAAAGCTACGTAAACTTTTAATAACATCTGAGGCTCGATTTGCTTGCTGGTCAATTTTTTCATGAATTTCGAAAAAGTCATCCATCTCTAAATTATTATTTTTCTTACGTAATTTGCATACATGAATATAGGTAAGAATGCTGGTCAATGGTTGATTCAATTCATGCGCCAATGTTGCAGCCATTTCACCTAATGACTGTACACGATTAAGATGTGAAATTAATTGTTGTTGCTCGTGAATCTTTCTATTTGAATCAATCAGTGATTTTGATCGTTGATGAATACTTTCTTCTAAAGACTCACGTTGATGCAGTAAGGCTTTTTCTACTTCTCGACGTTTATTAATTTCTGCTTCTAATAATTGATTTGCATGTATCAATGCTATGTGATTTCTCATCTTATTTTCGGTTCTACTATCATCCATTAAGATATTGTCATCCAACACTCTTGAAACAACTGAATAATATTCAGTAATATTTTGATTATTTTTGTGCGCTATCATCACACTCCAAGTATTAATTTCTTTATTATGTATATCCAGAAATGGCAATTCACCAGACCAGGAGCCATATTGTTCTGTATAGGGAATTATTTCATCTCGTATTTTCGGGTGGGTATGCTGAGGATGGTAATGAAATAACTCATCTTCATCCATAGAATAATCCGGGGCTAATCCCAATAACTTTCGCCCAGCGGGATTTAAATAGATCACATGTTCTAGTGATGCAATACCCACTAAGTCTGGTGTTGCTTCTAAGATTGCAGAAAATCGGGCATTTTCAAATTCAGCTTGTTTACGTGTGGTAATATCCTCAGAAATACCCGTGAGACGATAAATATTACCCATTGTATCTCTCACGGGGAAACCTCTATCCCATATCCAGCGAGTGGCACGATTAGGCGTCAAAACTCTGTATTCAACAGACATATGTCCTGTACTAACACATAAATCTACAGCTGCAGCTACGCGTTGTTTATCGTCTGGATGGATTGCATCAAACCATTCTCGCGCATCAGCATAAAGGTCTTCGCAGGAACGCTCCCATATCTTCTCATAGGCAGGGCTAATATATAAAATTTCCGTTAAATCTGCATTTGATACCCAAAAAACTTCAGCAATATTTTCTGTTACTTGTCGAAAGCGTAATTCACTTTCTTTGAGTTTTTTGACATATTCTGCTTTTTCGTCACTAATATTTCGAAACTCTAAGGCAATATGCGTTGTGTCGATTGGAATAACATGAATATAAAAAATAGCATGTGGAATATTTTCATCACTATAGGCAACATCATTAAGTAATGCCGTTTCACCTGTTTTCAAACAGTTTCGGTAAATTTCTGGAATTGACGTTTTCAGTACTGCAGGAAATACTTCCGTAATTTGACAACCAATATAATTTTTCAACTCAATACCTGCTGCTTGGACGGCGGCATCATTGCAATATTTTAAACGAAATGAAGCTAAATCATTCTCATTCTCGAGTTTCCAAATAACCAAACCCAACTGTACAGTATCAAGTAATGACCAGAGTACTGAGTTTTCTAAACTTATGTGGTTAGTCAGTTCCATGTTATTGATTCTAAAATTATTTTAATTCAGTAATATTTCATTGATATTAAGTATCTAGTCAGATATGATTAGCCAACTATCCCCTGCTTGCATGCTGAGGGCTATACTAATACACAAAGTGCCTCAAAGAAAGCAACCAGCAAGAATCTTTAGGCAAATTTCAGAGAGTTATTTTCTGATAATTCTCGCTTGCTCTATGCAAAGCAAAGTTCATCAGATTGATCTATTACTGTTGTATGCTATCAGGCTGCATATTTGCCTGTAGATGCACATCAAGTTGAGGATAGGGAATATTGATATTATTTTCATCTAGAGTACTTTTAATATCTTCAAGTAGAGCAAACTTTGTACTTAGCGCTTGATCGACTCGGCACCAAAATCGCACTAATAATATCACTGCACTGTCGGCTAACTCATTGACAACCACGAGAGGTGCTGGCTGAGCTTGTACATTAAGATGGCTTTTTAAGCACTCATCAATAAGTTGTTTTGCTTGCTTTAAATCGGCATCATAAGCAATACCGATAAATAAATCTAAACGTTTATGATCATGAAATGATTTATTGATGATAAAATCATTAATAATTTTATTGTTGGGGAAAAACAAAGCTTCATTGGCTGTAGTATTTAAATGTGTCATAAATAAATTAATATCAGACACTGTACCTGCTTTACTCCCCACCTCAATAAAGTCACCAATTTTAAAAGGCCGTAAAAAGATAATAAGAAATCCTGCAGCTAAATTAGCTAAGAAGTTTTTAAGTGACAATCCAATCGCTAAACTAGCCGCACCTAATACAGCTACTAATGAAGTGGTAGGTACGCCCAAGCGCGAAAGCACAATAATGATCGTGAGTACAATCACTATAATATGGACCAATCGTGATAGAAAATTCGCCATAGCCCTATTACTGATTTTTTGCGTGGCTTTTAGGGTCATTTTTTTCGCCATATAAGCCAAGACTAGACCAATGACTAAAATCACACAGGCCATAAAAACCATCGGCATATAGCTAATCAGCATCATTTTTATCTCTTGCATGTTTTATCCTTTTATCCTTCTAACGTCGAGAAATTATATTTCGACATACTTAATCACTGCGGTGAGATTGCATAGTGGCAGTCAGGTTGATAATCATCTACTATATAAATTTTCTGTGCATGTCTAACTTGTTCACCAGATAAAGAAACGGATAGATTGCAACCTGCGTAGTATTCTTGCACTGTCGGCACAAATTTTGCTGCTAAGGTATTGGTTTCAAACATTCCTGTATTAAATTTTGCAGGAAAACATGCCGACCCATAGGCTGCAAGACGGTGTGATGCAATTTTTATTGAGTTAACAAAAACCGTGGCAATAACATTCTGATATTCAGGCGGACCATCTTCATCAGTTGGCTCAAATGGCACAAGCGGTTGTGCCATACCCATTGATAACTCATGCCCTGGCAGAACACAAATCAGTAATTCTTTACTAGGTGAGTTGTTTGCATACACACTTTGTACAAAAAACATCACGATAAATAAACATATTACTCTTAACTTATTCACCTTACACCATCCCTATGTATTAAATCAGCTCTCATTCCTTTGAGATGCTACGATTATAACAGCATACTAGCGCCTATCAACTATGATGCGTTTCTTGCTTTAAATTGACTACCTCACCCCGAGTCAATTCTACTAATTGTGTAGCAGTCAGGCTAAAGTAAGCCTTCGCTTCACTTAATAACTATATAACACACAAACTATTCAGCATCACCAAATAAGGCGGCTGAACGTCGCTGAATTTCTTCTGGTGTTACATCTTCAATATGTGTGGCAATATGCCATCGATGACCAAAGGGATCATCAATACTGCCTGTTCTATCACCATAGAATGCATCTTCAAGCGGGCGGACAATTTTGGCACCGGCATCAACGGCTTGTTGCATTACCTGATCTACGTTTTCAACATATAGATGAATGCCTACAGGCGAGCCACCGAATGCCTGAGGTGCTAATGCTTCCATATCAGGATACTCATCTGCTAGCATAATTTTTGAGTCACCAATTTCAAGTTCAGCATGACAAACTTTCTCACCTCCTGGAGAACGCATACACAGCACTTCTACTGCAGCAAAAGCACGCTTATAAAATTCAATGGCTTCATTGCCATTGGCAACAATTAAATACGGGGTAATACTACGATAACCATCGGGAATAGATTTTACTGTCATTTGTATCTTAGCCTCCATTTTCAACAATTCTGTACACCTTGGCTCATGGCCACGTATCATCAATGACAATATGCCATGCTTTTATTGTCCTGCCTAGTCGTAATGACCTTCATTTTGCTTTATGCTAATGGGCAAAAGGTTCAATACACTATAATTAATTTGCTCATAAAAAGGATATGATTATCTATGCATAAAAAACATTACTATGCAGCACTAGCCTATTTACTAGTCCCACTGGCGGGAATGAGTTCCGATATATATCTCCCCTCTTTACCCAGCATGGTCCGTGCATTTAGTACAACGAGTACCTACGTACAATTAACTATTACCGGCTTCGTTTTAGCCATGGGGCTTGGGCAAATGTTAGCAGGACCAGTATCAGACGCTTATGGCCGTAAAAAACAAATTATTTTTGCATTGCTCGTACAACTATGTTGCATCATTGTTATCATTTATGGGTTTTCTATTTACGAAATTCTAGTCGCCCGCTTTTTTCAAGGCTTAGGAGCTGCCTTCATGATTGTCCCTGCGCGGGCTATTTTAAACGATGTGTTTAGTGGCGACCAATTAAAAAAACATTTCAATTATCTCACCATTAGTTACGCACTCGCACCTATTATTGCGCCCTTTATTGGTGGATACGCGCAACATTATTTCGGTTGGCAAGGTGGTTTTAGTTTTATATTGTGCTTGGTATTTATCTGTATACTACTAACCAGCTTTACCTTTACAGAAACATTAAAAGTTAAGAAGCAATTCTCCATGAATCATTTATGGCGCAATTACAGTGGTATAGCACGTACACCACTGTTTACCATTCCTACACTTTTTGCCGGAATCATTTATGGCTATACAGCTATTTTCAATGTCACCGCACCTTTTATCTTTCAAGATATATTACACTACCCTGCTGTCGTTTATGGTTATATTGCTTTGGGTGCAGGTTTTGCCTGGTTTGCTGGTAATACGACGAACCGATTTTTATTTCACATCAATGCTAATATAAAACTTTTTTGGGCATTAATGGCCTGTACTATCACTATTATCACGATGCTTGTATGTGTATGGCTTGGTTATCTCAATTTCTTTGTAGCGGCCATTCCAGCTTATTTATTACTTTATTTTACCGGTTTTATATTTCCCAATATGGTAGGCCACTGTTTATCCCTATTTCCAGATATGGCAGCCTCAGCCAATGCAGGATTTTTTGCCTTTGGTTGGTTGACCTTTAGCATCTTCACAGGCGCCGCTGCTTGTTTCCCACTTCATACTTTAGCGCCCATTGCAATCAGTTTTCTATTAATTAATGTATCCACACAGTTTATATACCATGTTTACATCAAAAGACATTGCTTTAATCCTCAAGATATACAGTAGCCAGAGGCTCCTGTATATCCACATTAACTGTAAAAGCTTGCTTTTCTGGTTTAGACTTTATCACTTGATATAGCTTACCATCTACATAATGCGCAGCAGTATTATCTTGCAGAGCAATCCCAGGTAATACCTCATGACTATCCACTTTGGCAGTGAAGCTGGGTTCACGTTCAGGCTCGGAATCATAATGTGGGCAACAACTACCTGTCACAAAGCCTAAACATGACATAGAGCCCAAGGGCCACACTGAATCAGTAATACCTTGTTCAAACCAACAGATAGCACCGGCACTCACTCCACAAAGTATTGTGCCCTGTTCGTAAGCTTGTTTTAACACGGTATCCGCACCCCATTCGCGCCATAAGGCAAGCATGCTGCGAGTATTACCACCACCTACATAAATCACATCTTGCTGGAGCAGTAACTCGCGCCACTGGGGTTCCACACGACCGAATAATGAGACATGGCTAGGTTCAGCACCTAAGGCAAGAAATGTTTGATAAAATCTTACCGTATATTCTGCATTCTCATTACTTGCTTGTGCCAGAAAACCTATCTTAGGTTTATCTACTGCAGTTTGAGCTAAGATATAGCGTTCAAATTTGGTGTCCGGTTTCATGCTACCGAAACCACCACCACCAATAGCAATAATGTGTTTGGCTGTATTACTCAACTAACATCTCCTTAAATAACTTTACTATGCACATACTATGGATTACACGATACTGATAATATACCTAGACTGTCAAGCAATACCAATAGGCGAATACAATGCACACTATTAAGGTAAAAAATTCAACAACTTGGCCACAAACGACCAAGGTTATTTCCTCAAATAGTTTTGCCTGCGCTAAAAACCCACACTGTGGTTACCCCAAGCGATGCTTGCGCTTTCTCCTTGGAGAACCTCAGACTTCTAACTCTCCACAAACATGGGAAATTCCTTAGCCTCATTCCAACCCTGTTCATTAAAAATCACTGCACTCTGCCTATAGATAGCACTCTTGTTTTTAAGGTAATAAATGACATATACTCTGCGGTAGTCGGATTGTCCATTTTACTCAGTAAGTATTTATATATTATGAAACTCAATGATAATCATCCAGTTTTTGACGCCTGCAAAATTACACATGAAATTGCAGCACCTTTACTAGAAAAATTTAATTTAAATTATTTTCAGTATGCACGTGTTTATGCCAATGGCAATAGCATGCTGTTTATCAACCGTATTGACTGGATGAAATTTTATTTAGAAAATGAACATCATATTGTCTCATCCATTAAACCGGAACAACTTGACAAGCAAACATATTTTTTCACATGGGATGGTAATTTACCAGACTATGCGACAAAATTAGCTCGTGATAGAGGTGATATGACCCAAGGCTTGACACTAGTAAAACGCCATCCTGAATATTATGACATGATTGCCTTTGCTGCACCTAGTGATAATCAATTTGCTATGGATCACTACATTAATAATATTGCAGAATTACAGCAATTTTGCTTACATTTTCAAGACGCTGCCAGTCCTATGATTATGAATCCTGAAAAATATACGCTTGCACTACCGTCACATATGCAAGATGCAAATAAAGATAAAATGATTTTGCAGCAGCAACAACATCGCAAAAGATATTCCATTATTCATGGCAATATATCAAGCTACGTTACCGAGCGTGAAAAACAAATTATTCATAGTTTATTAAAAAATACATCACAAAAGATAGTGGCACAGGAATTATCACTTTCCGTACGCACAGTAGAAACATACCTGTCTAGAGCTAAACAACGTTTGGGATGTCACTCTACTCATCAGTTATTACAATTGGTCAGTCAACAATTGCCTATGTCCGGGATTATCACGGACATTTTCTAACACATTTTTTTGCTAGCATTACACTTAATCAATGCTCTGGATAGGGCATATCAACATATATAATGCTATATGCAGCTAAGGAAAACATATGTTATTGCTCAATGATGAAATTAGCACCGTACGTACAATACTTGATGATTATCTACAGAGTTACGCCAATAAAGATATGCAAAGCTTAGAAAAGCTTTTTCATCCTACACTACATTTCATGCTCTGGGGAACTGGTGCCGAAGAATGCTATTTAACCAAACAGCAATTTCTAGAAAATATAGAAAAAGAGTGGGCACAACTAGATGCCATTGAGTATGACTATGATGTATTACTTGAGAATGTACACGATACGATGGGAAGCATTGCGGTTGAATGCACAGCTACAGTAAAGACTAATGGTCGCACCCAAGCCTACCCTAAAGTAAGATTCAGTCTCGTCTGTGCAAAAGAACAAGATAGATGGTACATCGTTCACGGACATTGCTCAGTACCAGATCCAAGGCAACAAGCAGGCGAATTTTACGCCTCTTAAGAACTACCCAGTCTGGGTGACAAACGTTCTGCCAATTACTTAGGCTCATAAAGGCAGCCCCCACTCACTGCGTTTTTAACGCCTGTGGTACCAGGTACACTCAGAGGTTTGCCCTCTAGACTACGTACAGCAAAATAAGCAAAAATCTGGGCCTCTAAAGCTTGGCTATTCCAACCAGCTTCATTTGCTGTTGATACTTGTATATCATCTCCAAGCTGCTGCTGTAAGCGGGTAATTAATTGCTGACGAATATTCGGGTTATTCCAGCCACCGCCAGCTAAAATCCATTGACGCGGATATTTGTCTTTAACCAAGCCTACAGCGCGTATAATCGAGTCTGCGGTGAATGCAGCTAATGTGGCGCAGCCATCTGCCAACGACAATTGATCAAGTTCTGGAATCAATATCAAATCACCGTAATCTAAGGATTTAGGCGGTGATTTTAAAAAATAATTCTCCCCTGATTTTTGTATAGCTGCGTTATAGAGCTGCTCTAATATCGCTTTATCCACTTTGCCTGCTCTACCGTGCTCACCATTATGGTCCATGGACTCGCGACCCTGGGTACGTTGTTTGACAAATTGATCTAATAAACCATTGCCCGGACCTGTATCAAAACCAATTAATTCTTCTGGTTCATCACTATCAATAATGGTGACGTTAGCAATACCCCCACAATTAACCACAACCAGAGGTACACAGCCATCTCGGCAAGCTAATGCCTGGTGATATAAAGGTGCAAAGGGTGCACCTTGGCCACCATGCTCAATATCATTACGCCGAAAATCATTCACAACCTTAATTTGCACGGTATCAGCTAAACGCTGTCCATCACCTAAAATAATTGAAATCTTTTGATCAGGTTGATGATACATGGTTTGACCATGATAACCCACCACATCAATGTCTGTTGCGCTATTGCCAGTTTCTTCTAACAATTTCTTTACCGCAACAGCATGTAAGTCTGTAGAATGCTCAATCACTGCGTCAAAGGTCATTTCTGCATGACCTTGTGCAGATAGATACGTTTTTAAATCTGTTAAATAGTTTGATAAATCAAAGTCAGCGACTTTATATTGGCAAGTGAGATATTCATTAAGAGCAATTGAAAGATTTTCTCGCGCTTGATTTATATCACCTTGATACTTCTTTATGGCATATTCAGTGGCCTTCAATAATAAAATAAATGCCTTTGTATATTCAATAGCAATATGGCCAAGCTCACGAATATGTTTTGCAGTCCCATCAGTTTCTAATAACGCGGCATCAATCCCATCCATAGAAGTACCACTCATTAAGCCAATACTTAGCATTATTTATTAACCACCTTATCATTGTTGTCTAATTATATTACGCCTATGTACATTCAATGCAAGCTAAGTTGATGCAAAAGGCAGCTAGGCTGGTCCCTCTTAAGAACCCCCTGGCGTGCAGTATCCACAGCAAGCTACGAGCAAATAGAAATTCCCGAGGCAAGCTGCAGGGCATCCAGTTTCCTAGTAAAGACACTATATTATCATAGAGTATATTCATCATACTATCACCATTGCTATCGTAGATAATTATCAGTAAAATCTGCTTTCATTGTCGAAATTTAGCGTAAATTGTATGCAACATCTTATTGTAGGTTATGGATATACCGGTCATTACTTAGCCGAATATTTAATAAAAGCCGGTGAGGATGTCACGGGTATTTGTCGGAATTTTAGTACAAAAACCCTGGTCAAAGGTATGCAGACAATAGCTCATGATTTAGAAAGCAAAAATGGCTTATCAATCAATTGCGATGTACTGTATTACTTAGCGCCACCGCCTGCCCAAGGTCACGATGACGTTAGACTCAAACGATTTATCAATCAATTAAATCATACACCGAAACACATCATCTATTTTAGCACCAGTGGTGTTTACGGTTGCCATGACGATCAATGGGTAGATGAAGATACGCCAGTCGTGCCACAAAACGATCGTCATTATCGCCGACTTGATGCGGAACGACAATGGCTGGAGTATTGTCAACAGCACGCTATTAATCTGACCATAGCACGTGTGACTGGTATTTATGGCCCAAACCGTATCCCATTAGCTGCAGCGGAAAATCAAACACCGTTAATTATCCCAGCACAAGCCCCATGGATAAATATGATTTATGTAAAGGATCTAGTAAATGCCATTGTATTATTAGCTCAGCAAACTCATGGCAATAACATAGTTAATATCTGTGATGGTCAGCCTCAACCTATGGGCACATCGCAACGCCTGCTTGCGAAACTCATGCAATATCAAGCTGCCAAAGAAATCAGTTGGCAAACCATGTATGCACAAGCCAGCCCAATGAAACGAGAATTCATGCAAGGTTCAAAAAAGCTAAGCAATAAGAAGTTAATACAGTTGCTGAACAGTGTACCCGCACCACGTTCCCTCGAAACAGGTATTATAGATGCCTTAAAAGAGATGAATATTCACCCTAAAATACATTTGGAATAATCATGCAAACTCAAATACCTCAACTCAGTATCACAGACGCTCAGACACTACTGGCAGAACAAGCAGTCAAAATTATTGATATACGTAAAGCCGAAGATTTTGCCATTGGCCATATTGATTCAGCTATCAATGCAACCAATGAGAATTATGCTGACGTTATTGCCCAATTACCCAAAGACAATGCTATCTTAGTTTATTGCTATCATGGCATTTCCAGTCAACAATTCGTGCAATATTTGCAGTCATTAGGCTTTAACCAGGTATATAGCTTGGCCGGTGGTTACGCTGCCTGGGAAGGTTCAGAGTAAACAATCATTATAGATAAGTCTCTGTCTTCTGCCTGTATAGAATACCCGCGCCCATCAAGTTTATGAAAATCGGATTGAGTGAGAGTCGATGCTAACTCTTCTTGAGTACTGCCCAGGCAACAGAGCTACAGTAAGCTGCAGGTGAGCCAGTACATGTTCAGAGTCTCATCATCGTCATAGGTATTGCTGTTGCTACCGTACTCTCTGAGACTTGCGACGATAGCTAGTGTAAATTCACAGTATTTTACATTATATTGCATGGCTTCTTAGGCTCCGGTGATGACTCGCGCTTTGAAGTTTGTTGGTGCATTTTTTCATATTCTATCTTAAAATTAGATAAATTAGTTTTTAATCCCTCTAGTTTATTCTTAATACTGCGTAAACGTGTGATAGGCAGACCCTTAGCATCATATTGTTTACCAATGATCAAACTAGGATTTGTTTCGAGGGCATAAAATGTCTGTACATACTCTCGAATAAACCGATCATAATAGGCTATAGGACTCTTTTCGTTCGCCTTACCGTTAGCTACGTCCTTTTTATACTGGTTTAATGCTTTCACAACAGCAAAGAAATCACCATCATCTTTATTAGGATCTTTGGCAAGATCAGCAATAATCACACGTTCAACTTCCACCAATTGTTTAATCAAGTTATGTACACGAGAGACAACACCTGCCGCTGGGCCATTACTATTAGGAGCGCTAGATTCCACTAATGCTTGTGCAGCCTGCAATAACCCTACTAACAGTGGTTTTTCATTTGCATCAATTTGGTTTATAACAAATTCTTCAGCAGCCTCTATTAATTCATTTCTTTTTGTTATAGGATTTCCAGCATTATTTGATTGCCAAGCCTTCACTTTTACAATTAGCTCGCGTGCTTGTGGATTTTCAATATTTTTTAAATCACTCTGATCCACCGCAGCAATTAGATTATTTATTTCTTGCTCTGGTATTCCTGGTTTTACTTTAAAACCTTGTTGTAGTTTATTGATTACCTCAGCTACTTCTTCCTCCTGAGCCTCAGTTTGTACCAGTACAGTCCTAGCTTTATCTTTATCATTTGCATCGAAAGCTTCTGAATCTGCTATTTTAGCTTCTGGATGCTCTAAATATGTAATCAAGAGTCGTCTTGCTTCCTGCATATTATGTCGTCGTTTACGTAAATCAGCTAATAACATTTCTACAGCTAATTTCCTTGCTGTTGTTCCAGCTTCTGCTATTTCTTTTGCTGTTAATTCTTTTGCCAATAATTCCTTATAAAATGGATATTGCGCGGCTAATATTGTTGCCGCTGCCCCACTACGACCAATACCTGCAGCACAGTGTAATAACAATTTCTGATTATCTGATAAATCAGCATTGATCTGACATAAGTAACATAATTCCTCATCAGTCAATGCTAAGGGTTGGCGATCAACGAGAGGTAAATGATGATAAATTATTTGCATGGGTTCATCATTGATTATTTCATCTTCAAATATCACTTCATAACTGATGATACGCCCATGCTTGGCAATCACTCGGGATCGTACTGATGGTACTTTCTTATCTGCAAAGCACTCTCCTTGTATTTTTGTTCCACTACGGAATAGTACTTGCCCATCATTGCCAAACATAAACATATTTGAAAAATCATTTGTGAACCGTTCACGCTGGTTACCATCAGTATCGGTAGTTGTCATTCCATACTCAAGTACATTGCCCACTGATAAGATATGACGAACATGTTGTCGCTTATTCTCTTCTGTACGTTGATTCAATGGATGTTCATAGACTTTCCTGACTTCATCATCTTCTTCAATAATTTCATTTTTTGTTCTTGGCCCATTAGTCATACATAAATTCGTGCCTGGAATTGCCCAACTATTTAGCGCATCTTGTTGCTTTAGTGACTCAAGCAAATCCTGCTGATTTACCACAACATCACCTAATGGTCTGCTAACTAATTGTGGATATAAGTCCTCAAGCCTGACATCTAATGCATGTAATTTATCTTGCATGGCCTTGCTAATTCTTAGCATGCCTTCAGGCATAGCTTGTTGTGTATTTAGTCCTGCGAATCGTTGCGATGAATGCTTATCACTGCGATCACTGATGTTTTCTTCTGTTAATTTCTTCCCTGCTGAGACTAATATCGCCTTTGCTCTCTCACTACATGATGCTGCCTCAAGCTTTTGTAATGAAAAAATCCTTCTCAGCTTAACTACGCTTTGCGTATCGTTATATAAAGCATCCTGATTCAGTAATATCATCAGAACGCCAGCATTATTATTTTTTATGGCTTCCTCTAAGACACTTATTGTGCCTAAACTAGGTCGGCAGTATAAATCCACTAGTGACGGATTATTTTTATATTCCGTTAATAAATCAATTATGTCATTTTGACAATTTTCAGTAACAGCATTTATTAATTTTTGACGATCAGTGGCAACCTTTGCTGCCAACATGGGTTGGGTAAGTGACATAATGATAGTGCTCCATGCAAAATAATGTATGAGTTATTTTTTATAGATATTTACGTGGGCATCTGCCGCATTGTCTGCTTTGATGACCCCGAGACATCCTTGCACATTTTAATATAGTATAATTAGCTATTTTATGTTACGGAATAAATAACCGTATTTTATGTATGTTTAAATAGCTATACACCATACAGTCAACATGAAGTAAGTAGATTACATGCAATATTACTCTCAGCTATCTGGCAAACTTAGCCAATAAGCAACTGTAGATAATATTCAATGAGTATGGAGATCTCTATTGTAGTTATGAAAATATTGTAGAACAATGAGCAGTGAGAGGTAATAATAGGATTCTGATTCATAGATATAAAAAAGCCCCATATTGCTATGAGGCTTGATAGAATAATACCGCTCTATGAGCGAAGCTATTCAATTAGCATGGTATGATTACCAACGACGACCGCCGCCATCACCACGACCACCGCCGCCACGACGATTATCATCTTTAGCCATATTCACTTTGATGGTACGACCTTGTAATTCAGTTTGATTGGCTGCTGATATAGCTGCTTGTGCTTCCTGATCACTGCCGAAAGTAATAAAGGCGAAACCTTTTGAACGTCCTGTTTCACGGTCCATAATTAATTTTGCTTCTTTGATATCACCATATTGGCTGAAAAAAGCTTCAAGTTGAGCTTCATCTGTATCGTATGACAGATTCCCCACATAGATTTTGTTTTGACTCATCGTCAGATTTCCTTCAGTTAAAATAAACAACTACGGATAAACCCGTATTGTTTTTTGTTTGGATTGCCTGTGCGAACTAAGTTCGCACGACGGCACTCAAAGTGGAAAATCACGATCCTCCCCCTTGAGAAACCCCTATCACGCAATGCAACCCCAGCAATACCGGGGGCTTCGCTTATAAATGCCTAGACAAGGAAAGTAAGGAACCGCCACTAAAATACAAAGAGAAGTACCGAACGAATCAGAGCTATAGCTTGGTCATTCTAACGTATATTATGATTCAGATCACGAAAAAGTTACTTAAAAAAACAAAAAATAGTCTAAAATTAGCCCATTTTTGGCTTGGTAGTGGCCAATATCGTACCATCTTTATCATTTGCAATGTGCTTGTCATCAATATAGAAATAACCGCCATCACTATAGCAGTGCTGATTTTCGACTGATTTAGCGAAAAAATGATTAGGTTTAAACCAGTCGAATCGCCCATAAACCTTACACCAGCTAGTCATAACAAAGCTCTCGTGATGTGGTTTTCATTTAACAAATTATTCATTACACTTACATTGGTAACCTAAGCATGGATGAGGAGTAACTATGCAGCCTGAGATTCACCAACAACTTGAAGACTTACCTAAATACCTTGAGCATGCTTCAATAGGCTTACATTGTGTTAATGCCGATGGCATTATTTTATGGGCTAATCAAGCTGAGCTTAACTTGATGGGTTATTCTCAAGAGGAATATTTTGGCCAATCAATCACACAATATCACGCTGATCCTACAGTAATTGATGATATTTTAACGCGTCTCTCGCATTTTGAAACACTAGTTAACTATCCTGCACGTTTAATCACAAAAAACAATGTGATTAAATACGTATTAATTAATAGCAATGTATACGAAATCGAAGGTAAATTTATTCATACACGCTGTTTCACCCATGAGGTCAGTGAAGTAGTCTATAAGATGATATGTGACGAGCAGCGTAATACATAAGGTAGAACTTTGGCAAATGCGGGGGAGCTTCGCTTCACTTATAAATTTTAAAAGCTTCCTGCAATACCGAATTAGTATTATTGACTACGAGTTATTGATTACATCAATAACCCTTTATCATTAGATTCCATAAGGATATATTCGTGCAATTAGAGCAAACACTACTTCGAACTGATATCCCTACGGATGTGCGCAGCTTCATATTTGATTTATTAGCCCAACGCGAAGGCTTGCTGGATCAGTTTATTCAAATCTTAAACACAACGTCTGTCGGCCTAGTGCTCTTTGATGAATCATTACAAATCAGATTTGCTAACCAATTTATCGTTGAGCAGCTACATTATACCAGTGAAGAACTTCAGCAGCGGAACTTCTTTACATTATTTCCCGAGCAAGACCATCCGATTCTTCAACAGGCAATTGACCGCTGCCACTTTGATCCACATGCTAAGGATAAACAGGCCATTGAATATGATATAGACTGTATAACTCAACAGCAGACTTGTTCACCTTATCAAATTAAAATTGAACAGTTACTATTAGAAAGTGGTTTACGTTATTTAGCAACTTTTGTAGATATTTCTACACGTAAGCAACAGGAAAAAGAACTACTAGAAAAAAACATCGTACTAGAACAATTAAACAGTCAACTACAACAGGCAAATATTGAATTAGAAAGATTTGCCTACATGGCCTCGCATGATTTAAAAGCGCCTCTACGTGGGATCAATAACTTAATTAATTGGATTACTGAAGAAACTATAAATTCAGATAATAAAAAGATATACGAGTATTACCAACTCATTAAACAACGCGCTCAACGCATGCATCAATTAATTGATGGAATACTACAATACGCACGACTTAGCAACACCAACGCTGAAACTTATTTAGTTGACACCAGAGAATTACTACTTGAAATTTCTGAAAATTTAGATATACCAAATACGATCATGTTACATTTGCCCGAGAAATTACCTATTATAGATACAGCACGCGTACCCTTAAGCCAAATTTTTTCAAACCTCATTAATAATAGTATTAAATATCATAATAAAGATAACGGTCATATCGTAATAAAATTCAGTGATGCACAAAACTTTATTACTTTTTATGTCATTGATGATGGGCCAGGTATAGCACCTGAGTTTCATGAAAAAATATTTTTGCTCTTTCAAACATTACAATCACGTGACACTATTGAGAGCACAGGTATTGGACTCACCATTGTAAAGAAACTTGTTGAATCATACGGGGGATCGATTAATATAAAATCCGATCTTGGCCAAGGCTGTGAGATTTCCTTTACATGGCCCAAGCTCATCCCGCATACATCACCTGGAGCCATAGCGACTTGCGAGACTACTGTTTAGTCTTCATAACTATAAGTAATACAAAAATGACTAGTCTACTAAAACAACTCGACCGCAAGCGGCCGAGGTTATTGATTCATATGATTTGCTTGCGCAGGTAACCCACCGCACTGAGCATGATCCACAGGGTACCTGTACTTATCCTGCTAGATCACGCATTTTTTCTGACAATTGTTTCATAGCAACAGGTTTACCAAAGAGAGGACCTTGACCATAATCACAACCTAATATCGCCAATAATTGAGCTTGTTTCTCTGAATCAACTTCTTCAGCGATCACTTTCATCCCTAAACTATGGGCTAATGAAATAATGGCTTTAACGATAATAGCATCACTCTCATCAGTTTCTAAATCCGCAATAAAAGAGCGATGTATTTTTAATGCTGTGGCCGGTAAATGTTTCAAGTGGATTAATGAAGAATGACCGGTGCCAAAGTCATCAATCGTCAAATTGATCCCATTATCATGCACATAATTTAGCATTTCACTAAAACTATCAATCTTATTCACCAAGGTAGGCTCATTAAATTCTAAATGAATATGCTCAGGTGATATGCCACTGTTTTTAATGACTTCAATAATATGATGATAATAATTATTTTGTGCGATGCGTGATAGTGAAATATTAATATTCAAGTCAAAGTTCGCGAATTCAGGTGTTGTTCGCAATTGACTAAATGTTTTCAATGCAGTTTGTAAACACCATTCATTAATATCATTAATTAAACCTGTTTCTTCAGCAATGGGGATGAAATCAGCGGGCTTTAAGATACCATATTTAGGGTGCTCTAATAGCAGGTGTGCTTCAATTGAAACAGGCTTACGTGTTTTTAAATCGATGATTGGTTCATAGTGTAAAGCTAATTCATTGCGGTCAATTGCAAAAATTAGTTCTTGTTCAATTTCAGCTTGGCGCGTATAATTCTCTTTTATTTCTTCACTATAATATTCGAAAGAGTTACGTTGTACTTTTGCTCTATATAATGCAACGTCAGCACACTTCACTAATTCTACTGTAGACTTCCCCGCTACCGGGAAAACTGCAATACCAATGGTTAAACCAACAGATAGTTCATGCTTATCTACATGAATAGGCTGATTAATCACATTAATAAGTTTTTGAGCTGTTTTACCTATTTTTGCTGGATCATTTATTTCAGTTAGAATAACTGCAAACTCATCACCACCTAAGCGAGCAACAATATCTCCCGCACGCACATTGTCTAGTAAGCGTTGCGAAACTTCTTTTAGTAACTCATCACCCACGGGATGTCCTAAAGTATCATTAACATTCTTAAAATGATCTAAATCCAGTAACATTAAAGCAAAATGATGCTGGTGACGTTCCGCATTAGCCAACACTCGTGCCAAGGTATCTTCAAAGCCACGGCGATTCATCAGATTAGTTAATGCATCATATAACGCTAATTCCTTGAATTCCGCTTGTTCTTGCACCTGTACAGAATTAGCTGCTTGTTCATTTATAATACTGATAATCTTTTCTGGAAGTGTACTAATAATTGCCTGTGTCTTACTAAAATAGTCTGCCGCACCTAATTTAATGGTATTAGCAGCAATATACTCATCACCGTGACCCGTGATTAATAAGATAGGGGGTAACTTGGCTGTTAACTGCTCTTTAGCACGCTTAATAAACTCTAAGCCATTAAAGTCCGGGAGAGAGTAATCTAGTAATATACAATCAGGCTCATGGGCCAAGCAGGCATTTAAGCCTGTTTGCGCTGAATCAGACTCTAAAACATTAAAATTCGCTAACTCTGATGCCTCTAAGGCTTTTTTATAAGCCATTCTATCAATCACATCATCATCAACGAGTAATACACTCACCCTTTCTTCGCCCATACTGGTCTCCAGTTAATTTAATCTACCCTTTTGCCTTATTTTGAATCAAATCAGACTCGCTAAGGCATTGATAAGGTATAGTCTGAAATGACTACAATCTCAACTTAAAAACAAGCACCTCAAGAAATAAAATTTTACAAAACAAATGCCTACCATTCGTTAGATTGTTATTAACCAAGCCAGAGTATAAAGCAAACCATCACTTGACCTCATCAACCCACTCGCCCTATCATTGCCGCTCAAAAATTTACACTAATTCTCGCTGGGAGCAATTTATGAATACCACATCAACAAAATTAAAAACTGGCTTAGCTGATATGCTCAAAGGCGGCGTTATCATGGATGTTACAAACCCTGAGCAAGCACAAATTGCTGAAGAGGCAGGCGCAGTGGCTGTGATGGCTTTAGAACGCGTACCTGCCGATATTCGCAGTCAGGGCGGTATTGCCCGCATGACTGATCCAGCTATTATCAAAGACATTATGCAGGCTGTATCCATTCCGGTCATGGCCAAAGTCAGGATTGGTCACTTTGCTGAGGCCCAAATCCTCCAGAGCCTTGGTGTTGACTACATTGACGAGAGTGAAGTACTGACTCCAGCAGATGATAAATTTCATATTAATAAACATGCATTTACTATCCCCTTTGTCTGTGGTGCACGCAATCTAGGGGAAGCATTACGCCGGATTGGCGAAGGCGCAGCCATGATCCGTACCAAAGGCGAAGCAGGCTCAGGCAATGTTGTTGAAGCTGTTAAACATATGCGCACAATACAGGCTGGGATCCGTCGCTTAACTCAATTGGGCGATGAAGAATTAATGACTGAAGCAAAAGATCTTGAAGCTCCTTATGATCTTGTCACTTGGGTTGCAAAAGAGGGTAAATTACCTGTACCCAATTTCTCTGCAGGAGGCATTGCCACACCAGCAGATGCGGCGATGATGCGACAATTAGGTGCTGAATCAGTCTTTGTAGGTTCAGGAATTTTTAAATCTGGAGAACCCATGAAGCGGGCAAAAGCTATTGTCCTGGCCACCACGCATTTTGAAGATGCAGCACTGCTGGCAAAAGTCTCAGAGAACTTAGGCGAAGCTATGGTTGGTATTGATATTAGCACATTGCCAAATAATCAACGTATGCAAGAACGCGGCTGGTAAGTAATATGCCACAGCTAGGCATCCTTGCATTACAAGGTAACTATGAATCACACCAGCGTGTGCTAGAAAATCTTGGTGTTAGTTGCTTATTAGTCTACAAACCAGAAGATTTACTGACAATTGATGGATTAATCATCCCTGGCGGTGAAAGTAGTGCTCTACTTAATTTACTCGAATACAACAAATTGGATGATGCTATCATAGCATTTGCTCGTACAGGCAAAGGGATATTCGGCACCTGTGCAGGAGCAATATTACTTGCTAAAACCGTTCATTCACCTAGCCAAACTTCATTGGGATTAATAGACATTGAGGTAGAAAGAAACGCATATGGCCGGCAAATTAACAGTACTATCGTCACAGGTAAATTAGAAGCTAAGATCTTCACCCAATCTTGCACAGAAATGTTCTTCATTCGTGCTCCGGTTATTCGTCAATATAGCAGTCAGGTAACACCTCTAGCATGGTATGAAGATGATGTAGTCATGGTAAAACAAGATAATATTATCGTTGCAACATTTCATCCTGAATTATCATCTGACAACATAATACACCAATACTTTATTAACTCACTCTAAAGCAGAATAAACAAACCCAAATAATTTATTATCATTAAGGTATGCATATACCATTCGATCTTTATAAATAAACTTGGGCAAGATTGTAAACTAGCACTCACCTTATTGTAATGTATGCGCGACATATAACTTCAACTATTGCATCTGGACAACCTAAGCAACAAGGCAGGTGAAGATACTCAATAAATACTATAGAAATCTTCTACATTCTGAGATAAAACACCCATTGCTGGGTGGTTTTGGTTAATTTTTTGTTGGTTTTCATAAGCTTGTTGAAACAATACTTCACAGGCATCTGCCAAAATACCGCCCTGCAATTGAATATCTCTTTGGCATGATTTATCGATAATTTCAGCCGCTGATATATCGATACCAAAGGGCCAACATTGATAAATAGTCGCTAAATCAACACCATAATATATCTGCCGAATCGCCAAATCATGGACAATATTCCCCCAATGAATGGCACTTTGAGACAATGGGTCAGGTTCAGCAGTTGTAATCATCGTCAGTTCTGCTGGAAGCTTATGCTTGAGTTTGGTGACTAATACATGGATTGCCAAGGCTTCTGCATGATAAAGTGGTGAGATGTGCGCACAATCCGTTGCTTGTATCAACACTTCATTTTGCTCATTAACAATGATTGCTGAAAATGGCCAAATATGATTTTTCTCAATCGCAAAATTGATAGCCATTTGCATGTATTTTTCTATCACGTATTACTCCTTATAGTATACTCAACACCTATGATAAGTTATCAAGAATGCCTATGGCTTGTTCTTCATCTTTTCAGTGCATTAATCAAAATTGAGATGATCACCAAAACCATACCAATAGATTGCACCACACTCAACGTCTCACCAAGAAATATCCAAGCGATAATTAATGTTGCAATAGGCATAGTTGCAGTAAATAAGCCCGCTGTTAAACCGCTAACATGCTTACATGCAATATACCAAAAAACATAGAACATAGCCGTCGCCACACCTAACCCAATAGCAATAAGCATATTCAGACCTGTCAATTCTGGCATAGATAAATGCCCAGTAAATGTTAATAGTACGAGGATAGCTGGTAAGTTAATAATACACATCATTGCTGAAATCAAAAATGTCGGCAAATGATTACGATAAGCTTTTGAAAGCACATAATAGCCAGCTTCAGGCAATAAAGCTAATAGCACAATAGCATCACCAATAAGGCCATGCTGATTACCTATATCTAAATTATTAATATTAATAATTAACAAACCAAGTACCGCAAAGATAACACATAGTAGAGAAAATAAAGTCATTTTCTCACGCAGAAAAATAATCGACATAATCGCAATCAATGCAGGTAAAGCACTGGTAATAACCCCAGCCATTGCTGCAGTGGTAAAATGCAAACCTAGATATAATAGATAATTAAATAGCACGCCCGCACAAAATGCCTGGGCAATAATAAACAACCAATCTCGACGTTGCAAAGCTTTTATCCTTTGCAGTTCTTGAGAAAATTGCCCACGACATTGCACTATATGAATAAGGGATAAAAATACGGAAGCAATAGCAAACCTGACTAATAATATAAATGCAGGTGACATGGTAGCAAGTAGATGCTTGGAGCCGACAATATTAAACCCAACCATAGCTTGGGATAGAAATAATAATAAATAATACACTATAGGTTAATCCGATTGCTGCTAAACATTCACTATAACTGCTGCAAGGAAAGACCTAAAAAGTAATTGATATCCCTAGCAGCTCGTTGATTATAAATGATATTTATTTTTCATCTACTCTGAATGACAAAAGCTTCCGAAGAAGCCTTTTACACGGCAGCAGTAAGGATTGTCATTTCTTAACTGAGCCGGCTACACTGGGCGAACCTTTGCGTAGTCTCGAATGCCTGACGCACAATGTGTGGAGCAGACTGCACTGTTTAGTCTACATGAGAAATTGAAAAATGCTAGGACATCATTCGAATATATAATCAATGAGTTATAGCCTCTTAGCCTATATAATTTGACCGACAATCGAAGCAACGAACAGGTATATCAGTGACAATAACTTGCATTAGGATGCAACACCTGTATAATATATGCTCAATTAAGTTTTTACTGCTAATATTATAGAAACAACAATAAGCAAGGCCATACTATGTCAAAATGCACAAGAGAACACTGGCCAAAGGAATGGTTACCAGGCTTTATCAAAACAACCAATACCATGGGGATCATGACATCTGAGCTATCACCTGCTGGTAAAGCCTTTGCTGATTTTAGCGCATATGCTAAGCAAGCTGTGCTTGATATTGGTGCTTCTTATGGCGTATCTACCTATCCTGCTTTAGATAATGGTGCACAGGTTATTGCCTGTGATATCGACGCGCAGCATTTAGAAATTTTATCCGCTGGTGTGCCAGCAGAATTGCAAGCAAATCTTTCCACACAATGCGCTCCTTTTCCTGAAGGCTTGGATTTTCCTAAGAATAGTCTAAGTGCCATCCATATCTCACAAGTATTGCATTTCTTTAGCGGTGAAAAAGTAGTTGAGGGATTAAATAAATGCTATCGCTGGCTAGAACATAATGGTCGATTATTTATTGTTGTGGTAACCCCACATCATCCTATTTTTGCTAATGGTATAGCAGTTTTTGACAAACAAAAAGCTCTAGGCCATACCTTCCCTGGTGTCGTAAAAACTTCTGAACACGCGGAAGAAAAGTGGGTGAGTGCACTACCTGAATTATTCCATTTCTTTATGCCAGATACTCTGTCACAATTACTTAGTGATGCTGGATTTAAAACAAAGACTGTAGAGTTCTTCTGTTATAAAAATATGCCTAGTGAGTACAAACATAATGGCCAAGAATATTTATATGTAGTTGCCGAGAAAGAGTAGCTACAAAGACCCCGCAGCAAGCTGCGGGGTAACATCTAGGCCTAAAACAAAATACTATCATCATTCATACTAAACAGATTATCTAAACCACTACTCACTGAATCTAATGATATATCGATAGAATCAGGCAAGATAGCATCAGCCACATCACCGATAGTATCACCGACAGTATCTATAGCATCAGATACAGTATCAACTAACTCAGAATTAGTAATATACTGGCTGATAATATCATCAATATTGCTGTTCTCTAGCAGATTATCCAGTGAAATATCCGCTAGATTATCGATATTGTTAATATTACAAATTAAGCTATCTTTCAATGATGCCAGATCTTTGTAAGTATCAGATAAACTATCCCATACAAAAGTACCCGTGTCTGCTAAGTCATTATAGAGCAAGTTCGATAAATCATCGCCCAGCCCATCAAAGTTATTAAAGAACTCTTCAGCAATTTTCAAACCACCATCACATTCAATCATGGGTGAATAACTTGGATCCATCGCATCAATGGTTAATGCAGAAGGATAACCCCAATCTGCGCCATCGAACATTTGATATTCGAAGTTAAAGCCATCTTGTGCATCATTACCCGCAACAAAACGTAAATAGCCTGCATTGATATCATCCACTTGAATGATGTCATTATTATTTACCGGTAACCAATCATTGCCATCAAATAACTGTAGATGTATACCATCAGGTAAATTTGTTGGCTGAATGCTGACGACTGAATCATTTATTTCTTGACCCATCAAGATAAAATCGCTCATATCGAAGATATAAGGATTATCCGCGGATACTTCAATGCTACTGTGTACAACAGTAGGTGGGATTTCCTCACCTAACGCCATTGTTAGCTCAGCAAATGCAATGGTCACAGCCGAATCATTTGCTGAAGTCGTACCTGTAATAACAATATCAGTTGGTAGATTTTGGTTATTACCTGCATGTAAAGTAAAGTCACCACTAATTTTCAATTGTGTTAAATCATTTGCTGCTGCTAAATTAGTACTACCATCTTCATTCACTAGCAAATTAAAAGACCAAGCTTGATTTGCAGCATCATAGCTTGTTTCTGCCGGCATCGTCGTACCATTCACATCAAGCTTAATAATGTCCCCTTCTTTGACTGTGGTGTTATTATAACGTAGCTCAGGCACACTATTACCATCAGTACTATTAGGTACTTGGATCCCAAAGCTAGCAATATGTTGGCCATTGCTATCCACATTAATATCTACAGGAATAGCATAATAGGTGTTCACTGTTGATGCCATATCACCCGTAGCAAAGGTAAAGGGAGCATCATTCATTGTCACAGCTATAGGTGTTAATATATTCCCACTCTTATCGATATGAATAAAATGGTCATTGGCTTGGCCAGATAAAATAAAGCTATCATCTGCTGAATCATAACTGATGCCACTCAAGTGATTGTAATCAGCCAGTGGATTAACAATTTCCGCTTCACAGGTATTCAAATCAAGTTTTACCAAGCCTGTACCGATACTAACGGCGTAGAGATTTCCATCACCATCAAAAGCAATATCGCCACCGTTAAAAAACACATGCTTACCATCTGCCAAGGTGAACGGACCGAAGGTCTCTGCAGGCATTAACTTACCGTCAGAAAAAGTACTCGTATCATAGGCAACTATGGTGCCACTTTTATGATCAGAAATGTATAAGAATTCTTTACCATTTTCTACATTAAGGGTCATAGTGGTTGTACGTGGCAGTATACCATTAGCGATAGATTCAATCTCACCTGTAGCAATATCATAGGCCATTAAGCTACCTACTTTTCCACCACTACTAGCACCACCGGTCATATAAATCTTTGTACCATCACTGCTCACAGCAATTTGCTCAAGATTCATACCCGATATGGACTCAGGGATATCTACGACTTTAGTTAGTTCAGTATGCGTACCGTCGATGCTAGTTCGATAAATTGTGCAGCCATCATCAGTATGATCAACATAATAGTGTTCCGTGACTGTATGCTGAGTTGCTATACCCTCAGGTGCAACAATTGCAATCTCACCTGCATCATATGCGCCCGTTGCCGCATCAATAGTAACTACTAAATCACCCGTTGAAACAGGCACATCTGAATTATTTGCAGTCGTCGTGCTAGTCACTGTTAGGTTAAACAATTCAGTGCTAGGGTCAGCAAGGTGTACAGTAAAGCTGCCATCAATTGTTAAGTCAGTTAAACCATTAGTTGCTGCCAGATTCTGACTACCATCGTCATTAACTAACAAATCAAATGTCCATGTTTGCGTATCAGGATTAAATATTACTTTTGCTGGCAACGTATCAGCATTGGCATCGAGATGGATGATGCTACCATCTTTTAATGCTTGGCCATTATAACGCAGCTCCAGTCCTGCTTGATCACCTAATTTAATAGTAAATTCTGAGATACGTTCACCGCTGTTTTCAGCAACGGAAAATTGTACCGGCACTTTATAGGATATATCTAGATGGCTAGCCGCATCACCTGTGTTTAATGCAAAAGGTTCTCCATCGATAGTAGCTTTAATCTCACCCAAAATCTTACCATTTTTATCGATTTCAATAAAATAATCACCATAGCCCCCTGACACAAGGAATGACTGACTAATGGGATCATAACTCAAGCCACTAAAATTCTTTCCTGGCAAAGGATTAACAACTTCAGCTTCCAGCGCCTCCAGATCTAATTTGAGTAACCCTTGATCGTTAGTTAATACGTAAAGATTGCCTTCTTCATCAAAAGCGATATCGCCACCAGAGAATCGTACATATTCATCACCAACAGTGAACCCACCATAAACATGGGTATCAGGGAACTTGCTACCATTAGTAATATCTGCTAAGTCATAAACGGCAATATTATCATGATGATTATCTGTCATATAAAGATATTCTTTACCATCAACATTCTTTATTGCCAACGCATTAGTATAATATAACCGGTTATCAGTAACCAAATGGGTAATTTCACCACTGTTTAAATCATAGGAAAATAAATTTCCTATCATTGGTGCTTTGTGGCTATTATTGATACCAGTAATATAAAGTGTTGAGCCATCTGAGCTAATCGCCATCTGCGCATGATACAAACCGACTTCCGCAGAAGGAAAATTTGCAATTTCAGTTAACGTACTCTGGCCATCAGCAATATCGACTTTATAAACTTTACAACCATCACCTTCATGACGCAGATAATAGGTTTCATTTGCGATTACTTTTTCAACGCCTGAATCTGCTACATTAATACTGATAGGCGCCTCATTTGCTTGAGTATCATCTGTTGGTAATGCATCTTCTGTATTTATATCTTTTACTTGTGCTGCTTCATCATTCGCGGCTTGAGGATTCTTATCCATAAAGCGTGAAAGATTCACATTATTAAAATCATTCTTATCCACATGTTGCATAACCACTGCATCCGCAGTATTAATAAAACTGGCATCGATTTGACTATGCACGACTTGTTTAATCTCACCTGCCTGTTCAGGCAGAATATTCATTGCTGTAGATGCCGTTGTAACAAAATCAGCAGGCAAGATATAATTATAATTGGATTGGTTAGCGCTCTCAGCATTCGTATCAGAAAGCTCATTATCACTATGGTTCACTTTAATAACTGGACTTTCATCGTTACTGGAACCATGGTGTAACATAAAATTCTCAAAAATGACTTGGGTACCATCATCAGCTTGTAACATCACGTGATTCGTACCATCAACTCTCGCAAGTGCCGCTACATTACCCTGCATATTGGTTAAATCATAGGTTTCACCCGGATTAACTCGCAAAGTATTCACCGCACCCTTATCAAAGGACACATCCTTGCTGGTATTATTAGCTTGATTAGTCACAGTTATTGTGCTCATGCATTCACCTCATTGTATAAGTTAGTTATTATTTAAAATCTGTTTAAGTTATTGTTCTATTTTCAGCAATCAGTTTTTACATTCATGCCGACGACACAGCGTAATTATTCTATCGATATTTTCTCCCAAACCTGGTAAGAGAATACGACTTCAAAGTTAAAATAAAATCCTCAGTTGAGTTACTATCCCAGCTAAACTGGCTTGTTATATTTTTGCTAACTCAAACAATAGATGGTGAATATTAAGAAAAGCTTATGTGATGGCCATAGTGATCAAATATTGGGGCATTTCTTGCAGAGAGGTAAATAGACATTACAGGTGAGTAACAAGGTCAACGTGATAATTCGCTAATAGCGGATTTTTACTCAAATAAATTGTCCTTTACGATTGATTTTTATAGGAAAATTCTCATTACGGTTACTAGCAATCAATACTGACTATTAACAACACTTATTTTACAAATAGATAACAAATAACCCATAATTGCCAACCATTATTTCACTAATATATCTTATAGGCCTGCAAAAGGTAAGTAAAAAACACTATTTTGTCGTTTTTCATTTGACAGACAAAGTGAAACTCAACGACTTGCTTTACTATCTTGAAGAGGCGACTTTAATTACTGGCAGATGATTCATTAGAGTTATCTACCATAAAAAATATCCCAGATTCAATGGGTTGGCCTATGTACTGCGCGGGCACTAATACAGGAATATCCGTAGATGTACCAATATCTCGATAAGGTGGCATTTGACCTTGGTGTAATTGCAGTAATTCCTCATCTGATTTGAATTCATGAGCTATATCCATGTAAGTACCGCCTAATAAATGGCGGAATTCATGTTGAAAGATAATAGATGCTAAGCCTTCAAAGGTCTGCTTCACATGCTCTCCATGTTCATTGAATCCACGGGTCTGGATAGTTTTATAAGCAGCAACCTCACCACGCTTCTCACCAGGACAGCTAAGACAACCATTATATAGACTGACTCGCTCAGTTGATACAGACTCAATCACTGGGTTAATGAACACTTGCTTTGGTACAGAGGCAATATCCGTATAGCGTGAATTTGCCAGATCGTATTCCATGATAAAAACTTGATAAGGCTTGCCACACTGGTTAGCTGCAATCCCCACTCCGCGGTAAGCCAACATCATATCATACATAGTTTCTAACATTTTCTGGAAATCTTTACTCAGGATGTCTGTCTCAGGGACAAGTTCACAGGAGGTATACAGAACATTGTCTTGGCGTGCTTGTCTGTCGCTACTATGTATAACAACTCTTTGTGTCGTTTCAATTA
Source organism: Gammaproteobacteria bacterium (assembly GCA_965230425.1). GTDB lineage: Bacteria > Pseudomonadota > Gammaproteobacteria > UBA1113 > UBA1113 > CBDDKW01. Next base: position 155,069 of record CBDDKW010000013.1, on the reverse strand, counting down.
GATAGTTGTGCATATTTTCCTCTATTGTTCGTGAGCTGAGCTTATTATACAATAGTTACACAAATAAATAGACAGACCAGGACAAACACATCTAAAAAAATAAGTTATTGAATAATAAGAAGTTTCATCATCGCGTGGCTTGACCGCAGGATCCAGTGATTTTTAGAGGGTTTTATTTTTTTGACGCTATTGCCCAGACAAACAAACACTCCTAAAAAATACATGATTGAGTAATATGATATATAACTATCTTGTGCTTAACCAAAATTCATTAATTTTCTGATTGCAAAAGCATTTTAGACGAAAAATCTGGCTAGCGGCTAAATTATTATATATTTTAGAGATATTTGTTTTGGTAACTTCAGCCGCCACATACAAACGAGAATGATGTCATATTATGTTAGATTTAAACAGTTTATCTTACACCGTTGATAGCCAAATCAATGCAGTTAAAGTGAACTTACCCATTGTCCTTGCCATCGTCGGCTTATTATGGGGCATCCATCTGCTTAATTATCTCCTTAAATACCGACTCAATTTGCTAGGTATTTACCCACGCTCACTTTTTGGTATACCTGGTATTGTTTGCTCACCCTTCTTACATGGGAATTTTAGCCATTTATTCTTTAATACAATCCCTTTATTCTTGTTACTAAGCTTTGTATTGCTTTCAGGCTTACAGACATTTTACTGCATCAGTATCATTATCATTTTACTCAGTGGTAGCATGGTATGGCTCATTGGTCGTAAAGGACTACATGTGGGTGCCAGTGGCGTTATTATGGGTTATTGGGGTTACCTATTAGCCTATGCATTTCATCATCCTTCACTAAGCTCCATTGTAGTTGCTCTAGTCATGCTGTATTATTTGGGCAGCTTAGTATTAAACTTATTCCCCGCCGGTGAGAAGGTCTCTTGGGAGGGACACGTCGTTGGATTAATCGCCGGATTTTTTGCCGCTTATGTTTGCTAACTGGAGTACCAACCAGTAAAAAGTTATTCAATATAGAAAAGGATTTATAGAATCATGTATACAACTAATATCGACTATCAAGACACCCAGGAAACCACCTTAAAAGGTCATCTTTACTATGATAAAAGTATAAATGAACCAAGACCTGGAATATTAGTTGCACCCGATTGGACTGGCTGCAATGAATTTGCACGTGAAAAGGCGCAAGCATTAGCTGAATTAGGCTATGTAACCTTTGCCCTAGATATGTATGGGAACGGTGCATTAGGCAGTGATAATGAAGAAAAGACCCAATTAATCCAACCACTGCTTGAAGATCGCAATTTACTCAAAGATCGTATGCTTGCCGCACTAAACACCTTACAAGCCTGTGAACAAGTAAATAAACAACAAATTGGCGCCATTGGTTTTTGCTTTGGTGGGTTATGCATCTTAGACTTAGCTCGGTCAGGTGCTGATGTTAAAGGTGTGGTTAGCTTTCACGGCTTATTAAATAAACCCGAATTACCTCAGCACACTATTAAAAGCAAAGTGCTCGTATTACATGGTTATGCCGATCCTATGGTACCACCAGACCAGGTATTGGAATTTGCCAAAGAAATGACAGAGCAAAACGTGGATTGGCAAGTACATGCCTACGGTCAAGCCTTACATGCCTTTACCAATCCTATGGCAAATGATCATGAATTCGGTACAGTTTATGATGCGTGTACCACACAACGTGCTTGGCAAGCTATGCAAAATTTCTTTAATGAAATTTTCTAAGTAACATACGCCGAGGCTTGCCTAAGGGTATATTAACTTCAGATCGAAATAAGACGCCCTGAGGCAAGCCTCGAGAGATCTTATTTCCTAGTAATATTTCGCCTGCGTGAATCAAGTTAAACTAGGTACCGCATGATGGCCTTCTAGCTATATCATCAGGCCTGGCTTGCTGCGAATTAGAATCCGATAATTCATTACTGATTACGTTTAAAAATTGACTTAACGTTCCGCCTGATTTTAAAAACACACTTGCTAATGCATCCAGATCTGATAATTTAGTATTACAATACTCTTCTAATGCATGTAACTTAGCCAAGGAGTATCCGCCATCATTGTCAATCTCAACTGATCGGCCAACTATAAATCCCGAAGCTTGCATTTCCTCTTGTGATAATTCTGTAGGCAAATAAAGCGCAATAGGGACACTAGGACCCCATCTTCCACCACTTTGTAACATTAGATTCATATCTTTTTTATGAAGTGCATCAAATAGTTCAATATCAGTAGGATCATCATAAGATACCGTATGACGTTCATCACTTTTTGTTTTCTTAGGCGGGATAAATTCGCTTCGTTTAACTCTCACACTAATCATACCCGGAATAAATGCTGGATTAATACCTGCTTCTTGATCTGTTACCATGCATGCTGAAACTGGGAGAGCAACTGTCATTTGGCCTTTTCTATTCATACAAAATGTATATTTTAGGGGCATGTTTTATTACTCCTTATGACACGCAATAGTTTAATGAGCTTATTAAAACATCTGTAAAAACTTGATCTAACGTAGCTGACATAATATGGTTCTCTGTATTATTTATTGCTATTTTGTATAGTATTCTATGCGTAAAGGATAAGTAAAACAAGCGGCTATTTTCACCGTAATCTTTGGCTGCTCCAGGGAATAGGAAAGATGGTGATATTAGCTCTAGTGAATCTTTAAGACATCATTCAACAAAAGTGCTGGAACATTCATAGCAAGCAACTAAACAATACATAGGCAGTAATATAAAATTAAGTATTATCAAAAATATACTGGATCGCTTGTTTTAGCTGTTCATCGCTACACTCGAAACAACCACCACGGGCGGGCATAGGGCCTACACCATTACGTGTAATCAATAATAAGGTATCCATATTTAAATGACGGCGTTGTTCCCATTCTTTTTTATGGCCAATGCGTGGGGCATGGACTTCGATCAAGGGCTGCTTACCGTGGCAGGAGGCACAAAATTCATGAAATATTTTTTCACCTGCATGAGGATCATCTGTGAGTTGTGCTACGAAGGAAATGGGATAATGATAGGTACGTTGTTGCTCTACGATACTAGGCGCTGCTTGCTGCGCCTTTTGAGAATGAAAATACAAGGATACGATAAACCCTGCGACGGCACTCACCAGCATTAACATAATAATAAATATTTTTAATTGTGCTTTATCAGCCATTGCCTGCTTCACGTATTGCTTGAATAATGCGATATTCGGTACTGGGACCTAATAAGGTTTTCACGACCTGGCCACGTGGATCGATAATAAATGTGGCAGGTAATACATCAATACTCTGTAAGCCTAGGTCCTGACGCGGGTCCTCACGTAACACAGGAAACTGTATGCCCGCTTTTTTTACTGCTTGCTCTAAATCATGTAGTGATAAATTATCGAAATTCACGCCGATGACTTGGATATGCTTACCGTGATAATCTGCTGCCATGGCATTTAAATCAGGTATTTCCTCGATACAGCCTTTACACCAACTTGCCCAATAATTCAAAACAGTCCAATCACCATTCGTATTAGCAAAACTATGCCGATCACCGTTTAAATCGCTGTAACTCTTATGCGTATCATTGCAAGCACTCAGCAATAGGCTGGCACAAATAAAAATGATACAGAGTATTCTCTTCAACATGGTACTACCTTAACTATGAGTCGCGGCTAACACCGCTTTATAATCTTTGACCATCTGCTCTGCCGTGTGCGGGAATGATAGATAAGCTTGTAACTGACCCTGTGGATTAAATAACATAATTTCAGCACTGTGATTAATTGTATATTGATCTTTAGTACTTTGCTCCTGTTGCATCTTCACGGCAACAATATGTAATTCCTTTTCTACAGGTAAAGTTTTTTCTGCACTAGCACGTAAACCAATGAAATGCGGGTCAAAAGCGGTGACATAGCTATTCATACGTTCTACAGAGTCTCTGGCTGGATCCACAGATACCATAATTATCTGCGGCATTTCCTTGGCTGGTAATTCTTTTTCAAGAGTCTTATACATCTTTGCCAATTCAGCCATTGTAGTTGGACATACATAACCGCAATTTGTAAACCCAAAAAATACAAAAGACCAATGCCCTGTCAAATCTGACTGAGTAAATGCTTGGCCCTTATTATCAGTAAAAGAAAAATCACTGATACTCTTCGCTTCTGGTAACCAGGTACCGTCTATCTGTACATTTTTAACGGCTGTATTGGGCTTTGCTTGCTTGGTAATTTTCCCATAATACATGGTGATCCCAGCAATAACTGCAAAGACAATGACGATTCTTGCCAGTGTTTTATTATTACGTTTGCGTTGTTCATCAGTTGACATGGTTAACTCCCATCACATTAGATATTCAAGTAGAAATAATGATCGACTAGTAAGGCAACAAATAAAATACCTAAATAATAAATTGAAAATTTAAAGGTATTTAGCGCGACTTTCTTATCTTCAGTTTTAAATAGCTTTAACACCCAGTATAAGAAACGTAGGTCAATCACTAAAGTTGTTAATAAGTAAATTAATCCAGACATTTGGATAACAAAGGGCAAAACACTGACACACAATAATAAAATTGTATATAACAGAATATTTAATTTTGTATATTTCACTCCATGAGTCTTGGGTAACATGGGCACATTGGCTTTCACATAATCCTCTAAACGATAGATAGCTAAGGCCCAAAAATGCGGCGGAGTCCAAACAAAGATAATTAATACCAGCAATAAGGCTTGAGCCGATACTTGGCCTGTGACTGCAGTCCACCCTAATAAAGGCGGTGCTGCTCCAGCAATACCACCAATCACAATATTCTGTGGTGTGGCGTGTTTAAGATATAAAGTATAGACACCTGCATAGCCAATCAGTGATGCAAAGGTTAGCACCGCAGTTAAGGTATTAACAAACATGACTAATACAGTCATTGCCGTAATAGCTAATACACTGGCGAAAATAATGCTATTGCGTGGAGAAATTTTACCTTGGACAATGGGTCTATTTTTGGTTCTTGCCATTTTCCGATCAATACGCTCATCGGCCACATGATTAACCACGGCCGCACCACCCGCAGCGAAAGCAATACCTAATGTGCCAAAAATTAAGATTTGTAGCGGCACTGCATGAGTGGTTGCTAAGCACATACCAACAATGGCAGTAATGATCATCAACAACACCACGCGTGGTTTACATAACTCTAAATAGTCACGCCAACTTGCTCCTGTGTTTTCACATTTTTCAACATCAACGGCTGTATTCATTTGTGTTTCCATTAATTTTATCCATTGTACAATACATTAAGAAATTCACCGTAATCACGGAGACTAATAACAAAGCTGCTGTTAGATTGTGGCAAACAGCAACTAATAAAGGTAATTTAAAAATAATATTCGAAATGCCTAAACATAATTGCACAAACAACAAACCTAGCATTACATACATAGCCTGCTGTAAGCGTGCATGATATTTAAGTTTTAATGCAATCATTGCCGCCAAAAAGACGAGATAAAGAGTCACGACCACGGCACCTAAACGGTGAGTCATTTGAATCGTTGCTCGCACATCATCGGGTAACACTCCGCCATCATAATTTACACCTGTAGGGGAGAGTAAATTAAAGGCTGCCTGGAAGTGCATCGGCATATACATGTGATCATTATGACAAAAGGGAAAATCTGGACAACTTAATGACGCATAATTTGTGCTAGTCCAAGCACCTAGAAAAATCTGCATCAATACCAATGCTAAGCCAATAGCCGCCATGATTTTATATCTCGTTGCAATAGTGGGGATATTCTTAGCAAATGACAGAGGGCGATTATATAAATACACAACCCACAAAGTAGAAAAAATCAAAAATCCACCCATTAAATGCTGAGTAACAATAATCGGTAATAATTGTAGTGTGACTGTAAGTTGACCTAAAATAATTTGATATGCCACCAAGAAAATTAGAAAGCTCATCAATTGGATTGTTGTCTTATTATCATATTGTTTACGAGTATAGATGGCTATACTTAATAAAATGACGATAAGAATACTTAAGCTACCTGCAAAATACCGGTGAATCATTTCCGCCCAAGCTTTATAAACGATTAAAGGTGTCGCTGGAAAGATTGCATTGATTGCCGCGCGCGCTTGAGCGTTAAGCGGTACAGTAATATGCCCATAACAACCTGGCCAGTCAGGACACCCTAAACCAGCATCCATTAAACGTGTGAATGCGCCTAAGCCAATAACCCCCAAGGCAAAGAAGCAGGCAAATAATGCCAGTATTGATAACCAAGAGCGTTTAGCCAATTTGTGATGCCCTCAATAAATGTTTCATATCTTTTAGTATATTCATTGGATCAGTTTGCCCAGAGTAATACAGCACCATATTACTGTGTGGGTCAATAATATAAATTTTACTATCATCTGTTACTTGTGCTGCAGATTCATTCTCAGCAATGAAATGATTAAAGCTATTCATTTGATTCTTAGATAAAGCTAAATGTTGGATGTCATTATAAGTTGTGACATTGCATTGGCTTTGGGTTAATAATGTTAACTGTACTCGGTCTTGTTCCTTGCCTAGGGCTTGGCGTAATTGATGTAAATTATGCAACATATGCTCACAGTTCTGCTGACAGCAATCTTTAGAAAAATACAGTATGCGCCAATGCGGTTGTCCCTCATCCTGTGGAAGATAGCGTGCAACGCTAAATACGGGTTTGAACAAAATGCCTTGATTGGTTGTTTTCAAATTAAAGTGGTCATGGAAATGGTATAATAGCCATGCAGCGAAAACAGGGATAGCAAAGGCTAATACAATTAAGGTAACGTGCTTTCCTGATTTGATTTGCTTACTCACTTTGATATGCTTCCTCTATTCTTTTACAACATAAACAACCATAGGCAATAAGTAATACTAACGCCATGGCAAACCATTGCACCGCATAAGCCATATGTCGTTGTGGTAACATATTTACAACTTGCCAATCACGTACGAACCCATGTGGCTGGTCCGCATCTAATCGTAATATAAATGGTAAGTACTGTTCCTTTGTCAACGTAGACAATTCTTCAAGGTCAATGCGTTGCATAACTAAGGGTCGTTGTTGTGGTTGTAGCGTATTCTCACCGAGAATGAAGTCTTTTTCATCTAACAACTTAATATAGCCACTGATAGTTTGCAGATTTTCCACCTTTGTAATGGCCGGCAAATCCGGCATTGATTGTTTAGCCAACCAACCTCGATCTACCAATAATAATTTGTTTTGTCCTTTAATCTTTAAAGGCGTTAATACTTCATATCCTATACGTTGATCATGCATACGATGGTCTAACAATAATGTGTCTTCGTTACGATAATGACCTTGCACAAATACGTGCTGAAAACGCAGCTCGCCCTGCCGCATGGCTTGACCTAACGGAATAGGCACCTGTTGTAAGCGGCTATGGTATTGTTCAACCAATTGCTGCTTCCAATGATATCGGTGTAATTGCCAAAACCCTAATAAAATCAATACACAGAACAACACCGCACACACCAAGGTGGGCCAGAAAGTAATTTGCACGCAATATCTATGCTTGCGCCAATTGAAATACGTAACATCCATAATGATGTCCACCGGTATGCTAATGCGGGTGACAAATTATACAATACTCATGCTTGAACATAAAACTTTTCACAGGGTTATTTTCAGGGATCCTAGCGCCAAAGTGATGTACTTGCGAAGGTATGTATAATAATCAACCAAATAAAAGGCAAGCACTCTGACACATGAGTGTAATACATCAACTAAAGTCTCATATATGTATTGATACACTGACTCGAAACAAGTATTGGTTACTGCAATTCAACCCGCCCCTTGGTGAAATGCTCTTGTTTTTTCTCAAAGGGGGTTGCATCAAACAAAGTATAAGATAAGGTAATTTCTTTCACTTGTTTAGGTAAATGTGGATCCACATAAAAATACACTGGCATATCTGCTTTTTCATTATCGAAGAAATATTGCTGAGTAAAGCAAAAGCATTGGGTTTTCTTTAAGTACTTAGCAGCTTCATCGGGGGTAATACTTGGAATAGCCTGTACAGTGATCCCATGTCCCGACTCATTATGTGCATAAAAATAAACCATTTTGGTTTCGCCAGGATGAATATGTACATCATGTGTTTGCGGCTTAAACTCAAATCCAAGTCGCCCATGCACCATGGTAGAAAAAACAACTTTAACCGTACGTGAATTATCCACTTGCATGCCTGTAGGCACAGCATCAGCAGTATTACTAGAGCGACCATTGATGCCCACTTGCTTACACACTAAGGTATATAAAGGCACTAACATATAAGCAAAGCCAAACATAAACACAACGCCGATGACTAATTTAATGATAAGACGTTTATGGTTTTGTGTGCTTGTGTTGTTGTTATTATCTGTCATCACGTATTTGCCTTCCCCTTCACAATGAGGGGCAATAAAAATCCCCGAAGCAAGTCTCGGGGATTTTATTTCCTAGTAATATTGCGCCTGCGCAAACCAAATTCACGCGACATCAACTTAAGGGGGATCTACGCTGACTCTCCTTAAGCATCCCTAAGCGTAAAGTGCCCGCAGCCGCTGCGGGGAATCTTACTAATCAACCTTAGGAGGTGTTTCAAAAGTATGATAAGGCGCTGGTGAAGGGACTGTCCATTCTAGTGTACGTGCACCATCCCATACTTTTGCTGTGGCTTGCTTACCCTTGTGCATACAAGCTCTCAAGATAATATAGACGAAAATCAATTGTGAAAAACCAAAGATAAATGCACCAATAGATGCTAACTGATTAAAGTCAGTGAATTGCAATGCATAGTCAGGGATCCGTCGCGGCATACCCGCTAAACCAACAAAATGCATAGGGAAAAAAGTAATATTCATACTAATAGCAGTTAACCAAAAATGCCACTTACCCAAGGTTTCATTATACATACGGCCAGTCCACTTAGGCAGCCAATAATAATTGAACCCATCACCGCAAACAAGGATCCAGATACCAAGACATAGTGGAAGTGCGCACCACAAAGTAGCTATCACGATATTGATAATCACTAGGCGCAATCGCCAGCATCAAGCCGGAAAAACCACCGATAGTGAATAAGACTAAAAACCCAAGGTAAATAACATAGGTGTTTCAAAGCTAATAGACCCTTTAAATAAAGTAGTTACCCAGTTAAACACTTTAATCCCTGTTGGTACTGCGACAAACATGGTGGCATACATAAAGAATAATTGAGCATCCAAAGGCGCACCCGTAACAAACATATGGTGCATCCACACGATAAAGCCCACTAAACCGATAATGACGGTTGCAAATACCATGGCGTGATAACCAAATAATTTTTTACGTGCAAAGGTTTGCACCATTTCAGAAATCGCACCGAAGGCAGGCAAAATTAAGATATACACTCTGGATGACCAAAGAACCAGAAAATATGCTGGAATAACACGGGGTCACCACCACCCGCGGCATTGAAGAAACTAGTATGGAAATGTCTATCCATCAACATCATGGTGACACAACCCGCAAGCACCGGCATCACGGCTAATAGTAAAAACGCCGTTACGACCCATGACCAAACAAAGATAGGTAATTTAAACCATGTCATCCCTGGCGCGCGCATATTGAAAATGGTCACAATAATATTAAGTGCGGCTAAAATAGATGAAATACCCATGATATGTATTGAAAAAATAAAGAAGTCAGTGCTTTTAGGTCCATAAGTTGTAGACAACGGCGCGTAGAATGTCCAGCCAAAATCTGGCGCAGCACCACTCATAAACAAAGTACTTAATAGAATCGCAAAGGCGAAAGGTAATAACCAAAAACTCCAATTATTTAACCGTGGTAAAGCCATATCAGGTGCACCGATCATCAAGGGTATCATCCAGTTAGCTAAACCTGCCATTGAGGGCATCACTACACCAAATACCATAATAAGGCCATGCAATGTGGTCATTTCATTAAAGAACTGTGGATTTACTAAGACTTGACCTGGTTCAAATAAACTCAGTTCGAATGACTAATGCCATACCACCAGCAACAAAAAAACATGATCAAACTAAAGAAAAGGTACAAAGTCCCAATATCTTTATGGTTAGTGGTAAAAATCCAACGTTTAATGCCTTTTGCTGGACCATGGTGGTCATGATCATGGTGTTCGTCACTGGCACCTGCGGTTATTGCATCACTCATGAAATAGTAGCTCCTTGTTAGCGTTTATCGCTTATGATTCATATTCTCTTCATCTGGCAGCTTGCTTGGCTATCTGCTTTGCCGCTTTATTCGCTGCTGCTTTTTTCTTCGCTTGTTGTTCTTTCACCCAAGCATCAAATTCTGCTTGTGGTACTGCTTTAACCACAATCGGCATAAAACCATGGTAAACCCCACATAGCTCGCCACATTGACCACGGTATACCCCTGGTTTTTCAGCATAGAACCAATTCTCATTGATATAGCCAGGAATAGCATCTTGTTTAACCCCCAACTCGGGGACCCACCAATCATGAATAACATCATCAGCGGTAACCAATAATTTAATCTTCTTCTTAATTGGCACTACCATGGGATTATCCACATCTAAGAGATACCATTGATCTTTCGGCTCTTGATTTTGAATTTGCGATTGAGGTGTAGACAGATTACTTATGAATTTAATACCTTGGTCCAGGTATTCATATTCCCACTTCCACTGAATACCCACGACCTTAATATTCAAATCAGATTCTTCAGTATTATGGATATGCGCAAGCACAATAGTCGCCGGGATAGCAAGCCCAACCAAAATTAAAGTAGGGATGACTGTCCAAATAATCTCTACCCACAGATGCTCATGGAATTCTGCAGCCTGTGCACCTTTTGACTTTCGGTACTTCACTAAGGAATAAAACAGCACACCAAAGACAACCACACCAATCGCACAACAAATATACAATGTCACCATGTGCAAAGTATAAATCTGATGACTGATGGGCGTTACACCTTTTGGCATATTCATCGGTTGTAGCGCATAACAAACTGAACTGAATAAAAATGAAGCAAATAATACGGAAATTCGTCCCAATTTTCGGTACATATCTTTGTGAACCTATCTATGTGTGAGTTAGCGGCGACAATCGCAATGACGCCAAATTCGGACAATTAAACCATATTTTTCCAACAAAAAAAATCTTAACGGCTAAATTCTCTTGTTTAATCCTTAGATTAGCTTCACTTGGTAATTCGACTTACGCTATAATGTCTGGTTTAGTGATTTAATTACTGTTTGTGTATATTATTTGGTATTTAGTATTATCCAAACAATGTATTTTGTTTAAAATTCAGACGATGTGGTAAAAGGAACGAAGTGTGAAAGCAATCATTCGGAAATTACAGGAACATAAAAAGCTTGTCTTTAGTATTGCGGCTGTAGTAGTTATTCTTGTAGCGATTTCTATGACGATTACGCTGTTAGGCGTACGTAAAAATATGCACAAGCTCGCCGACCAGGCAGCCCATGAAGAAACCCCTTTTTACCCCACCTACCCTAAAGTCGATACCTCTGGCCCTAATGGCGACCTTATAAAGCGTGGGGAGTATCTTGCCAAAGCCGGTGACTGTATTGCCTGCCATACAGATACTTTGAAAAAAGGCAGTAAACCTTTTGCTGGTGGCTTACCCATGACTACACCTTTCGGCACCCTTTACACGCCGAATATTACTCCTGATAAAGAAACAGGTATTGGTAATTGGACACAAAAAGAATTTGATCGTTCCATGCAACACGGTGTCTCACCCAGCGGTCACTTCTATTATCCTGCATTTCCTTATTTATATTTCGCCGAAATTACACCCAATGATCTAAAAGCACTAAAAGCATACTTAGATAGTATACCAGCCGTGCATCAAGAAAATCGTACTGATGAAATGGTTTGGCCATTTAACCAACGTATCTTACAAATAGGTTGGCGGTTATTGTTTTTCCATTCACAAGCGAGTACTTATCATGAAGATCCCAATCATTCAGCACAATGGAATCGCGGCGCTTATTTAGTTAAAGGTTTGGGTCACTGTTCTATGTGTCACTCACCTTCCTATAATATTTTATCGGATTCATTACCACTTGGTGCACCTATTAGGAAATATGAATTTACTGGTGCAAAAGTTGGTGGTTACTACGCGCCTAATATTTCTAAATCGAACTTGAAAGATGTACCAACAGATAAAGTCGTCCAAGTCTTCACCGAAGATAAAATGATTGGTGGTGGTAATATTAAAGGCCCAATGTTAGAAGTTAATCACGATAGCTTACGTTACCTATCTCACCAAGATTTGCAGGCTATAGCCATCTACTTAAAATCTATTCAAAGTAAAACACCACCATTGAAGAAATCTTCTGGTGGCCCAGGTCAAGCAGTGTATGATACTTATTGCTCTGGTTGTCATACTACCGGTGCGGGTGGAGCACCTACCTTAGGTAGTGCATCCCAATGGGAACCCATTTTGCAATTAGGTATCGAGCAAGTATACAAAAATGCGATTCATGGAATTGGCGGTATGCCAGCAAAAGGTACCTGTTTAACCTGTACCGATGAACAAATTAAGCAGGCGGTAGACTATATGGTTGCTGCAACTAAGGGCGGCGGCAATCCTAGTGTGGTAGCACCACCTAAATCAACCATCGTACCTTTAACCATCGCTGACGGTAAGAAAGTCTATGACGCACATTGTAGTCTTTGCCACAATAATGGCTATAAAGGTGCACCTAAATTAGGCGACTTAGCTCAGTGGCAACCGATTATCAAAGCAGGTTTCCCAACTGCCTACGTACACTCAGTTGAAGGTTACGGCAATCATCCTCCACAAGGTAATTGCCCAGAATGTACTGATGCGGAAATTAAAGCCGCAGTGAAATATATGATGCAAGAAAGCTCACCAGATGATAAGGATTATTCACTCTGGTAGCACAAGACAGATGGAAAGCCTGATTTTCATAAAATCAGGCTTTCTTGCTTTATAGCAAGACTCTCCCTTGCTTAAAGGAAAGCATAAACATGAGAGATTTGTATTGAGTCATTGCTGTCTTAAATGACAGAATGACTGTAAAAGTTTAGATATGAGACTATTAATTTTTTAGATGGAGCCACTATGACCACGACTCATCAGCATGCAGGCGGATATTATTTACCTGAACCAAGTAATTGGCCTATTAGAGGTTCTATCGGTTTATTTTGCCTTTTCGTTGGCGCAGCCAATTGGTTGCACGGCGTCAGCTTTGGCCCCTACTTATTTGGCTTTGGTCTACTCATGGTATTTTACATGATGTATGGCTGGTTTGGCATGGTTATTCGGGAAAATCGTGCTGGCTTACTAAGTGATAAACAAGTAGATCGTTCCTTCCGCTGGTGTATGGCTTGGTTTATTTTCTCTGAAGTTATGTTCTTTGCTGCATTCTTTGGTGTACTTTTCTATGCGAGAGTTATTTCCGTACCGGCCTTAGGTGGTGGGGATTTATCAACTCATTTACTGCTCTGGCCCCACTTTAAAGCCGCTTGGCCCCTATTAAAGAACCCTGATGCGGGTATCTATGTTGGTCCTGATTCTGTTATGGAAACCTGGGGCATACCTGCATTTAACACTTTGCTTTTATTAACCAGTGGTGCAACCATTACTGTCGCACACTGGGCTTTAATAAAAGGTCGACGTGCAACTATGTTGGTTTCCCAATTTTTAACTATTTTATTAGGTATATTCTTCTTGATCATGCAGTGCTATGAGTACGGAGAAGCCTACCTACATAAAGGATTAACACTGGGTTCAGGGATCTATGGTACAACCTTCTTCATGTTAACCGGTTTTCACGGCTTACACGTAACCGTCGGTACTATCTGCTTGATCATTATTCTGTATCGTATGTTCAAATATGATTTTAACTCCCATAATCATTTTGCATTCGAAGCCGTATCTTGGTACTGGCACTTTGTCGATGTGGTCTGGTTAATCTTGTTTGTTTTCGTTTATTGGCTATAGATGCTACTGACAGAAATTATAAAAACAATTCATCTCTTATTAGCCATCAGTCTTATCGGATTGGTGGCTACATCGAGTTTCTTCTTATACCGTAGTCAACAACAAGGCATTGCCTTATTACAGTTAAGTAATCGCTGTGACCGTCTACTGCTGAGTCTTATCTTTATTGCGGGCCTTACTGGCTCCTTATTAGTACTGCCTCGACATTATACATTTCATACACCATGGATTAATGCTGCATTCATCTTTCTCACGATTGCATTCGCTTTATTAAGCTATGCATCCTATTCAAAGAGTAAGAACACCCGAAACAAATGCATCAAGCATAATGGTCGCATAAAATTCTATTATGGTTATCAATTTATGTATTTTATAATCTTAGTTATTCTTGTCTGCATCACCCATGATGCGGTCATGAAGCAAACCATGTTAACATTTTTGTAGTGACACTGATGTTTTATTATACGATTAAAACTATCCATATTCTTAGTGCAGCCTGCCTATTCGCCGGTGTGCTGAATGCATTTATCTACTGGCTACGAACTAGAAATCATCTAACTAATGCCACCAACTCAACATTGCAAAAGATCACCTGGTTTCTGATCATACCCTCAGCACTAATCCAATTATTTACCGGCTTTACCATTATTAGTTTTAAGCATTACCCTGTCACGGCATTATGGGTAAAGGTCGCTGCCTTAGGCTTTATTATTGTCATACTTGCTTGGTTCGCTTGCTTATATTTACAAATACGCTATCAAGCTATCGCTGCTAATTCCTCTCATAAATCGCACAGTCGTCGTTATTATGCCTATAGTCTCTGGGTAAGCTATACTGTTTTACTTGTTAGTATTTGCATCATGATATTTTTTATGGCTAATAAAATTAGTTAATGCAAAAATAAGGGTCGATATAAAAAACCAAACGCCTCAGCGCAATAAGCCATACGATAAGATGAGGTATTTGACTGATGTTTTACACAATCCTGTCTAAAACAGTGCATAAATAGCAAAAGCGCTGCATCAAGGATATATTATCAAAATGATGATTGATCACATACAATTTATTCAGAACATCTCCGCACAGACTGAGCATAAAACTTTCGGCTTACACCTATTATCTGAAGATGATTTGCCTAACATACAGACATTATTTACCACATGCTCAGATTTTTTTGATTTAGTCTACGGTAATACTAATTTAAATACCGAGGCACGCGCCCTATTCACTGATTGTCCCAAGGGAAAGACACCAGCCGATAAATTACTCATAGGACTCCACCATCGTGAATATACACCCTCAAAAAATTTGATTGGGCTACTCGAATTAATTAAACACTACCCTAATTATGAGGATTGGTATATTGGCTTGTTAGTGATAGAACCCAGTCAACGTAATAAATATATCGCTACAACACTCTTGCAGCAACTGGCCACAGCACTTAAAAACCAGTCCGCTAAAAAACTTAAATTAATAGTACAAAAACAAAATCACCAAGCTATTCATTTCTGGCAAAAGCATGGTTTTACTATTGAAAAAGAAACCGTACAAGAACTACCTACGAAAAGTAATATCGTACTGCATATGACAAAAATACTCTGAAAAGTTAGAGGAATTATAACTTATTGAATAATAAGAAATTTCGTCATCCCGCGGCTTGACCGCGGGATCCAGTAACTTTTTGATTTTCAAAGAATTCTATTTTTTGATGCACCTACCCTGTCTGAAAAGTAATTTATAAAAACACAGTATTTATCACACATTAAACCGCTTAAAGTGACATATACCCCAATAAAATATATATTTATCAATCAGTTACATCATTAGACAAATTTGTCTAATCATCACTGGACAAATTTGTCTGATTAGCACTAGACAAATTTGTCTAATGAGACTAATATATTGATATATAAACATTTTTAGGTCAATTTATGCCAAATAATCTACAAAACCATAACCTTTTTCAGGATAGTTTAGCGGCATTCACACAGAATGATCCGCATCTACAACGCTTAGCTCAATTTAAATATCAGTTCAGTACACGCTGGTGGGATGAATTAGCGCTAGATACACCCGGGATATACATCCTGAGCGGTGGTAGACAGATTGGTAAATCTACCTCGTGCAAATTACTAATCAAATACTGTCTTGAGCAGAAGCTTTTTAACAAAAACGCTATTTTCTATCTCCCCTGTGATGAAATTTACGACGCTAAAGAATTCAGTACAACACTGCGCACATTGCTTGAGGAATTGAGTACTCATCATTTCCTACTCATCATTGATGAAGTAACTTTTGTCGCGGATTGGGACCGAGTGATTAAAGCCCTTGCAGACGAAGGTTATTTTGAGCAAGGCTTATGTATACTTACAGGTTCAGATTCTGTGATTTTAAAAGAAGCAGCCATGCGTTTCCCAGGACGACGTGGTAATGCAGATAAGGTTGACTTTCATCTCTATCCATTAACATTTCACCAATATGTTGATTTATGTGCTCCTAAGCAAGAAAAAAATAATAAAAATCTCGCTGCACTATTCAAAAAGTATTTACTCTGTGGTGGTTACCTACGAGCTATTAATGATCTGGCGCAACATGACGCAGTACAACAAGCAACTCACTTAACCTATGAACAATGGATCCGTGGTGATATATTAAAACAAGGTAAAAATGAACATTATTTACTTTCCATCTTCGCTGCATTACTAACCGTTGGGGTCTCACAAATTTCCTATTCAAAATTAGTGCAGAAAATTGGTGTAATGAGTAAAGAAACATGCATAGACTATATCCGTTTACTCAATAGAATGGATGTGCTCTTTAGCTTACAAGCCTTTGATCCAAACAAGAAACAAGGTTTTCCACGTAAAGATCAAAAATTTCATTTTCTTGACCCCTTTATATTGCATACTATTCACCGTTGGCTAAAGCAGGAAGGCTATATTAATACCGTTGATTATGAAAGCACACTTATTGAAAGTATTGTTGCTAGTCACTGTCAGCGCTTTAATAAGACGTTTTATTTTAAAGGTCAAGGTGAAGTAGATGTAATTTATTTAAAAAATAATAAAACATATGCAATCGAAGTAAAATGGGCAAATCAGTTACGCGCTAATGACATTAAAACATTAAAGCAATTTCCAAATAGCATGATTCTCACTAAATCAACCGCAAAAGGAAAAATTGACGATATACCAGCAGTCTCTGTATATGAATTCTTATATCACTTTGAGCAATAATGGAAACTAGATCTATACAGAATAAAAAATGAAGGTTTGCTGCTTTAAAATACTCTTAAATGAAAAAGTACTATAACAAAAGAACAACTAAAATATTCTATATCTCACATATATCTAACTACTATTATATGTATGCCATCTATTGACTTTTTCAGCCAGTGGGTTATCAATACCCCTCGATGAGCTATACCCATTGCCAAAAGTAATGAATAAGCCGAGAGATAAAGCTATATGAGACTTCCATAGTAAGTGACTTAAGTGACAGGCTTACAGCGCAAGTTTTTGCATTAATTAATAAATATTGTACATGTTAAGAACCGATATTAGCTTAGTATTTAAGTTCAGTAATAATCTTTTCTACCGCCTCATTGATGGTAAATTCTGCTGTATCAATGATTAACCGTTTTGTTGTCCAGGCTTCATACTCTCTATTGATAATATCTTGCCATGTAGGCAACTTTAAACCTTCAACAGTAGGTTTCCGAGAATCTACTCGTTTCTGATGCTCAGCTTTATCTGAACAAATAATTTCGATTTCAAAAAAATTGGTATTAGCCTGCTCAGCTATCTTTCTATATTCACTTCGTGTAATTTCAACTGGATTAACAGAATCAGCAATTACCGTTAGGCCAATTTCTAAATTATCTTTAGCCACCGCATAAGCAGCCATGTATCCTTCAGCAAAAACTGAAAACTCTTGTTGCCTATAAGTTTCATAAGCATTTTTTACAGCTTGTTCTATGCTGTCTATCCGTAAGTATACCGCACCAAGCTTTTCAGCTAGTTTTCGCCCTATTGTACTTTTGCCAACACCAGGCAAGCCACCTAATATTATTAGCATCTGATTCTCCTAAATTACCTATTATGATCTATATTTTACCATAGAGTTCAGAATTTATCGGACAATAAAGTTGAAATTACTGCTGCTTACTATCATTTATCAAATAGAAACTCTACATATTTCTAGTCAAATATAAGCTTTGCAGCTCGTAACAAAAACTCGTCTTGGTATGTGCCTGCTACTAAAGAGAGTCCTACTGGTAAAGTATTAAAAGTACATCCCGGAATAGTTATTTCTGGTAGTTTACCAATACCTGAAAATGAAGTAATCGCCATAGTTGGTTGATAGAATTGCATTGCTTGCTCAAAAGTATCCAGTTGATTTTTTAATGGCGTTACTACAGGTACAGTGGGATAGCACATTAGAATTCCCGGCTTAAGAAACTGCTTCAACTTACTATAAATTAGTTCGTAGTTAATATAAGCTTTATTAATAATACTGCGATCCAAGCCCTCAAAATTTTCCAAGCACATCTCAATTCTCGGTCCCATTTCAGGGTTGTTAGCTTTTACCCATGATCCAATAGAATTCCATGTTTCTGCACTTTGAACGACTCTTAATATATCTTCATTACATTGAAATAAAGTCAAATCAAAATCTACAATATCACTTAAAGTTATTTTTTCCACTTTGATATCATGACTCTCCAGTTTACTCAGCATAGGCTGTAGAGCAGTATTAATTTCAGGTGCTGCAATCTCGAAGGCATCTTTTAATAAATATATTTTAGTAGGCGTTATTTTAGCTTCAGTTTCATTGCATAGTAAAACTGACATGGCTTTGGATAAGTTACATAGTGAGTTTGCTAAAATTCCTACTGTGCTAACACTAGGTACGAATGGCAAAACTCCAGCCTCTGAAATTCTATGTGTTGTTGGCCGCATACCCCAAATACCGCATAGACTGGCAGGTACTCTGATAGAGCCTGCATTATCTGTCCCTAAAGCAAAATCAACTAAACCACAGGCCACAGCAGAAGCTGACCCACTAGAAGAACCGCCTGGAATATGCTTCGGCGCTTTAGGGTTAAGTGGTGTACCATAATGATAACTTTCACCATCTAGACTACAGGTAAACTCGTCAGAAACCGTTTTACCAACACACTGACCACCGGAATTAAGTAATTGCTCTACACAAACTGCATGGATAGATTCAATGGGATGAGCATTCAACCAGGCTTTACTACCATAAGAAGTTTTGTATCCTTTAACATGAATGTTATCCTTAACGCCAAAGGTTAAGCCACTTAATATCCCACTATGGATTGGTTCGATATTAAATGTCTCAACAAATGCTCTAGCGTCACTCATACTATAACTCATTATCTACTCCATTATTGATTTACGCTTGTTCATTGCAATACGTAATTTATCGTATATTTTTTCCTGAAAGTTTTCATTAATTCATGAAAGTTACCTTTTATAATCATGAGCTGGTTCTATCGCTCTTCTATAGCTTTTAACCATTGTTCAATACCTTGATCAAAAACATTGGCAGCTTCCCAATGTGGCCAATGTCCCACCGGCCCACAATCAAGCAACTCAAACTTTTTTGGCGTAGCATAAAGCTTCCATATTTCTAATGGCACACTATCAAAATCTCTACTACCACCAGCAACAATCACTGGTACAACTACATCATGAATATTATTCGAAAAATCATAAGTGGGTAATAAATATTGAAATAAATGATTTATTATTTCATCATTGATATGTATGTCTTGCCATAACTGTGCAAGGGTATCTCGACTAATTTCTTGAGAAAAATACTTAGGCGATTCTGCATAATAGGCTTCGAATGATCCAACTGAATCCTGAGTTGTTTTAAAGGATTCATAAGCATGCTGTAAACTATCAAATCTCTCTTGTCTCTGCTTAGATGCATATTGTAAAAAATAATTATCCTTAAACTGGATAATTTGCTCATTCCATCCTGGCGTAGCACCAATACCGATAACACCTACCAAGTTTTTATCCTGATATTTGGCAACTTCCATGACTAAGCCACCAAAGACACTATGCCCTAACAAAAAATAATTCTTCAACTGTAACTGTTGTGCAATGAGCAAAACATCTTTACAAAGCGTATTAATCGACAGCTTGTTGCTATCAATTTTTGTCTCATTGAACACCCAATATCCATCGAATGTGTACAGAGTAAATAATTCTAAAAAATGCTTCGATAATGTTCTTTGGCATAAAGAGCCAATCCCCATCACTAAACAAGGCCGAGCCCCAGTACCACAAACCGTTACTTTAAAATCATATCCATGTAACTGTACATCAACAGTTCGACTTATTGCTTGATAATCGTACACTGTTAATTGCTTATCTATGCTTTTTTTTAACACTCATCACTCGATAGTATAAACTCATTGAACCATAGCTAACAAATTTTTTCTGTTAAAGGCCTTATGGGTATTGTCATTTGTTACTTACCCCTGAATAACTCAGTAACAGATACTATACTATTATAATATCACATAGACAATATGTTCCCGCTTTAGTCTGATATTACAAGCCATGCTGTTATCTACTCAGCATTAACAATTTGACGACGTTGGTGCTACTGATGTTGTTTCAATACTAGCTTCATCATCTTTACAAAAATCACTTAATAAGTCAGGCTTCGCACACACACTATCTATAAATTTTTCACTCTCATTAGTAGTTAAGAAACGTCTAAAATTATCTGGGTAACAATATAAAGGAACCGTTATCTCTATACCTTTAGATGTTTGAATTGCAGAACATTCAGATAAAAGAAAGTATAAGTGATGCTCATGATCCTGATCAGATATATTAAGATTACTAGTTAAATTATGCTTTTGCTTTTTAATTTTAATAATGACATCTTTAACATTAACCCAAAAATCATAATCTATTGCATATATATCTATTTTTAACGTATTATTATAAGAATTATCAACAATAAAATGGGCATTACAACGTAAATGAAAATTATTAAAACTATTCGTTTCAAATGACATTGTATCAAGATTAAATCTGCTACTTTTTTCAATCTTACTATATACAGACAGTTGAGTCGGCCCAGTAGGCCAATGTACTACTCTGGCATGAGAACCAGGCAGTCCATTGATTTGCCTTTTCATCGCATCGACATTATAATCCGGTATCATTTGTGCAATCATAAAACAAAATAGCATTGCCTCGCTATCATGTTTGAGTAAGAGCCGATGTACCTTAAAAACTTCTTTAAATAAACTTATTTTGTCGATTGCTGAATCATTATTTCTGCTTATTCGTATATTTTGTTGTTCATTGGATTTTAAATCACTAATACTTTTAGTTCGGCGCATAAACTTACTATAACCTTTGACAGTCGATATGATACGCATGTGCTTATTTGTTTTATAGACTCCTAATATTGCTTTAGCTTGAGGCTCGAACCTACTCACAATAGATTGAACTGGAATAAAAAGCGGATTATCGGTCTGACGTTTTAAAGTGTTAATTAAGTTAGGAAATCCTGAAAATGTTTTGAACCTATGTGATGAAAAGAATGTCTTTAATGTCGACTCTTCTAAATTGGTAATTTCACAAATTAAATCTTTGGTACCTGGAGATTCAAATGTTACTGAATAGGTATTCGGTGTAGATGAATGTCCATAGGTGTTATTTTTTGCCAACTCTAATGCAAGTATGGCTTCAGCAATCATAGCGCCTAATGAATGTCCAGTAAAAGTAATACGATAGTCAGATTTTCCATCTTCAATATCTAAAGCGGACTTTATCTCATTTATAAATCTTTGTGCAGTATGAACTTGTGTGGCTGCAGTACCAGATGCTAGCTGGATGTCAGCACGTATATCACCTTTAAAATCTAATGGACGCATTGGGTTTAAATCTGATATTATTTTCGATATACTAGATTCAGTGCCACGGAATGAGAAAGTTAATTCTTTTCTATTTTGATTTAAAAATGCAATCGCATAAAAACTATCAATACTTAAGTTATAGTCATCAGTTGTCGCAAATGAGCACCATTCATTGTCATTCAAGTGATCAATACAGCGCTGAAATCTCTCAGATACTTTACCGTGCTCTGGTCGCATGCGAACTCTCCCTTGATTATTTAGGATGATGCTTGTATTCCCTTTACAACTTGGTATTTTATAATACGCTAGTAATAACGCCATAATTGCATACTCATAATCTGTTGTTACGTACTTATATAAGCATTTTTTAACTGTATCTTTTCCGTTTTTACCTGTATTTTTAAAAAAGTTCAAACGTGCTTCTGCCTTCATACCATATACAGATGTGCTTGCACTTTCACTTGCTATTTCACATGCACGCCTATAGTGTGCTTCAGATACTAATAATGCTTCTAAAGCGTTTTTCTCTTGACTTCTACCAAACTTGTACGCTACTTTAATTTTTGCATCATCACTTTTCACTTGCCCCATTAAATTTTGAAATTCTTGTTTAGCTAATTCTAACTTACCGCTTTTTGCAAGGATTTTTGCTCTACGCAATTTTATCTCGTATATATATTTTTCAGACAGTGTTGTAGATTGATACATCATGATTATATTGCTTAACAAACTAATGGCACGGTCAAAGTCATTTAATCTATAATAACACTTTGCTAATCCCTCCATATTGAATAACATACGTATATTTAAACTGCCCTCGCCATAACTACGCTTACAAATCGTTAAAGCCTCGTCATAATGATTTCGAGCGGATGTAATCATACCTCGTGCATATTGAATATTGCCTAACATACTTAAGTTAGAGGCTACAAAGATATGATCAGGCCCAAAAGTAACTCTGTTAGCAGAAAGTGACTCTCTGACTAAGGTTTCTGCTAGTCTATAGTCACGCAACAAATAAAATAGTTTGGCTAAATAATGCTTAACTTTTGCTGTCATGGGATGATTAGGGTTTGTATATATTTTATCTGCATAATCTAAAGCCTTCATTAAGCTTTCTTTTGCTTGAGTAAAATTATTGCGATTAAGTTCATAGATACCAAGTGAATAGTAATATAATACAAGATCTCGATGATAATAATGTGCTTTTTTTTGTTTATACCGTGTCTCTACAATCAACTTAAAGTTTTTTATAAGTGCATCTTTCAAAACATCTTCATCGGGTTGTAAATAACCCAAAACATAAGCATAATCAGTCAATACGGCTACGATATTATTGAACAATGAAAACGGCCATTGTGCAACTTGTTCTTCAAAATTATTTATATCTTCTAAATGCTTTTCATTAAGATTAATAATTATTTCATTGCCGTTTTTATTGCGTGATACGATAGGATATTTTTTTCCATTCAAATATTGGTTTAGTATCTTGTCAAGAATAGCCCGATATTTATTCAAAGATTTGGTAAACTCGCCTCTTTCAAAATAAAGCCTAGCAATCGCTAAATGATAAGTAAGCGCTACGCGAACTGCACCTGCTTCTAAATTTATCTCCTCGTCTGCAAAATCATTATATATAATATTACTATCACAGTCGTTTTTAGCTTCATCGATACTAACTTCAAATGGGAAATATTTGACCCTAATGCTGATATAGTTAGTTTTTACCAACTCAAGCCAAAATACATACTCAACATTACTCGAATTTAAGGATTTATTAAGTGATTTTTTTTTACTTTTCTTAGATTTTACTTTCTCTGATAATGAACCAGTAGAACTGGTTAATTCTAAATCTGCTCCTAACTTTATACTATCATCTGGTTCAGATAGTTTATTTCTTGGTTGAGCTATTTCCGCATATTCAACCGCATCTTTGTAAAACTTCTCTGCTTTCCTTAAATACCCTCCATTTTCACTCGTCACACCAATGTAATTCAAAATTTTTGAATACCAAAAAGCCCACTTTCTATAATCTCTGCCTTTCTCACGAGTGGGAATTTTTTGTAAATGCTTTTGCAAAAGATTTATTAATCTATCATTCGCTTTATATGAAAAGCTTAAAGTAATTTCCTCCTTGGCTTTTTCTACAGAATCTTCAAGCTTTTCATAATAATCTGGTTTGCTCGATCTTCTTTTTGAGGTTTTACTTTTATGCCCGTGGTGTGAATGTCTATTTTTTTTGCCTGTTTTGTTTTCTTGATGCTGATGTTCATGAGTACTACTGGAAGCCTGACTAGACTCTATATCCTGATTCTGCTCCCGCTTACCCGTATTTCGTTGCTCTTTTGTGCTTTTTTTAGACATGTTTATTCCTCCCCTGGACATTAATGGATATTGTTCTCATTGATCGGACAATTTTTATAATTATAATTTACCGAACCATCGGTATGCTAACATAATTTCTATGGAATTCGTCAAGTTAGCATACACATCCACCGCAATCTGAGTTAAAATCAGCCAACTTCTATCACGGATCTAAATTATCACTGATGACAACAGAAACGACGCCATATCTTGATGTTCACGCGCTCAGTTGCGAACGTGGTGATAATTTATTACTCAATAATCTCAGTTTTAGTCTTGAGAAAGGTCAATTTTTATACATAACGGGACCCAATGGTTGCGGTAAAACAAGTTTGCTACGTACCTTAGCGGGATTGATGCGTATCCAAGCAGGCGATGTTTACTGGCAACAACAGCCCATTGCAAGCAATATGCCCGCCTATCAACAAACCTTATTGTATCTTGGACATTCCTTAGCACTGAAAGCGAATTTGAGTGTTACTGAAAACGTGTTGTACATGGCGCATTTATTTAACTTAGCCGTAGATACCAATAAAATTACTAGCGTATTGACAAAGCTTAACCTGATTCACGTACAGGATATTTACGCAAAACAACTATCAGCTGGACAACGCAGGCGTTTAGCTATGGCACAATTATTTTTATCACAGGCAACAGTATGGCTCTTAGATGAACCCTTCACGGCTTTGGATCAAGCAGGCCAGACTTTATTAATTGAGTTATTGCAAGCACACATTCAACAACAAGGTATAGTGATTATGGCAAGTCACCAACCTGTTACGCTTGCCGATATACATATCACCTCGCTGTATTTACAAGGGTGATATGATGAAGGATATAGGCGCACTCATTTATTTTGAATTGTTACACTGCTTTCGCCGTGGTTTTGATGTGGTTACTCCTTTGTTGTTTTTCACGATTGTCATTAGTCTGTTTCCTATTGCTACCAGTACTGACCCACAATTACTCATGACCATTGCGCCTGGCATCATTTGGGTTGCGGCATTACTGGCAACCTTACTATCTAGCAGTCGTATGTTTAGCACAGAAGTACAAGATGGTAGCATGGATGCTTATATATTAAGTCCGCATCCATTAACCCTATTAATTAGCATTAAGATCATTAGCCATTGGCTTATTTATTGCTTACCTTTAATCATAGTCACGCCCATCCTCGGTTTATTATTACATATACCAGGATACAGTCTTTGGGTTTTAATCATGACTTTATTACTAGGCACACCGGTATTAAGTTTACTAGGCGCCATTGGCGCAGCACTGACTGCAGGGGTACAAAACCACGGCTTGTTACTACCCATATTAATTCTACCTTTATATATTCCTATTTTAATTTTTGCTACCGGCACAGTAATACAAGCCAATGCCGGCCTATCAGTACATGCATATTACGCTATCATGGGAGCTTTAATATTAATTAGTTTGGCCTTTGCACCTCTTGCTAGTAGTGCTGCATTACGTATTGGAGTACAACAGTAAATGCACTGGATAAAACAACACACGCTTTCCCCTAAACATTTCTATCGTAGTAGCGGTTATGTATTACCATGGTTGGTAGGTTTATTTATCATTAGCTTTGGTTATGGATTAATAGATGGCTTATTTATAGCCCCACCTGATTATCAGCAAGGTGATGGCTTTCGCATCATGTATATCCATGTACCCAGTGCCTTTTTGGCCATGTCAGTCTATTCGGTGATGGCTATTTCAGCACTAATGACACTTGTGTTTCGTATGAAGGTCGCTGCGGTGTGCATGTCTTCTAGCGCAAAAATTGGTGTGTGGTTTACTGCCCTTGCACTCATTACTGGTTCTATTTGGGGTAAACCCATGTGGGGTACTTGGTGGATTTGGGATGCACGTTTAACTTCAGTTCTCATTTTATTTTTCTTATATTTGGGCTTTATTGCCCTAGAATCAGCTATTACTGATCCATATCATCGTGACCGTGCCTGTGCCATTATCGCATTAGTCGGCTTCATTAATATCCCAATTATTCATTATTCTGTGGATTGGTGGAATACACTACACCAAGGCGCAAGCATCAGTAAATTTGCTAAACCAAGTATTGCGCCAGCCATGTTATACCCACTACTTGCAATGATTGTCGCGTTCTTTTTATTTTATGGCATTTTATTAATCCTACGTATGCGTACACAATTGTTGGAGCGCGACGCTAAAAGTCAGTGGGTTCGTGAGGTAATATTAAATGAATATCACTAAATTACTTGCCATGGGTGGTTATGCCAGTTATGTATGGCCTGCTTACATTATTGTCATTGGCGTATTAGCTGTTAACCTACGTCATGCTATTCGTAAAAATACTCAAGTAAAACAAAAATTATATCAACGTATCATGAGAGAACAGCATCAAGCATGAATTATAAACACAAGAATAAATTAATCGGCATCATTGCCCTTATGCTACTACTTTCGGCTGCAGCAGGCTTAATTCTTTATGCCTTGAAACAAAATATTAATTTATTTTATACACCGACTCAATTACAACAAGCCACTACTGCGGAACGTGCTAGACAAGTACGTATCGGCGGCTATGTTGAAAAAGACAGTCTCCAATTTGCCGCTAGCGGCAATGAAGTTAGCTTCAAAGTGACCGATAGAGTCAATGACATCACCGTATATTATAAAGGCTTGTTACCTAATCTATTCCGCGAAGGTCAAGGCATCGTAGTAACCGGCAAACTCAATCAGCAACAACAATTTATTGCGAGTGAAGTATTAGCAAAACATGACGAAAAGTATATGCCACCGGCTGTAGCTAAAGCTCTTAAGGCAACTCAGCAGCAACAGGAGTCTGCCAATGCTAGCTGAAATCGGTCAATTTGCCTTAATCATTGCTTTTTGCTTTGCCTTAAGCCAAGGCATCCTGCCCTTACTCAGAGGCAAGCAGACTGCGCATTTTCGTCAACTAGGTACGCAAGCAGCCATTGGTCAATTAGTATTTTTAAGCATTGCCATGCTGAGTCTTATCGGTTGCTTTATGTTAAATGATTTAACCGTGGTGTATGTACGTGAACGTTCCCATCGGTTATTACCCTTTCTTTATCGAATTGGTGCTAGTTGGGGTGGCCATGAGGGCTCTCTAGTACTGTGGTGCCTAATATTAAGTGCATGGACAACCGCAGTGATTATTTTCTGTAAGCAACTATCACAAACAACGCACACTTATGTCGTCATGGTCTTAGGCTGGATTAGTAGTGGATTCTTGTTATTTATATTAGCAACATCCAATCCTTTCATACGCAATTTTCCAAACCAACCCATTAGTGGCAATGATTTAACACCCATTCTACAAGATCCTGGCTTACTTTTTCATCCGCCCATGTTGTATTTGGGTTATGTTGGATTTGCTATTAGTTTTGCTTTCGCCGTCACTGCTTTAATAGAAGGCAAATTAGATAAGACCTGGATCCATGCCTGTAAGCCTTGGGTGATTTTATCCTGGAGTTTTTTAAGCTTCGGGATTGTATTAGGAAGTTGGTGGTCATATCGAGAGCTAGGCTGGGGTGGCTGGTGGTTTTGGGACCCAGTTGAAAATGCATCATTATTGCCTTGGCTTGCTGGTACCGCGCTGCTACATAGCTTGATTGTCAGTGAAAAACGCGAAGCTTTTAAAGGCTGGACGATTTTACTTTCCATCATTGCCTTTACTTTAAGTTTATTGGGTACATTCCTAGTACGCTCGGGTGTGCTGGTATCAGTGCATGCCTTTGCCTCTGATCCAACCCGCGGCATTTATTTACTCATCTACCTTGCCGTTATTATTATCTTGGCGTTGTGTCTTTACGCCTATCGTATTAAGCATTTATACAATATTCATGACTTTAAAGTATTATCTAAAGAATCGTTTTTATTAATTAATTCAGTTTTCATGGTCGTTGCAGTTGCAACAATTGTCCTAGGTACCTTATATCCCATCTTACTCGACGCATTAAATCTCGATAAAATTTCCGTAGGCGAGCCTTACTTTAACACTGTCTTTATGCCAATTATGTTACCTTTATTATTAATGATGGGTTTAGCTCCTCATGTTAATTGGCACTCGCACTCAGCAAAAACCCTGTGGCAAAAATTGCGCTGGGAATTATTGATTAGCTTAACACTAGCCATCGCCTTACCTTGGTTATTGGCAGATAGTATTAAATTGGCTGCCTGCATAGGCTTATTTATCGGTCTCTGGATCATATCAGCTACATTAAAATATGCTTGGCGCAGTTATCAAATGAAATCTCAACTCACCTACCGTCAATGGGCAATGATTATCGCACATATTGGCATTGCTATCTTGGCCATTGGCATTGGTTTAAATAAAAGCTACAGCCAAGAAAAACAAGTTAAACTAGCAGCAGGTGAAACTACACAATTAGCAGGCTATACCTTCACTTTCGATAATATTCGTGAAGCAGCAGGTAGCAATTACACGTCAGCAATTGGACATTTTACTGTGGCAAGAGCACAAAAGCCCTTCACCCATATTGATGCTGAATTACGCTTATTTAAAAGTCATCATGAAGTGATGAGTAAAACGGGGATCAGCATAAATCCTTGGCGGGACCTATACATTGCCCTTGGTAATCCGATTAGTCAAACTGAATGGATGATGAGATTATATTATAAACCTTTCGTACGCTGGATTTGGTTAGGCGGCATTTTATTATTGATCGGTGGTTTACTCACCTTAATTCCACAAAAACGCGAGCATAGTCATGGCTGATTTTGGTAAACCATTACGTTATACACTACCCTTACTACTGTTTATTGTAATTTTATTACTGCTTTGGCGAGGCTTATATTTAAAACCACGCGATGTGCCTTCACCATTGATTAATAAACCCGCACCGGAATTTGTTTTACCCAACTTATTAGACGCAACAAAACAAGTAAGTAACCAGGACTTTTTAAATCAGGTAACACTCTTTAATGTCTGGGCAAGCTGGTGTGTGGCTTGTGCTGAAGAACATGCTAACTTGGTTACTATTGCTAATCAACATAAAGTCCAAATCATCGGATTAAATTACAAAGATAAGCGTGACCATGCACAATTAGTATTAAAAAATCATGGCAATCCTTATAGTAAAGTAGCTATAGATAAGGCCGGTGATGTGGCTATCGATTGGGGTGTCTATGGTGCACCAGAAACCTTTATAATCGATAAAAAAGGTATCATCCGTTATAAACAGCTTGGACCCATTAGTATGGATGACTGGAATGATACCTTACTACCATTAATTAATAAGCTGAATAGTGAGAATAAGGCATGAAACTCTGTCTAGCTATCATGATGCTCTGTGTGTGCACTATTGCGATAGCCAGTAATGAACTATACCCCTTTGACAATCCGCATGATAGTCAACGCTTTCTGACCTTAACCAAAGAACTACGCTGTTTAGTCTGCCAAAATCAAAATTTAGCTGAGTCTAACGCGGATCTTGCCAATGACTTGCGCCAAAAGATTTATCTTAAAGTCAAAGCAGGCGAATCAAATCAAGCTATTATTGATTATTTAGTCCAACGTTATGGTGATTTTGTTTTATACCAACCACCATTCAAATCAGCAACATTATTGTTATGGACTATGCCATTTATATTACTATTAATAGGCTTGAGTATTTTGTTTATTCATATTAGAAAGTCAAAGAGTACCACATCATGATGACTTATCTTTATTGTATTTTTGTATTCATGTTGATTTCAGCATTAATGATTATGTTAACGCCGAGTATCAAAACATCTGGTTTTATTGCTAATTTCAAATCACCAGCGCAAATACTTTATTTACTTTTTTTTGTTGCTGCGACTTTTGTCTTTTATCAATATTGGGGCGCATCTAAGCAATTATCGGCATGGTACTCACATGGTAAGAGTCATTATCAATTAATGACAGAATTCCAACAACTGGGTGGTGTTAATGGCATGATTGAGAAAATCAAAGTGCGTTTAGTTAAAAACCCTGGTGATCCACAAGGCTGGTACATCCTAGGCAGATTGTATATGGCTGATAATAATCCTAACGCCGCAAAACGTGCCTTTGAACATGCGATGACATTAGATCCTAGTAATCAAAAGATTCAAAATTATCTGGAATTATTGCAATAATACCAAATAATTATTATGAATACATAGCATATTATTTTATAAAAAACTACGTAATAACACTAGGCTTAGATAAGCTTAAACATCTGCACTAAAGCTATCTAAAAATTTGAATAAATTCTCATTCATCTGACGATAATCATTATTTCGCATAGATTGCACATCCTGAACGTAGTCACCTGGAAGTAAGTCATTTTCCCCATGCTTTATTAATAATTCTACGCTATCACGTGTCAATTCTAGATGACATTGGAAGCCATAAATACGTTGACCAATACGATAGGCTTGACAAGGACATGCGGCACTTTCCAATAAGATCTCCATATTAGCTAACTCACCTGGCATATCATTATGCCAATGCATCACTAAAGATTCTTCGGGTATATGTTGTAAATATGGGTCATGCTGACCACTGCTTGTTTTAACAACAGGAAACATACCTACTTCACGCTTAGGACTTGATTGAGTTGCTGCGCCTAGTGCTTCAGTAATTAATTGTGCTCCCAAGCAAATACCTAAAATATACTTATCCTGGGCAATTGAAGCACGTATTAATTGCATTTCTTTTGCCAAATAAGGATATTTATCTACGTCTTTCGGACTCTGTGGTCCACCCATTAATATCAGCATATCAAATTCGTTTACTGCTGGTAACTGCTCATCATTATATGCTTTTGTAACTGTCAACGTATGATTACGTGCCTGTATCCAAGTTTCAATGGCAGCTAAGCTTTCGAAGTCAGCATGAGTTATTCCATGTATACGCATTTAAATCTCCATCGTAGTATCTATTCAAATCGTGAAAATCGTATTTATAAACTAAAAATATCCGCAGCAATCTGCAGGGAGCTATGCTAAACATCTATATAAATCTGAAAATTACTGGATCCCACCATTAAACTGCAAGATAATAGAATTTCTGATTATGTAACCAACTATCCTATAAAATGCAATTACTGTATTACTCAGGCCCTTTAGGTACTATTCTTGTAGGGTTAATATGAGCCATCGTGTAAAAATAATGTATTTTGATTTGTTCAATATCAATGGTTTTTGCTATTTCAGGTAACTGAGATAATGTTTTTAAATAACGTGACAGATTATCATAATCAGCAATGAATTTTTTATTACATTTAAACAACAAATAATACACTGGATCAAAACGCAATAAACTGGTAAACAGACGGATATCTGACTCGGTTAATTGATCACCGAGTAAATAGGTTTGTTTTGCAAGTCGATCATCAAACTCATCTAACGTAGTAAACAACCGCTCATATGCTTCTTCATAAACAATCTGTTCCTTGGCAAAACCACAACGATAGACACCTCTATTAATAATAAAGACTTGTTTATTCATTGCATCGATATCCTGGCGTAAGGCTTCAGGATATAAATCAATTGTTTGTGGTACAAGATCCTTAAAGGCATAATTAAACATTCTTAAAATATCAGCCGACTCTGTACTCACGATTGTTTCGCTTTGCTTATCCCATAATACAGGAACTGAAACACGACCGGAGAAATCAACTTTAGCTTTACAATACAATTCATGTAGATGAGATATTCCATATAATTTATCAGAATACTCCTCTGTATATGTCCAACCTTGTGTCTCTACTCTTGGTGCAGCAAAGCTAATGTCTATCAATCGATCTAAGCCCTTTAACATCAGTCCAATATGGGTACGGTGTGCAAAGGGGCAAGCTTTAGAAAGATATAAATGATAGCGTCCTGGCTCTGCTGGAAATCGCGCTGACTTATCGGCACTTAACCATGAGTGAAATTGATCATCACCTTCAGTGCTCTGTCGATTGAGCATATCTTCCTGCTCCCAAACACCCTTGTTTAATCTAGCCATCTCTTTACTCCACAATAAAAACGATCATTGCTCTAAATACCATTACTCACTCTGACATTCTCATTATTTGTGCGGATCTGCAGCCTGCACAACAAGGCATAACAAACCACTATGCCCACAGCAACTAGTGAAAACAATATGGGCAACTCCAATATTGCTGTATCTTTCACATAGCCCGTACTGAATACCAACATCACAGCAAGCCCTAGATTAATGAAACTCATTGCCGCAGAAGCATCCGCTTTGCGTTCCGTTTGACTCATGGCGTAATTAGTTGAATTAGTAAAATTCAGCGCTAAACCAATATTTAAGAACACCATGGGTGTAAAAAATGCTACAACGCTATGAGGATGCAGATAGTATAAGCAAAACATAAAGATCAAGCTAATCACTATTAAACTGATCCCAGCGAACATAACACGCATTGGCGTCATATAATTCACAAGATACATAGATAACAAACAGCCGAATAAAATGCCACATGCAGGGACAAAATTAAGTAAGCCAAATGTCCCAGGATCTATCTTCAATAATTCAATCACTAAAAATGGCGCTTTGGCTGCAAATATATAAATAATTGCTGTACAGCATCCAATATTCAGTGCAGCTAATACTAATTTCATGGAACCAAACTGCTGGCTATAATTTTTTATAATTTTTTTCAGTTGCATGGCTTGGCCATCTTTACACTGCGATGTTTCTGGCATACGCATCACCAAATACCACATGAGTATTCCGTATAACACTAAAAAGTAAAAACAACTTTGCCAACCTAAATGTTGGGTAATAAATCCACCTAACATGATTGAT
Source organism: Gammaproteobacteria bacterium (assembly GCA_965230425.1). Lineage (GTDB taxonomy): Bacteria > Pseudomonadota > Gammaproteobacteria > UBA1113 > UBA1113 > CBDDKW01. The sequence goes on along the minus strand of CBDDKW010000013.1, from coordinate 121,958 downwards.
AAACCAGGCATAATCGCGAAGGACATCATACAAAAACTGGTAGCTTTGCGTGCACGAACACTCTCGTAACTATCTGCAATAATGGTAAACACCATGGTCAAACCAACACAGGCACCTAATGCCATTAAAACTCGGGCAATTGCTAATAATGCGAATACATTCAGCGCACCCGCTAATATAGACATAACCGCAGCAAAAAGTTCAATCCCAATACCTACATATAAAGCGGTCTTGCGGCCATATCGATTGGCAATCGGCCCATAGGGTATCTGTCCTATGGCATAACCAATTAAATATAATGCAACCGTTGCCTGCATGGTAGCGTTACTCACATGAAAATAGTCACTGATTTGTGGCATAGCCGGCGCATACAACACAGCACCTACTGAGCCAAAAGAAATCAATAATAGTAATGTTAACAAATTTGGCTTTTTTACATTCTCATTCATATTGGTATACACCCATTGATAAAGTGCATTATTGTATATGGTTTTAACTGCATGTTATAGTGATATTCATGCGACCTGGATAATAAAAAACCTCAATGCAAGCCTCAGGTATTTTATTCTCTAGCAATATGTCGCCTGTGCGAACCAAGTTAGCGTAAAGATAGCTTAAAGGGGATCTATGTTGACTCCCATTAAGAATTCACAAACGTAGGATAGCCGCAACAAGCTACAGGGAATCAATTAACAAGGAATGATACATTGACAACTAGCATCTACAGCCAATTCATTACTTATCTTATTACACTACTTGCTATTACTAACCCTATTGGTAATTTAGCAATATTCCTGAGTTTAACGGCTGAACGTCCACCCTCTGAACAGCGGCACACGGCACTCATCACCGCATTTGCCTGTTTGATTATCTTTTTAATTGTCACATGGTTCGGCGAACTCGTATTAAAAATCATGGGTATTTCAGTGGCTGAAGTACAATTAGCTGGGGGTATTATTATCACTCTTCTAGGTTTATCCATGCTACATACTGAAGTTAGCCCCATGACCCATACTAAAGAAGAAGCAAACAGTGCCAAACAAAAAGATTCTATTGCCGTCGTCCCTATGGCCATGCCTATTATTGCTGGTCCTGGTGCAATAGCCACCATATTAGCAAGTCTGCAACATTACCATCAATTTACCGCTAAATTCATACTTTCGGGTGGTGATGTCATTGTAGCAGCGGTTATTGCCCTAACATTGTTCTTTGGTTCCCACTTAGGGCGTTTATTAGGCGTTTCTGGGGTGAAAATTACCACTCGCATCATGGGACTCATCTTGGTTGCTATGGCCATGGGAATGTTTACCTCTGGATTGGCCAGTATTTTTCCTGCCTGGGTTGGCCATCCTTAATATTCATTTAATCTTTATTACATATAATTGCTCTCAAATTGGACAAAACCAGGATGTCTGCTTACACTTTGTACAAACAAAGATAACTAGACCAGATATAGAGCGATACAACAATGTCAAATACCAACACTACAAATCCCTTTGTGGGTACTATTCCTTTATCACCTGTACTGCTCGCTGACTTTGCCCGCAACCTCACCAATGCCCTCAACGGTAGAAATGATGCTACTAATGACTCAACATCAATTGAACTTACCAACGTAGCTGAAAAATTTCCTCATAACACCGGGCCTACAATAGAGTTTGCAGCAGCAAATAGAGACTTTACAACGCATGATTATTTTAGTCCTGATGCTTCCACTAAAGGCTCATCAGCAGCAGAGGTTAATAACACTGTCGACCAATTTTTTGCTGGTACAGGTATCCATCGCACCGACCTTATTAAAGCGCAGGGTGGTCAAACAATAGCATCACCACTCACTGCATTACTATCACCTATTGATGGACAACCAAACCATTCTTTCAATATCCAAGCTGGAAGTACGGCAGGCACATCAACCTATGCATTATACTTTAAACATATAGATCCTACTGGCGAGCAAGCCGTGTATTTCTTGAATATACAATTATGCTTCCTCACCTTACACGAAAATAAATTCTATAAGCTAGGTTCTGATGGCCATTTACAGGAAATTGAAGATACTGAATTTGCAAGCATTTCAAATTTAGCTTCGCAACAGATCATCAATAATCATGGTCTATCTGCCATTATGCCTAAACAAGACGAACCATTTGTCTTAGAACATCTCATGACAGAATTAGAGAATCACATTGCCAATACTTTTGGGATCCGCCCTATTATTAAAGGTGCTTATGTTGCTAAAATTATTGACAATGATCATTGCCCCGATCTAGTTATGTCACCGGAACAAGTAGTATTAAGCACCAACACTCAGGCTGTACCCTTTAATGCTGATTTTGTTGCAGAAAATCACACCACTAATCGAGATGCTTATATCCAAGCACGCGAAGCACAAAAACAAAAAAATAATTTACCCAACCAGAATCAACCACTCACGATCAAAAGTATCATTGATTATTTAAATTACTACTCTGGCAAACGCGGTTCAGACCGTAAAAATGCAGCTCATTTAGCCAATGCATTCCCTCGCCACTATCGCGATTTACATGACTTTACCACGCGACTACTGCATGAGCAGGGATACAATTTACAGCACGCATTACGCGTCCAAGAGTTATTACCTCTGAGTGAAATTCTCCATCAACGCCGCCAACGTAATAGCAACAGTTTCCGTAATACGACCGGCCAAGCCACTAAAATGTGTAATAAGCTATCTCAGCATGTAAAAAATCATGCTGCAAAATTATTTGGCCAACTTGATGAGCTACAACAAAAACAGCAAGGCACTACTTTTCAAAAAATTCATGCCAATGTATTTAAATTCCCTGACAAGAAACAAAGACTCACTGTCAATGACTTAAAGATTTATTTAGATTTTTATGCTGAAAATTGTGGTTTCAGACGTCGTATGACTGGTGGTACACAATCCATAAAAGATTTAACGCAAGCTTATACACGATTATTAGCTAAATACCGCAATAATAAAAATGCAACACTCGATGAAAGTGATATAGACACTTTAAGCGATATCTTTATTACACGATCAACACGTCAAAGTGCTAGCATTGAAAGTGAGCACAGTGCCTCAAGCCAAGTGATGAAAAATTTAGGTGAACATATGCTGCATAGTATCGTCTCGATGCAATGTGATAAGGCTCAATTAGCCTCTCAACTCTCCAGTGGCTGTAAGTATATTGATACTAACTGCGCGCAGCAAATACAACAGACAAGCACAGCAACGGCACAGAGAATTACTGCTACGTCTTAATAGCAAATAAACGATACTCATTACGACATATAGATATTTTAATCGTTGTTTAACAAGGTCATTGAGAGTAACGATAATTGTAATTAATAATAAATTCCGTCATCAACTATGCTATCATTAGAAAAAGTGTTGTCATCCCGACTAGTGGCGATAGTCTCTAGGAGGGATCTCCCGATGATTTGATTATCTAGTAACAGCTCTTTGTTCTTATTAGCTAAACCACTGGGGGATCTCTCGCTGCGCTCGAGATCTGACGTATCGGCTCAAAATCCCAAAGAAACCGATTAATAATCAAGGGATTGTTGTTGACATGCATGAGCGACTCTGATCAAATATCTGTTTTCACCACAAAAACGATTTAAGGAGGCACTCATGCACGCACCTGTATTGTTACAGAAATTATTGAGAAAAGCACTACCCGATTTCCATTTAAAAAGACTCATAGCCTTAGTCAATGCAGCCGACAGCCTTATTCGGTGTAAACGATTAAATATCAGTCAACTAGGTAAACATGTGAAGGGTGATTGTACAAATAAAAATGGCATTCGTAAGTTAGACCGGTTGATTGGCAATAAGAAAATTCATGCGCATATTCCAGAGATTTATAAAGCAAGAGCGCGTATCATATTATCTGGTTTGATGAACCCATCGATTAGCGTAGATTGGAGTACTACCTCTAGCCATGACAACTATTGTTTACGCGCTAGTGTTAATGCCGAGGGTCGTTCCCTAACGATTTATGAAGAAGTGCACCCACGAGTAAAAGAAAAAAACAACGATATTCACAATCGCTTTTTAGACACATTAAAAGCGGTGCTTCCTGAACATTGTTGCCCATTAATTATTACAGATGCAGGATTTAGAACCCCTTGGTTTAAAAAAGTTGAATCAATGGGATGGCACTATTTAGGACGTGTAAGAAATAATAATAATTTTTATGATTCGCGCACACAGACATGGGGGAATACCTATGAGTTATACAATGAAGCCAATGCCAAAGTCCAATATATAGGCAAGGTATTATTTCCTAAAAGCAAGCAGATAGAGAGCCATATGTATTTGTATAAAGGGAAAATCAAAGGAAGAAAACGCTTAAATGCCTATGACAAGAAGTCCTGCCAACAAGCAGTAAGTAAAGCACACTCTAAAAGCCATCGAGAACCTTTTTTGATAATTACATCATTACCGCCTGAGCAATGTAATGGCCAAAAAGTAATTAAATTGTATCAGAAAAGAATGGAAATTGAAGAAGAGTTTCGTGACATAAAAGATCCTAAATATGGTTTTGGTCTAAAATTTTCAGGAACACGTAATCCAGTAAGATTAGCTATGCTTTTACTGATTGCTGCGATAGCCACATTGTTATGCTGGCTTATTAGTTTGGCTTTGCGAAAAAATAATCAAAGTAGGCATTATCAAGCAAATACTATTCGACATAGGAATGTATTATCTGTCATCACTTTAGCATGTGATGCAGTATGTAAACATGGACAGAGGTTGCGATTGTATAAAGCCGACTTTATACAATCTATTAAACAGATTAATACTTACTGTTATGAGGCTTCTTATGTTAATATTTGAGCCGATCCCTCAGGCTCGAGATGACAATAGCGTAACTGTTGTCATCCCACGAGTCCAGCAGCTTTCTGGTAAGCGAAGACTCCGGTAAATGCCGAGATCTTCGCTTATAAACTCAATGATAGGTATGCTTACTTACCAAACAGAAATAAAACTCCCCATAACAATGTTATGGGGAGTTCAAATAATTAAGCTTTGTGATCACCTTCAGCCTGGGTGATTTGTTGCTGCAAATCTTCAGGCTGTAAATTAGCAGAAGCGAAACTACGACTATAAGGTAGATTCACTGCCACTTGGTGTATTTGTTCGAGTGATACAGTTGCATCTTCCACATTGACGGCTAATACATGGCCACCCGTCGTTTTATCTGCATTCACAAAATGCATATGAAAACCTGGCACTGCCATGCCAGCCCAATATTGTGGGAACCAGAAGCCAACCAAAGTACCGCGCACATGATCTAATTCATATTCCGCTTGTTTACTCGCCGCTTTAGTTAATTTAGGGTAAGGTTTTTGCTGTTGACGTAAGCTGCGTAATTTCACTTGGCGGAATGTACCTTCAATTTTGATGGCATAAGGGACATTCTTATTGTTAAACTGACTGCTTACTGCTTTTTCTAAGGCAGAAAAATTCTTTTCATCTGAAACTTTAAATGTCTCAGTGGGGTTAAAGAATACAACCTGGGCAAAGGGTGTTGTTTGCGTTGGTAATGCTTCACGCAATTTACCATTCGCTCGAATTTGGTAAAACTTACCATCAAGGGCAACCATTTCACCATTCAAATGATTAAAAGTGCCGCCACCAAAATCACCGTGTTTTTCTAATTGGCGAAGTTTAAAATCACCATCATAAACGCCCTGACTTAAAGAACCAATAGTCGCAACTTGGAATAATTCATTCTTAGGAGTACGGTGCGTATGGTTAGCTTGTGCTCCATTAAACGTTTTCACCGTAGGATGTGCTTTATAATAGGCTTCAAGCTGCGCACGAGTACGAATAAAATGAGAGGATTGAGTATGCTTCTCATGGGCAGCACTACTTTCCCAGATTTCCATAAACATCAGTTGATTAGATGTATTAGGGTCTTCTAATAACACATATTGAATACACCCATCATCATTACGTGATTCAATGATAGCTTCTTCTAAAATTGGTTTAACTTTAGCCATGGATTCAGGCTTAAATGTAAACGTGGTAATTACACCGTAGGGCTGCTCTACATTACTAGACGCATAAGCTGTTGGTATGGATAAACATACTAACACGAATATTGTTGTTAGAATTGATCGTATCATCCTTGCACTCCTTTATTGCATATTCTTAATTCCAGGGCATAGACTACTACAGTATGCCCAAGATATGAAGAAAAAATAGCTGTCTTACTAGGCAACTGCACCTAACAGTTATCTAAACGCCATGTCGTAATATTGCGGCTCCCACATGGTCTCTTCAATGCGCTGCTGTAGTACATCATCCGTTACAGCATCTGCATAACCATCTGCCTGTGCTTGTTTTGCCACAGCAAAAGCGATATGTTGGCTCACGGCACGTATATTATGTAATGCAGGCAATAAATCTACCCCTGTACCATTCACTAAGGGTGATGCTTCACTTAACGCCACACTGGCGGCCATAAACATCGCATCACTGACCCGCTTAGCACCCACCGCTAAGACGCCTAAACCAACACCTGGGAAAATATAACAATTATTAGACTGAGCAATGGGATATGCCTTACCTTGGAATTGTACATCTTCGAAGGGGCTACCTGTTGCGACAATGGCCCGCCCTTCTGTCCATTTGATGAGATCCACAGGTTGAGCTTCACAACGCGAAGTTGGATTCGACATAGGGAAAATAATAGGTCGTTGCGCATGTTCTGCCATTTTCTTCACAATGGCTTCAGTAAATTGATTCGGTTGTCCAGAAACCCCTAGTAAAATGCTGGGCTGGGCATTTTGCATTACATCAAATAAACTAATCGTTCCTGATTTTTCTAAGGTCCAATCACTCACAGTCTCATGTGGTTGTAATAAACCTTTTTGAAATGGCTGCACACTGGAATCATTATCTAATAATAAGCCATAGCGATCGACCATATAAAAACGTGAACGTGCCTCAGCTTCATCGACTCCTTCGCGCATCATCGCACGTACCAGTTGCTCACTGATCCCACAACCAGCTGATCCTGCACCTAAAACTGCTATTTTGTGATCGCCCAGTTTATTGCCGCTGGCTTTAACCGCAGCTAAAATAGCTCCCACACATACTGACGCCGTCCCTTGTATATCATCATTAAAGGTACATAATTTATCGCGATATTTTTCTAATAAGGGATAGGCATGTGGTTGTGCGAAATCCTCAAATTGCAATAATACATGCGGATATTTCTCCGCCACGGCTTGCACAAATTGATCTACAAAAGCGTAATAATCATCGCCGGTGACTCGCTCATGTCGCCAACCAATATAAGTAGGATCATCTTGTAGTTCTTTGTTGTTAGTACCTACATCTAATATGATGGGTAAGGTATTCATGGGATCAATACCACCACAGGCCGTATATAGTGATAATTTACCTATAGGGATCCCCATACCGCCAGCACCTTGATCGCCTAAACCAAGAATACGTTCGCCATCGGTAACAACGATAACTTTCACATCATCTAAGGGTGCATTATCTAAAATTTGGTGAATTTTATCTTTCTCAGGATATGAGATAAATAAACCACGAGCACGTCGGTAGATATGACTGAATTGCATACAGGCATCACCTACGGTAGGCGTGTAAATCACGGGCATCATTTCTTCTAAATGATTAACCACTAAACGATAAAACAATGTCTCATTTTGATCTTGCAATTGACGCAGATAAATATGTTTTTGAAGAGCATTTACTTTTTCTGAAAAGGCTTGGTAACATCGCGCTTCTTGTTCTTCTAATGTATCTATATGGGGCGGCAGTAAACCATCTAAAGCAAAGGTCTCGCGTTCTTGATGGCTAAAGGCAGTATCCTTATTTAGGATAGCGTTGTGTAGTAATTCGGTGCCTGTTTCATTGGTATAAATGGTATTATTTTCGAGTGTGAAATTATGTTGATTCTTTAAGGTCATGGGGTCCTCCAATAGCGCTGCACATCTTCCATTACATAGCTAATACTGACGGTTTAGCTACTCAGCGACCACAGTATATACCCTCTCTCAGCCCATGACTAATAAAATACCCAAACTACTCAAACACCAGGATGAACACGTATAGCAATCTGAATACATGCAAAAGCAGGAAATAGCGGGATCCTGCGGTCAAACCATGAGATGAGAAAAATTATTATTATTCAATATGTTATATGCCCTTATCCTGGCCCATGTACAATGTACTCGTACTCGGTTGTGAAAAAGCAAGTTGTGCTAATTTTAATCTTTTGTGGGCATGGTATTCTTAGCAAAATAAACGTAAAATAGCCTGTTTAAACAGAATATAGATAATCAATTTAAACGCTCGAGGATGAGCAACTGTTAGGAAGCGACTAACTGTTTGATTTAAATAGTGAAATCCATATAAAGGAATAGAAAATGCACAATAAAGCACCTATCAACTGGGTAAACACCTTATTTCTCATCATCACTCCCATTGTGGCTATTCTTGGCACTATCAGCATTGTTTATACTCATACTCTTGCATGGCAAACCCTTGTTCTTGCGTTATTTTTTACTATTATGGGTGGTCTTTCTATCACCGCGGGCTATCATCGCCTGTTTTCACATCTCAGCTATAAAACTGTCTGGCCGATCCGCTTAATATTTTTACTCTTCGGTGCGGCTACCTTTGAAGGTAGTGTCTTAGAATGGTGTACGGACCACCGTAATCACCATCGCCATACTGATACTGAAAAAGATCCTTACAATATCAGACAAGGTTTCTGGTATGCGCATATTGGTTGGCTGATCCGACTGGACACTTCTAAACGTGACTTCAGTAATGTTGAAGACTTACAGGCTGATCCTTTAGTTCGGTTCCAACATCGCTTTTTTGTGCCTATTGCGATTTTCATGGGTTTTGTCTTACCTATGCTACTTGGTATGCTCTGGAACGACGCCTTCGGCGCAGTCATTATTGCTGGTGCATTACGTATTACTATTTCACAGCATATGACATTTTGTATTAATTCAGTCTGTCACTGTTTCGGTAAACAAAAATATTCTAGCCGCACTAGTGCCCGAGATAATTGGTTCACTGCGTTATTCACCTTTGGTGAAGGATTTCATAATTATCATCACCAATTCCCGCTAGATTATCGTAACGGCATTCGCTTTTTCCATTTTGACCCTACAAAATGGCTAATCCGTGGTTTAAGCTTTATCGGCTTAGCTACAGAATTACGTACAATTAATACTAAACGTATTGTGCAGTACCGTATCGATATGGATCGTAAACGTTTAGAAGATTTACTCTCCTCTATTCAGAATGATATTAAAAACAATATTAATCATGTATTACAACCTATGTACCAATCACTCATGCAAGCCTTAGCGCGCTTAGATGAACTAGAAAAAGCCTATAAGCAATTAAAAACTGAAAAAATTAATCATATGAAAGACAGCATGAGTGAATATAAAACTAAATTAAATGAATACTATGAGCAAATCCAGCAGGCAAAAGCAGACCTAAAACGTCAGCTTAAAGTTTGGGGACATTTAGTGAGTTATTCACGCAATTCCGTCGTGACGGTTTAAAAGAGTATTTCACCGCATCTACCTTTTAAAATCTAGGTCTCTCTGTAAGATAGCAGATTCTATGCTAGCTTCCACATACAGATGGTAATATACCCTTTTATCAAGTGAACAATAGATCATGGTTTCTGTGTTATTGTTCATATTATAGAGTTGCTATAAAGTGAACAATAGATCAAGATTTCTGTATTATTGTTCATATTATAAGACTATTATAAAGTGAATAGCGCAGATCTCGTTCAGACAGGCTCTACTTCACCACTATATTGCTGGGAAAATTCAGTTTGGGATATGACCGCCTTAACATGCTGGGGAAAGTGTCTCTCCATAAATTGTTTGAACTCAATAAACACGTAGGGATGTCTGAACGAATGTTCTTTATAGTATTTTTGAATCAAACGTCGCTCCACATCTGGCTTATTAACCAAGGTCGCCTGCCATTGCTGTAAAATACGCTGTTGCACTTCATCACGCAAGCCATCGAAATGGGCGCAGAAATCCTCTCGCACAAAATCATGGTAGGCGTTGAGCATTTGTTGCTGCTGTGCTTCTTGGTAACGTTGCTGTTCTTGTTTTTCTATGAGGGATTGTTGTTGCTCAGCAATCTTCTGCACTGATGATGCCGGCATTTTATAATCACTCTTGATAGCACTTAAGAGAAAGCCAGGAATGTTTTTTATCTCGCGATTATTTTTCATCGATACTGTGGTCAGCAGCATTTTCTCTTGTATGTAATACAGCTCATAATCATTAATCAAAGATTTCGCCATGGTCTCAGTGATATTAAAATCTTGTTGCAAACGCTCATAGACAACTTCTTGTTCATAGCTCATGGCTTTTTTTACGGTATCTTGTTTTGTATCACTGGCACCTAGCTTGGTTTTCTTTTCGCGTTCTTTGAGTGTAAATTTTACAGCGCTTACTTTACGCCCTTCTTTTTGATAATCAGGTTCGATAATAATATCTGAGTGTGTGTTAACTTCTTCAACAGCCTTATCAATCACTCGTCGTTTAAAATCACGGAAAATAGCATACTGGCCTTCTGGCACACCCATGAGCTTGCGGAACAGGCTAACATCGAACCATTTAGTATTAGGCAAACCGCGATAACGAACACAGTTTTCATACAGAGCCAACCCGTAACTGGATTTAAAGCGCGACTGCACCATTAAATTGATTTTGCCGTAGATAGAGGGCGAGTAAAATAATTCCTTCATACGTGGACTGTAGGCATAGCTACATAAGGGCCCCTTGAGCCGCACACTGGCTAACATGGATGTAGCTGACCAATCTTCCTCGCCTGTACGTTCATCCATGACATTCCATTCAATGACGGTAGAGATAAGCCCTTTCAACGCCTCTTTGATAACGCTGTGATTGTTGCCAGCATAGCCAATTAACTTACACAATTGTTTAATGGTTATTTGGTGTTCAAGTTCTGTTGCTAATTCATGATAGGCATGAAAAAGTAAACAGTTACTAATCTTTCGCTGCAACAGCGTCAAGGTATTCGAGCAATGAATAGCCGCCGCGTGTTTTTTTAACTCTTTGTTTTTCCCTTCTAGCTGTCCCATAGCCGTCACATATATCCCAGAATTGTCACATCTATAATCCCACAACCGTCACAGTTGATCCCATAGATGTCACAGTAAATCCCATAAACGTCACATTAATCCCTAATTTATCCAGTAAAACCAATAAGTTAGAGAAAAAGAAACTATTAAAAACATATTTAAAAACAATATAACAACAACATGTTGTTGTTAGTATTATTTAGTTTGTTTGACTTAGCAACTAAAAGTATGTTAATTCATACAACATCGTAATACAACAGGGAGGTTATCCATGAAAATCTTTGTCCCAGCGAATAATAAAGGTGGGGTTGGTAAAACAAATACCAGTGCCCTATTTGCTGAATACGCCAGTAAAATTCTTAAAAAGAAAACCCTTGGTATCGACTTTGATCCACAATGTAATTTTTCTCAGCGTTATTTGACCATGGAGGTGGATCCTATCGCACCAGAAGGTTGGATGCCGCCTATTCATCCAGATTACGATCCGCTCGATCCTGATGATGCCGATTGGGATGGACGCAGTAGCATTGCGGATATTTTTTATGGTGAAGGCGTTGTCCCCTACCCTACTTATTTAGAAAATTTTGATATTGCTCCTGCTCATGCGCACAAATTACTCAGTGCTGAGCAAGTACGTAAAAGCGAAGTGGTAGAAAAAATCCATGATCAAATGCGTAAGTTTTTACAATGCCCTGATGTTCAGAAAGAATACGAATTGATCGTTATAGATACAGCACCATCAAAGGGCCCGCTGACAGTCAGTGCGATCAAAGCTGCTACACATATGATTATCCCTTCTGTGATGGAAGATAAACCCATTCAAGGTGTCTATGGGATGTTGCAACTATGGATGCAAGAATCTTTGACGCGAGCTAATGATAACAAATTGGATCTTATCGGTATTTTACCGAATATGTTTAATAAGACTCGCAGTCTTCATAATGCGATGTTCGAAAGTTTGCAGGGCAATGACACTATTGGTAAATACGTTATGGATTCTAAGTTGGGTAATCGTGTGGTCTTTGCTGAGACTGATTCTTCCCATGCTAATCCAAAGTCTATTTTTGATTTACCAGATTCAAACACCGCTAAACAAGAGGCCGCACGGGCCTGTGAAAAAATTGCAGAGAGGGTATTCGCATGAGTAAAAGAAAGAAGTTTGGGATCTCCGATTCTCTATCTCAGGGATTAACTGACACGATAAATATCGTCGAAAATGATGTGGGTTTGTATCGTAACGTAGTGATACCTATTGATAGGTTAGAGCCTGATCCAGAGAATCCACGTAAGCTTGGTCTGAGTTTGGCAGATATACACAACGGTATTAAAAAATCGGATGTAGCTTTCGAACAGAAAAATAATGACCGCGAGAAGATCCTAAGCCTTGCGGAAAGCATCAAAAAGAGTGGGCTGATTAATCCAATCGTGGTGTATAAGAAGGGTGAAAAATACCGCATTGTGGCTGGCGAGCGTCGTTACTTAGCCACGTTATACCTCAATAAAACTGAGATTGAAGCGCGGGTTTTTCAGCAGCGTCCTAATAGTTTCGAATTAAAACTGATCCAGTGGTATGAGAATACTGAGCGAGATGATTTAAGCTTACATGAGCGTATAGAGAATATTCGCGCCTTGTCTACGGCTTATAATGCGAACAACACCCAGGCGGCCTTATCAACCAGTTTATTGCATAAAATGACAGGCTTATCCTTATCTCAAGCTTCTTGTTATCTGAGCGTATTGTCAGCACCTACGGATATTGCTACCGCTATACAAGTGGGAGCGGTGACAAGTTTAGATAAAGCGGCGTTGTTAGCCAATTGTGAGAAAGCTGAAGTCCGCGATCAATTGTTAGTGTTGTGCAAAGAGGGCAAGAGCCTCAAGGCATTACGCAAGGCCATGGCGGAACTTGAAGCCAGTGCAAAACCACCAGTTCGCCGTATTAAAACACCGGGTAAACGTGGGAAGAAACAGCAGCGGGTGAATATGGGGCACACCACCAATACGCGAGTCATTCAAATCATTATGGATGCTGTATTGGCGACACCAGCATATCAGGGTTATGCCAAGGAATTTGCCAAAGTAGATTGGTCTGCTTATGAGAGCGTAAATAGCGCGTTCAACGATTTAGTACGTTTTATAGAATTAGAAGAGACGAAAAAGGCTTAATTAACATGAGAACAACATCAATAAAATTACCCAAGAAAATGCATGCTAAGTTAATCGAGCAAGTGATTAAAGACGGCTATGGAATGCGCGGCAAGAGTAAATGGGTGAATGATGCTATTGAGGATTTTCTCAATTTAGATGATTATCCTGAAATGGTAGACATTGCTACAGATTTAGAAGAGCTTGAAGATACATTGAGTATCCGTCTTCCAGAGGCTATTCTTGATGCGATAGATTTAGCGATTATCCATATTAGACAATCTTACCCAACTATCGAAGGGGTGAAGAGCAATATCATCAGAGCGAGTATTCTGCAACGGTTAATTCGTGCGACTTCGGTCACCGAAGTTTAAGTAACTTATTGAATTATAACGATATTAATTAATTCTAATTCCACGGAAAACAAGTGATTTCGGTCAGTTTTAAGTGTTAATCTGCAGATTCTTTGGTGTTTTTGAGAGTTTATGGAGCAGGGGGCATCATCTTTAATGTGACATCTATGGGATGAATGTCTTAATGAAAGAAAGTCATATAAATCAATCACGTACATATTATGTGATTGAATAGCGAACATTTGAATACAATCTGTATTGTTCCACGTGAAACAATATGGTGAGCAAAAATCAAGAGAGTACTACCTGATAAACCTATAGATATTCATTGTTGGCATATCGAGCGTAGCGAGATATCTCCCGATGATTTAGTTAATGTGAATAGTGCACTACTATAGAATCAACAGCAGGTTACTCTTGCTGTGTGGAAAGCAAAGATTCTTATTAAAATAATAGATACCTATACAATCAATACTCTTATAGCTATTGAAGCTATCTATCATGCATGGGGGATAGCTAAACAGCCAGATAACTGTATGGCAAAATTATTATCTAAATTTTGCACAGTAAAATGTTCATTACCATGCAATTGAGTCACGCCGTTGAATACCAGTTTATTATGCTTGTTGGTTAATTTAGATTGGGCATTAGCTGTAGCTATATACCCACCATTGAGCACAATATCTACATGAGATTCATCAGCATCCATATTATGTGATTTAATCAGTACTGATATAGGTAAGAAGTGCATTTCGTGTTGGGTATCGATAATATCACAGACAATATTATAACGGGCGCCCTTAAGCAGTGGGTATAGGTAAACGGGTAGGGTATCGTGAGGCATAATCGGGCCGCCGTCTAAGAATTGAATACCGCCAGGAAGATCAGCATAAACGCTACCGGTAAATAATATACAAAGAATCGCTATCCATTTTTTCATGAGTGTCCTGCCAGAATAAGAAAAATCCTATGTTAGCATGGGTTACTCATGTCTTAGAAGTTTCGTTGCTTCTGTGTTCAATCTATATAGCGCTGTGGGAGGGTAATAGAGATACTTCAGGCAAGTTATGTAATATTCTCTTAAATCGCTGGTCAAGTGTGGGTTCCCCTGTGTAAGCGATATGATGACTTGGTTTCTGCCGCGTAAACTTAGTTTACGCAAGTATGTTAAGCAGGAAACAACGCAGGGTTACCTGGGATTATTAGCCCATGCTAGCGGTTCTGTGTGACTGTTTAGACTCACCATGTGTTTTTGCTACAACGGCGGGTGTGGGAATCTCACCTGTGCTGTGTCTGCGAGAAGGCTGTGCAGATAAGGTATGTTGATGTTTTGTTAAGAATTCAGCAACATCAGCGCTACCTTGTCTATGTTGACTAATTTCGTTCATCATTGGAGCCACATTTTTAGAGCTCATGGTTCTTCCAGTGATAAAATAAAAGCCGTTTGTAGTGGCTTCGCTAATTTCAGATAGGGCAGAGACAAAGTCGTTTACATCTGAGTGTTTTAGCATATTCCTTTTTAATGATTCTGCAGCTTTGTTCTGTCTGGTGTATATTCTTGCTACTTCTGCTGAAATGCAGCGAGGGTTGTTGACTGCTTGTTTAATCTCCTGGGCAATTTCAGAAAAGACAGCAATTGCAGCGTTTATAGTATCTAATTTGCTTTGTGTAATTTCAGATGGAGTTACTGTCTCACATGGTTTCAAATCATCTCGTTTTTTGCGTAAAATATTTAGTCGCCTTGCAATATTATTACGAAGAAATGCCAATGCAATTAACTGTGTAGTAGGCGCAAAGAGTGAGCGTATTTGATCTTGCCATTGTTGTACCATAGTGGCATTTTCAGCGCTATATTTTTGTAAATGCGCAAGCATAGTGCATTTAGTTTCCTTATCAGCATGACTATATTGAATGTCACCGCGTAATATTGCGTAGGGGATGGTGCGTAGTAGAATTTCAAAAAGATAATGATTATCCTCATAGGATGATGTGTTACTGCGTTTAACATAGACAAATTGCCTATCACCATCAAGAGTGGATTGCTGATACTTTTCATTATCATCAACGAGAAATTGTCGACTTTTGGGAATATCCTTTAGATGGCCAGTTGCTTCGGCTGCCTCAAAGATAGGTACTTTGGTATTATTCGTGTCCGTACCATTTTCTCCTGTTTTTACTTCTAGACCGATTTCACGTGCATCATCAGTGCGTAAATAATTACGGTCAGTTCCAAAATGATCACAGGCACTGAGCATATCTTGATGCCGAAGTTTGTGAAGTTCTTTCTTTAGCATGTGAATACGTTGAGATGCCAACAGATTGGTATAGCCATTTTGCTCTAGTAATTCTAAGGTTAATTTAAGTGCGCGAAAATTTGTAATGTAAATATGGTAGCTTACTTTGGTATTCGCTTGGTCTATTTTACAAAGCTGAGGTAGCCTTGCACATAAATCTGTGTCAATAATTTTTGAATCGGTTACTCGTAAATCAGCCGGTTCAATACCAGGAAAATTTTTTCTACAGCCATACTCATAGGCAACACGATGGTCAGCTTTTAGAGGGTCAGCTGCATCTAGATCATGGTAGTTAAAATTAATCGGACCATCAAAGTCCCAAAATACTACGCCACGTGTTTGTTGTTGTGTTTTTGACATCGCCGTTCTCTCAATGTTGTCTCTCTGATTAACAGGCATTCTACCGACTAAAGATTAAGCAACCATTAACGATTGTATAAAAAATAGTACGTTCCCACTATAATTACATTAGTAAAGCCACATGCCGACCATTAGGTAAAAAAAAGTTAACAATATCATAGAGTTATATACGAGTATTCTACTATAATGAAAGACAGGTTGGGACAATAGCCACTAAGAATAAAGAAATAGATATTTCTCTCGCTAACAGCCTAATGGCTATATCATGAATAATAATTAAGGATATTCTGTGCCAAAAGAATTAACAGAAAAACTAAAAACGGCAATTACCTATTTACAGAAACATATCGACTTTTTTGCTGCGCCCTTTGTTTACCCAGTAAAATTCCAGCAATGGGCGTATATACATGAAACTAAAATCAGAAAGCTATCAGATTCTCTGCATGTTGCAACAGGCAATACTTATAATAAATTATGTACCTATCGTGATGCATTAATTGGTACCAATGCGATAGAAGGACTATCAAAAGGGAATAAGCAACCTATTAGAAATTTCCTAAAATTGCATCCTCTGCTAATTGGTTTATTGTGCTTTTGCAGCGAAAACCCACCACCAGTTATTAAATTATGGGAAAAAGAGCTAACCAAAATTGAAAAATCACAACAGGCAAACACACGAAGTAAAGTGTTAACTAGAGAACAAAAACAGCGATATCGAGAGCAAATCGACAAGATTACTACAGGGTTAAGAATGTTAACAGATAATATTGCTGCGAATAAGATCATTATTATGCAGCTACGTAAGGCGGGCCAAGATAATTTTGCAGATAGCTTAGAAAATTTAACCACAGCTTTAGAACAGATTATAAATCGATATAAAAGTAAATTAGCTAAAAAGATTGTGGGAGAGCATGTGACATCAACTGATAAATTTAGAGCAGAATGTAATTCTCAGATAGGCATTGTTACACCCAAGCTAGAAAATAATGTGCAAGTATTCGCGTTATTGAATCCGATAAAAACTAGTATAAAGTATATTAGCGATGCATGTATTCCAAATGGCGTGCAGAGGCAATCAGGACAGCGAAAAGTACAAGGCCAACCTCCATCTCGACCTCAGCCTGGCACGCCTATCCCTGAATCTTATGGTCAATACATGGGGAAAGACACATCAGATGGCAGTAATGGGCGGCAAGAATTGGGTAGACGATATAGGTCTAAGAGCTTTGGCAAGCGTTATGGACCGTTAGAGTGCTCTGTTCCATCGTCAGCAACATCACGTGTAGCGACAAATGGAGGTGGTGCAAATACTGCTTCTAAGGTAGTTATGCCATTGCCTGAAGGCCCTGGTTTGCAAGTAGTCCCAGTGGGTGCAAGCATGCAATCAGCACAGCCATCTTACTTGAGCCCTGAGGCAAGAAAATATATGCAGGGCTTAGATCCTGCCGTAGCTAAGCAGTTATTACAACGAGGCGGTAGTATGGAGACCGCGTTTGCCTATACCCTACCACGCCCTAGAAAATAACCTAATATTTTCGTTAATAATTCACTACTATACTTTGATTAGAGAAGACTATGTAGTACAGGGGGTCGTTGTATGGGTGAAGAGCAAGATCATGCCAAGGCATTAGCATTTATGCAGGAAAATAACGGGTTTTTCACAGCTCCCTTTGATGAACCTGCTCGCTTCCAACAATGGGCGCGAGCTAATCCCGCTATAGCACCAGTGTCTGGGGATTTATTCACAGCGATTGGTAATGATATTGATGATTATAAGAGGGCTCTTGTAGGCATAGGTGATCAAGAGCGACAATATATTGCTGAACAGGGTAACTCTGAAAGTGTCAGTGCATTTCTAGCAACGCATCCTAAATTAGTCACATTAATGTGCCAGTATGCAGATAATCCTCCACCAGTAATGCAACAATGGTATGAAGAATTCCCACAGTTTGAGCTAGAACAAAAGGTTATGAAGCAGAGTCGGCGCGATAATCCCGAAGATATGCAACGACGCGCACTCAATGCTGGGATCACCGAAATTGCCAAAGCAGGGTTACATGCCAAACCTAATGCAGTAAGAGTTCTCTTAGATAATTTACGTGAAAATTTGAATAATACGGTTGAAGATTATTATCGTAAAACACCTGATGCGAGAAGACAGGCAACAGCACAATTTAAACAAGATTGTACTAAGCACCTTAATACTGCCCGTAAGAAATTAACTAAAAGTGCAATCGAAAGATTAGGCTTAGATGGTTTGCAAGAAGCTGTTGATGCGGTACAAGCTCCAAAAAAGGTTGCGCCTAAAGCACCACCTACAAAGCAAGAGGCTAGAGCACTGAAAGTCAAACAAAAAAAATTCGATCAAGAGTATCAACAATTCCAAGCGCTGGCAACGAGTATCAGTGCTGTGCGTACTACATATCGTGATACCAATACCAATGTTGCCGATAAATTAGAGAATCTTGCAACGGGATTAGAGTCTTTAGCAAAGAAACATTATACCGAACAAAACACCAGTGATATCGAAAAATCGATGCCAGTGTTTAAAAAACAGTGCCAACAGCAAATCGAATTTGCAAAACTATCATTAGCAAAACAGGTTGAGTTGAAGCAGTTACTAACTACCGTTGAAAAACGGATTGATAGCATTGGCAGTCAAAGTCTTGCTGATAAGAAAAAACCGAGGAAAAGCAACAAATCAATCTGGAAATGAGCAAGAAATTTTCGAGCAGCATTTGAGAGTGTTAGACGAAAAAGCAAAAAATCTACAGGACCGTGGATATGACCGTGAAGCACGTCAGGTAGAATTAGCAGTTAATTTTCTACGTGCGGAAGGTTATGTTTATTACAGTCAGCCAGAAGAACAACGAGCACAAATGACAGTAGGATTTATCAATAAGTGCATTGATATTATTGAGGATACAACACCGCATCTCACAAAGTTAGGCCGAGGGGTTAAGGGTTTCTTCCAAAATCTTATCAATTTTGTCACTGGCTTGGATGTACATTTTACCACTGATACCGATAAAAAATTGCAAGCGACGGCGGATTTTGTTAACAAAGAGATTGCCACACCCAATCTAAACAGTAGACAATCCTCAGGTGCAGGGCAAAAGGGTGCAAGTAGAAAGTCAGTTAAAAGCTCTCGAACCAAACCAGCGCCTCACCCACCTGAGGGTGAGCAAGCTATGACTAGCCGAGCAGCTAAGGAAAATATTGACCCAGAAGTACTTAAGCAGCTTAAAGGTGAAACTGATATAGAAAAAACCATTGATATAAGAGTGCCTAAGTCTAAAGGGCCCAGCTCACGCGGCGGTTAATTATTTATATATCTAAGAGAGTTTGTCCGCTCTCAATCACAATACGATTAAATGCTTTATATACCGAAGATTCAATAGCCCAACTATGCCAGTATAGAGGCATATGCCAAACTTTATTC
The DNA here is from genome assembly GCA_965230425.1 of Gammaproteobacteria bacterium. Lineage (GTDB taxonomy): Bacteria > Pseudomonadota > Gammaproteobacteria > UBA1113 > UBA1113 > CBDDKW01. Next base: position 102,214 of record CBDDKW010000013.1, on the reverse strand, counting down.
GGGTATAGATTAATTAATTTCTCTTGGTCAAGGTCTTGTTTAATATCAATTTTAGGGATCAGTGCATAACCATAACCACGTAATGCAAATTCACGGAACCCACTGACAGAAGGCACTAGGTGACAGTGTTTAGGTGGTTCATAAATATTAAAGAACCGTTGTAAGTAACGTTCATGTAAGGTGTCTTTACTGTCAAAAATAATTGCTGGTGCTTGCAGTAAATTCTCTTTGTGTGAGCGTTTATTAAAGTATTTTTCTTTAAATTCAGGTGATGCGACTAATAAATATTCCATATCACCGATAAACTCGGCATAACAGCCACTATGTGATTTATTCGATGTGGATAAACAAGCTGAAACTAAGCCTTGTTTTAGATAATCTAGGGTGATCTCTTGGTCATCAGCAATGATTTCTAAGATAATTTGATTAAAAATATTAGCTTTCTTCATAACTTCTAAAAACCAAGTATCCAGGCTATCCCGGTTAATCGCAATAGTCAGGGTGGGTCGGATGGCTTCTTCAGCAATTTCGGCCGCTAATGTTTCCTCTAGTAGACTAATGCGTTTGAAGTGACCTAATAAATATTTACCCAACTGTGTAGGCTGATAGGGTAGGGTACGCACCAGTAGGGGACAGCCATAGTAATTTTCAAGGGATTTAATCCGTTGGGAAATGGCTGATTGGGTAATGAAGAGCTTATTAGCGGCTGCTTCAAAGCTTTGTAACTGTATTACGGTAAATAGGGCTTCTAATCCACGATAATCTAGCATATATCACTCATTAATATATCTAATGAACTATAAATATTATTCATTAGACTTATAGCATGCCATTGCCTAAAATGCCAGCACAATAACTTAAAACACTGACAGAGGTAGATAACTATGCCTTTCAAACTCGGATTAACATTAGGATTTAGCCTGATCATCGCTATCGGTGCACAGAATATCTTTGTGATTAAGCAGGGATTAAAACGCGAGTTTAGTTATACCTGTGCTACGATATGTTTTCTCTGTGATGCTATTTTAATTGGCCTTAGTGTCACCGGCACCAGTCATTTAATGACTCAATTACCTATATTAAAAGAAATCCTATTGATCGGTGCTGTTGCATTCTTGACTGTTTACGGCGCGTTATCTATTCGTCGAGGCTTACAAATTAAGTCAGAGCAGGATTTCTGTGCCGCATTACATGCATCTTCATTCCATAGTTATGGCAAAGTGATTGCTGCAGGTTTAGGTTTTAGCCTACTCAACCCTCAGGCATTGCTGGATACAGTGGTATTAATGGGTGGCGTTGCTAGTCATTATAGCCATGGTTATCAGTATCAGTTTATGCTTGGTGCTATGTTAGCAAGTTTACTTTGGTTCTATGGTTTAACCACGGGGGCACGCTTTTTCGCGAAGGCATTGCAGCGACCACGGGTATGGCAAGTGATTGAATTATTAAGCGGTAGTTTAATGTTAGTTATTGCGGTTAAATGTGTTTTGATGGCAATTAACCCGACATGACCCGTGGCCATCGTTCATGAATAGCTTGCTCAAGCTCGGGTATGATAGTGACAATATAGATACGAGGTTCAGTTTCAGCATAGGTGAGTAATCCTTGTATCCATTGTCCCGGTGTAATATCAAACCAATGGCTGTGGCCTTCAAAGTCTTTTTCCATGAATTTTAAGATAGGTAGTTTGACGGGTTTAGGCATATATTGATCCCATACGCCACGTTGTACAGAATCATGACGTGCCCAACCGCCTAAAGGTGTAGCGCCTGCTTGATCTTGGCGTCGACCCCAAGGTAATAGTTTAATATCGCCATTTTTTAGTTTCACGGGCAATTTTGCCTTTGGATTGGGGGAAGTAGACAGTTTCTAATTTGTCTTCGTACGTAAATATTACGCCACCACACATGGTTTTATACCTCTTAAAAAAATATCAGGACCACAGGTTACCCCGTAGCTGCTTATATGCTTTGTCTATGGCCTTGAGGCTTCCATGCGGGGGCAATCACATTATTCATTTTCGTCCTCTTGAGTAATGTGGCCGGTGCAATACAAAATTCGCCATAATTGCGATTAATTGTATCGACGGTTTTCGTTAATCTTTTCAGCGTGATGATTAGTTTCTTCAAATAAATCAAGCTGTAATTTATTCGGTTTTGGGTCCAGTGCTGTTACTTGGATTTGTTTCAAGGGAATAGTGCTGGACCAATGATTAGCTAATATTTGTTCGCCCTGTTGATAGAAAACATGTCCATCAGCGCAGGCTTGGCTGAGTGAGATTTTTTCTCCTAACCAGCCGTGATAACTTTTAACGCCGATGAAGAAACGCTGCGCTTGCATATTATTACGACGTAAGCGTGCAGCTACTTTCTCGCACATATGGCGTAGATATGTATGAACTAAAGCGGTATCTGTTGTCCCGGGGGGCAATACTTTCCCATGCCCCATACTTTTTGGCGGATTAATGTCAGTATGCACCGGATCCGGATCGGCCCCCTGACACATATACCACATACGCCGACCTAAATTACCAAAACGTTTCGCCAAAACGCTAATAGGTAATTTTTGCATATCGCCACAGAGTAATACGCCATGACCGGCTAAGAAGTCGCCGATACCTTTGCCAATACCGCATAGTTCAGTGACGGGCACGTATTGTAAACGTTGTTTTGCTTGCCAGGGTGGGATGACAGTGAAGCCATTGGGTTTATCTAATTTGGCTGCGAATTTAGCTGTGGTTTTATCACCACTGATGCCAAGGGAGCAAAGTAATCCAGAGGCATCAAATACACATTGTTTCACACGTTTACCGATGACTTCAGGATCACCAAAGAGTTTTTGGCAATGAGTCACATCAAGGAACGCTTCATCAACAGAGAATATTTCGATCTCTGGGGTGATCTGCGTCAGTGCTTGCATAATATCTCGTGATATTTGTGTGTAACGTTTAGGTCGTGAGGGTAAGACAAGCAAATGTGGACAACGAGGTTTAGCCTCTGGTAAGCGCATGCCGGTTCTAATGCCATAGGCCCTGGCCTCATAAGAACAGGTAATGATACAACTACCTTCAGCACCATTGGTGATCGCAACGGGCTGGCCGCGTAGAGCGGGATTATCTAATTGTTCTACCGCAGCAAAGAACGCATTCATATCGACGAGGATAATTGCGCGTGACCATTCATCACTCTGTGTCATAGAGAAGGTATCCGCAATAGACCAACAAATACGCCTTGAATGCGTAAGCGATGTTGATCAATAGTTAAGGGTGAGAGGCGATGATTAGCGGGATGTAGGGTGACTGTTTCATTAGGATGATATTCAAGACGTTTTAAAGTTGCCTCTTGATCATCAATCAGCGCTACTACAATATCTCCATTGTTTGCGGTATTAGCGTGACGACAAATCACTAAATCATCATCAAAAATACCTTCTTCAATCATGGAGTCACCGCGTACCCGTAGTAGGTACAGTTGTTCATCCTCAAGTAAATTATTGAAGTTAATCCGTTGTGGATCATTAATCGCTTCAATAGGGTGACCTGCCGCAATTTTACCTAACAAGGGCAATCCGGTGTCGGCCGGTGATGACAGGTCACGCAAAATCGAAATACCGTGATGTTTCTTAGGAGTAATTTTGATAAAACCTTGTTCAGCTAAGGCTTTCACATAGCGGTGTACCACGCCTTTAGATTGAATACCGAGTTCATGGGCAAGCTCGCTCAAACTCGGTGCTTCCCCATGATCATCAATAAAACGCTTAATGGCCTTAAAGGCGCGTTTTTGTGCTCGTGTTAGCATAGCCGTTCTCCTTAAGTTCTCGTAAGTATAGGGAACGAAATGAGAACTATCAAGTGAATTTTAATGATTAATTACTAACGAGGGTTTGATGCGAGCATTGGCACAAAAGCTTGCAGATTGAGAGAGTATTTGTTATTACAGCCTTCGCTAGCGTAAATAAATAAGAGGATATGAGATCAATGCAGAGTATGCATAGATTAGTGGATAACCATTCGGTTAAACATCATAATAAATTAGCTAAAATAACCGCACCGCTTAATCTGCACTTTGGCATTAGTTACTTTGCCTACCAGCGTGTCTATGATAGTGGATATGCGATTATGCTAACCAATACACCAGAGTGGGCGAGTTATTCTATTGATCAGCAATATTATCTTATTGATCCCACTTTAGTCTCTCCTGAATACTATGCATCAGGTTATAGTTATGTGAATTCCCATAATCATGGGAAATTTCAAGCGTGTTTAGTGGCTGATGCGATTAATAAATTTGATTTAAATCACGCTTTCTCAATTGTTGAACGCCAACCTGGCTATTGTGATTATTATTTCTTAGGTGCTCCGACCATGCATCAGCATGTTTATCATGCCTATCATCATCATTTTCAGTCGCTACGCGATGATTTTAGTGCTTATTTTAAAACTGAAATGCAAGATGTGATTCAACAAGCACATGATGATGCCATTGATGTGGCGACGATAAAGGCCGAGTTATATTATAGTGATAAAAATATTCTCTCCTTGGTGCAAGACAGTGATGTAAATATTAATTTTTTACGTGATATCAATGGCTTAGATGCGGCATTAACAGACCGAGAACAGCAGTGTCTAGAATTATATCGCATGGGATATACTGCGAGGGAAACAGCGAAAATACTTAAGTTATCTCCGCGCACAATAGAGGAGTATCTTCATCGTGTTAAACAGAAGAAAGGCTGCCGCTATAAGCGTGATTTATTAAAGCCAGGTCATGCTTTTTCTATGTGTGAGTAGTTGCCAAAAGCTATAAGGTGTTAAGGCGATTATGCGGTTTTAATGTACTTAGCTTGCGTGAATGTTATTTACATGAGTGGGGTAGGACTGAGAATACATACAGTCATTCTAGATGAGAAAAAGCATAGGACATGCGTGACAGTTTAGAGTGGATAAGGGTATCCCGCATTTGTTACGGGGTTGTGTAATTTGCATAGACGTTTATATTGAGCTGCATGTTCAAGACTAAAATCTTCCCCGCTTGTGGAGAAGCCATAGGCGCTGGGGTTTCCCAAGGGGAGGGTGCAAGCACCCTTTGGGGCAACCTCGGCGCGGGTTTTCCGCGCAGGCGAAATCATATGAGGAAACAAACTCGGTCGCTTACGGCTGAGTTGTTAAAATAACAAAAGCAATGAATAATTTACATACATTACTGGATAATCATTCAGTAAAACAACAGAATAAAATAATGCAAGTGACCGAGCCGTTGAATCTTCGCTTTGGGATTAATGCCTTTGGCTATCGGCGAGTTTATAATAATAATCTTTCGATTATGCTAACCAATATTCCTACGTGGACAGCCTATTCAATTGATCATGATTATTATCGTTTTGATCCAACCGTAGTTTCGCCCCTTACGACATCGTACAGGGTTTAGTTATATGAGTGTGTATCCTCATAAGGGCTTTCAAGAAAATTTAGTCGGTAGATGCTATTAATAAATTTGACCTAAATCATGCACTGACGATTATCGATCGCCAGCCAGACTATTGTGACTTTTTCTTTTTTGGTGCACCTACTCAACACACTCATATTTATAGTATTTATCATAGTAATTATCACTTATTGCGTGATGACTTTAGTCAGTATTTTAAAGCAGAGCTAGCAGATGTCATTGGGCAAGCACATGATGATGCCGTGGATCTGCAACAACTTATTGGTGAACAGTATAATAATAAGCATGTATTAACATTAGCAGGTTATGAGCAGCAAAGTGTCGCATTTATGCAAGATATAAATACGTTTAAAATGACAGCGCAATTGTCATCCAGAGAGCAGCAATGTTTAGACTTATACCGTAAAGGGAAAACCAGCAAAGGAAACTGCGCAAATGCTCCAATTTGTCACCTCGTACAGTTGAAGAATATTTAAATACTGGTAAAAAGAAAATGAGATGTCGTTATAAACGTGAGTTACTTGATCAATAAAAGCAATGTCAAATTTTATACGGCATACCCGTAGTTATTACGGACATAATTTATATATCCAGCCAAGGTATACTTGATCTTTTGCTAGGATTTCATGGGAGAATAAAGCGTGCAAAATAAGTACAGATGGTTAATTCTACTGGCCATTAGCATTATGGTATTTTTAATTAATGTTGATTATAGTGCGGTGAATTTAGCACTTGCGACAATTTCACAAGACTTTCAAGTCAGTCTTAGCCAAGTGCAGTGGGTCTTGGGTGGTTATATTATTGCCTGGGCGGCTGTTGTTGTTCCTGCCGGTAAGTATGGTGATAAATTAGGCCATCAAAAAGTCTGTTTAATAGGCATGCTACTTTTTATTGTCGCATCTGTATTGGCAGGTCTAGCAGTATCAGCCAATATGCTAATTTTTGCGCGTATATTACAGGGGATCTCCGGTGCTATTTATGTACCCGCATTGTACGCCCTAATTTTTCAAAATTTTCCAGAGAATGAACGTGGCTTTGCGATTGGCTTAATGAGTATTGGTATTGGTTTAGGTGCGGCTATTGGGCCAAGCTTTGGTGGTGCCTTACTGACCTATGCTAGTTGGCGTGCAATATTCTATATTAATATTCCTCTGACTTTGTTTGCGCTGGCTATTCTATATCGCAATAAGTCGGTACAGCCACCGGTGAATCCAACGCAAAAAGTGAATAAAGTCAGTGCGGCATTGCTGAGTTTTAGCTTGATTGCAGTGATGTACGTGATTAGCCAATGGCATGTATGGGGTATACATGCAGTCCTCTTTAAAGCCATGATTGCTGCAGCCGTTGTTATGCTGATGATCTTTGTGGTATTACAAAAACAACTAAAAGAGCCACTGTTACCTTTAAACTTATTTAAAAATAAATCATTTTTGGGTTGTAGTATTGGTTTTAGTTTAGAGCAATACGCCTTTGCCGCTATTTCAATTGGGATGGTGCTGTATCTACAGAAGGTGATGCATTATTCAACCTTGGTGGCCAGCGTTGCTTTCTTACCCATGACGATTCTATTTGCCATTGTTGCTGTTTTTGGTGGTCGTTGGAATGATCGTGTAGGATTCAAAAAACCAGCAATTGTCGGTTTATTGTTGATGATTGTAGGTACTGCCATCTTAATATTCTATTTAGGTCACTCTATTTGGCAAATTGAAATATTACTGTCTGTGATTGGTATAGGTATGGGTTTAGCATTTGCTGCATTAAATGCTGGCTTAGTTAAAACCGTAGAAGCAAGCCATATTGGTATCGCATCTAGTGTTTTCGCGATGATTTGTTTGTTAGGTAATTCCTTAGGTGTCGCTTTGACAGTACTTATTTTTGAGAAAAGCAGTCAAGCGGATTTAATGCGTTGGATCAATGAACATTTTAGCAAAGTTACTGCGGAACAAGGACATCAGTTAATCGATTATATTGCTAACATCGGTGTCGTAGCACCGCGTTTGACAAATTTTACGGCCTTAGTACAAGATAAAATTATCCAACATACGCCTGCGGCATTAAATCATGGTGTAGCTAGTGTGATGGTTGCGGCGATCGTTAGTTTATTACTCGCCACAGTGTGTGCTTGGGGATTAATCCAAAGAAAGCAGTGATAACAGTAAAATACTGTTTTGAATATATGCATCACGTCAATTTTTGCATAACATAGATGTTGTGAATTGACTGGATAAGTACATATTATGATTTGCATACACTGAGCTTATTATACAAGATTGAGCATAATAAAAAATTAGATGTATGTGGTTATCAAATGAAAAATAACAATTATTAATACGGAGTTCGATATGTCTATTACCAATTTAGAAAAGCCCGTAGAGTTAGAAGAGGTTAAATCTACACTAAGAGAAATGCAGCAGGTTGATGAAGTCTCTGATGATTTGAAAAATGAGTTGTCACCATTCTTAAGGAAATATTTAACTGAATTGGTGGCAGAAGAAGAGACAAGCATACTGCTCATTGATTTGTGTTGCCAAAAAAAATTGGATCCTAATATTACCAATGACCAGGATATGCCATTACTGCATATATTGGCTAATGCTCTTGTAAAATTTGAATCTTCTGTTAAATTAGAATTAGCATTCAATAGTAGATATTATCATTTTAAGCGTTTCTTGTGCTTTTCCAACGTAGATAGAAAGATGAAATATGGTGTAGGTACTGCATATAATATTGTAAGAGAGAGTAGCAGCATTCATTCGCAAAGTTATCTAGTTAATTTATTACATCCTAACAAAAATTTACCCAAGTATCATGATAGTAATAGTAGCTCTGAGCGCATGCGTGGACTGTGTGTATATAGATTGTATGACTTAGCGATATCTGCGATACGTGCAGAACACGAGACAAATGCAAAAATAGCGATGTATGATTTATTTGTAGGTTCTCTTTTCAACTTAGAGGAATTACAGGGTACATCAATTAGAGAGAAAATATTTGAATGGACAGGTAAGCTTAGCAGGTTTAAAAGAATTTTGCCTAAAAAATCTGATAATTTAAAAACAAGTGTGGAGCTCTTATTGCTGTGTGATAATTATGGAGAGGCATGCGGATTTCTAAAGAGTACGCGAGGAGAACAGAGAGCAAATATATCTATCTTGATACGTAATTATTTTACTCAGCGTGAAAAAGATAATGAAATATTCGGTAATCTACAGGAATCCGCTGAATTTGAGTCAGAGAAACAGGATATATTGGCGGAGATAGAGAAAATACTTGCCGAGGACCAAATTGCCGGGGTAAAAGTAGAAGATCCAGGGCCAGATAAGAATAATGAAGCTGATGCGGAGTTAGTAGTCCCCGATGTTAGCAATGGTGAAGGTATAATCACCCAAACATCGCAGACAGTGCCATCAGAAGCCACAGATTCAGGTGCACAAGTAGATAGCTCGTGTAGAGCAGTTGCTAGTTCAAGTGCACAAGCAGACGGTTCACGTACAATTGCAGTTTCGGCCATGGTACAGCGAGGGACAGCTATATCTGCAGGTGGAAATAATACTGTGCATGAAGAAATAACAGAGTCTAGGGAGTCCATTAGGGAAGGAAAACGTGAAGTTGATATAGGAGAAAAATTGATAGGGGTTCGTCCAAGTAAATCACAATAATGATTAAAAATAACTAAAAAGTATCTATAAAACTTAGTTTAAGAGAATAATAACCAATGAGGAGATCGAGATGCCAATTGATTTTGAAAAATTAAGCAGCCTAATTGCAGAGCAAAAAAGCCGAGAATATTCATTTGCACATGTTCAGAAAACTGATGTGGCCGATGAACAGGGCGAGTCAGTTGATTGGCCTGTTCTACTTAATGAGCATGTCCAAGTAAGTTTTGAATATTTGCAGGCATTATTCCAGTTATTTCGAGATAAAAAAATTGATGAAACACGACTAGTAGGTTTTTTAAAATTATTCCTCAATCTACGCGATGCTATTACCCAACGAGGTGATTTAGATTGTACTTATATCCATGGTGCGCCTATTAGTGTTGTATGTTCAGCTATTGCAGAAGCTATTACCAAGCCAGGTAGAGCAGTAGCTCAGGAATTAATGCCGACTGTGACAGAGGCGATAGGCGATACTTTAGAGCAAGGCTTAGTGGAATATACAGAGGAAGTGACGACAGAAGCAGATGGTACACAGCAACGTCATTTTCATTTACGTGAGTATTTTCGTACAACACGCAGTCAAATAGTGAATTTGATCGATGTATGGAACTATGGAATTGTCAAGCCAGAGTTAGTACTTGATGGAGAAAAGGGTGAAAACCAACTTGGCTTGACCTATAGAGATAAAAGATTGCTAAGAGGCTGTTTGGGTGAAGCTAGCGAAAAGCATTATGTTAATCTTACACGACAGCATGTGAAAGAACATGAGCGTGATTTCTTTGGCTATCATTTAAAGTTATTTATAGCAAGTCTTTATGAAAGTTCTAAAAAAGGTCAGGGTACTGAGAAAAAAGCTGATTTAACCATTGCAGGGCCAGCTATCATTCAGTTCCATAAGATTTGGACAGCGCTTAATGAAGCAGATCGCAATAAAATTGCAGGGTTAACCTTAAAAGGTTTTGAAGAGATACTGCCTGCCACATTTGAACGATTTCTCCTGGCTTTATTTGCTGAAATATCAGAGATAGAGCTTACACAGGAGCAAATGGACAAATTAGAAAAACAAAATGTACTAAATTGTACGCATGATATTTCATGGTATTTTTCAGAATTTCTAAATCAATACCCGTGGTTATACGATATAAAAATGACTTCTGTAAACACAGAAGAAACACTTGAAGAAAGGAAGAAGAAAAGTCAAGAAACTTTAAATGAGCTTATGCAAGCTTTAGAAAAATCAGATAGAAAAGTAGTCGGTAGCTATGCAAAAGATAATCGTTTTTATCTTTTATTAAGTGATTTTTATAAGAAATTTCTTCAATTAATTGTAGATGAAAATTTTCTCACGCAAACTGATAATGAGAAGGCAGTTAGCTTGTCACACATTATTACAACGTGGGATGAGTTATTATTTGTTGTATATTTAAAGAATTGGCGTCATATTTTACCACGTATTGTTTTTGAGCAAGCAGTTGCAGACAGCCTTAAAAGAAATCAGCCAACTAGCTGGGATATGCTTATTTCTGGGTTAAATCGACCTATTTATTCACAACGCAGTTGGGTTTCTATTGTGTCGTCATTATCAATTGATATAGATAAGGTTCGTCCAGATGAGAAACTACTAGAAACAGAAATAGTAAAAATGCTGGATGTTATACCGGCTGAATCACACCAAACATATTTGCAATTTTTAGACCATTTGAATATACGATTTAGTCATTTAGATAAATTGATTTCATTTTTGTTCCTACTAAAGCCTAATTGTCGAGAAAATTATTTACGTAGTTATGATATAGCAAAGCTCAAAGTAGGGAAAGAATCTATTGCGGATCTAGGTAAGTTGATACTGGCCATGTTGCCAGAGCTAGATGGTGCTATGTTCGGTGCTTGGTTCATGCGGGCAACTATAGTGATGCCATTGCTTGCTGTTACTGCTCGTTTCTCTGATATGCCTATTCTCCCTGCTACATTTCTTGAGAGAATTCAAGGTAAGGTGCAATTAGTATATAGCTGGGTGGGTATGAAATTCATGCAAATGCTAGCAGAGAGCATTCCTTCCATGTTTTCCAGGTATCCTCGGATAATCAGTTCTCCTGAGTTTTCTCAGTTTTCACGTGCATTCCTAATGGGCTTTTTAGTTCCAGGTGAAAGTAGACTAAATTTCCTGCGAAATTACCCTGGTTACCCAGATTCAGTAGTTACTAATATAGAAAATTTTAGAGAAATATTAAGCGTAATATGGGGAAATGATGAAAATTACCACGATACAAGGGCTATTACAGCGTTTCTACGTGACTATGATAGAAAATTTTATGAACAGAATATTAGAGATTTTGATGAGTTTGAGAAAACGCTGCTTGCACTGTATGACCATGGTGTAGATATCAAAATTTTCTTTATCCGATTAGGTGGGTTAGATTTTCTAAAAGATCTGTCTGGCCAACCAAATATGCAAGTATATAATAAGCTAGGGCTTGGCGAATTAAGCGATGATATAGTGAGTGCATTGATACAACCCAAGCTGGATAGATTGCAGCGCAGGGAAATACTGAGCATTGAAGAAGTTACCTCTATACTTAAACATATGCAACAACCTCATCAATTACCCGATGGTATAATAAGTAAGCTACAGCCATCCTTAAGAAAACATTTACAAGCCTTGATACAACAAGACGATACATACATCATACTTATCAATTTATGTTGCGAGGGGAAATTATCCCCAGACTTTGTAGATATAAAAGACATGCCGTTATTACATTTGTTGCTTGATAGTCTGAATAAAAGCCAATGTAATTTGGCCGAGTTAGACTTCAATAGTCGATATTATCATTTAAAACGTTTTTTATGCTTTACAAAAGTAGATCTAAGAAAAAAATATCGTGGAAAGATGGCATATGCTATTGCGAACGAAAGATACAAAGATTTGCTAGATCCTGCTGCAGATTCTTGTCAAAGTAGTATTGGGATTCAACGGTTATGCATATATGGATTGTTTGACTTAGCTCTTGCTATGGTACGTGCAGAACATGAGATGAATAAAAAAATTGAACTCTATAAATATTTTTCGCAGTTTTTTGCGAGGGTTGCTCAGTATACTACTACTGAGGGTGCTCGCAGCGCGCCTGTACTACTTGTGCTAGATAGAGCAGGCAATCTGGCAGGCGCTAAATTACAATTACCGAAAAAGCCTAATACTTCAATAACAGCGGTAGAGTTATTGCTACTATGTGATAATTATCTAGCTATACGTATATTTCTACAAAATACTGTGGGTGCAGAAAGAATAAAAATATGTGAACTAACACGTAATTATTTTAATCAGCGTAAAGAGGATAATGAAACATTCGGTAATCTACAGGAATCTGCTCAATTTGAGTCAGAGGCACAAGATATATTACAAGAGATAGAAAAGATACTTGCCGAGGAGCAAGCTGTTGAAGTAATAGCAGAAGAGCCAGTGCCAGATGAGAATAATGAAGCTGATACGGAGTCAATAGCGGTTGATGTTATTGGTGGTGGTGAAGGTACAGCCAATCAAACAGAACAGGCAGCGGTATTAGATGTTGCCAGTTCAAGTGCACAAGTAGACAGTTCACGTACAACTGCGGTTTCGGCCATGGTACAGCGAGGGACAGCTATATCCTCAGGTAATACTGTGCATGAAGAAATAACAGAGTCTAGGGAGTCCATTAGGGAAGGAAAACGTGAAGTTGATATAGGAGAAAAATTGATAGGGGTTAGTCCAAGTAAATCACAATAATAATTAAAAATAACTAAAAAGTATCTATAAAACTTAGTTTAAGAGAATAATAACCAATGAGGAGGTCGAGATGCCTATTGATTTTGAGAGATTAAGCAGCCTAATTGCAGAGCAAGAAAGCCGAGAGTATTCATTTGCACATACTCAAGAGCATATAGAGTTGTATGAAATAGGTGCGTCAGTTGATTGGCATGCTCTACTTCATGAGCATGCCCAAGTAAGTTTTAAATATTTAGAGAAATTATTCCAGCTATTCAAAGATAAAAAAATAAATGAAGAACAATTAATCGGTTCATTGAAATTATTTCTTGCTTTACATGATGTCACCACTCAAACAAGTGACCTTGATTGTACCTATATCCATGGTGCACCTATTAGCGTTGTATGCTTAGCTATTGCTGAAGCAATAGCTGAACCTAACGAAGCAGTAGCGCAAGTGTTAATGCCAACAGTGATATATTCAGTTAATGATGCATTTATACAAGGTTTAAAAAAATCTAGCGGGGAAGTGACTATAGCAGCAGATAGTACGCAGCAACGTCATTTCCATTTGCATGAATATTTACGTACAGCACCTACTCTGATATACAGTATCTTAGATGTATTTGTATTTGCTATGGAAAATCCGGGCTTTGTTGCTGAAATAGAAAAGAATATAGATCACTTAAATGCTAGAGATAACAGCTGGTTGCGTGATTGTTTAGGGGAGGTGAGTCAGAAATACTATGATAGTTTATGTTTACGAGACTCACGAGCGCATAATCTTAGCACTTTTGATTATCACCTGCAGCGATTCATACAGGCACTTTATGGCAGCCCTAAAATAAGTATTGATACGACGCTAAAAGCCAATCTAGCCATTGCTAAACCTGCAATTCTTAATTTCTATCGGGTTTGTACAACACTTACTGAAGATGATTATAATGAGATTGCAGGACTGACTTTGAAGGGTTTTGAAATGAGAATGCCAGCCACCTTCGAGCAGTTATTTCTTGCCGTTCTTGTAGAGGCTGATTTGCCAGAGATAAAACTGACAGAAGCACAAATGCTAAAATTGGATACAAAAGTTTCTCTCGGTTGTACACATCGTATCGCAATGTTTTTCTCTAAATTCTTAGAACAATATCCATGGTTAAATCTCATTATGACTACTGAGACGGAAAGAGATCCCAATGATGGTCGTGGCGCTGAGCTAGAAAAGAGCAGTCGAGAAAGTCTGGATGCAGTTATTGATGCTTTGAAAATATTGGGGCGAAAGGATGTTAGGGCTGATACAAAAAATAATTTCCATTATTTTTTATTACACGGTTTTTATAAGGCATTTACGCGGTTGCTTGCCGATCAAGCATTTTTATTAGGATCAGATGAGGAAAAAGCAACACAATTATCACAGAGTATAGCGACATGGGATGAGCTGTTACTGGTATCATGTTTGCGGGATTGGCATCATACTGTTATATCACAGCAAGTTTTTGATACGGCTATTAAGGAGTTTCTAATTAGAAGTGACCCTATTCACTGGCATGAATTTTTCTCAAATTTAGGTCGCGGGATACTTCCACTATCAACATGGATAAATGTATTAAGGCCACTGGCCAGCAATGGTATCGGCGTGATCTTTGAGCAAGAAAGTCTTGAGGCTGAAGTAGCTGAATTGATGAAAGCCGTACCTAGTCCTATGCAAAATGATTATATCGAGCTTTTAAATCTGTTTAACATACAATTTAGCGATATCAGTCATTTAACAAAATGTTTATCTCATATGGATGCTGCTAGATGCGAAACATATTTGAGTAGCTATAATATAGATTCATTGAGAAAGTCAATCCGAAATACGGTAGAATTATCTACAGTTATTCGAACTGTGTACATAGCTAAATCAGGGCTAGGAAGAAATGCCATATATAATCAAGAGGGTAATGCCGAATCTATACATTTAGGTGAATTGTACAAGAGAATCAGACAGTTTTTTTCTAGATTAGGCTATGACTATATATATAGCTTAATAAAGACAAAGTACGACGTCCCAAATATATTGGCATGCTTACCGGGACATAATAGCACTAAACTTAAATTTCTTCGAGATTTACCAGGCTATCCCGATAAGATTGTAAAGACCGCAGGAAGTTTATCTGAAGTATACCAAGCACTAGTATGTTCGGGCAGTGAAGCTCCGTTTTCTGTTAGTGATGATTTTTTGCATGATTTAGGTGGTAGATATCTACATAGGCTAATAAGAACTGCAGGAGATTTAGCCGAAGTATACCAAGCTCTTATACGCTATGATATTAAAGATCCATATTCTGTTAGTAATCAAATTTTTGCTTGTTTTACTGAGGAATATCTACATCGTTTAGTAACAACCTCTGCTGACGTAGTGAATATTATGCGATGCCTACCTAATAGTAGACAAAAATTAAATTTTTTACGATGTCACGTAGGATACCCAGATATTGTCATTGATAGCATAGAGGATTGGTTTAGTATATATAATGAACTACAGTTAAGTAATTCAGACGACAACAAAAGTGTTTGTGATGAATTTGTTTCAGAATATGATATCACATTTTATCAGCAACATATCAAATCATTTCCTGACTTAGAGGATACTACTAAGATATTACATAAGCATGGCCGAGATATTAAAGTATTCATTGAAGAATTAGGTGGTATGACTTTTTTAGCAGGTCTCTCTGAACAGCCGGATATGCAATACTATGATGATATGGGGCTTGATGAGTTAAGTCACAATGTAGTCCAGGCATGGTCACAATCAAGATTTGAGTCGTCACAGGGGGAATATGTCTTTAGTCTTGAAGAGATCAGCTATGTACTGCAACATCTTCAGCGATTTCCTGACAATATATTAGGCCATTTACAATCTCCATTAACACTGCACTTAAATCAACTGGTGCAAGATGAGAACATAAGTATCATTCTGATTGACCTATGTTGTAATGCAAAATTGGATCCAAACATTGTTGATGTACATAGTGAACCGCTACTACATCTTCTACTTAAGAAACTAACTATATCATTAGACGAGTTTAGAGAGACTAAGAGTAGATATTATCATTTGAGGCGTTTTTTATGTTTCTCAGGCGTTGATATAGGTAAACAATATGGTGAGCATACGGCGCATAGTATTGCATCAAAGCAATTTGGTTACATGTATGATGGTTCAATATTAAACAACTTATTAAACTCTGAAAATGACCATCAAACATCTTTGAATAACCTAAGTGGCTTTGAGCGTTTGTGCGCATATAGTTTATACGACTTAGTACTTATACAGTGGCGGGCTGAGCACTGTTTAGATGAAAAGATAAGAATGAGTGAGTTTTTTGTAAAAGTTCTCTATCAGATCCCTAGAATAGTACGTGAAGACTTTCTGAGACCAGCGTTATTAGAAAGTGGTACTTCTCTTAAACAAGCTAAATTACAATTAGCAGAAGATCCTACAAATGCAATATCAGCAGTAAAAGTTTTATTATTATGTGATGATTATAGAGAGGCAAGTAAATTTTTGCGAAGTACACGAGGTGAAGAGAGAACGAGTATTTGTGCTCTCATATCATCATATTTCAAAGAACGCGCATGTGATAATGTAGTATTCGGTGAATTAAAAGAATCTGACGAATTTGAGTCAGAGAAACAGGATGTATTGGCAGAGATAGAGAAAATACTTGTCAAAGATAAAATAATTGAGGTAATAGTAGAAGAGCCAGATGAGGATAATGAAACTGATGCCGAGTTAGTAGCGGTTGATATTATTGGTGATGAAGGTACAATCACCCAAACATCGCAGACAGTGCCATCAGAGGCCACAGGTTCAGGCACGCAAGCAGATAGCTCGTGTGGAGCAATTGCTAGTTCAAGTGCACAAGTAGACAGTTCACGCAAGGCAGCAGTAGAGGCCATGGTGGAGCGTGGTGATTCAGCTATTCATGCAGGTCATCATGAAGATGGAAGCCCATCGGCCTCTATACATCGTGATGAGGATGGTAAATCATCTGGACCCCGATTAAGCAATTCGCGGCCGTCAACCTAATAATCTTTCCCACTCAGCCATCAATGTTGTCAATTCTTCAGTAATGGTGGCTGCTTGTTGTTGTAATTCAGCGAGTTTAGCGGCGTTCTCTGACAAATAGAGGTTATTGTCTTCTAATTGTTTGTGGATTGTTGCTTGTTTTTCCTCTAGTTTTTGAATCTTTTGTTCGAGGCTGCGTAATTGCTTTTGTTGTTGGCGTTGTTCATTGACGGGTGGTTTTTCTTTGGGTGTTGTTTTGGGTGTAGAGGCGGTGGTAGAGTGCTGACGTTGACGCAACCAATCTTCATAGCCACCTACATATTCATTAATCTCTCCACTATTTTCAAAGACAATTGTGCTTGTGACTACATTATCAAGAAATTGTCGATCATGGCTGACGAGCAATAATGTGCCTTGATAATTTACCAGTAATTCTTCGAGAATTTCTAAAGTTTCTAGGTCGAGGTCATTGGTAGGTTCATCTAATACCAGTACGTTAGCTGGTTTGGTGAATAAGCGAGCCAGTAATAAACGGTTACGTTCACCACCGGATAAAACATGTGCTGGAGAGCGTGCACGTTCGGGGGTAAATAAAAAATCTTGTAGATATGTCATAATGTGAATAGACTTACCCTGGATTTTTACATATTGGTCTCCATAGCTGACATTGTCAGCAACGGTTTTTTCTTCATCTAAGTGATCACGCAATTGATCAAAATAAGCGATTTCAAGTTTTGTTCCATGGGTGATTGTGCCTTTCTCGGGCTGTAATTGGCCTAGGAGTAGTTTTAATAAAGTGGTTTTGCCTACACCATTTGGTCCGATGAGGCCAATTTTATCGCCGCGGATGATGGTGGTTGAGAAATTGTTTACTAATGATTTATCTGCATAATTGAAGTAAATATTTTCAGCTTCGATGACTTTTTTGCCAGATTTCTCCGCCTGTTGTAATTTGATATTGGCTTTGCCTGTCTGTTCGCGTCGTGCTTTGCGTTGTTCACGTAATTTTTTTAACGCTCTGACTCTACCTTCATTACGGGTACGGCGGGCTTTGATTCCTTGTCTGATCCAAGCTTCTTCTTGTGCTAGTTTTTTATCAAAATTTTTATTATGCGTTTCTTCAACCTCTAATTCATGTTCTTTGCGGCGTAAATAATTCTGATAATCACCAGGGTAACTGCTTATCTTGCCACGATCGATTTCCACAATACGGCTTGCCAGTGCTTGTAAGAAGGTTCTATCGTGGGTAATAAAAATCACTGTGCCGGAAAAATCTTTTAAAAAATTTTCAAGCCAATGAATAGAGGCGATATCAAGATGGTTAGTAGGCTCATCAAGCAGAAGAATATCAGGCTGCGTCACTAAGGCGCGGCCTAGTAGTACTCGACGTTTTAAACCACCGGATAAATCGGCAAATTCTTGAGCTGGGTCTAATTCCAGTAAGGATATTGTACTATCCACTTTATGGGAAAGATCCCAGGCATTATGGGCGTCTAAAGCATTTTGCACTTCGCCAAGCTTTTGAAATACCGCATCATCTTGAGTTGATTCATATTCACATAAAAGTGTGTGGTAATTGGCAATCAGTTGTCCTTGTTCACCTAAGCCTTGAGCAATAACATCGTAAATTGAGCCTTGAATATCTTGGGGTACGTCTTGAGTGAGTTTTGCAACAATCACATGATCCTGACCCGTGATATCACCACTATCAGGGGATGCTTCCCCTGCGATTAGCTTTAAAAGGGTGGACTTACCTACACCATTACGGCCGAGAATACAGATCCGCTCTTTTTCCTCGATGGCTAGGCTTGCTTTATCGAGCAGTGGGTGAGTACTAAAACAGACCATTATGTCAGAAAGAGTCAGCAGTGACATGAGAGTATAAGCCTTATCATTTTTTGTATGATTATAAATTGAGAAGCATTATATCGTATTGTCAGTGTTCATTCTATATGCATTTATAGGTAGCGCTAATATGAATTGGTTTAAGTGATTTTTTGTAGTGTGCTGTAAATCTTTTATGGTTGGGTAACTTTCAGCAAGATATGGCTTGCTGTTAATAAATATACCATGTTATGGTGCAAATAAGAGTAATATTTAGGGAGCAAGTTAGTGGCCTTTGAAGATTTATTCCGACTGAGCGCTCATGCAGTTATTTTGAATGAAAAACAACAGGTATTGTTGGTGAAGGCAACTTATGGCAGCAAAACATGGGGTTTGCCTGGCGGCTCGTTAGATATTGCAGAAACTGTTCATGAGGCGTTGACACGTGAATGTTATGAGGAATTAGGTGTAGCGATTGACATTGAATATATGAGCGGCATCTATTTTCATCAAGCCTTTCTTGATTCCCCGCAGCTTGCTGCGGGCACTTTACGCTTGGGGATTCTTAAGGGGAGTCAGCGTAGACTCCCCTTAAGTCGCCGTCGCGCGAACTTGGTTCGTGCAGGCGAAATATTACTAGGAAATAAAATACCCCGAGGCAAGCCTCGGGGATTTTTATTTTGCATGCATGTATTTTCAAATGCCATGTTCATGATAATGCCACTATAGTACTGAGTGATGAACATTCAGATTATGCCTATTTTGATATTCATACTTTAAGCTCAGTACAACAACAACGAATAAATGACTGCTTGAATTATGACGGTGTTGTTAAGAGTGATAAATTTTAATTTAGTTCTTTGAAAAAGTTTATAGATTTACCATGTTTGAGAACTATTTAAAATAGATTGTCATGAAATGCTAGTAATTCTCTTCTGGTGTTAATCCCTAATTTACTTTTTAGATTTTCTAAGTAGGAATTCACTGTGCGTTCTTTCAATTCAAGTTTCTTGGCAATTTCTTTTATCTGTAAGCTTTTTGTCAATGCTGAAAGACACTGGAATTCCCGATAACTGAGTGAGTTTTTTAAGTTTAGGATCATAATAGAGTTTTTTAAATAATGGTTTTTCTATGGTAATAGGGGCATTATATTCCGGGTAATTATAGCGGTCTGATATATCCTCGGGTGTTTTATAGTTGTCGAGGGTAAAGCGATTTTTGTCTGCTGTAAGAATGATCTGTTTAGCCTGTTCTTTAAAGTAATAGGCGAAATTATGAAACTCATCTAGATTTGCGAGGTAATAATTGTTAACACCTATATTATCTGGGGTTGAAGCAAAATAAATTTGCTCCATAAAGCCAGCTTGTCTTTTCATGAGTACCAGACCATTGCCGACATTGTAATATTCTTTCACGTATTCTATTAATTCACTATCAGCACCTTCAAAACCTAACCATAGCAATGCTGCCGAAGAAAAGTCTTTTTTTGGTTTATCGTACTTAGTGCGAGTATAGAACTTACGCTCAAAATATTCTTTTGTAATTTGTGAGTGAGTACTCAGTGAAAAAGTCGTATTATCGTCGTAGACTCTAATATATGAGAAATGACTTAAATTATGTGTTTGTAGAAAATCGCTGCTAATTTGGCGCATGCTATCACCAATAGTAAACATGTGATGATTATCAAAACGACTGGTATTAAAATCATTGGCGCTTATGTTCATAGTTAACCCGCATGTATTAATAGCTATTATTGTATATCAGCATCCAGCAATTTTTTTGTATTTCCTTATGTAGTGACGTAAAAAGTGCTGATGATCTTATCACATTATGTTCAAAAAGTGAACATTAGTTAGTCTGCAAAATAATTATCATAGATATAGGTAATTGTTGTTATATATCAATAATTTAGTAGGCTATCAGTGTGGTTACCACGACCAAATATCAAAATAAAACCATATTTTCTTCTTCTTCAGATTCGAGAATGCGTTTCTGATTCTAAAGATTTAAAATCCCAAAGATTGGCATCCATGAGCTGGCTAGGTTTGATAGCACCTAATGCATGGAGGATATTACTAGGGACTTTAGGGTTTTCCGCTGCTAATTTGTCGATAAGCGAGCGCATTCTTACTCTGGCTAGGTTCTGCTGCGAACCGCATAAATTACAGGGGATAATGGGAAAGCCGACTAATTTTGCATATTCTGCAATATCTTTTTCTTGGCAGTAGACCAGAGGCCGAATAACAATATGTTTTTTCGTGTCTGTGAGCAGCTTGGGTGGCATAGAGCGAACTTCACCATTGTAGAATATCGACATTAAGACGGAGCGGATCAAATCATCACGATGGTGACCTAAGGCAATTTTAGTAAAGCCATGCTCTTCTGCATAGCGGTAAATAATACCGCGGCGTAAACGTGAGCATAAAGAGCAGTACGTTTTACCTTCTGGGATTTTCTCTTTGACGATAGAGTAGGTGTCTTCATTTAAAATAGTTAAGGGAATATCATGCTCTGCTAGCCAATGACGTAGGCCGCTGTCATCCCAGCCAGGCTGGCCTTGATCCAAGGTAAATGCTTCTAATTTAAAGGAAATTTTCGCTCTTTTACGTAATTTCTCAAGCAACCAGAGTAAAGTATAAGAGTCTTTGCCACCTGATAGGCATAGCAAAACCTTGTCGTCATGCTGAATCATATTGTAATCAGCAATGGCCTTGCCAGTATAATGCAGCAATTTTTTTTCATATTTTTCAAGCGTGTTAGGCATACATACCCCTTGGAAATTGGAGGCCAATGGAAACATAAATGTGCAGAAATGGCAAGTGGAATAAGGGTGAATGGTGAGCATGTGATTAAAGCAAAAATCTCCGGATTATCTTGTGTGATGGGGACTTTCAAGAGGAAGCCATCATGATTCTCTCTTTGAGTGTTGTGCACGAACTTGGTTCGCACAGATAGTCGAAACAGGGGGCAATACAGGGTTTACCCATTGTTGTTCATTGAGAGAGTATGTAATACTGCCAGTAACTTGATGCCCCGCAGCTTGCCTCGGGGATTTTTATTTTGAGCTAATGACAATATATGGATGAATAACTTATGCATATAAAACTCGACAATCAACAGTTTAAAAAAATCATTATTCTCTTTTGGGCGCTATGGTGGCTTATTACATTCTGGACGGACGTAGTGGGTGGTTTAGCCCAATTAAGTATATTAAATGCAAGTTGGACACCTAATAATAATTATCCCTATTTGGTGAAATGTCTGCAAATGTACCCATTGCCAGATTGGGTACCAGGGCTTTTATACGTTGGTATTATTTTCTGCTCTGGAATATCAGCCTATGTATTCTGTTGGGCCAGTAGTGCATTAGGAAAATCATCAACGGTTTGGATGTCACGTGCGCGCACTGCCTTTATTATTACTATGATTTATTGGTGTGCGTTTTTTTTAGCTGATCAAATGGTTATGCAGTTTGATTTAGAGCAAAATCATATGGTGCAAGGTGGTTTTGAGCTACTCAGTTTTTTGGCCTTGTATATTTTGCAGGATTAAGTGCATGGATAAAGAGACGCTAAGTCATATCTGCCAAGCATATGGTTATAAGGGTACATTGCTTAATTATGAGGTCGTTGAGGATGGTCTGTCACATCAAAGTTGGATTGTCAAAACAGATAAGGCAACTTTATTTTTAAAACATTTGAATCCTTTTTTCTGGCAGCAAGCAGAGTATTTACAAAATTTCACTCATGCCGAGGCAATAGCACGTGCATTCAAAGCTAAATCATTGCCAGTTGAGCCTGCTCTACTGCAAAATGGTGAGTGTTTTATACGTTGTAAAGAAAATATTTATACACTGATGCCTTATATAGATAATAGTAAGGTAGTCACTCTAGATGCGATAGAGAGACGACATACATGTGCAATTGCAAGTACATTAGCAACAATGCACCAAATTGATCTGCCACTACAGCAATTACCAGCAGTTATTTATCCCGATTTTCATCCGACGTATTGGCAAGATGTTATAAAACAATTAATTAGTATCGATAGCCCATTAGCAGAGCATGTAAAGCAGTGTTTACCCTATATATCACAAGTATTAGCAAAAGCAGATAGTTCTGCACACTCTTTACAAGAGGATAAGGTAATTAGCCATCGTGATTTGTCTAATAATAATGTCGTGTGGTTAAGCAATGAGGTACATTATATTATTGATTGGGAATCTGCGGGATTAATTAATCGTACCAAAGATGTGATTAATACGGCTATTTATTGGAGTATTAATAGTGCACATGCTATTGATTTAGAGAAGTTTGCCGCATTCATTGATACATACCAACAAGAAGCAGCAGCAATTAATTCATACCTGTGTGACGCAAGTATTTATAGTTTATTAATAGATTGGATACATTGGCTTGATATAAATATCAGAAGACTTGTAGATGATAAAACAAGCGTGCAAGAACGAGTATTAAGTACAGAGCAAGCACATAATACATTAAGCGCTATACCCATTGTATTAAGTCAATTACCGGAAATGATTAATACTATATAAGAATACAATAATAATATGTAAGTTCTAATTTTAAGTGAGATAAAAGCTATGGTATTTGTTAGGCTTGCCTATGATTATTGGTTAGATTATCATCGAAGTGAGTGGGCCGTTATTAAATGACAAGCTTATCACATCCACTATGGTCAATGTCTCACATAGACTGCGCCGATTTCTGATAGACAAACTAAAATAATAGCCGTATAGTGGCTCCTGTATATATTTCACAATATATACAGTTGGCATGGATGTATTAGGTGCGCACAGGGATTCTGTTTTTGCACCGCGCTAGTGGCACGGCCAAGTTGCATAGAGTATGTGTACCTTGGCCGCGCCACTAGCAACATTTTTGCCGTTGCTATTTGTATTGCCTTTCTGTAATCTATCACCGACATTTTAGTTCGTTATTGTAAAATCTTATGTTAAATCAAGCATTTTTTTTAATCGTGATCCACAAATTGTTGCTCAAGATCTACTGGGTAAAGTACTTTATGTGAAACATGGTACGTTTTGGCTAACCGCATCCATTATTGAGACAGAAGCCTATTATTTAACTGATAAAGCAAGTCATGCATCATTAGGATATACAGAAAAACGTAAAGCATTATTTATGCCTGCCGGTACGATTTATATGTATTATGCGCGCGGTGGTGATTCATTGAATATTAGCTGTCATGGTGAAGGCAATGCGGTGTTAATTAAATCTGCAATTCCATACTTAGCTACCGCAAAACCCAGTGCCGTATTAAAAAAAATGCATCAATTAAATCCTGCCAGCCATCATCGCCGGCGAGAAGATATGAAATTATGCAGTGGGCAAACTTTAGTATGCCGTGCCTTAGGTTTAAAAGTACCAGAGTGGGATCAACAGCGTTTTAAACGTGATAAATTCTATATCGCTGATATGGTAGATCGGCCAGATAAGATTATTCAAACAACCCGCTTAGGGATCCCTGACGGACGCGATGGCCATTTACCTTACCGCTTTATTGATTATCGTTATGCAAAATATTGCACTAGTAATCCATTGACGAAACGGCAGTGGCGAGCAGGGTATGAATATAAAGTGATAGAGGGTCCGGACTCGGTTTATTCCTGAAGTTTAAAATTCAGTTTGTCAAATAATCCATCTAAAATATCTTTATTGTGAAAATCTACCGTTAATTGACCATGACCATGTTCATCGTAATTAATCTTAATAGGGCAGCCTACATGGTCGCTTAATTCTTTTTCTAGTAATTTCACATTAGGATCTTTGGCGGAAACTTTGTGAGTGACTTGTGTTTGTTTTTTGATAGCTTGCTCTAATTTACGAACGCTCCAGGTTTTAGCGACGCATTGTTGGGCGAGCGTGAATTGTTGACGTTCATCAATGCCCGCTAAAATTTTTCCATGTCCTTCTGCTAGGTCGCCATTGATGAGTAATTGTTGGACGCGTTCTTCTAATTTCAATAATCGTAGGGCATTGGTAATTTTAGCACGAGATTTGCCGACGGTAGCGGCAATTTCTTCATGTATATAACCAAATTCATTGATCATGCGTTGATAGGCATTAGCTTCTTCAATAGGATTTAAATCACTACGGTTAACATTTTCAATAATCGCAGCTTCCATTGCTTGTTCATCGGAATAACGACCCAATAAACAATCAACTTCAGTTATTTCAGCTAATTGTGCAGCACGCCAGCGACGTTCACCAGCGATAATTTCATAGGTATTGTCGGCTATCTCTCTGACAACAATAGGTTGGAGTAAGCCATTGGTGGTTTTGATAGATTCTGCTAATTCGCGTAATTCATCTTCATCAAAGTGGCGTCGCGGTTGAAATTTGCCACGTACCAGAGATTCCACTGGTAATTTTTTTAACTGCGTTTGCTTTGCTGCCATTATATTTTTACCTCGTTAGTATGCCGGAATGCTAGTGTTTGATGTCCTAGGTATGCATTGACAGTATTAACAATAAAATAAACTAAAGGTAGTGCAAATAATGAAATTATCCATTTTACTGCAATTGAACCACAAAAAAGAGAGAACTTATGTTGCGAAGAAGCAAAAACAATAGCAATAAAAATAGCAGAATCAACAGCTTGACTGATAAATGATGAGACGTTCGTACGTAGCCATAACCATTTACCTTGGGTCATCTGTTTAAGGCGCTGGTAAATACTTACATCCAGTAATTGTGAGACAGTAAAAGCAATACAGCTAGCAAGTGCAACATACTTACTGCTACCGATAATATGCGAGTAGGCTGATTGCTGGTGATAGAAATCAGGACTAGGAGCGATGATGGATAGCTGCAAAATGATGGTTGCTAAAACCTGTGCCATAAGGCCAATATACACAGCATGCTTAGCGAGAGGCTTACCCCATAGCTCACAGATACAATCTATTAGCGGGCAGCTACACAGTGCGAATATCACATTAGAAAATGGAAAATTAATGCCTAGATGGACAACTTTTGTAGCTGTGACTAAGGCAAGGCATAGGCCAGTGACAGAGCAAGCAAGTAAAATTGAGTAAGCTTTTAAATCTTTGTTCATTTAGGGTAGGTATTGATTATATAGTCACTTAATAATGTGACAAATAATAACATTTTTCTCAGAAATTCGCTAAGGGTATTTCATGCATAATGGAATAAATGGTTTTATTGTCAATGCGCTGACTGTCAAAGATACAGATACTTTTTACATGTTCTTCTATATGTAAGAAAGGATCGGTAAATTCAGTAGGTATATTGATCGTTTTACGCGTTTTACCTAGCGTGAGATGCGGCCTAAAGCGCCGCTGTTCAATAGGTAAACCGCAACTTAATAGCGTCATTTTTACTTGGTAGGCCAATTCTAATAACGCTTTATTTTCATGAATACCTAGGACGAGAGCGACAGGACGCTTAGGCTGTGGAAATAAATGTGCAGGCTCAAATCCGACAATAAAAGTAGGCTGTTTGGTTAGATGAGCAACGAGTGTGTCAATTAATGCAGGTATACATGTCATGGGAGTTTGGCCTAGAAAGGCAAGAGTGATATGTAAATTCTCAGGATGTGACCATTTAATCGTTTTATAGAAATGATCATGGGGTAATTGCCCCACACACTGGCTAAATAGTGTTTGTACTGTTTTTGATGTTTTTATGCCTATAAATAATCGGGCAGTGCTGTTATGATCCATAATGTTACTCATGATATTTAGCCGTATGTCTAAATTAAAAATCCCGAGGCAAGCCTCGGGGATTTTTATTTCTTAGTAATATTTCGCCTGCGCGAACCAAGTTCGCGCGACGGCGACTTAAGGGGAGTCTACGCTGACTCCCCTTAAGAATCCCCAAGCGTAAAGTGCCCGCAGCAAGCTGCGGGGAATCAAGTTAAAATACTTCCCAGTATCTTATGTGCTGGTAATATTTCGCTTATGCGAACCAAGTTAGTGCTGCCGTGACTTAAAGCAGAGTTTATGTTGATCCCCGGTAAAAACCTCTAAGCCTAAGATGTCCGCAGCAAACTACGGGATAACAAGTTAAGTATAGTGTAGTTTTAGGGAGAGATAGTATGTTAAAAACAATCATTCGTATCGGCGCTGCGGCACTGGTTTTACAAGTATCTGTAGTATTAGCTGCTGAGCAGAGTGTAGTCAATGTACCAGTCTTTGCGGGTGGCTTGCAGGTGAAAAATATTAACCAATGTAATCAGATGATTCAAAACCAATGTCAAATGCAAGCGATTCAAAAGCGACTAAATTGTTTAGAGCATATTATGTCTGAGCAGCCAATGTGTACACAAAATTTAGCGTTGTTAAAAACCAAGCGTGGGATATTTAAAGAAATAAAAAAATACAATAGCATTGATGTAGTCTATGCTGAAGTTGCCGCAGCCGATCACTCTGATGAATATTTTATGGTAAACCCACAAGGTGATTTAATGGAGTTGGCGGGTGACCTCAACTTAAAAAATAATCGAGCTTATGATAAATTACATAAGAAATTTCCCGATGCAACGCTATGGCCAATAACTGCTAATTGGCCAGCAGAACAACTCATGCCTCGTAAGGCATTTCAATTAATTTTTAAACAGAAGTTAACTGATGGATGCTATGCTTGTAAAATCGCAGGTTATGCTGATGTTGCTTACACTTTCAAAGACGATGGTGAATTAATCGGTGTGAAGTTACAAACTATAACCTCAGAATAAAGCGACGCAAAAGCCTCGATACCTGATAGTTTAATGAAAGAGATTTCATCCGCTAGCGGGGTAGAGAGTGCGCTAGCGTTTCCCAAGGGGAAAGCACAAGCTCCGCTTGGGTCTCAGCGCGGGTTTCCTGCGCAGGCGAAATCATTCCAGGAAACAATCTCGGTTGCTTGCAGCCGAGTTGTTGAACAGGAGATAGCACGGGTTTACTCGTAGTTGTTTATTTTATAGTAATTTATACGTCATCGTGCGCATTAATTTTAAATGACTCACGTGCTAAGGGTTTCATATGTTCGCGCAGATCAGTATATTCATCTGCAGTAAACAGATCTTGTATTAAAGGTGCATTAGGATCAACAGCATAGTGGGAAAAATCAGTTATACCAGCAGTACGTAGTATATCTTCATCAATCAAAAACTGACCGGAGTATTGTTTAGCTGAGCACAGTAATGCATAGGCTGCATCAGCCATAATATTTGGCCAACGGCTACCCGCATAAATTTCAGGCAAAAAATGCTCTTCAATTGTAGATGTTGCGATGGTAGTTTGTGGCCATAAAGAATTAATTGCAATACCTGCATCGGCAAATTCAGTTGCCATCCCTAGGGTGCAAAGACTCATACCGTATTTTGATAAACTAAAAGCAAGATGGTTTTGAAACCAGCGTCCGTCCAGATGTAAAGGAGGGGCAATATTAATAATGTGTGGGTTTTCTGCATGTTTTAATGTAGGAATGCATGCTTGTGATAGCAAGAATGTCGCACGGATATTTGTAGACATCAGCGTGTCAAATTGTTGTGCTGATGTATGTAATGTATCAGTGAAACAGAAAGCACTGGTATTGTTAATTAAGGCATCAATTTGACCAAATTTATTCAATGCTTTTTCGACAGCATACTTGATTTGTTGCTCATCACATAAATCACAATCAATAACCAAGCCTTGTCCACCTGCGGTAAGCATGGCTTGTTCTATATGTGTTGGATTATTTTCATGATTTTCAGATAACATATCCTTGGCAAGAATAACAATGTTCGCCCCTGCTGTGGCGCAACGTTTCGCAATGGCAAAACCAATACCGCGACTAGCACCGGAAATAATCACTGTTTTATTGCTTAATTGTGTCATTTTTTCATCCTTATTCATACTTAATTTGTGTTATGTATCAAATCTCGTTTATGTGCTGTTAATGTTTTTTATATAAAAAAATATATTTTCTTTATTGTTACTGGAATGTTAAATACACTTTAGCATTACGTCATTAGACTATCTGAAATGTTAAAATACATGATAGAGATTGTTTTATTTACACTGCTGAAATATCAAATTTTAGTACTTGCTGTCTTAATACATATTCCATCAGCGGGTTGAGTACTCTGTATGTTTTTGTTACATCTCGGAAAATATAATCTTGTTTAACTAAGCCTTCCATAGCATTTTTAATGCCCGATAATGAGGCATTAAGTCGTTTGGTCACATCTTTGCTAGTTGGATGCGCAAAAGGTTTATATGCCAATTCAATCAGTATTGTGCGTTGAATTGGGGTTAGTTTTTCAAAATCACTGCTGATTTCGTAGCGTTTTTCCATGGCCAGAGATTGCCACTCTTGCATGATTAATTCTGTGGTTGGTAGGTATTCCGAACGCCATAAACGTCGGCATAGTGCGTTAACATAGTATGTGTGGCATGCGGTAAGATCAAGAATTAAATCAATTATGTCAGTGCTTAATGCGGTTTTCCATTGTTGTTTACTTAGTTTTGTTAAGTAGTAGATATATTTTTCGGCAGTAATCCTTTCTAACATAAGATGATCACACATATTATAAAATGGGCGGGAATCATCATTAAACATAGCTTGTAGTATATGTCTGTGACTACCGGAGAAAATACAAATAACATATTTAGAATTTTGTGCAAATGACCGTAATGATGCTTCAAAATCAATAGAACCTTTAATATCTAAAACATGCTGATATTCATCAAAGAAGAGGATAATGGGTTTCTCTACATGTGCTGCTAATTGCTCTAATCGTTGTAAAGCATCAAAAACTAATAAATGTGCTGGCTTATTCCCGTAAGGTTGAAATTTCAAAGCCAGTTTACCTAGTTCAATTGTTTCAATGGTGCTGAATGGTTGGAAAAGTTTTTTTATGAGTTCAATAATTTTTGTTTTACCTGAAGCTATTGCAGTACTTGCTCGTGCAATACCATCGATGATGATATTTTTCATTTTTTCATCATCTGAGGCTAACATCATATCCATTGTTGCATGAGCTACCTTTAATTCTGTGATGACTTTATAGACTAAACTGGTTTTTCCATATCGACGCGGTGAGGTGATGAGTGTATGGGTATTTGAATCAATATTGTTTTTTAAACGTTCGCGTTCATCTTCACGGTTGAAAAAAGCATCGTCAAAAGCAATGTCCAGTGGAAATAGTGTATTCATAGAATTAGTCCCAAATTTCGATAGTATAATTATTATAGTATAATTTCGATAGTATCGAAACTATAGCATCGAAATATATCTGCTTTAGAGAATATGACCAAGTTAATCACCATAAGTTATTGAATAATAGCTTATTTTTCAATTATATGTGCAGTAAATCTTAATTCAACAGAGCTTTTCACCCACTTAGTTTGTTTAGAATAAGGATCTAATTCACGCTTCAGTTTGCACAAGCTGAAGCCTAATTCATGGTTATTTTCACTGATATCATTGCTTATCACAAAAGTTAATGATGAATCTTGTAGTCTGCGAATAATAATTATATCCATAATGGCGCGTAGTAATGTTTTTATCATAATCGTACTCCTTACGTTCTCATAGCATAGGAGACAATGGACTACATGGCAAGTGGTATGATTTGGCCGTTGTTGCAAAATGTAACAGTACGCTAGCTCATGGATGGTTACATTGATAAGCGCGGTGAAGACTCTGGCATTTGCTGGGGTTACCTTGCGCGATGGGGGATTCTCAAGCGGGAGAATGGTGATTTACCCCCTTGAGTGCCGTCGCGCGCACTTGGTTCGCGCAGGCATCCTAAATAGAAAACACCACGGGTTTGGCCGTAGTTGTTTATTTAGTGACTCATAGGATTTTTAGCGGTAGTATGAGTGATATTTTAGGGACAATAAATAGAGTGAAGCATGATGATAGAGATTGATCTTAAAAACGATCGTGTTGTTTTATTACATGGCATTGCGCGTACTTCGCGGTCGATGCATAAACTTGCGCAACAGTTGCAGACACAAGGGTGTGAGGTGCTGAATATCGATTATCCTTCGCGTAAGCATACGATCCCAGAGTTGGTTGATATCGTTGCTAAACAAGTCGAGTTATTTAATGCAGGAAATCTTTCCCGTCTGCAGGAGAGGCAGCAAGCTAATACTAAAATACATTTTATTGGCCATTCCATGGGGAATTTGATTATTCGCGGTATCTTAAGTCATTACAGGCCCAATAATTTAGGTCGGATAGTGATGTTAGCACCGCCTAATCACGGCAGTGAAGTGGCAGATTTTTTTAAAAATTTTTGGCTTTATCAAAAAATTTATGGGCCAGCGGGTCAACAATTAATTACTAACTTGCCTGATTTGCGAGATTATTTTACTGAGGTAGATTATTCCCCTGGGGTGATAGCCTCTGATTTTGGTATTGATCCTGTGTGCTCATGGTTTTTATTACCAGGTAAAGATGATGGTAAAGTCACTGTGGCTAGTACTAAAATCCAAGGGATGGCTGATCATATTGTTATTTGTGCTACTCACAGCTTTATGCCCAGTAATAAAATAGCGATTGAGCAAACGCTTTATTTTTTACATAATGGCAATTTCAGTTACAGCAAATCAACCTAAAGAGCATATTGGTCAGCATTTTTTTAGCTGAAGCGGTCATGTGCTTTTCATGCTTGTTTATATCTTAGTGTATTATTATAAATACTAGCTTGTTGATTAAAAACAGACGGTTAACATAATTCATCAAGCCGCTGTGCCTCATCAGGACGATGAAATAATAAAATCACAATCACTGATGAAAGTGCCAAGAGTGTTAATAACACAAATGCAGCAGTAAAATGGCCAGTCAGCGTAATTAACCAACCAGTAATCGTGGGCGCTACAAAACCAGAAATGGCGAAACAAGCATCCATTACGCCCAAAGCTGTACCAGCACGTTGTTTTGCAACATCAATATTTACAGCATAATAGGTTGCATTGGCACTCATAGAAAAACCAACAGCCAATGAAATGAATACCAATGCCGCATAGGGGTTATGCGTCAAGGTAATTGGGATCACACTGAATGCAGCTAATAACTGTGAAATCCAAATAGGATAAGAACGTGAGAGGCGTAAATTAGTTGATTTCTTATAAATAGAATCTGAGATATGTCCTACTGCCCACATCATGATTGCCGCAAGGCTCCAGGGTAGTATGGTAAACAAACCAATTTTAGTGATATCAAAATGGTAAGCTTGTATTAAATAAGTTGGCAGCCATGACATAAAGAAAAATAAATAATAACCAAAGACAAAAAAAGCCCAATAGTTTGCTAGTAATGTTTTATTCGTCAGAAGATAACGCCATAGGCCAGGTATGTGTTTGCGTGATTGAGTAATGTCGGCAGTGTTGTGTATTGTTACTTGATGCTCATGAATATAGTTCAACTCATTTTCATCAACATGTTTTGATTGTTGTGGAAAATTACGAAAGAACACCCACCATAAGGGTATCCAAGCAATGGCAATGAGAGCGAGTACAAAAAACATGCCACGCCAGTTAATGTGAACAATTAATTGTGAAACAATAGGGCCGCCGATCGCTAAAGCGATAGGTACTGCCATCAGTGAGTAAGATAAAGATTTTGCCCGTTCATGACTGGGTAGCCAATCACCTACAGCGCGCGTCATTGCCGGAAAATTAGGGCCTTCAGCGAGGCCTAATAGAAGACGTGAGGCAAATACCATGACAAAACCTATGGCGGCACCTGTGAGAGATAATGAAATAGACCAACATACTACGGCGATTAACATTGTCAGGCGTGCACCATAACGATCTACGGTAATACCCCCAACAAGCGTCGTAATGGCATAGCCGATGCCAAATGAACCAAGTATGAGGCCAATGTGATTGTCATCAAGATGAAAAAGTTTTGCTATGTCATCAATAGCATAGGAAATGGCAGCCCTGTCTATATAGTTAACAATGGTAATAAAAAACAATAGGCCAATGATTACCCAACGGAATTTACTCATTTTAATAGCATCCATGCTAGTTTCCTATTCTTAGATCCATGACAGGTGTTGCGTCACTTATTAAGCAAGTTATTGCCTAGTCACTGTAAGTATAGAGGAACTGCAGGCGAAATCATATCAGGAAACAATCTCGTGTCACTTGTGGCCGAGTTGTTTAAGCAGCCGTGGTATTAATACAGCGACGAGAAGAGTGATGAGCTGATGGTGGTGCTACGGGTGTGGCAGTAGTGTTTACAGTAGCTGTTGGTATTGGCCTCTTGAAGAATCCACATATTCTAGCGAAAAGGCTTTGAGAATGGGGCTGTGGTTTTGGTTTGACCCATTGTTGTTTATAGTGTTCGAGAATGGCTGGTCCGGCTTTTTTGTTTAATGCGTTGTAAGTGGCTGTAATATCTCGCACCATAGGGCTTAGTTTGTTTGCAATTTTATGTGATTGGTGGATTTTCTTGTCACGTTGTTCACCGAATGCTGTGAGTGCAGCTTGTTTATGTTTAGCACAGATAACATAAGTAATAAGACCAGCTATCGAAGCAATCGTGAGTAATAATAAGCCGACACCCAGGAATGGCGATATGGTTGCCGTTGCGCTGAGTAATGTGGTACCGATGATCGTCTTGAATATCAAAGGGCCCAAATAAGCCGCAATGTCGGCAATAGCACTAAAAGTACATAGAAACATAGCAAGCATGTTTAACCATGTGATGGCCTTTTCCTTATTTGATGCTAAATGTTCTTTACTAACAGCAGTCTGACGTTTGCGATCAGCCGTATAATGGTTGTTGATACCTTTTATCCGAATCTGGCGTAGGGCAATATCTCTGAGTACGCCCCTATTTTCAGCATATGATTGAGTGTCATAAGTGTGAGTTGGTATATGCTTATTGAATGCAACTAATTCAGCTCTATCTCTGGCGATCATACTGTTGGCAATAATTAACTGCTCTGTCTGCATGGCCTCATGACCATAAGCTGCTGTATCTTGACTATAATTCGTTTGCCAAAATACAAAAAAAGCGGAACAACCAATAATGAAAGAGACGATAGGAGCAAAACCAAGGGTAAGGATAGCGGCTGTGGGGCAAAGGATACTTAAAATAGCTGAGCTTTTATTTAAAATGGAATGTTGTGCTTCAAAAAAGCCAATGCGCTGTTTTAAGCATACTGCTAATTCATCGATGGTGAAGGTTTGAGTTGAATTACGTTTAGCATTATGTCGATGTTGTTCTAAGATAGCATATAAAATATCTTTATTACGTTTATTGGCTGCGAGTACTAGCAGATTCTGTTGATTATTGTCTCGTTGGGTCAGCTCACATTCACGTTGATTAAGTAGTAATGTTAAGATGTCTAGGTGTTCTATCTCTGTGGCTATATAGGTAGGCGAGTGGCCACGATAATTTTTTGCATTTAGCCAGGCTGAGCGCATGCTAGCTTGCTCTAGCATTTTTTTTACTAGTGTCCTGTGTTCAGCTTCTACTGCCAGATGTAGGGGAGTATTGCCTACTAGATCTACGAATGCAGAGTCGGAAAAGTCTATACCTATTTCTATGGCTTTATTTAAAACGGCTATGTATTTATTTTTATTTTTTATTCTTGCCAGAGTATGTAATAAAGTCGAGCCGAACATATCTTTTGCATAGAATATATCACGTAATTCAGCAACAGCCGTAGAAGCTAAAGAATATTCTAAGTAGCTAAGGCTATGTTCTTCATCGCTGAGTAGCCATGCTTGTAGGGATTGTACTTTTGTTTCTATGCTCTCGGTCATGTCAGTTGCTCTCCCAAGCCGTGTTTAATTATTATAGTTATTTGGAATGGTGAATCGTTATTGGTCCTTTGATAAGGGGATCCGTATATATATCAAATGGTTATTAATGGTTTGTTCATTATATTCGCAATTATAACGTACTTGGCTTGCGACGGCTAGTCACCTGATCATACCGACAGTTCGATAAATAGCCAGGGAGCTAGGGTTTAGAATTATCTTTCAACAATTCGGCCGCAAGCGGAGGAGATTTCTTTCTTTAAAAAACAATACCCGCGTAAATTATTATGCGGGTATTGTAGTTATTAAAGAAAAGGCTCGAGATATACCCAGGCCCTGTATTGTTTAAAACAATGCAGCATTCATCCATATATGGCAAGCTACTGCGGCAGCATACCCTATGAAAATAGCCCAAGACCATTTTAAATGGCCGAAGAAGGTATATTTACCTTTTGCTTGTCCCATGAGAGCAACACCTGCGGCAGAGCCAACAGCTAACATACTACCACCAATACCGGCAGTGAGTGTCACTAGCAACCACTGTCCGTCTGACATAGTTGGATCCATGGTGAGGACAGAGAACATCACAGGGATGTTATCGAGTATTGCGGAGAAAATACCTACCAAGAAGTTGGCGGGTGTTGCTGACTGTGCAGCGGATAAGTTAGCACCTAATTCGTTATACATCATGTTAGAAACCATGTGTAAGTAACCAATAGCCGCTAAACCACCGACGCAGAGAATAATACCGTAGAAGAAAAATAAGGTATCCCACTCTGCACGTCCGACTTTTTTGAAAATATCAAAAGGCTCAAAGTCAGGAATATGACCTTCACGTTTGATACCGGTCCTTTTGAGGTAATAACCAAAGAACTGTAAATAACCTAAACCAGTCATCATGCCTAGTACGGGAGGTAAGTGGAAGAAATGGTGGAAACAAACCGCAGTAACAATGGTCATCAAGAATAAAATGATAATACGTTTTGCACCAAATTTCATAATTACCGTTTCGTTGATAGGATCTGGGCTGACCTTTGGAATTGCCAGTGTCATAATCGCTGCAGGGATCAAATAGCTAACCAATGAAGGCACGAAGATATCAAAAAATTCAATGAAGCCTAATTTACCTGCCTGCCAAACCATGAGGGTAGTGATATCGCCAAAGGGGCTGAAGGCTCCACCCGCATTAGCTGCAACCACGATGTTAATACAACCTAGAGATACGAAACGAGGGTTGTCAGCACCTACAGCCATGACTACAGCACACATTAATAAAGCAGTAGTTAAGTTGTCAGCAATGGGAGATATAAAGAAGGCGAGAATACCCGTGATCCAGAATAGTTTACGGTAACTAAAGCCCTTACGTACAAGCCATGCACGTAATGCTTCAAACACTAAACGTTCTTCTAAGGCATTGACATAAGTCATCGCTACTAACAAGAACATGAATAGCTCTGCATATTCAAGGATATTGTGTCGCACGGCTGCGCCTGCTGCATCAGGCATACCTTGTCGCTGGGCGAGCCAAGCAACAATCAGCCAAATGATACCTGCAGCAACAATCACTGGCTTGGATTTACGCAGATGAATAAATTCTTCAGACATCACCAATATATAGGCGAAAACGAATAAAATGGGTGTAACGATAGCCAAAGGTACGGCAGTCGCATGTAAATTAAGTACTTCACCGCCACCGCCCCCGGCAAATGCGAGTTGTGGAATAAGCAGGATGCTTATGATACCAATTAGAAGAGTGACAATCCTTTGCACAACTTAGCTCCTCTGCTGTCTAAATAATGATAGTTAAGTCTTAGGCCCTAAAATAAGACTGCGTGATAAAGCAAGAAAAATCCTTATTTCTCACAGCTTTACAGTATGGTCGGTAGTACGCAAATATGCAAGTGTTGTGGTGAAATCGCATTAATTTGCGTTATTTAAGGTACATTTGTCAGGCTACAATAGAGAGTGCCGCTGCTATCCACGGCGATATTAAAATCCACAGTATTAGTGACGGGTGTTGCAGTAAGAATTGTACAATTGACTGTCTGACTAAATTCAAAGCCTTCTACACAGGGTGATGTGGGTGCTAAGGTGGCT
This sequence comes from Gammaproteobacteria bacterium, assembly GCA_965230425.1. Taxonomy (GTDB): domain Bacteria; phylum Pseudomonadota; class Gammaproteobacteria; order UBA1113; family UBA1113; genus CBDDKW01. Next base: position 65,643 of record CBDDKW010000013.1, on the reverse strand, counting down.
GCGTAGATAGTATCGACATTCATAACATTGTGTGTGGTTTGATCTTCAGGGAAAAATGTCCAAGTATCCGCGCCACTGGTGACAAAGCTAGAATGTTTGACCGTGGCGTTACCGCAGAATTGCGTTGCGTTACGCATACGTACAGCCACTGTTTTAGCGAATACTACCGTAGTGGTACTGAGTAAAAATAGACTGAGACAAAGGATAAACCATGATTTTATGCGGGGGTTTAGCAGTATACTATCCATGTTGTCATCCTCTGATATGCAAAAAAACTAGATTCAATACAGTGTTGAGCGCTTGTTTATACCTAACTGCGATGGCTAGCACCATAATATCCAAGCATCATTGTGCAATGTGGAATATATAAAGGCAAGTCTCATTTTGGCAGAAGTATTGATTTGCCGAACTATAGTTCGGTGTAAAACTAACGTTTGGCAAAAAAAGACTTAACATGTAAGGTTAAATTATGTACAATGCGCTTAATCAGAGAGATTTCAAAAAATACCTTAGAAGGTATTGTGCCTAAAGTCAGGTGTGGCTCTGAGGGTCGTTTAATAGAAATACTATATTAGTCAGACCTTTGGAACTAGATTGTCAGCGATAGAATATTCTCATGAAGTCTCAAAGCACGTATGTATATGTGCTTAGAAGTAGCGCTATGTGTATGAACACGGTATGATCAGCAAATAGCGAGGTATAATAGGTGGTAGTTTATTGTGTACGTTATACATGAATAAGATCACTTCACTGAATATTACTAAAGGATAATAATAACAACAGCTTTGATCACAAGTGGTGGTCGAAAAAATAAAAATCCCCGAGGCTTGCCTCGGGGTATTTTATTTCCTAGTAATATTTCGCCTGCGCGAACCAAGTTCGTGCGACGGCGACTTAAGGGGAGTCTACGCTGACTCCCCTTAAGAATCCCCAAGCGTAAAGTGCCCGCAGCAAGCTGCGGGGAATCAAGTTAATAACAATAATCAAAGTATACCCGTAGCATTCATAGCTCGGTATCGATGCCAATAGCGAGGTTAATTCATGTTTGATACTGCCAACACTAAAAAAGTAGAGAAATTGTGCCGAGAGGTTATAGAGGGTCACAAGGCCCTATCAAGAGCGACTGTTAATGAAATAACAGAATTAGTTAAAGAGGACGCAAATCCCAGTGGTATCTATGATTTTCAGACGGGAGATACATTTTTACATGCAGCGTTACGTGCAGAGCAACCTGTATTAGCAAAGTGTTTAATCCTCAATGGTGCAGATGCAAATTGTGAAAATCGTCAGCGCCAGCACCCTATGGATATTATTTTAAAACCGCTTACACAAAGTGGTAAAACGGTGCCTGGGTGGGTGGTACCGATGGTATTGCGTCTTTATCGCGCGGGGACGATGCATTGCAAAACGACTGCTAACAAACTTTATACCGATACTATAGCAGGGAAAGCGATTAAATCGATCATGACTACCATGGACGAACAATTGACGTCGCTTTACTCCATTAAAGACACAAATGTTCGACAAAAAAATTTAGAGACACTTGTTCAGAGTTTGTTGAACACGTATCGTGAGTATGGTGCTAAATTACTTGATGGCAACCCTGTAAAGGCAGAAATAGCTCAGGAAGCACAAAAGCATGTATTGGAGATGCTTGTCGCTTATTTTATACGTTATCGGCATTATGATTTAGCCCAACGGGTTGCGCGGTTAGCTGAGAAACCAACGCTTGAAGTAAAACTGACGCAAAAAGTGTTAGATTGCATTCCGACTATTCCGGACGATAGTTCACAGTATCTTGCTGCAGGTACTGGCTTGACCTATACCCATGCAGTTGCTCTGCACAAAACAGCTAAGCGTGATTATATATTTGCCCTAGCATTACAGGCACAGGAAGATTTACTACCGTATCCTCAAGCAGTGCAAGACTGGGTCAAAGATAAAACTAATATTAATCATCCAGATCCACACTTAGGCAATTATCCACTGCACATTGCCGCCATGCGCGGTAATTTACCCATGGTGGTCTTATTAGTGAAAACCTATGCGCGTAACAAGGCAAATGCCGTAGTAGAAGAGGCCAATAAAAAACTTGTTGCACTACAAAACGCCAAGCCTGAAGAAAGAGCTTCAAGACAGCGAGAGTACGATAACGTAGCTGAGGAAGCCAAGGCGATTGAACAAATTCTTCATCAGTCTGATGAAATTTTAGTGGATGGTTTACCAAAAGTGCCCGTGGTTGGTTTGAAAAATAAAAAAGGGCAATTAGCCGAGGATTTTGCTGCATACTTTGAGCACGTGATTATAAGGACTTTTTTACAGAAGGTAGCTGGTAAAGCTGAAAAAATGACCATCATAAATTGGTTCAAGCTTAATCTCGCAATAGGTGATTATAAAAGTGCTTCGGCTATGTTAGCGCGTGTAGCTAAAAAAGATAGCGAAACTAGAACCAAGGTGTTAGAAGGCTTACTTGAATTTGCACAGGGCAGTTTACATAAAGCAAAAGCCATAAAAATTCCAGCGAGTGATAATGGTGAAGCCCTGCAGGAAAAAAATGCACTTATCAAAAAGTGGAAAGGTCGTGAGCGTTCTTACCGACAAGCATTGAAACTAAAGTCAAAAGCCGATTTATTTGCACAGCATTTGCCTGTGAATGTGGCTGAATTCCTCAGTGCCATTGATATGACTGCACATTTTTCTGCAGGTGATCATCAGCAGAGTAACGAATTCCAATTCGTATCAACCCATAATTATAAAGAACATAGCTTATTGTTGGAGTATTTTTTAGCTGATCTCAAGCGAAAATTAGATGCAGAGGAGGAATCTTCTGCAACTGACTATGTACCTTATGCGATTTTGATTGATACATTGCTAGCAGAAATGCGAAAGGTTCTCAAAATTCGAGATACTTGGTTGCAAAAAACAAGTGAATTACAAAGTAATAGTATTTTACTGCGTCGATTCTTGAGTGATGATGCATTTACTAAGAGCATTCAACCAGTCAACACGCGAAAGGATTATAATGATGAAACTAATGTTGAAAGCCAAGTTGCAATAAAGCAGCAACATGATAACAATAAGGCTGAAGAGCAAGAGGTAATCAAAGAAGAAATGAGGACATATGGTCGTCAATTATCAGCTATTAGCGAGCAGCTTCATAAGCAGCAAGCCACTGCTACACCGTCTAAGGTACCACCGATCTGCAATATTTCGCTGGATGTTGATTTGGTTCCTACAAATGAGCAAAAAGCGTTAGATGATGCACAAGTGATGGTGTCTATTGCTTTCACTGTGGAAAAAATGGCTGCACAGTATACTGGCCAAGGGTCGCGTACAACTTATCAATATGGTTTTAAAGATGGAAATTTGGTACTTTGTCAAAGCAAGATAAAGAAACAAATTATGCCACTGTATTATCAAGATACACAGGCTGCGGAAAATGCTGAAATGGAAAAGGTGGCAACAGCAACAGTGCTACCACATATGCAAGCGGAAATTTTGAAATTACTCCAAGGCTTAATTAGCAAGAGTAATCAAGCAACTCCAAGCCGCAGAAAGAGTATGGCAGCTGCTACCCCCAACTCTCAGCGTAGTGCGAGACGGACGCCAAGCTCAGGTACTCCGAGTACTGGCAAATCATCAGGGAGACGCCAACAGTTAAAGTGTGGTTCTGCAAAATTATCAGCAGATTCACCTTTATCAAATGTTGAGTACAGTCCTGGGCCAGTTGACATGACACCTATGCGAGGACGCCGCCGCCGTAAGCCTACGGAGCAGTCTGGTAGCGGTAATGCCTCTAGCAATCGCCGTAATAGCCGCACTGCACGCGCATTAGCATTGCCATCTCCCCCTGAATCACCAGAGAGGGAAGTTAGAGCTAGCGGTTCTGTGAATGCTGGTCGTCCTCCAAGCCCTTAACCTGTAGGGAGTAGCCAGCAGTGTGACAGATGTTTCATAGATAGCAGATACTATATTGGGTGAGGCATTGTAGAGTGCAGCGAGAGATTCTTGCTTGGTTTAAGGGCACTAAGCCATAGGGGGTTTCTCGCTTTGCTCAAAATGATAGTTTTTTTGTTGATAATGAATAAATCTGTTATTCATTATCTTGTTTATACTAACAAAAAGCTGTTGTCATGCCGCGTCGTGGCTGTCTAGCTGCCGGATTGCCACTGATTTGACTAATACTACGTTCTATGGGGAGTGCCTACTGCATTGGAAATAACAAGGATAGGGTTATATGGAATATGACAATTTTCTCTACAATCCAGTCGTACTTTTCTTTATTAATATACTGTTTTTATTAACCGTTTGGGTGTACCATAAATCCGCTATAGTTTTGATCCTCAAGGTATAGTGACAGTATACATCGTTTTCTTACTTGCCAGTAGGGTGATGAAGCTGGTCAGATTTATGGCAATTCGAATGTGTCTAGTTTTAAGAGGAATATGTTATGGGTAACAAGCTTTATGTTGGAAACTTGCCATTTCAAGCGTCCGAGGAAGAGCTAACAGAGTTTTTTGCTAAATTTGGTCATGTGGCTGATGTCAAAGTCATTGTTGACCGTGATACGGGTCGCTCGCGTGGTTATGGTTTTGTAACTTTTGCTGATGCGGCGCATGCGGAAGCAGCCTTAGCGGTAAATGGTCAAGACTTTCAAGGCAGAGAGTTGAAGGCTAACTTCGCACGAGAACGTGAAGATCGCCGCCGTGGTAATAAAGAAAGATATTAAAAAGACGAGCTAAACTAAGCGCACTTTAACTGAGCATAATTATTTTACACAATCTTACTTAGTCCAACACAAAGATTGAATAATGATGTTACATAAAACTTAACTTGATTCCCCGCAGTTTGCTGTGGGGATTTTACGCTTGGGGATTCTTAGGGGGAGTCAGCGTAGACTCCCCTTAAGTCGCCGTAACGCGAACTTGGTTCGCGCAGGCGAAAATAAAATACTCCGAGGCTTGCCTCGGGAATTTTTGTTTAAAGTTTATTATAATGGATGACACAATACGCAAAGGCCGTATTAAATAAAGAAGGGATATATTGCTCAAACTATCATTACTAACACTCATATATAAAAAGTGATAGTAAACAACCAATAAATTGGTTGAATACATAGTTTTGCGATGGTAAAGAATAATGACCAATAACAAACGCCAGGTATTACCATTAATTATTTGTTCACTAGCTGCTTTTTTCTACATCTATGATTATTTTATTCAGGTCGCTCCAGCCGTATTTACCGACCAATTGATGGCTGAATTTCGCATAGGTGCTAGTGGTTTAGGTGCATTAGGTGCTTTCTTTTTCTATTCCTATGCGGGAATGCAAATTCCCGCAGGGATGTTGTTAGATAGGTTTGGTGCGAGGAAGATATTAACCTTTGCTGTATTCATCAGTGCATTGGGTGTTATGCTGTTTGCCACCACGGCTAGTTTTAGTATGGCGTGTTTTGCACGTTTTATTATTGGCTTTGGTTCAGCCTTTGCATTTCTAAGTGCTTTATTTCTAGCATCGCGTTGGTTCTCACATCAATATTTTGCTTTGATTGCAGGGTTAGTGCAATTTGGTGGTTGCGTGGGTTCTCTCATTGGTGAGGCGCCTTTGGCCTTTGCTGTTAATCATTATGGTTGGCGTAGTACACTGTTTGCTATTGGTGTTTTCACGCTATTTTTATCAGTACTGTATTGGTGGGTGATCCGTGATGGCAAAGCAAATCACTATCCCAAAATACAGCCAAAGCTTACAATCACACAACGTTTGCAAATGGTATTCACAGATAAACAGGTATTGTGGATAGCTGTGTGTGGTTTTTGTTGTTGGATCCCTGTTGCGACTATTGGTGCCTTGTGGGGTGTGCCTTATTTAATGCAGGTATATCAATGTAGTAATATCATCGCTGCGGAGCTATGTTCTTTATTCTGGTTGGGTATTGGGATCGGCAGCCCTGTACTGGGTTGGTTATCTGATAAAATTCAGTCGCGTAAGATCCCTTGTTATATTGGTTTTGGAGCTGGAGTTATTGCTGCCTTAGTGGTGCTTGAAGCGCCTGCCTTACCTATGTGGTGTGTTGCTATTGCATTGTTCCTCTTAGGGTTAATGGCGGCATTGCAATCCTTAACATTTGCCATTGCCAAAGATTGTTTACCAAGACAGACCTTTGGTACTGCATCAGGCTTAATCAATATGGCTGCGGTGGGCAGTGGTGCTATTGCGCAACAAGTGATTGGTTACATGCTACAAGCTAACTGGGGCGGGCAGCTTGTCAATGGCTTACCAGTCTATGATGTGCATGATTATCAGATCTCTTTGGTTTTATTACCGATTGCCACGGTTATTGGTTTGCTTGTCAGTGTCTTTATGCTACAAGAAACGGGCTGTCAGCATGTGGTGATAACTGCAGATGTGGGTGACGAGGCGAATGTTGTCACCTCTGAGCGTTAATCATAATAGTACTTCAACTATTGATTAGCATTATCGGTTAACCATTTCTGATAATCTGTCAGATCACCTGCAAACGGTTTAACTCGACCATCATCTACTAGCCAAAATTCATCGGTCAAAGCACGCAGTAAATAGCGATCATGAGAAACTACTAATAAGCCACCAGAATATTCTTGTAAAGCTATTAATAATGCATTGCGCATTTCCATATCTAGGTGGTTTGTAGGTTCGTCTAATAATAATAGTGCAGGGCGCTGCCATATGAGCATAGCCAGTACTAAGCGTGCTTTTTCACCACCGGAATACCCGGCAATGGGACGTAAGGCGAATTCATTACTGAAGCCGAAGCGGCCTAAATAATCACGGAATTGTTGCAAAGTTGCTGAGTTATCTAAACGTTGCATATGTAATACTGCAGAGGCTTCGGGATCAAGTTGCTTTAATTGATCTTGAGCAAAATAGCCGATGCGAACTTTATTTGCTAATACTCGTTGACCTGTTAATAGAGGTAATTCGCCGATGAGTCCCTTGATCAAGGTTGATTTACCCGCGCCATTTGCCCCCAGTAATCCCACACGCTGACCAGCGTATAGGCGCGTATTCAGATTAAAAAATAAAGGTGTTTCACCATAGCCAATATTGGCTTTTTCTAGGCTTAATAGCATTGCAGGGCAGCGCTCAGGCTCAAAAAATTCAAAACTAAAGGTACTATCATATTGAACCTGGGCAATGACTGGCATGCGTTCGATAGCACGTAAGCGGCTTTGTGCTTGTTTAGCTTTAGACGCTTTAGAGCGAAATCGATTGACATACTTCATCATATGCGCAATTTTAACTTGTTGTTTTTCATATGTTGCCTGTTGATTTGCTAATTCCTGTGCATATTGTTCTTCAAATGCAGAGTAGCTACCAGAGTAGGCTTTGAGTGTGTGATGTCGAATATGCACAATCTTATTGACCACATTATCAAGAAAATCACGATCATGGGAAATCAGTAATACAGTGCCATTGTATTTTTGTAGCCATTTCTCCAGCCAGATAATGGCAGTCAAATCGAGATGGTTAGTGGGCTCATCAAGTAACAAGATATGAGCACGGCTAAATAATACTTGTGCCAATTTTAAACGCATACGCCAACCACCGGAGAAAGTGTTTACAGTATGGTGGTGTTGTGCATCTGGAAACCCTAATCCTGTGAGCACCTTTGCTGCGCGTGCATTTGCGCTATAGCCATCTATATCAGCAAGACGTTCATGTAAGTGCATCATGGCATCGTAATCTTCATCTGCCTCGGCGGTTTGTAGTTGTGATTCTATATCAACTAATTCACTGTCACCTGCAAGTACATAGTCTAAAATAGTGGCATCGCTATCTGGCATTGTTTGATCGAGATGCGCATGGCGAATAGTATCAATATTACTGATATCGCCTTTTTCTGGGCTTAACTCGCCACGAATAAGGCTGAACAATGTGGTTTTCCCGCAGCCATTTTTACCCACAATACCTATTTTATGTTTATTGTGGATAGTTAAACTAATTGAATCAAAAATAACGTGTGTACTACGTCGAAAGCTGACGTCTTTAATTGTGATCATGTTATTATTCCTAACAAGGGATTGGTCGGTACTATATAGTCAAGTGTTAAGACATGCAAATATTAGTTGCCTGAGAGATTCTGGAATAAAGGCAAGTATTCAGCATAGCCGCGAGCTTGTAGCTGGTTGACGGGTATGAATTCCAATGCTGCGGAGTTAATACAATAGCGCTGTCCTGTGGGTGCTGGTCCATCATCAAATACATGGCCTAAATGAGAATCGGCATGCTTTGAGCGGACTTCAGTGCGGACAATGAAAAATTTCCTATCTTTTTTCATTACAATATTTTCCCCACTGAGAGGTTTTGTGAAACTTGGCCAGCCGGTTTTAGAATCATATTTATCAAGTGAACTAAATAAAGGCTCTCCGGAAACCACATCCACATATATTCCAGGCTCTTTATTGTTCCAGTATTCATTGGTATATGCTTTTTCAGTACCGTCTTCTTGGGTAACGTAATATTGTAAGGGTGTGAGTTTTTGTTTAAGTACACTGTCAGAGGGTTTTTCATATGCCACAGCATTGATTCCTATTAATAAGCCAATTGTAATAATAAACGTACGTAGTATAGAGACCATATGATTCTCGAAAAAACTATATTATCTCAATAAGAATAGCTTAGAAACGTAACCGTAACAACCGTTCGGATTTGTCTTTCATGTTTGATTGTTAACTATATCAGGATATTATATTTGTATTTTTAAGTTTTTGATTAAGGTTTTCTTATCAAATAGCAGATCAAATAATTTTACATTATTAAAAATTTTAGTTAGTGTGGAAGAACAAAGATAACTTTCTTAATAAATCAATTTTATTAAGAAAAAAATTATCGAAAAAATATAGAAAACAGCCATTTAAAGAGAAAATTAGGTGTTTTTACCTATTGATTACTAGTCACTAACGATTGTAAGTTAAATGAATGTTTGCTTTAAGTTAGTGTTAAGAAATACTGTGTATGATGCATATACGAATGATAGTTAAAATAACGCGAATGGGAACTATATGGCTGAAGCTGATATTCTGAAAATATTTATGCCTGATCTGCTTGATTGTTCGATGCTGAGCGATAAGAGTCGACCAGCACAACCATCGCAATTATCTAGTCTTAATGTCCTTGACCAAAAATATCTGCTTAGTAAACATCATGAATTACTCGTACTTTACGCAACTGTTTGCATCGATTTAAAAGCAGCGATGGCTGAAGAAATAATCGACGTGGTGGGTATCAAGCGTCGCATAGTTGATGCCAATCGTCTAGCATTATTACTACAATATCTTTATGACAAACTATTAAATAGCCCAGTAGACGCAGAGGATTATTTACGTGAGGTACAAGTCTATCGCGAAGCACTACATGTATTAGATAGCGCTACAAAGGATAGTAAAAATGATGATACTATCGCCAAAAAACAATCATTGATGCAGAAAATAAGGGCAGTGTTTGCACGCTTTAATTGGCATCGATTATTTGTTTTACGTTTGAAGCGGATGATGGATACCTTAGAACCGCTGGCTAAATCGGCACAGTCTTTTAAACATTTTACTCAATTTGTTAATCTTATCGATAAAACCAATCCCATTTTTTCGTATATTGCTTGGATTTACTATTTGCCACGATTAACAGTGAATCTATTGATGCTAGTGAAACATACTTTACCGGGCTCTTGGATGACAGAGGAGGAGCGCCGCTTAGGCTGGATGAATCGCTTAGATGCGCAAATAAACAAACGTTGGAATGAGTTAGCTAATGATATTGTTTGGTGTTTAGTCGGTTTAACTAATTGTTTCATCCTGACAGGCCCCAATGGTATGTATCTCACTGTGGGTTTATATACTTTTGATTTAATCAATGCGGCGATGAAAACCTTTGTGGAACTACGTCGTCATAGTAAAAAACTAAAACGCCTTGATAAACAAATTGCAGACTTAGAGTTCAAACGTATGCGCTGTTTTAATAGTGCAGATGTGCAGAAATATGAAATACGTATCACTGAATTGAAAAAATATAAAACTAGCTTGCAAGCAAAAGTCAGACATGAAAAGAAAAAACTGTATTTTGAATTATCATCTACAGCCGTTATTATGCTTGGCATGGTTTGCTTAGTCCCTGCCTTATCATTTTCACCTTGGTTTGGATTAGCGGGTGCTACCATTGTGTTAGCGACATGTATATTGCAATATGGTGTACGTAAATATCTAGCTCGTACTACACCAGCGAAAAAGGCCCAGGAAGGTTTAGTAAATAAATGTAATGGCCTGGTACCAAAACGTGTAGATTCCGTAACCAATATTGTCGACTTAGGCAGTCCCGCTGGTGGTACAAATGGCGAGAAAGATCAGGCAGAAAAAGATATAGAGCTTCACTCCAAAAATGTCGGCCAATTTTCTCAAGATGGTCTGGTAGTGACTCCATTACGTTCATGTTCTTTGGCTTAATTTGATTCTCTGTCGCTTACTGTTGTAAGCATTCCAAACAGGAAACACCACGGGTTTACTGGTAGTGTTTATTTGTCTCACTTGTGTATTAACTATTTTGTGATACGTTTCCATATTATCATTGATTTAACTTGATTCCCCGCAGCAAGCTGCGGGCACTTTACGCTTGGGGATTCTTAAGGGGAGTCAGTGTAGACTTCCCTTAAGTTGCCATTGCACAAACTTGGTTCGCGCAGGCGAAATATCACTAGGAATAAAATACCCCGAGGCTTGCCTCGGGGATTTTTATTCATGCGTGGCATAGTCAGTATTTATTAATGCTTTATTAAGCGTCTAAAAAATTCTAAAAAAGAAAAAAATAATTGCAATTTAAGAAATAGTGTGTAAAATATACTCTACCAGTTAAGCGTGAATAAGATACCTAAAGTGTTTAACGAGGACTAATAAGAGCAATAATAACCTCCCATTAACAAGAGGTGCTTTATGCCACATCCAACGTCCACATCTACATCAGTACATTCGACAACTGATAGAGATGCCTTAGAACATTCTGTATTTAACCTACTACCAGATGAAGTTACTGCTTATATTCTGAGTCTATGTGATTCGCCAAGCGTACTATTGCAATGGATGCAAGTTTCAAAATACTTTAATCGTATTGCCCATGATCAGGGAGTACTTGTGAATGTCATGAGTAAATTATCTGATAGCGTACGTAATGAATTATTATGCAAAATATGTGAACAAGGACACCCATATGAAGATCAGATAATTAAAGCACTCGTAGATCTCAACGCCTGTTTGGATATGCCGAGTTCTATTGATAGTGATGGGATAGAGTGGATTGAAGGTGATTCACCTGCATGTAGTCTATTAAAACGTGGCGAATATGAAATGGCAGGTTATTTAATCCAGTGTGGTGCTTATTATAAAGATTATATGGAAGATGAGAACAAGCTTGCACGATTTGCTGCAAAAAGTGGTTGTTTGAGGCTTATCAATGCATTACATAATGCCGGTGTTAACTTCAATCCAGAAGAAGGGTGGACACCGCTGCATTTCGCTATTAGGGAGGGCCATACTGATGCAGTAAAGCTTTTATTAGACTTGGGTGTGAAAATACCAGAACAGTCAGATTCATTTGAAGATATTATGAAGAATTTTTTAATACCTGATGTTCGTGAATTAGCAAAAGTTCATGGGCATGATGATATCGTAGCTATATTAGATGCATCAATTGAGTTAGGTACTAAACGGTGCTTAGTTACTACTGAAGCAGATGAAGATGCTCATTTGCGTAAACATCAGAAGTCGCATGATAGTCTACTATCTGCTGCAGCAGCACAATCAGACAGTGATCAGGATGATGATGATGATTTCCTGCTATCCCTATTTAATGATGCGAGTAGCCCTGAGAGTCCGAGATACTCAAGATAGCGAATTAACACCAAGGGTCTATGGTGTTTGTTACATGAAATGACAAAGAGTGGCCCTGATCAATATCAGGGCCTTGCTTTGCTTATAAAATTACCTTGTACAATACGGCTCACCCATATAAAATGCCGGCTAATTATAGATATAAATAGTTATTGTATATAGGTTACATATGAATATTAATCAAACCATAGCCAATGAATTAAATGTAAAAGTAGCACAAGTGGATGCAGTGACCACTTTATTCTCAGAGGGAGCAACGGTACCCTTTATTGCTCGCTATCGTAAAGAAGTGACTGGCGGATTATCCGATACCCAATTACGACAGTTAGAGGAACGTTTAGCTTATTTACAAGAGCTAGAGGCTAGACGTGCGACCATTCTAGAAAGCATTCAACAGCAAGGTAAGCTAACAACAGAATTAAAGCAATCAATATTAGCGGCGGATAATAAATCACGTTTAGAAGATTTATATTGCCTTATAAACCAAAACGGCGAACTAAGGCTGATATTGCCAGAGAAGCAGGTTTAGAACCTTTAGCTGATAGCTTATTGGCAGATCCATTACTCGTACCAGAGGCAGAGGCTGAAAAATACATTGATAAAGACAAAGCTGTTGTGGATAGTAAAGCTGCCCTAGAGGGTGCACGACATATTCTTATGGAGCGTTTTGCAGAAGATGCAGACTTAGTGGCTAAGCTGCGTGAACATCTATGGAAATATGCACATTTAAAAAGTACAGTGATTAAAGAGAAAGAAACTGAGGGTGTGAAATTCTCAGATTACTTTGATTTTTCAGAAGCACTCACAAAAATTCCATCGCATCGGATCCTTGCTATACTACGTGGACAAAAAGAAGGATTTCTACGTGCTAGTATTGAGTTTACTGATGAAGCAGAAAATGACTATTGTACACGCACGATTGCTAATTGTTTTCAGATCACAGATCAACAACGTCCGGCTGATGCATGGCTGCAACAGGTAGTTGCATGGACGTGGAAGATAAAATTAAAGATTAAATTAGATGTGGATATTTTAACACAGCTACGTGAGCAGGCAGAAGCTGAGGCCATTAAAGTCTTCAAAGATAATTTAAAGAATTTGCTAATGGCAGCACCCGCGGGTAAAAAAGTGACACTTGGCTTAGACCCTGGCTTACGCACAGGTGTTAAAGTAGTTGTTATTGATGATACAGGCAAATTACTCGATCATGTGGCTATATTCCCTCATGCACCGAAGAACAATTGGGATGGTTCAATCGAAGTATTAGCTGCATTAGCAAAGAAATATGCGGTTAACCTGGTCAGTATCGGTAATGGTACAGCATCACGTGAAACGGACAAGCTTGTTGGCGATTTAATTAAACGTTATCCAGCATTAAACCTAACCAAAGTTGTGATTTCAGAAGCAGGTGCATCTGTATATTCCGCATCTGAACTAGCTGCTAATGAATTTCCTGAACTTGATGTTTCCTATCGAGGTGCCGTTTCTATTGCTAGACGCTTACAAGATCCATTAGCAGAGTTAGTGAAAATTGATCCCAAAGCTATTGGGGTGGGTCAATACCAGCATGATGTGAATCAGATAAAACTGGGGCGCAGTTTAACCGCGGTTATGGAAGATTGCGTGAATGCGGTGGGCACAGATATTAATACAGCCTCAGTACCATTATTAAAGAGTATTGCGGGCTTAAATGAAATTGTCGCGAAGAACATCATTCAATATCGAGAAACCCATGGGCGCTTTACCCATAGAGAGGCTATTAAAAATGTGCCACGCTTAGGAGATAAAACTTATGAACAAGCGATTGGGTTCTTGCGTATTATGGACGGCGAGAGTCCATTAGATGCTTCTGCAGTGCATCCCGAAGCATACCCCGTGGTGGAAAAAATCATTAAACAATCTAAGTTATCGGTCAACGAATTATTGGGGAATACAACGGCTCTGAATACATTACGTGCGCAAGATTTTGTTGATGAACAATTTGGCTTACCAACGGTGCAAGATATTCTTGAAGAGTTGAAAAAAACCAGGGCGCGACCCACGTCCTGAATTTAAAATGGCGAAATTCTTAGAGGGTGTGGAGACGATCACCGATCTACAACCTGGTATGCGCTTAGAAGGTACAGTCACCAATGTGACAAACTTGGCGCATTTGTTGATGTTGGTGTTCACCAAGATGGCTTAGTTCATATATCACAATTGGCTAATCAATTTGTCTCTGATCCACATGATATTGTGAAAGTTGGCCAAATTGTCAAAGTCAGCGTATTAGAAGTAGATGTAAAGCGCAAACGCATTCAATTAACTATGCCGCGAAGCGCAAGCATCACCAGCAAATAAACAAAAGAAAAAGTCGGAAAACAAGCAACAAAAACCCGGTAATTTTGGCCAAGCACTTTTAGATGCCATGCAAGGATAGCTTATGTCACAGCAGCGTTGCTCTTGGGTTACTGAAGATCCATTATATATAGCATACCATGATGAAGAATGGGGCAAGCCTGTTTATGATGAGCAATTGTTATTTGAATTTCTTATACTTGAGGGGATGCAGGCTGGATTAAGTTGGATCACTATACTTAAGAAGCGGGAAAACTTTCGTCAAGCCTTTGATCATTTTGATGCAGAAAAAGTTGCACGTTATAAACAAGCTAAAATTAATAAACTACTACAAAATGCAGGTATTATTCGTAATCAGTTAAAGATTAATGCTGTGGTGACCAATGCTCAAGCGTATCTGGAGATCCTTGATGCTGGAGATAATTTTGCAGATTATCTATGGCAGTTTGTCGATGGTAAGCCAGTTAAGAATCATTGGAAATCAAGTAAACATGTTCCTGTGAGTACAGACCAATCAGATGCTATGTCAAAAGATTTAAAAAAGCGTGGCTTCAAGTTTGTGGGTAGCACAATTTGCTATGCGTTCATGCAAGCAGTAGGTATGGTGAATGACCATACTCAAGATTGTTATCTTTATTCAGAACAATCCAGATAGGCATATTCTAGATGATTTCTTAGCATTTAACTTGATTCCCCGCAGCTTGCTGCGGGCATTTTTCAGGTTTACCCGCGGTTGTTTAGTTTAAAAATTCAATCACATGCTTGAGAAACTTATTATCGGCTTCCAAGTGAATCATGTGCCCAGTTTTTTCGAATTTTACTACTTCAGCATTGGGCATAGCATCAGCTAATGCCAAACCATCTCGCATAGGCAACATCATATCCTCTTCACCGACAAGTACTAGTGCCTGGTGCTGGACGTCGGATATAAATGATTCTGAATTAAAAGATTTAATTGCATGAAGTTGGCCATTATAACCTGCAACTGAAATAGGAAAGGGGTAGGCACAGTGTAATTCAATGATTTCTTCGATAATGTCTTTATTAGCAAAGAATGATTCGCCAAATAACAAGGGGATAACTGTTTGAAACATCAAGCGTCTATCAATATTATTTTTACGTAAGTCTAATTGTGAGTCAAAGAAAGCAAGTATATGCGGTCTTGAGAAGCATGCAGGTGCTTCTAATATGATTTTGTTTACTCTATCAGGAAACATCTGCGTCATCATTGTTGCAATCATAGTCCCCATAGAATGCCCTAGAATATTTGCTTTCTTAATATTTAAATGGTCCATTAAAGCACATGTATCTTCAGCCAGTAATTCTATACTATATGATGCATCGGGTTGTTCTGATTCACCTGAACCGCGGTTATCGAAGGTAATCACTCTGAAGTGCTCAGCTAGCCTTTCAATGATATTCGCCCAAACGTAACGATTCCCTGAAAATCCAGTGACCATTACCAATGGTTCAGCAGTTTCGTCGCCGTAGACTTCATAACACAAAGAGACATTATTGATAGTTGCATGTGGCATATTTTTTCTCCAACGATTGTATTGTGATCAAACTTAATTACATTAAGTAGGAATGTAATAAATATTGTCAAAGTAATAATAGTAGATGATTTCCACTATCTTGTACACAGCAGTATCATGAGTGTACTCATAAAAAGTTCAAGGAGAACTCCATTCTCCTTGAATAAATGCAGCGCAAACTTTGGGGTTGTCTTGCGCTTTGGGAGAACCTCATAAGGTAATCACTTCGCCCTTAAGTATTATTGCGTGCATTTGGCTCACGCAAGTATTTGAATTAAGAAATTCTATGGCGTTACCTGTGGCTGTTTAGTTTGATGAATCCCTATCTAATAAATATTTCCATTTTTTTTATTAATTAACGCACAGTAATTTTCTTCAACCGTGTTATTAATGTGTTTTTCAATTTGTCTAATTAATTCACCTGCTTGCTTGGGTTCAGCAATATTGCAGATAATTTGGCTGATGAGATCAGCACAGACTAACATGGCAACATGCGGATCTTGATGGTCGAGCTCACATTTATTGAGTAACTCCTGGATCATACTGAGCACTTTACTTAAGAATGGATTGCTGATTTTTGACATACTTTTCCCCTTAGATGAATTGGCATAACAACAATAATTCAGTGACTATTACTATGAAATACCATTATATGTTGCACAGTTTTTATCGGAGCAAGGGTCCTTGCTGAGTGCAGCGATGTGTGAGAACTGTACTGTAATGAAGCAATCTTTTTTTCGATAAGTTAGCCTTGCTTCAGTGACATTACAGCGTAAACTAACGGAAGTTGGTAGGTGAATAATTATGTCATTTTTTTTCTACGAATTTCTCGATCGAATTTTTGGGGGTTGACTTTCTTATATTTTTGATATCCGCACGCAGCCATTGAAAAATTTACTCTTCTCTGCTAGCTGTAACTCATTGTTTAGTTGGTTGTTTCCATAGAATCGACTGTCTCTTTCGAACAATTCACGGCTGGTTTTGATAGATTCATCGTAATCACCATCAGTATGGTAAAAACCAAACTCAATTTGATCCATCAGCTTGATAAAGCGTGTATCGTCAAATAAGGCAAGACTATTATCTTTGATGCAGTTAATAAAAAACTTCACTAGCATGGCAACTTCACGGATGTCATCTAATCGACTGTTAGTAGAACTTTTGATATGTGAATGTAAGCCGGTGACTTTTTGAATACTAAAATATAATGAATTTTTCTCAGGCCATGTTATCTTATCTGCACGCATAAATACGGGAGCGATATTACTTTTATATTTTTCTAATAAAATATTACTAAAGTCTCCAATAGGACCGATATCATCACTTGGTATCACTGGCCTAAATGCAAATTCATTACCCACTGCCACAGCTAAAATATGCTTTACATAGTCATAAATATTAGGTTTATAATTGTAACCATGGTTAAGTGCATGGTAAGTAAATTCTTCCCAAACATAATCAAAGGCTCGACGATTGCTGTCAAACTCTTTAATTAACCAGAGTTTTGATAGTAGGTAATTAGATAAAACCAATGAGCGTTTAGCGAAGATAGTATCAATCCATGGTGTGGTGAAAAGTAATAATTCCGTATTCCATTGATGCTCGAAACAGGGTGAGCGTGAAATTTCTTTAAAAAAGTGCCAGTGTTCATCAAAAGATCCTGGCACCTTTGCCTTAATCAGTAAGTCCTTATTTAGCTTCTTAAGGCGGTTATTATCTTTTAAACTAGACAAGGTAAATAATAAACGTGATCCAGAGGTTAAATTCCATGCTCTATCAAAGTTACACCAATTATTACTGTCGAATACCGTGCGCAATGCAAAAGTAGAGCCAGGCGTTAATACATTCATAGGGATAATATTTCTAGAAGAGTCCCAATAGCTTTCTAGCATACCGGAGAGTACTAAACCACAGGGAATAGCACTCCAGTTGTAATTCAGTAATTTATCCAATTCACTGTTAAAGGGGGTATAACTTCTACGACGTGGCGCTTTGCCTGAATAAGGAAGCGAGAATTTACCATTACATACCACATGGTTGGCGTAGGGATATGCTACAGTCACAAGTGGGTAATGGTGTAACTCTGTGTCTTGGTCAATAATATTCGCAAGCTCAGGGTCCACTAGGGCAACTCGTTCACGGACGTGTGCCCACTCAGTCATTGTATAATTATTATTCATAAATGTTGGCAGTGTTTGTAGTAATTTTATTCATATAACACGTGCAGTTAATGTACATGAAAGCCCAATATATATGCTATAGCCAATGTAGGCAATCCTTGTGAGATATATCTTACATAAAAGATGGCGAATATACGCTGCAATTTGTGTATAATTCGCAAAACGAATGTTAGTTATTTCTTAAGTTTTTGATTATTTATGTATTTCAGTCTACTTAGAAGTATTTAGTTAAAACGACTATGCTTGATTCAAGTACTAACCATTCGGACGTTAGCGAATTAAATAGGCTGGATCGGTTATCAGTGTTAGTATTTCTTGGATATGAGTAAATTACTGCATTTTACTCTGCAAATGGTTCTCTATTTATAAAAATAACATGTATGGTTCGGTATGACGTATGGGTTCAGAAGTGAATTTAAATACTGGTGTTTTCACTGCTAGCAGTAATCTGACGGATTTATTGTTTCACAATAAACATGCAATCATTGAAAATCTTGAGTGTTATAAAAAGATACTAGTGCTCTATAAATTCCTCTTACATGAGTCATTATTGGCTGCCGAAGACTTTTTAGCAAAAAACTATGCAAACTTTGATGCACAAGTTGGAGAAAATTTGTGTCAGATCAGAGCTGTTATGGTTTATGATCTAGTAAATGCAAAATCGACTTCTGATATAGATAATGAATTAACAAATAAAATGGATGCATTGAAATTATTAGTGGCGAAAATCACCAATAAAATCGCAGTATTTAATTTGGCGATAAAAAGAAATAATTTAGAAATAAATAAACAATATGCCAAGAAATACTCATTAATTACGCTTTTGAAGTTGGATGGATTAGTACTCGAATGTAATCAGGAGTTCATCTTTTTAATCAAGGCACATTTCTTATCACGTTTCAGTGTGTTGGATGGAAATGGGATCCCTTATAGAATTGATTTTGCTAGAATAATGGATTTGACAGGTACTTCTAAGCATCATGTCAAAAGAACAGTTCATTATTTTCAAGCTGCAATTTCAGCAATATCTACAAAGTATTTAACATATTTAATAAACCATTATGAGGTATTATCTGATTATGCCAAGTATCTGCCATGTTTAATGAGAAAAGCTGATGAAGGTAGGTCGGTTTTCCCTTGTTATGATGGTATGAATATTTTATTACATCATTTAAATGCCATGTCGGCCGTGGTATTAATTAAGGTGTACTACAATCCAGGTACACAGTGCTCAGAAGAGGCTGCGTTTCTAGTAAGTATGGGGAAAATGAAAATAGATTTATTGTACTGAGTGATGAAGTTCCATGTGAATTACACCCATGTATAGTACTTGAAGGCCATATTATAAATCCAATACAAACATTTCATAAGTGTATCGATGATATTTTTAGCCATACAATTAAAAGTATTGTACTTGCAAATATGGCGCATCATCCACAATATACTGGTGCGGTACTTCGGCATTTGGCGACGAATCCTTACGCAGATTTGTTAAACAACAATTTCTCTGGAATGGCGCAAGAAGTAAGGGCAGCATATTTACAGTTTACTGAGGATGAGATATATCAAAAGTGTAATGCTTTGAAAAATATGCAAAAATATGCTGAAAGAATAGGCTGTTGTGAAATAAATCAATCTTTATTTTTTATTAAACATATTTACTGTGGTAATGTACATAATTATAGCCATATTATACAAAATAGTTTATACTTACTGACTGTTCGAGAGGTATGTATATCAGAATAGGGGTATTCGTAATATGGAATTATCAGCATTAGCGTTAGATGTCATCATTGACTTATTGCCAGGACATGTTTATTGGAAGGATACGCAAGGCCGTATTTTAGGTTGCAATCAACGTCAAGCTGAAGCGTTAGGTTTTGCTAGCCCAGCAGAGTTAATCGGTAAAACTGATTTTGATTTATATTCACAGGAGTTGGCACAACGTATTTGTGATGTTGATCGTCAGGTGATGGAATCGAAGCAGGAAATATCGGTTGAAGAATGGGTAACTCTAGGCAACGGTAATACAATACCAGTTCTTACTAAAAAACGGCCCTTAATTAATGCCCAAGGCGAAGTAGTTGGTATTCTCGGCATATCATTCGATATAACCGACCGCAAAGCCCTTGAAGGTGAATTAAAGAAAGCAAAAGAAAAAGCTGAGGTTGCTGATAAGGAAAAAACAGATTTATTGCATAATTTCCTGCACGATTTAAATACCCCCTTGAATCACATTGTATCTAGCGCCCAGCTACTACCCATGTTAACGAATGAAAATGAAAAGAAAGAATTATTAGACATCATTATTAAAGCGGGCTTTTGAATTGAAGAAGAATGGCGAGTTAATGACGCAGTTCAAGAATATTGAAGCGGGTAAATTGCCTATCATGCATGAATCTGTGGATGTGAAAGTGGTGGTTGAATCTGTGGCTACTAATTATGCGCATGATGCCCAGGAGAAAGGTTTGCAGTTTGATGTATCCTATGCACCGAACATGCCGTCACTCATTGAAAGTGATAAATGGCGTCTGACCTCTATTTTCAAGCATTTGGTGGATAATGCCATTAAATTTACTGCAGAAGGTATGGTGAGAGTCTTGGTTAATGCCACTCGTGATGATGAAAATAATCAAATAAGTTTTAAAGTGCAGATTGAAGATACAGGTATTGGGATCCCTGAAGAGCAGTTGAAGCGTATTTTTACTAAATTTACTCGATTAGATCCTTCTTATAAAGGTCGCTATGAAGGTAAGGGTTTAGGCCTCACTATTACTAAACATTATTTAGCGGAATTAGAGGGAAATATTGATGTTGTCAGTAAGGAAGGCTGTGGCACAATTGTGTCCTTTTCATTCACTGCTGATGCGCAGAGTGGTGTTGAACCCGTGCTAGTTTGGCATGAACGGTATCCCGACACACGCATACTCATTGTCGATGATAGTGGTACCGGTGATGTGATTACTCAACAGTTAGGCGGTAAAGGTGTTCGTACGGTCAATAGTCACCATGTAATGCATGAATTAGCCCAAAGCTTTAAAAAAGACAGGTTTTATGACATTATTATTGTGGATGATGAATTGAAATGCGGTGATCCACTGACAGCTTGCCGTTTAATACATTCAATGCGACCTGAAAAAGCAGCAATGATTGTGCTATTAAGCAAGCCTTTACATACAACAGAAGTAAAAGCCTTAAAGGCGCATAACATTTATGATTATGTGATTAAACCCTTTGTACCCAGTGAGATGACAGATAAATTATCAACAATATGGAAGAATTTTCAAGAACGATAAGGTATTCAAGGGATGATTATTGAAAAAGCCGTCGAGTTTATTTTTGGTATTGGGTTATTTGTTAATGCTGCTTTGTTTATCCCCCAGGTCGTACGTTTAATACAGGTAAAAGATTCTCAAGATTTATCCCTTATTACTTTCCTAGGGTTTTGTATTATTCAGTTTTTTACGATTTTACATGGCTATTATTTTCATGACTGGTTGCTAATGCTGGGTTATGGGGCGAGTCTACTGACATGCGGTGCGGTGACAATTTTAATTATTTATTACCGACGTAAAAATCCTAAGATTACACCCGATCTCAATGCACAATAGTCTGATTAGCTAAGATGTCATATTATATTTATATTTTAGAATGTAGTAACGGTGCCTATTATACAGGCTATACTACCGATCTTGATCGCCGTTACCAGGAGCATTGTCAGGGCTCTAAGAAATGTAAATATACACGTAGCTTCCCACCAAAACGTATCGCTGCTGCCTGGGAGTTCGATATCCCTATGTCTGATATTCTCAGTATTGAAGCACAAATTAAAAAATTATCGAGAGCAAAGAAACAAGCACTTATTGCATGTCCTGAAGATATTCAGCAATTTATTACTTGATGGTTTTATTAGGATGATGTGATGTGTTTCGTGTGTATTTGTAAAAAAATCAATTATTCCAGTTGATAATAATAAATACCTAATTTTTCACTAATAGAGTGATGATTGAGTAAGTTGTCGGATAATTATCAAGTGAGTGCTACCATTTTCTTCATAGGCTAGGATTGTTATGATGACATTACTAAATCACTCTCATAACCCTCGTCATCGGTATCGCTTTCACCACCATAAACTTCCTGTAGGTCAAGATGTGCTTGTTCACGTGTGAGTATACAAGTAGGTGGGCTATCTTCTGTAACATATTTTTTGATGAAGCGCAGATGATCTTGGCTATGTCGATTGCGTAAGAATTCCAGGTAAAGTTTATCTATATACGCACATGCGTTTTCAACTTTTACAGGTGAGTCGATGATCTTTGTTTGAGAATATACACCAAATAAAACATTATTATCGAATGCCTCCTCAAAGCTAATATAGCCCTCTCTAATCAAAATCAAACAGCGTGCTTGTGCCACCGTCATTCCCATCAGGTAACATGGTGCTGTGGCGGCATGCCACTGAGATAGTTCCTAATGCAATTATAGACTATATTTGTAAATTGCTCTGGTTGCTCTAACATAGGCCAGTGCCCTGTGTGGCTTAATTTCACAGAAGGCAAGTTATATTCAATGACTTTATCAATATTTCTTTGATTGATACTAAGTTCACCATAGATATATAGTGTGTTATGACTATTTTTCTTGTAAAGAGCTAGTATCTTGTCGTGTTCGAGGAAGGCAATTATGGCATTAGCCCATTTGAATAACACATGGGGATCAGTGTGTAGTATATTCATATAAAAACGTTCTAACATGTGGTGCTTGTTACGTTGAACTTGCCAGTGATCAACTAAATATTCTTTAAAACTCATAGCATTGTTGAATTTTACCACTTTTGACAGGCTACTAGACCCCATATACTCATGAATTAGTAAACCATCAATATTAATAAAGAATTTATTCATGTCAGGTAAAAGTGAGAAAATTTTTGTTGCTATAGAACCACCAATTGAGTGTCCCAATAAAATGATTGTATTGGTTTGAATTTTATCTAGGATTATTTCTACGATCTGTGTTGCAACGATTTCTAAATCTAGCACTGGGGGTAGTGGTGATCTAGCGAATCCTGGGAGATCGATAAAATACTGATTCAGTGTTTCTCTGCTGTCATACTTGAGTAGGTCAAAATAACTATTAGTTTCAGTCAACCCATGTAAATACCAAACGTCTGCTTTTGCATTGTCAGTGAGGTAAGATTCTATATATAAATCATTCTGATTCTTCATTGAATGTGTATTTAAAGTATTTCTTTCTATCTTTCTCAACGATATGAACACCCATTTGGACTCGTTTTTCCTGAACGACTTTATCAAAGGTCTCTTTCATAAGTGATAGTACTTCACTGCCTAGTTGCATCAGTACTTCAGGGTTTCGGCCAGTGAGTACTTCAATATTTAACATAATGAAACCATGAATAGACTTACCATCACCAATGATGTATGTATTTTGATTGCATATTGTTGATTTACAATTTTCTATCGCTGTGTCGATATTAGATGATATTACTTGATGTATGTTCAATAAAAAATGTCTGATATCTTCATCACTCAGCGATAGATTACTACTGTATTCGAATTTTAATTCTGGCATGTTCTGTCCTTATGATGTAATAGTGTGTCATCTATACTATTAATGAGTATGGGGCGATTATACACGGTTTAATAATCAATGCTAATTAAAAATTAAGTAGATAAATACCGTAATAATATTTATGATAGTCATTTATAATCTGCGTTGCTCACATTGAGGTCATTTATCCAAGAGGATGATCAAAAAATACATTTGAATAATGACTGACTATATGAGGTGGAATAAGAATTAAAATGTAGCATATATGTCAGGAGCTTATTTTAAATGAAAAAAATCTATGTTATCTACACGGGCGGTACCATTGGAATGCGTTTTACCGAGCATGGTTTAGCGCCGGAAGCTGGTTTCTTAAAGGAACAAATTGAAAAAATATCAGTATTAAGTAATGAAGCAGCACCTGAAATAGTTTTTAAGGAATATTCTCCCCTCATTGATTCATCGCAGGTGACTTATCAAACCTGGAACAAAATAGCTAATGATATTGCTGCGAGATATGCTGAGTTTGATGGATTTGTTATATTGCACGGTACTGACACAATGGCTTATACAGGTTCTGCACTTGCATTTATGTTAGAGAATTTAGATAAGCCAGTGGTGCTTACAGGCGCACAGACTTCCATTGCTTATGCAATGAATGATGCACGCCAAAATCTTATCAATGCAATTTATATTGCTGCAAATATTCCTATTTGTGAAGTATGTATTTTCTTCAATAATCTATTATTTAGAGCTAATCGCACAACTAAAGTATCGACACTTAAGTTTAATGCCTATGAATCACCTTTGTATCCTCCTCTGGGATCTATTGGACCTAGTGTTGAAGTAAATACGGATATGCTGCTTAAACCGACGAGTAAGTGGGCGAAATTGCGTATAAGAAATTTTATAGAAGTTGATATTCGTTGTGTCGTTATTACGCCAAGTTTAACAGCGAAGGCATTAAAGCAATTGCTATCAGGTGCTAAAGCGGTGATATTAGAAACGTATGGAGATGGTAATATGCCGGTTACCAAGGAGTTTCTAGCTGTTTTGCAGCAGGCAACTAGTGCGGGGACTATTATTATCCATCGTTCACAATGTCTTTATAGTCGTACTTCTTCAGAAAAATACAGCCCTGGGAACGCCTTATCTAAAACAGGTGTAATCTCAGCCGGTGGTCAGACAATTGAAGCAATTAGCTGTAAGTTACATTATTTATTTAGTTTGGGACTATCTGTCAAGGACATTAAGGAGAAGATAAACTGTAATTTACGTGGTGAGGTGACTGTGGTGCAGAACGTTGCTGCTCATCAAGCACAGATTTCGTGTAACCCTACGAGCTCAAATAGGCAATTGTCTCGCTCTGGTACTGGTAGAATGAATGTATCAGGCTCTGATAGGTCGTTTGATAATTGGTGTGTTAGAGCAGGTTTGTAAGCACTGAATAAATGGCAACCATTCGTTAGCTAAAAGGCCAGTTTCTGGCGATTATTACCGTAATAATGAATCTGCTTTTTCTCTACAATAGCCGCCTAATTAGCGGAATGCGGTTCCCGCTAGATTATAAATATTGAGGATATACATGGCAACGTACATATTATCAGATTTTTTTTCACTCAACAGGGAGAGTATTAACAATAAGAAAATAGTCTTTAAAGTCGAGGATTCCAAGAGCATCAAAGGCTTTGATTTACGAGTAGTATCACACAGAGATTCCTCTGGTATTCGTTATTTTATGGAAGTCTTTATTGCCGAAATGGGATCATATTCTGAGAAAAATAGACAACTACAAAAATTACGCCAGGGTTGTAACATGAATGAATTACGTGTTGAGGAACGATTAAGTAAAAATTTAGAGATGAGTTTACGGCTTATAACAAATTCTGCTGATGGCATTTTAAAGTTTTTACAGGTGGTGCACGGTGCTGCGCCAATGACTCAGAGTAACTTAGATGAAATTAATAAACTCATTGGTTGCCGACATATTGTATTACCCACTCAAGGTAATCCCTATTTGCATTTTACCAATCGAACAGACCGAACAGATCAAACAGAGCAACCGCGATCATCGTTGTGAGTATATTAAGTGGATGATGGCTTTAACCAGTGATTTAAGCAGCAACCAATGGTTGCAAGTAAGCCAAACACCATTAATGGGATCGCATAGGGTAGATTTGATTTTACTGGCCATTGCATAATAAAGCTGCCAACAATAGTAGCACCTAAAAATTCCATAGCGCCGAGTAATGCTGCGGCTGTGCCAGCCATTTCACCAAAAGGTGCTAAGGCACCGCCAGCACCGCCACCTAGTAGAAATGCACCTGTAATGGCGGTTAGGCAGGAAGGTAACATGAAGTTAGCGATGGTTGTACCACTTTTAAGTGTCCAGAGTGTCATCCATATCCCGCTAATGAGAAATCCAATAGAGCCAATTAATACGACTTTTACGGTACCAATTTTCGTGCACAAATGCCCAGATAATAAGCTTGCAAAGAAGAATATTAATCCAACCGTAGCGAAATAATAGCCAAATTGCGTTTCTGGGATCTGTAGAATTTTAATTATGATATAAGAAGAAATTGAAAAAAATGTAAAAAAGCAAGCTAATGCACTAGTAGCAGCAAAGCTGTAAGTAGCGAAATCACGATTACGTAATATCTGCCAATAACGTTTAAACAGCGTCATGCTGATTTTGATTTTGTTCTTTGGGTCTTGGGTTTCGGTGAGTAAAATTAAATTGGCAATGAAGACCAAAAGACTAATGATAGCAAGTGCGACAAAAGGTGCGCGCCAGCCAAACCAGAGATCTAAATAGCTGCCAATCATGGGTGCAAACAATGGCGAAATTGAAATAGCACAGTTTAAGTAGCTATATATTTTTGCGCATTCATCACCTGCAAAGCAATCGCGTACAATAGCAAATGCACTGACCATCATGCCGCAGGCCCCTAATCCTTGGAGTATACGGGCGACGATTAATAAGTTTATCGTAGGTACAGCCGCTGCCATGACTGAACTTAGGCAGTATAGCGCGGTGCTGATTAAAACGATTTTTTTTCTGCCAAATTGATCGGACAGTGGACCAACAATGAGCTGACCGGCACCTACTGCTAGCATAAATAAACTGAGTGTCAGTTGTACCATTGCCTGATTAGTATGCAAAATATCAATAAGCTGTGGTACTTCGGGAACAAAAATATCTTGTCCGAAGGCAAAACTAACAACGAGGGGAGCTAGTAGGGCGATTAAGCCCATAGCACTGTGTTTTTTCATTTTTATTCCTAAGTTTGTGTAATGAGCCATCCTAGCACTAGTCGTAAGTACAGATCTAGATTAAAACGCTACTCATCTTAGTGATGTTGCTATTCAGAGATTAAGCAAACTAGTAAAGAACCCATTAATAGCATTAAAATATTATGAAAAAAGAAATTTATGGCTTAAATTCCAATGCAGAAATACAAATGAAAATATTTCCTGTAAAAAAATTCCTAAAGATATTGACAACCGAATGGACGGATCTATAATACATGCGAAGTATCTTGGTTGGAAGATACTGGATTGTGGCGAAATCAAGGAAGGTTTTTTTCACTATGGATAGTGACGCTGGTTTTTCAGAGTCTGATTATTGGAATTTGTGCACATCTAACAAGATATCTCTAAACATAACAATAAATAATATCCACAATGCCTAAATAAAAGGCAACTCATTGATAATCCAACAAAATTTTTAATTAGTAATGTAGCTGAATCCTTAGCATTTACTGGCCTCGTTATGCACGGCAGAGGTTTGTACAGTTGCAAAGAATAGGTATTGGCAGCATTACTGTTGTGTGCCGTCACATGAACTTGGTTTGTGCAAGCATTCCAGATAAAAACAACACAGGTTTGCTCGTGGTTGTTTATGAATAGCAAATCTCCCAGGTTTATACGTGATGGTAATTTTAGGACTGTCCTTTAAATCTGCGTAGTGCAAAAGTACAAAACGTCAATTGATATGTAAAGGATGAGAATGGGGATAAGAAATAATGTTCACTGAGTTAGTTCATTCACCTGACTTTAAAAGTGATGAGGTGGGCGATCAGGATGAGGATCATAATGATAAAAATGTTGAATTTTATGAGATAGTTGATTTCCGTAAATATGCTGTTGAGGCGGGTTTGGATAATGGAGAGGATATAAAAGTATTACATGAAAATATTGATCTCACTGGAATGAAAACAGCAGTAGAAGTTGGTGCAGGATATGGTCGTGCTCTTCGGTTTCTAAGGGTGCTTAATCCGGATATGCAGATTACAGGCATTGAGCGTAGTAGTCAGTATCGGAAGCAACTTAAACAAGAGTATACTAAGGAGTTGGCAACCGGTACCATTTCGTTATATGAAAATGATGTTCGCACCTTTGAGTCTGAAAAACGTTTTGATTTGGGTCTTTGGTTATGGTCAGGGATCACTGACTTTGGTAAAAGTGAACAATTGGCAGTTTTGTTTTTAATTGCTAATCATCTGAATGAAACTGGTAAGCTTATTGTTGATGTGCCTGTGGGAAAGAGTAACGCAAATATGGTTTGTAAACAGAAGTCAATGATAGAGGTTGAAGATGAGCCTACTTATTATGGCTATGTACCTAGTACTGAAAATATGCAGGAATATAAAGGTATTCTATTTTTTAATCAGCTTGAAATTATTCCTTATGAAACAAGCACAGGTCGTAAACGACAATTTTTTATTTTTTCGGATCGTAGGAATTACGCTAAAGAAGAAGAGGCTTCCTTAAGTCAGGGAAGCACTCAATTGGAATTAACGCGGGCATCAAAATCTCCGAGCTAATCAAAGTTTACATAAGTAAAGAACCTGGTTAGTTACCAAGGTTATCCTATGTAATAGGGGGCACTCCCGTCGTGTCTATGCTACCCCTTGTGGATCGCTATCTATGAAATACCTATGGCAAGTTATTGGGAAATAAGTTGTAGTTATTTTGGGCGATAGTTGTATTGATACTATTCATTTGGTGATATTTTACTCTATCTGCAACATTAATTTCTATAAATCTTCCTTCCCTTGTTGTTGTTTAGCCCAAAGGACTTATAATTAAACATGATGATTTCACCTTGAACATGTGGGGTATACCGTTGATGTCTAATTTATTAACATCATGGTTCAAGGGGCGTTTTTATGTAAGGTTCTGTAAGATTCATAATAAAATGACTGTAGGACAAAAATATACAAGAAACGGTGAATGATAATGGTGAGAATAACAATAATGAGAGTATTATATGTCTTATATACAGAGATTAGTTTGGGATGATGTTGCTGATTCAGTATTTAAACTAAATCCAGAATTGGCAGCAACTATCAATGCGTTAAGTCCTGATAAGACCTATAGTCTTTATAAAGTTCACTACCGATATGGTGATGAAGTTTTAAAATATTCATCAGTTAAAAAAAGTTTCTTACAATTACCTAATGACAAAGGTGAATTGGTCCCTATTAATGATCCTTCAATTGCTCCCGAAATTAGTGATGCACTTGGCTATAACTTAGAATCTAATCCTGTTTGTATGGCATTGAATAAATCAATGGAGATTTATTTACCTTTACAGGATCGTGTCATTCCTTACCGATTAATTAATCCAGGAGAAATACTGGGATCATGGGGGATACTGGGTACAACGCCTTCATATCACCCCTATTCTATATGGGAAATGAGTGCTGGAGCACGTTCAATCTTCATGTTGCCGCCTATCTCGGATAATGTATTTCATAAGCGCCTACAGCAAACCTATAATTTAACGGCAAAAGTACCAAAGCAATTAATTAATCATTGGCATGTATTTAAGGAGTTATCGAATCATGTGAGTGTTGACGAGCCCTGGTCAATGGATATTTTATTTTTCTCGAAAGAGTGGTTTAAAAATTTAAATGATGAAGCATGGCAATCCTTTCGTTGTTATTTATTAGAAATTGCATGGCGCAATAGCGGTTACTTACGTAATCATCTATTTTGGAACATGATTTTCTCGATTATTCAAACTAAAAAAGAATTAAAACGGCAAGCTTATATAAACGATATTGCCAAACATATTCTGTCGATTAGTCTTGGCGTGGTTCCAGGTTTTGTACCAGCAATTAATAATAACGCAGCGCCAATTGAGTTATTACAAGACATTTATGCCAATGGTCCTTATAAATTACGTAACTATGCACCGATACTTATGATCCCACAATTATTTTTAGGTGGCCATCCAGGTTGTAGGCCAGTGTATTACTCACCAGGATATGCTTCAGCTATGGAATTTTCCTTAAAGAATAATAATAAGCCTAATTTATTAATCGAATTGAAGAAAATATATGAAACACTACAGATGTTCATATCTGAAATAAGACAAGGTGATTTTGATTTATCATCGACGCTAATTAATGAAATAGCAAATACTGTGGATTTTAAATTTTTCCATTTTGATCCGAGAGATAACCATGGTATCCACAGTAATGATAGTATGATTGATGAGGATGAATCTTTTAAAAAAATCTTAGTGGATACAAATAACACTGAATTTCCAGTTACCAGCCATTTTACTAAAGCCTGCGTGCGTGTAAAACACGGTGATTTTGAGTATTAACTTGGTTAAATATAACCCACTTTGTTAATGGCAGGCTCAATTGAGACAGTGAATTATATAAATTCAGCGTTATTGACTACACTGAATAGTATGTTTTATATGTGCGGTACAAAATTATTACACATACAATAGAAACAGTAGGTGCTTGGTTCACAAAAGAAATAATAGGGGTTATTCATGTGTCGTTTTATTGCTTATATCGGGAAACCAATTTTAATTGATGAATTAGTGATTAAACCTAAAAACTCACTCATTCGGCAAAGTAGTAATGCGCAAGAAACTCGCCAACCATTGAATGGCGATGGCTTTGGATTAGGTTGGTATGATAGGCGTATTGATGAGACTCCAGCAACTTTTAGGTCGACGCATCCCGCTTGGAATGATTTGAATTTAATTAATTTAGCGCAGAAGCTGCAATCAGAATGTTTTTTCGCTCATATTCGCGATGCAAATATGGGGGGCGTAGCGAAGTTTAATTGTCATCCTTTTCGTTATGATAATATGCTGTTTATGCATAATGGGTTAGTTGGTGATTTTTCTGCGATTAAGCGTTACTTACGTCGTGAATTAAGTGATGCAAGTTATGAATGGATAAAAGGTCAGACTGATTCAGAGCATCTGTGTGCCTTATTTATTGACATTCTAAAATCTAATCATGGTGAAAAACCTCGGGATATTCTTAATGCATTAACCTTGGCCATTAAGCGTGTAATAGATTTGCAAAATGAGTATGGACAAAATGATATTTCATTGATTAACTTAGCAGTGACGGATGGAAAGAATTTAGTGGCATTACGTTTTTCATCAAAGCCTGAGCAATATGTAAATTCTCTTTATTATTCCTTAGGAAGCCATATTAGTTACCATGACGGTATTACTGAAGTGCAAAATGGTGCAGCAAAAAGTGACTCATTCATTATAGCATCCGAAAAACTCAATAATTACCAAGCAACATGGAAAGAAGTGCCCGTGAATCATGCGTTGCTCATTGATGAGTTGGCAGATATTTATATCGAGCCTATGGAGATCAAACTATAAATAGTTTACGTCTAACAGGTCTATACTTGTAAATCGTATTTATGCTGAGAGTTGCTGTTGTAAATGTCGGTAAAATGCTTGTTGCAATTGCGTTAATTTATTTTTTGGTATGGTATTTAACTGATTAAGTTGCTGTTGTAATGCCAATCTTAGTGGGCTGTGCTTAAGCTTTTCTATATTATCAAGAAACGCCTTTTCGTAATTATGTAATAACACTGTTTGCTGGAAATCATTTCTGAACATTTCATATTCACTGTTGTATTCTGTATGGATTTTAGGATTATTTTCCCAGCTAAGCTGTATGTATTGGTCCCAATAATGTGAGTGTACATAGATAAATGGCGTATGGTAATTCAGGTAGGTTTGTA
The DNA here is from genome assembly GCA_965230425.1 of Gammaproteobacteria bacterium. Lineage (GTDB taxonomy): Bacteria > Pseudomonadota > Gammaproteobacteria > UBA1113 > UBA1113 > CBDDKW01. Next base: position 34,086 of record CBDDKW010000013.1, on the reverse strand, counting down.
GTGCACTATCGATACCTACAGGCCATTGATGTGGTAGGATGCGTTTATAATGCGTATTTTCAATGGTACTATCGTTGCTCATGTAGTCATACATTTTAAGCATTTTATGTTGATCTTTCACAGTAAAGTTAAGACCGAAATATTCAGTGCCAGGTGTTAGTGGATAGCCATGTATCGGATCAGCAATCCATGAATAACCAACTGCATGCGCGTAATTGATGGGTGTGATATGTTCCATACAGGTATTGATAATATTAGTGTCAGCATTATAGGTTTGCAGTAATTGACTTGCTTGGCCAAGATTCTGTGAGGGTATTTTGCCGGCATTAATTAGTGATTCTATAAGTGGTTTAGACCCAGGACTTTCAAAATCGATAGCACCTTTTAGGCAGATACTATCAGTGTCTGTGAAAAAGTCGGCTATATAATATGCTAAACTTAGCTCGGCTAGTGTTGCACCGAGAGAGTGACCTGTGAAGTAAAGATTAACCGTGTTTATTGTATTGTCGTTTTTGATTTTCTTAATGACTTGATTGATGAATGGAATGGCTTCTTTTGTGAATTGTGCTGGTGTCTTATGAAATGCCCACATTTCCAAATCTTCAACTATGTCTTTAAAACTATCGGTACCTCTGTGTGCGACTACTACATTAATAGGTATAGCGCTATTTGCATCGGCATTTGTTTGAATATATGCAGAGCCAAAATAACCATGTGATAATAACTTATGGTGTGAATCTAGATAAACAGTCCAATTTTCAGGTAATGGTGGACGTTGTTTGTCGCGGTAGACATCTAAGCTAAAGGCAGCGCAGAGTTGGGCAATATTCATGATGAACACTTATCCTATTGAATATTATACGTAGGGATAGGATAATATAATTTTTCAATGCTATAAAGAAATTTCCTCCGTTAGCGGAGGAGTCATAGGCGCCGGGGGTTTTCTGCGCAGGTGGCATCATATCAGGAGACAATCTCGGTTGCTTGTGGCAGAGTTGTTGAAATATAGTATATGTTAATAATAACAGTATAACGAGGATGATTATGTATACTGGAATAACCCAAGGTCTCTATCCTGTGAGTCATGTTGCTTATGCACAGGGCATACTCACTTATACAGTGACTTTAAATGCTAAATTAATTGCTGGCCTTGAAATAGGTAATAGTGTTGCCATCGATGGAGCGTGCCAAACCGTGGTGGATATTGATGGCCATAATGTCACTTTTAATGCCATTGATGAGACATTAAAACGTACAACATTGTCTCAATTACACATTGGTCAGCTAGTCAGCGTTGAGCGTAGTGCAAAAATTGGTGATGAGCTTGGTGGACATGAAGTGGCTGGGCATGTCTATGAGGTTGGTAAGATTCATTCTCGACATGCTGAACTAAATAATCTCACTATGACTATCCAAGTAACACCACAGTGCATTCAATACATTGTGGAGAAAGGTTTTGTTGCTGTGGATGGTTCGAGTCTAACGGTGGGTTTAGTTGATAGAACGCAAGCCTGTTTTAATATCCATTTGATTCCAGAGACACTGCGTGTCACTAACTTTGGTAATAAACAAGTAGGTGATGGAGTAAATATAGAGCTTGATCCAAAAGCCGTGATGATTGCTGAGATGGTGAAACAATATTTAACTTGATTGCCCGTAGCTTGCTGCGAGCACTTTACGCTTGGAGATTCTTAAGGGGAGTCAGCGTAGACTCCCCTTAAGTCGCCATAGCGTAAACTTGGTTCGCGCAGGTGGAATATGACTAGGAAATAAAATATCTCGAGGCTAGCCTCTGGGATTTTTATTACGCAATAATATCGCTATTTAGTGCTATGTGTTTAATTTGGTAAACTGGTTGTAGCGCTTATTATACACTTGCAAGATAATGGTCGTGCTTTTCTGGCGCTGCATAAGCAAAAATAATACTACCATCTTTTACATGGTTAATGACTTTGCTACTGATAGCAGGGTCCAATGCGAAACAACCCCAACTCCTGCCGGTTAAGTGATGTTGTTTAACAAACTTAGGTGTAGCATACCAAGCAGGATGAATCACAACATTTCGTTTGAGTGCATTGTCATTGATACCTTTTTCTAAGCCTTGGATCCGTAGCGAGTAACCATGTTGACCAGTATAAGCATGAAGCGTTTTATAAACACCTAGGCTGGTTTTATCGGTGTCCACTTTATTCGAAAATGATTTTGCCATCAGCGCGCCGCTTTTTGAGCCGTGGGTAGTAAAGGTATTTAACAAGAGCTTGCTGGTTTTTAGGTTGATAACCCAGAGTCGTTTTTGTGATGAAGGTTTACTAAAGTCAATGATTGTTAGTGTATCGGGTCTGTTGACTTGTGTGTGTCGGGTTGCCCATTTGTAACCTTTGACTGCATATTTTAAGGTGGTTGGGTCTAAATTAGGAATATTTTTTAATATCAGTTTTTCATTAATATTTGCTGGTCTTGCAAATGCAGTTTGAGTCAATACAGTGGCAGTTAAAATTAACAGTAGTATCAAATTTCTTTTCTTCATCACCTTGCTCACGTCGTTGTCTTAATCACAGAATAATTCTTAAGAATTGCTTGTTTATTCTGTGCGTGGGTTAGAGTATAAGTAGAAAAAAAATCACGTCAAGAGAGTACGTGCTGCTGAACATTCTGTTTTGTTAGACTATTTTTTAATCATATGTCAGGTAGTTTTCGAGAAATCAGTGAGTTAGAGAGAGTGCATAGCGTATTGATTATACGAAGGGAATGAAAATAAATTTTTGAGAGATTGAAGAATTGATTTATTAATCAACAATATTGCTATTTTTATGGTCTATGGAGAGCAGTTTGGTCTGTGACGGTGTGCTTAATAAATGATCGATTAAATCAAAAACATACAGATTATCAGATTTTGTGATCAGATAATGGACAGAAGTTAGTCTATTTGTTAGAATCGTCAACTATAAAAAGCTTGCCACAGGTAGCTAAACAATAACAATAAAAATGCGTACCCAAGTATTAACCATTTTTAATGAGTAGAAAATGTCGGATGGACAATATGATCAAAGCCCTCTTGAAAGAAGCTCTGAGTCCACAGGTGGAGATCATAGTGCATTAGCAATTGCTATTAATGGGGTAGCAAATACAGAGCACACACATGCGACAGCATATGCATGTTGGCAATTTTTATTGGCTAGGTTAGAAAATTTAAAAAAGTTATTTCAAGCACGCACTGCAGATGAAGAATTAGTAACAGAATTATTATCATTTGCAGCGTGTTTCAGATATCTGTCTAAAATCTCAATTCCTCGGGCTTTATCCTATACCTTCAGTATCCAAGTAGTTTCAAGTACTATCATGATTATCACTCTAAGTAGTGATGCCGAAGGAGTAGCATCTGCGACTTTGGTGAGCATTTTTCTAAATTCAGGCGTATTAATTGCCGTGTCACCTATTTTTGCTCTCGGGTATATATCATCTGGTATATATGGTGAATATATCGCAGAACTAAAACAAGATAATCCAAATGCCGAAAAGCTCAAAAGGTTACGTGAGCGCATGGCCTCAGCCTTTGCCAATTCTGTCATAATGGCAGTATTGACAGGGTCTGTTTTTACCACGGCATTTTATTTTTCTGGTTCAATACTAGAGTATGTATTCCGACAACCGCTACAAATTGCATTACTTGCGCAAAATTTTTTACGACCTTATAGTCCCGCTGTTTTCGCCATGGTTTTTCGTATGTGTTGTGAACAAATCCTTTTTACCTGTGGCTTTGAAGTAGCAGCAATGACGATGGGTCTATCCAGTTTGTCATTGGGAATAGGTTTAAGTTATTGGTTAGGATTTGGCGGGTTGGGTATACCGCGCTATGGAGACTTTGGCGTATCCGTGGGTTCTGTTGTTGAAGCCTATCTTACGGCAATACTATTTGCATCATTCATAGGTTTGAAGGGAGAGTTACGACCCTTTAATTTTTTCCATGTTATACGATCGATTAAAGGACGTTGCTGTCAATTGTGGGAGCTAACAACTTTAGGTGGTTCTATTACTTTTGCAATCATCAGTGAAATAGCATTACCCATTGTCACTGGGGCAGTGGCTGGTAGAATCAGCACAAATGCGCAAGCTGCATGGTCGTATGCAATGATACTAGTTTACCTGCTGGCAATTCCTATACTTGCCTTTGGCCATCAAAGTACCGTGGTTTTAAACCGTTATCTTGATGGTGCTAGCTACTTAAATGCCAGCCGTTTTGGTAAGAATGGTGTGTTAACTACATTGATATATACAACGCCTATTTCATTACTCGGCGCTGGTATGACCTATTTATTTAGTCGTGGTGATGCAGAAGTACAGGCAATGACCCAATATATCTTACCTGTGACTGCCTGTAGCTTAATGGTCGAATCTGTTCGCTATAATATTTTGCAACAATTGAAACCTTTAGGGAATAAGTATTGTTCGAGTATTACCTCATTTATGTGCTTAACTCTAGGTATGCTGGCATCTGTGTATCTAGGTTTGTCAACGGATATGGGTATTTATGGTGTGACTGCAGCATATATTGCTTGCCTTATATTGGCAACGCTATTATTACTACTAAGCTGGTGGCAAAATATTCAGCCTACAACTATGCAGCGTCGGCATGAAGCTCGTATATCGCAGAGGAATCGCACTTGTTGTTTCTGGCAACGTGCACGTTATGAGAATGAGCTGCCCTTGGTGGAAGCGGTAACTAATTACGGCACAAATACTCGTACTGATAATCAAACTGATATAACTGAAATGTCTAGGGATAGTATTACTGCTGATAGTAATGCTGGTAATGCATCAACTGTGCAGAGTTTTTCTAGTTTTTGGGCTGCGATAAAATCAGGTACAACCTTAGTAACCAACAGAATTTGGCATTGTTGTGGTTGTGACGATGATGTTAATAATCATGTGAGCGAGGAAACTGAGCAAAGATTATTTGCTCTTTAAAGAGTTAATGTATTTATAATTTGATTATTTGGTAGCTCAGATAGTAATTTTGTAGGCAAGGAAAGTTTAGCATTGACTTTACCTGAGCCAATAATTAATTGAGATACATCCATGAGTTTTTTATCGATCAATAGGGGCCAACTACTGGGTAGACCTAAGGGAGTGATGCTGCCATATTCCATGTTAGTGGCTGTGAGTACTTCCTCAATAGGGGCTAGCGAAACGCGACGTGCATTTAATGCCTTGCGCACTGTTTTATTCAGATCAACTCGAAGGCCTACAGGATAAAGACAGGCGGCTAATCGGCGTTCTTGTCCACGAGTAGCGGCTACAATAATGCAATTAGCACCGGTTTGTGGTGGTATGTGATAATGTGTACATAAAGCTTCGCCGTCTGCATAAGCAGGATCAATTTCTGCAACTAATACTTCAGAAATAGAGACTATATATGGCCAATTTTTGCAAAGTGCCGAGATGCTAGGGCTAAGTAGCTCTGTGTGGTTCAAAGCCGATTTAAATTCTAGTATACACATAATTTAATGATTACCTATCTTGTATTCAGTACATATGAAGCAGTATACTCTAGAATCAAGTAGTGAGAGGACAACAATGATAAAAATATTAGTGAGCGCATGTCTTTTAGGACAAAAAGTTCGCTACGATGGTAAGGATAACTATCAGGCACATGTGCGCTTGCGATATTGGGTGGAGCTTGGCAGAGTCATCCCCGTGTGTCCCGAATGTTTAGGCGGCCTACCTGTCCCAAGACCTGCTGCGGAAATTCAAGCAGGAGCAACAGGGAATGATGTGATCCATCAACAGGCAAAAATCACTACAATAACAGGCAAGGATGTGACAGCAGAATATCTTAGTGGTGCACGAAAGACGCTAAAAGTAGCTCAAGATAATCAAGTGATGGTTGCAATCTTAAAGGCACGTAGTCCATCCTGTGGCTCTACACACATTTATGATGGTACTTTTTCAAATAATGTGATCGATGGTATAGGTGTGACTGCTGCATTATTAGTAGAAAATGGTATTCAAGTTTTCAACGAAGCAGAAATAGATCGTGCTCTGGATATGGCGGAAGATAGTCACTAAGCCCGATTCTCCACAGCTTGCTAAGGACACTTTGCGTTTGGATATTTATAAAAAGGTAACAGGGATGTTCAAAAAAATCACTGAATTTATTAATCAACCATTTATGCTAGTTATCATAACAGCATTTTTTTCGAGTTGGTTAACCACGTATATTAATTATCAGTATCAAGAGCGTGTTGAACGAAAACATCAACAATATGAAATACATAAAACCCAGCAAACTAGTTTAGCGACTGCAGGCCAGCAAATTGCCATTGCTATTGGTCAGCGAAAATTTGCACTCTACCGGGTCATATCAGTATTAAATGATAATAGACCACAAGAGCTGTCTGACCGATGGGATAACTACTATCACTATGTGACAGATTGGAATAATTATATTTTTGTTTATGAGATGTTGCTGCAAGAACTTTGTGACACAACAACAAAACAACGGTGTGTGTTGCTCGATGCGGTCAATAAGCAGTTCGTGATCACGCATCAGGCTTTACTAGCATGGCGACAATGTATAGCTGAGGCAAAACAGGGACAATGTATGTCCTATCAAAATCGAGTAAACCTAGATTATGAAGTCCTTAATCAGCGCGTAGATGATTTTATTACTTCATTGAAAGTATAAGTGTAGCTTATCAATTTTTATAGATATGTAGTTGTAAAGTGAGTAAATTTTGCTAAAATATTAATCTTTACATAGTGTGGCAATGTTTACCAAAAGGATTTGAAATGACATATACCATAGCAAAACTTGGTAGTTTTTATGTTGGTGGTCGTGATATATCAATAAAAAATAAACCACCTCAGTTAGTTAAACGTAATGAACAAATGACTATTACCATTGATCCTAATGGTGACTATTCTATTGAATCTATGTATGTACAGTATTTTATTCCTGAGCATGCAGATAAAAAATGTATTCTACTACATGGTGGCGGACATACCGGCGCCGTATGGGAAACAACCTGTGATGGTCGAGAAGGATTTCTACATTTTTTACTAGAACAAGGTTTTGCTGTATATATTGTTGATAGTGTTGAACGGGGTAGAGCGAGTTGGTGCGCTTTTGATGAAGTATGGCCTGATAAACCTGAAATGAAATCACATCAGACTTTGTGGAAAAGTTGTCGGTTTGGCTTGGAAGAAAACTTCAAAAAAATAGCTTTTGAAAATCAACAATTCCCTGTGGATTATTTTGATACTTTTGCTCGCTATGATGTCCCCAGATGGAATCATAATAGTGAAGCTTCTGCATCAGCATTAGCGATATTGGTTAATAAAATAGGACCGTGTTATCTCATCGCACACAGTCAAGGTGCGGATATTGCTATGAAGGCCTTCAACCAGAGCAGTGATTTAATTGATAAGGTTGTGCTGCTAGAACCTGCAGGATTCCCCGACTTAGACAAATATATGCATGATACAAGCAATCATACTCATTCTCTGATGATGATCTATGGTGATTATATTGCAGGCCATGCGCTCTGGGAAGATTTGTTCATAAAATCAAAACAGTATAAAGAATATCTTAGTACTTTAAATATCGATGTGGAGTATATTGAATTACCGAAAATGAATATTAAAGGTAATTCACATATGTTATTTATGGATAAGAATAATCGTGACATTTTTGATATTGTATTAGAGTTCCTAAATAAGCCAAAATAGTGTAGGATCCACTCCTTAAACTTGATTCCCCGCAGCTTGCTGCGGGCACTTTACGTTTGGGGATTCTTAAGGGGAGTCAGCGTAGACTCCTCTTAAGTCGTCGTAGCGCGAACTTGGTTCGCGCAGGCGAAATATTACTAGGAAATAAAATACCCCGAGGCTTGCTTCGGGGATTTTTATTTAATTAAGCATATCTGCTTCTGCATATAGTATTTAGGCCGCTAGCAATGACACATACAATAAAAACAGAAGTTATCGTTATTGGCGCAGGTGCTGCTGGTTTATTCTGTGCTATTGAGGCAGGTAAGCGCAATCGCCAAGTGATTGTATTAGATCATGCTAATAAACCTGGTAAGAAAATTTTGATGTCAGGCGGTGGGCGTTGTAATTTTACTAATTATAATATTGGTTTCGATAATTATATTTCACAGAACCCCCATTTTTTTAAATCTGCTTTGAGTCGCTATACACAATGGGATTTTATTGCATTAGTTAAAAAGCATCATATTTCATTTCATGAGAAAGCACATGGACAACTATTCTGTGATAATAAGTCACGCGATATCCTCAATATGCTACTGATTGAATGTGAACAGGTTAATGCTGAAATTAAACTGAATACAAGTGTGAATGCTATTCATCATCTGAATCCCCATCATTATAAAATAGTCACTGAAAATATCGAGTACCATTGTGAATCTTTAGTTGTTGCAACAGGTGGGTTATCTATTCCTACTATGGGTGCTAGTCCATTCGGTTATAAGGTGGCGGAGCAATTTGGAATTAATGTCTTACCTACACGGGCCGGTTTAGTTCCATTTACATTACACTCGCATGATAAAGAGCGATTTGCAGCCTTACCTGGTGTATCGGCAGCCACGACTGTGACAAACCGGCAGATCGATTTTCAGGAAAATATTCTATTTACACATCGAGGACTCAGCGGTCCTGCTATATTACAAATTTCCTCTTACTGGCAGCCAGGTGAGTCTGTAAATATTAATTTATTGCCCCAACTAAACTTATTAACTTATCTTGAGAAAATGCAATTAGAGACACCACAAAAGCAATTGAAAACTATTTTATCCGATCATCTGGCTAAGAATATTATTACCACATTTCTAGATGAGGCAATATATACCAGAAACATGGCATCTTTTGATTCCCCGGAGTTATCTCATGTCTGTAAAGCATTACAGGAATGGCAGTTATCGCCAAATTCAACGGAAGGTTATCGTACTGCTGAAGTGACTTTAGGTGGTGTTGATTGCCGTCATATCTCTTCAAAAACCATGGAAGCGAATGATATCCCAGGCCTCTATTTTATTGGAGAAGTGCTGGATGTTACCGGTTGGCTTGGTGGCTATAACTTCCAATGGGCGTGGTCTTCAGCTTGGGCTGCAGGTCAAGCTGTTTAAGGGGTTTTTGTATATATTTGATACCATTATGTACTCAATTAGTGCTGAAGTTGAGCGAAATAGCATTAAAATAATTAATTTAGTGTATTTTCTTGAAAGTTCTCTAAACGTTCTCTATACTGCTTTTAACGGTATGCGTTGGTTCGTGACTAATACAACCGTTGTAGATTTTTAAGCAATGCTGGCCGTAAGATATAGAATAATTTAAACGTATTGCCAGTGTTCAATAAGAGAATGACACCCTATGTTAGCTAGATGAAATTTCTTGATTAACATACCGTAAAAGGAGTACATAAAATGATAACATTGAACCTTAGCCATTATTCTTCATTTTTTATCTCAAGTGAGCGATATCCTAGCCAAATACTGAATATGCCTATGGCAACACCTTGGACATTCAGCAAGAAAGTAAAAAATAAAATAGAACAATTATTGTATGTATTATGTTCAATAATACCGCTAAAGTGAATGAGGTTGTTGATTTGCCCCACAGGTAGGTTCGCGCTCTCTTCGTAGCAGCATAGCCACTACCTGTGGAGTAAATTCGTCTTAATATAATGAGTAGTCCTGCAACAGGTGCTATTTATCGTGTAGCTGATCAGTAACCTAATAGTAAAGGCTATATATAGATGTATTTAGGTTAGTTTACTTCAGGCAGGCCGTAAAATGCACTCAACAGTTGCAGAGCAACATGTTTGTTATTATTAAATGGTTCCTTTTTAAAGGTCTCCATGCTGAGATTGGTCAAATCTGAATGTGTACGTAGCATATTTTCATCACATACTTTGAACCCCATACTCCAGTTTGCAAAATTGCGCTTTGCCAATGGCTCAAAAACAATCTGGATCAAATCAGAATGACGTGAATCATGACAAATCTTATCATAGATGATAGCAACATCATCTTTTTCACCTTCAAGGCATTGCATAAAATTACCGTCAATGTATAAAAGCATGCCGGTAATATTATAGGTTAAATTGTTTTTGCGTGATTGTTCTAATAAGCTCAGCAGCTCATGGTTATTCAGTAATTTGACGGCTGAACTGACATAAATAAGGTAGTGCATATATAACTCCATCGACCTTTTCATAAACTATTAGGTTGGAATTGCTTTATAATTAAACTTTTATTTTTTATAGTATGTTTTACTTGAACGAAGATACAGTATATTATTTTTCTGTCAATACTGTGGCAGGCGTTAGGAGTCCATATGTGTTGTTTTACGTTTGCGAGAAGAGGTAGACCTTTTACTAATCGTTTTAAGCAGAGCAGACAACTGCGATTCTAATGCTAGTGTAATATTGTGGGTTTGTTGGTTGATATGACTATCCAATTCCTGTAACTGCGTTTCAGTTTGCGTATTTAGGTGATTGACTATATGCTGATGGTTATCTGTTTGCTTCAATAATAGAGAATCTATCTCTTGGCTTTGTTCATTAATATTGCGCATTAACTGTGAAATATTATTACTTATACTCATTAATAATTGCTCATGTTGAGTAAGTTGTTGCTGCAGTTCTACATTGTTCGTCTTTAATTCATCAATAAGTATGAGTTGTTCATGCTGCTGTTGCTCAGCATGCTCTGTTAGGCGGGTAATTTCTTGTTGATGTAGTTCCTTCAGTGTCGCAATTTGATTTTTAAAAATGTCATTGAGATTTGCAGTATTGTTGCTGTATGTGGCAAGTGATTGCTCGGCCCAGGCTTTAAATTCAGCGTGTGTTTCAGTATGTGCTGTGTGCATTGCTTCAAGCGCTGCATAAGCTTGCTGGGCATCAATCTGTTGTTTCTCAAACATCACATTGTGCGCTTTTGACTCTTGTAATAATTTTCGTAAATGTTGGTTATCCGTAGCAAAGCGATTGCATTCTTCAGTTGCATTTTCTTTAATTTGGTAGGCTTTTTCAATACGCTGTTGTGCTGCAGTTTCAATTTCTTTGATTTTTTCTTCATTCTCGTTTTGCATCTGTTGCCAAACTTGAATGACAGCTTGATTGACAGGATCGGGTGGTGTTTGTAGTGGTGGGAGAATATTGGGGTTAGCTTTAAACCGTTTTTCTCGCCATCGTGATAAATGCTTGGAAATAGTGGTATTGCTACCTGTCCCTAACTCAAGTCGCACTTTTTCGATGGTAGGTGTTGAACCACTTTGCAGTATTTTCTCTGCAATAAGTTCAATTGCTTCATAGCTTACACCGAATCTACCCATACTTTATCCCCTCATCACTGATTTCATGGTCAATACTTATGCTTATTTTTGCGCGAGCTGTATCAATTTGGTGCGATACTTTTATAAACAAGGATTCAGAGGTTTTTTCTATGATTCGATTGTCTGCTGGTAACTGATCTTTTGGCATGATTTATATCCCAGTATGTACAGTAACTTGCTCATTGTACCTCTTTTTACATTTAATGTTAATTAGTATTACGATATTTTATATGATTTAATGTTCAAATAATATACATTATCAGCAATCATAGTTGATGCGGCTAATTTATTGATAAATATGAAAAAAGCTTATGTAAGCTCTCTCACGTTAGTGTTTCTTGTGCAGAGTCTCCTGACAATTATGTTTATTTTTTAATCAGATGTGTTATAATCGCTTTTCTTTTATTCAAACAGAAAGTGATAATAATTCGTGCCGAAAGATGCCACATTTTCAAAATCTCAACGCTATGCCTTCCAACTTCAGCGCTCTCAATTGGAGGTTGAGGCGTGGACGGGGATTAACCTTGAAAAGCAGTCGGCAAAAAATATAAAAGGCTCCCTTAGGTTCTTAAGAAGTCGTAAACAAAAGATGCTGCTTAGTAATGAAGAGCAGGTGCTTTTTAATTTGATTATTCAAAATCTAACTATGCAGAGTGCGGTACCAAATATCCAAACTATTCTTGGAAAATCCCATGATGAAAACACCAGCTTGAATGGGCATAAATTATTATCTGTAAGGCATCGACAAGAGCGTGGGGACAGAGTAGTAAATAGAAGAATCAAAAATATCAATGGCGCTAATAATAGTATTTATTTTGTTACAGGAATTGGAGAGCATCCAAATACACCAAGTCTTCAAAATAGTGATTTCTTCAGAATCAACCTAAATAAGCTGCAACAAAATAATCCATTGCAAGCAGAAGGTCTATTTGTTTCACCACATAGTACTGCTCTTAGAAAAGGTGTCAAAACCTCTCCCATATTGCTTGACGAGGTAAAGCTCATCATCAGAATGGATGGATGTACCAATACTATTGTGTATCACTTAACAAAAGGGGGACAACAGAAAAAAATTATATATTCACCCGAACAATTTATGTTTAGTGGGAGCCAAGTTTTACCTGGTATTGCTTTTCGGTTTATTGAGCTATTAGACTATGTTGGAGGGAATTATCAAAATAAAATTTTACAATTTATTTCAGATCCAAAAAATTCTCATTCAGAAAAAATTAAACGGTTATCTGTTGCAATGACAACTTTATTGCCAGGATGGTTATTAATTGAGGGAAAGATATTTAATAGTTGCGATTTGCATGATACCTATACCGAGGTAGTGAAATTTAATGGAGATGGCTGGGAAAAACACGTAGAAGCCATTGGCAAAAATAGAAAATACATACCGATAAATCTTTTAAAACATTCTATGACGCAATCCCAGACTCTAAGGCAATTCTTTTCAAAAGATCTTTGTTCAATGCAAGTGTTGGAGAATTTCAGTACTGCGCAATACTGGATGCTAGTTGATGAGCCATTTTTTAAAGGTGAGCACACATATTTCCCTTATATTCTGAACGAGCTGCTATGTGGTTTTATTCAGAGCGGCTATTTAGTTAATACTCGTGTATGTGATGAGCTGGCACGTTTTCAGTTTCCTGACCCAAGAGACCCAAATGTTAGATACTTGATTGATTTTGGGCAGAGGTCATACTCAGGTATCCCATCACCGGTTGCCGATGTGATAACCGATGACGATGATGTACCATTCACTGTTGTTGAACATTTTTTTAGACATAATATGCTTGACGTAGAAAGTGATCTCAATTTTTGTTTATATAGTTTTTTAGGTGTCGATACTAGAAAAAAAGAAGTAGATTTTTTATTATCATTAAGTACTGGTCTAAGAGACAAATATGCTGAGATGATAGAAAGAAAATTACCAATGGTAGATGCTCATACTCAAAGCAATTTAAAGAAAAAAGGCCTTATAAAAGCCATAGTGCCTCCTAAAGATAATCAAGAAAAAAGACAGCGAGAAATCGTTGTTGTCATTGTCAAAGGTAAAAAGAGAAGTGATGGAGAGGAGTATGTCATTCTTGGACAGCGTGAAAATAATCCTGGAAAATATTGTTTCCCAGGGGGGCTTGTCGAAGAGAGCGATTCCAGCATTGAATCTGCAGCTATAAGGGAACTAAAAGAAGAAACTTGTGTTGATTTAAGAAATCTTTTAAATAGTAAAAAAATAGCAGAACCAAAAATACTTCATCATATCAAGCAGTATGATTATGAGAGTCGCGAATGGCAAAAGGTTTACTTTGTTTTGTTTGACATAGATATGGAATTATCTAATTCTTTGGTTTGTTCCGGCGACGACTTTATATTAGCTAATTTGGTATTACTTAAAGGTCCTATGCGCTGTTTTAAAGACGCCCCCATTAGATACAGCAATCGACTTATTCTTGAAGACTTATTAAAATCAAATAACGTCTCAGACACAACAAAAAATATGCTCGATGATATTGTTGCACTCGAAAATTTTCCGAAAGAACATATTGGAATAGCTATTCAATCTAAAAGGACAGATTTATTAGAACTGGTGCCTCAAATCCTATTACCCTCAGAAGTTGAATATTGTGATAATTATAAATATAAACAACTAGCTGAGGCAACAGGAGAGCCAGTTGTAATTGAGTGTGTGAATCAACTGAATAAAGTTGTATATGAAATGGTAGAGTCATATTTTATTCGAGAGCAAGCAAGACATCAACTGGGTATGTCCTAAAGGTTATAGCTCAGATTTTTGTGAAGATATGTTGAGCTCAGCAAAGCATCAATTTACACATTCTCCAGCATACAAGCCATTTTAATTCTAGAATAGACCATAAACCCGTGATTAATTTTATAATCACGGATGTATGATTGTCTTTTAGCATATCTACAAAGGCAGAATATTACTTAGCAAGATAGCGCCACAGTGCTTACGCTGATGGCAAGTTTTTCAAATATGCAATACTTTCTTTATCTTCTAATGTGTCATAAACAATTTGAGGCGTTATCCCATCGACATTTGGTACAGTCCATAAAGCACCAAATTTCAGTAAGAGCGCTGCTTTAGCTTGCTGTGCACGGTTATAAGTAAAATCTTCTTGTTGAAGTAAGGCCATTAACGGCGTATTTCCGTTATCATCTCTAGCATTTACCCTATCAACTCCATCTTTCGGCATATTTGAGCGTGCTATATTTTATATTAATATTGTTATTTTATATACGAAAATTATACTACCTGTTATCAGGTTATTGTTAACAATACAATTTTGAATTTCTCTTACAATGTATAAAATTAATATCCGTACATAAGTCGGCTAGCTCTACTCCAAATTATCATACAAGATAATGATGTGGTATTGTATGCATATACATACCAGATAAGTAAAATCAGCGATTTTAAAGTTATGTCAGATAATGCTTTTAATATTAAACCAACAATTTTAACACAAAGAGACATTGAGCCTATTTTCAAAAAAGACAGTGGAATATACGGGTTTTTGTCACTGAATGGAACAGTATTAGATTTTACTAGTGATAACATACCACTATTTACAGCGGGTAATTCTAAATCTAAAGAAGCTTGGTTAGGCAAAACAATGTATGATTTATACGCTGAGAAAGATCTAGTGTCACTTTACAATCAGAATTATCAAATTGCTTATCAACAGAACGAATTTTTTGGTTTTGAAAAAACAGGTGGAAAATTACTGTTGGTTCGCAAAGTTCCTGTATATGATAATAATTCAGAGATACTGCGAGGATGTTTCTCCCATGCACTTATAGTAGGCGAAAATCATTTATCTAATTTTATTGATCACTTGCAAAAGCATCAAGAGGCACTAACTTCCCATGTTGTATCATCATATGAAATCATAAATCAGGATATGAAATTCGACCTTACATCGCGTGAGCTAGAGTGCTTGTTTTACACGCTGCGAGGCATGACAGCTAAATCCGTAGCAAGAAAATTGAATATTTCACCTAAAACCGTTGAATTTCATCTTGAAAATTTAAAAGATAAGTTTAATTGTCGTACTAAGTCTGAACTCATTGCAAAAGCAATAGATCTAGGATATCTCGATAAAATTCCAGTGTCAGTAATTGATAGAAATAATTTTTAAATACATTCAGTAAATATAGTTATAAAATTAATCACGAGCCGGAACCCTGATTAACTGATTTAGCCAGCTCTGAGGTGTCAGATTGAAGGCTTGAGCTATTAGTAATATATAGACATAAAATTTTGCCCTTAAATAATAAATTAATAAAAATTTAATATTATCAATAAATGTTTTCTTATATTGTGTATACTGGGGTACTAGTCTGCTATGGTTAACATTTTAACCTATAAACCGATGCTAAGTACTGTGATGAATGATACTTAATGAGGAATGACGGCGATGGCTATAGAAAAATGGCTTACTCTACAAAAAAATCACGAAAGCAATAAATGGCTGCAAATTTCACAATTCAGAGCAAAAAGTTCTAACAAAAGTCAATGTACTAAGCTACTGAATTCATTATTACTTAAAATTGAGCATTTCCGTTTTTGCCAGAACAAGTTAATAGAGTCGCTTGTCGACTTAGAACGTACAGTAAAAGATGCTTATGATTCAGATAAGACAAATGACAAACAAATTAATACTAACGAAACTGGAGAAGAATTTGTATTTAACCTAAACAGTGAAAAATACGAACAATGTAAGTTTGCCATACTGTTTTTGAACTCATACTTTTATATTTTTAGTGAAATAATAGATGTAGTACGTAAAATGTATATTCTGTTTTCCCCTAACGGGGGTAATCTCTATGATGAAATTCGTAGTAAATATGAAAAAGAAAACGTGAGAGAAGAATGGTATAAAATTTTTACAGGATTTCGGAATTCAAATGCGCATAGTTTCGCGATTGAGATAAAATTTGATATCGATAACAATACATTATTTTTTTGTATTGATAACGAGGATATATGTTGTGACAATAATGAATTTATTAAATACCACAATATTTTCATCGACTTCTCTGATTATATGCGAGATAGCTTACTTAAGTTTCTTAAAAAATGATCAAGTCTAAGTTTTCATAGAAAGGCTTGCTAAAAATAGCATAATATTGGCTTACAATTATCACTTTCCCGGGTGACATTCACCGGAGCATTACATAATTGCTGCCAACTATCTTGCACAATTATCGTTATTAGACTGTGTCGGATTAATACATAAAGGATTAGTTATTATGAAAATTGTATTTCTATTTTACGATGGTATGACTACATTAGATGCCACAGGTCCTTATGAGA
This sequence comes from Gammaproteobacteria bacterium, assembly GCA_965230425.1. Taxonomy (GTDB): domain Bacteria; phylum Pseudomonadota; class Gammaproteobacteria; order UBA1113; family UBA1113; genus CBDDKW01. The sequence continues at coordinate 17,387 of CBDDKW010000013.1, read as the reverse complement.
TCTTGTGGCGTTTACCAGATGTATCTGTTACAAGTGTTTCTTCAGTATCTGGTGAAATAACATCATGCTCTGGACTTGTCTTAAAAGCAAATAAATCGATATCAGAAGTGCAGCATGCTGACATTTTGCTAGTTCCTGGTGCTAGCAAGGCGATGACGTTGCGAGAGTATCCTGATGTTCTTAATTGGATCAAAAAAATTCATGCCAACACTATTTGGACAACGTCAGTTTGTACAGGTAGTTTAATATTGGGGGCAGCAGGTCTTTTATCTGGCGAAAAAGCAACAACTCACCGGGCTGCTCTTGATCGCTTAAAAAAATGGGGGGCAGAACCTATTCAAGATCGTATCGTCACATCAGGTAAGATAATGACCGCTGCTGGTGTATCTGCTGGTATCGATATGGCCTTGACATTAGCAGCTAAGGTTTCAGGTAAGCAGGTAGCAAAATCGTTGCAGTTAGGCATTGAATATGATCCAGAACCGCCTTTTGATTGCGGGTCACTTGATAAGGCTGAGGCAGCATTATTTGAACCTCTACAAGAAGAGATAATATCCAAGTTTGAAAAAGATTGAGACAGATGAGCGTTGCAAACGACAGTGCACTCACACATGATTATAAAATTAATCATGAGTTTATGGTCTATTCTATAATTAAAATAGCTTGTGTCCTGGAGGACGTGTAAATTGATGTCTTGCTTGCTCTCGAATAAAATATGACTCTACCATTTCATATACAACTTTATTCAGTTGATTCACACACTCAATTACAACTGGCTCTCCTGTTGCCTCAGCTAGTTGTTCATATTTATAATTATCACAATATTCAACTTCTGAGGGTAATAGGATTTGAGGCACCAGTTCTAATAAATCTGTCCTTTTAGATTGAATAGCTATTCCAATATATTCTTTCGGAAAATTTTCGAGTGCAACAATATCATCGAGCATCTTTTTTGTTGTGTCTGAGACGTTATTTGATTTTAATAAGTCTTCAAGAATAAGTCGATTGCTGTATCTAATGGGGGCGTCTTTAAAACAGCGCATAGGACCTTTAAGTAATACCAAATTAGCTAATATAAAGTCGTCGCCGGAACAAACCAAAGAATTAGATAATTCCATATCTATGTCAAACAAAACAAAGTAAACCTTTTGCCATTCGCGCCCCTCATAATCATACTGCTTGATATGATGAAGTATTTTTCTCTTAGACCAGTACTTAATGATAATAAAAAATCTACTTCTTTTTTTCTAGTATCGACACCTAAAAAACTATATAAATAAAAATTGAGATCACTTTCTACGTCAAGCATATTATGTCTAAAAAGATGTTCAACAACAGTGAATGGTACATCATCGTCATAGGTTATCACATCGGCAACCGGTGATGGGATACCAGAGTATGACCTCTTGATAGATATCATTATTGAAGGCAGCCACAGGTAGAGCACAAACTCTTGACAACTAATTGATTTGGATATTTGATAATGTATACAGGTATGCTATGATTTATACTAAATGATATCTGGCTAAATTAAGGACATTAAAAATGTCAAAAATCACTGATAATGATAAAATTAATTTTACATTCAGAGACAATGCTGCCTGTAGCTTAAATAAAGCATTAGAAATTTACTTCGATAATAGCCAGAATGAAATCCAACGATTAAAATATACGACAATTTTACTTTGTCACAGTATTGAACTTCTTTTTAAGTTAATGATTACCGAAATACACCCAAAATTAATATATAAAGGTGTATATACTAAGGCATTCAATAAAAACAAAGATCCTAAGACTATATCATTTGATGACTCGTGCATTTTTCTATCAAACTGTTTTAATATTAATATTGATAATAAAATAAAACGGCTCAAAGATTTACGTAATCAATTTATGCATAGTGAATATTCATACAGAAAAAAATCTGTAAATGTTAATATATTATCGATACTCAAAGAATGTAGAGATATTTGCAGCGAACGTAACTTAGATCTAGGAGGATTAGTTGATAAAAAATATCGCGCTCAACTAATGCACTCTGTTTTTGAGTTTGAAAATCAATTAAAAAAAGCTGAACAACTTTGTGATGATATTTCAATTCCTATCTATAAAGATAATTATAATGAGTGTTATTGTGAGAATAAAATTAATTTTTGTAGTGAATGCGGACAAAAAACACTAGTTTTACACGAAGAATTAAATAATCGATTTCATTATAGATGCACGTTTTGTGATGGGCAAGAGGATGCACATGAGTGCCAGAATTGTAGTAATATATTTCCAGAATCAGTGTTATCTATATGGAACAATGATAATCATCAAATTAGTTATATGTGCGATCGGTGTCAAAGTGAGCTTTCTTAATCTTCTCCTGAGCTAACGAACACAGATATGTTGAAACTTGTAAACTAGTTTAAATGAGCAGCAAAGCCGTCGACTGGTGACAGGCAGGTATACAATGTATCACCCGTAATTACTGGAATAATTATAGTTACTGAATGTGGTCTTGATCCCAGCAGTGTACCAAATCGTAATCTGCTTTATTTAACCTGTTGATTATAAAAATAAAATCTGAAGAAACACCGTCATTTATCGTAACTATTTGATTTTAAATATTTATATTTTTAGCCTTTTTAACCAAATCTAGAGCATAATAAGATGCAGAAACCTGTTGAGCGTTAATATCACCGCAGAGTACTTTTAATGCCTCTTCTGTACGTGCAACCAAAATAACATGATAACCTAGAGTAGCTAAGTATCCAGCGACGCCCTTACCAATACCACGGCTTGCACCTGTAATCAGTGCAATTTTATTCTTTGGCATGATAATACTCCAATTTTTCTGTTACCATTAATCTTCATTTTGTTCATAAGGTACATTTGAATCATTTTGAAAAAATGCTTTAATACTTTTCGATTGTTTTTTACCACCAGGTGCAGAACCAGTCATTAAGCCAACTTTATCTGAGTCAGGATATGACATAACTTCAGGCTCAATCATTGTCGAGAAGCAGAGATAAACAAGAGGCTGATCAGAAGTATTTATTACTTGGTGAGCATGGCTTTCACCTTTTGGTAGGGCAATATAATCTTGCTGCTTGATTAAGGTTTTTTCATCACCTAGCCTTAGTGTTCCTTCACCCTCTAATACCAAAATAGCTTCTTCATTGGCATAATGGCAATGATAGGGGAATGCTTTGTTGCCAGGTAAAAGTTTAAAGAGACTAGTTCCAAGCATTTCACCGCCTGCAGCCTGACCTAGAGATTTTCGGTAGGAAGAGAAGTTTCCACAGTTTAGCTCGGTCCAGTCTAATTCATTAATGTTAATCTTGTTTGCCATATTCACTCTCCTTTTCTTCATGCCTATGTACAATGGCAGGTGATACATGTGCTGTTGGATAAACAACAACCTCTGCAATATTGACACGAGAAGGCCTAGATACGCAGAAGATAACTGTCTCTGCAATATGATTAGCCAATGCCAGATGATGCACCTGTAATTAAAACTATTTTATTTTTGATATTATCAAACATACTATTTCTCACTATATTCTTTAATAAAATTTTCTGTATCTGTCATTTCATTCACAATCTTATTAAGCAACATTAAAGCAGCCTCATGCATCTCTATAGTACTAGCACCGCAGGCATCATCTACCACAGTTGTTTTAAAGCCTTCATCATGTGCAAAGCGTGAGCCTATATTAATCGCATTATCAGTTGCAAGGCCGGTGAAAATAAGGTGTTCAACGTTATCTTCTAGGATAGCATCTAATAAGCCTGAATGATGGAAAGGATTAGTCGCAGTTTTATTAAAAACGCGGTCTTTATTCTCTTGATAATCTAAACCATCGATAAAGTTAACATCATCACTGCCGATAAGGAATTTATGATTATTTCTAATCGCGTTAAATATCTTAGAGTGTGCTGGATAGTCAGGATAATTTTCTTCAAAGGCAAGGCGAATAAAATAAATAGGGAGTTTTTGCTTTCTGAAAGTAGTAATTAATTTATTAATGTTATCCAGTACAGGAGCTTGCTGGACATATTTACTGCAGGAACCATTAGCAGCAATACCATTAATCATATCAACGACAAGCAAGCCTTTTTTCATATGAAACCTCACTATTTAATCAAATTATCACTTAACCATGCTTAATAACTAGTTAATATTTATTACGAGTTTGTCGTACAAACAATATGTATAAATGATACATTAATTATATATTTTAGATACCGTAAATTTACGGTGCGTATTAAACTATAGCATTTTTTCTTTTATGGCCAATCAATGGCAATTGTTCATTAGGTGCAGGGTAGGCGGATAACTGTCAGTAATGAACTCGATAATGTTTCAAGGCTTTCAACATAGAAGGACTCACTGCAATACAACTGTGGGCTGTTCACGAGTTACTATCCTACCAATTGGTAGGACAAAGTGCAATAGCCTTCTGATAATAGCATACCTGTATAGCTGCTGATGTTAAACATTACTCTAATGAGTAAGTCTGTGATGACCCTGGACACAATTCTGATATGCTTAAAGGTAGTACTGTTTGTATTAAAATTCAGGTTGAAGAGGGCTTTGCTTTTATTCGACCTATTGGTAGGATAGCGATTGAAGGCTGTTGGAAATCGTGAATTAGCCTATCCAGAATGAATAAAATGGCAAGTAGATGCCATAGAGTTGGGAAAGCACGTACTATGAGTGTAGATATTATAAATATTGTCGACCCTCGGATTCTTCAGATCCCCATAGAGGAATGCCATGAAGACTTAATCAATTTAAAAAACCAAAATGAAATAATGTATGGCCCTGTACCTGAATCGCCCCTAACGCAAGACGATTATACTTGGCTGCGAGTGTCAGTTTATAAGAAACTATGTTTAGCCCAGAAGCAGTTGCCCAACAACTGGTATTTTAGAGTTTATGAAGGCTTTCGTAGTAAAAAAGTTCAGCAGTTATTATTTGATCAACAATATCAACAAGTACTGCGCAAAGATCCTGGTAAATCTGCAGAGGCCATCTTCTATGAAACAACACGCTTGGTTTCACCTGTTACTAATTTTGATGGTTCGACAAATATTCCAGCACATAATACAGGCGCAGCCGTCGATATTGAAATAGTTATGAAGGATGGACGCTTAGTTGATATGGGTATGGCTGCTAAAGATTGGTTGCAAGTGCCGCCTGAACTATGCTTAACAGAATGCCCAAATCTACATAAGCAAGCACGTGAAAACCGCAAAATATTATTAGATGTGATGAGTAGTTTTGACTTTGTGAACTATCCAACCGAATGGTGGCACTTTTCATATGGGGATAGATATTGGGCTTATCATAAAAAGAAAACTACAGCTATTTACGGTAGTGTTGAGGATTTATTAAAATTTAAGTATTTTTTATCATGACGAAATTATATTATTTTAGTAATAAGAAGGATGGGATATATTTTTACCCGTACATTCAATCACGAGGCACGCTATCTATATGGTAAGCGTTTCCAGTCCACTGAAATTAGTCGTGGTGAAGTCACTCAATTAGGTTATGATGAATGTTATTGTGGATATAGGTATATCTCTGCAGAAAACGTATTGACGGATATTAGTTTATCTATACAAGAATTAACAGGGCACATGATGCAGAGATTTTCTAAGCCCTGTAGGCGTTAATAAACAATAATTCTATTTTAGACAGTGCACCGAACAGTATTTATGAAGTAGGGAGCCAAATAAAACTAGTATATCTATTGATATACCGTGTTTACTGGTTATGAATTTCTTTTGCTATTGCTTGACTTCGCCTTATTCCTGCATGAAGTGCTTCGGTACATGAGAGAGTATTTTTATAGTTGTTTAACATTGCTGCTGTTATACCTCCACCGGTTGACATTGCTTGTAGATATCTTTCTATTTCATCATGGGTTAGTAGTGGCAGGGCAGTACTTTTAAGCCAGGGCATAATATCATGCTGTAGATTTAATTCTTTCAAAGGGATTTCATGCTGTAATTCCGACAATGCAGTATTGACTGAGTTTATATCACTTAGTAAGACTAAGGCATGTAGACTAGTAAATGTACAAAAATAATGTGCATATGCTTCTTTCACAAAGAGAGTTTTACATCCTAGTATACGGAATAAATCATGGCAATAAGAATTATTCATAGAAGGTACGATTCCTGCAATGCCATGACCTTGTCGAATAGCATCTGGACCGCAGACCATGACTCTTAAAACATTATGTATCCCGGTCATTGTAGTAATAGTTGATACGCTCGTAGCTGCCATCATACTTAATATTTCAGCATTTTGATTGAAACTAAATTGTTTCAATATATGAGCATCTTGCGGTCTTATTACTAAGAAAATAACATCAGATTTCGCTGCAAGCTTCTTAGCGTCGACAATATTTTTATGCAGATTAGCTTGTTCGATTTTTTCTCTAGTTTTTGATGAGTGACCATGTGAAATTAATAATTGTTTTTCATCTATTAGCTGCTTGTCTAAGAGTAGTTTAGCAATTACTAGACCAAGTTTCCCAACTCCCATGATACCTATTTTTTTATCATTGAAATATTCAAACATCATATTACCTACTTTCTATATCAGTTATCTTTTCTAATAGATTTTTTAGTTTTTCAGTTATACTGAAATCACTAATAGAGGAGTTATTTTTAAAATAGCGTATATATTCCCGTATGCAATGTACATAGAGGTCTAATAGTCCAGTCAATATTTCAGATTTTACATTTATGATAGTTTTATAATGTCGTCCTCTTGCAGCATAAGCCATGTTAACCAACTCATTTACTTCAGGAGCTTGCGCTTTTCCCCAGGTATTATAAAAATAATTTACTGCATCCTGATTTGAGTCGACTAGTCCTGGGTGATTGATCGTAAATACTAGACGCAGAGGGAATAATACAAATTTAGAAAAATAGCGTGCCCCTTTTTCCAAAATACTAGTTCGATTAGATAATAGCTCATATAATTTTTCATCAGTTAGCAAAAATACATTAATAAATTTTGCACAACTTATCGCCACATCAATATGGGTGGGTAATTTTAAATTTGTTCTTTGATCATTGCCGTATAGTAAAATGGCGTTTTTAATTAGGTCAAGCCTGTCTAATGAGGGCATACGACCATTATCATTCAGATAATCATTCTCTTGATAGCTGCTCCAAAAAATAGATAATCTGCTCGCATACTCTAAATGACTGTTTTCAAGCTCAGTAGCTAATAATTGTATTTTTTGATCGTCATCAACCTGGATGTGATCAAGCATAATAGCGACATCCACATCACTACATAATGAGAAGTCACCATGTGCACCTAAACTACCAAATTTAAACAGTGAAATAACCCTACAACCAAAATAATGAAGGGCTTTAATTTGAAATATCTCTAATAAAGGTTGCGCTTTTTGTTCAAAGTTAGTCATTGTATCCATATATGCCTATTCTGATATGAGAACATCAGTTATATTGAGCTGATAATTATTTTCTGTATTGATTATAAATGCCTAGGTTGTTATAATCAATATTTCAAATGACCGTAAGATAACTCATTGAACTATCAAAATAAATATTTAGGAACTCACTATGATCCCGATCATAGATTTAGCACCGCTATGGAATGGTAGCAAAAATGCCCTAGAGAAATTAGCCTGTGAGATAGAGCATATCTATACAACTATTGGTTTCGGGATATTAGTGAATCATCATATCCCCACAGCATTGCTCAATAATATTTTTACGGCAGCACATGCCTTTCATGCACTACCAACAGCATTAAAGATGCAAATCAAGCAAAACCACAGCTTTCGTGGGTTTATGCCACTGAATGCCTCGCAGCTCAAGCTCTCATCAGAAGGAGAGGCCAAAAAGCCTAATCAGCGTGAATCTTTTATTATGGCATTTGATTTACCAAAAGATCACCCTGATTATCAAACTGGCCATTATCTCGCAGGCCCTAATCAATGGCCTAATGAAAATATTTTAATAAACTTTAGGCAATCAGTAGAGGACTATCGTGATGCGATGTTAGTACTGGCATATAAATTATTAGAAGTCTTCGCAATCGCATTTGATATTGACGTTTCATCATTCAAAGATTATTTTGACTGGCCGACTTATTTTCTTAGATTACAATATTATCCAAAACAAGCTTCTCAGATCCCTGACGACTTATACGGGCTTGCACCACATACTGATTATGGTTTTATTACATTATTAGCTCAGCAAGAGCAAGAAGGACTTGAAGTCCGTACTCAGAAAAATGAGTGGATAACGGTGCCATATATACCACATTCACTTGTGTTAAATACAGGTGACATAATCCGACATTGGACAAATAATGAATTTTTATCGACTCCACATCGTGTGATTAATCGTACAGGCGAAGCACGTTATTCAATACCTTTTTTCTTTGACCCCAACATGCATACAATGATAAGCACATTACCAGCTTTCATTAGATCTGATCTATCAAGTCCATACAATGATATTATGTATGGTGACTACTTACTGGAGAGAGTTCAAAGTAACTATGGATTAGGAAAAACTGACTGAAATGTTTTAAGGGACAGAATATGGCAAAATTAGATATACAAAAAATTGAGAAATTACTATTTACAACTGAAATCAGAATACATGTAGGTTATATCAATCAAGGACATCATTTAGGTCATGAGAGTTTAGTACTGATACTACAAGAAGTACGTGAACGTTATTTTAACTCACTCGACACATCTGAATTTGCACATGATGATTATGGCATTATGATTGTTAATGTGGCAGTCGAATTTTTAAAAGAAGGTCACTATGGTGATACACTGACCATTAAATTGGGTATAGGTAAGATAGGGAGTACCAGTGTTGAATTTATATATGAAGTGTACAATCAACATGAACAGCAAGTCGCAAGAGCGCTAACAACTTCAGTATTTTGTTCAAAGTCAAAACGTAAAGTCATGCGTATCCCACATGATATTGCTATGGCTTTTAAATAAATTCAATAATAATTTGAAGGTATATTGACCATGAGAAAACCATATATTATCACTGGCGCATCTTCTGGCATTGGCTACGCATTATGCATGCGGCTAGCAAGTCTAGGAATACCCTGTGTTGCAGTTGCCAGAAATCAGGATAAGTTACTAGGCTTGAAGGGTCATTATCCGGATCTAATTAATATTATCAATGCAGATCTTTCAAAAATTGAAGGTAGGAATAAAGTCGTAGAGATAAGTAGTGAATATGAAGCTATTGCGGGCTTAGTTAATAATGCTGCAAGTTGCCAACCAATTACTTTATTAAAGCAGTTATCAATAGAAAGTTGGCATCAGCAACTTAACCTCAATGTAGATGCACCTATATTTCTAACTCAAAGTCTTTTATCGCTCTTGCAAAAGGGTAGTCGTATTATTAATATCACTTCAGGTACAGTGAAATATGTTGCAGAAGGTATCGCAACTTATGCTATGACAAAAGCAGCATTGGATATTTACACAAAATATTTAAGCGCTGAATTAAAAGCACATCATATACTAGTTACATCTGCTCATCCTGGGATTGTAAAGACTGATATGATCAAAACACTAAAAAATCATAATAATAAGGAACTAGAAATTGTTCAAGCACAAGAGCGATTTACGAATAAAAAGCTTTATTTAGAACCGGTTTTACCGGCTAAGTTTCTTAGCTGGTTACTCCTAGAAGCAGAAGAGTCATTGTTTACTGGAGATGTGGTTGGTATCTACAACAAAGAGTATCAGCATATATGGCATGAAGATGAGTTGTTATCTCCCTATCCAGAGGGTGTGGTGCCGCCTTAATATAATCTATTTGAAACAGAAAATTATATATAATACTAGATTTTGATGTTTAAGATATTAACAGATATGAGTAATATTTCTATTAAAAAATATATACAATCTAATACTAGCCACATATGGTTTATTCATGGGTTTGGTGAGACGAGCGAGAGCTTTACTGGAGCACTATACAATACACAACTAACAAATAATTATTCACTATTTATACTTGATCTACCAGGTTGTGGGGGGAGTGCGCTGTTCAGGTCAGATGATTATATACAGCATAGTGCTGATGAAATAGCGACACGTATACAACAGATTTCAGCAAACAACGAAATAATTATTATTACGCACTCGATGGGTTCATTAATTGGAGAGGAAGTGGCGAATAGACTTTCAGAGAAAATAAAATTATTTATCAGCATTGAAGGTTTTCTTATCCCGAATAGTACTCGTTATAGTAGCTGTATAGTCAATTATAATGATGCTAGTGCTTTTTATGATGAGTTAAAGCGACTTATATATGCAGACATGCAGCAAAATAAGATCCCAGCATTATATTATGAGCATTTACTAACGTGTAGTGCAGAGGCGCTCTATTATTGGGCTAAATCTTGTTATAGCAAATATTCATCTTTCCTGGGGTTAACTTGTAAACGCATTTACTTATGTAGTGATAATATTACTGAAGATGAATATATGCTCATCAAAAATCAAAATACAGTGAAATTACTGATGTATGAAAATTACAGTCATTGGCCTATGTATGATAACTGCGATTTTTATAATGAATTAGCTGAGTTATTAAACCAGGAACAGTTGCAGGTATGATATAAATCACCTTGATGGAATACGTTTATGAAATTTACTCAAGCTTTACATCTATATGATACGATACTTTTAAATGGGCCATTAGGTACACGACTAAAGTATGAATGGGATATTAATCCCCTAGAGAATTTGACACAAAGCATACCAGCATTAACCGCATTAAATGAACTATATAAGGCAGACATAGCTATAGCGCAAAGATACCGCCTGCCTATGATACTCAGTGCAGCTACTTATAGGGCTAGTAAGCATCATTTATGTAATACAGATGCAGTAAATTTAGATAGAATTAATGCTAAGTATATCGATATAATCAAAGTATTAAAGGATGATTATTCAACCAATGATTCCCCCATTTTCATAGCAGCGTCTATAGGTTCAATGTATGATGCTTATAATACAAATAATATCCCTTCTATCGGACAAGCCCAAACCTACCATCAAGAACAACTCCAAGTATTTAAAGAGACAACCGTTGATTTTGTAAATGCTGTAACACTGCCATCACTGACTGAAGCCATAGGTGTTGCAGAAGCAGCACAAAATTCTAGTATAGATTACACCATTGGTTTTATTCTTAATGACAATGGGGATTTACTAGATGGAACTAAACTTTCACATGCTATAACGATGATTGATGCTGAGACTATGGTCAGTCCACTGGGCTATTTTATTACTTGCACACATACGTCTACGATTAAGAATTTAACTAATAGAGTAGAAAAATTTGACCGCCTCATAGGAATACAGCCTAATGGCTCAAAATTATCAAAATCAGAACTAGAAGCGCAGCAAGTGTCAGTATGTGACCCACCGGCGCATTTTGCACGAGAGATAATTAAACTGAAAAATTTATTACAGTTAAAAATTATTGGGGGTTGTTGTGGCACAACTACTGAACATATAAAAGCGCTTGCTATCGCAAGTACTATAGACTGTAGGTCCTAATCTAATTCCATCAATAATAGGAGAAAAGCAATGCATACAATTGGTATAGTTGATGTAACCACTGTTGGCTCAACCATCTGCCAACGCCGTCTTATTGAGCTTGCAGGTATCAATGGTGAACATCCCCCGTTTGTAGTACACTCCTTACCTTTTTCTCAATATAAAACTGCTGTTATCAATCAGGATTGGTCTTTGATGGCGGCATTGATTAAAGAATCAGTAGCCATATTAGACAGATGTGAAGTTGATTTTATTATCATACCATCTAATACGCCACACTATGCTTATACAGAATACAGCCAGTATACTCAGACACCGATTATTAACCTTATTGATCTAACAGCAGAGGCTTGCCAGGAACAGGGCATGCAGCATGTGGCCGTGTTGGGTACAATGGCAACGATGACCGGCGATTTATATCAAGCAGCATTTGAATCACGTGGTTTGACCATTGTTAGACCTGAAAATAATATTGCTCAGGCAATCCATAATTTTATTTTAGATGAAATTGTACCTGATTGCATACAAGCCATAACTCGCACTCAGATACTTGAATCATTGAAAAGGATGAATTGTGATGGCTTCGTATTAGGCTGCACTGAATTACCCGAGGTATATTCCACTGATGATTTAATAAAACCAGCTATCGATACAACACGTTTATTAGCTGAAAAAGCATACTATTTAGCACTAAATTATGAAGATGAAGATACTAAACGTTTCTTTCGTTCGATATAGTCAATGAACAAACTTGTGTCCATTAAATTAGAGGGAGGTCATATTTTATCTTTTCTTTTTGACTCCATGTGAGTCAGCAGGTTGCTGGGATACAAAGGGAATAGGGGATTCATCACCAACTGACCGCATGTATCCCATCGCCTTGAAGCGCTCCTCTAATCCACAAGGTGATATCACCACCATAAATCTTAATGGCACATTACTTGTATTAGTGATGCAATGGAGTGATTCATTATGTACATAAATCACTGTCTCGGGTGCTAATGGATAGACATTACCATCTAACAGAATTTCACCTTTGCCTGATAAAACAGTAAATATCTCAACTGTACCCTGTTCATGGTAATGCTCATTAATGTGACAACCTGGTGGAATTTCATCAAGGAAAACAGTGTGTTGTGCATCTGCTACATTCCATGGGCTAATTTTAATTTCAACATACCCATTAGCTGGTTTTGGAGACCAAAAGGAATTTCCTTCATCGGGTTGTACCACGATACTTGGAGACTTCTGCATATGACACCTTGACAATTACTCAATAAAACAAACTTCTATTATATTTTTATGTACTATTCATGTATAGTATTAGATTAGTATAAAATGCTTGATACACATAGTTAGCACTATTATATCAAGGAAATATAGTCATTAGCTGAGTATGATAACTGCAATTTCTATGGTGAACTAGCCGATTTATTTGATAAGTATCTGAACAAAAAGATGAGTATGCCTTATACCCTCATGAATAACTAATGGAGAAAACATGCCGTTAGGTAAACATACAAAAAATTTTATCTCTAGCCTTTTAGATAAGCAGGCAGAACAGATTTTAATGGCTAGTGAATTATCTGGTAATCCATCATCTATCTCAAAATTCCGCTCCGAAATTGAAAGTTTTTATAACCAATATCTAAGACAAACTGTACCCGGAATAAAAATTGATGAAATTAAACTCCCAGAAAATTTATCTATTCTGAAAATCAAACGTTTTTCTGTAGCTAGTGAAAACCAGGCACCGAAACCAGCTTGCATCTTCTTTGGAGGAGGGGGCTGCATCGTCAATCTTGAAAACGCTTATGATGGTCCATGTAGCGTGATTGCAAAACTATCTGGTTGTGATGTATTTAGAATTTTCACTCGGGTTGCTCCTGAATACAAACATGATATATCTGTTTGTGACGCTATTAACGGAAGTAATTATTTAATTTCGAATTCTGTTGAACTAGGAATAGATAAATATAAAATAGGAGTCGCTGGAAACAGCTCGGGAGGTAACTTAGCTGCAAACGTCATTAATGCGAATTTAGAGAAATTGGATTGGCAGCCAGCATTCCAAGTATTATTATCGCCACGGACTGATATGACATTATGCACCACCCATAATGGGCAATTCACCAAAGAACAAATGCAAGACGCAATGCTTAACCTAAAAATGCAAGAACAATATAGGGCATTATATACCTCAAAGCGATTTAATCTAAACGACCCTATACATTCACCATTATATATCTCTAACCATTTATGCTCAAAAATGCCATCCACGACTATAATTTGTGGGGAATTTGATGGATTAAGAAACGACTCACATGCATATTATAATAAATTAAAAGAAAATGGTACTAACGTAAATATTATTGTTGAACCAGGGCAAATTCATAACTCTATGTTACTCTTTAATATTATGCCGGATGGTAAAGATCCAGCAGTTATCATTGGTGAAACAATTCGAAGCTATATATCAATTATGAAGAATAACAATTAAAAATCTGAAAATTTCAAATACTATTAGAAACTAAGTCAAATAATTAGGCTCGTGTGATATGCCATATCTAGAATTAGATGATGTTAAAATTTACTATGTGATTGTTGGTGACCTTAACGATAATACAAAATCAACTATGGTCTTCTTACATGGTGGTGCCGGCATGGCAGACCACTCTATATATATTCCTTTCTGGTCAAGACTGTCTAGTCATATAAATATAGTTTTTTATGACCAACGTGGTTGTGGTAGAAGTAGTAGTGGTTCAGAGGATAGATGGAATCTACGAAAATTTGGTCGAGATGTATTGACTTTTTGTGAAAAACTGAAAATCAACAATCCTATCGTAGCTGGCGTATCATGGGGTGGCTATATAGCACTCTCATACGCAACTCAATTTCCAGATCATCCATTAGCTCTTATATTGTGCAATACAGAGGCAAAAATCTCACCTACAGCACATTATAATGCTTTTTTAAGAATAGCCAATCAAAAAGCTGCTAACGCAGTTAGGGCATTTGACAACATGTGGAACCAATTCACTAATGATGATTATTTCGAATATTGTTTACCATTTTATGCAAAAAAAACCATATACACAGGATGAATTAGCAGGATGTATAAAAAATAATAAACTGTAGGAAAAATATATGCTAACTGAGCATGCAATTTTCGATTTTACTCCGCAACTAGATAAGATACATTGTAAGATTCTCTATCTAGTTGGCGAAGAAGATCCTGTGCACCCTGTGGCTAGTGCTGTAGAAACAGCCAATTATTTAAAAAGCAACTGTCAACTTACTGTGATTAAAAATACTGGTGATCCGGTATATAGAGATAAACCAGATGAGACATATAAAATTATCATTGATTTTCTTCATGAGCTGTAGAAAGCTATGGTCATCACCATTGGCATAAAGGCCCAACTCTCAACTAACACCTATAGAAAACACGACCATAAATTTCCACTATAGATTGATAAATAATTAAATTTATGGTTGATTTATTGCGGTTATTCGTGTATTTTGCACGCTCATTTAGCTAAAAGTTGATTTTATATATATTATTAATAATTTAATATGTTGTATTGCATTTTATGTGTAATTATGCAATATTACAAAAAGTGGATGCCGCTGTGCTTTTAGTAGGGTGCTGAGATGACAAATTAAACTACGCTAACAGATGGTTATTTATAAACTTAGGTAACTGCTTTCAGTGCATGTGCAAGTCACTTGCTGCAAGAGACATGAATATAAATTACCTAAAAAATCGGGAAGTTGTAATGGAAAAGAAAAATTCAAAATTGCACCATTTTGACATGGTTGGCATTGGTATCGGACCTTTTAACCTCAGTTTAGCCGCATTGTTAAATAAAACCGATAACTTCACATATACATTTTTTGATAAAAAATCTGAATTTAATTGGCATGAGGGGATGCAGCTTGATAATGCAAAATTACAAGTTCATTTTCTAAAAGATTTGGCAACCTGTGTTGATCCAACAAATCCCTATACATTCTTGGCATACCTAGTAGAACAGGGGCGTATTTACCAATTTTTAAATTGTAAAAAAGATACTGTTTCACGATGCGAATTTAATAACTACCTTCAATGGACGTCACATAAAATACCAAATCTAATTTTTGGCGAAGAAATTATAGATATTAATTATGGGAAGCAAGGTTTTAAGGTTATTAGTAATAACCAGGAAGTTTATGCAAAACATATTGCCATCGGTACAGGTATAAAACCATATATACCCCAGCAATTTGCGCAATTTTTGAATGAAACATTTTTCCATAATCACGATTTCAATTATTATGCCAAAAATATCGACTTTTCAAATAAAAGAGTGGCTATTATTGGTGGGGGTCAAAGCGGTGCTGAAGTTTTTGATTCAATTATTTCACAACGAAAAAAACCAGCTAATATCTTGTGGTTATCTAAACGGCAAAATTTCCAACCACTTGATGATAGCTGCTTTGCTAATGAATATTACACACCACATTATGTCAAATATTTTTATGAGCTCCCATTGGAGATGCGCCAATCAAAGCTGGCACAACAACATTTAACTAGTGATGGTATCACGCAAGAATTTGTAGATGCTATTTACAATAAGTTGTATGAATTAAAGTATTTACATCCTGAGGAAACAACATTCGAACTTGCTTCGGATCATAATTTACTGAGTGTCGAAGAAAATGGAAAATCCTATAATATCAAGTCATTCGATCAAGATTTAAACGAATATCGCCAAAACATTGTAGATATCATTATTTTAGCCACAGGCTATCGCTCTAATATTCCATCATTCTTAGAAACTTTATTAGGTAACCAATCAAAAGACTGGTCTATTAATTTTGATTATTCAATCAATTGGCAACATAGTAAAACAAATAAAATATTTATCCAAAATGCCTGTAAAAATACACACGGTGTTGCTGATCCAAATTTAAGTTTGGCAGCTTGGAAAAACTCTCTCATTGTTAATTCACTAGCTGGTAAAGACATTTATGAAACGCATACCCAACAGCATATTATGGGTAGAGCAAATATTCATAGTAAAGCATATGCTGATAAAATATTATCAGCGGCTTAGGAGTGTGTATGAAAATTCCATTTTTACGCACTCAAGAGTCCCATATATCAGTTGCGGGTACACGCGTTAAACGCATTTTACTCCAGCCTGAGAATAATCCCTTTCAGGCATCGATTTTTACAGTGGAAAGTGGGATCCAATCAAAGGTTGATCAGCATCATGACAAAGAAATATGGGTAATTCTAGAAAGCTCAGGTATTTTAACCTATGACCACAAAAACTATGATGTTGAAAAAGATGACTTATTATATTTTGAACCATGCAAAAAACACACAATTTATAATAATACCGATATCCCGCTGAAAATTTTATCTCTATGGTGGGACTGATAATGAAAGATACTATTTTTGATTTAGCAATCATAGGCGCAGGCATCGTAGGTGCAAATGTTTTTTATCAGGCAAGAGCTAAGTATCCACACTGGAAAATTGCACTGATTGATAAAGATACCTCTACCCAAGGTGCCAGCTTTCATTCAGCAGGGTTAGATGTCCCCATTGGTCGCTCAGCATTCCATACGCAGCTAACGCAGACAAGTCGCAGTCTTTATGAGCAGTATAAAATCGACATACCAAATATTTCTATAATAAGAAAAGACTGTGTTTGGATTGTACCTCAGTATCAAATTACTGAATATCACAGGCAATTGTGTACAGATGCAGTCATGCAGAATTATTCCGAATGC